>NZ_CP047204.1:0-1493630 GCF_030408735.1 Corynebacterium faecale | reverse complement strand
TATTGAGCCCGCCGAGGAGCTGGCCTCCGCCCGTTCCGCGCAGGAGCTCACCGCTTTGGTGCGTAACTCCGCAGAAAGCGGTGAATTGGATCAGACCACCGCCGCGGTGATCAACCGTTCCCTGAAGTTCGGTGAATCCACCGCGGATAAGTTCATGACCCCGCGTTCCACCATCGAAGCCCTCCGGGCGGATGACACCGTGGATGATCTGATCAACCTGGCGCTGGAAACCGGGCATTCCCGGTTCCCTGTCACCGAGGGTGATCTGGATGAAACCATCGGCATGGTCCACATCAAGGACGCCTTCGCCATCCCCGGCAACCAGCGTTCCACCACCATCCTGCGTAACCTGGCCCGCCGCATCCCAGTGGTACCGGCGAGCCTCGATGGTGATGCCGTGCTCAATGCCGTGCGCTCCGCAGGCTCCCAGGTGGTGCTCATCGCAGATGAGTACGGCGGCACCGCCGGCCTGGTTACCATCGAAGACGTGGTGGAGGAGATCCTCGGAGAGGTCTATGACGAACACGATGACTCCGAGGCCGAACGTGATTTCCAGCAGTTCGGTGCGAGCTGGGAAGTATCCGGATTAGTCCGCACAGACCAGCTCCAGCAGCACGTGGGTTATATTTCCCCCGATGGCCCCTTTGAAACTCTCGGTGGCCTGATCATGTTCTCCATGGGCAGGATCCCCAAGGTCGGAGATGTCACCCTCCTGCCCCTGACGGAGACACCTGGCATGGATGAGTTTGAATCCAGCTTCACCGGCAGGTGGATCGCACGCGTCACCGTCATGGAGGACCGCCGCATTGACAAGGCTGTTCTCACCCCCATCACCCACGAAGAAGCAGAGGAGTACACCAAGTGAATATCTGGGTAACCGCCCTTTTCATCATTGTTCTCCTGGCGTTCAACGCCTTCTTCGTGGCGGCTGAGTTCGCCCTGATCTCCTCGCGCCGTGACCGGCTCGAAGCCCATATCGCCCAGGGGAAGAAATCCGCAGAACGTGCCCTCTACGCCACCGAGCATCTGTCCATCATGCTGGCGGGTGCGCAGTTCGGTATCACTTTGTGTTCGCTGTTGCTGGGCAAGATCGCCGAGCCTGCGATTGCACACTTCCTCGAGGTGCCGTTCAAGGCGGTGGGTGTGCCGGAGAATCTCCTGCACCCGATCTCGTTTGTCATCGCCCTGGGGGTAATCACCTGGCTGCACATCCTCTTTGGCGAGATGGTGCCCAAGAACATCGCCATCGCAGGTCCGGAGACCCTGGCCATGTGGCTCTCCCCCGCGCTCATTCTCTGGGTCCGGTTCACCGGCCCGTTGATCCGTTTCATGAACTGGGTTGCCCGCATCACCCTGCGTGCCTTCGGCGTGGAGCAAAAAGATGAGCTGGATTCCACCGTGGACCAGGAGCAGCTGGCCAGCATGATCTCCGAATCCCGCATGGAGGGTCTCCTGGATGCGGAGGAGCATGCCCGTTTGTCCAAGGCGCTGCGCACCGAGCACCGTTCCATCAAGGAATTGGTCATCCGAGATGAGGCTGTCCGCTCGCTTGATTTCGGTCGTCTGGGCCCCACCCTGGCTGACCTGGAGGTGGCTGTCCGTGAAACAGGTTATTCACGTTTCCCGGTCACCGGGCGTGATGGGTCCTACCTGGGTTATATCCATATCAAGGATGTCCTCCCCCGCCTGGCTGATTCAAACCTGAACCCCTCGGAGCACATTCCGCGCTCTGAGCTGCGTCCCCTGACCAACGTGGACGCCGATGGGCTCATGGATGATGTCCTGCACACCATGCACCGTCGCTCCGCACACATGGCGCAGGTGCGTCAGCGCGGTGAGCTCCTGGGTGTGATCACCCTGGAGGATCTTATCGAGGAGTACGTGGGCACGGTCAACGACTGGACTCACGAGGATGCCACCGAGTAGGAATAGATACGTGTCAGAACCCACTTCATTGACTTCCCAGGAGTGGATGCAGCAGGCCCGCGCCCATGAGGCGCGGGCTGTTGCGTTCACCGAGGCCCACCTCAGGCGTCGACAAGCGCACGTCAAACACCCGGTGTATGATTTCCTGTTCGAGTACTACCCGGTCCGCGCCGCCCACCTGAAAACCTGGCACCCGGGGCTCGGCGTCGGCCTGCCCGCCGACGCGCCCCACGCCAGCTGGCGTGACTACACGCTTGTCGACGACTCCGTGGTCACCGTTGATCTTTCAGCCTTCATGTCGCGCCGTGGTGCGGCCGTGCGCTATATCCACGATCTCCTGGCCTCGGTGGTGGACAACCCCGTGCAGTTTGATTGTTTCGGGCTCCATGAATGGGCCATGGTGTACAAATCCACCCCGGAGCAGATCCGCCATGATCTCCCCCTCCGGCTGGGTCATGCGGCCACCGATGCCGTGGTGGAATCCCACCAGCTGAAATGCACCCATTTTGATGCCTTCCGCTTCTTCACCGAACCGGCGGTGCCCTTGAATCTCACGGTGCTCACCCGGGAGGATCAACCCCGCAATGACCAGTGCGGATGCCTGCATGCCACCATGGATCTGTATAAATGGTCAGCCAAACTCGGACCGCTGATCCCCGGTGAGGTACTGCTTGATGCCTTCGAGTTGGCCCGTGACACCCGTGTGCTGGACATGGAGGCCTCCCCCTATGACTGCCGTGGGCATGGTTTCGGGGTGGTGGCCATCGAGACACCCGAGGGTAAGGCCGAGTATGTGGCACGCCAGCGGGATCTGTCCGCCAGGGCAAAACCCATCCGTGACCGGCTTGTCTCCATCACGAAGCAGGCGCTAACGGCTACACTTTCCCAATAGTTCAGCATCACTGCAAGGGAGCGCGCTGTGGCACGACATTCCAGCGGACAGAATAACTACAGGCTGTCCACACCACTGATCATTGCACTTGGCGTCATCGTGGCGATCCTCGCCGTGATCGCCTGGTGGGTATTTTCCAACTCCTCGGATGACTCCGATGACCAGGCCGTTGGCACCACTGAATCCATCACAACGGCGGCCTCCACAGATGGAGAGTGCATCGAGGGTGAGCTCACCCTCCCCATCGGCGGTGATCCGATGGCCGTGCAGGCTGCGGTGGACGATTATAACGCCACCGACCCCGTCACCCGCGACTACTGTGTCACCGCAGAAGCCGTAGCCGACGGCGAACCGGCAGCCACCTATCTTTTCGTCGGCACCCGCGATGATGCCGCCGCGGCGCTGGCCCAGACGGATGCCGTGGCCGCCTCCGCCCCGGATGCCTGGCAGCAGGCCGGGGCCATCGCAGCGGGTATAGCATCCGCAGACGGTGCCTCCCCTGACCTTGATGCCGTGAGCTTCCCTGTGGCCTCAGCACCTTCCCTGTCTGCAACCGTGGCCCGTGCGCTGGCCGACGATGACGAAGCCGCTGCCGCAGCCTTGGCGGAGGATCTGGAAACCACCACCGCTGAAGCCTCTGGTGCCCAGGCTTTCGCTGCCCTGGAATCAACTGAGCTGCCCGATGGCTACACCTTTGACGCGGCCGATGGAGCGGAGCTGCCCGTGTGGGCGATCGCCGTTAACGCCGGTGGCGGCATCACCGAAGACCAGGCCCGCGCGGGCGCAGACTTCATCACCGCAACATCATCTGATGCCGGGGAGACATCCGGGGATGTCACCGGGCTGCTGGAGCGGGCTCGCGCCATTTCTGAGGAGAACAACGCGGTGGTGGCTGAACAGAGCCAGCCTTCCGATACCCTCATCGTCTTGGACACCTCCAACAACATGGACCGCGTGGTGGATGGCACCCAGGAGAGTTACCACACCATGACCAGCCGCATCCTCGCCGATCTGGCTCGTGACACCGGTGGTCAGGGCAACCAGGTGGCGCTGAACAACTACTCCTCCCCGCTGAACCCCGGAGTCACCCGAGGTTGGCGTCCCAACGTCTCCTTCCCTGATGGCTCCAACGGGAACAATGCGGCCAACGCCATCGCACGGTTTGGCACCGGTGGAGTTCCACTGACCCGTGCCGCTGCCGTGGCCGCGGCTTCAATCGCCTCGGAGCATGCAGACAACACCGGCCGGGAGGTTCGCGTGGTGCTGGTGACCAGTGGTTCTGCAAGCAACTACACCGACGAGGCCTTCCTCTCCGATATTCGCGCAGCCGGCGGTGACCGGGTGTCCTTCCGCCTCATCCACGTCGGTTCTGAGCCGGTGGATCAGGTGCTGACTGACTATGTCACCTCCACCGGTGGCACAGCGGTCACTGCAACCACCCCGCAGCAGGTAGATGCCAGCCTGCGCAGTGCCTTCGGGTTCTAACCAGATGCGACAACCCCGTGGTCTTTCTGACCGCGGGGTTGTCTCTCATCTTCGTGCGATCTAGGAGGGATCTGAGCATCCTGAGGTGGGCTGTTGCGAATATAACCTCGGGCGTTCACTTGAGCGGTCATGACCCCGATGCTGAATACGATCCAGATCATATTCCCGCAGATCCCTTCGACCGTGCATAACGTCACAAGATTTCTGTGAAAAGGGGCGGTTTCGCCCAGGATCTTGTGACGTTATGCACGCTTCTCTACCTTCAGGACCCAGTAAAACTGCGAATGCAAAAAATAAACCCGCATCCTGTGGCTTGAGTTCGGAGAAACTCAATCAGAATGCGGGTCTATCTACAGTGGCGCGGTGGGTTATTTAAGAGGTCTTACGCTTGCGTCGGGCAGCCAACTCGTCTTGAAAATTAATCGCCTCCACCTCATAGGTGTCATCGATACGCTCTGATGGGAAGGCGGAGATGTCCCCGGTCAGTTCCTTCATGATGCCAGGCACAGCGATTCCAAACACTCCCTGTCCACCACCGAGGAGATCTATGACCTCTTCGTTGGAGCGGCACTCATAAACGGTGGTGCCGTCAGAGACCAGGGTGATGCCGGCGAGGTCATCCACGCCACGGTCACGAAGTCTATCCACTGCCAGGCGGATATTCTGCAGAGAAATGCCGGTGTCCAGCAGACGCTTGACAATCTTGAGCACCAGGATGTCCTTGAAGGAGTACAGGCGCTGGGAGCCTGAACCACGCGCCCCCCGGATCGACGGGACTACCAGCTTGGTTCGTGCCCAATAATCGAGCTGGCGGTAGGTGATCCCCGCTACCTGGCAGGCGGTGGGAACGCGGTAGCCGACTTCCTCATCGGGGCCCACGTCAAAGAGTGACTCCTGCACGGGCACCTGGATGGGTGCTAAAAGGTCACCCTGGTTATTATTATTCTGATTCACTGATGTCTCCGATGCTTCAGTGTTGGCTGTCTGAGAGCACACCGACTTACATCGGTGTGAATTATAAGCATGAAACTTATACCTATTCTGGTAGAAAGCCTAGACCAAGGTCAAGCTTTATACACGCGACACGCCAAAAACACCAACATCAAAGTGAATTTTCGAATAGATTATCTACCTGTTTTCGCTCGGGTCATCATCAGAATCAGGGGCCTTGGTGTTGCCCTCATTGGTGCCATCAGTCGGGTCGGGATCCACAAAGAGATCATCTTCGGTGACGCCTAAGCTCTGCATGAGTTGCTGGAAATCAGCGTCGGCCTGGGCATCGCCGGAAGCAGACTCAGGGAACACCACCTCATCGTCAGAGGTGGAGGAAACGGTGATCCCGAAGTAGGCTTCCAGATCCTCATCGCTGAGGAACACCGCGGTCTGCTGGAGGATCTCCTCATCAGCCGAAATGGGAACTTCCAGCAGCTCAGAGAGCATGATCACGTCACTGGGGCGGGCATCAAATTCCTCGCCCTCGGAGGTGAGGATCGAGGCCATGTACACACCCTCGAAGTGGCTGACAATCCTCAGACTGCTCACCCATGGACCATTGCGGGTGAAGGATTCCGCGAGCAGTTCATGGGAGGTGGGACGGCGGGGGCTGAATCCGGCACGGTAGGCCTGGATCTTCAACGCATCATCCTCGTCCAACCAGACCGGCAGGATCTTATTGCCGTCAATCCACCGGAAGATGGCGCAGGTGAATCCATCGGGGTCCATGGTGTGGATCCCGTGGAATTCCAGTTCAATGAAATTAGTGTCCAACTCAGTAACCCAACTGTTCCCGTGTCGCATTTTTAACAAGTGATGCGTGCATGGACACGACCAGTGAACACATCTGTTGTGCGAGTTCCTCGGCACGCTGCCGGGCCACATCGCTTTTGCCCCGAGCCACCGGATCCGCGACCTGGGTGATCAGATCGGCCTGACGGGTTGCTGCGTTGCCCAGTGACCTCAACTGGCGGAGATCAAAACCCATGTCCCGCAACGCTCCTGCGGTATTGGCAATCAGCACATCATCGTGGGTGAAGAACCCGGCGGCATCGGGCTTGATCAGCTTCGCGGAGACCAGCTCCGAGAGGATCTCCACGGAAACCCCGGCCTTGTCGGCCACATCGGAGTCAGTGAGGCGGGTCAGCGCGGGTGCGCGGAACTTCTCGGGACTGACCAGTGGCTCAGCACCGCCTGCCCCACCGGCTCCGAGAATCGCGGTGACCGATCCATTGTCCATGGCTTCCAGCTGCTCACGGATGACTTTCAACGGAAGGTAGTTGTCACGCTGGGTGACCAGGATATAGCGCAGTCGCTCCACGTCGGATTCGGTGAACCGGCGGTAACCGGACGCGGTGCGTTCCGGTGTGATCAGACCCTCCGATTCCAGGAAACGGATCTTGGAGACTGTGACATCAGGGAATTCCGCGTTCAAACGCTCAAGGACCACACCGATGGACATGGTCTTGTTCTTCTTTGCTGGCCTGGGTGTCTCTGATGCGGTGGAACCGCTGTTCACGTCGGCTGCTGTTCTACGAAGTGCGCTCACGATGCTGCTGATACCTGCTGGGATTAAAGGGATGGACAATGGACAAGAGTGCAGTGAAATGCACCCTGAAACGGGGGTGAGAGGCTATACGCAAAACGGTTGCAAGATGGGATGATCCTGCAACCGCTGTCAATGAGACTTCCCCCGTGGGCGACTCCCCTAAGCTGCAGGGCCTGCGAGGAAGACCAGGCGGAACTTGCCGATCTGGATCTCATCGCCGGTCTGAAGCACCTGGGAGTTGCGTGGCTCGCGGTTGACGTAGGTTCCGTTGAGGGATCCCACATCCACTACCTCGAATTCGCCCTCGTTGATGCGGAACTCCGCGTGGCGACGGGAAACGGTGACGTCATCCAGGAAGATATCACTTTCCGGGTGTCGTCCAGCTGTGGTGGTGGGCTGATCCAGTAGGAAGCGGGCGCCGGCGTTGGGCCCACGCTTCACAACAAGGAGTGCCGAACCTGCTGGGAGGTTATCAGCGCCCGTGGCCGCAGGAGCGCTTCCAGCGCCCGAAATCTCCTTCAGCAGATCGGCGCGGAAAACCGACGTGGTCTCGACCTGTGGCTCCGGAGTGCCAGTGTTGTCGCTCATTGAATTTCCTCCGTGTCGACATTGTTCTTAACGTAATTCATCATAGCCCCTGCAGGTTACCGAGGGGCGCAAGAACCCTCCCGGCAGGCCACCGCATACTCATGAAATCATCGTGACCTGGCGAAATGGAAAGTTACATCAGCGAAAGATATTTCCGATTCCACTTATAACTGAGTTGCCGGAACCTGCGAGTGGGTTGTCGGAAACCATGTAGGTCCACGTCGCTGACGGACGGGCGAGCCCGTGATCATCCAGGTGCGCGCCGTCATGGTCAATCACCACGGAGCGGAACGTGTCCACGGCATCATCCACGGCCTGCTGTGCCAGTGTCTTGAACTCCCGCACCGCGATGCGGTGGTACTCATCCAGTGGGGTTTCCCGGGCAATGGCACGAAGGTGGATGGACTCACGGACATCGTCCATCAGTGCCAGGTGTTCAGCCCAGTTGAAGTCCAGGTGGTAGAGCATGATGTCACGGGTGGCCTGTACCAGCACTTCCCGGTCCACATCTTTCAGTTCTTCGGCCCGATCCGGTGCCCGCTCGCTGAGTTCCTGCAGTGCCAGGTCTGTATCCAGGAGGCGGCTGCGGCGTTCGTCGATGATCACGCGCTGATCTGCCAGCAGCTTGTTGTATTTCCAGCTCTGGGAGTGGATCTCCAGGAGCTGTCCTTCGGTGACGCGTTGGCAGTGTGCCACCCAGTCACGGATGCGGTTGGAGTCGATGAGGCCGGTGGCGTCGGGTTGAGCGGAGACGTTCTCCCCTGCCCCACCGCTGACCACCACATCATCATCCAGGGAGACGAAGAACAGGCTCAGGCCGGGATCGCCCTGGCGGCCCGCACGGCCACGCAGCTGGTTGTCCAGACGGGAGGTGCGGTGACGGGCGGTGCCCAGGACAGCCAGGCCGCCCAGTTCCACCACCCGGTCATAGTTGGATTCATCGGGTCCGCCGAGACGGATGTCAGTGCCTCGTCCGGCCATCTGGGTGGAGACGGTGACACGTCCGATATCGCCGGCTTCGGCGATGATCTTGGCTTCCTCTGCGTCATTTTTGGCATTGAGCACGCTGACAGTGATGTCGAGGTCGCGGAGGGCATCAGCCAGCTCCTCGGATTCGGCCACATCATGGGTGCCCACGAGCACGGGTTGACCGGTGCCGTGAAGCACGGCGATCTCTTCGATGATGGCGCGGTTCTTCTCCGCCATGGTGGCGTAGATGCGGTCGGCTTCATCGAAACGCTTGAGCGGGTTGTTGCGGTCGATCACGGAGACATGGAGATCATAGAAGGTACGCAGCTGGTCGGTGGCCTCCACGGCGGTGCCGGTCATGCCACAGACCATCGGGTAGCGGCCCATCAGCGCCTGGAGTGTGATGGTGTCCAGGATCTTGCCGCCCTCGGTAACGGCCAGTCCCTCCTTGGCCTCCACGGCTGCCTGGAGACCGTCCGGCCAGCGCTGGAGATCAGCCACGCGGCCACGGGAGGCGTCGATAAGCTGGACCTTGCCCTCGCGGACGATGTAGTGGATATCGCGGATAAGCAGGGCCTGGGCATGCAGCGCCAGGTTAACCTGCACGAGGGTGGAGCCGACGTGGTCATCGTCATAGAGACTGTCGATGCCTAAGGAATGCTCAAGGCGGGCCGCACCCTTATCGGTGAGGGAGACTGTTCGGCGGTCCTCGGAGACCGTGTAATCGTCGTTCTCTTTCAGCTTGCGGACCACTTCGGTGATCTTGCCCCGGGGCGCATGGCCCGGCTGATTACCGGCGAGCACGAGCGGAACAAGCGCCTCGTCCACCAGCACGGAGTCGGCCTCATCCACGATGGCCACATCGGCCCCGTGCTGGACGGCATCCTCACGGCGGGTGATCAGCTGATCGCGCAGGACATCGAAACCGATTTCATTGACGGAACCGTAGACCACGGTGCAGCGATAGGTCTCACGGCGTTCCTGCGGGGTCATCCGTTCGGAGATCGCCCCGACGGTCAGACCGAAGAACTCCACCATCGGGCGCATCCATTCCGCATCGCGCACCGCCAGGTAATCATTGACGGTGATGGAGTGCACCGTCTTGCCCTGCAGTCCCAAACCGGTGGCGGCCATGGCACCCACGAGCGTCTTGCCTTCGCCGGTGGCCATGTGGACCACATCGCCTTCGATCAGGCGCAGCACCGCCTGGGATTGCACCGCATAGGGGCGCATGCCGAGCGTGCGCTGCGCGGCGATGCCGAGCAGCGCGAGGAATTCCGCGGGGTTATCGATGGTGCCATCCCCCGCCAGCGCCCGGGCACGGGCGGCGAGGTGGGCGTCGTCAAGCGTCTCGAGCTCACGGGTGTGCCCCTCGGCCTGGTCGACGATTGCCAGGCTCCGCTTCTGATTGCGGCCCTGTTTCCCGCCGAGTGCCTTCCAGAACCAGTCGAAACCAGCCACGCTCAAACCTCCAGTGAGCTAGATGAGTACATTCCACCGACTTTAACGCACCCCACATCTTCCGTGCGCGGGCGCGTCCCCTTTTAGTGACGTGGATTGCTTTGGTACCACCACATTGTCCAAATCGACACTGGTTTGGCTGTGACCTGCGGGAAAGTTGCGCCTAGGGTGGGGAAGGTCAAGCTCAACATGGGCTTCCCAATGTGCCATTGAAAGGTGCCTGCTGTGCATTCAGTGAGTGTCAAGGTTCCATCATCTGAAGGGCTGATGATGGCGGCCACTCTGGATCTCCCCGCGACCACCCCCGTCGCCTATGCCATGTTCGCCCACTGTTTCACCGGTTCCCGGTTCACTCCCGGGGCTGCGCGCGTAAGTAAATCACTCGCCGAGGCCGGCATCGCGTGCCTGCGTTTCGATTTCCCCGGCCTCGGGCAGTCAGAGGGTGATTTTTCGGAGACCACCTTCAGCTCCAATGTGCGTGACATCGCAGCCGCCGCCCGGTGGCTGGAGGAGAACTATTCCGCACCCCAGCTGCTCATTGGCCATTCCCTCGGTGGTGCGGCATCGCTGAAGGCGGCACCCCTGATCAAGTCCCTGCGCGGTGTGGCCACCATCGGTGCGCCCTTTGATCCGGCGCATGCGGTCCTCCACTTCGCCGACCGCATCAGTGATGTGGATGAGCAGGGTGCGGTCACACTGACCCTCGGCGGGCGTGATGTGACGATCTCACGGGAGTTTTTGGAGGACCTGGCGGACACCAACCCGGTCGAGCATCTCCCCCGCCTGCGCGCACCCCTGCTGCTGTTACACTCCCCGATCGATCAGACCGTGGGCGTGGATAACGCGCAGAAGATCTTCCAGGTCACCCGCTACCCCAAGTCCCTGGTGTCCCTGGATAAGGCCGATCACCTGCTCACCCGCGACGGCGCCGCCCAGCGTGCGGCCCGGATCATCCGCAACTGGATTGATCCCTTCCTGGTCCCTGAGAACGAGTCCGCCAATCGGGAGCCCCTGCCCGTGGACGTGGCCGAGGCCTCCTCCATCGGTTCCAGTAAATACGCCGACGAGGTGCGCACCGGCCGCCACAACTTCATCACCGACCGTGAAAAGCAGGCCGGTGGGCGCGACCTGGGCTACACACCCGTCTCGCTCCTGATCGCCGCGCTCGCTGCCGCGACCTCCCAGCAGATCCGTCAGGCCGCGCGCGAGGCACGCATCAACGAGCTTGACGACGTCCACGTCACCGTCTCCCGCATCGTCGCCGACGATGGCGCGCAGATCAAACTTCGCCGCAGCATTGCACTCACCGGCGACTTAAGCGTCGGCCAACGCCACGAGCTCCTGGCCGCCGCAGGAAACTCCGAGGTTGAACAACTACTCAGCCACGAAGTCATCATCGAAGATAAGGATAGATAACCACCAATGCCCTATGATTACGACCTCCGTTGCCCCTGCGGCACCGGACTCTCCTATGGACAGTGTTGCCACCGCTACCACGCAGGCAACCACCATGCCCCCACAGCCGAGACGCTCATGCGATCCCGTTTCACCGCCTTCGCCGCAGGCGAAGCCGGTTATCTCCTGGACACCTGGGACCCGGACACCCGCCCGTCTGAGCTGAACCTGGATGTGGGACTGGAGTTCTACCGCCTGGAGATCCTGGACACCGAGGGCGGCGGTCCCTTTGATTCCACCGGTCGGGTGAAATTCCAGGCCTTCTACCGCGGCCTTGCCGACGGCGTCCAGGAAGAAGACTCCACCTTCCGCAAGGTTGATGGCCGCTGGGTTTACTCCCTTGGGAATGTCGCGGGTTAAGCCTCGGTTCACCAGCCGATTTTCATTTAGTGATCACACTGGTGTAACCTGATCACGTTGCTGCATAGCAATCAGGTGGTTTCATACCCTTGATTTGTGCGGAAACGGCGGACTGTGGCGCAGCTTGGTAGCGCACTACACTGGGGGTGTAGGGGTCGCAGGTTCAAATCCTGTCAGTCCGACAACAGACCAGTTCAGAGGAATTAAATTTCTTCTGATCTGGTTTTTCCTTTTCCGAGCTAGACAACTGATTCATGATAAACAGTTGCCCCGGGAGCACACAACGCCCAACACTGTTCCTGAGACAAGGCCAGGGCACGGCCAATAGGCAAAAGGATCTCCCAGCGTAGACAGCAGGTGGACACTGGATCGCCCGGACAACCTCGACCCCACACATTGCACTCACTGCATCAGTGCAACCCGGCGCGATTGATGTCACCGGATCCCCCGTTCCCTCAACATGGTCGCGGCTTGGCTTCCGCTAATGGGCCTGCGTCCTTCTCCCTTTCTTCATTGAGTGGCGGAGCATCGCCGTGCAGAATCTGGCCATCACGTTCACCTGTGGGCATCTGTCTAGTCTGATGGCTGATTCTTTCTGTTTTCAGATAAACAGCAACAGGCTGATCGCCATCACGGCCATACCTGCCAGGAGGCCGTAGATGGCGGTGTGGTGCCTGCCGGAGCTGATCGCGGTGGGCAGGAGCTCGTCCAGGCTGATGAAGACCATGACGCCTGCGACGGCGGCGAAGGACAGGCCCATGGCTTCTGGTCCGATAAATGGCATGAGCAGAAGGAAACCGACGATCGCGCCGGCAGGTTCTGCCAGGCCGGATAGTGTGGCCCATTTGAGGGCTTTTTTGCGTGATCCTGTGGCTTCCCGGATGGGGACGGCCACCGCGACACCTTCGGGGATGTTGTGGATGGCGATGGCCACTGCGACGGGGATGGCGATCATCGGATCGGTCATGCCGGCGATGAACGTGGCGAACCCTTCAGGGAAGTTGTGAATGGAGATGGCAATGGCGGTGAGGACACCGGCCTTCATCATCCGGCTGCGGCGTTCAAAGCCTTCCACTGCCCCACCCACGGTGGAGGGTTCATGGGGGTTGATGGCTGAGGGTACCAGGCGGTCAATGACCGCGATCACGGCGATGCCGATAAAGAAGGCTCCGACGGCTGCCCAGTTTCCATTCCGTTCACCCCATACGCTGGTAAGTTCGTCCACAGCTTTGGGCATGATCTCCATGAAGGAGACGTAGAGCATCACGCCGACGGAGAACCCCAGTGAGCCGGCGAGGAATCTCTCCCCCGGTGCCTTTCGTGCGACGGCGATGACGCCGCCCAGGCCTGTTGCCAAACCTGCAAATAGCGTCAGCCCGAAGGCGAAGAGAATATTGGACCAATCCATACCAGTGAATCCTAATGTTCAATGACATGAACTTACAACTGGTTGGTGGCAGCAACCTGTTCCAGAGATGTAAAAAGCGACGGTGCTCCAGACGCCGTCGCTTTTCTTCAACTACCTGCCCACACTCCAGGCAGACCATAAACGGTGGTAGATGCCTTCCCTGGCCAGCAGCTCGGCATGGGTGCCACGTTCCACGATCTGCCCCTTATCCATCACCAGGATCTGATCAGCACGCGATGCCTGATCGAGCCGGTGTGCCACCACCAGTGCGGAGCGGTCACGGGTAACCTCATCCGCGGCAGCTTCCAGAGCGCCGGCACCGGCGGACCCCGCCTCGGCGGTGGCTTCATCCATAATCACGATTGCCGGATCCAGCAGGAGTACACGGGCCAGTGCCAGTTGCTGGGCCGCCACCGGTTCCAGCTGGATACCCCGGGCACCCACCACGGTGTCCAGCCCCTGGGGAAGAGTATCGAACCAGCCTTGTGCCCTCACCCTTCTCAACGCGTCCAACAGTTCTTCATCGGTGGCCTCCGGTTTGGCCAGGGTGAGATCCTGACGCAGTGTGCCTGAGAAGACGTGCACCTCCTGGCTGACCATTGCCAAACGGGCAATGCGTTCCCGGTCGGAGAGATGGGAAACAGGGGAACCGTCGACAAGCACTTCGCCCTCATCTGGCACCCGCAGGCCAGCGAGCAGAGCTGCCACCGTGGTCTTACCTGCGCCTGAGGCGCCGACCATGGCCACCGTCTCACCCGGGTTGATGCGGATGTCCACGCCGCGCACGGCCCAGTCACCGCCATAGCTGAAGCTGACATTACGTAGCTCCACACGCCCACCCGGCGCGACTGCACCGCTGTCGGGCACGGGCACGGGTGGGTCAACGACCACACCGACGATACGTGCTAGTGAGGCATAGCCGGATTGCACTGTGTCCAGCACGCGCATGAACATGTTCATGGGGCCGCGGAGGCGGATGATCATGAGTAGTGCTCCGGTGACGGCGCCGACAGTCATGTCGTCGGCTGCTACGAGGCGGTAGCCGATGAAGAGGGCGATGGTGAGCATGAGGAATTCTGCGCTGAGCATCCAGGTGTTGAGGATGAGCATGGTGGTGCGTGCGCGGATGCCGCGGGTGACCACAGTCCAGGAGGCGTTGCCGATCTGGGTGTGCATCTGTTCTTCCATGGAGTAGGCGCGTACGGTGGCGCGTCCCCGGATGGCTTCGAGTACGCGTCGGGCCCGTTCGGCCATGGCGGCGCGTTCGCGGGCGTAGCGCTGTGGTGCGCGGGAGAGGTAGTGGCGGGAGGCCAGGTAGTACACGGGGCCGACCAGGACGGGGATGAGGAGGAATCGCCAGTCCATGGTGGTCAGGGCGATGGTGGTGGCCAGGATGGTGAAGAAGGAGGAGGTGAGGATGGGGATGGTTTCGGTGACTGCGGAGGAGAGTTCGGCGATGTCATCGGTGGAGCGGCTGACCAGGTCGCCGGTGCCGGCGTCTTCTACCTGGTGGGTGGGTAAGCCCAGGGCTGTTCCGACCATGTCTTCGCGCAGGTTGGCGATCACCCGTTCTGATATCCGTACCACCAGGTAGAAGCCACTGGCGCTGAGTATTCCACCGGCTACGGCGACTCCGAGTAGCGTGAACCCGGTTTCCCACAGTAGGTCTGCCGGTTGGTTTTGTGCGACCAGGTCTACGATCCGGCCGAGCAGGCGTGGCACGGTCACGGTGGCATAGGAGCCGGCGCTGAGGAGTATCAGGGCGAGGAGGAACCACCAGCGGGCGTTGCGGATGCGTCCCAGTTGGCGGGCTATCTCGCTGCGTACCTGTGGCAGGGTGGCCAGGGGGAAGCTCAACCGTGTCTTATCCATGGTTGTCCTCCTGGTTGGGTGCTTCATGCATGTCTGCTGCGGGTTGGATCAGCTGGCGCAGTTCTAAGGTGTCCATCTGGGTTGTAGCCATGGCCTTCCATGCGGGGGCGTCGCTGAATACCAGGGTGGTCTTGTCACCCCGGAAGGCTGTGACCTGTTCGGCGATATTGTGCTCGGTGACTGAATCCACCGCGGTGGTGGGGTCCTGGAGGATGAGTATCTCGGCGTCGGCGGCTATCGCGCGGGCCAGTGCCACGCGTTGTCGTTGGCCTCCGGAGAGCATCCGTCCGCCTTCACCGACCATCTTCTCCGCCCCGCCGGGGATGTCATCGCAGGAGGCGACCTGGATGGCTTTTTCGGCGATCGCACGGCTGGGGTGGATGTTGTCGGCGACAGTACCGTCGAAGAGATCGGCTGCATGAGGGGCTACGATCACACGTGTGCGGGGCAGGGATTCCAGCGCGAAGATGAGCCGGTCATAGTCCACCTCCGGGTTGCTGCGTACCGCGGTCATCCCTGCGGGCAGCTGGGAGATGATCTGCTGGGCGTGTGCATGCTCCAGTTCAGAGGTGCGTTCAACATCTGCACCGAGTACCTCGCGGATACGGCGTGCTGAGGCTTCTGCCGAGGCCCAGCGGGATGCCACGTTCCTGCCCAACATGGTCATCGGCATGATGAGGAACTGGGTAAGTCCCACCACGGTGATCAGCTCACCGATGGACATCTGCCCATTGAGCGCGAGGAAACCGGCGGCGATACCGATGCTGGAGACAAAGATCGCGCCAGTGGCCTCCGTGACCCCATTGAGGCGGGCTTCAGCGGCATTGGCGATAACAGTCTTGTCATAGGCGTGGGAGGAGACCTCCTCATAACGGCGACGCACCGTGACAATCGCCCCCAGACCTTTGAGGATCCGCAATCCCTGCACCACATCAGTGGCTGTGGCTGCGGCCTGCGCAATGGCCTTCTGGCGTGCCACGGACCGGGTCTGCAGTGGCTTGGCGGTACGCAGGGCAATGATCACCAACACCGGCCCACCGATGAGGATGGCCAGACCCAGCCAGGGACTGATGAGGAATGCAAGCGTTGCACCGTAAATGACAGAGACAACCTCCGCGACCGGGAATACCGTCATCATCACCACATCACCCACGCGCTGGGTATCACTGGAAGCCACCGATAACAGCCCTCCGGCGGTGCGGTCACGGCCCTTGAACCCACGGGGATCCTGGATGCGGTCGGTGACCATGGTGCGCAGATCATGACTGACCAGCTGCTGACTGCGCACCATCATGTAGCGCGCCACCCAGTTCACACCGATCGCCGTGATAAACAACAGCGCCAGCATGAGGATCCAAAACACCAGACGGCGTAAATCCTGGGCGGCGATGGCATCATCTACCGCCCTGCCCACCAACACCGGGGTCAGGCCATTGCAGACAAAGGACACCGCCATGCCAATGGAGGCGATATAACTCCACGGCCGCTGCGATAATGCGACCTTCAGGGTCCACATCTTCGCATCCAGGGCCGGCATCCGGGATGGTTGCGCGCCGGGTCCGGGCAGCGAGGAATAGTCGACGATACTCCTGCTCGGGGCAGGTTCAGTTGGTACAGACACAAGCGCATATCCTAGCCCACCGGTAAGGTCTGGCGATATATCGCTAATCCGACCAGTGGGTGGGGATTAGAATGGTTCCCCGACATGACTGACAGCTCCTCTTCCCCAGCCCCCTCCCCAGCCTCCCCGCTGCATCCGCCGATCCCACCGGTGTCCAAGCGCAATGCCCCGATCTTCTCCGGCGCTGAGCACCGGGCCACCGGCGGGCTCGCCTTCACTGAAGGCAGCGATGTCTACGAAGATGTCCGCCCCGGCTACCCGGCAGAGATCCTCTCGCTGGCCACGGGATATACGCGCGTGCTTGATGTGGGTGCCGGTACGGGCAAGCTCACCGGGTTGCTGCACGCAGCCGGCCATGATGTGGCGGCAGCAGATCCCAGCATGGATATGCTGCGCGTATTGCACCGCACCTACCCCACCATCCCCTGCTGGCAGGCCACCGCTGAGCACACAGCAGTCACTGACCACACAGTGGATCTGATCACCTGCGCCCAGACCTGGCACTGGGTGGATGTCCCGGCGGCTTCTGCTGAGTTCGATCGGGTGGTAGCAGCAAATGGTGCGGTGTTATTGGTGTGGAACAACCTGGACACCACCGTCGCCTGGGTGCACCGCCTCAGCCGGATCATGCACGCCGGTGATGTACTCAAACCAGGCTTTGTGCCACCGGTTGAAGCGCCGTGGCAGATCACCCGGGAGGTCCGCACCACCTGGGAACAGCTGCTCACCCCGGAGCAGATCATCGAACTGGCCCACACACGCTCCTACTGGCTGCGGTCCAGCGAGACAACCCGCGCCAAAGTGGATGCCAACCTCACCTGGTACCTCTTTGACCACCTCGGCTATGAGCCCGGTGAACAGGTATCTCTTCCCTACCGCTGCGATGGTTTCCTGCTCAAGCGATAGGGGTATGGGGATACTACTGTGAGGTATACAACCTGCTTGACTGCAGAACTCCCCCACGCAACAAAACCACCAGTGAGAGGATGCCCCACCAACATGCGCCACCATGAAAGCTCCTATCTGAACACTGATCCCATCCCTGCAGTTGAGGCCCTGGAGGTCTCAGCCATCACCACCGCCGTGGTCAGCTTCCAGGACCATCCCATAGCTGAGATGTCAGCCGCTTTTGATTCCACCTTCCAGGCACTGTTTCCCGCGCTGGCTCAGGCTGGTGTCAATCCAGCGGGGCCACCTTTCAGCCTTCATCACCGCGCACCCACAGATACCGCGACCTTTGAGGTGGGCATCCCGGTGGATCGAGCCCTGGCGAACCCGGTTGCCACCGCCAGTGGGCTGACGATCAAAGCCTCCACACTCCCCGCGGGTCGGATCGCCCGCATATCCCATCTGGGCTCTTATGAGGAGTTGGGCAGGGCCTGGGAGAGCTTCATGCAGACGGTGACAGCGTCCGGCAACCAGCTGGCACTGCCGTTCTGGGAGGCTTATATCACCGAGCCCTCCCCCGAGGCGGATCCAGCAACCATGCGAACGGATCTCTACACACTGCTGGAATGAATCATTCCCCCTGCGGAGGCCGCGTGGACACCCCCAGGAGCTGATGAAGCGACAGGGCCATTGAGTCACCATGTTCCGGTGTGCAGACCCC
This sequence comes from Corynebacterium faecale, assembly GCF_030408735.1. Taxonomy (NCBI): domain Bacteria; kingdom Bacillati; phylum Actinomycetota; class Actinomycetes; order Mycobacteriales; family Corynebacteriaceae; genus Corynebacterium; species Corynebacterium faecale. The sequence goes on along the minus strand of NZ_CP047204.1, from coordinate 1,475,442 downwards.
CAGCCGGATGACGGTGCCATCAACCAGATAGAAGGCCAGACAGCGCCGGGACTGCCCGGCGTCTAGGAAAAGCTCTCCATCCTTGCGCAGGGAGCCCCGATTACCCCATTCCCGGTCAATCGGTGTGATGGTCTCAACGTGGATGGAGGCAATCTGATCCGCGGGGACGCGCTTTCTCCACAAGGGGAACAGCCAGATCCGTACCGCCTCGGCATCTGCCGTCACCAGTGTTCCCGCCACATGGTAGAGCACCAGAAACATCAGTCCGATAGCGGTGAACACCGTGGCTCTCACCAGGTCCAGGGCACCGGTTGCCGCAGCGATCACCACAAACATCAGACTGATGGCCACCAGGGCGCTGACCGCCCACCGGTAGACAGGCGGGATCCTGTTTCCATATGTCCTCTTCACGGGCATCACCCTAATAACCCCGGACACCGAAAGCCAGGAAACCCCCTGAGGAAAGTGCCTGCCTCCAGAAATAAAGACGAACACCTCCCCGAAGGGGGTTTAAAACACGGCAGTAGGAAAATCTACTGCTTTCCAGCCTTGCCACCCTTGCCGCGGCGTTCGCGGACACGGACCGCGATGCGGACCGGGGTGCCGTTGAAGCCGAAACGCTCACGGAACTTACGCTCCAGGTAGCGACGGTAACCAGCTTCAAGGAAGCCGGTGGTGAACAGGACGATCACCGGCGGGCGCGTGGATGCCTGAGTGGCAAACAGCACGCGTGGAAGGCGGCCACCACGCATCGGTGGAGGGTTCGCAGCAATTGATTCACGCAGCCAGTTGTTGAGCTGGCCGGTGGAGATACGACGGTCCCAGTTCTCCAGGGCCTCGATCATGGCAGGCTCCAGGCGCTGGAGTGCACGACCGGTCTTGGCGGAGATGTTGATCCGCTTGGCCCAAGGGATATGCGCCAGCTGGAGATCCAGCTCGCGGTCCAGGTCGTAGCGGCGATCCTCATGCATGAGATCCCACTTGTTGAACGCCACCACCAGGGCCTTGCCGGCATCGGTGATCATCGCCAGGACACGCTGGTCCTGCTCGGTGATCGGCTCGGAAGAATCGATGAGCAGCACGCAGACCTCAGCGGATTCAATGACGCCACGTGTTCGCAGGGAGGCATAGAATTCATGTCCGGTGGCGCTCTTGACCTTCTTGCGCAGACCAGCGGTGTCGATGAACTTCCACATCTTCTGATCCAGCTGGATCATGGAGTCCACCGGGTCAACGGTGGTGCCTGGAACATTGTCCACCACGGAGCGTTCCTCGCCGGCGAACTTGTTGATCAGGGAGGACTTGCCCACGTTCGGCTTGCCCACCAGGGCCACGCGGCGTGGTCCCTCAACGATGGACTTGGCCCGTGGCTCCTCCGGGAAGGAGGCCAGGATCTTATCCAGGACGTCTGCGCCACCACGACCGTGCTGAGCAGACACCGGGAAGGGGTCGCCCAGGCCCAGGCTGTAGAACTCAGCCATGTCGGCCCACTGGGAATCGGAGTCGAACTTGTTGGCCACCAGGATCACTGGGACCTTGGCGCGCTTGAGCTTATCGGCCATGACGGAATCGGTTTCAGTGATGCCGACCTTGGTGTCCACCACGAACACGATCACATCGGCGCTCTGCATGGCCAGTTCGGCCTGGTGCGCGATGGAGGCGTGAATGCCCTTGACATTGGGGTCCCAGCCGCCGGTGTCCTGCACCCAGAAGCGCTGGCCACCCCAGTCGGAGATATAGGAGACACGGTCGCGGGTGACTCCGGGGAAGTCCTCCACCACGGCCTCACGGCGGCCGATGAAGCGGTTGACCAGCGTGGACTTGCCCACGTTGGGGCGGCCGACGATGGCGACGGTGCACAGGGATTCCTCCAGGTGATCCTTGCGCTCCAGGCCGAAGGCGCGTTCCAGCTCCTCCCACTCCTCCTCGGAGTAGTCCTCACCGAAATCAGGGGCGCCGAATTCGGACTCGTCGAAGTCGATCTCAACGTCGTCGTCATACTCGACCTCAGAGAGGTCATCGGTGTCATAACCGAATTCTGCAGGGTCGAAGTCCGCGGAGGCCCAGCCACCGTGTGGTGCGAGCTCCTCTTCGTCGGCAAACGCTCCGACCACGTCCATTTCACCCTTGGAGGTGTGGTAGACGAAGACGGTATCGTCCTCTTCGCCCGGCATGTTCTTCTTATCGGTCACTGGTTGCTCCTTTCAGCGGAGGCTTCAGTCAACTGGATCAGATGGGTTAAAACCTCATCCATGGTCATGTCGGAGGTGTCCACGATGTGGGCGTCTTCCGCGGGTTTCAGCGGTGATGCGGCCCGGTTGGAGTCCAGCTCATCACGCTTGACGACGGCTGCGAGCACCGCGTCGAAGTCGGCGGCACGGCCGGCGGCCGTGTCCTGATCGTAACGGCGCTGCGCGCGCACCTGCGCTGACGCGGTCAAATAGGCCTTGACCGGAGCGTCGACAAGCACAACCGTGCCGATGTCACGGCCTTCCACCACACAGCGGTGGGCCCGGAAGGCCAGGGCGCGCTGCAGGTTGACCAGGTTATCGCGGACCTCAGGGATCGCGGAAACAGCAGACACCTGGGAGGTGACCTCTTCGCCGCGGATCTCTTCTTGCACGTCCCTGCCAGCCAGAAGCACCTCGGTGGATGAGGGATCATCAGAGATGCTCAGTGGCAGCGTGGCGGTCGCGGTGATCACGGCATCGGTGTCGGCGGGATCAATACCCTTGTTGAGCACATGCAGCGTGGCCACGCGGTACATCGCACCGGTGTCCAAGTATTTTGCATCCAGGCGGCGGGCCAACTCACGGGAGGTGGTGGACTTGCCGGTACCGGAGGGGCCGTCGATGGCGATGATCAGGCCGCCATCAGGCATGTTGGAAAGAGCTGTCACAGTTCGGCCACCTTGTACAGGCTGGCCAGCTCGGAGGAGTTCAGCGCGCGGAGGGAACCGGGCTTCTGTTCGCCGAGCTGAACCGTGTGCAGCTTGGTGCGCACCAGACGCTCAACCGGGAAACCGACCTCATCGAGCATACGGCGGACAATGTGCTTGCGGCCCTCATGGATCTCCAGGCGCAGCAGGGACTTGCCCTGGAAGATATCGATGGTCTGGATGAAATCAACCTTGGCAGGTCCATCCTCCAGCTCGATGCCCTCGCGCAGGGTGGCCAGAATCTTGTTGTTGACCTCTCCGCGGACGGTGGCCAGGTAGGTCTTGCGGACCTCGAACTTCGGGTGCATGAGGCGGTTGGCCAGCTCACCGTCGTTGGTGAGCAGGAGCAGGCCCTCGGTGTCCGCATCCAGACGACCGACGTGGAACAGACGCTGACCGGAGGCGATCTTCTCGCTGACCAGGTCGCCCACGCAGGAACGACCAAGGTCATCGCTCATGGTGGAGTGCATGCCACGTGGCTTGTTGAGCACAAAGTACTCCAGATCATCGTTGACATTGATGCGTACACCGTCAACGCGGATGACGTCCTTGTTCGGATCAACGCGGGTGCCCTGGGTGGTCACGATCTTGTCATTGACCTCGACGCGGCCGTTATCAATGAGGATCTCAGCATGGCGACGTGAGGCCACACCGGCCTGTGCGAGCACCTTCTGCAGGCGCACACCGTTGCCGGTATTGCGCTCAAGGAAACCCTGCGACCAATCATCGCTGGAGCTTTGTACGTGTTGTTTTCTGGCAGGTTTCGCGTTGGAGAGGAGAATCTCATCCTTTTTCTGCGACTGCTGGTTCTGGCGGGTGTTCGGCTTGTTGGAACCTGGCTTGTAGCCACGGGACTTGGACCTGAAGCCACCAGTAGAGCGTGTGCTCTGCTGCTTCTTGTCCGGTGTGCCATCTCGGCGAGCGGGTGGGGTCACGTTACGTGTCCTTAATCTAGATAAAGCGTATGAAGTTGAATCCCAAGCATTCTAGCGGGCCGGGGGCCAAAATACTACTTATCCTGGTCACGGGGAATCTACCGGCTCAGTAGGTCTCATCGATGGAATCCACATCCGGCAGTAATGGCGCCAGATCCGGCAACCGTTCCAGGGAGTCAATTCCCAACAATTCCAACAGCAGTTCCGTGGTGGCGTAGAGATGCGCACCCGTGGATTCCTCCACCCCGACCTCGCGGACCAGACCACGCATCTGGAGGGTGCGCATGACACCGTCCACATTCACCCCGCGGACCGCGGAGATCTGTGAGCGGGTGACCGGCTGGCGGTAGGCCACAACCGCCAGCGTCTCCATGGCGGCCCGCGACAGTCTGGTCTGGGTGCCGTCCAGCAGCAGCGCCTCCACCACATCGGCGTTGGCCCGGCGCGTGTATAACCGCCATCCGCCATCCGCGTCGCGCAGGTCCATGCCGCTACCCCGCTCGGTGAGCTCCCGGGAGATATCCCGGAGGATCTCCCCCACCTCCGAGTGGTCTATCTCCAGCACCCCTGCCAACGTGGAGACCGCCACCGGGGTGTCCACCACCAGCAGGATCGACTCGATGCGGGAACGCGCCTGCGAGATCAGAGGCAGGGACGGTGGTCCGGGGACAGGATCGTCGGTCATGGTGGAGAAGTTTACCTGTGGGCGTGCCGGGGTTACCGGGGCCAGCTGGAATCAGCCGATCGGTTTCTGATTGGCGGGATTGCCCCACTCGGTCCAGGAACCGTCGTAGATCACCACGTCGCGGTAGCCTGCGATGATGGCAGCATAGGCATCCACGCAGGCCGTGACACCGGATCCGCAGCTGAACACCAGGGTGGTGGCGTCACCGGCGACATCCTCCACGGCCTTCTTCAGCTCCGGAACGGGGCGGAGGAAACCCTGATCATCAACGATCTCCGTGAAGGGCAGGTTCACGCTACCGGGGATGTGGCCACGTTCCAGGCCCGCCCGTGGTTCGGGTGATACACCGGCGAAACGCCCGGAACTGCGGGCATCCACCACCACCTTGTTGGACCTGGCCAGGGCTTTTTCCACGCCTTCCATACCCACGAGCATGTCCAGATCGGTTTCGGTGGTGATAACTCCCCCACCTGAAGGCTCAGACAGGGTGGCGGTCTCATGTCCGGCGGCGGTCCAGGCGGGCAGTCCGCCATCCAGGATGCCGATGGAGCCCACGCCCGCCATGCGCAGCAGCCACCAGACCCGGGGCGCCACCATCAGGCCGTGGCGGTCATAGACCACCACGGTGGTGTCATCGCTGATGCCATAACCCTGAAGCAGGGTCTTGAGGTTTGCCGGAACGGTATGCGGCAGCGATGCGGACTGGTCGGAGAAGTCCGCATCCAGATCAGCGAGGAAGGCACCCGGGATCCCTGATGCCCGAGACGGCTCGGGGTCCCCCATGGACGCACACAGCACCACCACGTTGTCATCGTTGAGATGGGATGCCAGCCACTCAACGGATACGACAGGGCCTGTGGGAAAGGCCGGGTAGGCGGTGTCGGTCTTGCCACTCGTGTCAGTCGGAGAATCCTGATCAAAAGTCATAACCGGTTATTCTACCGGTTAAACCCTGCAGAGGAGCGGTGAAAGATTCAGACACCAGGCCCTGGTTGAGGGGCATTCTGGCCAAGACAGGGTTTGCAATATTCGCGGTTTGAGGGTGATGCATGGGCGGACGGGGGTAAATATTACACCCGGTAGTGATATGAAACGGGGGGATTCACAGAAGCTTCACGGTGGTACCACCTGGGGGTTTAGGAATTATTATGCCAAAATACTAAAATTGTCGTGATCTGACTCACAAGATCGGGGGTTCGTGATCTAGCATTCTCACATGGCTACCATCACACGCACAGACCGACTCATTCTCGTCCCCCTCACCGTTGAGCTCGAGGACGAAACCCACCAGATCTACTCGGATAACCGGGTATGGGGCCACCGCCCGCAGGCGCGGCACACCGACCCCAAGGAAACCCGTGAGCTGATCAAGCGCACCTACAACAGCTGGAAGCAGAAAGACCTTGGCCCCTGGGGTGTCTACCTCCGCGAACGCCCCTCCGAGTTCGTCGGCGTCGGCGGCGTTGAGCTTGTCGACGGCCGGGTGTGGGACCTCAAGTACCGTCTCCGCCCCGACCTCTGGGGCAACGGATACGCGTCCGAGATCTCCGCTGCCGCCACCACCGCCACCCAGCGCATCGACACCGCCATTCCACTGACCGCCAGGGTCACCACCAACCACCCGGCATCCTTCAGGATCCTGGAGAAGCTGGGACTCAAGCAGGTATGGGAGGGCCGCCGCATAGGGACCGAGGACAACCCAGAGGAGCCCAACGTGCGCATCTACGCAGACCGCGACCTGGACGAGGAGACCCTCAAGTTCCTCATTGAGCGCCCTTAACAAGCACGTGCTGGTCGGGTGGACCGGGCATGAAGGTCTGCCGGCTCACCACGGCCAGCTCTTTATTCCCAGTTCGTCGCCGCCACCACGGCCGGGTCCACCTCGATACCGGTCCACGCGACCCTGAGCTCTCCGAGTGGTTGATCCTGTTCAGCTTCCACCGCGCGGGCTTTATAAAGCTCAAGCAGAGCCAGGAACCTGCCGATGACCTCCATGGAGGTGGTGCAGTCCCCGGTCAGCAGCTGGAAGGTGAGAAAATGTTCCGCACCGGCGAGTTTGAGGGTATCCAGGATCCGTCCCGCCTGTTCCGGAACTGACACCTCCACCCGGTGGATGTGATCGGTGGAGACCGTCGGCGGTGGCTTCGGACGGAACACCACTGCGGCCATCTCAGCGAAACTCTGTGCTGTGTGGCCGAGCGCCACCGGTGGCAACAGGTTGGCAAACTGCGGTTCCAGGGACACCGCACGCGGATAACGGCGCCGCGCATCATATTGCCACCGGGTAAACAGCTCCGCCACCTGCTTATAGGCCCGGTATTGCAGAAGCCTGGCGAAGAGAAGGTCGCGGACCTCGAGCAGCTCCAGGTCTTCCTCATCGGTGACCACACCCCGTGGGAGCAGGCGCGCTGTCTTCAGATCCAACAGTGTTGCGGCCACAACGAGGAACTCGGTGACTTCATCCAGATCGCTGGTTTTGCCGAGTTGACGTGTGTAGGCGATGAACTCATCAGTGACCTCCGACAGGGCGATCTCTGTGACATCCAGCTTCTTCTTCGTGATCAGCTGCAGGAGCAGGTCGAAGGGTCCCTCAAAGTTGGACAGGCGCACCTGGAAACCGGCACTGTCCGGATCAGGGTGAATCATTATGGCGGTTAGCGTCCCTGGGCGCGGGCGATAACTTCCTTGGCCAGGTTCCGGTACTGGGCCGCCCCCTGTGACGAGGGCGCCCAGGTGATGATCGGTTCGCCGGCGACGGAGGTTTCCGGGAAACGGACGGTGCGGGTGATCACGGTGTCAAAGACACGGTCCTCGAACACCTCGACCACCCGTGACATTACCTCACGGGCGTGGGAGGTGCGGCGGTCAAACATGGTGACCAGGATGCCGAGGATCTCCAGATCAAAGTTGAGGCGATCGGCCACCTTCTCCACGGTATCGGTCAGTAGAGCCAGGCCACGCAGCGAGAAGTACTCACATTCCATGGGGATTATGACACCGTGTGCACAGGCAAGAGCATTGACGGTGAGCAGCCCCAGGGAGGGCTGGCAATCCAGGATGATGAAGTCATAATCATTGACCACCGGTCGCAGGGCGCGTGCCAGTACCTGTTCACGGCCCACCTCATTGACCAGCTGGATCTCGGCCGCAGACAGATCGATATTCGCAGGCACCACATCAAGGCCCGGCACACCGGTGGTGTGGATGGCCTGATGGATGGTGGTGTTGTTGTCAATCATCACGTCATAGATCGTGAGATCCACATCCTCATAATGCACACCGATCCCCGCGGTGAGTGCACCCTGGGGATCCAGATCCACCAGCAGCACCTTGCGGCCGGCCTCAGCCAGGCAGGCCCCGAGGTTGATTGTGGAGGTGGTTTTACCCACGCCACCTTTCTGGTTGGCCATCGCGATGATGGTGCCAGGCCCGTGTTTATCAAGCTTTGCCGGTTCGGGCAGTTCGCGCACGGGGCGTCCAGTCAAGCCCACTTCACCCTTTGGAGTGTTGCTTTTCCCCGAATCGCTCACAGTCAAACCTTCTTCCTTGACTTAGGTGTTCTACTTTGGCCCTGCGGTGGACGTTCCGGTCACTCCAGGTCGGTGGTGTGCTTAATTACCCACCTGTCATTAGCTGCTGTGACCACACTACATGCACGATAGATCCGACTTCCGGTTTCGTGTGGCATACACGCCGAGTCCGCTGAGCTTTGAAAGTTTGTCAACCCTTAAAGCTTGACCGCCGAGCAGCTATGCGATCCCCCTCTTGCCGCCGACCGCGACCCGATGTTAGATTCAGCCACATGCATTTGTACTTCCTGTAGGAGTTGCTGAACTCCCCCTCACCAAGCCCCGATCCCTCGGCCGCACACGGACTCTCCAGTCCGGCGGCCACGCGGGGGCCGGGTTCAGCAACCCTTAGAACACAGGAAGTTTCACCATGTCCCACCCCACCCCGCATTCCGGGCTCCCCCATGTCACTGTCCGCGGACTCTCCGTGGCCCGCGCCGGCACCACACTTTTCACCGGCCTTGACCTCACTGCCACCGCAGGCCGCTGCGTCGCCATCCTCGGCGAGAACGGCCGCGGTAAATCATCCCTCCTGGCCACCATCACCGGTGACCTGGCACCATCAGCTGGCACCGTCGATGTGCACGGGCACCTCGCTATCGCACACCAGCATCTGCCTGCCGAACCGGGCATGACCATTGGCGATCTCACCAAAGATGCCATTGGCCCATCACTGACAGCTTTGTCCACGCTGGAACAGGCAACCATGGCTCTCACAGACGGTGCCCCGGGGGCTGAGAGCGCTTTCGCCGATGCCCTCGGTGTGGCCGAGTCACTTGACGCCTGGAGTGCGAAACGCCGCATCGGGATCGCCCTGCAGGCGCTGAGTGCCCTCACCGAACCCGGCCATTTACTGGAGGAGATGTCAGTGGGCCAGCGTTACCGCGTCCGCCTGGCGTGCATCCTCGGCGGCGATTATGACGTGGTGCTTCTCGACGAACCGACCAACCACCTCGATCACGAAGCCCTGGAATTCCTCACCGACTCCATAAAAAGGCACAAGGGAGTGGTGATCGTGGTATCCCATGACCGGGCGCTTGTCCGGGATGTCGCCGATACCATCGTCGATCTCGATCCGACACCAGATGGCAGCCCGCGTATCCACGGTGACGGCTTTGACCAGTACCACCACTCCCGTCAGGCCATGCTCGGGCGATGGAGGCAGGACCACCGCGATCAACAACGGCTGAGAGAACGCCTCGCAGACGACCTCGAAGAGGCCCGCCGCCGCGTGGATACCGCCTGGCGGCCCCCGAAAGGAACCGGTAAACACACCAGAGCCTCCCGCGCACCGGGTGTGGTGCAGGCAGTGAAAAGGGCACAGGCAGCGGTGGATGCCGCTCCGGTGCCCATGCCCCACCCTCCGCTGGAGCTGGATTTCCCGGATCTGAAGGTACGCCCTGGAGCCACACTTATCAGGTGCTCTGACTTGACCGTGGTTAACCGTCTCAGCCTGCCCCATCCCCTGGAGATCACCTCCGGCGACCGGTATGTGATCACCGGGGCCAACGGCGCAGGCAAAACCACACTGCTGGATCTTCTCGCTGGACTATACCCACCCAGTACCGGGACCGTCTCACATCATGCCCGCATCGGCTACCTGACCCAGGAGTCCATCCGGGCCCCAGACAGCCCCGCATCGGGTGAGGTAGGTAAAGCAGGGGAAGCCGCCATCCGTTTTGGACTGCTCTCACCGGAAGCCGCCAGGAAGAAATATACCGAGATGTCCATGGGGCAAAGGCGCAGAGTTGACCTGGCCACCATCCTGGCCACAGACCCCCAGCTGCTCCTTTTCGATGAACCCACCAACCACCTCTCCATGCACCTGGTGGACCAGCTCACCGAAGCCCTGCATGACACCCCGGCGGCGGTGGTCCTGGTCACCCATGACCGGCAGTTACTGCGTGACACCGAGCACTGGAACCGGATACATCTCGGGTGATGCTTCATGCCCTGGGGTGCGCGGACCTCCACACCTGGCGCAGGTTCTCGGCGGTGACATGGGTGTAGATCTGCGTGGTGGTCACCGAGGAGTGCCCCAACAGTTCCTGAACCACGCGGACATCGGCGCCACCCTCAAGCAGATGGGTGGCGAAGGAATGCCGGAGGGTGTGCGGTGAGATGTCCTTCTTCAGGCCGGCGCGGTCGGTGGCTTTCTTCAACGCCGCCCAGGCTGACTGCCGTGACAGCGGGCCACCGCGCTGGTTGAGGAACAACGCGTGGGATTTTCCCTTGCTCAAACCTGGTCGCGCACGAACCAGGTAGTCCTCCACGGCTGCCTGCGCCATCGATCCATAGGGCACCAGCCGCTGCCTGGATCCCTTACCGGTGATACGCAGCACCTCCGGCGCATGGGCCACATCATCCACCATCAGCCCGGTCGCTTCCGAGATGCGTGCCCCGGTGCCGTAGAGGATCTCCACCAGCGCGCGGTCACGGATATCCACGGGCGTGGCGATATCAGAGGTGGGGATGGCATGGATGAGCCTGGCCACCTCGTCCACACTCAGGGTATCCGGCAGGTGGCGTCCAGTAGCCGGCGGAGACACATCGGCTGCAACATCCACGCCCACATGACCTTCAGAAAGTGCGAATTTGTGCAGGCCGCGGGCCACAATGAGCGCGCGCCCGGCCGAGGACGCCGACAACGGCGCCCGGCCCTCAACGCCACGCCGCAGATCCATCACATACGCTTCCACATCCGCCGTGTTCACCGCACCGATATCAGCAATCCGCGCGGACTCCAGCCAGTCGCAATAACGGTTGATATCCCGCCGGTAACTGCTCAGCGTGTTCTGCGACAAACCACGCTCCACCGCCAGATGCGTCAACCAGGTCCGCGCAACCTCGCGTACCTTCACAGCTTCTTCATATCCGGCGTGATGCCGGCTGCTTTACGACGCTCCGCCAGCGCCGTCGGCCGGAATCGGAACGGTGCATCCGTGCCCCGCGCACCAACGCGACCCGCAATCACCGCATCAGCGGCGAGGATGCCCGCGATGGCGATGGAATTGACGATCCCGCCACTGAACACCATGTCCCGGGCCGTGGTGAGCGGGAACCACTGCATGGTCATGTCAGCCTCCTCATCGCCGTCGGCAGGGGGCTGCTCCACCCGTGTGAGATCACGGGCGAGGTAGACCCGCACCGCCTCATCACAGAAACCAGGTGAGGTGATCAGATCGGTGAGCACCGACCAGTCCCCCGCCTCCAATCCGGCTTCCTCCACCAGCTCACGCCGGGCACCGGTGAGGGCATCCTCATCGGCGATGTCGAGCAGGCCCGCGGGCAGTTCCCACAGCCGATCCTGCACGCAGTGGCGGTACTGCCTCACCAGCGCGATATTCTCCCCATCGAACGCCACGATCGCCACCGCACCGAAGTGCTCGACGATCTCACGGGTGGCCTTGCCCCCTCCCGGCATGATGAGCGTATCTTTGCGGACGGCCAGGATCGGCGACTGGATCAACAACTCGGAATCAGTAACGGTGAACTCATGTGTGCCTGCGGTAGTCATAATGCCCACATTGTAAAGGCAGGGGTGGACACGACCACATCAGGATCACGCAAGTGCCGCGCTGACCAGGCCTTTAAATAGCGGATGGGCGAGGGTGGGCCGTGATTTATACTCCGGATGCGCCTGCGTGGCCACCAGGAAGGGATGGATGTCCGTGGGGTATTCCACGAACTCCACCAGGTGACCATCAGGAGAGGTGCCGGAAAATACCAGACCGGAGTTCTCCTCGATCTGGGGCAGATAGGCGGTGTTGACCTCAAAGCGGTGCCGATGCCGTTCAGAGACCTCCACCGTGCCGTAGAGCTGCGCGGTGAGTGATCCGGGTTGCAGGCGCGCCGGGTAGGCACCCAGTCGCATCGTGCCACCCAGATCAGCCTGGCCCGATACTGCTGCCCGCTGCTCCGCCATGGTGGCGATCACGGGCTGGGTGGTGTCTGGATCAAACTCCGTGGATGAGGCCTGGGTCAGGCCTGCCTGGCGGGCCGCCTCTATGACCACGCACTGCAGACCCAGGCACAGACCGAGCAACGGGACGCGGTGTTCCCGGGCGTAGGTGACGGCGCCGATCTTGCCCTCAATGCCACGGATGCCGAATCCCCCGGGGATGACGATGGCATCCAGACCCGCCAGAGCCACTGCGGCCTGTTCCGGTGTCTGGCAGTCATCGGAGGCGATCCAGGAGATGGTGGCGCGGGTGTGGTGGGCATAACCGGCAGCCCGGATGGCCTCCACCACCGACAGGTAGGCATCAGGCAGGTCGATGTACTTGCCCACGATGCCGACCGTGATCTCCCGGGTGTGGTTGTTGACCCGGTCGAGCAGATCATGCCACCCGGTCCAGTCAATGTCGCGGTACGGCAGGTCGAGGCGACGGATGAGGAAGGTGTCCAGGTGACCGCGGTGGAGGGTGACCGGGATGGTGTAGATGGAACCGGCATCAGGACAGGACACCACGCCGTCGAGGTCCACATCGCACATCAAGGCGATCTTGTTTTTGAGTGGCTCCGGAACCTCCCGATCACTGCGGAGGACCAGGGCATCGGGAAGAATGCCCACGGAACGCAACTGCGCCACCGAATGCTGGGTGGGTTTGGTTTTCAACTCCCCCGAGGTGGCCAGGTACGGCACGAGTGAGCAGTGGATGAAAAGGCAGTTGTCCCGGCCGATCTCATGACGAACCTGGCGGGCGGCCTCCAGGAAGGGTTGGGACTCGATATCACCGACGGTGCCACCGATCTCCGAGATGACCACATCGGGCACCGCCCCGCTCTCATCCGGCTCCCCCATGGCCAGGATGCGTGCTTTGATCTCATCGGTGATGTGTGGAATAACCTGCACGGTCCGACCGAGGTATTCTCCCCTGCGCTCCTTGGCGATCACCGTGGAATAGACCCTGCCGGTGGTCACATTCGCCGTGGCGGTGAGAGAACGGTCGAGGAATCGTTCATAGTGGCCCAGATCCAGATCGGTCTCCGCGCCATCCTCGGTGACAAAGACCTCCCCATGCTCAAAGGGGTTCATGGTGCCGGGATCCACATTGAGATAGGGATCCAGCTTCTGCATGGTCACATTGAGTCCGCGGGCGATGAGCAACTGACCCAGGCTTGCTGCCGTCAACCCCTTACCCAGCGAGGAGACAACCCCTCCCGTGACGAACACATGCTTGGCGGTGCGTGACTGTGGAGTGCGCGTGATGGACATGGTCTTGAGACCTTCCGATTGGTGGACTTGAACGGAGTGAAGGGTTCACAGAGCCGACGCACGCGCGCAGATGATGTCGCGGTGTCCGGCTTCTCACACCTACGGATTTTTAGCATAACACAGGTTTTATTCCGCCATATTCATGCAGCTCAGGAGGCATTTCTGAGGGTTTCTGCCTATAGATCGACAGATTTTTACATGATGAAAACACCGCCACCCACAGTCGAAGTGGGTGGCGGTGACAGAGCAGGTGCGCTCTCCCCTATTCCACTGGCACCTCTGCCTCCCGGGGAGGAGTCACCCCATCGAGTTTGGGTGAGGCTGCTTCAGCAGACGCGGCTGAGCCATAGGCACCGGAGCGATCCGCCAACTCATCCCTCGCAGAGAGCACGGTGGCCATCTTGCCCCAGGTGCGATCCACGGAATCCACGGTGGAGACGTTCTCCACCGCATCCGGATTCGCGCGGAGGCGACCGATCACACCGGTATCCGTAGCGGTATGGATGCGACCGGCCACCACCATCCCGGTGCCCCTGGAGTCCAAGGCCCGGGCGAACAGTGCCTGGGTTTCCGCCGCGAAGGACTCATCTCCTGATCCTTCGCTGTCACCGGTGATCAGCACCACGACCTGGCCCGGCAGGATGGTGCCGTCCTCGTAGGTGATGAAACCGGTGTCGCGCAGAGCGTTGAGCAGGAGAGCGCGCTCCGCGGTGGAGGCCTGCGGTTCGCCGCTTTCCGGGTTGAGCAACAGTCCGGAGCCGAGGGCCTCACCGGCGTGGGTGCCGGGATCCAGCTGGGTCTCGGATAACTGCGCACCCGCAGGGAGGGTGTTGGCCACGATGGATTTCAGCTGATCGGCGCTATCCTGTGAGAAGAACTGCTCCTCCAGTTGGATTCTGCCTGCGTTGAGCGCTCCTGCCCGCTGGAGCAGCCACGCGACATCATCAATATCGGACTGTTCCGCATCCGTGGTGTGCATGAGGAGCACGGGGCGGTCCTGCAGCTGACCGGCAACCAGGTCCTCCACGATGTGCCCGATGACGCTGTCCGCCTGGGCGGCCTGTACCTCGTTGACATCGGCACGCTGTTCCGCGGCCGCGAAATCTGCCGACCCGGGTGCGTTGGGATCCGAATTCTCCGGGAGGTTCGGCGCCAGGATATAGGTGCCGAAAGCGGTGCCCAGTGCAACACCGATGGCGATGCCGGCGACTGCCAGGGCGCCCCTACCACGCGTTTTAGCCATGATATTCCTTCACCTTTCCTAGTTGAACAGTCCCTGGACCATCAGCGCGAAGCTGTTCCAGGTATCGATGAGGTTGTCGGTGAAGGAACCATCCCCCGACGTGCCGGCGATGACGATGATCACCGCGAGAGCCACGAGGATGCCCAGCAGTGCCCAGAGCCAGGCCAGGCTTCCGGAGGTTCGCACGGTGTACAGATTGGCGATGATGTCGGCGTCGACAAGCTTCGTTCCGGCCTTGGAACGGGCGAGCAATGACGCCGGCGTGGCGGTCTCCACGCCGGCGAACACCGCATCCAGATCGAGCGGCGCACCGACGTTCACGATCATCTCGGCGTTGTGGTAGTCAGCGAGCAGCAGCGCGAGATCCGTGGCGGAACTCACCGCTGCGGGGAAAGTCATCGCCCCGATACCCAGGTCCTGGATGCGTTCGAGGCCTTCGGCATGCCCATCGGGTTCAGCAGGCAGGATGACGTGCGCGCCGCTGCGCAGGGCATCTGCGCCGATACCCGTCGGGTTGCCCACGATCAGTGCGGGTTTGTAGCCCAGTTCCACCAGGGTGTCCGCGGCACCATCGACACCGATGAGCACCGGGTCATATTCGCGGATGAAGTTGCGCAATTCCTTCAGCTTGGTGCGGTGGTTGTTTCCGGGGCTGGCGATGAGTACCTTGCGGCCCTCGAGATTGGCACCGGAGTTGGGGATGCCGATGCCGTCGATGAGCAGTGGAGCCTCGGAGTGGATGAACTGGATGGTGTTGCCGAAATAGGCTTCCATGTGGTCCACCAGGGACTGCTGTGCATCAACAAAGGCCTCGACCGCGGCGGTCTCTGTCACGGGCGCACCGGAGGCGACCAGGCGCTCACCGTAGTAAAGCTTGCCGTCATCGGTGAGACGACCCTTCTTTCCCTCTTTGAGGGTGGTCAGGATATCGGAGTCAAACCCCTCGATGAGGTGGATACCGCCGTCGAGAAGCAGCTGGGGTCCGAAATTGGGAACGGACCCGGTGGTGAACCTGGACACGTTGAGAACCGCAGCTGGGCGGGCTGCGAGGAGGCGTTGGGCGAAGGCCCGATCCAGATCAGGCGCATCAATGATGGCGAGATCCCCCTGGGACAGACGCTTGATCCCCTTGCCCTCTGGGGTGCAGAGGCGTGTCGCCCCGACCAGTCCAGGCAGGTCAGCTTTGCGGTTGAACAGACTCATGCTGCCCATTCTGAATCAAAAGTCTCAACCTTTGGTGGAGACGCGCCTAGAAAAGAGTAGGAAGCTTATCCGTGTTGCCTCATCACACCGAATATCGCCCGATTTGTCAGAGCCAGAAGACGTTGGGGCACATTCCGAGGTTGACCTGGCTCGCCCCAGTGACTGCTTGATTGTTCGTCGAGGGTTGCACGGTCTACTGATGGCCGCGGTCCAGCAGCACCGGGAGACTTGTGCCGCTGACCGATACGGCCCTCCAGTGCGGTGTCGTCTGTGTGCAGTGGGCATGACTCGCAGCTTCATGCGGCGGTTGTAAATGATGGCGATAACACCACCACCGGAGGGTGGCGCAAGGGCCCGGGCACAGTAGAACCTCGCAACGATCTTCCATCTCATGTGTGGGAGATTGCGATCTTATTCCAGCGAGACAGAGGCCAACTCCCCGCCCGTGGCGAGGTGTCTCCTCCTCCATGGTGAAATTCAGTGCATCATGGTTATCTGATTGCGTGAACCCTGGCTTGCCAGCCGCGGTAGTGTGGTTGATTTTGGCTCCCCAATCTGCCAGCGCTACCAGGAGGGGGCCGGGATGGAGCGGGGCCGGGCTTAAAGTGGGCGTTATCGGATACCGATTGCGGAGCTGTCAATCAAGGACATCATCATGGGAGCGGAAAGACTGCTGTGGCAGCAGCGGTGTTTGAGGAGCCGCATCCTGCTATGATGATGCAACTAAATTTATCTTTGGCGCATTCATGCTGCCCCTCGTTGCGGATACGACAAGCGGGTGGATGTACCTGCAGGTGCCAGCAGCTGCACGCTTGCTGAAGCACCGTTATAGAACGAGGTTGATTCCCATTACTCCGGACCAGTTTGCCACGGAAGACTTGCTGACCTGGGAACACAACGGGGTGGCAGGTTCAGCCAGGTGGTGGTCGGCAAATGACCGGGCAGCGCCCAAGAAGCTTGTCGCGGTCGATGACCGGCTCAGCACAGCTCAGGCGATGAAGTATGCAGCTCAGGGCATAGCAATGCTATGGCTGGGCGACTTCCATAACGCAAAACAGATTTTGAGTGCAATAGATCGACGTCTGGCAAAGGGCCGGGGACGGTCAGCAGCTCAGCCTGCCGTGACCGATGCAGAGGAGTTTTACCGCATCCGCCAGGCCAGAGCCCAACGTTCGCGGATGATGTCATTGATTCTGGTGCCGCTCACCTTTGACGCACAGAGTGGGAGTGCAGTGCTGCCTTTGCCTCGGGCCCCGCACGTTGATCCGGCGGTTGAGTTCGGATACGAGCAGCGCCGCAGCTCCGGTGACGTGGGTGCCGTGGTGAGTCTGCAAGAGCTGATCGGGGTGCAGGGCGCCTATCAGTGGTTCTTGAACGGCGTGGACGTTCCCGCTTTGAACGCGAAGATTCACCCTCACTACGGTACTTTTTTGCCCACCCGCCACGAGTATGTTGATCTTGTCGCCCAGGCACCGCTGAACAATCGGGATTTAGCGTTCGATATTGGCACCGGCACCGGCGTACTGGCCGCAGTACTGGTCAACCGTGGCGTGAAAAAGGTGCTGGGAACAGACCTCAGCCAGCGTGCGGTGGACTGCGCGAACGACAACTTCACCCGACTGGGCGTACAAGGCACGGCAGAGGCCCAGTTGACCAGCATGTTCCCTGCAGGACGGGCACCGCTCATCATCTGCAACCCACCGTGGTTGCCGGGCAGCGCGACAACCACCCTCGACGCGGCGGTGTATGACCCCGGTAGCAAAATGCTGCTGCAATTTCTGGCCGGGTTACCGCATCACCTCACGGATGATGGAGAAGGTTGGTTGATCCTCTCTGATCTCGCCGAGCTGCTTGGTTTGCGTAGTCGACAGATGCTTCTGGACGCAATTGACGAGGCGGGGCTTCACGTGATCGATCGGCTCGACACCACGCCCACCCATAGGCGGGCGAAAGATAGCTCAGACCCTCTACACGTCGCACGTTCGAAGGAAGTCACCTCGCTATGGAGACTGCAGGTAAAAGAGCCTGTACCGCGGCGGTGAACGTCACACACAAGGTGGACCGTCCTCAGTGATTCCCGAGACTGCTCCCCCGTTCCCCGCAAACCACCATCGTCGCACAGGCGTGGGCGCGAACCAGCAGCATCAGGTGGACGGATGCCATGATGAGATGAACTTCATCGTGTCCTACAAGCACACAAGAGCCTGGGACATCGCTGATAACCATCCGGAGCTCCGACGGGTTATCAGCTAACCGCACACTACTCAGCGGTCTCCTAACCGCCCCACACGGCTGATCTGAGCGAAGCCCTTATGCTGAGAGTTTTCACGCACTCACGGCGAATTCTCCGGCCGAAGCCTCCTCCCGGATGTCCTCGCATTCACGCTGTGCGCGCTCGAGCAATTCGGTGGCATGGGCTCGTCCGGTCTCGGTGTCATCCAGGCCGGCCAGCATGCGGGAGAGCTCCTCGATGCGCCGTTCATAACTCAGGCTTTCAACCCCTGAGCTCACCGAGCCCTCGCCCACGTCCTTGGCCACATGGAGGTGGGTATCGGCATAGGCGGCAACCTGCGGGAGGTGTGTGACCACGATGACCTGGTTGTCATTGGCCAGGCGTGCCAGACGGCGCCCGATCTCCACCGCGGCTCGCCCACCGACTCCGGCATCCACCTCATCGAATACCAGGGTGGTGCCGGTGGTGCCGGCAGCGAGGATGACCTCCAGCGCCAGCATCACCCGGGACAACTCACCGCCGGAGGCCGAGGATGCCAGTGGACGTGGCTGTGCAAGCGCGTTGGCTGCGAGTTGGAACTCCACGGCGTCAATTCCAGTGGGGCCGGGTTCTGCGGCGGTCATAGCCGCAATGAACCGAGCTTTTTGCATGGCCAGCCCCTGAAGCTCCTCGGTGACTGTTGCACTCAGCCGTTTCGCCGCCTTGCAACGCTCGGTGGAGAGTTTCTTGGCCGCACGCATCATGGTGGATTCGGACTTCTTCACCTTCTCCTTGAGCTTGTCAATCGCCTCCGAGGAGATATCGATACTCTCCAGGCGCAGCTGGGCCTTCCGCCGCCATTCCAAGACACCGTCAATGTCCCCGGCGTATTTACGGGTGAGCAGTTTCAGCTGCTGCTGACGGGTGAGCATCTCATCGAGTGCCTGCGGATCAGCAGGGAGATCGGCGAGGAAGCTGCCCAGCTCCACGGACACCTCCCCCAGCAGCGAGGTGATCTCGGACAGCAGACCGGAGATCTCCTTGAGCTTGGGGTCCTCGCTGCCCCCCAATGCTGATTCGGCCTGACCCAGTTGATCCGAGGCGGATTCCTGGCCTTCATCAAAACCTGCGGAACCCCCCATCGCATCGCTGAGGGCACCGACGCCATCAATCGCACCGAGGGCCGTGGCGGCCTGTTCGCGGAGCGTGTCCACGTCCTGGAGGCGACGGATCTGGGAAAGCAGCTCAGCATCCTCCCCTGGTTCCGGACTCACGGCATCAATCTCATTGATGGCGAATTGGAGGCGGTCAACCTCCTGCGCCAGTTCGCGCCGCGAGCTGATCCGCTGTTTCAGATCACGGGAGAGTTCCTTCCACGTGGAGTACTTCTCTGAATAGCCGATGCGCAGGTTGGTCAGGGTGGGTAGGAAACGATCGAGGGCATCCAGCTGGCGTTCCGGGGACAGCAGGCGGAGTTGATCGTTCTGGCCGTGGATGGTGAGGAGTTCGCCGGAGAAATCCGACAGGATCGCCGCCGGAACCGCACGGCCTCCGAGGTGGGCTTTTGAACGACCATTGGCATTGACCGATCGAACAGCCAAGAACTCGCCGTTCTCATCGGCAGCACCGCCGGCGTTCGAAACTATTCCGGTTGCACGTTCGACAATGTCAGTGGGCACGTTCTCCGTGATGAAGCGCCCCTCCACCACGGCCTGCGGCGCCCCAGTGCGAACGCGGGAGGCATCTGCGCGACCACCGGAAAGGAGGCGTAAACCGGTTACTACCATGGTCTTTCCCGCACCGGTCTCACCGGTCAGTACGGTCAGACCCGAACTGAATTCGGCGGACGCGGCCGGAATCACTCCGAGGTTCTCAATGGCGATGTCTGCGAGCATGCCAGTTACTCTACATCAGAATCCCGAATTTCATGGGAACAGTTTTGCTAATTTCAGGTTAAGTTTTCGAATAGTTTGTCTGACCAGGGAATCTTCTGTTTCGCACACACGTCCGGTCGTGGTCGAGGTGTTCGAAGATTCACCCCAGAGGTCAAAAACAACCCTTCCCTCTCACCCACGCGCCCCCAAGGCAAGGAAAAACCCGCAGCGCCCCCGCCGCGGGCTCTTCAGTCGCATGGCCTAAGACGCGTCGGTTCCGTCTGCCCCGGGTTCAACCGCGCGCGCTGACGCCTTGTCCGGCCCACGCCAGCCAACCACCGGAAGGTGCAGTTTGCGGACCAGACGATCAGTGAACGGCAGGGAATCCAGCCGGACCCATCGGACCGGGCGGTGGCCACGGACAATCTCCACCCGGGAACCGGGGGGCATGGGAATGGGACGGAAACCATCCATCACGGCCATTGCAGGAGAGGTTCCGGACATGGATTCCACGGCCACGGTGGACTTTGGGCTGACCACCAGCGGTTTGGTGAACAGCGCATGGGCATTGTTCGGTACCACCAGGATCGCGTCGAGTTCGGGCCACAGGACCGGACCACCGGCAGAGAAGGCATATGCGGTGGATCCTGTGGGCGTGGAGATCAACACCCCGTCACAGCCGAAGGAAGCAACAGGGCGGAAATCCACTTCGAGGGTGGCATCCAGGACTCCACGGCGGTTGAGGTTTTCCACGCTGACTTCGTTGAGGGCCCATCCCCGGCCGATCTCCTCCAGATCACTGTCGCGGACGATGACATCCAGGGTCATCCGCTCCTCCACCCGGTAATCACGGTCGATAATGCGTTTGAGTGCGTCCTCCAGGGAATCCGACTCCCATTCCGCGAGGAACCCCACGTGGCCCAGGTTGATCCCCAGGACGGGCAGATCCACTGCGTGCGCGAGGTCTGCTGCACGGAGAAATGTGCCGTCACCACCGAGGACCAGAACCAGTTCAGCACCGTCAGCAGCGTTTTTGGAGTGGACGACCTGTTCGAACCTGCCCAGCACCGGGTGGGTGCGGACCGGGTCGTCCTCCTCATTGATCATCACCCGCACGGTGATGCCTGCCTGGTCGAGATGTTCCGCGGCCAGAACGGCGGATTCAATATTTGATGATCGTCCCGTGTGGGGCACCAACAGGACAATGCGATCAGTTACTCCGGTCATTGCTGCGGACCTTCTTCCACTGCTGTGTTGATCATGCTCACCAGGTGTTCGTGATCAGGCATTGTTGCACCACCATCTTTGACCAGCCATAAGAAGTATTCTACGTTGCCGGAGGGGCCTGGGAGTGGGGATGCGACCACCCCTTTGACGCTGAGCCCCAGTGTCCTGGCGAATTCCGCCACCTCGAGGGTGACCTCGGCACGCAGTTCCGGTGAACGGACCACCCCACCGCTGCCCAGTCGGTCCTTCCCCACCTCGAACTGCGGCTTGACCATGGGCAGGAGATCAGCGCCCTCGGTCAGGCACGCCACGATTGCCGGCAGGGTCAGTCGCAGGGAGATGAACGACAGATCCCCGACCATCATGTCGCAGGGCCCGCCGGTGTCTTCCAGGGTCATATAACGGATATTGGTGCGGTCCACCACCCGAACCCGGTCATCATTTTGCAGACGCCAGATGAGTTGTCCATAACCCACATCAACGGCGACCACCTCGGCGGCGTCGCGTCGCAGCAGCACATCAGTGAAACCACCGGTGGAGGCGCCGGCATCAAGTACGCGTCGGCCCTTGGCGCTTAATCCGAGGGGCTCGAAGGCTTCCAGGGCACCGATGAGTTTGTGGGCACCGCGAGAAGCCCAGTCCTCGGTGACTGATTCCTCCACCCGGATCGAGACTTCAGGTTCGACCACGCTCGCTGGCTTGATCGCGAGGATGCCACCAACGAAGACCCTGCGTTCACGGATCATCTCCACTGCTTGTTCACGTGAACGGGCAATCTTCCGGCGGACGAGTTCAGCGTCCAGTCTCCTACGAGCGACCATCGGGTGGGGATCTTCTTTCCTAATTATGCGTGCGGTACAGATGAGGGGAGAAAAATTCAGTGTATCTAGGCAAGGGCATCGTTGAGTATCCGGTATGCCTCTTCGAGGTTGCTGGCTTCTTCTGACAGGGTGTGGGAGTCCCGGGAGAGGACGTCGTCAAGCATGCTTTGCACCTTCGCCGGGCTGACGCTCAGAGCCCGGGGATCATGGGGCCTGGGCACTGTCACCACCAGGACTCCAGGGCTGTGCGCGCCGCATCAGAGACGGCACGCACCCGGGTAACCGGCACGGCGCTCTCTTCAACGGCCCAGGCGGCCGCCAGCACGGTCCGCAGCGCCTGCGTCGCGGTGCTGTCAGGCGTGCCACCGTCGAGCACAACCTCTTCACCGTCCACGTCGGCGGTGAAACCACCCTGGTCACCGGGGCGCAGCTGGTCCGCGTCACCGGAAAGATCCGCGAGTGAATCAGCGACAAAGGTCGGGCGTTCTGCGGGCACTGCAGTAAGCAGCGCATAATGCCCGCTGACCCCTGTGAGCACCTGGAATGTGTCCATGCCGGCGGCGTTACCACCGGCAATATCGGTGTTGAGGCGGTCCCCGACCACGAGCGGTTTCGTTGATCCGAGAGTCTTTGCTGCAGCGTGGAACATCGCCGGACCAGGCTTGCCGGCGGCCTCAGGTGTTACTCCCGTGGCACTGACCACCGCCGCCACCATGGAACCATTACCCACGTGGAGTCCACGCTCCATCGGGAGTGTGGTGTCCAGGTTAGAGGCGAAATACAACGCACCATTGTGGATGGACAGCGCGGCTTCGCTGAGTTGTGCCCAACCGGTGTCAGGATTGTGTCCGTGCAGCACCACCGAGGGCTTATCATCGGCGGAGGCCACCACCTCAAAACCTGCCGCGCGGGCCAGATCCCGGAAGGAATCAGTGCCCAGCACATACACCTTCGATCCAGCGGGGATTTTCTGGGACGCCATGATGATCGCGGCCTGCGCGGAGGTCATCACATGCTCGGCGGTTGCTGATTTCAGACCGATGTCCCGCAGCTGTCCCGCCACCATCTCGGGTGCGCGTGACGCGTTATTGGTCACGTATATCGCAGGGAGACCAGCGCTGTTGATTGCGTCAACGGCGTGCTCAATGGCCTGTCCCCCTTCATATACCGTTCCGTCGAGGTCGAGGAGAAGGCTGTCATAGTCCGTGAGAATGCTCATGGACTATGAGTCTAGTTGGTTCCCTGATCCAGCTGCTCGAGGCGCTCCTCAGCATCGAGGAAACCATCCTCATCAATATCAGCGGCGTGCTGGAACCATTCCCGTGCCTCATCTCCACGGCCGGCGAGCACCAGCGCATCGGCATAGGCATAGGACAACCGCGATGCGGTTAGTCCGGCGGAGTTCTTGTCCGGGTTCACCCGCTGCAATTCGATCACAGCGGATTCATGCTGACCCAGGTCATGACGGGCGCCGGCCACCACGATGGCCAGCTCAATCCGGGATTCCTCATCCAGATCGGTGAGATCCTCGGTGCGACCAAGCTCGATCGCCTTCTCTGGGCGCCCGAGACCACGTTCGCAGTCCGCCATGACCGCGATCAGACCGGGGCCACCAGCCATGCGGCGGGCAGCACGCAGTTCAGACAGGGCTTCCTTCCATTCGCCCGCGTGATACGCGGCAATGCCACAGGTCTCACGGACCACGGAGATGCGACCGGCACGGTCCTTGGCGGCCCGGGCATGGCGCAACGCCAGCTTGGGGTCATCCGCCAGCCAGGTGGCGGCCATGATCATATGCTTTGCGACGCCGTCTGCATTGTCCTTGGACAGCACCCGCAGGTCCTGCAGTACCAGAGGATCAAGATCCTTCACATCGATATCGCCGGGAAGATCAGGCTCGTTGAGGCGGGTGTTGATGCGTTCTTCGCGGAACCCGGAACGCTGTGGGTGCAGAGCATCGCGCTGCTCCTCACGGCCGGCGCCCGCCCGGTTGGAGTGCCCACGCGACGGTCCTCCGGGACGGCCACCACGACCACGGTTGTCCCGGTCATCACGCTTCTCATAACGGCGTTCGCCGCCGCGGCCACCCTGCTGGCTGCCGCGATCTGCGCCACGTTCTTCACGACCATAAGGGCGGTCACCACCCCGACGATCATCACGATCGCCCCTCCACTGACCCCCACGGGAATCGTCACCGTGACGATTCCCGTAGCCACCACGGCCACCATCGCGGGATTCAGATGAACGGCCGGAGGGCCGATCAGAGGATCGATTGGAGGAACCGCCGCGGTAGCCACCACGGTCATTGTTACGATCGCCACGGTAGCCGCGCTCACCCCGGGGAGCACGATTATCGTTATCGGAGCGGTTGTTGTCGCGATTGCGATCGTCGTTGTCAGCCATCTTGTTCCTTCATCTGCGAACGGTTCAAAAAATTCTATTATATACAACGAAAAAGAGTGTGGTCCAATGGGAGGAATTTTAAGACTCCTCAACCATTGAACCACACTCTCTCTTCATCTCTTTTAAGTTTTAGGTCGGCGGTAACCTACTCTCCCACACCCTCCCGAGTGCAGTACCATCAGCGTAACCAGGCTTAGCTTCCGGGTTCGAAATGGGACCGGGCGTTTCCCTGCTACTATCACCACCGACACAACCAACAGGCCACACACCACCAAGGGGTGTGTACGTGTGCTGTGCTAGACACTGCATAGTGGACGCGAACATCAAATCATTGTTCTGTGTGTTACATTGCGTTATTTATCCAAACCATAGGGTTTGTGTCGGTAAATTAGTACCAGTCACCTCCACACCTTACGATGCGTCCAGATCTGGCCTATCAACCCCATAATCTATAGGGAACCTCAAAAGAAACCTCATCTCGAAACAGGCTTCCCGCTTAGATGCTTTCAGCGGTTATCCCTTCCGTACGTAGCCAACCAGCCCTGCTCCTGGCGGAACAACTGGCACACCAGAGGTACGTCCGTCCCGGTCCTCTCGTACTAGGGACAGCCTTCCTTAAGTTTCAACGCGCGCGGCGGATAGAGACCGAACTGTCTCACGACGTTCTAAACCCAGCTCGCGTACCGCTTTAATGGGCGAACAGCCCAACCCTTGGGACCTACTCCAGCCCCAGGATGCGACGAGCCGACATCGAGGTGCCAAACCATCCCGTCGATATGGACTCTTGGGGAAGATCAGCCTGTTATCCCCGGGGTACCTTTTATCCGTTGAGCGACACCACAACCACAAGTAGGTGCCGGATCACTAGTCCCGACTTTCGTCCCTGCTCGAGCTGTCACTCTCACAGTCAAGCTCCCTTGTGCACTTACACTCACCACCTGATTACCAACCAGGCTGAGGAAACCTTTGGGCGCCTCCGTTACATTTTAGGAGGCAACCGCCCCAGTTAAACTACCCACCAGGCACTGTCCCCAACCCAGATCATGGGCCAAGGTTAAGACATTCAATCCGATCAGAGTGGTATTTCACCAACGACTCACACACAACTAGCGTCACATGATCAAAGTCTCCCACCTATCCTACACAAACCGAATCAAACACCAATACCAAGCTATAGTGAAGGTCCCGGGGTCTTTTCGTCCTGCCGCGCGTAACGAGCATCTTTACTCGTACTGCAATTTCACCGGGCCTGTGGTTGAGACAGCAGGGAAGTCGTTACGCCATTCGTGCAGGTCGGAACTTACCCGACAAGGAATTTCGCTACCTTAGGATGGTTATAGTTACCACCGCCGTTTACTGGGGCTTAAATTCTCAGCTTCGCCTTACGGCTAACCGGTCCTCTTAACCTTCCAGCACCGGGCAGGCGTCAGTCCGTATACATCAACTTAAACGTCTTCGCACGGACCTGTGTTTTTAGTAAACAGTCGCTTCCCTCTATTCTCTGCGACCCACACCAGCTCACAGTGTAAAACTGGTCACCTGTGTGGGCCCCCCTTCTCCCGAAGTTACGGGGGCATTTTGCCGAGTTCCTTAACCACAGTTCACCCGAACGCCTTAGTATTCTCTACCTGACTACCTGTGTCGGTTTAGGGTACGGGCCGAATATGCACTCGCTAGAGGCTTTTCTCGACAGTACAGGATCACCGAATTCACCCCAAAAGGGCTACGCATCACGCCTCGAACACAATGAGATACGGATTTACCAATACCTCGTTCTACACGCTTACACCACAATCCAATAAGTGGCTCAGGCTACCTCACTGCGTCACCCCATCACTTAGCTACTACCAGATCAGGTCCCACGCACGCCACCACCACCAACCCGAAGGTCAGTAGATGATCTTGTGGGTGGTTAGTATCACTGATTCACCATGGGCGCGCACACTCGGGTACGGGAATATCAACCCGTTATCCATCGACTACGCCTGTCGGCCTCGCCTTAGGCCCCGACTCACCCTGGGAAGATTAACTTGACCCAGGAACCCTTAGTCATCCGGCGGATGAGTTTCTCACTCATCAATCGTTACTCATGCCTGCATTCTCACTCGCGCACACTCCACAACACCGTCACCAGGCTGCTTCAACGCATGCACGACGCTCCCCTACCCAACAACACCACAAAGATGTCATTGCCGCGGCTTCGGCGGTGTACTTAAGCCCCACTACATTGTCGGCGCGGGATCACTCGACCAGTGAGCTATTACGCACTCTTTCAAGGATGGCTGCTTCTAAGCCAACCTCCTGGCTGTCTTCGCGACCCCACCTCCTTTTCCACTTAGCACACCCTTAGGGGCCTTAGCCGGCGATCTGGGCTGTTTCCCTCTCGACTACGAAGCTTATCCCCCGCAGTCTCACTGCTGTGCTCTAACTTACCGGCATTCGGAGTTTGGCTGATGTCGCTAAGATGTTGGTCCCGCTAAACCATCCAGTAGCTCTACCTCCAGTAAGAAACACACAACGCTGCACCTAAATGCATTTCGGGGAGAACCAGCTATCACGGAGTTTGATTGGCCTTTCACCCCTACCCACAACTCATCCCCTCAGTTTTCAACCTAAGTGGGTTCGCGCCTCCACGACGTCTTACCATCGCTTCACACTGGCCATGGGTAGATCACTCCGCTTCGGGTCCAAGACATGCCACTCAAAACACCCTAGTTAGGATTCGGTTTCCCTACGGCTACCCCACACGGGTTAACCTCGCGACATGCCGCTGACTCGCAGGCTCATTCTTCAAAAGGCACGCCATCACACCACAAAGGATGCTCTGACGGATTGTAAGCACACGGTTTCAGGTACTATTTCACTCCCCTCCCGGGGTACTTTTCACCATTCCCTCACGGTACTAATCCGCTATCGGTCATATCAAGTATTCAGGCTTACCGAGTGGTCCCGGCAGATTCACAGCAGATTTCACGAGCCCGCTGCTACTCGGGTATAACAACCACATCACCACAATGACCTTCATGTACAGGACTTTCACCTTCTACGGCAGGCGTTTCCACACCACTTCCACTAATCATCATGCGCAACGCCAGTGTCCGGCAGAACACAATCGTCATTACCCCACAACCACCTACATGCAACCCCTGCCGGGTATCACACACATAGATTTTAGCCATCATCCGCGTTCGCTCGCCGCTACTAACGGAATCACAATTGTTTTCTTCTCCTACGGGTACTGAGATGTTTCACTTCCCCGTGTCAACCTCCACACCGACTATATATTCACCGGCGGGTAACCACACATCACTGCGGCTGGGTTTCCCCATTCGGACATCCTCGGATCAACGCTTAGTTGGCAACTCCCCGAGGCATAACGCAGCCTCTCACGTCCTTCATCGGCTTGATATGCCAAGGCATCCACCGTGTGCCCTTAAAACAAACACTAAACACACCAACCACAAAGGCTGGTGCCACGTTCGGATACACAATAAAACTTACAAAAAATAAAGATGCTCGCGTCCACTATACAGTTCTCACACAACACAACACCCACACCAACAACAACCACACACAACGGTGATCCTCATTGATCTGAATGCCCAAGGAATAACCAATGTCATCCCAGACACCCAACAGCATGCCAAATATTTACTTCCCACACAGTATGGGTTTGTTTGCCGAACACAGGGTCATGATCCACCCGATTATTATTTGTTGATGGCAACCACGAACGGGTTCCAACACCAACACCCCAACAACATCAACACTGTTGATCGTGGGGTTAATTTAAAGCTCCTTAGAAAGGAGGTGATCCAGCCGCACCTTCCGGTACGGCTACCTTGTTACGACTTCGTCCCAATCGCCGATCCCACCTTCGACAGCTCCCTCCCACAAGGGGTTGGGCCACTGGCTTCGGGTGTTACCAACTTTCATGACGTGACGGGCGGTGTGTACAAGGCCCGGGAACGTATTCACCGCAGCGTTGCTGATCTGCGATTACTAGCGACTCCGACTTCATGGGGTCGAGTTGCAGACCCCAATCCGAACTGAGGCCGGCTTTAAGAGATTAGCTCCACCTTACGGTGTGGCAACTCGCTGTACCGACCATTGTAGCATGTGTGAAGCCCTGGACATAAGGGGCATGATGATTTGACGTCATCCCCACCTTCCTCCGAGTTAACCCCGGCAGTCTCTCATGAGTGCCCACCATCACGTGATGGCAACATAAGACAAGGGTTGCGCTCGTTGCGGGACTTAACCCAACATCTCACGACACGAGCTGACGACAACCATGCACCACCTGTACACCAGCCACAAGGGAAGCTACATCTCTGCAGCGATCTGGTGTATGTCAAGCCCAGGTAAGGTTCTTCGCGTTGCATCGAATTAATCCACATGCTCCGCCGCTTGTGCGGGCCCCCGTCAATTCCTTTGAGTTTTAGCCTTGCGGCCGTACTCCCCAGGCGGGGCGCTTAATGCGTTAGCTGCGGCACAGAAGACGTGGAAGTCCCCTACACCTAGCGCCCACCGTTTACGGCATGGACTACCAGGGTATCTAATCCTGTTCGCTACCCATGCTTTCGCTCCTCAGCGTCAGTTACTGCCCAGAGACCTGCCTTCGCCATTGGTGTTCCTCCTGATATCTGCGCATTTCACCGCTACACCAGGAATTCCAGTCTCCCCTACAGCACTCAAGTTATGCCCGTATCGCCTGCACGCCCGAGGTTAAGCCCCGGGATTTCACAGACGACGTGACAAACCACCTACGAGCTCTTTACGCCCAGTAATTCCGGACAACGCTCGCACCCTACGTATTACCGCGGCTGCTGGCACGTAGTTAGCCGGTGCTTCTTCTCCAGGTACCGTCACTATTACGCTTCGTCCCTGGCGAAAGGAGTTTACAACCCGAAGGCCTTCATCCCCCACGCGGCGTCGCTGCATCAGGCTTTCGCCCATTGTGCAATATTCCCCACTGCTGCCTCCCGTAGGAGTCTGGGCCGTGTCTCAGTCCCAATGTGGCCGATCACCCTCTCAGGCCGGCTACCCGTCGACGCCTTGGTAGGCCATTACCCCACCAACAAGCTGATAGGCCGCAGGCTCATCCCACACCGCAAAAGCTTTCCACCCCCCACACTAAAGGGGGGTCATATCCGGTATTAGACCCAGTTTCCCAGGCTTATCCCGAAGTGCAGGGCAGATCACCCACGTGTTACTCACCCGTTCGCCACTAATCCACCCTGCAAGCAGGGCATCATCGTTCGACTTGCATGTGTTAAGCACGCCGCCAGCGTTCGTCCTGAGCCAGGATCAAACTCTCCACAAAATATGAAAATAATTTCAAGGCCGTGAAAAGCCTGAAAAACCTAGCAAAACAAACAACACACACCCACCCTAAGATGAACTGCGTGTCTGGCTGTTTCAACCAAATAATGGTTAATAAAAAAACATTCTTCCCAACCCCCACTTAAATCCCTGACGGGGAAAAGCATAAGGAGGCCAGGTGTTATCGTAATAAACCATGCACAAAATTAAACGACACCAAAGACCAGCCTTGGTAGCCTTTATTTACAGTGGTTAGGGTATATGCATCCCCACCACCCGGCATGACCACCCCAACACAAACGTGTTAAGGTACGACAAACAAAAAATAAATGGCACACTATTGAGTTCTCAAACAACATTCACATACTGATTGGGGTAAATCTTTTGGTTGATTTCCGCTCTCAGCAGCTGAAGATTCACTGTAGTTTCTTCTATTTCAGAAGTCAACTTGGAGTTAATCTCCGTGTCACTTCGGTTTGCTAGCAACTCCTTGTTGGGATGTTGTAGCGGCTCGCTGCGACTTGAACTAATCTACACAGACCCGCCAGAAGCTGCAAACTCCCTGGTCAACGCATTAAAAGAGAACGAAAGCCCCCTCCGTGGACAGTGGAGGGGGCTTTTCGTCGTCAAGCATCAGGCCTGGCGGATCTTCACGCCGGCAAAGTTCTTTTTGCCCTTCCGCAGCACCAACCACTGGCCGTGCAGCAGATCGGTGGCGGATGGTTCCCAGTCATCGGCGGAGATGCGCTCGTTATTAACGTATGCGCCACCTTCGGAAATGGTGCGTCGGGCGGCACCCTTGGAATCGACAAGGCCGGAGGCGACGAGGAGATCAACGATGGTGCGCGGCTCCCCTGCCTGAATCTCCGCAACCTCGGTCTCAGATACAGAGGCAGCGAGGGTCTTTTCGTCCAGATCGCGCAGATCAGCACGACCGAACAGTGCCTGGGCAGCCAACTCGACAGCTTCGGTGGCTTCTTCGCCGTGAACCAGGTTGGTCATCTCGCGGGCGAGACGGCGCTGGGCCTCACGCTTGAATGGGCGCTCAGCAACCTCAACCTCAAGCTCAGCGAGCTCCTCCTGGTTGAGGAAGGTGAACCAACGCAGGTAACGGATGACATCAGCGTCAGCTGCGTTGATGAAGTACTGGTACCAGCTGTACGGGCTGGTCATTTCCGGATCCAGCCACAGGGAACCGCCACCGGTGGACTTACCGAACTTCTTGCCCTCGGAATCAGTCACCAGCGGAACAGTGATGCCGTGGACAGACTTGCCCTGGACACGACGGTTGAGATCAACGCCGGAGACGATATTGCCCCACTGATCGCCGCCACCCACCTGGAGGGTGCAATCAAAACGCTTGTTCAGCTCAACGTAGTCATTGGACTGGAGCAGCATGTAGGAGAACTCAGTGTAGGAAATGCCATCGGTTTCCAGGCGACGCTTGACGGTATCCCGGGCCAGCATGGTGTTCAGTGGGAAGTGCTTGCCCACGTCACGAAGGAAGGTGACCACGGACATGTTGTTTGTCCACTCGGCGTTATTAACCAGGCGGGCGGCATGATCTCCTTCGAAGTCAACGAAACGGCTGAGCTGATTGGAGATCCGATCTGCCCACTCGGCGACGGTGTCGGCGGAGTTCATGGTGCGCTCCCCCACGTCACGGGGATCGCCGATCATGCCGGTGGCACCGCCGGCGAGCACGATGGGGTTGTGGCCGGCCTGCTGGAAACGACGCAGCATGAGCAGCGGGACGAGGTGTCCGGCGTGCAGGGAGGGCCCGGTCGGGTCGAAACCGCAGTACAGGGTGATCGGTTCCTGGGTGGCCTCACGCAGGGCGTCGATATCGGTGGACTGGTTAATCAGTCCGCGCCAGCTGAGCTCGTCAATGATATTGGTGGTCATGATGGTGTGGGGTGTGTCTTTCTTGTCTGATTCCGACTAGGAGGAGGGGGTCCACTCGGTGGCCTCGTCGATGAGCAGCACCGGGATGCCGTCGTCGATGCGATAGGCCAGTCCGAGGCGTTCATTCACCAGGAGCTGCTCGCTCTCCAGATATCGCAGTGGGCCCTTGTCCTTGGGGCAGGCCAGGACTTCAAGAAGCTTCGGATCAAGACTCATGCCGAACATCCTACTTGGCCCCGGGCGCACGCTTATCGACGCCTCCCCCGTCGCCGCCATCGCCACTGTCCCCGCGTTCCCCACGTTCCAGCGGGAGTTGACCAAACTGCATGTGCAGGATCCGGTTGTGGTCCTCCAGCCGGTTGAGGCTATTGCGGGTGATGGCGTCATAGATACTGTCCGCCTCCCCACGCAGCAGATCAAAGGATCCGATGATGTCCCCGATGGCCTGGGCGTTGCGTCGATCCGGGATGGCCAGGTAGGCCTGCACCACCGACGGGATGTAATCAAGGATCATGGAGCGCACCGTCACCTGGTGTTCGGGGAAATCCACCAGATGCCCCCAGTTGTCCAGCACCCGCCCCAGAGCGCGTTCCAGCTCTGCCATGGAGCTGGAGACAGGCTCGGGCACCCGGGTGTCCAGCAACACCCTGCGCTGGTCATATACGCGCTGCCTGAGCTGATCGGGCTGTACCAATTCGACCCGTGGTGACCGGTCCAGTGCCGGGGTGGTGCGGGCCGGGGTGAGCAGCACACCCGCGCCGTAACCGGCCACCGCCACCAGGGGCCAGAACACCCCGAGTCCCGTCACCAGATGCACGACGATGATCAGGGTGGCCACGAGCATGCCCACGATGTTTTTGCGGGAGGTGAAAAACCCGCTGTTACTGGTAGGCACGGATCTCCTTGAAGACCTCCTCCAGGCCACCGTTCATGGCATCGAAGGTCTTGCCACCGGTGAGCCCGGCGAGGTTCTCCATCTCGGTGATGTTGGCCTCGCCGTAGAGGATGACAAAAACGGGGATGCGTTTCTTCTCCGTCGGCAGCTCGGAGTACAGGCGCTGGAAGTGACCGAAGCTGAGGCCACTGGTCTGTTCGCCGTCGGTCATCAACACGATGGAGGGGATGGAGGCGCCGGTTTCCACCTCGTCATAGGCCTGGATCAGTGCGTCGTAGATGCCGGTTCCGCCCTCTGTCTGGAGAGCGACCACCCCGTCGACAAGCTCCTGTCGCTGCGGGCCGCCCACTTCATCCACCGTGGCGGTGATGGGCTCCCCGGGGGAGGAATTGAATGGGATGATGGTGACGTTCTCCCGCTCGCGTAGCGAGACATCCCCGGTCAGCGAGGAGGCCTCACCGGAGATCATGTCCAGCATCGTCGAGCGCAGCAGTTCCATCCGTGTCCCCGCCATGGATCCGGACACATCCAGCACGAAGGTGGTGTTGCCGGGGACACGCAGGTCATTGTTGTAGGCGGCGATGAGGGCATCGGTCACCGTCCGGTCGCCGGGGAAGGGCTGCTCGATGACAAACGCCTGGGCCAGTTCCGGTGGCAGGACCGCCATGGGATCCACCGGGCGGCGGAAGGTGTCGGTGAGGTGTTCCGGGTGGTCCAGCATCCAGTCAGCGAGCGCCTCCACCTGCTGGGTTGCCTCCGCATCGGCGGTGGCCAGGGGTGTCAGTGGATAATCGGCGCTCACCACCCCGTCCGCGGGCACGACCACCCGCAGGCCGGCGTTGTCCTCGGCATTGATGGTGCGCAGAACGGATTCATAGTTGACCAGCGCGTTCGCGCGGTTCGGGTCCCGGAGGAAGGCATCCTTCAACCACCCGGAGGATCCCGAGGTCATGGTCTGTCCGGACAGGAAGGACCGCAGTTCAGGCGCCACCTCATCAACATCCTCCAGGGTCAGGGCCTGACCGGTGTCGGCATAGGCCGTGGCCACCGACACCAGGGCGGAGAACCCGGAGTTGGAGGTGGAGGGATCCGTCATGCCGAACGTGAGCTGCCCGCTGGCGGCAGCCGAGCCGATCTCAGCCCAAGTGGGTTGACGGTCCGCCCACCCGAGGCGCCTGGCATGGTCACCGGCGACCCCCAGCGCCACAGGCGAGGACGCGATCTTGGTGGCCTCACCCAGCTTGTCCGAGGCCCCGATCAGGTCCACATAACGGTTGGTGGCAAACCAGGTGGCATCGACATCATCATCGAAATCCCCCTGTTTGAGCCGTTCGCTGTTCTCCAGCGTGCCGCCGGGAAACTCCAGCTCGATGGTGAAACCGAGGTCCCCGGAGGCCTGCTCCACCACCGCCTCCAGGTCACGGAGTTCGGTGGCGGCGACGATGCGGAGTGGGTCGTCGTCACGCACCACCGAGGGCACGCCGGAGGTCTCCGACGTGGCGGTGTCCGTGCTCTGGGCGCAGCCGGCCATGACGACGGTGGACAGCACCAGGGCGGCAAGGGGTAGAAGTCTCTTCATCACTGTTCATCCTCCGGAGACGCGTCAGGCCCTCCCGCTGGGCTGTAACTGGCGGAGACCCCCTCGATGAGGACCTCCAGGGTGTCGTAGTCGGGCGGGTCGATGCCCAGCACCTGGTCCGGGATGACGTCATCGACATCGAGGTCAGCCATCACGCGGGTGAACACCTGACCATCCTGGGGGCGGAAACCATGGCGCGCAGCCAACTCCTGCAGCTGCGGATCCTCTGCGAGAAGTCGACCCACCTCCGCGCCCTCCTCCGTCAAACCGACGGCGGTGTGCTTGGTGAACACCGTGGGATACGGATACGCCAGCACCTTCCCGTCACCGGGTTCAATGCGGCCATCCTCCGAGGCGAGTTCATTGAGGAACTGGGCCTCGTAGATCACGACCATCGGCTTGGACCCCATACCCTGGGAGAGATAATCCGCGAACGGCCCGGCGGAGGTGGACTCCGTGTATCCCTGCCCCAGGAAGAACTGGCTGAGCTCCGGTACCAGGGCGGTGGCGTCTGGTGCGCCGGCCACCACCGCGCCGTCATTGGCCGCCCACGATAATAGCGACAGATACATGGCCGCCGAGTTGGAGGTGCGCACATCCGTGGAGGACAGCTGCACCCGGCCCGGCGAGGGGAACTCATCCCCCAGATCACGCCACCGCGTCCCCTCCTGCGCCAGCTCAAGATAGGCCACCATATCGATGTACCAGTGGCCGTTTTCCTGCCGTGCCACACCCGCGCGCTCCAACATGGTGAGGACGGGCTCGAAGGTGGCCACCGCTATCGGCGAGTTGAAGGGGGTGTACTCACCGGTGGAGGTGACCTTCTCCAGCAACTTCTGCGCGGCAGGTGCCGACGAGGGGAAAGCAAGATCAAACCCGGAGAGATCGGTGTCCGTGGCGATTCTCAGCGACCCCGCGGTGGTCACCTCCACCCGGTAACCGTGCTCTGCGAAGACGTCCCGGACCCCGGGGTCATCGAAGAACGCCTTCTTCTCCGACCCGATCACAGCCTGAACGGTGGTGAGATCCGACTGGTCGGACAGGTGGGCTGCAGCATTGTCATCCTGGCCGAAACCGGGGATGGTGATGGTCCCCCTCCCCGCCAGGACCGCCACCACAGCGAGGACCAGCAGGATGATGCCCAACACAACAGAAACACCCCTGCCACGATTTCTTCCGGATCGCGCAGAGGTGTCAGTCATGGCCTGATGGTAAGTGCGCCCACCGGGGCCCGCAACCGCTCGAAAAAATACTCCGTGCCTGGTTACACCCGTGGTGCTACACCCGTGGCACCACGGCTGGAGCCCGCACCGGCACCGGCTAGGCGTCCGCCACGGTGAAACGGGTGCGGCGGTGCGCCGGGTTCTCGATCTCATCCAGGACAGCCACGGCGAAGGTTCCGGTGGTCACCCTGTCCCCGGCCGGGGCATCGTCGGACAGCACATAGGATTCTGCCTTCTCACCAGGGGCGATCTCCGGCGACGGTGCCAGCATGACCCAGTCCAGGTCCTTGTCTGCGGAACGGTAGAGGTTGAGGACCTCCACGAAACTGCGTGGCTCGTCGGCGTACTCCTCGGGAATGACCCCGGCGTTGATCAGCAGGGTGCCGTCGGGCATCTCCAATCCACCGGCACCGCCCACGACAAAGATGCGGGAGGTGGGGGCGGCGGCGATGAGATCGGCGTGCGCCCGGATGACGGGTCCGAAATCACCTGTTTCCCGGCCGCCGGGCACAGAGATGACCAGCACGTCCGACTCCACTGCGAGGGCCATGACGGCGTCGGTGTCGGTGAGGTCGAGGGCCCTGTAGGTCACGCCCTGGACCGGGTTGCTGGCGACGCCACTCCGGTTGGTGCCGATGACCTCATGGCCACGCTCCTGCGCCTCACGGGCGATGGCGCTGCCGATCATTCCTGTGGCTCCGATGATGCTGATCCTGCTCATGGGGTTCTCCTTCTCTCAGGGGGTTGAATGGTGTGGCACCCACCCTACCTGATTACTAACTAAGGGTAAGTGTTTCACTTACTAATGGTTAGCTTTGGCGCGGTCCGCGCGATAAGCTGGATCTATGAGCAACGCGTCCCCTCCCTGGAACCCCCACAGTGCACACTGCGCCAGCCGCGACCTCCTCAGCGCCGTCGGCGAGAAGTGGGCGATCCTGATCCTCACCTCGCTGGGCACCGGAGCAATGCGGTTCGGTGAGGTGGAACAGGCAGTGGAGGGGATTTCCCAGAAGATGCTCTCCCAACGCCTGCAGCGCCTGGTCGCCGACGGACTGGTCGAACGCACCATGCATAAGGAGATCCCTCCCCGGGTTGACTATGAACTGACCCCCCTCGGCCGTTCGGTCCTCCCCCTCCTGCAGCTGCTCGTCCAATGGACCATCGGGAACATGGATCAGGTGGTGGACAACCGCGAGCGGGTGTCCGAGTCAGAGGATGGGCTCAAGGGTTGATAGTTTTCGTTGGTTTGTGGGCTGAGCGTCGGCATAACCCCAGGACGCTCAACGCAAACCAACGAAAACGTTCATGCCCCCACTCCCCCACCGGGACAACCCAGCACACCCGTTGGCAAAAACTGTTGGTTTGTGGGGTACGCGCCCCCAAAACCCCAGGAGCCTGCACACAAACCAACAGTTTTTGCCACACCCCCGGCCCATAGAAAAATCCCCGGTACCTGAACCAACAATGGTTCAGGTACCGGGGATTTACGTCAGTTGACGTTTACGCAGCCAGGAAGACCTAACCCCGCACCGGGGTGGTCGCCCAGGCCAGATGGTCAGCATTGGCCTGGTTGATGCGGTCGCGCTGTTCGCTGACGCGGACGCCGGCGGTGCCACCTCGGGTGGCGCGGGAGGCCACGGCGCCTTCGATGGTGAGCACGTCGCGGACCGCGGGGGTCAGTCGGGAATCCACGCCGGCCAGTTCCTCATCGGTGAGGTCGACCAGGCCCACTCCCCTGCCCTCGGCGATGCGCACGCAGGCACCGGAAGCTTCGTGCGCTTCGCGGAATGGGACACCTTCGCGGACCATCCATTCGGCCAAATCGGTGGCCAGGGTGAATCCGGCGGGTGCCAGTTCACGCATGCGGTCGGTGTTGAAGGTCAGGGTGGAAACCAGTCCTGTCATGGCGGGCAGCAGCAGGTTGAGCTGGGCGACGGAGTCGACGATCGGCTCCTTGTCCTCCTGCAGGTCACGGTTGTAGGCCAGGGGCTGTGCCTTGAGGGTGGCCAGGAGTCCCGTGAGGTTACCGATGAGACGACCGGTCTTACCGCGGGTCAGTTCGGCAACATCGGGGTTCTTCTTCTGCGGCATGATGGAGGATCCGGTGGACCAGGCATCGGACAGCACGATGTAGCCGAATTCCGGGGTGCACCAGGCGATGATCTCCTCGGCCAGGCGGGACATGTCCACGGCGATCTGCGCAAGCACGAAGGCCGCCTCGGAGGCGAAGTCACGTGAGGAGGTGGCATCGATGGAGTTGTCGGCGGCGGAATCAAAACCGAGTTCCTCGGCGATGGCCTCCGGGTTGAGCTGCAGGGAGGATCCCGCCAGTGCACCGGAGCCGTAGGGTGATACCGCCAGGCGTTTGTCCAGGTCACGAATGCGCTCGAGGTCGCGCAGCAGCGGCTGGGCGTGGGCCTGGAGCTGGTGTGCCAGCAGGACTGGCTGGGCTGCCTGGAAGTGGGTCTTTCCGGGCATGATCGCTTCCGGGTGTGCGGCGGCCTGGGTGGTGAGGGCGTCGATAAGCTCGGTGACACCGACCGCGATGCCGCGCACGGCGTCGCGCACCCACATGCGGAAGAGGGTGGCCACCTGGTCGTTGCGGGAGCGGCCGGCGCGCAGGCGGCCACCGACCTCGGGGCCGACGCGGTCGATGAGGCCGCGCTCCATGGCGCCGTGGACATCCTCGTCGGAGGGCACGGGGCCGAAGGAGCCGTCGGCTACATCGCGGCCCAGCTGGTCGAGGCCGTCGAGCATGGTGCTCAGGTCGGCGTCACTGAGCAGACCTGCGGAGTGCAGGACCTTCGCGTGGGCCTTGGAGGCCAGCACATCATATGGGGCGAGCACCCAGTCAAAGTGGGTGGACACACTCAGGGCGAACATGGCCTCCGAGGGGCCGCCGGAGAAACGTCCGCCCCATAGGGCGCCTTCGTTGGTTCCGTGCTTTTCCACGCGTTGATCCTTTACTTAACGTCTGTTGCTAGAAAGTCTTGATTCAAGTGTAGGCGGGGTGGTTCGGCGATTTGCCATACCACCCCGCCCCTTATCACTCAGCCGAAAAACTGGCTCTTAGTTTTCGCCGGCCTCGCGGTCGCGCTTGTTGGCGATCTTGGAGGACAGGCCGTGCAGCTGGACAAAGCCCTTGGCTGCGGTCTGGTCGAAGCTGTCACCGGTGTCGTAGGTGGCCAGGTTGAAGTCGTAGAGGGAGGAACCGGAACGACGGCCGTTGATGGTGATCCGACCTGCGTGCAGGACAAGGCGGATATCGCCGGTGACGTGCTCCTGGGTGGACTCGATGAAGGCATCCAGGGAGCGCTTCAGCGGGCCGAACCACAGGCCGTCGTAAACCTCCTCGGACCAGCGGGCATCGATACCGCGCTTGTAACGGGCCAGCTCACGCTCGACGGTGACATCCTCCAGGGCCTCGTGGGCGGTGATGAGGATCATGGCACCGGGTGCCTCATAGATCTCGCGGGACTTGATGCCCACGAGGCGGTCCTCCACCATGTCCAGACGACCGACGCCCTGAGCGCCGCCACGACGGTTGAGCTCCTCGATGGCTTCCAGCATGGTGACGGGACGTCCGTCGATGGCAACCGGTGCGCCAGCCTTGAAGGTGATGATCAGTTCATCCGGTGCATTGCCCAGTGCCGGATCCTCGGTGTAGGCGTAGATGTCCTTGGTGGGTGCGTTCCACAGATCCTCCAGGTAACCGGTCTCGATGGCACGGCCCCAGACGTTCTGGTCAATGGAGAATGGGGAGGCAGCGGACTGCTCGATCGGAACGTTGTTCTCTTCGGCGAATTCGATGGCCTTGTCGCGGGTCCAGGCGTAGTCACGCGCAGGGGCGATGATCTCCAGGTTTGGATCCAGGTCCATGAAGCCGACCTCGAAACGAACCTGGTCGTTGCCCTTGCCGGTGCAACCGTGGGAAACGTGGGTGCCGCCGTGCTCCTTGGCTGCCTCAACGAGGTGCTTGACAATCAGCGGGCGGGAAATGGCGGAGACCAGCGGGTACTGCTTCATGTACATGCCGTTGGCCTTGATGGTGGGCAGGCAGTATTCCTCTGCGAACTCATCCTTGGCATCGATCACGATGGATTCCACTGCACCGCAGTCGAGTGCACGCTGGCGTACGGATTCCATGTTCTCGCCGCCCTGACCGAGGTCCAGGGAGACGGCGACAACTTCGCCGCCGGTCATCTTGGACAGGTAAGGGATGGCCACCGAGGTGTCCAGGCCGCCGGAGTATGCAAGTACGACACGATTGGTCATGGGGTTTCTAGCTCCTTATATAAAGTGTGAAATTGTTCCCGAGGGTATGCAGATACCCGCGGTGCGTTTAATCGGGATCCCATGCGCGGATCCACCTAGTGCTATACCTTACCTTCAGGCCTGATGGCGCCTGAACGTCTGCCCAGCAGTTCACCCAGCTCCCTGCCCGTCATGGGATCACGGGCGAGAACAAAGACGGTGTCATCGCCGGCGATGGTGCCCACGATCTCCTTCATCCCGACCCGGTCGATGAAGCTGGCCAGGTACTGCGCGGCCCCCGGTGGGGTGCGCAGCACGGCGATATTTCCCGAGTGGTCGGTGGATACCAGCAGCTCATCGAGCATGCGCCTCAGTTTTTCCTGGGGTCCGCGTAGATCTTCAGGCATGGTGTTGTCCACCGGTCCGATCGCATAGAAGGCACGTCCGCGATCGGGGCGCACCTTGCGGGCACCGAGCTCATCCAGATCACGCGAGAGCGTGGCCTGGGTGATATCGACCCCCTCATCCAGCAGCAGCTCTGAGAGCTGCACCTGGCTGGTCACACGCTGCCGCCCCAGAATCTGGACGATCAGAGCCTGCCGCGTCGTGCGCGTCACGCTCGCCAGTGGTTGCGTTGAGCTTATCGACGCCTGTTCCTCACCCAATGTTTCTCCCCTGCTGGTTTTCCAGAAGCCACACCATCAGTGCCTTCTGCGCGTGGAGTCGGTTCTCCGCCTCATCGAACACCCGTGAGGCCGGGCCGTCGATGACCGATGCGGAGACCTCGTTGCCGCGGTAGGCCGGGAGACAGTGCAGGAAGATGGCATCGTCGTTGGCACGCGCCATCACCTCATCATTGACCTGGTAGGGAACAAACGGGGTGGTGCGATCCAGTCCGTCATCCTCCATGCCCATGGACACCCAGGTATCGGTGATCACCACATCGGCGCCGGCCACCTCGTCGAGGCTGTCCGTGACGGTGACGGTGGCCCCGGTCTCGGCGGCACGGACGTTGGCGCGGTCAATGAACTCCTGCTTGGGCTGGAAACCCTCCGGGGCGATGATGGAGATGTCCATGCCCGCCGTGGCGAAACCGATCATGTAGGAGTTGGCCATGTTGTTATCACCATCGCCCAGGTAGACGGCCTTCTTCCCCTTCAGCCCCGAAGGGCCTGCCTCGGGGCAGAGGTTCTCCATGACGGTCTGCAGATCCGCCAGGATCTGGCACGGGTGCAGATCATCAGTGAGGGCGTTGATGATCGGCACGGTGGCGGTCTCAGCCATGTCGGTGAGATTCGACTGCGCATAGGTGCGCCAGACAATGGCTTCCACGAAACGTGAGAGCACAGCGCCGGTGTCCTGCAGGGTCTCGCCCTTGCCCATCTGGGAGCTGCCCGAATCCACCACGATGGCGTGCCCGCCGAGGTGCGCGATTCCGGCATCAAAGGAGAAGCGGGTGCGGGTGGAGGTCTTGTCAAAGAGCACCGCCACCGACAGTGGCCCTTCGAGGGGACGCTTGGACAGCGGGTTCTTCTTCAACTCTGCGGCGAGGGTGAGCACCTCGGCCTGTTCCGCCGGAGTGAGGTCATCATCGGCGAGGAAGTGCCGAATATCTACGTTTGTCATGGTTTAACCCTTTACTTCAGCAAGTACTGCACCGATGGCGGCAACGGAGTCGGTGATCTCGTCGTCGGTGATCACCAGTGGCGGGGTGAGGCGGATAATGTTCTCGGCTGGGGCATTAAGGATCACACCATGCTTGAAACCGGTGGTCACCGCCTGCTTGGCCACGGCACTGTCCAGCACCACACCGAGCATGAGGCCACGTCCGCGGACCTCACTCACACCAGGCAGTTCCAGGAGCTGCTCCACAAAGGACTTCCCCTTGCGGGTGACCTCTGCGCAGAACTCTTCATCCACCACGGACAGCACTGCGCGTGCGGCAGCAGCCGAGATCGGATTGCCTCCGAAGGTGGTGCCGTGTTTGCCGGGTCCCATCAGTGTGGCTGCCTCACCGGTGGCCAGGCAGGCTCCGATCGGGAGACCACCCCCTAAGCCCTTGGCCATGGTCACCACATCAGGGGTCACACCGTCATGTTGGTGGGCGAAGAAATCCCCGGTGCGGCCGATGCCGGTCTGCACCTCATCCACGATGAAGAGCACACCGTGTTTATCGCACAGTTCACGCACGCCCTTGAGGAAGCCCTCCGGTGCCGGGATCACACCGGTTTCCCCCTGGATCGGTTCCAGGATGATCGCTGCGGTGTCGGTCGGATCGGACTCCACCAGTGCGGTCAGATAATCCAGGTCACCGTACGGGTAGAACTCCACACCACTGGGCAGCGGTGCGAAAGGAGTGCGCTTGTCCGGCTGGCCGGTCATGGCCAGTGATCCCATGGTGCGACCGTGGAATCCGTTGACCGCTGCCAGGATGCGGTGACGGCCCGTCAAGCGTGCGATCTTGAATGCCGCCTCGTTCGCCTCGGCGCCCGAGTTGCAGAAGAAGACCTGGGTGGCTGAGGCCGTGGCATCGTCGCCAAGCGAAAAACGCTGCACGAGCTCAGCCGCAAC
Organism: Corynebacterium faecale; assembly: GCF_030408735.1. Taxonomy (NCBI): domain Bacteria; kingdom Bacillati; phylum Actinomycetota; class Actinomycetes; order Mycobacteriales; family Corynebacteriaceae; genus Corynebacterium; species Corynebacterium faecale. The sequence goes on along the minus strand of NZ_CP047204.1, from coordinate 1,433,362 downwards.
CTCCACCACCGGGCGGGTGGCAAACAGGTTGGACACATGGCCGAGCTGACTGAGCTGGCTGGTCACAGCCTCGATGATGGCCGGATGGGCATGGCCGAGTGAGTTGACCGCGATGCCAGCGAGCAGGTCGATATAGACCTTGCCGTCATTATCAGTGACCGTGGAGCCCTTGCCCGAGACCAGTTCCACAGGCGGGGTTCCGTAGGTGTTCAGCACCACCTGCGGCCAGCTGGTGAGGGTGTCCTCCACTGCTGTGAGGTTCTTCATCTATTTGATCCCATCCTGGTCGTTCTTGCGAAATACAGTTCCCTCGGGGTAATCGCCGCGGTCATAGACATCCGGCAACACCATCGTGCCGATACCACCCATGGTCAACAGCTCCAGCAGGACCGAGTGGGCGATGCGGCCGTCGATGACATGCGCGGCACTCACTCCCCCACGCACCGCATCCAAACAGGATTCCATCTTCGGGATCATGCCGGAATCAAGTCCAGGCAGGATCGAATCCAGTTCCGAGGCGGAAATCTTGGACACCAGCGAGCTCTTGTCCGGCCAGTCGGTGTACAGGCCCTCGACGTTGGTCAGCACGAGCAGACGCTCCGCACCGATGGCGGCGGCCAGTGCCCCGGCGGCGGTGTCAGCGTTGATGTTGTACACCTGGCCGTCCGCGCCGGGAGCGATGGTGGACACCACCGGGATACGTCCGGCGTCGATGAGATCCATGAGCGAGGTGGCATCCACGTTGACGATATTGCCCACCAGTCCGATGTCGGTCGGGGTGCCCTCGATGTCCACGAGGCGCTTCTCCGCGGTGAACAGTCCGGCATCCTCACCGGAGGTTCCCACCGCGTAGGGGCCATGTGAGTTGATCAAGCCAACCAGGTCACGTCCGACCTGGCCGAAAAGCACCATGCGGACGATCTCCATGACCTCAGGCGTGGTGACGCGGAAACCACCCTTGAACTCACCTTCCAGGCCCACACGTCGGAGCATGTCCGAAATCTGCGGACCACCGCCGTGCACCACGACGGGCTTGGCACCCACGGTGCGCAGAAACACCATGTCCGCGGCGAATGCGGCCTTGAGGCTTTCATCCACCATGGCGTTGCCACCGTATTTCACCACCACGATCTTGTCGCGGAAGTGCTGCAGCCAGGGCAGGGCCTCGGCGAGCACATGCGCGCGCTCCTCCGAGCCGAGGTTCTTGATCAGGTCATTCATGGTTGTCTCCCACGTGCTTATTAGCGTTCCAGTATCCGGGGTTAGGTGCTGTACTCCGAGTTGATCTCCACATAGGCATAACTGAGATCTGTGGTGCGCACGGTGGCGCGGCCATCTCCGCCGGTGCCCAGGTCAACGCGCACGGCGATGTCCGCGCCGGACAGGTCCACCTCGCGTGCACCGGGTGCACCGGTGGAATCAAGGCACACGGCCTGATCATTGAAGAACACCGAGATGTGCTCGGGTTCCATGTCGGCATCCGCCATCCCCACGGCTGCCAGCACACGACCCCAGTTCGGATCCGAGCCGAACATGGCGCACTTGAACAGGTTGTCACGGGCGATGGTGCGGGCCGCGTTGATGGCCTGCTCATCGTTGGTGGTGCCTTCGACAGTGACGCTGACGCGTTTGGTCACGCCCTCGGCATCAGCCTGCATCTTCTCAGCCAGATCAGAACACGCGGCAAAGACGGCGTCATTGAGATCATCCTGGTCCGGGGTGATGCCAGAGGCACCGGAGGCCAGCAGGAAGACGGTGTCATTGGTGGAGGTGGAACCGTCGATGTCGAGGGTGTCGAAGGTGACGGCGGTGGCCTTGGCCAGTGCGATCTGCGCCATCGCCTGGGTGATGGAGGCATCCGTGGTCAGGCAGACCAGCATGGTGGCCAGCGATGGCGCCATCATGCCCACGCCCTTGCCCATCGCACCGACGGACCAGCCATCTGCGAAGATGACGGTTTCCTTGTCCACGGTGTCGGTGGTCATGATCGCACGCGCGGCGGCGTCACCATGATCACCCAGCGCACCGTCTGCGGTGAGGGCATCGATGCCGCTGGTGATCTTGTCCATGGGCAACAGCTCGCCGATCAGACCGGTGGAGCAAACACCGACATCAGTCGGATCCAGGTTGAGCTTGGCGGCGAGTGCGTTCACAGATTCGCGGGCATCGGCCTCACCCTGGGCACCATTGCAGGCGTTGGCATTGCCGGCATTGTAGAGAACCGCCTTGAGCTGACCATCGGCCACGTTCTCACGGCTGACCTTCACCGGGGCTGCAATAACACGGTTGCGCGTGAAGACCGCCGCCGCGGTGAACTCAGGCCCCTGGTTGACCACGAGTGCCATGTCCGGCTTACCGGAGGGTTTGATGCCCGCGGTGGTGGCAGAGGCGACGAACCCCTTGGGTGCGGTGATGCCGGTATCGGCCATCTGGTGCTCCTTGAATGCTGTGCTTGGTGTGATTGGTCTGGTTGGAAGGTGGTTAAGGCGCAACGCCGGTCTGAGGCAGACCTGCGGTTTCATCGAAGCCGAGCGCGAGGTTCATGCACTGCACTGCAGCACCTCCGGTACCCTTGGTGAGGTTATCGATCACCGAGGTGACCAGCACCTTCTTGGCAACGTAATCCACCTCGATCTGAACGTGGCACATATTCGAACCGACCACATTCTGGGTCTGTGGCTGCACACCATCAGGCAGGACATGCACGAAAGGCTCATCGGCGTAGAAATCCTCATAGACCTTGCGGGCCTGCTCCTGGGTGACGCCCTCCACCAGTGGCGCAGTGGCGGTGGTGAGGATGCCGCGTGGCAGTGGTGCCAACACCGGGGTGAAGCTGATGTTCACGTCCTTGTCGGTGACCTCTTTGAGGTTCTGAGTGAGCTCCGGGGTGTGACGGTGTTTGCCCGCGGTGTTATAGGCCTTGAGTGAACCCATGGTCTCTGAACCGAGGAAGGGCACGGCTGCCTTCTTGCCTGCACCTGAGACACCGGTGATGGACACGACTGAAATATCCGGCTCGATGAGGTCGGCCTGAACCGCTGGCAGCAGTGCCAGGGTGGCGCCGGTGGGGAAACAACCGGGCACGGCGACCCTCTTGGACCCGATGAGCTGCTCACGGTGGCCGGGCATCTCGGGGATGCCATAAGGCCAGGAACCAGCATGCTCGGATCCATAGAACTTCGACCAGGCATCCGAATCGGAGAGGCGGAAATCCGCGGCACAGTCAATGATCGTGACATCGGGGCCCAGCTGGTTGGCGATCTCCGCGGAGAATCCGTGCGGTAGACCCAGGAAAACCACATCGTGGCCTTCCAGTACATCCTTGGTGGTGTCCTCGATTACCCGATCAGCCAACTGCGGAAGATGCGGCATCAGGTCGGCCACTTTCGTGCCCACGGTGGAGGCGGCGGTCAGGGCGCCGATCTCCAACTCACCTGATGCATAGGCCGGGTGGCCTAGAAGGAGGCGGAGGATCTCCCCACCTGCATATCCACTGGCTCCTGCTACTGCAACCTTGATCGTCATAGGTCACGATACTACACGTTATGCACACCAATGCAAATTATTCATGCATGCAGCGTGAGTTTATGCAGTCTGTTTATTCACCCGCCCCCGCAGCTGCTCCACCCATTGTGTCACGTCCCCGACATCTGGCGGGCCGGGTTCATGGGTAAAAGTTGGAGATCTCCATGTTTTCTCCGCACATGTGCCCAGGATAGCTCCACAGAACTCCGGCTTTTACTCTTCCATGGGCCGACTAGTCCCCGAACGCCAGATCCGAGAGCGCATCAGAATCCAGGATGGACACCCATTCCCGGCCGGAATCAATAACGCCGTCTTTCTTCATCCTCGACATCACCCGGGATGTTGATTCCACCGTGGTGCCCGCCATGCCCGCGATATCCTGGCGGCGCAGACGCACCTGCAGCAGTATCGATCCGTCACTCATGTGCTGGCCCAGCTTCTCGGCCAATTCCTCCAGGACCGCGGCCACGCGCTGCTCCACCGTATGAACGGTCTGCCCCACTTCCCTCTCACGGGCCTGGCGCAACCGCTCCTGCTGCATCTGCAACAATGCCACCGCAAACTGGGGGTACTCCGCCACCACTTCCGCCAGTGCATCCGCCGGGATGAACAGTGCACAGGTGGTCTCCATGGCCCAGGCGGAATCCACCGCCGCGGTGGAGACAGTGGACACCGGCCCCACGATGTCTCCGGGAGCGGCGATATCCATGGTCAATTCCTTGCCGTCCACGGTGTCCCGGGTGATCCGGGCCCTGCCCGAGGCGATCATATAGCTGCCCTCCACCTCCTCACCTGCCAAAAGCAATGGATCCCCCTCGTGCCAGGACCAGGCTTTTAGGTCACGGGCGAGATTGGTCAACTGCTCCTCAGAGAGCCCCTGGGTCAGCTGTGATCTCTTCATCACGGCGATCCTGGTAGCCATGTCGCAGGGGTGCGGGTGGGAACATGCGGAACGGACGGGATGCAAAGACATGGGTCACAGTGTATCGGGAAACCTGAAAATCCCCACCGGCTGAGGAGTTCCTCAACCAATGGGGATCGGTGAATCGTAGGCGGGTTTAGTAACCTGCGTGTCCGCCGCCACCGCCGGGCAGCTGTGGTGGTGCCTGCTCTGCCGGAGCAGGAGCAGGAGCCGGAGCAGGAGCAGGAGCCTGCTCAACTGGGGCTGGAGCCGGAGCAGGAGCTTCCTGCTGCACTGGGGCCTGAGCTGGAGCGGGTGCCGGTGCTTCCTGCTGCACTGGAGCCTGCTGCTGGATCGGAGCCTGGCGTTCTGCTGGAGCGGGATCGGAAGAAACCTCTACCTCCTCCTCGATGATGACCTCAACCTCAGAGGTGGTCTCCTCCTCTGACTGAGTGGAGGAGGTGGTGGATGTGCTGGTCGAGGTGGTGGTCTCCTCGGCATCATCCTCGGTGTCGCCACAGGCAACGAGGGAGGCGGACAGAGCCAGTGCCGCAGCGGAAGCAGCGAGCTTACGATAAGAGATCATGATTTTTCCTTCCTAGCGGGTGGTGGGTCCCACATCACGTGACCACCTTACGGGGTCATGGTGTGGGTTACACCCGAGATATTGTTGTCGGCGTGTTGCCGCTCCATGAAGATTTAAAGGGGGGCCGGGTTACAGGCGCTGGTTGGCAGGTTCCGGGTGGGCGGCGTCCTGGGTCACGCGTCCGGTGTCATCGACAGGCACGCCTGTCGGGGCGCCACCTGCCGGTGCGAGATCCTCGACAGCAACCGGATCCTTCGGCTTGACGCCGAAGAGGATCTTCAGGTCGCGGACCAGAACGTTTTCGCGTGCCTTGTCCCGTGACTTCCGGTATTTTCTGGATTTCCCTGACTTCCTCGCCGTTGCCTTCATCAGGGGATCATCCACGAAGGTGAACAGGATCCACGCGAAGATGACAGAGATGAAGAAGCTCAGGATCGATACCATGGCCCAGCCCAGGAAACCCCAGGATTGACCGGCCACGATATACCGCTGCACCGCCACCATGACCGGGAACTGCACCATGTAGAAGGCGAAGGAGATATTACCCAGCAGCACAGCCCGGGGTGAGGCGATCTCGCCTGAGACTCCCTTGATGTCACGCACCGCCAGGGTGCAGACCACGAACGCCATTGGCAGGGACATGATCACGGACATCTTGAAGGACAGTGGTACAAACCAGGTGGCGATATAGGAGACCAGAAGTCCCAGCAGCGGCCAGCTGAGTTTGGTGTTGCGGAACATGCCTTCGGCAACCAGCTTGGCGCCGAAGACACCGAGGTAGAACTCGATGAGGCGGGTCAGTGGGAAGTAGTAGGAGAGCCAGTAGGATTCCAGGACGGGGATCTCCCACTGCATGAACCAGATGGGGTCGGCGTGGACATCGGCAACCGGGGATACATCGGTGTCCCACAGGCGTGGCACGAAGAAGTTCTCAATGCCCTTCGGGCCTTCAGCGAAGAAGTGGATGAAGGTGATCGCACCCAGGGAGAGGATGAAGGTGATGGCGAATGCCCACCAGTTCCCCACTCCCTTGACCTTGCGCACCAACGGGATGAACAGTGGGAAGGTGAGATAGAACAGCATCTCCGCGGCCAGTGACCACGATGGGACGTTCATGCCGGACAGTGATGCCCAGTCTGGGTTCCAGGTGTGGATCAAAAGGGCGTTGGGTAGCCAGAACTGGATATCTGCGAAGTCGAGCACCCACTGCACACCGGAGGCGGTGAACCGTGCCGAGGCCACCAGGAACATGGCCAGGGCGATCAGATGCATGGGGTAGATCTTGGTGATGCGTCGTTTGCAGTAATACAGCGTATTGCGCACACCCTTGAGCTCACTGTTGGACCAGTAGATCAAAAAACCCGACAGAATGAAGAAGAACGTCACACCCGCGGAGCCCAGCTGCATCGGGATGAAGGAGTGGATCGTGGCAAACAGATCCGACTTCTGGAATGGGTAGACATTCAAAAACACCAGCGCGTGAAGAACAAAAACGGCCACCGCGGCGAGCCAACGCGCGCCGGTCAGCGACGGCAGGTTGGGCCGCCGGACCTTCTTGCTTTGCGACGCCACCTCTGTAGCGGAAGAAACACTGGACATTGTTTAGGCATTCACCCGGTCGCGGAGGATACCTGCGGTGACGGCATCGCCCTTATGGGAGGGGTGCCATGGTCCGGCAAGCATGTCGGTGCGGGCATCGAGCACGCCGACCACCCAGGGATCATTGGAGCAGCTGGAGTGTCCTTCGGTGGCGGAGCGCAGATCAACGTGGGAGACACCGAGGATGTCAGCGGCACCGGCGATGGACATGTCAAGTCGGTTCATGAAGTCCACGAGGGCCGGGGCATCGTTTTTCACCAGTGGGGTGCCGCCGAGGCGGACACAGACCTGGCTGCCACCGCGTGGGGTGTACTCCTGGTAACCAACAAGGGTGATCTCGGCGTTGGGGGCGTAGTACTTCAGGTAATCGATGACCGGCTTGACGCGTTCGGCGTAGTGCTCAGCGGTGACGGCTTCAGGGTTCTGCATCTTCCCGGAGGCGATAGCACGGTCACCGCATCCTGCACCCAAGTCGAAGAGGCAGGTCTGTACTGATTCCAGGAGGTTGACGCCGGATCCCCAGGTATCGTTCTTGCCCAGCTGGACGAAGATGTGCTCGGTGCGGGCACCGATGGCACCACGGGCTTCTGCGTGGCGGACCTCATCAGAGAAGTGGAATCCATCGGAGTTGATGGAGGCACCGGAGCAGGAGACATCGATGAGTTCGCCACGTGGCAGTCCCAGGTTGGCCTGGAGCTGTTCCGGCCAGGACCCGGCACCCTTGAGGCAACCGCGTTCATCGGTGCGCCAGGGCATGGTGGTGCCGGAGGTGTGGGAGTCGCCGAAGACCACGACCTTCGCTCCCCCTTCAGGGGCACGGCTATCAGCTTCGCCGGCACTTGATGTTAAGGCCCGGCTCACATCTACACCACTGCTGCCGCTGCTCTGTGCGGTGGCTGTGGGGACAAGTGCGGTGGTGAGCATTGCTGCGGAGGCGATTGTCGCCGCCATTACCGCGGCCAGTTTGCGCATAGCCATGTTTTTTCTCCTTTTTCCCGCGCACATCTATTGCGGAACTTTATGAGAACACTGATGTGACGCTGGTTATTAGACCCTGAAAACAATAACAGGCAGTGCCGGTAAGCCTGCATTTGCCTGGGAACGAATTAACTCAAGTCACAACAGTAACACCGGTAACACTGAAATGTGCCCATAGAAAAAATAAGACCCATGGAACACTGAAGCTCCATGGGTCATATCCTCACATCTCACGGCTAGCCGCGCATCTCAGCCCCGAATCGTTCCTTAGCCAGTTCAGCAGCCTGCAGACGGGCCACATTGGCCTCCTCATCGGTCAGGGTGCGATCGTTCGCGCGGAAGAGCAGGGAGAAGGCCAAGGACTTCTTGCCCTCCCCAAGCTGTTCGGAGCGGTAGACATCGAAAAGCTCGACGGCCTCAATAAGCTCGCCGGCACCTTCCTCGACGACCGCGCGGACATGCTCGGATGGCACGTCCTCGTCCACCACCAGGGCGATGTCCTGGTGCAGCGCCGGGAATGCGGACAGCACCGGAGCAGGCAGGTTTTCGCGCAGTGGCAGGGCGTCGATGTTGATCTCCATCGCGCACGTGCGGGCCGGCAGGCCGGCACGCTCAAGAACCTGCGGGTGCAGCTCACCGGCATAACCGACAACCTGGGCGTCGATAAGCAGAGCCGCGCAGCGGCCAGGGTGCCACGGGAGGAGATCAGCGTTGGCCAACTCGAGCTCAACACCGGCGGCGCGGGCCACGGTGCGGGCGGATTCGATGGCGTCGGCGAAGGTGTAGGCGCGGCCCTGGCCCCAGGGGCCGGCGAACTCGATGTTGCCGGTGGCCACCGTCACCGCGTGAAGTGGCTGCTCAGGCAGGGATTCCAGCAGTTCGGTGACGATCTCCCCGGACGGGCGCTCCGTGACCGCCGGCATCGGGGAAACCCCGGTGCCGCGCTCGAAGGACACCTGCTGCACGCCGAAGAGGGAGAAATCATTATGGCCGCGGGCGACATTGCGGCGCACCGCCTCCAACATGGAGGGCAGCAATGAGGTGGACAGCACGTTGTTGTCGGCCTCGAGCGGATTGAGCACGGCGACGGTCTTGCGGCGCTCATCGTCAGCGTCCAGTCCCCAGACATCAAAGGTCTCCGGGTTCATGAACGGGCTCGGGATGATCTCCGCATAACCGGCATAGGCCAGGGCGTGACCGACGGCGCGGCGGCGCTTCTGCGCATCCGACAGGCCGCGACCTGCTGGGGCGGTGGGCACGATGGTGGGGATGGCCTCCAGGCCCTCCAGGCGCAGGACCTCCTCTACCAGGTCAGCGGACATGGTGAGATCGGAACGCCAGGTCGGAGGAGTCACGGTCAGGTCTGTGCCATTGACTTCCACGGCGCAGCCGACTTCTTCGAGGCGCGCAACCACGGTCTCAGCGGAGTACTCCACACCAGCCAGCTCAGAGGGGCGGGTAACAGGCATGGTGATGGTGGGCATGCCGGGAACTTCACCGATGAGGGTGCGACCGGCATCAATGGTGCCACCGGCGATGTCCACCAGCAGGGAGCAGGCCAGGTCCAGGGCGATCTCCACCAGGGCTGGGTCCACGCCGCGCTCGAAGCGGCGGGATGCCTCGGAGCTCAGCTTGTGGCGGCGCGAGGTGCGTGCCACGGTCTTCGGATCCCAGACGGCGGACTCGAAGTAGACATCGGTGGTGGTCTCAGAGATCTCTGAGGTGACACCACCCATGACACCAGCCATGGACTGGATGCCGGACTCATCACAGATGACCACGTCCTCCTCGGACAGGTCACGCTTGAGGTGATCCAGGGTCTCGAACTTCTCCCCCGCCTGCGCATTGCGGACAGTCAGGCCACCGTTGATCTTGCCGGCATCAAATGCGTGCATCGGAGTGCCGAGCAACAGCATGATGTAGTTGGTCACGTCGGTGGCCACGTTGACCGGGCGCTGGCCGGACAACATCAGTTCGCGCTGCAGCCAGAAGGGCGATTCCACCGCTGGGTCAACGCCAGTGACTTTACGCAGGCCGAAACGAACAGTGTTGGTTTCTTCGCGGACATCGATGGGGATGAGCTCACCGCTGACTGCCGGCGCGGTGTTCTCCAGACCGGCGACGGCTGGCTCGAGGGCAACATCGGTGAAGGTGAGGTTGAACGCGGAAGCCAACTCACGGGTCAGGCCGCGGGCGGACAGGGCGTACCCACGGTCCGGGGTGACATTGACCTCGAAGACGGTATCTTCAAGTCCCAGCACTGGACGGGCATCATCGCCTGGTGTGCCGGCGGTGGCTGGCAAAGTGATGATCCCGGAGTTCTGCTTATCGGTCAGACCCAATTCCGCAGCGGAGCAGATCATGCCGGCGGACATGCGACCATAGGTCTCACGCTCACCGATGGCGAAATCGCCAGGCAGGACGGCACCCGGGAGGGCAACAACAACGGTGTCACCTTCAACGAAGTTGCGGGCACCACAGATGATGGACTGTGGCTCACCGGTGCCATTGGCATCGCCGACGTTGACGAAGCAGTGGCGGATCGGCTTCTTGAACTCAGTGAGCTCCTCGATGCTCTCCACAACACCCAGCACCAGTGGACCGGTGGCGGCGGGAATATCGGCATGGCCCTCGGTCTCGAAACCGACGCGGACATAACCGGTATCCAGTTCCGCGGTGGAAACCGACCAACCCGGGTTGGAGTGTCCGAGTAGTCCCGTCACCCAGTTCTGTGCAATCAACATGGTGGATTAACTCCTAAAAAGTCTTGATCTTTGAGGTGGGTGCGAAACTTAAGCCTGGATACCGAACGGCAGGGTGAAGCGGACATCGCCCTCCACCATGTCGCGCATATCAGACAGACCGTTGCGGAACTGCAGGGTGCGCTCAATGCCCATGCCGAAGGCGAAACCGGAGTACTCCTCCGGGTCAACGCCCACTGCCCGCAGTACATTCGGGTTGACCATGCCGCAGCCACCCCACTCGATCCAACCGGCGCCACCCTTCTTATTAGGGAACCAGACGTCCACCTCAGCGGACGGTTCGGTGAAGGGGAAGTAGTTCGACCGCATGCGGGTCTTGGTATCAGGGCCGAAGAGCTCCTTGGCCAGGTGGTCCAGGGTGCCACGCAGGTGCGCCATGGTCAGGCCCTTGTCCACAGCCAGGCCCTCGATCTGGTGGAAAACCGGGGTGTGGGTGGCGTCCAGTTCATCGGTGCGGAAGACCCGTCCGGGGCATGCGATGTAGAGGGGCACCTCACGGTCGAGCATGGAACGGATCTGCACCGGGGAGGTGTGGGTGCGCAGCACCTGACGTGAACCCTCCGGTCCGATGTGGAAGGTGTCTTGCAGGGTGCGTGCCGGGTGGTCGGGCAGGAAGTTCAGGGCATCGAAGTTGAAGTACTCCGCCTCAACCTCCGGGCCTTCTGCGACTTCCCAGCCCATGCCGACGAAGATATCGGCAATCTGCTCATTGAGAATGGTGATCGGGTGCAGCGCACCGACCTGGGCGCGGGTGGTGGGAACGGTGACATCCACACGCTCCTCCTCCAGCACCTCCTGGTTGCGCTTCTCCTCGAGCACGACCTTGACCTGGGCAAAGTGCTTTTCTGCACGGCCGAGTGCCATGTTGACGAAGCGTCCAGCATCTTTGCGCTGGTCCTTGGGAATGCTTCCCAGTGAGCGGCGGGCCTGCGGGATCGGTGCGTTGTCACCGAGGTGGTCGCGGCGCAGGGTGGCCAGCTCCTCGAGGTTCTGCGCACCGTCAAACGCCGCAATGGCCGCGATGGCCGCTTCATTCAAACTGGCTTCGGTCAACTGAATTTCGGACACCGTGTGGTTCAGCCCTTCCCTGGATAATCAATGGAACCTATAAAGACTACTTTTTCTCACAACCAACCCCGCCATCATACTCCGTGGAGACCATGTGGGCGGGATCGGGGTTTATGCGCCCGTGTACAGCGCCTTGGAGGATTCATAAAGGCATATCGACGCCGCGGTGGCCAGGTTGAGCGATTCCGCGCGGCCCCGGATCGGGATGCGCACCCGGTGGTCTGCTTTAGCCAGCAGCTCCTCCCCCAGCCCGTGGGCCTCATTGCCAAACAGCCAGGCGGTGGGCCTGGTCAGCAGTTCATCAGCCTCATCAAGATCTACCTCGCCGTCTGCTGCGGTGGCCAGGATCTGCATGCCCTGCGCGCGTAGCTGGCCGAGCACATCATCAATGTTGGCGTTGCGTGCCACCGGCACGTGAAAAAGAGAGCCTGCCGACGACCGGACCACCTTCGGACCCTGGGGATCCACGGTCTCGCCGGCGAACACCACGGCATCTGCACCCACTGCATCCGCCACCCGGATGAGCGTTCCGGCATTACCCGGATCGCGGGTTTCCACAGGCACACACACCAGCTGCGAGCGCTTGTTCACCGCCTTGCCGATCGTCCACAACACGTCATTGCACAGGGCGAAAATGCCCGTGGTGGTGACGGTGTCACTCATGGACTGTGCGGCCCGGTCGGTGATCGCGTGGGTGTACACGTTCATGTACCCGGCGGTGCGGATGATCTCCTCGAACTTCTCCGCTGCCTGTTCCGTGACGAACAGATCTGTTGCTGCCCCGGTGGAGATGGCCGCCTCAACGGAGTTCTCCCCCTCCGCCAGGAACTGGTTGGTCTTCTTACGGTGTGCCGTCTTCTGGAGCTTTGCCGCGTTGACGATGCGGGGGGTGCGTTCCGTGAACGCCTCGGTGAAATCCAATGCCATGGCCTCAAGGTTATCAGGGGCCCTGGACACGGAAGATGTGCACATGGGGTTCATCCAGTGGTCATCTCCGTGGTCTAGATTAGATACCCATGTATATCGTGGCGCACCGTGGTGCAGAAGATCTGGAATTGGAAAACTCACTGGCCGCCTTCCTGGCGGCCCCGCCCGCGGATGCCATGGAGCTGGACGTGCACGCGAGCCGGGACAATCATGTGGTGGTGATCCACGACCGCACCGCGGCACGCGTGGCTGATCCGGCATCCCCGCACCGGGATGCTCCAATGGCATCGTTGACTCTGGAGGAGATCAAACAGATCATCCTGCGTGATGGCTCAAAGATCCCCACGCTGGACGAGGTCCTGGATGCCACCACCCTGCCCATCCAGGTGGAGATCAAGGCCCCGGGTGCGGTGGCACCTCTGGCTGAGCTGTTTTTGAAGCGCCAGGATCAGCTGAGCCGCATCCTGTTCATCTCCTTCATCGACTCCGCCCTGGTGGAACTGACCGACCGCCTCCCCGGGGCCCGCGTGGGAGTGCTGCGCGCGGATCCCACCCAGGACGTGGATGTGCTGGATGAACTCCCCGAGGCCAGCCTGGCGGCGTTTCTCCCCTATTGGAAGATGATCACCCCGGAGCTGGTGGCCAACTACCACGCACGCGGCATCCGCGTCGGTTGCTGGACCATCCGCGAAGAGGATGCCCTGGCCACGGTTGAGGCCGCCGGTGTGGACTGCGCAACAGTCAGTGACCCCGGACGTTTCCGCCCGGGCTCCCCCAACCAACAACCACTGATGTGGTGAGCCTGCTTGTCGACGCTCCGATACGACGGCCGTGATGGCCGTCGAAAAGGTGCACATCAGCTGGGGCTGCAACGACATAAACGTGATCGCCGGCCTGCAAACCGTGATGGCGTTCCACCCGGACACCCAGTTCGGCAGAATCCTCATCACCAGCCGGGGTGACCTGGACACGCATGTCATCAGGAATGCCGTCCCCCAGCACGTCGGTATCAGGGTTCTTCACCTGTGAGGCCTTGACGTACACCATGGAATCCGCACCCAGTTCATCGATGTGGCTGATAACAGCCGGGATCGCGCCCGGATCGGTGGCGGTGGTCAGGTACATGGATTCAGGGCGCGCGCCGACAATGACGGCACGTCCCTCGTACTCGGACTGGTTGGCCCGGACTTCAGCGGCAACCTCCTCCGGGACGCGGATGGTGATGCCCCTGCCCAGCACCACGGAATCACCCCGGATGGTGCCTTCGATGAGGTTCATCGACGGGGAGCCGATGAAACTGGCCACGAAGGCATTGACCGGGTGATCATAGAGATTCTGCGGGGTGTCCACCTGCTGGAGGACACCGTGGAGGAGCACAGCAACACGATCACCCATGGTCATGGCCTCGACCTGGTCATGGGTGACGTAGACGGTGGTTACTCCCATGCGTCGCTGCAGTGCGGAGATCTCCGCACGGGTGGAGACACGCAGCTTGGCATCCAGGTTGGACAGGGGTTCATCCATGCAGAACACGGCGGGTTCCCGCACGATGGCACGACCCATGGCCACACGCTGACGCTGGCCACCCGAGAGGGCCGCCGGCTTGCGGTCCAGATACGGGTCAAGCTGCAGGATGCGTGAAGCTTCCGTGACCCGCTTCTCAATCTCCGCCTTCTTCACCTTCTGATTCTTCAGGGCGAAACCCATGTTCTCCCGGACGGTCATATTCGGGTAGAGGGCATAGCTCTGAAACACCATGGCCACGTCGCGGTCCTGGGGCCGCAAGCCGGTCGCATCGCGGCCGTCGATAAGCAAACGGCCCTTATCGATGGGCTCAAGGCCCGCGAGCATACGCAGGGAGGTGGATTTTCCGCAGCCGGAGGGGCCGACGAGGACGAGGAACTCGCCGTCAGCGATCTCGAGACTGAGGTTATCCACTGCCGCGCGGGCGCCCTTGGAGTAAATGCGTGAGACACCGTCGAAAACGATGGAAGCCATGGTGTGTATTCCTTATATAACTAGCTGAAGCGGACAGTGATTAAAGCAGTGGTTCGATGTCGCGCTTGTAGATGGTGTTGAGACGCTCCTCGGTCTCAGCGAGGGTGACATCAATATCAGCACCGGTCAGGCAGATTCGCTCCAGTGCATCACCGATGGTGCGGTCACCATTGGGCAGCAGAACGCGGAAGTTGTCCTGGACGCGGGTATCCGGGAGCTGCTCAACGGCCACGTTGAAGGCTGGGTTCTCATCCAGGAACGCCTTGTGCTCGGCATCGTCGGCGGCATCCTTGCGAACCGGGACATAACCGGTCTCGCGGGACCAATAACCGGTGTTGGCGGCGTTGGTGATGAAATCGATGAAGCGCAGGGCGTTGTCCTGGCGCTCCTCGGAGATATTCGCCGGGATTCCCAGGCCCGCACCACCGGTTGGGCAGGCGCCCTCGCCGGTCGGGTTAGGCAGTGGAGCGACACCCCAGTCGAAGGTGGCGGCCTCAGCCACGGAGGACAGGCTGCCGGTGGACTGGATGCAGGAACCGATGAGTCCGGTGGCGAACTCGTTGGTGAGGTCAGTGGACACGGTTGCCCAGCCCTCATCAACGGTGGACTTCAGCCACTCGACGGTGCGGATGGTCTCCGGGGTGGTCAGGCGGGACTCCCAGCCCACGGAATAGTTGCCACCGAGGGACCACATCGGGCCCTCGAAAGTCCAGGACAGGTAGTTGGTGGCGTCGCCCCAACCAAGTGCACGACCATTGCCGTCAATTGCGTCCTGCAGCTGTGGACCCCACTCGGAAAACTCCTCCCAGGACTCAGGGCCACGGTCTGGAAGACCTGCCTGGGACCAGAGATCCTTGTTGTAGTAGAACAGCGTGGTGGAACGGGCAAACGGTAGACCATAGTGGCCACCGTTGTGCTCATAGTCGTTGTACAAGGATTCCACATAGGAAGAGGTATCGACGTTGTTGCGGGCAGCAACCTCATCAATATTGACGGTTGCACCGTTGAGAGCGAAGTTGAACCACTCGGTATCAGAAAGAACCACCAGATCAGGCAGATCGCCGCCGGACAGAGCTGCGTTGAACTTCTGGGAGACCTCACCGTAGTTGGCACCGGCATCAACCAGCTGCACCTTCAGGTCAGGGTTCTCAGCCTCGAAACGGGAAATCAGTTCCAACTCCACGTCCTTGGAGTTACCCGGGTGGTTAGACCACCAAACAATGGTGTTGGTCTCGCCCTCAGCGCCGGTGGTGGTTTCGGAGCTGTCTCCGGTTCCTGCACAGGCTGCCAAGGTGGCGCCGGCACCAGCGACACCGACGGCAGCGAGGAAATGACGACGGCTGAGGTGTGGATTGAAAGACATGGTTCATTGACCTTTCTAAAAACGGATGAGGTGATGCATGGGGAGATATCCCCCGGGAAGTGGGTTTTTAAGGTGGTGTCTTTAGGTGGTGTCTTAACCCTTGACGGCACCTGAGATCAGGCCCTTGATCATGTACTGCTGCAGAGCCAGAAACATGACCAGAACGGGAAGCATGGTCATGATGGTGGCCGCCATGACCGGACCCCAGTTGGACACGCCCTCGTTGTTCTGCAGCATGGTCAGACCGATCGGCAGGGTCGCCGAGGCTTCGGTCTCCGCCATCAGGAATGGCCAGAGGTACTGGTTCCATTCATTCACAATGGTGATCATGGAAAACGCCACGACCGTGGGCATGGAGATGGGCAGCAGAACCTTCCACAGCAGCCGGAAATGGCCGCAGTGGTCCATGCGCGCCGCTTCAATCAACTCATGCGGAATGGACATGAAGTGGTTACGCATGAGGAAGGTGCCGAACGCGATACCCGCCAGGGGCACGATGATGCCCTGGTAGGTGTCACGCCACCCGAGCTGGCTGACCAGCGCATAGTTGGAAATCACCGTCACCTCTGAAGGAACCATGAGCGCGGAGATCACCAACAAAAACACCAGATTGCGGCCCGGGAACCGCAGAATGGCCAACGCATAGGCGGAGATAATGCCCAGCACGATCTTGATCGCACACAAAATGATGGTGATCAAAACCGAGTTACGGAAATAATCTAAGAAGGGCACCCGCTGGAAAACATTGGTGTAGTTGTCGAAATTGAACTGACCCGGCAACCAGGTCACCGGCTGGGTGTAGATCTCAGACTGCTGTTTGAAACTGGTCAACACAATGAACACCAACGGCAGGCCAATGAACAGCACCGCGATGATCATGCCCACATAACCCATGAGCTTGATCAGTGGGCTGCGATCGGAATCAACCATTATTTCCTGGCCCCCTTATCCATATAACGAACCTGGATGACCGTGATAATCAGCAGAAGCAGGAAGAGAATGGTAGCGATGGTCGCGCCGTATCCCGCCCGGTAATTGGTGAAGGTCTCGGTGTAGACCTGGTACACCAGTGTGGTTGTGCCGTTACCGAGTGGGCCTCCCCTGGTCATCGTGTGGATGATGTCGAAAACCTGGACGGAACTCAACATCACCGTGATGGACAGGAAGAACGTGGTCGGACGCAACTGCGGCAGGGTCACCCGCCAGAACCTGGTCCAGGCACTGGCACCATCAACAGCGGCAGCCTCAGCAAGATCCCTATTCAGCCCCTGCAATGCAGCCAGATAGATGACGAAGGAATAACCGAGGTTCTTCCACACGAAAGTGAAGGTCACCATGAACAGTGCCCACGTCGGATTCTGGTAGAACTGCGGGCTATCAACCCCGACTCTCCCCAGGAGATCCTGAACCAGACCAAAATTGGGATCGAAGACGAACTGAAACGCAACGCCGATGGCTGCACCAGAAATCACGAACGGCGCGAACACCATGGACCGAACGAAATTCCGGCCCTTGAGCTTCTGATCAAGGAGCATCGCCAGCACCAAACCAAAAAACATCGAACCGGCAACCGCGAACACCGTGAAAATCAGAGTGTTGAGTAGCACCTGCACGGTATCCGCGCGGGTGAAAAACTCAATGTAGTTGTCCAACCCGATGAAGGTTGATGTGGGTGAAGAGATGTTCCAGCTGAAAAATGACAGACGGAAATTGTCCAGAAGCGGGCGGTAGGTAAAAAGTGCCAACAGCAGCAGGTTGGGCGCCAATAATGCTGCAGCCAACCACCACTCATTCCGGCGGGAACGCTTGGCTTTCTTCCTTAGTTCATCCACTTCTGGCTCTAGAAGAGTTGTGGACACGTCCTAGAACATTAGGGTGCCCACATTTCCGAATGGTGATCTCTATATGAATTGATGAGGCTGGTTGAGTCCTGACAGTTAGCTCGGGATGAACTGTAGATGAACCTGGGTATCAATAAGGTGGGCCGGTTGAAGTGGTTCGCGGGATGAGGGTGGGCAGAACCGTGCGGATTAGGCCTATCGCAGGCCCCCCGAGGCTTTTAACTCGTACGGTTTTGCACGCCCGCCCCTCCCGATGGGCAGAACCGTGCGAACTTCCCCCGCCGCAGGCCCATCACGACTTCTAACTTGTACGGTTTTGCACATGCGAAACCCCAGCAGCCCCACAAGTCCCACCAGAGCCCCCACGAGAGCCCCCGAGAAAACAGAAAAAGACCTGTCCCCCACTCACCCGAATTGAGTGAGAGGAAAACAGGTCTTTCAAGAACCCTTCAGTGAAGAGTGTCTTATGCAGCCTTCGGTGCGTTGACGTCCTCTGGGAGGGCGGCCTTTGCAGCTTCGCAGATTGCGGAGAAGGTTGCGAAGTCGTTCACAGCAAGGTCGGCGAGGATCTTGCGGTCAACCTCGATCTCAGCAAGGCGCAGGCCCTGGATGAGACGGTTGTAGGTGATGCCGTTCATGCGTGCAGCAGCGTTGATACGCTGGATCCACAGCTTGCGGAACTCACCCTTGCGCTTACGGCGATCGCGGTAAGCGTAGGTCATGGAGTGCAGCCACTGCTCTTTCGCCTTACGGTAAAGGCGGGAGCGCTGGCCGCGGTAGCCCTTGGCGGACTTCAGAATTTCGCGACGCTTCTTCTTGGCGTTGACGGACCGCTTGACACGTGCCACGGTGGTACTTCCTTAAATCTGATCTTGAATAGTGGATGGGTGTAGACGGGTGTCTATTACGCCCTGCCGAGCAGACGCTTCATGCGCTTGCTGTCTGCAGGAGAAACCTCGACGGTGCCCTTGAGGCGACGGGTACGGGTGGAAGGCTTGCCCTCCAGGAGGTGGCGGCGGTTGGCCTGCTCGCGGAGGAGCTTGCCGGATCCGGTCACCTTGACGCGCTTAGCGGTGCCCTTGTGGGTCTTGTTCTTCATGAAAGTTGTCCTTAAACCCTAATCGTGTTTATTTCTTACCCTTGCGGAGCGGGCCGATGACCATGGTCATGTTTCGGCCGTCTTGCTTCGCACGGGTTTCGACGACACCGTATTCGGCTACGTCATTCGCCAGACGCTCGAGGAGCCTGTAGCCAAGTTCAGGGCGGGCCTGCTCACGACCACGGAACATGATCGTGACCTTGACCTTGGATCCCTTCTCAAGGAAGCGGATCACGTTGCTCTTCTTCGTCTCATAATCATGATCATCGATCTTGGGACGAAGCTTCTGCTCCTTGACCACGGTCTGCTGCTGATTCTTGCGTGACTCGCGAGCCTTTTGGGCCGCTTCGTACTTGAACTTTCCGTAGTCCATGATCTTGCAGACCGGTGGCTTGGCGGTGGGTGCAACTTCGACCAGATCAAGATCTGCGTCGAACGCGAGCTTGCGGGCATCTTCGATACGGACGATGCCTACCTGCTCACCATTGGGACCTACAAGACGGACCTCTGGGACTCGGATACGCTCATTGATGCGAGCTTCAGCGCTGATGTGGACTCCTCTGTTAGCAGTGCGGAAAATGTTGACGTACCGTACCACTCGAGATGATTGCCCCATTTGCAGACCAAAAGCCCGTTCACCATCAAGGATGAACGGGAGATCTGACTAATCAAGAGTTGTACACGGGCACTAGTCCGTGTCAGCACTACTTGCTTTACCCGTATCCAACCGATTTCTCGGCGGCCTTAGGTGGGAAGATCTCCTCTTGCGGCCTGAAGCATAAAATATGCATCAGGCGGTAGTGCAGACAACCTTAACAGGATCATCCCGCAGAAGCAAAATCCCCGCTGCCCTCAGTGAGAACGCTAAAGATAACAATGCGGTCGCATACGCCTCCCTGCATGCGATTTGACCCTACGCTGAGCTCATGGACTTCAACCAACGAGACCGCATGGCGCTGCGGGCCGCCCTGGAGAAACTCTCCGCCTCGGCTTCCGCAATGGCAGACGCCAGCCGGGACATCAATAATCTGGTGTCACGGATGGAGGCACCTCCCGCCGAACCCACACCCGCGCTTATCGACGCCTCCTCCGCCCCCTCCCGCGACGAGCCCATCAGCGCCACCCCTGTGGTTGCGCCCGAGCGTCTTCCTCTCCCGAGGCAGGTGCCCAGTGCCCTGGGCCGGGTGGTGACCCGCCCCGATACCTGGGGGACCCCGACACCCAAGGAAAAGGTGGGAGCTCCTGCGGTTGCCCTGAAGCCTTATCCACGTCCACAACGCCCCACGAAGCCGACCACTCCTCCGATGACAACAGAGGAGAAGATCATGCGGGGCGTGGCCATCGGCGGTGCTGCCATCACCATCGCGGGCATCATCCTGCTGGTGTCGGTGGCCATCCAACGCGGATGGCTGGGTCCGCTCGGTCGCGTGATGGGTGCCTACCTCCTCGGCGCTCTTCTCTTCGGTGCCGCCACCTGGCTGCGCAAACGTGGCACACGGGTGGAGGCGATCATCGCACTGGTGGTGACCTCACAGATCGCCTTCATTGCCACCACCTCGGCTCTGATCTTCGTGCTCAACTGGTGGCCGCCGGGACTGGGCTCGTTGGTGATCCTGCTGACCAACATGGCGTTCCTCGGTGTGACTGCGGTGTGGAGTGGGCTGGGCGGGCGTAGTGCGGATTCAGAATCGCGCACCGGCCAACCGGTACTTCTGGCGGTGGCGATCGTGACTGCTCTGACGGCATGGTTCTTCGCCATCACCGAGGATGCCTGGTGGCCGATCTTCGGTGTAGTTTCGGCCCTGCTCCTCAGCTACACGGTTGCTGATGCCCGTATCCGCACCTCGATGGCACTCATGGGAGCCATCCTGCAGGTCATCCTCATCTCCTCCTGGCACGAGATGATTCTGCCGGCCGCCTGCGTCGGCATCATCACCCCGGTCCTGCTGGTGGTACTGACCCTCTGGGATCCTGTGAAACCACAGGGCGAGAATCCTCAGGACGTTGCGATGACCCATTACTGGCGCAGTTTCGAGACGGACCCGGTCGCCTCCTGGGTGGGTGTGGTGGCACCCGTTCCCATCGTCGCCTGCCTGGCAGTCCCCCTCATCCGTCTGGATGCCGTCTGGTTCACTGTGTTGCCCGCAGCCCTCATTGCGGCCATGGGAATCTGGGCGGTGCTCACCAGTCGCCCGGCTGCAGAACCAGACCCGGAGACCGACTCCCTTCTCTACGCCGAAGCCGCCCCTGCCGAATATCAGCGCATCGCGCGCCTGATCGCCGTGATGGGCCTGACTCTGGTGGCCGCGATCTTCGTCGGCATCCGCTACAACGGCCCGATCATGGAACCGGGTGCGTTCTTCGATGGCGCCCTTCCCGTCGTGATCTACCTGATCACAGGCTCCACACTATTCATGTGGCTGCGCACCCTGCCGGCTGATCGGAACCTCGGCGTGGTTCCGTGGGTGGCCTGGATGCTGGGCGCTGTCATCATCACCGGAGTGCTGTTCCGCAACGTAATCACCCTGGCCCCGGTATGGCTGACGGATACCTCCGCACTCATCCAGGCAGTGTTGATCCTCGTGTTCATCGGTGCCACCGTTCTGGCCCGCGAGAGTTTCTACGACCGCGAACTCTGGCTGCAGCTGCTGGTGGGTGCGACCTTGCTGTATCTCTCCGCCACGGCCATCGTCACCATCACCACATTCCTGGGCAACCTCATCGGCGGCACCACGGGAATGCACCTGGGTTTCCTCGTCGGGCATGCATCGGTATCCATCCTGTGGATGGTCATCGCAGCGTTCCTGATGCTGCACCGAGGTCTTCTTCTGCAACCAGGTGCCCTGTGGACCGGTGTGGGCTTGGCCGTCGCCGGCACGGTGAAGCTGGTCTTCTTCGACTTGGTTGCTCTCAGCGGAGTTCCACGTGCCATCGCGTTCCTGCTCTCGGGTCTGGCACTGCTCACCATCGCTTCGCTGCGCGGTCGGCGCACGGGCGAGCTCACCCCTGAGAAGGAAACAGATGCTGAGCAGGTCACTGTCACCTAAACAGATCCGCCCATCCAGAACAAAAGACTCAAGGCCCTCCTGCGGGAAACTCCCGGGAGGGCCTTGAGCCTTCGTCTCAGTCAGGCAGCTCTAGAGCAATTCCTTGAGGTAGAACCCGGTGTAGGAACCCTCCACCTTGGCCACATCCTCCGGGGTGCCCTCGGCAACAAGCTTGCCGCCACCGGAACCGCCCTCCGGGCCCATGTCGACGATCCAGTCCGCGGACTTGATCACATCCAGGTTGTGTTCAATAACGATGACCGAGTTGCCCTTGTCCACCAGCCCCTGGATCACCATCATCAGCTTCCGGATGTCCTCGAAGTGCAGGCCGGTGGTCGGTTCGTCGAGAATGTAGACGGTGCGGCCATTGGAACGTTTCTGCAGCTCGGAGGCCAACTTCACTCGCTGAGCCTCACCACCGGACAGCGTCGTGGCTGCCTGACCGAGTCGGACATAACCCAGCCCCACATCCACGAGCGTGTCCAGATAGCGGTGGATGGACTTGATCGGCTCGAAGAACTCTGCCGCCTCGGAGATCGGCATCTCCAGGACCTCGGCGATGTTCTTGCCCTTGTACTTCACCTCAAGGGTCTCGCGGTTATAGCGCTTGCCCTCACAGACCTCGCACGGGACATACACATCAGGCAGGAAGTTCATCTCGATCTTCAGGGTGCCGTCACCCTGGCAGGCCTCACACCGGCCGCCCTTGATGTTGAAGGAGAATCGTCCCGGTTTGTATCCGCGGACCTTCGCCTCGGTGGTTTCAGCAAAGAGGTTACGAACCTTGTCAAAGACACCGGTGTAGGTGGCGGGGTTTGAGCGCGGAGTCCGGCCGATCGGTGACTGATCCACCTGCACCAGTTTGTCCAGGTGCTCCACACCTTCCACACGCCTGGCCCGACCTGGGACCTGACGTGCACGGTTGAGTTGGTTGGCCAGGACCTTAGCCAGGATCTGGTTGACCAGCGTGGACTTTCCGGAACCGGACACACCGGTGACACAGACCAGCACTCCCAGAGGGATCTCCACATCGATGCCCTGGAGGTTGTTCTCGCGGGCACCGACCACCTTGAGCTTGCGCTCGGGATCGATCTCACGGCGGGTCTCCGGAACTCCGAGGGTTCGTCGGCCGGACAGGTAGGCGCCGGTGATGGATTCCTCGCAGTCGAGGATGCCCTTGGGCTCGCCCTGGTAGACCACCTGGCCGCCGTATTCACCAGCACGGGGACCAATGTCCACCAGGTAATCGGCGCGACGGATGGTGTCCTCGTCATGCTCCACCACGATGAGTGTGTTGCCGATATCTCGAAGGTGTTCCAGAGTCTTGATCAGCTGCTGGTTGTCACGCTGGTGCAGGCCGATGGAGGGCTCATCCAACACGTAGAGCACACCGGCGAGTCCGGAACCGATCTGGGTGGCCAGGCGGATGCGCTGTGCTTCGCCACCGGACAGCGTTCCCGCAGCACGGTTGAGGGTGAGGTAGGACAGGCCGACATCCAGAAGGAACTTCAGCCGCGCCCGGATCTCCTTGAGCACCGCACCGGCGATCATCTCCTCGCGCTTGCCCAGGGTCAGGCTGTTGAGGAAGTCGAAGGATTCGGTGACTGACAGTGCGGTCAGGCCAGCGATGGACAGCTGCCCGTGCGATTCGGAATCGAGGCGGACGGCGAGGATCTCCGGCTTCAGTCGTGCACCCTTACAGGTCGGGCAGGCCACCTCACGGGTATAACCCAGGAGGCGATCCTTGGCCCACTCGGAATCGGTCTGGTCCAGCTTGCGGTCGAAATAACCCAGGACGCCCTCGAAGGGCGCGGTCCAGGAACGCACCCGGCCGTAGCGGTTCTTATAGCGGACGCTGACCTCTTCCTTGGAGCCGTGGATCAGGGCCTTACGCTGCGCTGCAGTGAGTTTGTTGTACGGGGTCTCTGGATCAAAGTCCAATGCCTTGGCCAGACCCTCGATGAGCTTTTCAAAGTATTTGGAGTTTGGGCTGGAGTTCCATGGCTGGATCGACTTAAGCGCCGGCGCCTCCGGATCAGGGACGATGAGATCAATGTCCACCTCGGTGCGCACACCCAGACCATCACAGGCGGGGCAGGCACCGTACGGGGAGTTGAAGGAGAACGCGCGGGGCTCGAGCTCGTCGATAGCCAGGGTGTGGCCGTTCGGGCAGCTCATCTTCTCCGAGAATCGACGCAGGCGGTTCGGGTCATCTGCGTCCAGGTCCACGAAATCGAGGACCACCACGCCGTCGGCAAGCCGGAGAGCTGTTTCAATGGAATCGGTGAGGCGCTGCTTCTGGCTGGGTTTCACCTGCAGGCGGTCAACCACCACATCAATGTCGTGTTTGATCTGCTTTTCCAGCTTCGGTGGTTCACTGAGCTGGTAGACCTCGCCGTCAACCCGTACGCGGGAATAACCCTGTGATGCCAGGTCTGCGAAGAGATCCACAAATTCGCCCTTGCGGGTTCGCACCACGGGAGCCAGGAGCTGGAACTTCAGCCCCTCCTCCATATCCAGGATCTGATCCACCATGTCCTGCGGGGTCTGTCGCTGCACGGGAGCGTCACACTCCGGGCAGTACGCGGTGCCCGCCCGGGAGAACAGCAGACGCAGGTAGTCATAGACCTCGGTGATGGTACCCACCGTGGATCGGGGGTTCCGGTTGGTGGATTTCTGGTCGATGGAGACCGCCGGGGACAGCCCATCGATGAGGTCCACATCGGGTTTGTCCATCTGCCCCAGGAACATCCGGGCATAGCTGGAGAGGGACTCGACATACCTGCGCTGTCCCTCGGCGAAGATGGTGTCAAAGGCCAGGGAGGACTTTCCGGATCCGGAGAGGCCGGTGAACACCACCATCGAATCGCGTGGAAGATCAATGTCCACGCCCTTGAGGTTGTGTTCGCGCGCACCGCGCACTACGAGGCGATCAGCCACTTGCTCAACTGCCCTTCAGTTAATGGTTAGGGGGTGTTCTGAATTGAATACTTCGAACATAGCAACGAACATCGAATTTTCGCTACTCTGGCCGCTATGACCAATGAGCTAAAAATGCACCGTATTTCAGTGTCCAAGATGGACAACAACTGTTATCTTCTCGCCGTGGGTGACAAGGGGCTTCTCATCGATGCCGCAGACGACGCGCCCGCCATCTTAAAGATGGCCGAGGATGCCGGGGTGGAGATCACCGCGGTACTCACCACCCACCGTCACGCCGACCATGTCCGAGCCTTGGAGGAGATCCTCAAGGCTACCGGTGCAACCCATTATGCTCCTTTTCTGGAAGTGCCCGCCCTACCGGCGAAGGTGGACGTGGAACTCAACCATGATGATTCAATTGAATTTGAGGGCCAGGAATTCCCGATCATCATTCTCCGTGGTCACACCCCCGGTGGCGCAGCCCTCGTCGCAGAGATCGATGGCCGCACCAACCTCTTCGTCGGCGACAGCCTGTTCCCGGGCGGGCTGGGCAAGACCAGCAGTGAGGGAGATTTCGTCAGGCTCTTCAATGATGTGAAGCAGCGCCTCTTTGATGTCTACCCCGATGATTCCATCGTGTGGCCGGGGCATGGCGGTGAAACCACTCTCGGCGATGAGCGTCCCGAACTTGAGCTGTGGTGGGAACGTCGCTGGTAGGGGCTTAAATTCATCGGACCGCAAGATTTTCCGACAATTCCCTTGCGGTTTTCCGGAAGCTACCTAGCAATTGTGGTTATTGCCCCTAAACGGTGGCAACCGCCCGACAAGCCGGTCATAAGCTAGGTACGATTGGCTGTTAGAGAAAAGACCTCTACTGACAAACCCAAGACATAACCAAGCTGCCTGGAACAACCCGGGCGGATGACTTGGACACAACGCGTTTGATAGGAGCATCGAATCATGATCCGCAAGATCGCCCGACCAATGCTCGCCTCGGTTTACATCGCCGACGGTGCAGATACCCTTCTCAACACCCAGGCCCATGTGGAAGGAACCGAGGTCGTTCTGGACCGTATTCGCTATGTCCTCCCGCGCAAGTACGCAAAGCGCATCTCCAGTGACCCGGAGCTGGTCACCCAGATCATCGGCGGCACCAAGGTAGGTGCCGGTTCCCTGCTGGCACTGGGGCGTGCTCCACGTCTGTCCGCGGCGGCTCTCGCAGCGGTGACGGTCCCCACCATCCTAGCCCGCAACGCCTTCTGGGAGACCCAGGATTCCGAGGAGAAGCGTAACCGTCGCAATGGTTTCGTCACCAACGTGGCACTGCTGGGTGGTCTCTTCATCACAACCGTGGACACCGAGGGCAAGCCCGGTGTGAAGTGGCGCGCCACCAAGGCTGCACAGCAGGGCAAGAAGCAGGTTCAGCAGGCTCTGCCCACCAAGTCCGAGACTGAGAAGATGACCGGCAAGGCATCCGACTGGTTCCAGGACACCTCTGAGAAGGTCTCCGAGTACGCCCACGTCGCGCAGGATTACGTGGATGACAATAAGGATGACTGGATCAAGACCGCCAAGGACACCGCCACCAAGGCCACCGGCAAGGCATCCGCATACGCGCACATCGCCCAGGGCTACCTGGATGACAATAAGGATGACTGGCTGAAGGCCGCGCAGAAGAACACCGACACCGCCAAGAAGGGTGCCGTGAAGGCCGCTTCCAAGGCTCAGGAGAAGGCGAACTTCGCGCTCAAGGTCGCTGATGAGACCACCGGCCGCGCAGCCAAGAAGGCGTCCAAGAACGCCAACAAGCTGCAGAACCAGGCTGATAAGTCTCTCAACAAGGCACAGAAGAAGCTGAAGAAGTTCAACGTTTAAGCTGCAACTTCTTCACGCCGCGGGCCCCCAGGGAACCACACTCCCCTGGGCCTGCGGCGTTTTTCTTATTCTTAACCGCCCTCTAAGTACCGCCCTCTAAGTGCAGCGCAGGAACTCTTCTTCCGTGATCAGCTGCCGCTCTTCGGAGTAGATCCCCACCTGGACCATGCCTGGGGGAACTTCCCAGATATCACCCACATAAGCCGAGGTCTGCCCTGTGCGGTCAATCTCGTCCTGGATACCTGCGGTGACCAGCAGAACCTTCCCGGGATTCTCCGGCAACCCCTGGCCGGATGCCATGGTCCACGGTGAGTCGATCTGCCCCAGATCAAGATCAAAGGGTTCCGGGTGCTGTTCCGGGGAATGAAGGATGAGGTAGGTGGGGTTGGCGGTGTAATCCCCCATCTGTTCTGCCCCACCAGAGATGCGGATCTCATTGATATTTAACCCGCAGGGGTTGACCCGGAGGATGATCTGCTGCTCCGGACCAACTACAAAACCAACTCTTCCCTGCAGGTGGTCGGTGCTGGCGAGATTGCCACACCCTGCCGCGCTCAAACTGGTGAGCACGCTGGTGACCAGGAAAACCGGAAAGAGTTTTTTCATGTGGCTTACGCTACCCCTGTTTCCACTCCACGCAGCAGGATCTGGAATGATTGATAGCTCTTCAGTGTTGAAGAACCAATAGAGATAGAAGCTCGCCCGATATATCTCCACCAGGAGCACCAGAAACCAGGAGGCCTCCCAGAGTGACCACCGCTCGCCGCGCCGACCAGCCAGAACCCACCAATCCAGAGATCACTGCCGCCATCGCGGAGGAACAGGCCTATGTGGATACCCTCTTCCGGCGTCTCGATGATGAGGTGACCCGTGCCAATGAACGCCTGGCGGATGTGATGAAGGATGTGGATCCGAATAACCCGGATCCGGAGGCGTTGGTGCGTCGTGAGACGGAGTACCACGGTCTGAACCAGAAGCTGGATCGGCTCAATCTGGCGCAGCTGGGTTTGGTGTTCGGTCGGATCGATGTGGAGGCCGCTGGCGAGGAAATTGATCAGCCGGTCCCCGGGCATCCGGATCTGGATCGTCGTTATATCGGTCGCATGGGCCTGGATGACCGCGATGATAATTACCGCACGTTGCTGCTTGACTGGCGTGCCCCCATGGCGCGTCCGTTCTACCTGGCCACCACGGTGCAGCCGGAGGGTGTGCAGGTGCGCCGTCATATCCGCACCCGGGGTCGCACGGTCACCGGCATTGATGATGAGGTGTTGTCCGGCGACGCGACGGCCACCACGGTGCAGCCGGGTGTGGGTTCGGAGTCCGCGTTGCACCAGGCGCTGCAGGCAGCCCGCACGGGGCATATGACCAATATCGTGGAAACGATCCAGCGCGAGCAGGATGAGATCATCCGCGACACCACCCGTGGCGTGATGGTGGTCCAGGGCGGCCCGGGCACGGGCAAGACGGCTGTGGCGCTGCACCGCGTGGCCTACCTGCTCTACACCTGGCGTGAGCAGCTGGCCAAAACCGGCGTGCTCATCATCGGCCCCAACCAGACTTTCCTGGAGTACATCTCGCGTGTGTTGCCGGAGCTGGGTGAGACGGGCGTGGTGCTCTCCACCATCGGCGGGCTCTACCCGGGCATCACCCCAACGGGCACCGAGGATCTGCTCACCCGTGAAATCAAGGGTTCCGGTGAGATGGCCGGTATCTTGAACGAGGCGGTCAAGGCCTACCAGACGGTGCCGGAGACCCCGGTTGAGGTGACGGTGGATGGCATCGTGATCACCATCGATGCCGCGACGGTGGCCAAATCCCGCACGCGTGCACGCCGTTCCCGCCAGCCGCACAATCTCGCCCGCCCGATTTTCCGGGAGCACCTGGTGGAGCAGCTCTCCCACCAGATGGCCCAGACCATCGGTGCTGATCCGCTGGGTGGAAGAAACCTGCTCTCAGCAGCCGATATCGATCAGCTGCACGACGATCTGCTTGATCACGCCCCCCTGGTCTCCAAGGTCGACGGTTTCTGGCCGGAGCTGGCCCCACATCAGGTCCTGACGGACCTGCTGACTGACAAGGCACGCATCGATGATGCGGCCGCCGGTTATGACGACGAAACCCGCGCGGCCCTGTTGCGGTCACCGGACGCCCCCTGGGCGCCGTCTGATGCAGCGCTTCTCGACGAGTTGGCCACCCTCATCGGACTCCCCGACCCGGATGAGGCCCGCGCGGAGGCGGAGAAGAAATGGCGTCAGGAAATCGAAGACGCCCAGGAAGTCCTGGACGTGCTCAGCTCCTCACAGTCCTCGGATATCGATGATGATGCTGAAGTGGATCCCGATGCGGAGATCCTGTCGGCCTTCGACATCATCGATGCCGAAACCCTCGCCCAGCGCCAGGAGGTCCGCGACACCCGCTCCACCGCGGAACGCGCCCAGGCTGATCACAAATGGGCCTATGGTCACGTGATCGTGGATGAGGCCCAGGAGCTCTCCCCCATGGAATGGCGCATGGTGTTTCGCCGCAGCCCATCCCGGTGGATGACCCTGGTGGGAGATATCGCCCAGACCGGATCACCTGCGGGTGTGGACGATTGGGCGGAGTCGCTTGAACCGTTCATCAACAACCGTTTCCGCCATCACGAACTGACCGTGAACTACCGCACCCCCTCGGAGATCATGGTCCTGGCCAACCGGATCCTCTATGAGATCAACCCGGAGATGTCGCCGGCCACCGCCATCCGTGACTCCGGCCGCGAGGTGGGGTACGTGGGGGCGGGGTCGGACGTCGATAAGCTTAAAGAAGCTTTTGATGATGACCGCCTCACGGCGGTGATCTCCTCGCGCGCCGCGCACCGTGTGGGTGAGCACCACTATGTGGTGGATGAGATCAAGGGTCTGGAGTTTGACCACGTGATCGTGGTGGATCCGGCCGGGATCATCGGTGAATCGCCGCAGGGATGGCAGGACCTGTACGTGGCAGTGACGCGCGCGACGCAGACGCTGACCGTGGTGGGTGACTTGGAGCTGTAGGCGGATCGTGAAAACGGGCCCGAAGCTGTGAAACCCGCCTGCAGTAGAGTTGAGACATAAGCTGGCCAGTACACGCAACGGAGTCCGAATCATGTCCCAACCAATTCTTACTGAGCTGAGACTCGACGCTTTCAAATCCTTCAGAAACGCCCGTCTCCCGTTGTCAGATGTCACTTTTCTGACCGGAAGGAACAGCTCTGGAAAGTCCAATGCCCTCGACGGTCTTGATGTGCTTTCCCGCCTTGCCGGTGGTGAAGTACTGGCCGATGCCCTCGACGGACGCAGACGCCAAGGGGGGACAGTGCGTGGCGGATCCCGCGGGTGCGCGCCACACGGTAGCCCTGAGTTCAGTCTTGGTTGCACTGTCGTTCAGGATGATCAGGAGTTTTCTTATTCCATTTCGGTCCAGGTTGATCCTGACCTCAAGATCGTTGATGAGCGATTGGAAGGCCCAGCCGTTGCGGCGAAAACTGGAAAACTGCATAAAACCGTCAGCATCTTCCAGACCCGTAAAGCTTCGGAGAATTCTCCTGGAATCGAAGGTGAAATCTACAGTGGAAAGAAAGGATCGAATCCCGCTAAGTATTTCCGGGATGACAGGCCGGTGCTTGCTCAGATCCCCAATGCACTTCAAGGTGGGAACCAAACCGAACGCTCAATCCTGAGGGCTATCGAGGTAGTCATCACCGCACTCCGTGGCACTTTCCATATCGATCCAGTCCCCCACCTCATGCGCGACTTCGTTCCAGCCCATGACACAACATTGCGCAGAACCGGGGAGAATCTCTCACCTGCGCTGAATCAACTACAACAACGCGATCCACATTCATTCGATAAAATCGTGAAACTTACCAGGAAGATCGCGGATGACCAGGTAACAGACATTTCTTTTGCTAAATCTTCGCTACAGGATGTCATGCTGCAGTTGGAGGAGAAACGTGGCCCGATTTCTAAAACAGTTGAAGAACTGACTCCAGCTCGAGAAATGAGTGATGGATTGCTGCGCATTCTGGCGATTGCAACCACATTGAAATCCACGAGGGAAAGCCTGGATATTGATAATCAACCCAGTGCCGGAGCAATCGATGCTGCTCCGGCGGGAGGCGTGCTCATCGTCATTGAGGAATTGGAAAATGGCCTGCACCCCTCCCAGGCACACCGCATTTTGGATCTCATCCAACAAAGCCACAACGAGACAGCTGTCCGGGTGCTGGCAACCACACACAGCCCAGCTCTTCTGGACGCAGCCGAAGGAATCCTGAATGACAGCATCATCGTATGCCACCGAGATCCTGAGACTGGATACAGCAGATTGACCCCTCTTACCCAACTTCCCGGGTATGCGCGGGCGCTGGCTGAGGGGACACTTGGTGATGCTGTCACGGCCGGCAAACTGGTAGACGATGTAATTGAATCACGTGACTTTTCCGACTTTGAGAAATTTTTGGGAGTCAGCTGATGCCAAACGTTGTGTTTGTCGATACATCCGTTCTCTGCAATCTCCTACCAGTACCGGGTTTCGATCAGAATGCTGGCGAAGTTCGTGAGCAAATGAGTGCCCGCCTCAAACATGACGAGTCTCTTTTCATACTTCCCATTACAACTGTCATCGAAACTGGAAACCATATTGCCCAGATCAAAAACGGTGACGCACGTCGAAGAACTGCTGAGCGCTTCTCAGAGATGCTCGACCTGATCATCAAAAAGAAGGCACCTTGGACGCTTCATGATATCGCCTGGAATAAGACGTTTCTAGAGATGCTTATGGAGGGAGCTGGCACAGGAACGTCCTATGTTGATCACGCCTCCGCCCGGGTGGGCACTGGCGATTTATGCATTCTCACGGAATGCGAGCAGTACAGACAGCGGACAAAAATGGACGCGACCATCTGGTCATTGGATCAGGCCCTCGCGGCTTATGGAGTCTAAGGATTTGAAACCACCGAGTGGGGGTTCAGGGCCGGTTCCAGTCCAGGTAAACTCACCTGATTTCCATTCATACAATCCAGAATCGAACGCCCGATGATGGTTTGCACACAATAAACGTCCATTTTCAGGACGATAGTTAACCTCAGCGGAATGTGGGATCAGGTGTGCCGCTTCGAGAACTTCTACAATGTCAACCCCGCAGATTGCGCATTCATTGGGATACATCTGCAACAGGGTTGCTCGAAATTTCTGCTGGCCAGTACGTCGACGTTGCTGACCCCACACATCCTCAGCCGTATATTCTTCAACATCGATCATTGAAAAAGGTTCACGCGGGCTGCTCACTTTCCCCTGCCCTGCCAGGTTCCATAACCAGGGGTTGTGCCAGCCATTCCGACGATGTCGCTTTCTTCGACCGCGCATATTTCCTAACCGGCGAGCTGTTGCCTGGATCAACCGCTCATCAGCAAGAGCACTAATTGCATCACGTCCATAGAATTCGAGAACCTGTCCCCCTCCGTCAAGATGCGTGTCAGAAACAAATCCGGTGGACCAGCTCAAATCTTCATCCGGTTCAAGGTAGAACCGGACGTTTGCAAGCGATCCTCTTCGCTGATTAAAGAAGATCACCAACACTTCCACCATTCCTACAGAAATCACCGATGCCCGGACAGTTCCGGGAGGAGCACTATTGGAAGCGGGTAAGCAGGATACGGAAAAATCAGTGAGGTCCCAGAGGTGTGACACTCGGGCGTATTTGTTGATGAGTTCAAGGACCTCGGGTGCCCCGTGAAGTTGGACGAACTTTTCATAGGACTCATGGGAGTTAGTTCGTGAACGAATCTTTGAGCTGATGATGGACACATCGCTTCGGTAGCCTGACTCTTTCAGTCTCATTCGAAAATCAGATGCAGCGAGGACTAAGTTTGGAGCCCCGGGTAAAGGCATTGTTCCTCCTCAGATATTTACTGGCATATTTCACTTAAGATCTTCAGCGCTCAACACCATGTCCGATGGGTCCCCTCCGAGATGTGGGATGGTCACTGATTACCGCATATGAAAACAGGACTCCACCAGCATGGGCCCTTGTGATACCAGAAGGCCGGAAGCTTCTATAGCTTCCGGCCTTCTCATTGGGGTTGAACTTAGCTCACGGTGTGCACGATCATGACATCGCAGTCAGACTGACGGGCGACATCGGCAGGCACGGAGCCCAGCAGACGGCCGGTCAGGGAGTTGATGCCACGGTTACCCACCACGAGGAGATCAGCCTGGCGATCATTGACAATACCCATGAGAGCCTCGACCGGGGTGCCGGGACGGATCTCGGTCTCGATCTTGGTCACACCCAGTGCGCGGGCAGCCTCAGAAGCCTTCTCCAGGTTCTCCTTGGCGGGATCATCACCAAGAATGGTCACGGAATCCTGGCGGAGGGTCTTGGAGGCCTCTTCCTTGTTCTCGTAATAAGCGCAACCGATGATCAGGGTTGCATCAAAAGCCGCCGCGATCTTCGCAGCACGCTGCACTGCGAGGAGGGAAGACTTGGATCCATCAGTACCGACGACGATCTTGCTGTAATTCTCGCTCATGTGATAATTCCCTAAAGCTCGAAGAGTTGAAAGTGAAGTTTTGGTTCAACAGGACCTTCGTATCTGTCCCGAATCCGATAGTGCCCTAGTCTAACAAATAATTTCTGCTTCTCGGAGGTGTTTTTAGCTACGAATCACAGGTTAGTGGAGATGCGTTACAGTGGGTTTCCCAATGCAACAGGGGTAACAAAGATATTCATGCTTCCCTACTGCATGCCCACTTCCTTCATACCCTTGAGTTCCTTCTTCAGCTCAAAGACCTCATCACGGAGTCTGCCCGCCAGCTCGAATTTCAGTTCGCGGGCGGCGGCTCCCATTTGGGCAGTCATGTCGTCGATAAGCTTTTGCAGCTGGTCCACCTGCATGCCGGAGGTGTCGGGCTTGTCCACCACCGCGGCGTCACCTGTGGCGCCGGGGGCGCCCACGGCTGTTTCCTGGTTTTCATAGACCTGGTCCAGGATGTCGGCGATCTTCTTGCGCAGTGGCTGCGGATCAACGCCGTGTTCCTTGTTATAGGCCACCTGGCGTTCACGGCGGCGGTCGGTCTCCTCGATGGCGTACTGCATGGAATCGGTGATCTTATCGGCGTACATGATCACCTCGCCGGAGACGTTACGCGCGGCACGGCCGATGGTCTGGATCAGTGAGGTGGCCGAACGCAGGAAACCTTCCTTATCGGCATCCAGGATGGCCACCAGGGATACCTCCGGCAGGTCCAGGCCCTCACGCAGCAGGTTGATGCCCACCAGCACGTCATATTCACCCAGGCGCAATTGGCGCAGCAGCTCCACGCGCTGGAGGGTGTCAATATCGGAGTGCAGATAACGCACCCGGATGCCGTTCTCCAGCAG
Organism: Corynebacterium faecale; assembly: GCF_030408735.1. NCBI lineage: Bacteria > Bacillati > Actinomycetota > Actinomycetes > Mycobacteriales > Corynebacteriaceae > Corynebacterium > Corynebacterium faecale. Next base: position 1,399,467 of record NZ_CP047204.1, on the reverse strand, counting down.
GTAGTCGGTGAGGTCTTCGGCCATCTTCTTGGTCAGAGTGGTGACCAGGATGCGCTCGTTCTTCTCCGTGCGTCCCCGGATCTCATGGATGAGATCATCAATCTGGCCCTTGGTGGGTTTGACGGTGACCTTCGGATCCACCAGGCCGGTGGGGCGGATGACCTGCTCCACGAACTCACCACCTGCGGCGGCGATTTCAAACTTGCCGGGTGTTGCAGACATGAACACCGTCTGACCACGGCGATCATCAAACTCCTCCCACGTTAATGGGCGGTTATCCAGCGCCGAGGGCAGGCGGAAACCGAACTCCACCAGGTTGCGCTTGCGTGACATATCGCCTTCGAACATGCCGCCGATCTGGGGCACGGTCACATGCGACTCATCGATGATGGTGAGGAAATCCTCCGGGAAATAGTCAATCAGCGTAGCCGGTGAGGTGCCCGCCCCACGGCCATCAATGTGCCGGGAGTAGTTCTCAATGCCGGAGCAGAAACCCACCTGCTCGATCATCTCCAGGTCATATTCAGTACGCATGCGCAGGCGTTGCGCCTCCAGCAGCTTGCCGCGGTTCTCCAGATCAGCCAGACGATCCGCCAGCTCCGCCTTGATATCCGCCACGGCCTTTTCCATGCGCTCCGGGCCGGCCACATAGTGGGTGGCCGGGAAGATACGCACCTCCTTGACATTGCGGATCACATCACCGGTGAGCGGGTGGATGTAATAGAGACTGTCAATCTCATCCCCGAAGAACTCCACCCGCACCGCCAGCTCCTCATACGCCGGGATGATATCCACCGTATCCCCCTTCACACGGAAAGCACCACGGGTGAAAGAAATATCATTGCGCTCATATTGGATATCCACCAGCAGGCGCAGGAAGCGATCACGGTCAACCTCCTCCCCCACCTCCAGCACCACGGAACGGTCCAGGTATGACTGCGGGGTGCCCAGGCCGTAAATGCATGAGACCGAACTGACCACCACCACATCACGCCTGCTCAGCAGTGATGAGGTTGCCGAGTGCCGCAGCCGCTCCACATCCTCATTGATCGAGGAATCCTTCTCAATGTAGGTATCCGTCTGCGCGATATACGCCTCCGGCTGGTAGTAGTCGTAATAAGACACGAAATACTCCACCGAGTTATTCGGCAGCAGTTGCCGCAGCTCATTGGCCAGCTGTGCTGCCAGCGTCTTATTCGGCGCCATCACCAACGTGGGGCGCTGCTGCTTCTCGATCAACCACGCCGCCGTTGCCGACTTACCCGTACCCGTGGCACCCAGCAGCACCACATCACGCTCACCCTGCGTGAGGCGTTTATCCAGCTCCGCGATCGCCGCCGGCTGGTCACCCGCAGGCTGAAACTCCGAGATCACCTCAAATTTATCGTCGGAGCGTTCAATCTCCCCAACAGGGCGATGCTCGGAATGGGACAGGACCGGTTGTTCAGCAGCGAAAGCCATAAATACAGGGTACGCCACAAGGTGGACAGGTTGGAGGGGTGCTTTTGGGGCGCGGCGGGCTGGGGATGCTTGACGACGCGTGGATAGCTCTTCCTGCACGCTGAGGATATCGCCCTGTAACGAAGATAAAGAATTCAGATTCACATGTCATCAAATGATCGTTTACGTGACACGATTCTGAAAAATGTCAACCAAGGTCGAAAAACCCGATTTTGTCACTTAACGCATTATTTTACCTATGTCACGTGAACGGTACCAAAAAATTGGTAATGTGACAGTTTTCGACGTGTGCCGGTCGTTGAGTGAGTCACCTCGCCATGCCTGGGGGTTGCAGCCCTCCCCGAGAGGGTAAGGAAGTGTGCGTCAGTGCAGAGGTCTTCTGAAAAATGACGGACAGTGCAGGCGGGTACTGAAAACGAAATTTCAGAAGTCGTCTGCACTCCCCCAGGTCGCCAGGTGACGATGGCGCAGAGGACTTCTGAAACTGACAGTCTCATTAAGGTATACCCCACGGCAACAGGTTTCAGTCAGTAACAGAACAGCGTCTCGCAGCTTCGTGTAGCGACGTTTTCATCCGTTCCCATAGTTCTTCGCGCTTCTACTTGCCCGGCCCCTAACGCCATTACCCTGAAGAGGTGAAAACTACCAACCTCACGACAGAACGGCTCAGTGAGCAAACTGCCGAATATGAGAATGCCCACTTTCGTAATGGCTGCGATTTCACCACACGGGTTCCACCGCGGTTGATTGACAGCAGCCCGGGAAGATCTTCGACATGAGATGGCGTTACGTTCTCCTCGTATGCCTGTTCCTCTTGGGCCTGACTCTTCTTATTGCCGCAAGTTCCCAGGAAAGGCCCACCTGGCTTCCGCCTGCTGGAGAGGGAGCGAGCGGAGTTCTCTGGCAGGTGCAGACGACATTTCTGTCAGTGGGATTCGCGGGCCTGGCGATCGCCGCACAGCTGTTTGCCGAGACGCCGCTCGCTGTCGGGGCCTCTCGTCGACAAATTCTAGAGCGCATCAGGGCAAGTCAGTTTGTAGGGGTCGGGCTTGTTGCTAACACCGTCATTGCGGTCGAGGCGCTCTGGCTCTCCAGCGCATGGGGCCTTCTCATCAGTTCATTTCCCTGGCTCATACTGACAATCGTTTTACTGGTGAGATCGTCGGTAAACCTAGTACAACTTTTTGGCCGCCCATCGGAAGTGGATGAAGTTGTACGTGAAGCACTGAAGAAGGCCTTTTCGGAACGTCTCGAGAGGGAATCGGATCGGTATACCAACCAAAGACGACAGCTGAAGAAAATCGTCATACTGGACCAACCCCCTGTGGGATTTAACTCTCCACCTGCTGCACTCGAAGTTCCAGTGCCGCAAGCTGGTCTCGTCATCAAAGCCATCAACCCGAAAACCGTGGAACGAGTCCTCGATAAGATCAAACCCCGGACGACAGAGAACGCTTTTACCTTCTTTACTGGCCCGGACCCTAACGCACCGGTACAGATCCGACTCCACGTCGAACCGGGGGACCGCACCCGTTCCAGGCAAACCGCTTTCTCTGTCTATACGCCCCATCCGCTCAGCGAAGGAACACAAGGCGAAATCACCGAACTACTGCAATCGAGCATTGAATTCGAGCCCTCAGGCTCGGTGACCCCCGAGGAGGAGACAAACCGTGAGATCGCGCACCTGAAGGACGCTATCGCAGTGAGTCTACGATCCGGGGCGTTCGCCACGGCGGAGCGGTCCTTGAAGCTGCTCGGGGATATCCTCCGAGACCTCTGGAGCATCGACTCCAAGGAGAAGGCAGCCTCTGCCCACATTTCGCCTGTCCATCGAAAATCATTGTTTCGCAGCATCGGAGAGGTCGAACGAGATGCCCTCCTGTCACCGCGCGCCGCAGATATATTCGTGGGTCAAGCTGTAACAAGGGTGCTCGAAGCTTCCCAGACAAAATCTGCGGAGTACCTCGATGAATGCCTTCGTAGCTTCACCCGGATCTGGTCTGAGGTGCTTCAGGACGGGCGTGCTGAATTTGATCCCATCCTTGATCACATCCTCTTCAATGTGCGGGAACTGGCAGCATTCTCCACGAGGAACCAGCAAGGCAACCTTTCGAACCGCGCCACGTGGGTACTAGTTGAATTGGTCAAGCTCTCCCTTGACAGTCACAAACTGGAGGCGGCCGAGCAGGCTGTCCAGAAACTCAATCACTTATCCGACTTTTTTGATCGAGGAGGGACCGGCCGACTACACGTGATAGCCGGCCAGCTGATCCTTGCGGGTTGGGTGGAATACCTCACAGACAAGGGCGACGACCGAGCCCCCGCCGAGGATAGCCTTCGAGTCCTGGTAACACCGGGTAGTGACTGGTCTGAATTGATTGCGGCACGACATCTAATTGGACGGGGGGAAATTCCCTTCAGTAGCTGGGAGTGGTGGGAGCTGAACACCAGCGGACTCTTTAACGTCCAGTCGCGTGAGCTTTCGAACTACATTGATGTCGCTTATCTAGATGCGCTTTGTTCATCCGCTGGAGTACTTCCTGCGGCAAACGACCAAGAGACGGCGTCGGAGTACAAGCGGTTGCTGGAGCAACTCGAGAAACGAGGCGAGGAGCGAGGTACAAGCGCGTCCGTCCTCAAGCAAGAGCTCGCTAAAGAGATCGCCAAGTGGGAAGCCTTGGAGAATGCCCGCCTGGCTAAAGAACCTCTGTCAGACACCCAAACTGAGGCGTTGCGGGCAGCCCTGAAAGAGACGTTCAACACCCAACAGCGCTTAGCCTCCCTCATTCCGGTGACGTGCCGCGTCCCAGACGACGTAGACACAACGGGTCCCTTTGGACGGCAATACTGCGTTTCAAGACAATATTTGGTCGACAACATCTTCAATCAGACTCCCCCCAACCCTGCGTACCTAGGGCAATGGATCGCCCACGAGCACCTTGCTTTCGAAGAGCACAAGATCATCGAGACTCTCCGCTCGCTTCAGGCTCGAGTCATGGAGCCATCGGTCCAGACTATTCAGAATGAAATTTATGTCCTTGCGGACGAGAGCGAGCACTACGTGCTCCTAACACCCCCCGGGGGTTTACCAGACCAAGATGCCTGGTACTCACCTGCTTTCCATGAAGCACTTGAGGGCGTCACTCACATTCAGTGTTCTTCGCTTAAGGGAGAAGCGTTTCTTTTCGACCGGAGAACCACGTTGATGTCCTGCCGCAAGCCTGAGGAAAAGGAGGATCTTGACCCCGTCGGCGAGACTTCAATTGCGCTAGGAGTATTCGACGATGTGGAGGGCGGGGACAAACCGCAGGTGCGACTTGAAACGGGTGAATACTTCATCGTATGGCCAGGGGCTACCCCTCGCGTGATTCATTTCGGCGACGAAACTTGAGATGTTTAAGTCCTATCAGCTTCAGTAGTCCTAGTACTACAGTCGCACTTAGGCGGGGTGCCCGCGGGCACGGTAGTGGCATTGCCTAGCCCGGAACTGGTGTCGCCTGCGCCACCGTGACCTCCGCAGGATGTGCTCGGGGCAGGGTTGATAAGGCCAGATCACGGTCACCAGCAGGTGCCTGATCTCGGGCACCGACAGTGCGATCAACTCCCCGCCACCCGGGTCCTGGCCCCCTTTTTTGACCGGACCACCGTCAGATAAGCGTGCGCCAGCATCGACAACGTGATGTGCCGATACCAGCCGGGGTAGGTTCTCACCTGGTAGTGATCCAGGCCAGTCTGCCCTTTGGCGGTCTGGAAGGTCTCTTCGATTGCCCACCGGGTCCCTGCCACGCGCACCATCTCGGCCAGGGCCACCCGTCGTGGGGTGTGGCAGATAAAGTAGGCGATATTCGAGGGATCGGCCAGGGATCGACGTGCCAGCAACCAGTACTCGGCGTGCGGGTCGCGGGCGCCGTTGATCCTCGCCCGGGCCCAGGCGTAACTGCGATGGCCTTTGGCGCCGTCGCCGGCTGAGCGGGTGCGCCAGGACCGCCCCGACAGGGAGTTGATGAGGTCCTCCGCGCGGTACTCTGTGCCGATGAATCCCTGCTTGGCGATCACCGCCAGGACGTAGAACACCCCGCGGGCTTCCAGCTGCTTGCGCAGCCGGTAGCTTTGGCCATACACACTGTCCCCGGTCACCCATCTCGCGGGCACACCCGCGTTCAGGGCACGGGTGATCATTGTGACCGCCAGGTCGGGTTTGGCGGCGAATCCCCGCTCGCCGGGGATGCCAGCGATAGCGCAGCGACCCGGGGCGTCGGTCCAGGACTTGGGCAGGTAGAGTTCCCGGTCTAGAAACGTCCGCCCGTGCGCGGTGGCGTAGGTCAAAAACACCCCGATCTGGCAGTTCTCGACCCGCCCGGCGGTGCCGGAATATTGCCGGGCCACCCCGGCGGAGCGGGTTCCTTTCTTCAGGAATCCGGTCTCATCCACGATCAGCAACACCGGCCGGGTCGCTCAGGTGCCGGACCACGTAATTGCGCACATTGTCGCGCACATCGTCCGGGTTCCACTCGGCGGTCGACAGCAGTCGTTGCATGCCGTCGGGTATCCGGTGTCCGGCTCGTTCCGACAGTGTCCAGGAGTTTTTGCGTTCCTCGCCCGACAACAGGCCGGTGAGGTAGGCGAGTGCGGCGGCGCGGGGTTCGGAGCGGGAAAACCTCGGGGCGATCAACTCACTGATCTCGTCCAGTCCGTCCGCCCAGGTCTGGACGTCGGCCACGGCTATGTTGTCGTTCATGGGCAACATATACCAAGGCCCCGGGCCATGTCCGGGGTCGAAACGCCGTACGTCGACACTGTAAGTGCGACTGTAGTACTAGGAGGATTGGCCAAATTCCGTCCACCATGCCGGGATTTTCGCGATCCTTCCCATGCTTTCGCCTGTGGCCGAAAGAATCGCAATCAGCTGCTGATAATAATCGATCTGTTCATCGTTAAGGATCTTCCCGGACCGGTCAGAGAGCCACCGCTGCGCTGGCTGATAACCGCCGATGAATCGTTTCCAGACCTCTTCAGTTACTCCACCAAAGTACTGGTCTTGGTTGATCCATACCTCTTCTTCCTTAAAAGACACAAAGTCGATCTTGTTGCTACCAGCCTCTGGAAAGGTAGTGATATAGGGGAGGTGCTCGGTATTCAGATGGATCATACGAATACGTGCTCCCTCCCGGGCGAATGCGTCGAATTCCTCATCTGACGCCGGAATCGGGATCCGCGGAAAAGCATCCCTCATGAACTCTCCGAAGCGATTTAGAAAGACTGGGGAGCTCAACACCCCGTATATATAGTCGAAGACCTTTTCCGGGTTGGATTTTTCGGAAATATTCTGGGTTAATTTCTTGAGCTGAGCCGGTGCGAAATTCGGTTTTCGGTCCCCCTCCGGCCCGAAGAGGTACAGCGGGAACACAGAATTTGAGTCATAAGCATTCAATGCCTTGTGGCCAATGATCGTATCCGTCACTAGAGCACCGGGATGCTCCTTCTGCAAACGCGTGGTGATCAACCCTAGGTTTTCCTGCTCAAGAAAGTGCTTCATAATTTTCTCGCGCCAGCGCCACAGCACACGGTTGTCGAAGTACGTGTACCTGATGTCGAAAGGGCGGTACCTAATCTTCGTAATCTTCCCCGGATCGAAACTCCACTTCCCGACATTTCCAAGAACAAATCCTGGATAATTTTTGCCTAGAGTGAATTTTTCACTGAGTGACTCTTGGTCGTATCCTCCGGTTGATAGCCGCTTCATCCGGTCGGCGACAACTTGCGGATCATCATCAATAGCGAAATCATCGCCCATGGTGACAATGCCTGTTACATCCTGCAGGAAGAGATCCTTGACTGAAATACCCTGTTCATAGAGACTTCGACCGGTGGTCGTCCGCGGTTTGAAAAAGTAGAAGTCCGGGTCCGGGTAGACCCGGGTGTATTCAACGTCATCGGCGTTGAGCGCACTAAATTTAGACTTTCGCGTACCCCAAAGATCGGCATGGTACACCTCGGCTGGTTTCGCATGATCCGTGCTTGTCTTAACTGCAAGGATAATGCCGACGCCTTGCCGAATATTGAAAACATTCTCATCGCGCCCACCAGCAGGAGTTTTTTCTTTTTTATTGGCATTGCCATGTAGATCGAGTAAATAGATCTTGTCGAAGGTTTTGGTCAGGTGCCAACGCATGCCGCGGGACGTCGGATCATCGAAATAACCATTATTGGTGATCATGGCGAGGATTCCCGTTTCATTGCGGATGATCACATCCTCTGAGAAGGCGATAAATTTGACATAGTCGTCATTGAGCCAGTGCTTCGCTTCCTGCAGTCGCTGGCGCCCCCCAGGTTCGACCTTATAGCGCTGGACTAAAGAATTGGCATACTCAGTCTCATTGTTGCTAACCGCAGCATAGGGAGGATTTCCGAGCACGATCATAACCGGACGCTCGTTTTTGATCAGGCCCGCTTCCTGGCTTTCCTGGGTTACCGCCTCGGCCAACCCGAAAAAACTAAGCAAATCGGGCTGGTACGGCATACCCTCTTCGAGCGTATTTGTCAGGTAGACGCCGAGGCGGCGATTCAGGTTATCGACGCCGGCAGCCTCCAAGGTCATGCCAAGTTTCAAGTGAGCGATGGTGTAGGGCGCCATCATGACCTCGAAACCATTCAGGCGCGGTAGAAGATTTTCGCGGACATAGGTGGGCCAACGCCCAATTTGGCCTTTTTCTTCGAAATCATGGTGAACCAGATTGAGCAGCTCATTCAGGAATGTCGCGGTTCCTACAGCCGGATCAAGAAATTGTACTTGATGGTATTCAACACGCTCATCCTTGTATTTTTTGGTCGGCATACCGGTCAACGGGTCGTTGAGGTAGGAGCGATGGTTGCGGACGATCTTGCTACTGTCGGAGATACCATCAGCAATTCCGAGTTCGGTTTTCAGGATTTCGTCGACTTTTCGAATGATGTAGTGCACTACTGCTCTAGGCGTATAATATGCGCCCATCCGCTTTCGGATGATCGGGTCGTATTCCTTGAGAAAATCCTCGTAGAAGTGGATGATTGGGTCCCGCTCTTCATCAATCCCAAAGTGCCGGTGCACAAGTTCTTTAACATTGCTGATTCGAAAAACTTCACATAGCTCATCGACTGCCCAACTCAGGCGCTCATCAAAATCAGGGCCAGTAATATGGTCAAAGAAGTGACGGAGGAAGGGGTTCGTTTTTGGCACGAGACTGCGGGCCTCTGAACGGCTGAAGGTGGGGGAAGTGGGATCCGTATAGCGGGCAACGAACAACCCGTAAACGAGCGTCTGTGCATACATATCAGAAAATTTTGCATAGTCGAGGTCACGGACCAACATGGTGCGCATAAGTTTGAAGAGCTTTGGCAGGTGGTGGTCTTGGGAGACCTCTCTGTGTTCGAAGTAGTCCAGGACATCATCTCGAATACGGCGTGCTTTGGCCCCCATGATCAAGGCCAGCTTGGAACCGCTAGTGATCTGTTGCGGCGGCAATTCGAGGAATGCCTGCAGCTCATTAATTAGCCGTTGGTACTGGTCCGGTTGGGTCACCAGCTTGCCGTCCACGACGGTACCAATTCGTATTGTCGTGTATTTTTCGCCGTCTCGGAAGAATCGGAACTCGAGATAGTCAGTCAAATAAAGGTTCTGATAACCCGAGTAACGGTGCATCTGTTCGGAATCTTCGACTTTGTCCAGCTTAATTCCTACGATGTCTTTGGCCTCGGCATATCCAAGAATGAGATCGCGGTGGCTCTTACGCTGGAAGATAAAGTCTGGAGCGCCGTGTTCACTGCGGGCAGGATCATTAATCGCCTCGACATCCTCGAAGCTTCGCATAAGTCGCTGAAGCGCCGGACGGTAGGCGTGCTCCTTAGCGTGCCCACTATCTAGCTGCGACCGAATTTCGTTGATGTACTCTGAAACTGCTAACACGTGTACAGCGCTCCCTCGGGGTCGATCAGGTCAAAGAATCATCCTATCTTGTTGTTTGACCTGTTGGGCCCGACCCCCGGGAAGTGGACGCTGATAATGGGAGTACGGGATCTCCGGTGACCCCAAATGGGACAATCCCCGATTGCCACAGGTTCGGCTGCAGGGTTTCCACCATGGCAAGCTGGTGGCGGTGGGGTGTAAAGTCCGAGATCTCTACGGTGGAGACCTCCTGGACGATCATTTCATTGCTGATCTTGCGGATGCCATCGCCGGCAAACTGGGTGGACAGGTAGGCATTGCGCCCCGCCAGTTCCTCCGTGTTCTGGTGGATGTACTGGACCGGGTGGATCTGCATCCTGATTTTGATCCGCGCCTTAACTACTCCATCTCCATCCCCGCTTCCACCATGACGGATTCCGAACGCGCTGCTGCGGCCCAGCCTGTCACCAACCCAGATGATATTGAGTTCTAAGCAATGACAGATGGGTTTGCCCTCCTCCACCCGGCACTGCAGCACCATATTGTGAGCACGCTGCGATGGCCTGGACTGCGTCCACTACAAAATGATGCTGTGGTCCCACTCCTGGCTGGTGAGGATGCAATCCTGCTGGCACCCACCGCAGGTGGAAAAACCGAGGCGGCAACTTTTCCTCTGCTCAGCCGGATGGCTGTTGAGGACTGGGATGGCGTGTCAGTTCTCTATATCTGTCCGCTCAAGGCACTGCTGAACAACCTGGAACCCCGGCTGACACACTATGCCTCCTGGCTGGGCAGATCGGTTGCAGTATGGCACGGGGACGTCGGTGCTTCTGCCCGCACACGGATTAAACGAGACAGGCCAGATATCCTCCTGACCACACCTGAGTCCCTGGAAGCCATGATGGTTTCCCGGAGTGTGGATGATCGCGAGCTACTCGGCGGGGTGCACGCCGTGATTATCGATGAAGTGCATGCCTTCGCCGGTGATGACCGCGGATGGCACCTATCCGGTGTACTGGCCCGGTTGGAACACCATCTACAACACCCGGTGCAGCGGGTAGGCATGTCCGCCACGGTAGGTAATCCGGACTTCCTGCTGGGTTGGCTCCAGGGCGGACAGTCCCGTCCAGGCCGGGTGATCAACCCTTCGGTGGAAAATGTTGGTGTGGTACCGGAGATACGCGTTGACCAGTTGGAAGACATTGACCAGGTCGCTTTATTGCTGTCAAAACTCCATATGGGGGAAAAGCGGTTGGTGTTTGTAGATTCCCGTGCCCGGGCTGAGGAATTAGCCAGCGCGCTGCGGATGCGTGAGGTGGAGGTTTATCTTTCCCATTCCTCACTATCTGCCACTGAACGACGAATCTCCGAGCATGCCTTCGCCACTGCATCAGACTGCATCATTGTGGCCACCTCCACGCTGGAGCTGGGTATAGATATCGGCGATCTGGACCGTGTGATCCAGATAGGTGCACCCCGAACCGTATCCTCATTCCTTCAGCGTCTGGGGAGAACAGGCCGACGTGCCGGGACGACCAGGAACTGTCTGTTCATAAGCCTGGATGACAAGGGCCTTTTAGACACCTTAGGTATGTTGCATGCCTGGTCAACCGGATATGTGGAGCCAGTGAGTCCCCCACCTGTTCCCATGCACATGGCTGCGCAACAGTTTCTTGCTGCCGCCTTGCATAAAGGAGCAATCAACACCACCACCTGGCGTGAGCTCTGGCAGGGCACCACTTTGATGGACACTGAAGTTCTGGGCAGGGACGCCCAGAACATCTTGGACTACCTGATTTCCATCGGGATGTTTGAAGTCGATGGCCCACTGGCCTTTATCGGTGAATCCGCTGAAAAAGCATTTGGTCGACGCCACTTCATGGAATTGCTCAGTGCTTTCACCACTCCCGTTACTTTGTTGGTATCCCCGATAATGGGGATAGTCGCTGGGCCCGGTATGGCTTAATCGCCCTGTAGTTTCAATGATCCGGGGGGTGTTGCCGCCGGGACTCCAGGACAACCGTTGACTGCTAATAGGGACACGGACGACCCCTCAAGGTTCAGTTCTCTTTGTAACGTGGGTGCCAGCATCGGATGTCACGACACCAGCGACGACGCTGTACCTGTCACTGTTGCTACGACACCACAAGGAGGCCGGCCATGACCACCGGCACCGTCGACGTCACCATCGGGCTCGACGTTGGTAAAACCGCCCATCACGCCTGCGCCATGACACCTGCAGGCGACATCATCTACGACAAACCCCTACCCCAAGACGAAGATCAGCTGCGGAAAGTCTTCACCGACCTCCAGGACCACGGTACGGTCCTCATGGTCGTCGACCAGCCCAATACCATCGGCGCCCTGCCCATCGCGGTTGCCCGCGATGCCGGCTGCCTGGTTGGTTACCTACCAGGTCTAGCCATGAGAAAAGCCGCTGATCTGTATCCGGGCAGATCCAAAACCGACCGTCGGGATGCCTTCATCATCGCTGATACCGCGCGCACGATGCCGCACACCTTACGCGCTGTGGACCGGGACAATGAAGTCCTATCAGCGTTGAAGATGCTATCCGGTTTTGATGACGACATCGCTAAAGATGCCACCCGAACCATCAACCGGTTGCGCAGCGTGCTGACCCAGATCCACCCCAGCTTCGAACGAGCCCTGGTCGGTGACATCATCACCAGGCCCCTGGTGCTGGAGATGTTGATCCACTACGGAGGACCGACGAAGATGAAAAAGGCTGGTTATCACCGAGTCTTGGGCTGGATGACCAATCGGGCGAAGAAGGACCCCACCAAACTGGTGGATGCCATCTTCGAAGGACTGAAAGCCCAGACCGTCATCGTTCCTGGAACTGCTGCTGCCGAGATTGTCATCCCGCAACTGGCCACCAACATCAAGTCCCTGTTGGAACAACGCAAGACTATCGCTGAACAGGTCGAGGAGTTACTCGAAGAATTCCCTCTTCACCAGGTCTTGATGTCCATGCCAGGAGTTGGTATCAAGACCGCAGCCAACATCCTCCTGGCCGTCGGTGACTGTTCCGACTTCCGGTCCGCAGGCCACCTAGCTGCTTACGCGGGGATTGCCCCGGTAACACGAAGATCCGGCACGTCCATCCGTGGTGAATTCCCAGCCAGATCAGGCAACAAGAGGCTCAAGAATGCATTGTTCTACTCCGCGTTCGCATCGATCCGGTTCCACGAGCCGTCGAAGACCTACTATGAACGAAAACGGGCTGAGGGCAAGCGCCATAACGCCGCGATCATGTGTCTGGCCAGGCGGCGGTGCAATGTCATCTACGCGATGTTGACCCGAGCTGAATTCTTCCGGGAGGTTCCTGCCAGGGCGGCTGCCTAACCCACCGTCAGCACGATCAGCTGGTCAACAACGTCCCGGTCGACCAGCCAATCACCCACGCCCAACATCAAGATCAACAACTACCCCCGAAGTGGCTTCCTGAGTACAGGGCTTACCTCTTGACAAAAACATAGGGACACCCCCCCCGTGTTCACTGTGCTACAAGGCAGGAGAGAGATCGGCACTGTTGAGCTCAAGGCAGTGGGAACCCCTGATCCAGACCGGATACTCCTGCTTGCACTGGCTGGTAGGAACTGGAGGGTGGACCGCATCGATTGGCGCCGGCACCGGGTGTTCGTTGAGCCCACCGATAAAAAAGCAAAAACCCAATGGGGATTCTTAGGCCCTGGCTTCGGTTCCGCGGTAACTGAAGGTATGCGACAGGTGCTCCTGGGATCTGATCCTGCCGGTGTGGAACTAACCCGCCGGGCGCAGGCTGGACTGGAATCTCTCCGGATTGAGAAAGCTGTCACTGTTTCCCACACCAGCAGGGTCATACTCGACCACGGTGGCTCCGGTAACGCCGGCGAATGGTGGACCTGGGCCGGCACCGCCCACAACACCCAAATCATCGCTGCCCTCACCAGCACCGGAGCAGCTCGATCCAATCAGATGGCGCGTCATGACATGGTCGCTCTCACCGCCCCCGTCGATGCCACTGCCATCAGGAAGCGTGTGGATGAGGTGCTGGCGATGCCGGTCAATCAGCGGCCTCTTCCTCCGATGAGCATCGACGATGCCCGTGGCCTGAAATTCGCCGAGGCGCTACCGATGGAATGGGCACTGCATGAGCTGGCTGTGCGGCAGGTCAGTGATTAAACCGTTTCCAGAGGCAAGGCCCCCTCGCTTTAGGGTAGTTAATAACCTAAACGCGCCTTTGCTAAGAAATAGTTCAGCTCTCTCGGTAACCTAACCGGAAAATACAATCTTGGGGGTTCTCGTGCTAACAATTCAAGCAAATCAAAAGTTTCGCAACGTTTCTGCAAACAGTCTTGAAAACTTACGAGTCTATAAAGACTCCGTTTTCTATGGAATCAACGGTTCTGGCAAGTCTACGATCTGTGAACTTCTGTCAAACCCTGAGCGATACGAATTTAGCACGACAGACGGTGATCCAATATCAGAAGTATTCGCCTTCAACCGGTCGTGGAGAGACAAGACTGTGGGCGACTTCACCAGTGGAGGTTCCGCTAAGGGAGTAACCACTGTACTTATGGGCGATGATGCAGGAAATCTGCAGCGAGTGATCAAGAAGAAAGAAAAAGAGCTTAGTAGACAAAAGGCCATCGTCCAAGAAAAGCGCAAGACGCTAAAGAGAGCCGGGGATAGGCTCACTGCGATTAAGGACAATGTTTTTAATGGCATTCGCAAGGAATTAGCTAGCGAATGTGGAGCACTATCGGGAAACGCCTTCAATCGAAATAAAATCGAAAAATTGCTGCGCCAAGGACCATCGAATCGTTTGAACGACGAAGAGGTTCTAAACGCCCTTGGAATTATCAAGGCCACAAGTCCGGGCTCACTCTCAGATCTCCCCCCGGCCCCACGATTGTGGGCCCCTGATCCAGGGGTTTGGGATGAATTACGGTCCTCAGCGGTGAGCTCTGATCAGATTCAGCTGATAGTGACGAACTGGATGCAGGAGGGAATGGATCAACATGTGGCCGGTGACAGTTGCAAGTTCTGCGCAGGAATAGTTTCCCAAGCAAGACTCGATGAACTTCAAAAGGCGTTAGACGATTCTAACTCGAAGATAACTGCAACTATTGCTCAAGCAAGCAAAAGTTGTGACCTCGCGATATCGCACCTTGAGATGTTCAAAAGCTCGATGAAAACCGTTATCTTAAAATCTGTTCAATTCGAAACGTTGCTGGATGATGATCGCGAAAAAGTTATTGAGGCTGTGGAAGATCTCCTCAAGGTGTACAACCAGATTTCTTCTCTGCTCACTAAACGAAAAAATGACCTGACATTTGAGTATTCAGGGCCTGCTCTTGAACTACCGTTTTCGGAGTTTGATTACGCCCAGAAGCGTTTAGTTGATAGCTATTCCAAAGCAAGAGAAGCCCTCGAATCACATGAGGTTCACAAAGCTAGAGCTGAGGATCAACTTAAAGACCATTGCTGTGCAGTAGATGGTGACGGATGGAAAGATGCAACTGAGGAAGTTGAGAGAAGCCAAGTTGATCTGACTCAAGCGGAGGATCAACAAGGCGAAATTGAACAATCTCTCGAAGAACTTTTTGATGGTCTCTCGGTGACCACCGAAACAGCACAGTTCATTGATCGCCATCTTCAGCTTATTCTCGGCGATGATACTCTCCGCGTCACTGTAGGAAGAGAGGATGAAGGGTACCGAATTACCCGTCGAGATCAAGTAGCTGCGGATATGTCAGAAGGCGAGAAAAAGTTGATCAGCCTGCTATATTTCTGTGCCGAATTTCGTTCCAAAGAACGTCTCGACAAAGTTAAAAGATCTGTCGTACTTTTTGATGATCTTGGTTCGGAACTGGACGATTCCAGACTAATCGCCGTTGATCGATTCATAACGGAAACCTTCTCCAACCAGAGACCGCTGGCAATACTGTATTTTACCCACAGTTACAGCCACTTTAAACTTCTCATTTCAAGGCTCGGAAAGCGGGCCGCCCCGAGTGGCACTCGCGATAAACCTGAACAACCTAGCGCTGGGTTCTACGAGATCTACAAGGAACTATTTTCAGAATCCGAGCAAACGACCAAGGTAGAGAAATGGGACCTGAAAACCCTCAAACTCACAAGCGATTATGCGCTTTCCTTTTACATGGTTTTAAAGAATATGAACAAAGTAATAGAGGGAAAACCCATCTCTTTCGGCACAGGAAACTACTGTCGAAAGGTTTTGGAGGGCTTTACCGAGTTCAAATCGCCTACCTCAACAGAGTTTGGCAGCCGCATTGACCATCTTTGCCGAGGCGAAAATAAGCCAATCTCAGCCTCTTTATCAAGACTCGTGAACATGTTGTCACATTCCAGTCTCGACCAAGAGAGTGGCATCCTTTCTCGCCAAGAAATGCAAACAGGTCTGGTTCAAACTTTGCTTTTCGTACATGAAATCGATTCAGCACATTTCGAGCTGATGGTAAAGGGGTTATTAAACAGAGAGGATGCAAGGACCCTTATTGACAATATTTTGTCACGAAAGATTGCACAAACTTCTTGATCTAGGGATCTTACGATGATTCCCGGCACGTCATCGGACACAATCCTCAAAGGCAATACCTCAGTTTTGAAAACTCGAATCCCATGGTCTATCACCGGTTCCGATTAGGATGTCACTCCGGTGTCAGGTGGGTCACCGACAGTACTTGCCAAGCTCAATCGCCTTTACCCCACCATTGATACCTCTGGTGGGGAATGTGTTTCTACGGCTACCGATACAAACCAGTAGCCTTAGAACCACCCCCACCCTCCACCCCTATTGCCAACACCTCCCCACCCATAATAAGTTTGATCATGAGCAACAATGTAAACGTTTGCAGCAAACGTTTACATTGAACCCACCCCACGTGATTAGACCAAGCGAGGTGAACCCCCAATGAACCCGGAGCCACGCCCCACCCTCAAGGGCATCGCCCACCAGGCCGGTGTCTCCATCGCCACCGCCTCCCGCGCGCTGGCCGATAACCCCGCAGTGGCGCTGGCCACCCGGACAAGAATCCAGGCCTTGGCCGCTGATCTTGGATATCGGCCCAATGCCCAGGCCCGTGCCCTGCAGAGTTCACGCAGCAACACCATCGGCATCGTGGTGCCTAGTTTGATCAACCGTTATTTCGCGGTGATGGTCACCGCCATCCAGGACGCAGCGAGCAAAGCCGGGTTGGCCACCATCATCACCAACAACAATGAGGACACCGCCACCATGGCAGCCTCATTGGAGTTTCTCACCAGCCATGGTGTGGACGGCATCATCTGTGTCCCCGATGAGGGGTGCAGTGAGCAGCTGGAGCAACTACATAAACAGGGCACTCCCCTGGTGTTGATTGACCGTGAGCTTCCCGGCACCGCCATCCCCATGGTCACCTCTGATCCGCAGCCAGGCATTGAGGCAGCGGTCTCCCTACTGGTTGACCACGAGGCGCTGCCCATCGGTTATCTCTCCGGTCCCATGGCCACCTCCACCGGGCGCAGGCGCCTGGAGGCCTTCCAGCGTGCATGCGTTGATGCCGGCCTGGAGGAGCAATTGGTCTTCCTCGGCGGATACGAGCAGAGCAAGGGTTTCCAGGGGGCGAACACCCTCATGGAACAAGGGGCTAAAACACTGTTCGCCGGGGACACCATGATGACCATCGGTGTGCTCGAGGCCTGCCACGCAGCCGGCCTCATCATCGGCGAGGACATCAATGTGGTCGGTTTTGATCGCCAGCCCATGTTTGATCTGCAACCGCGCCCCCTGACCGTCATTGACCAGCACGTGGACACCATGGCGCAGCAGGCTTTCAGCATGCTCAACGGCCTCATGGCCGCTGAGCAGCCTTCCCAGCAGCACTTCCTCATCCCCACCACGCTTATCCAACGCCACTCAATCAAGGAAAAGACCAGCTCTCATGACTGACATACCCGGATCAATCGTTGTTGTCGGCTCCATCAATGCCGATCTGACCACCCATGTCCATCGCCATCCCACGCCCGGTGAAACACTGCTGGGCAGTGGTGGCACCATCAGCGCCGGTGGCAAAGGCGCCAACCAGGCCGTGGCCGCAGCCCAACTTGGGGCAAAGGTCCACATGATCGGCGCTGTGGGTTCTGATCCCATGGCCGAGGATGCCCTGAAGCACCTGCGCGAATCCGGCGCGGACATGTCGGCTGTCACCACCGTGGACGGCCCCACCGGCCTGGCCGTGATCACCGTCTCCGAGGACGGGGAGAACACCATCATCGTGGTTCCCGGCGCGAACGCCAGCGTGGATGCCGCTTACGTGGATTCCCATGCAGAGCTCATCACACACGCTGACATCGTGTTGCTCCAGGGTGAGATCCCTGCTGATGGTTTCAACCGCGCGGTGGATCTGGCTCAGGGTCGCGTGGTGGTCAACCTCGCCCCGGTGGTTCCTGTGGGCCATGCGCAGCTGCGCGCGGCTGATCCCCTGTTGGTCAATGAGCATGAGGGTGCGCTGGTGCTTGATCTGCTCGGCGCGCCCACCACCGAAACCGACCCCGAAACACTGGTCACAGCCCTGTTGGAGCAGGGTTTTGCCACGGTGGTCATGACCCTGGGTGCTGATGGCGCCCTGGTCGGTGATGCGGACGGGCTTATAGATATCCCAACCCCCACGATCACCGCAATCGACACCACAGGCAGTGGTGATGCGTTTGCTGGGGCACTCGTCGCAAAGCTTGCTGAAGGCGCAACGCTGGTGGACGCCGCCGCGTTTGCCGCCCGCGTCGGTGCTTTTGCGGCCACGCGCCGCGGCGCGCAGGCATCGTACCCAACGCTTGACAGCGACCTACCCACAGTCACTGCTTAACTCCCCCACCGAAACGAGAGTAATCATGTCAATTGCCGTCGAGCCGAAGAAAGCCTCGGCTACCACGATCATCCCGTTGATGATCGCCCTGCTGGTGGCGGTGTTCGCCTTCCAGCTCAACGCGTCCATGCTCGCGCCCGCTCTGGCCACGATGGAGGTCGAGCTGAGCGCGACCCCCGCCCAGATCGGCATGACCCAGACCGCGTTCTTCACCGCGGCCGCGCTGTTTTCCCTGTTCCTCCCACGCTGGGGTGATCTGATTGGTCGGCGCAAGGTGCTGATCGGCATGATGATCGTCACCGGCATCGGTTGCCTCGTTGCAGCCCTGGCCCCGAATGTGGCGGTGTTGTTCCTTGGTCGTCTGATCCAGGGTGTGGCCGGTCCAACCGTGCCACTGTGTCTGATCATCCTGCGCCAGCATGTGCCCAATGAGAAGCAGTACGCGCTGCTGCTGGGTATTGTCACCTCGGTTAACGGTGGTATCGGTGGCGTGGATGCCATCGCCGGTGGCTGGTTGGCGGAGAACTTCGGTTTCCGTTCCATCTTCTGGGTCATGGCCGTGTTCTGTGTGGTTGCCGCTGTGGCGCTGCCCTTCGGTGTGAAGGAATCCGCCGCCGCGGAAACCCCCAAGATGGACTGGCTGGGCGTGCTGCCGCTGGCGATCTCCATCGGTTCGCTGCTCATGGCGTTCAACGAGGCGGGCAAGCTTGCTGATGCCAACTGGATCCTCGTGGTTGTCCTCTTCATCATCGGCATTGTCGGTGTGATCACCTTCTACAACATTGAAAAGCGCGTGAAGCACCCGCTGGTCAGCGTGGAATACCTTGGCCAGCGCCGTACCTGGGCGTTGCTGCTGACCACCCTGCTCACCATGACCGGTGTGTTCGCCGTGATGAACGGCCTGCTGCCCAACCTGGCGCAGGATACCGCCCACGGTGCCGGTATGTCCGCCGGTGTGGTGTCCTGGTGGACACTGACCCCCTATGCCCTGGCAGGTCTGGTCTTCGGACCGATCGCCGGTGCCCTGGCGGGTAAATTCGGCTACAAGATCATCCTGCAGATCGGCATTGTCTCCACCATCGTCGGTGTCGCCGGTGCCACCTTCCTGGTGGGCAGCACCTCGTCCCTGGCCTACCTGGGAATCTCCATCTTCGTCGGTATCACCTATGCAGGTATTGCCAACATCATGCTCAACGGCCTGGGTATTGTGCTCTCCCCTGCCGATAACCAGGGTTACCTGCCCGGCATGAACGCCGGTGCCTTCAACCTCGGCGCCGGCATCTCCTTTGCCATCCTCTTCGCTGTGGCCACCGGCTTCGGGGACACAGACGGCGGTTATGCCGCCGGCATGTGGGCCGGAGTGGTCATCCTGGTCCTGGCGTTTGGGTGTTCCCTCATGATCCCGCGCCCGGAGTCCATCACCGATACGGTGGCAGCCAGGAACCTGGCCCAAGAAACCGCCCCCGTCACCAACTAACCCCTCACTTAGGAGACCACTGCTATGACCACCAAAATCATCCTTGACTGCGATCCCGGCCACGATGACGCCGTAGCCATGCTGCTGGCCGCCGGTAACCCGGAGATCGACCTGATCGGCATCACCACCGTGGGCGGCAACCACACCCTGGACAAGGTCACCCACAATGCACAGGTGGTGGCCACCATCGCAGGGATCGAAGCCCCGATCTACCGCGGTGTCACCCGCCCGCTGGTCCGCCCCGTTGAGGTCGCCGAGGATATCCACGGCGATACCGGTATGGAGATCCACAACTACGAACTCCCCGAGCCCACCCGTCAGGTACAGGACACCCATGCGGTTGATTTCATCATCGACACCATCATGTCGCATGAGCCCGGCACCATTGCCCTCGTACCGACTGGCCCGCTGACCAATATCGCCCTGGCGGTGCGCAAGGAGCCACGCATTGCGGAACGCGTGAAGGAAGTGGTGCTCATGGGTGGTGGCTACCACGTGGGCAACTGGACGGCCGTGGCGGAATTCAACATCAAGATCGACCCGGAGGCCGCCCACATCGTGTTCAACGAGGCGTGGCCACTGACCATGGTGGGCCTGGATCTCACCCACCAGGCACTGGCCACTCCCGAGGTGGAGGCACAGCTTTCCGCACTGGGCACCGATGTGGCCGACTTCGTGGTCGCACTCTTTGATGCCTTCCGCAAGAACTACCAGGACGCCCAGGGCTTTGATAACCCACCGGTCCATGATCCCTGCGCCGTTGCCTACCTGATCGATCCCACCGTGTTCACCACCCGCAAGGCGCCCCTTGACGTGGAACTTAGCGGTGGCCTGACCACCGGCATGACCGTGGCTGATTTCCGTGCCCCAGCCCCAGAGGACTGCACCACGCAGGTGGCTGTGGATCTGGACTTTGACAAGTTCTGGGGTCTGGTCGTGGACGCCGTCAAGCGCATCGGCTAGATCTTGCCTGGCTATGCCCCCGATACACCACTGTGCTGGTGTGTCGGGGGCAGACCTTTTTTGTTCACCGATATGGTCAGGGATGAACAATCCTCAAGGTTTGACCTGTCACTGAAACGAGACACTGTCCATGGCATCCCTCAACACCACCGCCGCCTCCCGCGCCGCGTTCCAGATCGCCACTGCCCTGGGCGCGCTCGTCCTGATCGGCGTGATCATCTGGATTGATGTGTCCACCACCATCTGGCAGGACATGGTCATCCTCGCCGGTTTAGCCGCCGGTCTGGTCTCCTTCCTGCTCACCACCGTCTTTGTCAACCGGTTCCTCCAACGCCAACTGGAGGCGCGCTGGGCGCCGGTCACGCACATGGCGCTGACCTCAATCCTGCACGAGCTTGCCGACGAAAACCGCAGCGACCTCTCCCGTGGTGAGATCACGCCCCGCACGTTGAATTTTCCTGAAAGCTCCACTACCGAGACCCTCCGTGTGGACCTGGATCAGCTGCGCACCCAAGTGTTGAAAGAACGCAACCACCTCAGTGGAGTGCTGGGCACGTGGTCGAATTTTCTCACCTCCACCGTGGATAACACCGATATTCTGCGTTCGGCTGCGGAACTGGCCCTCCAACTGGATCAGGTGCGTGACTGCGCACTGGATGTGGAGCGGCATCTGGACTCCGCTGAGCAGGTGAAACAGGGGCTTCATGAACTGGAAGCGCACATTGATACCTGCAATCAACACCACGCCACCTTGATCAATGATCTCCGCATCAGAAAGAGCGCGAATGCTGCCCAGCGGGCACAGATCGTTGCCAAGAGTTGAGGATCTACCTAGGGTGGGCGCATGGCTGACACACAGAAGTACACAGTTTCCCGAACAATCAACGCCCCGGTGGACAAGGTCTGGGACGTGCTTTCCAACCCGGAGCGCCACAAGGAGTTCGATTCCTCCGGACGCGTGCGTGCCGATGAAAAGTCCAACCGCATCCAGGCCACCGGCGATGTCTTCACCATGAACATGGAAGGCCCCAACGGCGCCTACAAGACCGACAACCACGTGGTCGGTTTCAACGAGCACAAGCTGATCGCCTGGGCCACCGCCCCCACCGGCCAGGAGCCACAGGGCTGGCAGTGGGTCTGGGAGCTCAACTCCGTGGACGCTGGATCCACCGACGTGAGCCTCACCTACGACTGGTCCGGTGTGGAGGAGGAAGCGATGAAGAAGTTCAATCCCCCACTGCTGGAGGAGAAGGAGCTGGAGGATTCCCTGGCCAACCTGGCTGCGGCAGTAGAATAAACTTCAGGCTTTTAACCGGCCCGCCCACTTTCAGTGTGGGTGGGCCGGTTTTTTCACTGTCTAGGTGATCAGCGTGGCCAGCACCGCCGAGCAGGCCATAAGCAGCACGGGGATCTCCGCCATGCCCAGGCGGCGCGCAGTCCATGTGGCACCTCTTTGCGAAGCCATCGGGATGTACATGGATCGCCACAGCGCCACCAACAGGGTCCCCACCATGAGGATGCCCGCCACCCAACCCACGCCCAGGGCGACCGCCACCACCCACACCGCCAACACCGCTGCCACATGATAGGTGATGGAGCCCGCCAGATAACGGGGGTTGTTGCGTTCGCGGATCATGGACTTGACAAAGGGAATGGTTCCGGAGAAATACACCGCGAGGAAAATCATCGCGGCCCACCCCTGTACTCCCGCGTCCCCGGTGGCTGAGCCCACAGATGTCAGTGCCGGGTAGAGCAACGCCGAGGCCACCGTGGTGGACACACCGGACACCGTGGATCTGCTTCTACCCTTGATCGTTTCCCACACTGCGATGGCCACCAAAGGGGTAAACGGGATAGCCCACCACATCAGGTCCGGTTGAAGCGCCAGTGCGGCACCGATACCCACCAGGGAGATGGCCCCATAGACATAGACGGGTGTGAGGTATTTGGCGCGGCGCCGTGGGTTTCGGGCACGTGCGGCCAATCCGAAGGCGAAGAAGGCGAAATAGCCGAAGAACCAGGCCACCAGCACAGCCAGCAGCACACCGAGGCGGGATAGCGGTGCATCAGTGCGCAGCAGCATGACCACCCCGGAGATCAGACCCAGCACCGCCGGACTGATGAGCATCGCCCACGCTCCGTGCTGGTTGGGCACCCAGGGGGAAATGCCTTTCCTGCCGCGGGGTTTGCGCTGCGCTGCCTTCTTCACCGGTGTGGTCATACCAGTAACCCTATATCAAACTAAAGTTTGATCCCAGGCGGTCTGGCTAAACCTGTTTGGTGAGTTCGCTCTCCAGGTGCTGCTGCATGGGCTCCCCCACCGCGGCCATATCGAAACGGGTACGCAACCCGGCGCGATCCGCGGTGAAGGTATAGGTGCGCGCAGTCTGCTCCACGGCCTTCGCGCTGCCGGAGTTGACCACGGTGGAGGTGGTGAACTCGAAGTGGAGCAGGTAATCCTCCTCGCGTGCTGTTCCCTCCAGGAGTTCTGTCTGTCCGGTGGGTTGGGCAAGGATGAATTCGAGTTTGCCAAAACCCACTGGGCGGAGGAACCCGAGTTCGGTGTGCATGGGCCCGTTCTCACCCATGGTCTTCTGCTCATAGCGGAGGAAGGGTTTGCCCGGGATGGTGGAGAAGATCAGGGTTTCATGGAAGGCGAAGCTGTTGATTGTCGGGTAGTGGCCCCGACCGGTTCCGGTCCAGGTGCCGATGAGGAATTCGTAGGGTGCAAGGTTGGGGTGGAGGTCCATGCCCTTAATCCTAAGGAAGAAAGTATAAGAGGGTCCGGCAAGCGTTGACGCTCCTGGCGACAGAGGCTACGTCCGGCCCCTCACCGCTTTACGCTCCTAGCGTGAGAGGCGGCATAAGATTTAAGATACCATCGCATCCAGGCGTTTCAAGCCTTACCTTGATGAATGCGATGGCAAAAGTGAGAGAGCATGGGCTCGGTCGGGGAAACTAGGGGGTGGCGTCGACAAGCATCCTTTTATAGGCGCACCCAGGCGCCGTCGCGGTATTCGACCAGGCCGAGCTCGGCAAAGGCCGTCAGCCAGCCTTCCATGGGCCAGGTGCCCCAGATGGAGTGGAAGCGGGTGGCGTTGGCCAGGATGTCACCGAGGTGCTCCACGGGTGGGGAGGAAACGGGGTGCCATTGGTGATAGGCGTGGGCTCCGCCGACCCAGCGCAGAGTCTCACCCTGGGCGCGCAGGCGGTAGGCGAAGTCGGTGTCTTCTCCCCCGTAGCCAAAATAGCCTTCGTCGAAGCCTCCGCTGTCACGCCAGGTCTGGGCAGAAAGGGCGAAAGAGAGGGACCAGAAGAGGTTCCACTCCTCATCGGTGCCGCACCTTGTCTGACCTGCAGGTGGGTTGGGCCTGGCCGGGTGGGGGTTGGTCAGTGCCTCCAACTCCTCCAGCTCATAACCGCTTGTACCCGGCGCGTCCAGGTAGGTGACCGGGCCGCAGAGGACATCGCCCGGCCAGTGGTGGGCTGCGTCCACATAATGGGAAACCAGGGACGGCCCGGGGATGCAGTCGGCGTCGAGGAAGATGAGTAACTCAGCACCATTGTCCAGTGCTGTCTGTGCGACCTGGTTGCGGGCGCGGGACAGGTTGTGGTCAGCTCCCAGGTGCCCACGGTAATGAGGGGTGCCCGGAGCCCACTTATTCAGGCCAGCCAGTTGCCTGTCCACATGTGCCTGGCGGTTGTCATCGGCGATGGTGAGCACGGCGTACTTCATTTAGAGGCTCTCCTGGTTGGCCACGTTCTGGATCACAGCGGCGGCGCGTTGGGCGGCCCCGTCGGTCTGCCAGAGGTGCCAGTTCTTCGCCCGCTGTCGTGCCTGATCAAACAGCCCCTCCCATTCGCGTAGTTCGGGGAACTCGGTGGGGACCACGGCGATCCGTGCGCTGTCGAGTGCCGCCGCGGTGGCATCCTGTTCACTGAACGGGCGGGTCTGCGGGAGGATCACCGCGGGGGTGTTCGTCACAGCGAGATCTGCCACGGAGTTCTGCCCTGCGGCCGCGATCACCACTGAGGCATGAAGGAGGTGGGTGGTGGGGTCGTGGATAAGCATGTCTCTGCCCAGCACCGTGGCCGTGGGCCAGGTGCGTTTATCAAAATCATCGGCACCCGCGCCGCGGAGAATGACCACGCCATCACGTTCTGGTGCTGTTGCTGCGGGTGTCAGGCGGGAGATGCCACCGACCATGTGGAGTTTGTCGGCGTGGGTGATCAGGTGTGCCGGCACCGGGATCCAGTCCGGCCAAGCGGCGATGATGGCGCTGGCCTGGCGATAACCGACCTGGTGGGGTTGATCACGGCGGAAACCCGGCATGGCGATGGTGATGACGGGGATGCCCATGAGTCGGACGAAGATGGCGACCTCCACGGAGCAGTCCACATAGAAGGCACGGGGACGGTGCTCATTGATCCAGTTGGCGATGATCGCCAGGCGCTCGGTGTGGCCCGGAACGCCCAGCGGCGCCCAGTGGAGGGTGTCGTTGACCGTGTGGTCACGTGGCGCGGGTGTATCCGGATCAGTGTCCAGCGGCAGGTGGATATCCGCACCGGGTGCAGAGGAGAAGATCACGGCCTGCTCATCCAGGTGGTGTGCGATGGTGCGCACGCGGTGCAGGTGCCCACTTCCGGAGTGGTGGGCATACATTCCGATCATGGCTGAATCTCCTCGTGGGTGTGCATGGTGGCGGTGGGGACAGGGGCGCGTGGTGTGGGCGCCAGCTGGGGTGCTGGCCATGTGGGGGGATGTGCGGGTGGTCCTGCGCATCATGTGGTCCGGCACCCGGGTGGGTGTGGTGGTGGCGACATCGCGGTAGACGGCGAGATAACGGTCGAGGAAGGCATCCAGGCCGTAAGTGCCGCGGGCGTAGCGGGCCACCTCAGCACGGTTAACAGTGGCGGAATCAGCGATGGCCCGGGCCAGCACCTGCACATCACCCGCTGGCACAGAGGGACACGGTGAATGGTCCAAGACATCAGCCAAACCCCCGCGGGCGAAGGCCGCGACCGGGATCCCACAGGCCATGGCTTCAATGGAAACCAACCCGAAGGGCTCATCCCAATCCGGGGTGATCACAGCAACGCGGGAGTGTCGCACCCGCTCCGCCAGTGCGGTGTGGTTGAGGGTGCCGATCCACTCCACATCTTCACCCAGGCGCGGCACGATCTCCTGAGCCCAGTAGATGGGGTTGGCGCGGCGGCCCACGATGGTCAGTGGAATACCGGCGAGACGGCAGGCATCGATGGCCATATGGGGTGCCTTCTCCGGGACGATGCGCCCGAACCAGATGGCACGCTCACCACCCGGTCCCTCACGCCACACGCGCAGATCAGCGGCATTGGGGATCACCCGGGTGTCAGGCAGACCCCAACTATCAGCGGTGGATCTGCTCACGGCGGTGAACACACTGGTGGATTCCGGTGCCACCGCAGCCATCCGCTCCACGGGTGGGCAGTGCAGCGTGGTCACCAGCGGCAGGGCTGTGGTGAGCAACAACTCCGGGTGCAGGCTGTTGTTGTGCACCACATCATAATCACTGGATTCCAGGTGGGCACGCAGTCGGGCGTAGGCGCGATCCTCCAGAGCACAGTGGCCGGGAGGATAGGTGTGATCGGTCTCCTGGGCATCAGTGCAGCGCCAGTCAGGGATGGGGAATTCAAACTCCCGCACATGCCCTTCGGAACCGGCGGCGGCATAGAGATCCACCTCATGGCCCCGGGCACGCAATCCGTTAACCAGGATTCCGCAGTATGCCTCCAGTCCACCGGCATAGGGTTCCGCGATGGGGTGTCTACCCGGCGCGATCACGGCAATTCTCATCGTGCACCTGCACTGTTGAGACTGTTGAGGCTCTTGAGGCTTGTGAGATAGACGCGGCGGTGCTGCGCGCTGACATCAATGATGGGTGGCGTGGGCACCGGTCCCTGGCGCTTCAACTGCTCGACCACCCGCGCGGCATCACGGCCATCGCCGGTGCGGTAGGTGGCCACTCCCGCGTCGCCAGGCATCTGGGAGTCATAACAACCACAATCAGGCACGGCGACACTCACCCCCAGATCACGGCACATCCGTAGCCAGCCGGAATGCGTGCCACGCAGATACGGCAGCACTACCACGGGGTGATGTGCGATCGCCGCATACAGCGTCTGATCATCCATCGGGGCATGGATATGATCGGCAAGGTTCTCCAAGTTCGGTTCTGCGCCGTGGTGGATGTAGAGCTCCGCCCCCAGGTCACGGTAAAACTGCGGATCAGTCACCACATTCGCGCGCACCGACTTCAAAAACACCCCGGCGCGCCCGGTGCCAGGTGTGGTGTGGCCCGCGGTGATCGCCGGGTGCGGCGTCACCTCTGCCCGGCGTCCACACTGCTTATCGACGACCTCCCCAGCCCCTTCAGACAACGTGAACACATGTACCGCCGCATCAATGAGCAGACGCAACTGCCGGTGATAGTCAGTCTGATCCTCCAGGTGGGGATTATCCAGATCATGCACGGTGAGCACCAGGGGGATGCCATTTTCTCTGAGCACCTCCGTGAACAGGGCGGTCTCCTCATAAGTGAGATGTTCGAAACCGAAATGAACATGGACCAGATCAATATCTCTGGGTGTCTCCCACCACTGGGGTGTAAAAGCGGGGTGTGGCCACCACTGACTGGGATCATCCGGGTTGACCACCGGGTCCGGCAGCACCGTGATATCTACCCACCCGCCCTCGGGTTGAAGAGCACGTGGGTAGGGATGACCTGCGGGTATTGCCATAACTCGGGTTGACACAGCACCGCCTTTCTCACTGTGGACTGAAAAAACTCTACGGCCTGTAATATTACCTCTAATGAATATGAGCGCGCTTGATAACTTCGCTGCGGATCCCCGCCGACTGCACTATGGGGAGTTCTATCAGCTCCGCACACCTGTACGACGGGACAATGCACCCACTGTAGTCGTTGTGGGCAACTGCCAGGCGGAATCACTGCGCATCCTCTTAGATTCAACCGGCGCGGTAAACTCCTTCCGGATCCCGGCCATCCACGAATGGACGGCTGAAGATGTGGCGCTGATGGAACACGTGCTGGGTTCAGCGGATGTCCTGGTGATGCAACCGGTGCGCGATGATTACCGCGATCTGCCCTGCGGCACCAACCAATTAGCCTTGCTGCTGCCTGCTCACGGCCGGGTGGTGAGATTTCCCGTGCTGCGTTTCGATGCCCTCATGCCCTACCAGGCGATCATCCGCTCCCCGATTGATCCCTCATTAAATCCCCCGGTGGTGCCCTATCACGATCTACGCACCCTGGCGATAGCTTCCGGGCGGGATGCACTTGGGGTGTCCGTGGAACCAGCAGTGTTCCGGGAGCTAGCTGCGTTAAGTGTGTCTGAGCTGCGTCTTCGGGAACAGGACCATGACACGGTGGTGGTCTCTGACTTCCTTGAAACCTCGCCCGTGTGGCACACCATCAACCACCCGGACAACAGCACCCTGATGTTCCTGGCGCGCCGGGTGTTGGCCGCCATCGGTGTCACTGGTGAGGTACGGGATCCGGGACGTGAGCTCCTGGGTGGTCTGGATGCACCGGTGGATCCTGATGCTGCCCGTGCACTCGGCGTGGAGGTGGCAGGACGTGATTCCTGGTGGCCTGCGCCATCAGAAGATATAGAGCAGGCGCAGCTGGCCTTCTACAGGGAGCATCCAGAGATCGTGTCAGCCGGGTTGAAACGTCATGGGAAACGGTTGGAGATGCTCGGTCTGGTGTAGATCGCGTCACTGTCGGGACTCTGTGACGGGATCTGCACCTGCGGGTTTTTGCTAAACTCGCGGATTCATCATGGAGAAGGGCGATCGCATGAATATCACACACCTGATTGTCGGCCCGCCGGAACACGGTGTCACCAACTATGCCCGCCTGCTCATCAATAATTCCGGCGGTCTGGTGGCAGCGCTTGATGATCCCCTCTCCCCCGGCCCCATCCACATCACCTTCACCGATCACCTCTTCGGCCCCGATCCGGACGCCGCGGTGGATACAGTCCTGCGCGCTGTGGAGGGACATCCCTTCAGCGTCTCCTTCCACGATGTGCCCCAACCCGAGGAAGGTGAGGACCGCTTCCAACGGCGCAGCCGTGCCTACCAGAGGCTTGCTCGGGAAGCCGATCTAGTGGTGACCAACTCCCACCATGAGGCCGCATTCTTCGATGTGGACGCCCATGTCATTCCTCTCCCCCTTCCCCCAGCACCTGAGTATCCAGAACTCCCCACGCCAGAACCCGGGACCGTGGGCGTGCTGGGTTTCATCTACCCCGGCAAGGGACATGAGACCATCGCAGCGGCAGCTGAGACAGTCGGTGGACTTCGGGTCCGTGCCTTGGGCGGCTACTCCCAGGGGCACGAGGACATGGAACTGCCCGGCGTGGAAGTCACGGGATACCTCTCTGAGGCCGATCTCTGGACTGAGATGGCACGCACCGCGATCCCTGTCTGCGCGCACCGGCACTTCTCTGCTTCCGGTTCGTTGATGCACTGGTTGGCGGCAGGCAGGCGGGTTCTGGTCACCGACAGTGATTATTCCCGCGAGGTGGCTGAGCACTTCCCCGAGCAGGTGGTGCTGGTGGATGACTGGCCCACAGCACTCGCCGCCGCAGCGAAGGATGAGAGTTTCTCCGCCCCGGTGGATACCCGTCACACCTGGGGCTGGGCAGAGGTGGCCACCGCCTGGCAGGATCTGTGGATCACCCACTTCGGGCCGTGGCTGCGTGGAAATATCGCACCCCCGGCAGCAGAGACTCCGGTGCCGGTCAGCGTGGTGATCCCCTATTACAACGACATCGATTCCCTGCGCAAAGTGATCACCGGCGTGGAGAACAACGGCCACGGCGCCGAGGTGGAGATCATCATCGCCGATGACGGCTCCACCACCCCACCCGAGGTCACCTCCACCCTGCCCATCACGGTGGTGCGCCAGGAGGACCAGGGCTTCCGCGCCGGAGCTGCCCGAAACCTAGGAGCCCGCGCCGCCTCCCATGAGGTGATGGTGTTCCTCGATGGTGACACCGTGCCCCGCCCCGGTTATCTCACCGCCATGAGCAGGTGGATCGCCGCTGATCCCCGCTGCGTGGTGGTGGGCACACGCCTCCAGGATGGTAAAGAACCACAGTGGCTCAAGGATGCCTGGGACTACACTGATCACCTCCGCCTGGCTGATGACACCTCGTGGCGGTTCATCATCTCCTCAGTGCTGGCAACATCGACAACGTTGTTTCATCAGGTGGGTGGATTCGATGAGACGATGATCGGTTATGGCGGGGAGGACTGGGAGCTCGGCTGGCGTCTGTGGAATGCCGGTGCCATCTTCCTTCACGATCCAGAGGCCATCGCTGATCATCTGGAACCCGACTGGGCTGCACGCGAGGTATCAGAGGCGGACAAACTCGCCGAGAAGAATGCCGAGACCATCGCCCTGGCCTCCCGCATCACCCACCCCATCGCACGCCCGTCCGGGGTGCTGTTTGACCGCCAGGACGTGATCGTCCACCTGCCCGAAGACACCCCGGAACCCGTGGTCAAAGCCTGGTTGGATGCCGGAGATGTGCATGTGGTGGGGCCTTCCTCCCGGCTGTTTCGTGCCGATCCCCGCGTGGGCCCCGGAACCGGACGCATCCGCATCGACCTGGATCAGCCACTGTGCCCACCCGATGACCTCTCCAAGCGTCTACAACGCGTGGATCAGCTCGGTGGCCTGGGGATTCTCCGGCACGATGGCCATGATGTGGGCCGGGTTCGCGCCCAACGCATCACACGCCGCTCCCCCGCGATCATCCACACGAAGATGCGTGACTGGGATGGCCCGCTGCGCCTCGAACAGTGGTTGGCCGGTTGGTGAACCTGCTAGCTCAGCGCGACGTGTGAGCGTGCCTTCCACTCGTGCAACTGCTCACCCTGCTCCTGCCAGTGGGCGTAAAGGCCGGAGACGGTGGCGTCGATAAGCACGGCCTCCAGGCACTGGCGCAGGCGCTCTTTCATCTCCGGGGTCTGGAGGGCCTCCGCGTTGACTACCTGATCGTCTTCTGGTTGCTCGCCGGCGGCCAGGTGCGCAAGGGCAATGATCAGCGCGCCGTGGTCCTTTTCAATAAACCGGTGGCCGGCATCAGGTAAAAGCTCATCCAGGTACAACTCATTGTTGCGCAGGTCTTCGAGGACCTCCTGGGCTTCTTCATTATCAAAAGGGCCGGTGTTCCAGATATCCATGACGGCTACCCTACCGGGAATCTCAGTGTGTCCGCTGGATTTATTCCTCTAGAAGCGCGAAGAAATCTTCTTCAGACAGCACCTGGATGGGTGCGCCTTTCTCATAGAGCTGGGTGGCCTTCTCTAATTTACGGGAGGCCGATGAGCCTTCTTTCCACGTCGTGGGGTTAGGGACACCCACCACTAGAAGGGTGGTTTTGGCTGTTACGTTTTTCGAAGGCGTAGCTCCAACATGCTTGATGAACTCCTCCATGTCCGCCCGCTTCCCCCTCTCCAGAGTCCCGGTGAAACAAATATTTTCGCCCCGAAGCGCGATAGACCCACCGAAACTCTCCACCAACGCCGCCACGCTAGAAGCGTCACTGACCGCTGGCCGCTTCGCCGTCCCTGACCGGCGGTCAGGAGCAAGAAGGGCATCCAGATCCTCAAGAGAAGAATCGCGGTGCATCGCACTGAAAATTCGGCCTGCGGCAATCGCATCGGCCTCCGCGTTGTGGTGGTTAAGCTGCTCCCCAGGGAAGAGGTGCCCGAATACAACATCCAGAGACTTCTTCGGTAGATCAGCATATATACGACGCGCCAACCTGAGGGTGCAATAACGGTGATTGTCCAGAGGCGGGTGCTGATAGAGATCAGCAAGCTGGTTCAATACGGAACCGTCAAAACCAAAATTGTGAGCAACTAACGGTGCATCCCCGACGAAATCTTTCACCTCTCCCACCAGGTCTCCCCACTCCGGGGAATCTTTGACGTCATCCGCACGAATTCCGTGAACCCAGGTATTCGCGGGGTGGAAAAAACGATGCTCCATATGCGGGAGAATGAGGGAATGAAAAGTTTTCTTGATCTCACCATCTTCCCCGAACCTGGCCATGCCAATCGAGCAGGCTGAGGCACGTTTACCATTGGCGGTCTCAAAATCAAGTGCGACAAATGGTTGCATCAGTAGTCCTTCCATGGTGTTTCTGCCCTTAACCTACCACCGTTGATAGCAGATTTAATGACTTCTCAACGTGGGAAGCGCGTGAAGAATTTGCCAGAACAGCTACCCTACCGCGACTAGTTGATGCGGGTGAGGATCTCCGCAATGAGGTTATCGGCCTGCGCGCGCAGGTTTTCCACGGGACCGTTGTTATCGATGACGATGTCGGCTGCCTTGAGGCGGATCTCATCGGGCACCTGCGAGGCGATGCGTCGCCGCACGTCATCCTCGGTCAGACCACGCTTTGCCACGAGCCGGCGGATCCTCTCCTCCACCTCGACATCCACCACCACGACCAGATCCATCTTGCGGTCAAGGCCCTTGTCCACCAGCAGCGGCATATCGTAGACCGCCGCCTTGGTGCCCTTGGCTTCTGCCTCGGCGAACCTGCGGGAGGTCTCCTCCGCGATGCGTGGGTGGGTGATGGAATTGAGCAGGGCGGTCTTCTCAGCATCCACAAAGGCCCTGGCTGCCAGGCCAGGGCGATCCAGTGTGCCGTCAGGTGTGATGATGTCCTCCCCGAACGCCTCGGCAAGCTCCTTGAGAGCGGGCTGGCCGGGTTCAACGATATCGCGGGCGATCTGGTCCGCGTCGATGATGAGGAATCCTTCAGATGACAAAAGATCGGCAACGGTGGACTTACCGCTGCCGATCCCTCCGGTTAATCCAATGCGCAACATGTGCACCAGATTAGTGGTTATTTGTCTGGGATGTGATCTTTATGCAGTCTCGTCTTTCCCAGTGACCGTGATAACGCTGGTTGATGCATCCGCCGTGCTGTTCGGGTGGCCCTCAACGGAACCGAACTTCTTGGCGTTGGACACCACCACCGGGGTGATCAGGGGCAGGTTCTTCGAGCGGATGAACTCAGGATCAAAGGTGATCAGGGTGTCGCCTGCCTTGACCTGCTGCTTGCGCTCCACATGGACCTGGAAACCCTCACCCTCCAGCTGGACGGTGTCCAGGCCGACATGGATGAGCAGTTCCACACCGGATTCCAGACGCAGCGCCACGGCATGGCCGGATTTCTGCACCAGGAGAACAGTGCCATCAGCCGGAGCGACCACCGTGTTGCCGCTGGGTTCAATCGCGATACCGGGGCCCAGTTTGCCGGCGGCGAAGATCGGATCCGGAACCTCGGACAGGGGAACCGCTGTGCCCTGGAGTGGTGCGGTGATCTCTGCGATCTCACCTGGGCCGAGAATCTTCCTGGAGGTGGCGGCAGTGCCTGCTGCGACGGCTCCCGTGGCAGCGGTGGCTGCTGGGGTTGCTGGGCTTGCTGCGCCTGAAGTCGCCGGCGCGTTCGTGGCGGCTGCTGCTGCGGCTGGGGTGCCAGTCTGGCCGGTCTCACCGGTCTCGCCAGCTTCAGCGGCGTTCGCTGCCTCGAGCTGTGCCTTGACTTCCTTGCGCTCCTCATCGGAACGGTAGTCGAAGAAGAGGACCAGGAGCATGGAGGTGAAGAAGGCTGCGGCGATACCGATGGTGTACCCCAACCATGGGTCCATCGCGGGGATGGTCAGCAGGGAGGTGAACACGAAGGCATAGGCCTTGATGTCGAAAATACCCATGACCACACCACCGACGAAACATCCCGGCAGGAGTCGGAAGTAGGTCTTTTTGAAGCGCAGGAGAATACCGTAGAGGGACGGCTCGGAAATGCCACCCAGCAGACCGGCGAGCATACCGCCGAGGGATACCTGGCGCATGGCTTTGTTGCGTTCCCTGATGGCGAGGATGAAGACACCGGTGACCAGGCCGAAACAGGCGAAGTTCCACGCGCCCATGGGGCCCTGGATGAAGTCATAGCCAAGGGTGTTGATGTTCTGGATCATGATGGCATTCAGTGGCCAGTGCAGGCCCAGTGGCACCAGGAACGGGTACAGCAGCGGAATCACGATGGAGAGAATGAACGGGCTGAAGTTGTTGATACCTTCCAGCATGTTCGAAATACCGTTGCCCACGCCGATGCCGAATGGTCCCAGCAGGAAGGCGGTGGCGGGGATCATCACCAGCAGGGAGAAGAACGGCACGAAAACCATCTGAACGGCCTCCGGGATGATCTTCTTCAGCAGCTTCTCCACCCAGAACAGACCCACGGCCGCGATCAGCGGCGGGAAGACCTGACCGGAGTAGTCATTGATCACCATGGGCAGGCCCAGGACGGTGACGGTGTCGCCGGCCGCACCCAGTGCCAGGAACTCAGGGGTGAGCAGTGCTGCCGGGATGGCCGCACCCACCCACTCGTTGGCACCGAGTTTACGGGCAGCGGTGGCACCCACCATGATCGGCAGGAAGTAGAACACCGAGCGCCACATGGCGTGCAGGAACACATAGGTATCCGGCTGTTCATCCATCGGGGCGCGGAAATCCTGGAGGCCGAAGGTATCGGCCAGCACCAGGAGGGTGATGATCAGTGAGGCACCCAGCAGGGCCCAGAGAATCGGGCGGAAGGTGTCAGAGAGGAACTCGAAGGCGTAGTCCACCCGGGAGTACTTGCCACGGACACCACCGTAATCCTTGGAGCCGGAAGCCTTGCCCTCGCCGTCACGCAGACCCTGCATACCGTCAAGTTTGAGCAGTTCCTGATAATAGTTAGCCACTGAGCCGCCCATGACCACCTGCATTCCGGTAGCGCCCTGGGGCACCACCCCGAGGACTGCAGGGTCTGAGTCCAGTGCGGTCTGGTCTACTGCTGCTTGGTCTTTAACCTGGAAACGGAGGCGGGTTGCGCAGTGAGTCATCGAGGTGATGTTCTCCGGCCCACCAAGGTTATCCAGAATATGCTGCGATGTCGTCGTTACTTTAGACGCCATGTCCAACCTTTCTGAACGCACGGTCACCGGTGATGTTTGTCCACACCGGTTCCCGCGACAAGACGGGGGCTGAGTTGAACCGGGGGTCGGCCCATCAGCGCCTACCGGCTATCCCGGGTGGAGTGATATCACGTGGTGAGGTGATAACCGGCGAAGGGCAGAGAATCGATTGCACACTACCGGCAGGTGGTCATATCTTTACCGGTTAAGTTGTGCAGGTACTCCAGTGATCCGCGCGGCCACCCACTCCCCGGATCACTGTGATGCAGCACACCCATGCCCGAATTAGTGGTAAGTCTCCCCCAGCTTAAAGCCGAATCAAACAAGAAACAAGCCCGGTATTAGGCAAATAATCACAACATCAAAAATAGCAATGTCCGTGCACGCCCGTTTATACCTTTTAACTTATGACAACCGGTGTTTACTACAGTTAAAGCTTGATATGACCAGTGCACGTTAATGCAGGGGTCACCGGACAGACAAAAACGCCCTGCCATGCAAGTACCGGAACACGTTAATGTTCCAGCACGCATGACAGGGCGTCTTGCGGAGCAATCGTCAGACGTTCACACCGTCAACGTCAGTGTGAAAGCCCAGCGAAAGGGTGCAGGTGATATTAGTTACCTGCGAGCTTCTCGCGGAGAGCAGCGAGCTGCTCGTCGGAAGCCAGGGAGCCACCGGTCTCTTCGACAGCTGCGGATGATGGAGCTGCATCCTCAGACTCGGAGGAGTAGTTGCCGGCCGGAGCCTCTGCAGCTGCCTCTTCCGCCTGCTGACGACGACGCTCAATCTGAGCGGTGTGGGTCTGGAAGCGACGCTCGGACTCAGCGTAACGAGCCTCCCAAGCCTGACGCTGCTCATCGAAGCCTTCGAGCCATTCGTTGGTCTCGGCGTCGAAGCCCTCAGGGAAGATGTAGTTACCCTGATCGTCGTAGGAGTCAGCCATTCCGTACTTGGATGGGTCAAACTCCTCGGTGTAGTCCTCGTCAGCCTGCTTGAGGGACAGGGAGATACGACGACGCTCGAGATCGATGTCGATGACCTTGACCATGACCTCTTCGCCAACTGCGACAACCTGGTCCGGAACCTCGACGTGGCGCTGAGCCAGCTCGGAGATGTGGACGAGGCCCTCGATGCCCTCTTCGACGCGAACGAACGCACCGAATGGGAC
This sequence comes from Corynebacterium faecale, assembly GCF_030408735.1. Classification (NCBI taxonomy): domain Bacteria; kingdom Bacillati; phylum Actinomycetota; class Actinomycetes; order Mycobacteriales; family Corynebacteriaceae; genus Corynebacterium; species Corynebacterium faecale. The sequence continues at coordinate 1,363,545 of NZ_CP047204.1, read as the reverse complement.
CAGCTTGGTGACCTTGCCTGGAACGATCTGGCCCACAGCGTGAGTGCGGGCGAAGACGCGCCATGGGTCTTCCTGGGTGGCCTTCAGGGACAGGGAGACGCGCTCGCGGTCGAGATCAACGTCGAGAACCTCAACGGTGACTTCGTCGCCAACGGTGACAACCTCAGATGGGTGGTCGATGTGCTTCCAGGAGAGCTCGGAAACGTGGACCAGTCCGTCGACACCGCCGAGATCGACGAATGCGCCGAAGTTGACGATGGAAGAGACGACGCCCTTGCGGACCTGGCCCTTCTGGAGCTGGTGCAGGAACTCGGAGCGGACCTCAGACTGGGTCTGCTCGAGGAATGCACGGCGGGACAGAACGACGTTGTTGCGGTTCTTGTCCAGCTCGATGATCTTGGCTTCGAGCTCCTGGCCGATGTACGGATCCAGGTCGCGGACGCGACGCATCTCAACGAGGGATGCAGGCAGGAAGCCACGCAGGCCGATGTCCAGGATGAGGCCGCCCTTGACGACCTCGATGACGGTACCGGTAACCGGCTCGTCCTTCTCCTTGAGCTCCTCGATGGCGCCCCATGCACGCTCGTACTGTGCGCGCTTCTTGGAGAGGATCAGACGACCTTCCTTGTCCTCCTTGGTGAGAACAAGTGCGTCGATCTGATCGCCGACCTGGACGACCTCATCAGGGTCAACATCGTGCTTGATGGAAAGTTCACGTGAAGGAATGACACCTTCAGTCTTGTAGCCGATGTCGAGGAGAACCTCGTCGTGATCGACCTTTACCACGGTACCTTCAACAATATCGCCATCATTGAAGTACTTGATGGTTGCATCGATTGCTGCAAGGAAATCCTCAGCGGAGCCAATGTCGTTGATGGCTACCTGAGGTGCGTTGTTGGTGGGCATATGTAAATTGCTCCGAAATGGATAGGAAATTGAGTTTGGACAGGAATGCGATGTCTCCCAAAACTGCACTACACTGAGGGTTTTGATCACACGAAACAACCCGGGATGTTTTCCTATAAGAACACCCCGGAACTGATCGCAGCGACATGCCTGTCCAACACTACTGCGTTTATGCAGCTAGAGCAAATAGTATTCGTCCAATCCCACTATTCTGACACAGGAGTAATTATTGTGACTGAAGTTCCCCCAATTGGTTCACATATCTCTGATTTTTCCTCCGCCAACCGCCTGTGGTGGGACCTGGATGCTGATGATTATCACGCCCGCCACCCCGATTATCTGGGCGCCCACTCCCCTCACGGTGAGTTCTACTGGTGCCCCGAGATGCTCCACGAAAAGGATCAGCGGTTACTCGGCCAACCTGAAGAGCTCGCGGGCAAGAACATCCTGGAATTGGGTTGCGGTTCCGCGCCCTGCGCCCGGTGGCTCGCCCACGATGTCCCGGATGCGTTTGTCACGGGTTTCGACATCTCCCTGGGCATGCTGCGCCACGCCGGCGACAACCACAACGCCCACCTGGTCCAGGCCGATGCCGCCGCACTCCCCTACGCCGACAACTCCTTTGACGTGGTCTTCTCGGTGTTCGGCGCGATCCCCTTCGTGGAGGATTCGGCGGCACTGATGAAGGACATCGCCCGCATTCTGCGCCCCGGCGGCCGCCTGGTTTTCTCCATCACGCACCCCATGCGCTGGATCTTCCTCGACGACCCCGGCCCCGCAGGCCTGACGGCCATCACCAGCTACTTCGATCAAACCGGCTACATAGAAGAGGACGAGGCGACGGGCGAGGTCACCTACGCCGAACAGCACCGCACGCTGGGCGCGCGGATCGGAGAGCTTATCGACGCCGGCTTCACCCTCACCTCCCTCATCGAACCGGAGTGGCCTGAGGATCTCACCGAAACCTGGGGACAGTGGTCACCCCTGCGGGGACAGTTGTTTCCGGGCAGTGCGCTTTTCGTCGCAAAGCGCTAGTGCGCGGCCGTATCCCAATCGCCGCCGCTGCCGGCGGAGACCTCGAGTGGCACCAACAGTGAGATGGCGCTGTCCATCTCGCGCTCGACGATCTCCCGGACCTGCTCCAACTCGCCGGGGGCGATCTCGACCACGAGCTCATCGTGGACCTGGAGCAGCACCCGCGAGGTCACGTTCGCGGCCTCAAGTTCGCGGTCAACGCGGATCATGGCCACCTTGATGATGTCCGCGGCTGTGCCCTGGATCGGCGCGTTGAGGGCAGCGCGCTCAGCGTTCTCGCGGGCCACCCGGTTATCGGAGGTGAGCTCAGGCAGGTAGCGGCGGCGACCAAACAACGTCTCGGTATAACCGGTCTTGCGGGACTGCTCGACCACCTCAGCCAGGTAGCGTTTGACACCGCCGAAGCGCTCGAAGTAGTTCTCCATGATCGCCTTCGCCTCGCCTGCCGGGATGCCCAGCTGCTGGGAGAGGCCGAACGCTGAGAGCCCGTAGACCAGGCCGTAGGACATGGCCTTGACGCGGCGGCGCAGCTCCGGGGTGACGCCGTCGATCGGCACGTCGAAAACCTTGGAGCCGACGTAATTGTGCAGGTCCTCGCCCTGCTGATACGCATCAATCAGACCCGGGTCCTGGGAGAGGTGCGCCATCACACGCATCTCGATCTGGGAATAGTCAGCGGTGAGGAGGGTCTCAAAACCCTCGCCCACCACGAAACCGGAACGGATCTTGCGCCCGGCCTCGGTGCGCACGGGGATGTTCTGCAGGTTGGGGTCGGTGGAGGAAAGCCTGCCGGTGGACGCCACGGTCTGGTTGAAGGTGGTGTGGATCCGACCATCGGAACCCACCTCACGGATCAGACCCTCCAGGGTGGTTTTCATCTTCTGGTACTGGCGGTGTGCCAGGAGGTGATCCAGGAACGGGTGTGGACTCTTCACAGCCAGCGCCTCGATCTCAGCGGCGGCGGTGGAATAACCGGTCTTGGTCTTCTTGGTCTTGGGCATGCCGAAGGTCTCGAAAAGCACGACCTGCAGCTGCTTCGGGCTGGAGAGGTTGAGGCTCGGATCGCCGGCGAGTTCACGCGCTGCCTCCTCCTCATTCCTGACCTGATCAATGAAGGTCTCCAGCTGGTCTTCCAGCGTCTGCACGTTCACCGCGATGCCGATGGATTCCATACGTGCCAGAATGCTCAACAACGGAATCTCAAGGTCACGGTAGAGCTCGAAAGCATTGATCTCCTGGAGCTGACGGGTCAGTTCCTCAGACAGCTCAAAGATGGCCACGGCTTCATCCACCAGCGCCTGGGTGTCACCGGCGTCCAGGAGGGTGAGCTGGCGGCTGTCATTGTCCGCGGATTTCAGTTGACGCTGCAGGTGACGCTGGTAGACATCAGCCAACTCATAGGTGCGCTGACCTGGACGCAAGAGATAAGCAGCGATCGCGGTGTCATGCTCGATGCCCTTGAGCTCGAAACCGCGGCCAGCGAGCATGTGGAAGGCGGCCTTCGCGCCGTGAAGGAGCTTCGGGGCGCGGTCATCAGCGAGCCACTGCGCAAGTGCACGTTCGGCTTCCGGGGTGATATCGGCGAGGTCTGCAACCACAGCATGTCGGTGGGTATCCACAATGGCCACCGAGTGCGCGTCACCTGTTGCAGGGGTACCCACACCCGTGATGGCAAGGGCCAGTACTTGATCCTTGCGAGTTTCCAGCCATTCATCGAGGTGCTGGGTATCCACGATCACCTCATCCTGCGGGGTGATTTCCACTGCCGGGAGCTCCCCCTCGGTTTTCACCGCGGCCAGCACCCGCTCACGCAGGTTGGAGCCGAATTCCAGGGTGTCGAACTCCGCTGCCACCTCTGCAACACTTGCGGGCTGCATCTCCATATCCGTGGGTCCGAGCGGCAGATCCATATCCTTGATCATCTCGGTGAGCGTGCGGTTCATCTTCACCTGATCAAGACGCTCCCGGAAGTTATCACCGACCTTGCCCTTGATCTTTTCGGCATTCTCCAGGAGGTTATCCAGGGAGCCATACTCCGTGATCCACTTGGTGGCGGTCTTCTCCCCCACACCCGGGATATTGGGGAGGTTATCGGAAGGGTCTCCACGCAGCGCCGCAAAGTCCGGGTACTGCTGCGGGGTCAGTCCGTACTTCTCCTCCACCGCCTCCGGGGTGAAACGGTGCAGCACAGAGACACCACGCATCGGATACAACACGGTGGTGGTGTCATTGACCAGCTGGAAGGAATCACGGTCACCCGTGACAATGAGGGTGTCAAAACCCAGCGGCTTCGCCTGAACGGCCAGCGTGGCGATGACATCATCCGCCTCGAAGTCCTCCATCTCAATGGTGGAGATGCCGAGAGTTTTCAGCACACCCTTGAGAATCTCCACCTGCCCCTTGAACTCAGGCGGCGTTGCCTCACGCTGCGCCTTATACGCCGGAAACAGATCCGTCCGGAACGTCTTGCGCCCCACATCGAAGGCCACCGCCACATGGGAGGGCTGGTGCTCCTTGAGCAGCGTGGCCAGCATCGAGAGAAAGCCATACACCGCATTCGTGTTCTGACCACCGGTGGTGGAGAAATTCTCCGCGGGAAGCGCGAAGAAAGCACGAAAAGCCATCGAGTGGCCATCGATGAGCATCAGGGTCTGGTCGGTCAGGTCAGTCTTCTCAGTCACGCAGTCGAGTCTAGGCCAGAGTGTTTTCAGGTGGCACATGCGCATCGTCCGAGCCTTGACTTGTTGCTTAACCAACCCCCTGTTTTCCTACTTTTTGCGACGTAGTCTAATATTGCTTTAGCACTGCACGCCCTAGTAGCCCAATTGGCAGAGGCAACGGATTCAAAACCCGTCCAGTGTGGGTTCGAGTCCCACCTGGGGCACCACTGAGCTAGACCAGTTAGACCAGATCCGCCGCTCCCGTCCTTCATGGATGTGGAGCGGCGGTTTTTTCGTTGTCGTGCGGGGGGCGCGTGCATAACGTCACAAGATCTTCCGGGTTAAGGGGAGGTTTCCCGGATTTCTTGTGACGTTATGCACGCGCGAGGGTAAATCTTGGAGTTCTGTGGAGCCGTCCTGGGGAAATGCACGGGTAAAACATGGAGATCTCCAACTTTTACTGCCGGGTTTCCACTTGCCGGGATGTCAGAATTATGGAAGTCTGGAATTATGGAATCAGACAGCAGCGTGACAGCGGAACTCCTGAACCGCATTCGGGAATTGGAGGAGCGGGTCGGCAGGCTGGAAGGAAATGCCGAGGCACCCGCGCCTGCAGCGTCGGAAGCAGGGGGCGCCGTGAGCTATCAGGGCGAGGCCGTTCTGGGTGAGGCCACCTACGCCTATGCCTGGGAGCGCCCCACTGCCCATCTCATAGAGGGATCCTGGGATGGGGCCATGACCCACCTCGCAGCCACGGCGCACCCGATCCGGGGCCGTATCCTGCAGCACCTGCTCCACCATTCGGCCACGGTGGCTGATCTGGTGGAGGCCGGGATCGTGACGTCGACAGGCACCGGGTACCACCACCTGGCCGCGCTCCAGTCTGCAGGCTGGATTTTGAAGGACAGACAGGGGCGGCATGTCATCAAAGCGAAGCGCGTGGTGGCGCTGTTGACACTCATACTTGCCATGGAGGAAGCATGATGGACACTCGAAAAATCACAGTCATATCTGTTGCCGTCATCGCGGCAGCACTCACCGTGGCGGTGGGGGTGGTGATCGGCCCCAATCGGATCGCCACGGCATCGGAAACAACAGGCGACCGGGAACTGTCCACCGTCCTCCGGGACAACGCCCCGAAAGGCAGTCACCGGATAGCAGCTTTCACCTTGCAGGACGGGGAGGCAACCTTTTCAGGGTTGGGTGCTGATGAGCACACCGAGTTCGAGATCGGCTCCATCACCAAGACCTTCACCGCAGAACTGTTGAGCAATGCCGTGGAACGTGGCGATCTCTCCCGGGACACCACGGTCGGGGAGGTCATTGATATCCCCGGGGCAGACGCCGAGGACATCACCATGGAGGAGCTGGCCACCCACACCTCCGGCCTCCCACGCCTGAGCAACATGGGTGTGCAGGCGTTTCTCGCCTCGGTCACCGGCGGGAATCCCTACGAGGGCAACACCTCGGACAAGCTTTTCGACGACACCCGCACCGCCACTCTGAACAACCGTGGCCAATTCGCCTATTCCAACTTCGGGGTGGCACTGCTGGGCCAACTCGTGGCGCGGGCCTCCGGAACCACCTATGCCGAGCTGCTCCAGAAGGAAATTCTCATCCCACTGGGCATGTCGGAGACCTACCTGATGGCGCCTGGGTCCGTACCCGACGATGCCCCGCGCGGGCTCACCTCACGTGGCCGGGAAGCGACTGCCTGGGAGATGGATGCCGATGCACCCGCCGGGGCGATCAGATCAACGGCACATGACATGGCCATCTACACCGACCACATCCTCACCCAGCCGGAAGTGAACTCCACCTGGATCGAGGAAGCCGAGGGAACCTATTTCCATAATGGCGGCACTGGTGGCTATAGCTCCATGTTGGTCTTGGATCACTCAGCTGGCACAGCCGCGTTCGCCCTCACCGACACCACTTCCAGCGTTGACGATCTCGGCAGAATCCTGCTCGACCATGCACGAAACAGGAGCCAGCAATGAGCGACATGATCATCCTCGCCATCAACTGGGGCCTGATTCTTTTCGCGGCCTTCAATCTCATCCTGGCCCTCTGGAAGCTCAACCGGGGGACGCCGAAACCGGTGCGGGTCGGAATAGAGGCCATCATCACACTCTGGTTTCTCGGGTTCTTCATCACCATCTGGAACACCGAAATACCAGTGTGGATCTGGTGGTTGCTGGTGGCAGGCTCAGGGCTGGTTGTCGCAGCAACCGTCATGGTTGCTGCCGGGGTGCGGGAGGAGGAGCGTCGATAAGCGCTAAATGCCCCAACCCCCGTATAGTTCTTTGTGTTTAACCCTCGTTAGCGACGAAAGACCGAAAACTTTATGAGCGCCACCCCTCCAGATGCCACCAGCGCAGACATCCAGGCCGCCCAGGCGGGCACGGATGTGCACCACGTCTACCCGACCAAAACCAAGAGAACTCCCCTCGCGGTTCTGTGGAACCTGATCCGCGGTGGCCTGATCGGCATGGCTGAGCTTGTGCCGGGTATCTCCGGCGGTACCGTCGCCCTGGTCATCGGCCTGTACGAACGCGCACTGCACAACGGTGAACGGCTGATCGATCTGATCAAGGTCGCCATCAAGGACCGCTCACAGCTGAAGGCCGCTGTATCCAAGATCGACTGGTGGTTCCTCGGTGCCGTGGCCGGCGGCATGGTCACCGCGGTGTTCACCCTGTCCACCGTGCTGTCCAGCTTCGTGGAGGACCATCCGGAAATCTCCCGCGGTCTGTTCCTGGGCATGGTGGCTGTGTCCATCCTGGTGCCGATCGGCATGATGGATGGCCGCGATGCCAAAAGGCGGATGCCGCTGCTGATCCCACTGTTCATCGCGTGTGCGGTGTTGTCCTTCTTCGGCACGAGCATCACCTCCGCCCCGCAGGAGAACCCTTCCCTGATCATCATCTTCATCGCAGCGGCCATCGCCGTGTGTGCCCTGGTGCTGCCGGGCATCTCGGGATCATTCTTCCTGCTGGCGGTCGGCCTCTACGGCCCGATCATGTCCTCGCTGTCCAACCGCGAATGGGATGTCATCGGAGTGTTCATGATCGGCGCCATCACCGGCGTTGCGCTGTTCATCAAGATACTGTCCTACATTCTCGAACACCACCGCACCATCACCCTGACCGTGATGGCCGGCCTCATGCTCGGTTCACTGCGTGCGCTGTGGCCCTGGCAGGACGGTGATGCCAATCTGCTCGCACCATCCGGTGAAACCTGGCCGATTTTCACCGCCATCATCATCGGCGCCGTGGTGGTTGCCCTGGTGATGTTCATCGAGCGTGTCACCTCCAACAAGAACCTGGATTCCGCTGTGGTCTCGGAGACTGATCCGGTCTAGCACCTCTTGTTGAACTCCTGCCACGCAGGACAAAGCGCCTCTCCCGGAATGGGAGAGGCGCTTTCTTTTATCTAGTTGACTGACTTGACTTCCGGCAGCCAGCGCTGACGGGTCCAGGGACTGTTCACGTCGGTGCGCAGCCACTCCACTGCCCTGGTGTAATGCTTGGTGCCGCCCTTGTATCGGGTGGCCATGCCCCTTGAGTAGGCATCGGCGAAGTCATCCCAATTGGTAAATACCGCGGCAGCGGCAATACCCACATGGTCAAGAACCCCGGTGCCCTGCTCCGGCTCCACATAACGGACATAACCTGACCAGCGCGCCAGATTGGCCACACGCGCAATATCAAAGGCAAGGCCATCCACATCGACCATGATCTCCGGATTCTGATCAGCGTGTACAGCCTCCACCGCGGCCAGGAAACTGTTGAGCGCCCCCGACGGCGCACCGGCGGCGAGCAGCTTATCCCGGAAAACCTCGCGCCCACCGGGTAGGTCACGTTGCGCCATCACCGCGGCGGCGTGCTCAGTGATGGTCCGCTGGGCTGTAGCCAGCCGTTGCCGGGCCTGCGCGGCGTTTTTCACACCCCAGTCAGTACGCAGGGCATTGACCACCGTGAAGGGTGACAGCGCTGAGGCAAAACCAAAGTACACCTGGTCAGCGCTGTGCAGACGACGCGCCTCATTCACCCGCACCCACTCGGGACGGGAATGGGGTGCGGACAACGCACCGGTGAACCTGCGCCACGGTTGTGTCGGGGCAGGTTCATCCGGGTTTCCGGGTCCCTTATTGAACTCCACCATCCGGCGGCTCCGCAGGACCGTTGAGATCACCCAGATCACCGCCCCGCACACCAGGACCACGGCGAGCAGGATGATTACCACTCTGATTTCCACACTGGTCATAACATCCAAGCTACCCCGGAACCCCGCAACCGGGCTATCAATCCACAGATTGATGTTCTCGCACTACAAGGGTTGGTTTCAAGCACTATCTTCTGGTGAAACCAACCCGGCACCCGCCCCGGAGCAGCCCAGCCCCACCGCGCTTCGGGCAATGGGCACACCTACCTGTAATATCTGGCCTTATGATTGACAGTTTGACCCGACTGCGCCCCGGCGCCCGTCTGGTGGCCCCACGTGACCTGATCGAGCACCAACCAGCACGCAGCCGCCTGTTCCGCGGAGTCGCCGCCGTGATCGGCACCGTGGCAGCCTCATTCGCGCTGGTCTCCTGTGTCACCAATGAAGAGGAGGGCAATCCGGAAGGTTGGGAGCAGATCGTACCTGAGGCTGTTCCGGAGATCGAAGCCCTGGTTCCTCCGGCCCTGGCGGAACGTGGTGTCCTCACCGCAGGCGCCAACCCGCCGTTCCCACCGTTTGAGTTCAAGGATTCCGATGGTGAGATCATCGGCGTGGAGATGGACCTCGCCCGCGCCGTGGCCGGTGCCATGGGTCTGGATTATCAGCCCCAGGAGCAGGACTTCTCCCTCATCCTCCCGTCGGTTCAGGCCGGCACCGTGGATATGGGTGCATCCGGTTTCACTGACAATGAGGAACGCAGGGAGAATTTTGACTTCGTGGACTTCCTCTACGCCGGTGTGCAGTGGGCCCAGCGTGTGGATGCAGACAAAGTTGTCGATCCAGACAACGCCTGCGGCTTGACCATCGCGGTTCAGCGCACCACGGTGGCAGAAACTGATGATGTCCGCCCCAAGTCTGATCAGTGTGTGGCAGACGGTCAGGAGCCCATCACGGTGCTGGCCTATGACACCGCGGACACCGCCGCCACCGCCCTGATCCTGGGCCGTGCGGATGCCCTGGCCGCTGATTCCCCCATCACCGCCTGGGCGGTGGCTCGCTCCGAGGACCGCATCGAACTGGTCGGGGATATTTTCATGGCGGCACCTTTTGGTTTCGCCTTACCCAAGGATTCTGATCTGACCCCTGTGGTTGCCCGTGCCTTCCAGCACATCATCGATAACGGTGATTATGAGCGCATCCTCACCCAGTGGGGCATTGAGGAGGGTCTGCTGGAGGAAGCACTGATCAATGAGGTGCCGCTTACCCAGTTGACCTCCTGACCCTGTACCTCTCCACGTACCTCTCCACAAAATATTCCCGATAAGCATTAGTGAAGGACACACCTCTCATGTCACAACCTGCTTCCCACAGCGGTGGGGCACCCATCCGCGCAACCCCCAAACCGATCGAGGCCAAACCGCTGCGCCACCCCGGTCGCTGGGTCGGTGCGGTGATCATCCTGGCTCTGCTGGGCTGGTCCATCATCGGCGCGATCAACAATGAGGCCTACGGCTGGGACACCTACCGCACGTACCTCTTTGACACCCGCATCGCCACCGCAGCACTGCACACCATCGCGCTGACTGTGCTGTCCATGATCATCGGCGTGGTGCTCGGCGCCACCCTGGCGGTCATGCGGATGTCCGGCAACCCGGTGCTGCAGGGTGTGGCCTGGCTGTATCTGTGGATCTTCCGTGGCACCCCGATCTATGTCCAGCTGGTGTTCTGGGGTCTGCTCGGTTCGCTGTACCAGAGCATCAACATCGGTTTCGCGGAGATTGATCTGCAGAACTTCCTGTCCAACATGTTCATCCTGGCGGTGCTGGGCCTGAGCCTGAACGAGGCCGCCTACATGGCGGAAATCGTCCGCTCCGGTATCCAGGCTGTCCCGGAGGGCCAGATGGAGGCCTCCAAGGCACTGGGCATGGGCTGGTCCATGACCATGCGCCGCACTGTGCTTCCGCAGGCGATGCGCATCATCATCCCACCGACCGGCAATGAGCTGATCTCCATGCTCAAGACCACCTCCCTGGTGGTGGCCATCCCTTATTCCCTCGAGCTCTACGGCCGCAGCATGGACATCGCCTACTCGCTCTTCGAGCCGGTCCCGATGCTGCTCGTGGCCGCCACGTGGTACCTGGTGATCACCTCCATTCTCATGGTGGGCCAGTACTACCTGGAGAAGCACTTTGAAAAGGGCAGCACCCGTAACCTCACCGCCCGTCAGCTGGCAGCACTGGCTGATGCCGAGGGTGCCATCCCCGGCAATGTCAATGTTGTCCCTGAGGCTCCGAAGGAGAACAGATAAATGACCCAGCTCATGATTGACGCCCAGCAGGTATGCAAGGACTTCGGTCGCCTGGAGGTGCTCAAGGGTATTGACCTGCAGGTGCCCAAAGGTTCTGTCACCTGCCTCATCGGCCCCTCCGGTTCCGGTAAGTCCACCATGCTGCGCTGCGTGAACCACCTGGAGAAGGTCAACGCCGGCCGCCTCTACGTGGATGGCGATCTCATTGGTTACCGGGAGCGCGATGGTGTGCTCTATGAGATCTCCGAGAAGGACGCCTCAAAGCAGCGCGCGGATATCGGCATGGTGTTCCAGCAGTTCAACCTGTTCCCCCACCGCACCGTCATTGAGAACATCATCGAAGCCCCCATCCATGTGAAGAAGCAGCCCGAGAAGGCCGCACGCGCGCGTGCGATGGAGCTGTTGGAGCAGGTCGGCCTGGCGCATAAGGCGCAGGCCTACCCGGTGCAGCTCTCCGGTGGTCAGCAGCAGCGCGTGGCCATTGCCCGCGCGGTGGCCATGGACCCCAAGCTGATGCTTTTCGACGAACCAACCTCCGCCCTGGACCCCGAACTCGTCGGCGAAGTCCTGCGTGTGATGAAACAGCTGGCAGAAGCCGGCATGACCATGCTGGTGGTCACCCACGAGATGGGCTTCGCACGCGAAGTCGCTGATCAGGTGGTGTTCATGGCCGATGGTGTGGTCGTGGAGGCCGGAACCGCTGCGCAGGTGCTGGACAACCCCCAGCAGACCCGCACCAGGGAATTCCTGTCCTCACTGCTATAAGGACTATAGGAAAGCGGGAGGGCCCGCCGGGAGAAATCCCGGCAGGCCCTTTTATTATTATGTTTCTTCTTATCCGTGAATTGTCGTGCACGGTTTTTCAGTATCAGATGTTCCTGGAGTTGTTCCGGAGTCATCTTCCACATTCGCTCAGATCAATCCGATGATACCCCGCGCCAGCACCACTGCGGCACCGGCGGTAGCCACCAGGAGGGCAAATTTCCGGGCGATCCCGGTGGACACCCGGGTGCTGAGGAAAGAGCCGATGAGGATGCCGCAGATCATCCCCGCGATACCGGTCGGCCAGACCCAGACATCGGTGTGATCGAGGTTCGCCGCCCCACCGAGCACCTTCACCAGCACAGAGATGATCCCTGCTACGAGGAAAATGGGCTGCAGGGTGGCGGAGAAGGATCTCTGATCCCACCGGGTGGCCTGGGCGTAGACCGTCAGGGCGGGTGCTGACACAGCAGCCAGAGTGTTCATGAATCCTGCCGCCACCCCGGCAATGAGGGGCGCAATTTTAGTCCGGGTGGAAGGGGTGCGGGACTGTCCGAACGTGGATAAGCCCAGGGCGGCAAGCAGCAGCGCGCCGACCACCGTGAAGATCACCGGCGTGGCAGCCACCGTTAATAACCAGGCCGCGGGCACCGCGCCGACAACGAGCACTGAGGAGATAACGGCGAATTGTCGCCAGTCCACATCGTGGCGACGCACAGCGGTGGTCATGGACGCATTGATCACGGCCAGGACATTGCTGACCAGGATGCCCTCCACCGGCCCGAGGGTGATGGCCAGGATCGGGGCAGCGACCAGACCAAGACCCATGCCGGAGACCCGCTGGATGCAGGCTCCGAGGAAGACGATGCCGAAGATCGCCGCCAGTACCACTACTGCTGGGAGTACTTCTGTTTCACCGCATCAGCCACCACATCGGGCAGCAAATCGGACACATCGCCACCGAAACGGGCAACCTCCTTGCACAACGTGGAGGAGACATAACCGTATTTCTCATCGGTGAGCAGGAAAAAAGTGTCTACACCTGAGAGGCGCTTGTTCATCTGCGCCATCGGCAGCTCATATTCATAGTCCAGTGAACTGCGCAGCCCCTTGACCAGTGCCCCGACCCCGTGGGCCGTGGTGTAATCCACCAGGAGTGTGGCCCAGGTGTCCACCTTGATATTGCCCAGGTGCTGGGTGGACTGCCGGATCAGATCCATGCGTTCATCAACCGTGAACAACCCGGTGTTCTTGTTGGGATTGGCGGTCACCAGGACCGTGACCTCCTCAAACTGGCTGGCGGCGCGGGTGATGATATCCAGGTGGCCGAGTGTGATGGGGTCGAAGGATCCGGGGCAGACGGCTTTCATCAGTTCTCCTCTTCGGGTGTGTACAAATCGGCGTCAAAGACAGCCATGTCCATGCGGGCGATGCCGTAGGTGCGCTTCTTCAGCTTCTGAGTAGTGGGCACGAACCAGGCCTGCCAGGCGGTCTCCGGCGAATCCACGGCACGCTCAACCACAACCGCCGCCCCGTCTTTCAGTTTCGGAGTGAGGGCATGAAGCATCTCCACGACCGATTCATCAGCCAGCTCATACGGAGGATCTGCAAGCACCATGGTGAAATGCTCATCCGGCGCAGTGGCCAGGTAGGTGGATGCCTTCATCTCTGCGACGTGGACATTAGGGTGCCTGACCACGGCCGCATTGGCGCGGATGATTTCCACGGCCTTGGAATGGCTCTCCACCAGGACCACCTCATCGGCGCCACGGGAGGCAGCCTCCAGGCCGAGGGCACCGGAGCCGGCGAAAAGATCCAGGACGATCTGGCCCTCGAAACCGAAACGGACCTGCAGTGAGGAGAACAATCCCTCGCGGGCACGGTCAGAGGTGGGTCGGGTTCCCGCCGGTGGCACCTGGATCTTGCGACCACGTGCCTCACCGGCGATGATTCGTGTCTGTCCCATGAGTTACTTGGCCTCCAGGGTGAGCAGGACATCGCCGCCGGTGACATCGGAGAAGTCATCGAACTCCACTGATGCCACCACTCCCGGTCCCGGTGACAGGATGGGCGCTTCGAGCTTGATGGCTTCAACCGTGCCGATTTGTTCGCCGGTTTTCACGGGATCGCCTTCCGCCACGAAATAGTGGACGATTCCAGCAAAGGGTGCGCAGATCTTCATGTGTTACAGACTAACGCAGAGTTGTTTGTGGCTGGTGGAGGGGTTGGTGGCCGTTGGGTAAAAGTTGGAGTTCTGTGGAGCCGTCCTGGGAAAATGCGCGGGGAAAAGATGGAGATCTCCAACTTTTACTCACCCAGGCCACTCACCCAGCTTTTTCCCACTAGCTCTTCTCCAGATAGTCCTGGTTGTCCATGGCGATATCGCTGACCAGGGCCAGGGCCATCTCCGGATCGCGGTCAACCAGGTCGGAGGCGTCGGCGATGGCGCGTTCGATGATCTTCTGGTCGGTGAGCAGGGAGAGGTGCTGGAGTTTGGTGTCGCTGCCTGATTGGGAGGTGCCGAGGATATCGCCTTCCTGGCGGACCTGGAGATCCAGCTCGGACAGGGCGAAGCCGTCGGAGGTGGCCGCGATCGCGTGGAGGCGTGCCATCTGGGGGGAATCGAGGTCGAATTCGGTGTGGAGGAGGCAGAGGGAATCAAAGCCGCCACGGCCAACGCGGCCGCGTAGCTGGTGGATCTGGGAGACGCCGAAGCGATCGGCTTCGCGGATGAGCATGACGGTGGCGTTGGCTACGTCGATACCCACCTCGATCACCGTGGTGGAGACCAGGACGTTCATGGTACCGCGGGTGAATTTGCCCATTTCGCGGTCTTTGCGGTCACTGTCCATGCGTCCGTGGAGCATGCCGATGTGGAGGTCGGGGAAGATCTGGTTCTGGAGGAGCTCGTGGAGCTCCTTGACGCCGCCTTCGCCGTCGATACGCGGGCACACCACATAGGCCTGGTGTCCGGCGTCGATCTCCTCGCGGATCCGTTCCCAGGCCCGTTTCATCCAGGAGGGTTTCAGCTCCGGCACCACGGAGGTCTGGATAGGTCGTCTGCCGCCGGGGAGTTCCCGCAGGGTGGATACAGCCAGGTCACCGAAGACGGTCATGGCGATGGTGCGCGGGATCGGGGTGGCCGTCATGACCAGCAGGTGCGGGGTGAGGCCCTCTCGGCCTTTGGTGCGCAGGCGGTCGCGTTGTTCCACTCCGAAGCGGTGTTGTTCATCCACCACAACCAGGCCGAGGTCGAAGAATTCCACTGCGTCCTGGATCAGGGCGTGGGTGCCCACCACGATGTCGGCCTGGCCGGAGATGATGTGCAGCAGTGCTTCTCTTTTGGCGGCAGTGGTCATGGAGCCGGTGAGCAGGACCACCGTGGCTGCCACTCCGGCGGTGCCAAGAATGCCGGTGAGGCTGCGGGCATGTTGGGTGGCCAGGACTTCGGTGGGGGCGAGCATGGCGCATTGGCGTCCGGAATCGATGGCCTGCAGCATCGCCAGCAGGGAGACAATCGTCTTACCGGAGCCCACCTCACCCTGGAGCAGACGCGACATGGGGGTGCGTTGTTCCATGTCCGCGCTGATTTCCCTGGTGACCTGCTTCTGCCCATCGGTCAGGGGGAAGGGCAGGGCCTCGACGAGGGTGTGCTGTTGGCCGTTGAGGGCCCGGGGACAGGGGGGAGCTTTCCGGGAGGCGGTGTCGGCGCGTCGCAAAGCCATGACCGTGGCCAGGGACAACGCCTCGTTGTACTTGAAGCGGTCAATATAGGCGCCCGGTCCTTCATCGCCGGGGTCGTGGATTCCGCGGATGGCTGCCTCAAAGGACGGCATGCCGGGCGGGGTCCCA
Source organism: Corynebacterium faecale (assembly GCF_030408735.1). NCBI lineage: Bacteria > Bacillati > Actinomycetota > Actinomycetes > Mycobacteriales > Corynebacteriaceae > Corynebacterium > Corynebacterium faecale. The sequence continues at coordinate 1,347,855 of NZ_CP047204.1, read as the reverse complement.
CCCAGCGGCTCGGGAACGGGCGGCATGGTTTCCAGGACGCGCTGGATCGCGGCCATGATGCGCCAGGTGGTCATGGCGGCGGTACCGGAGTAGATGGGCAGGTACTCACGTTCCACCAGACTCCGGGCGACCTCCTCCACGTCACCGTAGGCGGCCAGCGCCTTCATGCCACCGGTGCCGGTGACCTTGCCGCCAGACCCCGCCGACGGGATGACGATGAACTCCGGGTGCGTCAACTGTGGTTTGCCACGGAAGAATTTCACCTTGCCGGTGAACATCGCACGCACCCCCTCGGGCAGCAGGCGCGGCACATACGGGGCACCGAAAAACGAGATGGTCACCCCCTGGGACTCCCCGGCAACGATGATTTTGTACAGCATCTTGCCGGTGCGGGTGTAGGACTGCGCGGCCTGCACCACCTCACCGACCACGGTGACCATGTCGCCCTCTTCCGCGGTGCCCAGATCAACCCCGGAACCGTGATGGGAGTATTTGCGCACATTGTGGGCAAGCAGCTCCTCCGCGGTGGTGTAGCCCAGTGCCTTCTCAATGGCCCGGGCTTCCTTCGCGGGCAGGATGTCTTTGAGCAACCGTGTGTCGTGCCAGCCGAGCATCTGCCTACTCCACCCCGATCTCCACGAGGTTGTCCATTCCGGATGCGGGATAGACGGTGATATCCACACGCGCATGGGTGCCCAGGCCCCGGCGGAAGGTGTCCTCGTTGAACTGCTTCTGCTTCTCCTGCGCGATCAGGAGGGTTACCTGTTCCCCACCGCCGTCGAGCAGGCGCAGGCTGGTGCGGGAGAGTGCATCATTGAGGTCTTCGGCGATCAGAAGGATCTCCTGCCCGGAGAACGCCAACAGATCACCCTTGGAGCACGCCCCGGCCTGGGTCAGGGCAGCACTGTCCGCAGCCCTGATCACCGCGGTGCGCATGGCACTGGCGGCCTCGGACATGGCATAGGAATCCACACCCAGTGGCTGGGATGGATCATGCAGGGACACCGCCGCTATACCCGCCACCAGCGTGGAGGTCGGCAGGATGGTCACGGCCTGTTCGAAGGCATGGCTGGAGCGTTCGATGGAGACAAGCTCACGCTTGGTCAGCAGGCCGTTGGGCAGGAGGATGACCTCATCAGCGCGGGTGGCCCGTGCGGCCGCGACGATCTCAGAGACGATCTCCGTGGAGGGTTCACCCTCGGTGAGGTCCGCGGCGATCCGGGTGACCACGGTGGCTCCGGCGCTCTGGTACAACTCAGCCAGGGAACCGTGCGGGGTGACCGCGATGAGCACTCGCCGGGGTACCTCCGTGGTGCTGGCCTCGGGGAGGATCTCCAGGCGCAGATCGGTGACGCGGCCGGCGTTGAAGGCGGCCTCGATGACCTCACCTGCGCGCCGGGAGTGGATGTGGACGGTGCCGCGGGAATCGGTTTCACGGGCGATGAGCAGGCTGTCGCCGAGCTCCCCGAGTTGGCTGGCCAGATGGTCGAGGTCCTCGGTGGTGTCACAGGTGAGGTAGAACATCACCTCTAATTCACCAACCCGGCCATGTGAATCATGTTCGATATTGATGGGGGCGCTGTCGGCTACAACCCGATTACCCGCTCCCCCGCTCCCAGTTGAGGTGCCCGCGTCCAGCCCACCGGCTGGACCTGGGGCGTCATTGATCTGTTTCTGCAGGCTCTCCAGGAGGATGACCAGGCCCTGCCCCCCGGCGTCCACCACCCCGGCATTGCGGAGAACCTCCAGCTGGGAGGGAGTCCGGGCGAGCGCGGTGCGGGCTGACCAGACAGCATGGTTGACCACCTGGTCAAGGTCACCGTGGCCATCCTCCACCGCCTGTTCCGCGGCGATCGCGGCGGCGCGCAGCACGGTGACCACGGTCCCCTCCACCGGGTCAGTGATGGCGCGGTCCACCAGGGAACGGGCAATGGACAGCGCCTTCTGGATGGTCGTCCCATCCACCACCCCATCGGCGGCGGCCTGGGCGATGGCACGCAGAACCTGGCTGAGCACCACACCGGAATTGCCACGCGCACCACGCACGGAGCCCACCGCGAGGGCCTCCGCCACCCGGGCCACACTGGCGGAACTGTCCAGCTTCATCGCCTCATTGAGTGCGGCCTCCATGGTGTGGGTCATGTTGGAACCGGTGTCAGCATCCGGAACCGGGAACACGTTGAGCGCGTTGATCTCCGCGCGGCGTTCAGACAGTTCCGCAACAGCACGGCTCGCCCACCCGAGCACCCCGTCGGCGGTCAGTATCCGGGCGGGCACGGGAGTCCGGTCAACAGACACCTCTGCGTGTGTCTGGGATGTGCTTTCGGGGTGCTCGGACATAGTGACTTACTTTACAGTCGCCAATCAATCGGGGTGGCACCGAGGTCACCCAGAATCTGATTCGCCCTACTAAACGGACGCGAACCGAAGAATCCCCTGCGTGCAGACAGCGGGGAGGGGTGGGCGGAGGTGATGCACGGGGTGTCCCCGAGGAACTTCTGTACCTCCTGTGCCTGTTTACCCCACAGAATCGCCACGAGCGGCTGCCCGCGCTGGGCGAGCGCCGTGATCACCGTTTCCGTGACCACCTCCCACCCCCTGCCGCGGTGACTGTTGGCCGCGCCGGGCGCGACGGTGAGCACCCTGTTGAGCAGCATCACCCCCTGCCGCGACCAGGCGGTGAGGTCGCCGTCACCCCTGCTTTGCGACGCCCCGATGTCCTCCTCCAACTCCTTGAAGATGTTGGTGAGACTGCGCGGCAAGGGCCTGACCCCCGGCTGAGTGGAGAAGCTCAACCCCATGGCATGTCCGGGTGTGGGATAGGGATCCTGACCCATGATGAGCACCTTGACCTCATCGAAAGGATAGGTGAAGGCCCGGAAGATATCGGTCTCCACCGGGAGGAATCCGCGGCCGGCCTCGGTTTCAGCGGTCAGGAACTCCCCCAGTTCACGGATCTGCTCCGCCACTGGTTCTAAGACCGGGCGCCAGGAGGGATGGATGGTATCAAGGTCAAACATGGGTGCCAGCCTAGAAGCTTGTCCACCCCGATGAGTAGGCGGGGGTTTTCCGGTCCACGGTGACGGGATCCTCGGGGCGGGGTTTGCTGACCTGCCCGATCGCGCGGAAGCCACTGGGTGGGTCGCCGAAGGTGGTGGACAGCAGCGTGTGGTCCTCCCCGCCGGCGAGGATCCATTCCCAGGGATCGCGCCCCAGGGCGTCACCGGCGGCGCTGAGCAGATCATCCGGGGCAATGGTGTCGGATTCCACGTTGATGCGCACATGGGATTTCCGGGCCATGTGGGCGAGATCAACGATGAGACCATCGGAATTATCCGTCATGGCGGTGGCACCGGCGGCGCGGGCCACCATGCCGCGTCCCGGAGACAGCCTGGGGGCACAGTGTGCTTCCACCAGCGGGGTGAGTTCCTCAGGGACACCTGCCCGCCCGAATCGCTGCAACAGGGCCAGACCGGCGGCCGAATAGCCGATGCGGCCATGGGCCACCACGGTTTGTCCCACCCTGGCCCGGTTGAGTGTCAGTTCCGGGAGGGATCCACCCAGCGAACCCAGGGCGGTCACCGACAACACCAGGGAGGTGCCGGCGGTGATGTCGCCGCCGACGAGTTCCGCGGAATATTCCTCCACCCGTCCGCCGATGCCCTTGGCCAGGCCACGGACGAACTCCACGGGGGTGTACATGGGTGCAGATAGTGCCAGCAGCGCTGCGATGGGACGGGCACCCATGGCTTCGATGTCGGCGAAGTTCTGCAGGATCGCCTTCTGCCCGATCTCCTCCGGGGTGGACCAGTCCAGGTTGAAATGCCTGCCCTCCACCAGCATGTCGGTGGTGGCCACCGCCCGGGAATTAGGTGAAGCGTGGCGCAGCACCGCGGCATCATCACCGTTGAGCACCGAGCTGGCCTGCTCCGTGATTACACGGATGACCTCGAATTCACCGATCTCACCGACCGTGGGACCACCCTGCAGATGATCCGGGAATTTCAGATGGGGCACGTCAGGGTCAGCTCCTAGACTCGGGGTGAGTGGGGGTGATGCGACTGTAACCACTGGTGATCAGTGATTTCCAGTCCGTTTCATAGTCTAACCACCCACTGGGTAGGCTGAGGCATCATGAGTGCCGAAAAGAATACCGGGTCTTCACCCACCGGGATCAACAAGACCCCCATCGTCATCGCCCTGATTCTCTCCCTGATTCTCACCGCCGCGGTGCTGGTGGGCGCGCGCCTGGTGCTGGGGCCCGCGGGTCAGCAGCAGGTGGCCATGAGTACTCTGCCCGCCCCCGACGCGGAATCGCAGGAATGCGCCGACCTGGTGGAAGCCCTGCCTGGTTCTGCATTCGGTCATACCCGTGCGCAGATCATGGAGCCGGTGCCGGCGGGCACCGCAGCGTGGGCCAGTTCCGACCTGGAGCGCGTGACGGTGCGGTGCGGTGTGGACATGCCTTTCCAGTACACCCAGCTCGCCGGTACCGTCGAAGCCGGTGGCACCACCTGGCTGCCCGTTGCCGATGTCACCGCCGGGTCCTCACTCCAGACCTGGTATTCCGTTGACCGTTTCCCCGTGGTGGCGGTCACCGCCGATGATCTGAGCACCGACAATGCTGATGATCCGGTTGCGCCCTTCGCTGACGCGGTCAGCACGCTTGAGCAGCGCGACGGTGAGCCCTTCCCCGCACCGCTGTCACAGCTTGTCGCCGGCGATGCGGGTTCGTGCGAGGCGCTTATCCGCGCCCTCCCAGGGACCATCCAGGTGGGTTCCGATGATGATGCCCTCACCTACGAACTCATCGATGATCCAGCCATGGCAGAAGCCGGATATGGCGATGACGCCGTGGCCTGGTCATCCCCAGGCCTGGAGCCCATTGTGATCCGCTGCGGTGTTCAGCCATCCGAGAACTACGAGGCGGGCGCAATGCTCCAGCAGATCAACGATGTTCCGTGGTTCGAGGACACCATCCTGGCATCCGGAACCACCTCAGCCACCTGGTATGCACTGGGACGCGAGGCGGACATCGCCGTCTCACTCCCCCAGTACGCGGGCGGTGCCCTGATCCAGATAACTGAACTGATCGAGGAGCACGTCCCGGCGGTCTAACTAGTTGCTGGTGCGGTGCAGCGCCTGCTGCACCAGCACATGCAGCAGCTCCTCATAACCCACACCGGAGGCTGCGAACATCTGCGGGTACATGGAGATGGGTGTGAAGCCGGGCATGGTGTTGATCTCATTGAGCACCGGTCCGGTGGAGGTGACAAAGAAGTCCACGCGGGCCAGGCCCTCACACGCGAGAGCCTGGAAGGTCTCCACGGCCAGCGACTGGACGAGTTCAATGGTCGCCCCATCCAGCGGTGCGGGGATCTCCGCGGTCACCACATTGTCCAGGTACTTGGTGTCGAAGTCATAGAAACCACCCTCGCCGTCCTCCGTTCCGCGGAGCATGGCGGGCAGGGATGCGACGATGCGGCCATCCGGGTACTGGAGCACACCACACTCCACCTCTGGGCCGACGATCTCGGATTCCACGATGACCTTCTGATCATGCAGACGGGCCAAATCAACCGCGGCCCGCAGATCATCCCAGCTACTCACCTTGGAGATACCGATCGAGGACCCACCGCGGGCAGGTTTGACAAAGACCGGCAGGCCCAGGAGGTTCTTCTCCGCCTCCGTCAGGGTGGCGCGGTCACGCAGGATCACCTCACGGCCGATGGGCAGGCCCTCAGCCGCCATGAGCTTCTTGGAGAACTCCTTGTCCATTCCGGCGGCGGACGCCAACACACCGGCACCCACCACGGGGATATCGGACAGGGCGAACATCCCCTGGATGGTGCCGTCCTCGCCGAAACGACCGTGCAGAACCGGGAAGATCACATCAGCGGTGGCGTAGAGGCTACCGTCGGCGAAGTGGAATTCACCCCGATGGGCGGGATCCAGGCTGGGTCGAACTTCCTCCCGAGGCTTCACCTCAGGCATCACGCGATCAATCAGGCGCAGGTTCTCAGGGTTGCTCTCCCCCACCACCCAGGCACCGTCGACGGTGATGCCCACCGGGATAACCTCATAGTGCTCGGGGTCGAGGTGGGCCATGATGGCACCAGCCGACACACACGACACCGAATGCTCAGAGCTTCGGCCACCGTAGAGGACAGCGACGCGGACTTTAGCGGAATTTGAGTTGCTCATACCGGCAAAGCTTACAACGTCAGCTCACTCAGCCTTCTTTGACCTGCCCATGAGCGCCTCGACCATATCCATGACCCCCATGCCCTGGTGACACACCGCGTATACAGCCTGGGTGATCGGCATCTCCACGCCGAGTCCCTCAGCCAGATCATGGATGGACTGCGACGAGATCACACCCTCCGCCACCTGTCCGTGGGTGGCCTCCCGGGCCTGCTCCAGGGACTCGCCCCGCCCCAGACGGTCACCGAAGGTGCGGTTGCGCGACAACGGTGAGGAACATGTGGCCACCAGGTCCCCCATGCCGGCCAGTCCCGCAAACGTCCGGGAATCCGCCCCCATCGCCTTACCCAGGCGGGCGATCTCCGCCAGACCCCGGGTGATCAGGGAGGCGTTGGAGTTCTCCCCAAGACCGAAACCGTGGGCGATTCCGCAGGCCAGCGCGATGACGTTCTTACAGGCGCCACCCAGTTCTGTCCCGATGACATCAGTGTTGGTGTACGGGCGGAAATACGGTGCTGCCACAGCGGCCTGCACCAATTTGGCACGGTTTTCATCCTCACAGGCGATGACCGTGGCCGCGGGCTGCCCCTCGGCGATCTCACGGGCGAGGTTGGGCCCGGACAACACCGCGATGCGCTCCGGTTCCGCTCCGGTGACCTCGGCGATGACCTGACTCATCCGCAGGTGGGTGTCTTTCTCAATGCCCTTGGCCAACGAGACCAAGGTGGCATCAGAGGAGATCAGGTCTTTCCATTCCGCCAGGTTGGGGCGCAGTGCCTGGGAAGGGATACCCAGCACCACGATCGATGCCCCCTGCAGGGCCTCGGTGGGATCAGACGTGGCGATGATCGAGTCCGGCAGTACAACACCCGCGAGATAATCCGGGTTCTCCCGGGTGGTGCGGATAGTGTCCGCGAGGGTCTCACGCCGGGCCCACAGTGTGACGGTGTTTCCGGCATCGGCGAAGACCTTGGCCAAAGTGGTTCCCCAGGAACCCGCACCCATCACCGCTACGGAAACCAACTTCACACGCCCTTTCGATCACCAACATCAACCGTCTCAGGTTAGCCCATCGTCAGGCGTGGTCGCAGGAAACCCTCCTGTTTTCTCACCACCCTCATTTACAACACACCGAGGGGGTGAACATGCGAATCCGATCAACCTGGTGAACAATGGACAAAACAGCAAAAGTTCGTGCGTGATTTCCCCAGCAGGTCAACGGCAGTTCATGCCAGCCGAGAGGTTCTCACAACAATCCGCGCATACCTCGCGAAAGGTGAACCGAGAATGCCCAAAAAGTGCAGTAAGCCCCATGAAGTGGATAAGGACCAGGATTCAGCCATGCTGATCAATGGTCGTTTGCAGAAGATCGGTTCCAAACCCGCGCAGGAGTTCACCCGCCCCACCCTCGCCGCCGGTGCGGTGCTGTGGCGCGGGGACATGTACGATCCCGCCACCATTGAGGTCGCCGTGATCCACCGCCCGCATTATGACGACTGGTCACTGGCCAAGGGCAAAGTGGATCCGGGTGAATCCATCCCCACCACCTGTGCCCGGGAAATCCTGGAAGAGACCGGATACGACATCCGTCTGGGCAAGTTGATCGGCAAGGTCACCTATCCGGTCCTCGACCGCACCAAGGTGGTCTACTACTGGACAGCCAAGGTACTGGGCGGGGAGTTCACACCCAATGATGAGGTGGATGAAATCCGCTGGCTGTCAGTGGAGGACGCCTGCGAACTGCTCAGCTACCAGGTGGACACCGAGGTGCTGGCCAAGGCGGCCAAGCGCTTCCAGACTCCCACCACCACCCGGGTGCTCTACGTCCGTCATGCACGGGCCCATGAACGTCGGACCTGGGCAGGCGATGACAACAAACGCCCCCTGGACAAGAAGGGACGCCGTCAATCGGAGATGCTCGTGCCGATGCTGCTGCCCTATAAACCCACCGCCATCTTCTCCGCTGTTCCCGACCGGTGCCAGACCACTGCCCTGCCCCTGGCGGATGAGCTGGGACTGGACATCAGCGTGAACAGACTCTTCGGTGACAAGGCCTGGGAGGACAACCCTGAGGCCGCGAAGAAGCGGTTCATGGAGGTGGTCGACGAGGGCGGCGTGCCTGTCATCATCGGCCAGGGTGATGTGATCCCGGGGATCATAGAGTGGTTATCCGCAAACGGAACCCTGCCCATCCGGGAGGAGATCAAAGCCCGTAAGGGAAGCGTCTGGGTTTTGAGTTTCCACGACGGGATACTCACCGGTGCTGATTACCTGGCCAGCGCGCTCCCGGCGAAGTAGGCGGGAGGCGCGTCGACAAGCGTCTTTTTAAAGCGCGCTCGGCTTAAAGGCCGGGCGGGCAGCCTCGTAGGCTTCAATATCATCGGTCTTGCGGAGGGTGAGGCCGACATCGTCCAGGCCCTCCATCAGGCGCCAGCGGATGTAGGGATCAACCTCGAAGCTGACCACGGTATCGCCGGCGGTGACGATCTGGTTCTCCAGATCAACGGTCATTTCCAGGCCGGGGTTCTGCTCCATGAGCTTCCACAGCAGCTCGATATCAGACTGCTCCATCAGGCCGGTGAGCATGCCGGCCTTGCCTGAGTTGCCGCGGAAGATATCGGCGAAGCGGGAGGAGAACACGGCTCGGAAACCATAGTCCATCAGGGCCCAGACAGCGTGCTCGCGGGAGGAACCGGTGCCGAAATCAGGGCCGGCGATCAGGACGGACCCGTTCTTATAGGTCTCTTGGTTGAGGATGAAGTTGGGGTCACTCTTGCGCCAGTTGGAGAACAGGCCGTCCTCGAAACCGGTGCGGGTGACGCGCTTGAGGTAGACGGCGGGGATGATCTGGTCGGTATCCACGTTGGAACGCTGCAGTGGAACGCCGACGCCGGTGTACTTGGTGAACTTCTCCATGGGGAAACTCCTTAAAGGTGGGTGTCGGGTTCTTTACAGATCCGCTGGTGAGGACAGGGTGCCACGGACCGCGGTGGCGGCGGCAACAGCCGGGGACACCAGGTGGGTGCGACCGCCGGGACCCTGACGGCCTTCGAAGTTACGGTTGGAGGTGGACGCGGAGCGCTCGCCCGGCTTCAGCTGATCCGGGTTCATGCCCAGGCACATGGAGCAACCTGCGGTACGCCACTCGGCACCGGCATCAATGAAGATCTTGTCCAGACCAGCGGCTTCGGCTTCCTGCTTGATCCAGGTTGAGGATGGGACCACCATCATGCGGATGCTATCGGCGACCTTGCGGCCCTTGAGGATCTCGGCGGCGATCTCCAGGTCCTCGAAGCGGGCGTTGGTGCAGGACCCCAGGAAGACGGTGTCCACCTTGATATCACGCAGTGGCATGCCCGGAGTCAGGTCCATGTACTCCAGAGCCTTTTCGGCGGCAGCCTTGTCGTTGTCATTGGTGAAGTCCTCAGGGTTGGGGACATTCTCCGACAGCGGCAGGCCCTGGCCCGGGTTGGTGCCCCAGGTGATAAAGGGGGTCAGTGAGGAGCCGTCGATGTGCACAACCTTGTCAAACTCCGCGCCCTCATCGGTGGGCAGAGTCTTCCAGTAGGCAACGGCCTCGTCCCAGTCAGCGCCGGTCGGAGCCATCTCGCGGCCCTGGACATACTCAAAGGTGGTCTCATCGGGTGCGATCATGCCGGCGCGGGCGCCTGCTTCGATGGACATGTTGCAGATGGTCATGCGGGCATCCATGGACATCTTGCGGATGGCCTCGCCGCGGTATTCCAGGATGTAGCCCTGACCGCCGCCGGTGCCGATCTTGGCGATGATCGCCAGGATCAGATCCTTGGAGGACACACCCGGCTGCAATTCACCGGAGACCTCAATGGCCATGGTCTTGAAAGGCTTCAATGGCAGGGTCTGGGTGGCCATGACGTGTTCGACTTCAGACGTTCCGATGCCGAAGGCGATGGAACCAAACGCACCGTGGGTGGAGGTGTGGGAGTCACCGCAGACGATGGTCATGCCCGGCTGGGTGGCACCCAGCTGTGGGCCGACGGTGTGGACGATGCCCTGACGGACATCACCCATCGGGTGCAGGCGCACACCGAATTCCTTGCAGTTATCACGCAGCGTGGACACCTGCAGGCGGGAGATCTGGTCATTGATCTCCAGCAGGGAACCCGTCTTGATGCCCTCGGTGGGCACGTTGTGGTCCTCGGTGGCCAGGTGCAGATCGGGACGGCGCAGCTTACGGCCGGCCATGCGCAGACCGTCGAAGGCCTGCGGGGAGGTGACTTCATGGAGCAGCTGCAGATCGATATAGAGGAGATCGGGTTCGCCGTTCTCTCCCTTGGACACGACATGGTCGCGCCATACCTTTTCTGCCAGGGTCAGCTTCTCATTCGAGGTGCTGGCATCCACGGGGCTGGTCATGGAAACTCACCGTCCTTAACTGTGTGAACTGTTGATGTCTGCGGATCTGATTGCCCGTCCGATCATGAGAACACGGGGGTTGGGTGGCTAATTCCGCGCCGTGGAACCCTGCCCGCCCACCAGCCTGAAATCTCACACCTTGGGACAATCATTTCGCTTCATGGGATAGTATAGCGCATTCTGGGGTCGGTTTGTCACCTTGGGCGCGATGTCTAACCGATTGCTTATCGACGCCCCGGTTGTGCGCTGGCCCGGGCCCCGGCTCAGGCCAGCCCCCGGTCCCCTTGCACGTCTCACGCAGTGGACTGATAGATTCAAGACATGGGACAGCAAGAAACTAATGAGATCTCCACCGAGAGTGGCATCAAGGTCCTCGACCGCGCAGTGACCATCCTCAATGTCATCGCGGAACAGCCACGATCGCTGGCAGAGCTCGCAGCAGCCACCGATCTCCCCCGCGCCACGGCACACCGCCTGGCCTCCGCACTCGAGGTGCACGGCATGCTGGCACGCTCCCGCGACAACCGCTGGACCATCGGCGCCCGCCTGGCCTCCCTCGGCGCCCGTGGCACCGACACCCTCATCGACATCGCCGTCCCCATCATGACCGATCTGATGGAACACACCGGTGAATCCGTCCAGCTCTACCGCCTCACCGGCAACACCCGAACCTGTGTCGCCAGTCAGGAACCATCCTCAGGACTGAAGAACGTGGTTCCGGTGGGCACCCGCATGCCCCTCAACGCCGGTTCCGCAGCCCGTGTGTTCGCCGCCTTCAACCCCTCCGTGGCACCGGAGGCCTTCGCAGCAACAGACCTCGAACAAGTCCGCGCAACCGGCCTGGCTGAATCCGTGAGTGAACGCGAAGTTGGCCTGGCCAGCCTGTCCTGCCCCGTTTTTGACACCAATGGCACGATGATCGCCGTGCTGTCCATCTCCGGCGTGGCAGATCGCCTCCGCCCCCACCCCGCAGCGATGTGGGGCACCGAGCTCATCCAGGCGGCAGAGCGACTGGGGGCTTTGCTCTAGCAGGCCCGGAGCCGCTCCACCAGCTCCCCCAGCTGGACAGTCAGCTGATTCTCCCCCACCCGTGTCACCGCCACCCGGTGAATCTCGGCGTACCACCACTGGTTCTCTTCCTTGGTGGAGTTGAACCGGTCCCAGAGTGATTCCCCCATCACCGCGAGATCATCAAGGGTGGACATCAGGTTATGTGTCTTATCCGCCAGGCTGATCAGCACCGCATCTTCATGAGCACGGTGTTCCAGGTGGTCAAGATAGGAATCGGCGCGGTCCCGCCAGAGGGGCAGGGAATCATCCTTGGTCAGATCCCGCACGAGGCCCAATACCCGCGGACCGAAATCCGCCTCCATCTGCGCTGCAGAATAGTGCTCCGGGACATCCTCAAGCGTGTCGTGCAGCAAGCCGGCGATCAGCACATCCTCATCCTTCGTCACCGACCGCAACAGATACATCACGGAGAACAGATGGGTGATATACGGGATCCCACTTCCCTTGCGTACATGATCGCGGTGGGCAACGGATGCGGTATTGATGGCCCGGCGCAGCCTGGGGGTGAGAATGCTCATGGGTGCCAGACTAGTGAACACGCCGGGGGTTTAGCGGTCAATATCATCCAGCTCCCCGGCTGGCCACACCACATTCTTGGCCAGCGGAATCTGATGCGAGGCACTTTCCAGAATGTGCATGAAGTATCCGGCGGTGTTGGGGATGCCGATGATATCTCCTGGCTTCACACCCCGGGGGAAGCGGATACGCCGGCGCAGGATCAGTTCATCCTCGATGCAGTACGCACCCACCAGATAGGCCTCCAGCTCTTCCCCATCGGCGGCATCGGTGATGTGGAGCGGATCAATGAGGTAATCATCGGAGGTGGTGCGGCATTGGGTGCGGTTCATGGCCAGGCCGACCAGGGGCAGGCCATCACTACGCGTTTTCACAAAAGCCACCTCCGCGAGAATGAGGCCACATCCGTCGAGCAGGCTGCGCCCGGGTTCCAAATGCAGCCGCAAGCCACGCTCGGTGAGTATCTCCGCCACACCATCCCCGAGCACCTCCTTCAACCACGGGCCGCGCACGGGTGACTGGTGGAAGGGGTAGGTGTTGTTCAGGGGATCCGCCTTCCAGGTGAAGGGATCGGCGTATCCATCTAAAACGGCGTGGCGGGCTGCGTGGTACCGGGACCATTGTCCGGGGGAATCGATATAACTCATCGGGACTCCTCCGCCCAGGTCAATGAAGTGGGGGGTGTGTCCGGCGGTGGTGAGGGCGTCGATAAGCGCACAGCACTCCCGCAGCGCCGTCGCGCGGTCTGCTGCGCCGTACCCGTGGAGGTGCACGTGGAGGCCCACGATCTCCACGCCGGTGACCGGCGCGGCGAGGTGGCGGGCCCAGTCGCCGGTGCGTTCGCCGAAGCGGGTGGGTGGCAATGTGGCTGGATCAGGTGCGACCCGGGGTGCCACGAGTGCCACCCGGTCGCCAGCCAAGGTGGCGATGCGGTCAAGTTCAGCGCGGGAATCCGCAGAGATGACCACACCGTTGGCAATGGCCAACTCCAGCAGGCGATCCGGTTTGATCGCCGCGGATAAGATGATGCGATCACCTGGAACCCCACGCCCGAGCACCTGGGTCAGTTCGTGTTCGCTGGCCACATCCACGCCGTGTCCGGCGTCGCGGACCGCGTCCACGAAGGTCAGTCCCTTGTTGGCCTTGCGGGCGAAGAAGATGCGGGTGTCCACGCCCATCTGCGCGCCGGCATCCACCAGCTCGTTGATATTGCGTGGCATGGAACCGGAGTGCAGGACGTTGACGGGGCTGCCGAATTCGCCGATCAGGCCGCGGCAGGCTGCTGGATCAGCAACCAGGTCAGCCGCCCAGGGCTCCAGGCGGGCGGTCAACGGCGGGATGCCGTGGACCTGATCCGGGCCTGAGACCACCCGGCGGGCCCAGCGCGGGATCACGTCATGGAGGGTGCGTGAGAGGGTGTCATTGCCCAGGACCACATCCTCGGTCATCCGACCCACGGCAGCCACGTGGTGTTGCCCGACCACGGTGCCATCGGGCTCCACATCCAGACCACGGGTGCCGGGGCGGATACGCGCATGACCAGCGTCCACGAGCTGGGCCACCAGGGTGCCGGGAACAACACCGGGTGGCGGGATGACGCCATCAATGACCACGGTGATATCAAGTTCCCGGACTAGATCCTTGAGTGGTTCGCCACCTCGGCCCAGATGGGAGATGTCCACCCGTCCGGTATCGATGAGGTTCTGCAGATAGTCGGCGCTTTCCGGAGGCGGGCCGAAAGCCACGCGTTCCATCTCACGCGCCAGCTCCCCGAAGCCCTCCAGGCTGTCACGGCCCGCATAGGAGGCCCGTTCCACAATGGCCGGGTACATATCGCGCCAGGCAATACCCATGCCCCAGCTGTCATCATCGCGTCCGGCCAGCTCCTGCAGGCGCACAGAAGTATCCGCCAGCACCGCGACCAGGGCAGGAAGATCAGCAACACGACGGATCTGCTCCTTGCCCTCCTCCAGCAGGTCAGACACATCCAGGTCACCCAGATCAGGTTTCACGGTCATGAGCTGACCGGTGCGGGTCACCGGGATGAACACCGCAGGCTCGCAGGCGCGGGTGATGTCGATGAAGGTCAGGGCGGCCCCACGCACCAGCACGCGGTCATCCGGCCCGATGCCCTCAAGGTTCGCAGGTGGATACGGGGAGCTGATGAGACGGACACCCTCCGGGAGGTCGTTCCCCTGCAGGGCACCAGGCCAGTCATGGGCATGCCCAGTGGCCAACAGCACCTCATCAAAGGTGCCGCCTTCCACACGCCAACCCTCGCCGTCGGGCTCGAGGGAACTTATATGGGCATCGTGCCTGGTCAAGGCGCACCCCATGGGCACGTGCTCCTCCAATGCCGTCCAGGAAGCAGCAAGGAACTCCCCCACCGCACGACGCGATGGGAAAGGATCATCATGTTCACCACGCCAGTCATCAAAACCACCCAGCTGCGTGCGGATCAGGGAGGAACGGACATTGACCAGCCAGTCATCGGGAAGGTCGTCAGCATAGGCCACACCCCGTGCGTCATCGAAGACGTGGAGATCCACATCCACTGCGCGTTCCCTGGCCAGTCCCAGCAGTTCCTCCGAGGCCCATAATCCACGGGGCCCTCCCCCGATGATCGCCACCCTGATCACAGATTTTCCTCCACCCAGTCGTCGTTGTAGATCGTGTCGATATATCTGGTTCCGCTGTCATGCAGGATCACCACGACATCACTACCCGGCTCAAACGTATCCTTCAGCATATCCACAGCGGCGATCACCGCTCCGCCGGATGCCCCCGGGAGAATCGTCTCGGTTCGAACCAGCTTGCGGGCGCCCATGACAGAATCTCGGTCATTGACACGCAGCACCCGGTGCGGCTTGATCTGCGTGGACAACTTGGGAACCATGCCGGCTCCAAAGCCGGGAAGATGGCGGGGGCCGGGGTGTCCGTCGAAAAGCACAGACCCCAGGGCATCCACCGCCGTGACCTGCGTGGAAAGGCCGTTTTTCTCAATATAACGGAGGCAGCCGCCGACGGTGCCGGTGGTGCTCACCGCCACCAGCAGGTGATCAGGCGCGTGGCCGAGCTGCTGCACAATCTCGGCCATCGTGCCCTCCTGGTGCGCACGGAAGGCCTCAGTGTTGGAATACTGATCCAGACAGATCGCCTCCGGCATCTCCTGTTGCAGCTGCGCCACCCGCGCGCGACGGGCCACCAGCCAGTCACCGGTCTCAGGGTCGGGCTCGGTGATCCGGTGGACCACCGCGCCGAGAGCCTCCATGTGGATGATGGTGGCACGGTTGGCCCGGGGATCCACCACGCAGTGGAACGTCCAGTCACCGAGCACGGCTTCACGGGCCAGCGCGATGCCCAGGTTGCCGGAACTTGATTCCACCACGGTGTCACCGGGCTTCAGATTGCTGGCCGCCACCATGGCGTGAGCGGTGCGGTCTTTAGCGCTACCACCCGGGTTGAAGTACTCGAGTTTCGCCCAGAGCGAGAAGTCCCAGCCCTTGGTGAGCCGGTCCAGACGCACAAGCGGGGTGTTGCCGATAGTATCGGCAATCGTTGGACCTGGTGTCGCGTTCATGCATGCGATCATACGTATAAGTCCGGTGGTGCGTCGGTCTGCTTTGCGACGAACAACCATTAAGAAGCATTTATTTATGCAGTATAAGAATAAGGCTATAAACCTGGGATAAGATAGACCTGACATTGCGCCCCTTGTTGGAGGAGTTCCATGACCGACACCCGTGACACCCGCACATCCACTCACCCGGTTTCTGAGGCGCCCGGTGCCTATCGGGTACTGACGATGGCCACCCTCGGCTTCACCCTGATGTTCGCCGCATGGATGATGTTCGGCGTGCTGGGCATCTCCATCCAGGAGGAATTCGGACTCACCGATGTCCAGCTCTCCCTCATCAGCTCGGTAGCCATCCTCAACGGCTCATTGTGGCGCCTACCGGCGGGAATCATCACAGACCGCATCGGCGGACGCATCGTGATGACCGTCCTGTTGGTACTGTCCGCCATCTTCAGTTTCCTCGTCTCACTGGCAGACTCCTACTCCATGCTGCTGGGCCTAGCCTTCGCTGTGGGACTTGCCGGCAACTCCTTCTCCGTGGGAACCCCCTGGGTGGCTGCCTGGTTCAGTAATAAGCGCAATGGTTTTGCGATGGGCGTCTTCGGAGCCGGCAACGTCGGTGCCTCCGTGACCAAGTTCATCGGCCCGGTCCTGATCGCCGCCACCACAGGTTCCCTCTACTTCGGCGGTGTGATCGAAGGTGGCTGGCGCCTGATCCCGGTGATCTACGCGGGGGCATTGCTGATCACGGCGGTGCTGCTGTGGTTCCTCACACCGTCGCAGGATAAACGACCCGGCCAGGGCCGCAAGCTCTCCGAGATGCTCGAACCGCTGAAAGAAGGCCGGGTGTGGCGTTTCAGCCTCTACTACGTGGCAGTCTTCGGCGCCTACGTGGCCCTGTCCTCCTGGATGCCCAAGTACTACATCGACATGTACGGCATCTCCACATCCACCGCGGCACTCCTGACAGCACTGTTCATCTTTCCCGCCTCACTCATGCGCCCGGTGGGAGGATCACTGTCAGACCGCTTCGGCGCACGTCAGACAACGGTGTTCGCACTGGTTGTCATGCTGATCGCCAGTGGCATCCTCGCCCTTCCAATCACCATCAACATCGTGGTGTTCACCCTGTTCCTCTTCGCCTTGGGTGTGGGAATGGGTATCGGAAAGGCCTCGGTGTTCAAGTACATTCCCGACTACTTCCCCGGCAACGTGGGATCCGTCGGCGGGCTGGTGGGAATGTTCGGCGGCCTGGGCGGCGCCTTCCTTCCTCCCCTCTTCGCCGGCGTGAAAAACGCAACCGGCCTGGACCAGGCCACCTTCCTTGTGATCTTTGTTCTGGTGGCCTTCTGCCTGGCCTGGCTGCTACGCGCCATCACCCTGATGAAACGGACCTCGCCCGACCCACTGTGGCGACGATTCGGCATCTGACATTCAGGGTTAAGGGGCAACGAAAAGCACCGGCAGACACTTAAATTTCAGTGTCTGCCGGTGCTTCTTTTGTACCCCGTACGGGATTCGAACCCGTGTTACCGCCGTGAGAGGGCGGCGTCCTAGGCCTCTAGACGAACGGGGCATGAGGAACACGATCAAAGAAAAACTTCCAGCTGATCGCAGCTGGCCTACCAGGACTCGAACCTAGAATGAGGGTACCAGAAACCCTTGTGTTGCCAATTACACCATAGGCCAATCATTAACCTGCGCTTAAGCTCAATGAGCTGCGCTGTTAACGAAGAATACTATAACCACAGCGCTGTGATTAGACCAAATCGCGATGAGGTTTTCGTCTGGGAAGGCACCGCGGCGATGGGCTGGAAAGTATAATAATCCGGTTACATATCAACACCACTCCGACGATGACATAGGAAGATTCAGATATGCATGACGAAACGACATGGCGCCTTAAGCACACAGTCGATGACTTCAAGAGCCGGTACCTGGCTGAGGCGCAGGACATCGCTGAAGAACTCACCTATGAGATGAAGGGCCGGAATTCGCGCCGACATCTGTTGTATTTGGAAGATGATTCTGAGCTGGAAACCCTACTGACCAGAATGGAAGAGATGATCGTCCAGCTGGGCGGCGTCTATGATCCGGCTGCGGGTGAGAAGAAGCGGCGTGAAATCAACCGTGGGATCCTTTCAGCCAGCAGAATCGAATTCACTGTCGGCGGATTCTTCGGCGGTGAACAATCCAGCACAGTGACATTCCACGACGGATCCGCCTACTTCGTTGTGGAGGACACCGGGGATGGCGATCTTGAATTATTCGCCGCACCTGTGGAGAGGCGGATGCCGCAAGACGAGTTCATGGCTGGTCTGAAGAGACTAAACCTTAGTGCATGGAGGAAATCCTACGATGACTACGCAGTTATGGATGGTGAGAGCTGGAGTCTCACTATCTATTTTTCCGACGGAGACGAATCCTTCAGTAGTCGGGGCAGCAATGCCTATCCAGAGAATTTTTCCCGCCTGACCAAGCTACTGCGCGTGCCGAGAAACTCTTAGGCCCGTTTGATAAGTGGGTCTCCGTGCATAACGTCACAAGAATTCCAGCACAAGGGCACTATTTCCACCTAATCTTGTGACGTTATGCACGTCGCCCTCCCCTGAGGCGCACGGCGCAAGATAAAAAGCAAGGCAACTGACATTTCCGATGTCAATTGCCTCGCTTGATGTTGTACCCCGTACGGGATTCGAACCCGTGTTACCGCCGTGAGAGGGCGGCGTCCTAGGCCTCTAGACGAACGGGGCGCGGTACGCAGAAAACTATATGTCAGTGCAGCTCAATCACACAAATCAGGTGGTGAGCCACTGTTTTTGGTCCCTGCACTTCATCCCGGCAATTCAAAGTCCATCGCACATATAAGGACACCCGCTCCGGATGTTCTCGGAGGGGTGTCGTGCTAACAGGGATCATCGTTTTGTTCTTGATCCGACTCTCTCACGTCCACCGGTGGCTTCAACCTGCTGCCACCGCTTTCCGGCTGCGTTGCGAAGGTTTCGTTAACCCGAATCAGTTGTTTTCGGTGTTACGTCCGCTGTGCCCGTCAGGGGCTTAATGTGCCGGGTGTGGGTTGTTGAAGGTGATGAAGGTGGGTGTCGAATGACTGCAACGGAGTGTCATGTCGTAGCGAGCTCCTGATTCGCGCATCCCTAGCGCTCGGAATCCATGGTTACGGCGATGCCAGCTGCTTCGAGGACGGCTTCGTTGCGTCCGAACTTCGTCATATCTTCACTTACTGCCATACACTCTCCTCTGCTGGATCGGTTCCATTGACTCCAGAGCGCTCTTTCCGAAACTTTCTGGCTCCATTTGTGCTGGTAGACAGCTGGTTCCTTCTAGATATCGGCTGTGAACTTCTCTGTTGAACTCGACTCTAACGCTGGACCAACAGTGGGTAAAGCCTTTTGCGCGATGGCCTTCATTTTGCATTGATGGGCCCACCCCCACTAAATGAAAATGCGCAGCTTGTCCTGCCAGTACATTTGTCCTAGCTGGGGGTGAAATAAGATGTATCGAGCATCACAAAAAGCACCGACCCTCAATTTTCACTGAGAATCGGTGCTTTTTATTGTTGTACCCCGTACGGGATTCGAACCCGTGTTACCGCCGTGAGAGGGCGGCGTCCTAGGCCTCTAGACGAACGGGGCATGAGGAACACGATCAAAGAAAAACTTCCAGCTGATCGCAGCTGGCCTACCAGGACTCGAACCTAGAATGAGGGTACCAGAAACCCTTGTGTTGCCAATTACACCATAGGCCAATCATTGACATCATTTTCCACAGCCACAACCAGGTGGCGCTTTCAACTCCGTGCAACAGATGAATACTATAGCCAGAATCATCACCAACCCGCAAACCCGCAGGTAGAACACCTAAAATCTGGGCCCATTCAGCCCCTCCCAGGCAACGGGCACCGCTATCATGGGAATACGACCATCTACAGGGCCATCGCCCACGCCTCACCGGAAGGATCCTTCCCCGCATGCCCTTTCCCGCACTGCTCATCCCGCTGATCTTCTGGGCCGGCGTGGCCGCCCTGTCATCCTGGGCGGTCAGTCGCGCGCTGCCACTTTCAGCCTCGCATTCCATCGAGATCGATGCGCCCGCAGAGGACGTGTGGGGCATGATCACCGATCTCGGGCGCACACCGGAATGGAACGAACACATCATTCTCTCCAGCGCGCCGGCGGGCCTGGTGGAGGGCGGCAAACTGCGCATGCGCACCCGGCATCCGGAAACCAGGCATCTCCGCGCGTCCTTCCGTTCGACCATCACCACGCTCACACCCAACCGGGAGATGACCTGGGAGGCGAAGATCCTCGCCCGCTGGATCCTCACCGCGCGCGACACGATCGAACTCACCCCACTGGGTGACAACCGCACGGAAGTCACCCAGACGATATCCTTCGAGGGCACCCTCTCCCCCGGCGTGCCGTTCCTGACCAGCGTCGGCAAGATCCAGGAGGCCTCCAACCTCAAGCTCAAGGAGCTGGTGGAAAAAGCTTAAAGAGCTTGTCGACGAAAAAGCGGGCCGGAGTGTTCTCCGGCCCGCTTTTTACTTCCAACTATTCCGCAGCCTGGTACGGGGTGACTGCGCGGGCAGCGCGCAGACGGGTCAGGGTGGACTCGCGGCCCAACAGTTCCATGGATTCGAACAGCGGTGGGGACACGGCCTCACCGGAGGTGGCCACTCGCAGGGCTCCATAGGCCACGCGTGGCTTCAGGCCGAGGTCCTCGATGAGCGCCTTGGTCAGGGCCGCCTCGATCGCAGGGGTGGTCCACTCGTCGATGGCCTCCAACGCGGCGATGCCGGCGTCCAGGGGCTCAATGGCGGCTTCCTTGAGGTTCTTCTTCGCTGCCTTCTCATCGAGCACCAGATCCTCATCAGAGGTGACCAGGAACTTGATCAGACCGTAGGCTTCGCCGAGGGTCTTGATTCGGGTCTGGACCAGCTCCGCGACGATGGTGAACTTATCCGCCGGGTAGTCCTCCGGGAAGTCAGTGAACTCGGTGAGGTGCGCACGCAGACGCTGCTCAAACACCTGGGGGTCCAGCATGCGGATGTGATCGGCGTTGATCGCCTCGAGCTTCTTCTGATCAAAGCGTGCCGGATTACCCAGCACATCGGCGATATCGAAGTTGGCGATGAACTCATCCACGGTGAAGATGTCCTGATCCGCGGACAGTGACCAGCCGAGAAGCCCAAGGTAATTGAGCATGCCCTCGGGGATGATGCCGTTGGCGCGGTGCTTGAACAGGTCAGACTGCGGATCCCGCTTGGACAGCTTCTTGTTGCCCTCACCCATCACGAACGGCAGGTGGCCGAAGGTCGGGGTCTGCTTAGCCACACCGATGCGCTTGAGCGCCTCATAGAGGGCGATCTGGCGTGGGGTGGACGGCAGGAGATCCTCGCCGCGCAGCACGTGAGTGATCTCCATGAGTGCATCATCGACTGGGTTGACCAGGGTGTATAGGGGCTGTCCGTTGGAGCGGGCCACCACGAAGTCAGGCTGGGTGAAGGACTTGAACTCCACCTCACCGCGGACCAGGTCAGTCCACTTCCAGTCCTGGTCCGGCATACGAAGGCGCCAGACCGGTTTGCGGCCCTCGGCTTCGAAGGCGGTGATCTGTTCGTCGTTAAGCTCCCGGTCGTAGTTGTCGTAGCCCAGCTTGGGGTCGCGCCCAGCGGCCTTGTGGCGCTCCTCCACCTCCTCGGCGGTGGAGTAGGCCGGGTAGACCTCGCCTGAATCGATGAGCTTCTTCAGCACGTCCTGGTAGATGTCGGAGCGCTGGGACTGGCGGTAGGGCTCGTGTGGGCCACCGGTTTCCACGCCCTCATCCCAGGTGAGGCCGAGCCAGTTCATGGCGTCGAGAAGTGCTGCGTAGGACTCCTCGGAGTCACGCGCCGCATCGGTATCCTCGATGCGGAAGATCAGTTTGCCACCGGTGTGGCGGGCGTATGCCCAGTTGAACAGTGCGGTGCGCACCAGGCCAACGTGTGGGGTTCCGGTTGGCGACGGACAGAAACGTACACGAACATCAGTCATGCTGGCTATGGTAATCGCCCCGCACCGTCACCGTGCGTTCACCCCGCCAACCAGTGATATTAGAATGAGTTGTCATGTCTACCCACCGTGATCCCCAGGCACCCTCCACCGCACCGGATTTCCTCCTCTCGCGTGCACACGGCTCCATCCGGACCCAGGGCTCGGTGGAGACCTTCACGGACGCCTGGGAGGCCGTGGATGCCCTCCGCGAGGGCCGGGTGGAGATGGTCGTGGGCGCGCTTCCCTTCGAACGCGACAAGCCCGCAGCGTTGTCAGTTCCCGTCACCATCATCCGGGAAGAAGGCCCCCTGGAACCGCATGCGCACTACCGTTACGGCCCCGGCTCGGTGCTCACCGCGCAGGTGGCCGGCATGGACCCGTCCCCCGATGAACACCTCCGGCGGGTGGACGCCGCCATCAACACCATCCGTAACACTGTTCTGCAGAAGGTGGTGCTGGCCCGCGCCGTGGACATCAGCTTTGATCCCCCGGTGGATCCCCGCCTGGTGGCCGCGCGGCTGATCGACAATTCCTACAACCGCGACGGCTTCATCACCGACCTGTCCGCCGCCGGCCCGGAGTTCGACGGCCGCATGCTGGTCGGCTCCTCCCCCGAAGTACTGATCAAACGCCAGGGCTCCACCGTCACCGCCTATCCTCTGGCAGGTTCCGCACCACGCTCGCAGGATCCCAATGAGGATGCCCGCACCGCCCGCACGCTGCACAACAGCTCCAAGAACCTGGAGGAACACGCCTACGTGGTTGAGCACATCCGTCAGGCATTAGAGCCACTCTGTGAGCACGTGGACATCCCAGAACACCCGGAACTGACCCGCACCAATGAGATGTGGCACCTGGCCACCCCGATCGTGGGCACCCTCAGGGACTCCTCCACCACGGCGCTGGAACTGGCGATCCGGGTCCACCCCACCCCGGCGATCTGCGGCACCCCGACCGACGCGGCGGAGGCACTGATCGTGGAGGCTGAATCACCCCGCAACTTCTATGCCGGTGCTGTCGGCTGGTGTGACGCCGCCGGCGATGGCGAATACATGGTGGCCATCCGCTGTGCAGAGGTCGCCGCGGATGGAAAAACCGCCCGCGCATGGGCGGGCGGTGGCATCGTGGCGGATTCTGATGCGCAGGAGGAACTCGATGAGACCTCGGCCAAGCTGCGCACCATCATGCGCTCACTGGGCCTGTAGCTCCAGGCCTGTAGCTCTGGGCCTGTAGTGCTAGCGTTTCTCCGCCCGGATCACGATGTCAGCGTGGTGGTGTGCACCGGCGCCGGTGCGGACATCGCGCTCGAAAGTCTCCAGGACGGTCACTGTGAAATCATCGCTTAAGTTCTCCGCGATCCACCGTGGCATGGCGATGGATTCCGCCTCGATATCGTGATGGGCGAAAAACAGGGTGCCACCGGGTGCCACCAGCCCTTCCAGCTGACGCAGGGAGGTCTCATTGGCGGGGATCTGCCCATAGGAGCAGGTCACCAGGTCGAAGGTACGGCCTGATTCGATGGCGAACTCGGTGAAGGAGACCTCGAGAACAGCAGCTTGCTGATCAGTGGTCAGGGTGTCGCGGAGAAGCGCGCGGGCCCGCGCAACCGCAGTGGGGGAAAAATCAATACCGGTGACCTCCCAGCCGCGGCCGGCAAGCCACACCAGGTCTGCACCCTCACCGCAACCGATATCCAGGGCCGAACCGCGGGCAGGTTCCTGACCCAGGTATGCCAGGAGCGCCTGGTTGGGATTGCCGCTCCATACCTGTTCAGCACCGGCGTACAGGGCATCAGCCTCTTCGGGGGTGGCCAGAATACCTGGCCCGTCCTCATGGTTGTGGTGATGGTGTTCCTGTGCCATTTAGGCGTCCACCACCGGGTTTCCAAGCTTGCCCAGGCCGGGGATCTCAATCTCAATGACATCGCCGTTGACCATGGCTTCAGTGCCGGCAGGGGAACCGGTGCAGATGACATCGCCGGGCAGCAGAGTCATGGAAGCGGTGATGAATTCGATGATCTGGCCCATCTTCATGATCATCTGTGTGGAGTTGGAATCCTGCTTGAGCTGGGTCTCACCATCGCGGGTCAGACGGGCCTTGATCGGCAGGTTGTCCAGATCGAAGCTGTCGATATCGGATTCAATCCACGGGCCGAGTGGGCAGAAGGTGTCAATGCCCTTGGCGCGTGCCCACTGACCATCGGCGAACTGCAGGTCACGGGAGGAGACATCATTGACGATGGTGAAGCCGAGAACAACAGACTTCCAGTCTTCAGCCTTGACATTCTTGCAGGGCTTAGAGATGACCACCGCGAGCTCACCCTCGAACTCAACCTTGGTGGCGAAATCCGGGATACGGATGGGTGCGCCCGGTCCGGTGACTGATGTCGGGGGCTTGAGGAACAGGGTCGGAGGCAGGTGCTCGGCTGATTCTTTGAACACTTCCGCGACGTGATCGGCGTAGTTGCGGCCGATGGCCACGACCTTGCTGGGCAGCATCGGGGCGAGCAGACGTACATCCTGCAGTGGCCATTCGCGGCCGGTGTGCTTGACCTCGGTGAAGGGGGTGCCTTCAATCTCCTTGGCGGTCAGGTTTGCTACATCATCTCCTTCGCCTTCAATAGTGCAAAAACACATTCCATCTGGGGTGGCAATTCTTCCAAAACGCATAACGGCCATACTACTCTGTACCTGCTGTGCTTCTCAGCCCAGGGCCACACATGGGTTTTACGGCAGGGTTAACAGCAGGGTTTCCAGCTGGGTTTATTCAGCCACCTCGCGCAGGGTATTGGCGTTGAGCTCACTGCTCTGCGCCAGATACAGCTCCGCACAGGCCAGCGCATCAGTCAGCGCCTGGTGGTTGGAGTACTGCGGCAGTCCGTACCGCGCCCGCACGCGCGCCAGGCGCAGATCCTCACCGCGGGGATAGGTGGACATCTTCTCCATGTGCCTGCGTTCGATGGCGAAGGTGTCCACGACCGGCAGCTGCAGCGGCGCACCGAAGATCTCCTGGGTGGCTGCGGAGAGAAAACCCTGCTCCATCTGCGCGAAGTGAGCGAGCAGCGCCCGGCCACGCAACGCGGCGAGCAGATCAGTCAGCGCCTCCTCCATACTGACGCCCATGGCAAGTTCATCATCGGTGAGGCGGTGGATCACGGCCGACGACCCCACGCTGAACCCTTCACTGCCCCGGATCACGCGGTAACCCGCGCCACCGAGCTCGATGACACGCCCGGTGACGGGCACCCACCCGATGGAGACGATCTGGTGCTGGTCCGGTTTCAGGCCGGTTGTCTCAACATCGACGGCGAGCAGTGGTAGCTCGTCCAAGCTTGTCGACGGGTGCGGAGCCTGCACCTCGTAGAATTCCTTCAAGGCTCCCGTGGCGAGTTTGGACCGCGGGGTCCGTCCGGACCGCCCGCGCCCGCCGAAGAGGGTACTGAACATCAGATATTCCTCACGGGGTACTTGGTGGCGAGCGCCGTCTGCATTCCCTTGATGATGGTGAAGGCATCACGCAGATGATCCCTGTCCAGACGGCCGAGGTTCTTCGGATCAATGTGGTAGTTGGGCTTCTCCCCCGTCTTGATCAGATAGGACTGGTGTTGGAACGCGATGCTGCCCAGGAACTCGAAGGCATCCAGTAGATCCTGTGCTCCCCGGGTGGAGACATGACCATGACCTGCTGCGGATTCCAGACGTTCGCGGGTGCCAATGGCGTCACTACCCGTGGCCAGGGCGTACAGGCGAGCCATCTGGACGATGCCGGCGGTGCCCCCCTTCTTCACATCGAGGGTGGCTCCGTACTCACCGGAGCGTTCCACCACGAAGTTCCGGAAGAAGCCGACCGGTGGGTCCCGGCGGGCTGCGAGGGCTGCCAGGTGGGCATGGAACCGGCGGGCGCCACGCGCCATCTCCACGGCGGCCTGGTGGACTTCCTTCGCCTTCTCGAATTCCCCGTGGATGGCCCGGAAATCGAAGAAGATCTGAGCATTGAGCAGCGCGTCCGGTTCCGGTGCCTGGATCCAGTCGTGGAAGGTGTCCAGCCACTGACTCTCTGTCTTGCGCCACTCCGGGTTGGAGGCCATCATGTCGCCTGGGCAGAGTACCTGGCCGGCGCGGTCGAGGCCACGGCAGACGAAATCAGTCAATGCCGCGAAATAGTCCCCGTGTTCCCGCTCATCATAGGAGTTATCCAGCAGCAGGCAGTTGTCCTGATCAGAGGCCAGACCCATTTCTTTCCTGCCCTGGGAGCCGACCACCACGAAGGCGTAGGGCACCGGCGGTGCGCCGAATTTCTCCTCACCCAGGGTGAGCAGCCGCCTCGCCAGGGAGTCCGCCGCCACGGTGAGAAGGCTGCTGACCTCCTCTGCGGAGGCACCCCGGTCGATGAACCGGGCTGCCACCTCGGAGGCCGATTGATAGGTGTTAGACAGCTCCTCCACGGTGTTCTTCCGGGACAGATCAGCGGTGAGATAGATCGGGTCATGGCGCAGCAGGCGCATGATGTCCGCCGAGGTCACGATGCCGGAAATCCGACCCTCATCCACGATTGGAAGGTGGTGGATGCGCAGTTCAGCCATGAGCAACATTGCCTCGAAGGCCAGGTCCTGGGAGGTGGCGGTGCGCGGGTTCGGGGTCATGATGGTGGACACCGCCTGGCTGATGTCCAGCCCAGCCGCCACCACGCGACCACGCATATCGCGGTCAGTGGCGATACCGATGAGTTCACCATCGGTCTGGATGAGCAGGGAGGAGACCCGGTGTTCCTCCATGGTCTGTGCGGCCTGCTGAATGGAGACACCCGGATCAACCGAGACCGGATTATTGATCTTAAACTCCCCCAGCCGGGTGCGCAGCACCTTGGAACTTGATTCCTTCCGCAGTTCATCAGCGGCCGCGCGGATGCGTTTGGACCAACTGGAGTAGTACCGCGCCATATCGGGGTTACGCTCGGCCAGTGGTATGAGTTCCTCGCGTTTGATGCTCAACACGAGGCTGTCCTCCACCGCCACCATGGTGTACCGGGAGATGCGGTCCTTGGTCATTGTGGAATAACCGAAGGAACGACCTGCTTCCCTCCGGTCCAGCAGGGTGCCATCCTCATCCAGGACATCAATGGCACCTGAGCGGATAACCCGCAGTGCGTTGTTCTCCTCCCCGAAGCGGATGATCTCCTCACCACGGCGGAAGTACTCCATGGTCATCTTTTTGGGCAGCTCATCCAGTTCATGCTCCGGGAGGCGTATGAATGGTTCGAAACCGGCGAGAAAGTCGCGGATCTCCTCTAGTTCAACCGACATGCTGTTTACTTTAGGAGAAGTGCCTGTGCTCCGCGGAGGTTTCGCGGAGCCAGAAGGTTACCCCCATACCTCAGGGGCGTGTTTAAGCGGTGACGGCTGCTGCGATGCGGTCGCCGACCTCCACGGTGGAGATCGGAGCTTCCGGATCGCGTGAGGCGACATCCTGAGCCACGGCCTCTTCGATGCGCACGGCGTTGGCCTCATCGCCCACATGGCGCAGCAGCATGGCTGCGGACAGGATGGCAGCGGTCGGATCAGCGATGCCCTGACCCTCGATGTCCGGTGCGGAACCGTGGACCGGCTCGAACATGGATGGGTTGGTACCGGTGGCGTCGATATTGCCGGAGGCGGCCAGTCCGATGCCACCGGAGACAGCGCCGGCTTCATCGGTGATGATATCGCCGAAGAGATTATCGGTGACAATGACATCAAAGCGCGAAGGGTTGGTCACCAGGTAGATGGTGGCGGCGTCGATGTGGTTGTAATCGACGGTGACCTCAGGGTATTCCGCGGCCACCTCATCAACGGTGCGCTGCCACAGGCCACCACCGTGGACCAGGACGTTGGTCTTATGCACCAGGGTGAGATGCTTGCGGCGGGACTGGGCCAACTCGAAGGCATAACGAATGACGCGCTCAGCACCGTAGCGGGTGTTCACGGAGGTCTCATTGGCGATCTCATGCGGGGTGCCGACACGGATGGCGCCACCGTTGCCGGTATAGGCACCCTCTGTGCCCTCGCGGACAACCACGAAATCAATGTTGCCGGGGTTTCTCAGTGGTGATTCCACACCCTCATACAGCTTGGAGGGACGCAGGTTGACGTGGTGATCCAGGGCGAAGCGCAGCTTGAGCAGCAGACCGCGTTCCAACACTCCCGGGGGCACGGAACCCGGTGCACCGATGGCACCGAGGAGGATGGCGTCATGTTCGCGGAGCAGGGCCAGGTCCTCATCGGTGAGCAGCTCACCGTTGCGCAGGTAACGGCGTGCACCGAGGTCCAGATCCGTGGTCTCAATATCGTCGCGGACGGCACGGAGCACCTTGAGGGCTTCTGCAGTGACCTCTGGGCCGATTCCGTCTCCACCGATAACAGCAAGTTTCATTTTGTGGGATTCCTTTCTCACCATGTGAACTTTTTTAGTTTAGCTGATGAAGTACCGCTCGCATCTGCGCAGTGGCACCCACCACCCCACCATTGAGGGCCTGAGCCAGCTGAGAATCGTTCAGACCTGCACGGATGGGCACCGCCACATGGGAAAAAATTCCTAAAACCTCATGCTGTTTGATCATGGAGATACCGGACAGCAGCGAATCCAGGTTCGCGCGGTTACACAGATGTAGGAACGCGGTGGCATCAATATCCTCCTGTGCGTCAGGGTTTCCGGGGAGCAGCATGCTGGCCTGAACCTGGAGCACCTCGGGATCATCGAAGTCCACGTCCACGGGCATGTCGTCCAGGGAAAGGCTGATGCATTTCGTGGCTTCGTCGAAGGGTGCCTCATCCACACCCTGGGCGATGAACCACTGCTCCACACGCTGTGGGGTGACTTTGTCTGCAGGCGCACCATCTGAGACACCGATGCGGAAGGTCTCACCCGGCTGTTTCGGGGACCGTTCCGGGTACAGGGCATGGAATTCACGGGTGAGGCGAATGCCGGCGTTGATCACCTCGGCGAGGAAAGAGCGCAGCTGGGTCTCAGTGACGCCGTCACCCAGCGGATATACCAATGATGCAGAGACTTCGAGAGGCCCCTCATCAGCTTTGAGCACACTGACCAGGCCACCGGGATGTTCTGCGGGGGTGTCGATGCTGAACTTTGGCATCGGGCCTGCATTGTTAGCGGCGTTCAGTGCCACCAGGGATCGGACATAATCAGCGGTGCTCAGCTCCCCCACCCAGGTGGCTCTGGCGATGAGCCAGTCACCGGTGCTGATGACGATCTCAAAGTGCGTGGTGGGAACGTAGACCCCGATGCCGGTTGCGGTTGTGCACAGTGCAGCATCGACCTGATTGTCGCGCAACAGCTCCACAATCCGTTCGGCGGTGACATCGGACCGGGGAATAATCTGCACCATGAGGGGTGTCCTTTCGCAGGTGAACCTTTATCGGTTTTCACGCTACCGGGCGACAGGTGCATGGGGTGTCATCGGGGTCAGAGTGCTTTTGGCTCAAACCACGACATCGCATCGCAGACATCAGTCGGAAAACCGGTGTTTTTGGACTGATGTCTGTGATGCGATGTCGTAGTTGGGGGTGATGTCGTAGTTGGGGCGTCAGGGCGGGTGCTGGCGAGAGTTCCTAGAGCTCCATGGTCTCAGAACCACCGCCGGTGCGCTCACCGGAGACACGTGACTTCACGATCCGTGCCAGGGCGGACATCTTCCCTCCCGGAAGGCCCCAGAACTGGGCGGAGTCAGAGTTAGCCCTGATCAACCCGAGAGCAGGATCGTCCTTGCCCTCGAACCAGCCTTCCACGTCTTTGTTCCACAGCTCATCGACCTTTGCGGGGTCGTGGATGAATTCAACCTCGGCAGCCACTGAGAGCCAGGATCCAGCTTCAGCCACAGACATGTTCACCTGTGAACTGGCCCGAAGCGCTTCGGCGTGACCGCCGGTGAGTGAAATGAAGAACCAGACATCCGCGTCATCGGTGACCTCCTGCGGAACCATCGGGTGGGACACCAGTTTGCCGTCGGCGGTGGCGGTGGTCATCATGACCCAGCTTACGTCCCGCAACTTGCCTACAACATCTTCCTTGGTGATTTCATCGGTCATGTTGATTTCCTCCTCTGGTGGGAACCGGCTGCACGCTGCCGCGTCGATTGCGGCCCAGCATAGGTATCAGGCACGTCACGGGCAAGGTTTTCCGGAAGATGGCCCAAAAGAAAAATCCCGCCCGAAGGCGGGATCTCCCCTTATTAACAGCGGTGCAGACTAACCGAGGTCAACCTGGAAGGCGGTTGCGTTCAGCTCGGAGGTGATCTCCTCGACGAGCTCTTCTGGAACCTCACGCTCGACGCGCAGGATCAGGACAGCACCATCACCTTCGGCGGCCTGGGTCAGCGCCGCAGCCTCGATGTTGATGCCGGCGGTGCCGAGCTTGGTGCCCACGGTACCCAGGGCGCCGGGGGCGTCGGTGTACTCGAGGAACAGGTTGCGGCCCTCGGCACGCAGGTCCAGGCCACGGCCGTTGATCTTGGTGATCTTGTCCACGCGCTCCAGGCCGGTTAGTGCGCCCACGACGGAGGCGGTGTTGCCTTCGCCGGTGACAACCTTGACCTCAACCACGGAGCGGTGGGTGACGGACTCGGAGTTGGTCTTGACATCAACGTTCACGCCGCGCTCCTCGGCGATGCGTGGTGCATTGACGAAGGTGACCGGCTCTTCGATGATGCCGGAGAACAGGCCACGGACTGCGGACAGACCCAGGGCGGAAACATCCTCGCTGGAGAGTTCACCGCGGGCAACGACCTCGAGGGAGACAGGTGCGCCGTCGACAAGCTTTCCGGCCAGCAGGCCGAGCTTGCGGGCAAGTTCCATCCACAGGGCGACCTCTTCGCCGACCTTGCCGCCGGAGACGTTCACGGCGTCTGCGACGAACTCGCCGGCCAGTGCCTTGAGCACGGAATCAGCGACATCGGTGCCGGCGCGGTCCTGTGCCTCCTCGGTGGATGCACCCAGGTGAGGGGTGACAACAACCTGAGGGAGCTTGAACAGCGGGGAGTCGGTGCAGGGCTCGGAGTCGTAGACATCGAAGCCGGCGCCACGGATGTGGCCGGATTCGATGGCGTCAGCCAGTGCCTGCTCATCAACCAGACCACCGCGGGCAGCATTGATGATGATCTGCCCCTTCTTGGCCTTGGCCAGGAGCTCGGCGTTGAACATGCCGGCGGTTTCCTTGGTCTTGGGCAGGTGGATGGTCACGAAGTCGGAGCGGCCAACGAGTTCTTCCAGCTCCACCAGTTCAACACCGAGCTGCGCTGCGCGGGTCGGGTTGGCGTAGGGATCGTAGGCGATGATGGTGGTCTCGAATGCTGCGAGACGCTGCGCGAAGAGCTGACCGATGTGGCCGAAACCGACGATACCGACAGTCTTGCCGAAGATCTCCACACCGTTGAAGGAGGAGCGCTTCCACTCGCCGTCACGCAGGGTTGCGTCAGCGGCCGGGATCTGGCGTGCGGTGGACAGCAGCAGGGACACTGCGTGCTCACATGCGGAGTGGATGTTGGAGGTCGGTGCGTTGGCAACCATGACACCGGCTTCGGTGGCGGCTGGGATGTCAACGTTGTCCAGGCCCACGCCCGCACGGCCGACGATCTTCAGGTTCGGCGCTGCTGCGATGACTTCTGCATCCACCTTGGTTGCGGAACGCACGAGGAGTGCATCTGCTTCCTTGACTGCGTCGAGCAGTTCAGGGCGGTTAGGTCCGTCAACCCAACGGACCTCAACTGCGTCACCCAACGCGTCAACGGTGGACTGCGCTAGCTTGTCGGCGATAAGTACTACCGGACGGCCATTCTGGCTCACAAGATACTCCTGGAAGAACTAGGAATGTCCGCCTGCAGCAGGCACGACCGCGTCGGCTGCAGACGTGTCCACGCCGGGTTTTGGCGTGCGACTTCCAACATTCTAAACCCTCCGCTTTATCTTCGAACACCTCGGGCCATATTCACTGGGGTGGGACACACCCCCAATGGTTCCCGAAGGTGCACCACAACACACCCAAACGCCCAGTTCACAGGACCCGTGGACAAGACAAGCTACCGCTGCACTACTGATATGACACGAACCACGGACGTGGGTTCACATCCTCGTAGGTCTGCTGCGGGGTGAAGGTGGGCAGGTCCTCGTCGTAGAAGTTCTTCCACGCCATGAAGAAGTTGGGGTCCAGGTCCTGGCGCAGTGCGTCCCAGGTGGCGTACTTCTCGCCTGCGGAGCCGTGTCCATCAGCATGGAGGACAAACGCCAACTCCAGGTGGTCGGTGTTGATCTGCTCGCGGTCACGCAGCATCTGCAGCTGGAACTGGTGCAGGATGAAGGCCTTCTGAGGAAGCCCCTCCTCGCGGACCAGCTCGGCCAACCAGTCTGCGACCTCGTTGACCTCTGCAGCCTCGACGTGCCCGACCCGTGCCATGGGCTGCTCATCCGGCCCGATGCGCCATTCAGGATCCAAAGCCAGGCCCACATTGGGTCGCTTGAGCAGTTCCTCGTAGTACTTGGCCATTTCCAGGAAGGTGGACCTGCCGGGCTGGATATCCAGCACCACGTATCCACCGGCTTCGGTGATGGCGTCGATGTAGCCGACGAGTTCATCCGGGTTGGTCTCATTGACATAGTTGCCATCAGGACCAGGGACATCGGAGGCCACCGTGGCGATGATCTCGAAGGCCGGGATGACCGGCTGGTCCTCGAACACCTGGTATTCCGCCGCCTTGTCCAGGGCGCGCTGGGCCGCCTCGGCTGCGGGCTGCTCGCCCATGGCGCCCAGGGCCGGGCCGGAGGGGTGACCGTAGAAGGCGATCATGCGTCGACCGGGGAACACCAGTCCGCCGCCGCCGGGCAGTTCCTCGGTGACGGTTTCGCCGCGCTCGATCTTGGCGGCCAGCTGCTCGCCGGAGCCGAACTGCTCACCGAGTGCCAGCAGTGGCTTATCCGCCAGGCCTGCGACCATTTCCATGTGCTCGGCGTTCAGGCGCGGATCGGGGTGATCCATGAAGCGCAGGGTGGCTCCATAGGCGCGTGCGGTGGCCACGGAGGAAATCCCAGATTCAGCGCTGACCAGGACGATCGGTGCCATCTGGCCATCGCGGGCGCTTTGAGCGGGGAACGCGGGCAGCTTCTCATCACCGGTGGTCTCCGGCATCTGCTCCCATGCCGGGACCAGCAGCGTCTGATTCTCCGGGGAGAGTTCGGCGGTGACACGTGTGACGTCTGAGATGTCTTCAACGGTCTGCGGCTCAAACTGCAGGGCGGTCAGCTGCGCCAGCGCCTCATCGGTGCCGCGGTCACGGATGACGGTGATGTCATCGGAGCCATCAAAATCCGGGAGGGCCTCGCCGACGATGAGCACGCTGGTGGCGCCGAGACGCTCGATCTCAGCGAGGATCTCCTCGTCGTTTCCACTTGGCGCGTGCAGCACCGGCGCGTGCGACACCACACCGATGGACGCCGCGCGCAGTTCCTCGGCGATACCAGCGCCGGAGACCACGACGGTGTCCGACTGATCAAAGAACATCTGGCTTGTCCCGATGCCGGAAAACCCCGGATCACTGATCACGGTGGGCTCGGATGGAAACGCCTCCGAAACCTCGCGGCTGACATTGGCGGTCCGTGCCTCGCGGTACGGCCGGTTGTCATCCTCCTGCCCGGTAACGGCAGCGCTTGTCGACGCCTCTTCCGCAGCCGTTTCACTCTCGGTACTGGCGCACGAGGCCAGCCCCAACGCGAGCACCGCCGCGGCGGTGCCGGCGGTCAGAGTTCTCATTCGACGAAGTCTGCATTCCAATTGGTGGCCTTCCGATGGTGATGTGCTGGTGGTGAACCCAAATTACCGATTGGCGGTGATACCCACAAAAGCATCGGGGCCATCCAGTCCCCCCGCGAGGTCATCTTCATCAATATCATGGACCACCGGCTTGCCGATGGCCTCCTCGATCATGGTGAGGAACCGTTCACGCCTGTCCACGAAGAATGCCTCGGCGTTGGAGGAATGCAGATGCTCGGCCTGCAGGAGGTGAGTGTTGAGCATGGCATCGAACTCCTCATCCCCCATCAGGGATTTGGACTGCACCCGGGGCAGGTAGCGCGATGGCGGGGTGTCCCCGATGACCACCTCGGTGCGCCGCCCCATCGGGGTGCGGTTGAGGACGGAATCCGACAGGACCGGGCTGATGCCACGCTCACGGCACCAGCGGGAGGGGAAGATCTGGTGGAAGTTGCACCCCAATTCATCGAAGGTCCACCGGTCGAACTGCTGGCCGGTGCGCCAGTCCCGGGCTCCCCTGCCCATGAGAAGCGCGAAGACACCCTTCCACACACCCGTGCGGGGACCAGCGCTGAACAGACGGGAGGCATGGAAGACGGTGTCGCGCACGGTCTTGGGTTCCATCACATCATCGCCTCCGTTCCGGACCCAGGCGGTGACCTGGTCGGTGTCGCGTCCTGCGCGGGAGATCACCGCGGGAGAACCATACAGTTCTCCGAGCACGCCACTCCAGAACCACCGGTTGAGGCGGTCCCAGGCGGTGGAGCTGGCCAGCTCCTCGGCGGTGAGCAGCGTGAGGATGACGGCGAGTGGAATCAGCTGGGCAGTATAGGGAACCTGATCCACACTGAGGATACAGCGCTGGCGGAGGAACTCGGCGGCTTCCACGAAGCCCCCACGCACCTCTTCGGATGCCTGGATGTATTCCTTGCGGGTGAGGTTGAGGATATCCTCGCGGTGCCCCACCGCCCTGCCCTTGCGGGCGGACACCAAAAGCGCCACGGCCGTGAGGAACTCGGTGCGGCCGATGCCATCGAGGGCCTGATGCTGGCGGAGGAGTTTTTCGGTGCGCACCCAGTCATCGCGCAGGGAGAATTCGGTCTCACAGGAATCATCGGTGGCGAACACCGCGGTGAGCAGATCAAAGACATCCATCTGCAGACCGGAGGAGTTGGCCTGGGCGAAGATGGATCCCACTCCCCCCTTGGCGGTCTCACGGTCAAGTCGGATCATGGGGATGTCATAGGTGACGATCTTCCGGCCCACCTGTGCGTGGAATTTTTTAGCGTTCTCCCTGGCACCGTCGCCGGCGAGGTCGGCCAGATCAAAGAGGAGGCTGGCGCCGTCGTCGCCAAGCAGCATCGATACCGGCACGCACCCGGCGGACAGCGCCGACTGCAGATCGGTGATGCCGCCGTCGAGCTTGGGGCCGAAGTGGGACTTGATCGCTCCGGTCTCATCGACGGAGAACACGGCCTCATCCGGCATGACGGGGGATTCGATGGCTTTGGCCACGTCCACGTAGAATTTGCGGCGCACGCGCTTGTCGCGGAAATCAAAGGAATCGACGTAACCATCGCCGCGGAGACAGTGGTAGAGCGTGGTGAGGCGCTGCTGTCCGTCGAGAAGCAACAGGCCGGGATCACGGCCGGTGTCGGGGGCGCCCTGCAGCGGGCGGGGGCGGAAGCGCATCTCCTCGCCGCGGGTGTCCAGCGCCATGAGCACACCGACGGGGAAACCACGCAGGACGGTGACGATCAGGCTGCGGATGCGGTCAACATCCCAGGAGTATTCCCGTTGGAAATCCGGCAGTTGGAGATCGCCCCGGTCAATCCGGGCGAAGAGGTCTGTGAGCGCATAACTCGGCGTGGAAAAACCCATGGGTCACACTCTATATCAGCACACCGTCTCATGATCGCTGTGTGCGGCACTCTCCAATTGAATGGTCGAATGATCGATACCCAGTTTGTTTAATTCCGCTTCTGCCCGATCCAACACCCCACAGGAGAATATGTGCTGAAAATCGGTATCAACCACAATATGGCAGGTGGCGAGCACCTCCCGGCC
Organism: Corynebacterium faecale; assembly: GCF_030408735.1. Lineage (NCBI taxonomy): Bacteria > Bacillati > Actinomycetota > Actinomycetes > Mycobacteriales > Corynebacteriaceae > Corynebacterium > Corynebacterium faecale. Next base: position 1,312,183 of record NZ_CP047204.1, on the reverse strand, counting down.
GTCGATGCTCCAGATATGCAGATCATGAATATCTTCCACACCCGGAATCTCCCTCAGAACGCGATCCACTTCAGCGGGATCCGCACCATCCGGGACACGCTCGAGAAGGATATTCACGGCATCCTTCAGCAGACCGAAGGCGCGCGGGAGGATGATCGCAGCGATGGCGATGGAGGCGATCGTGTCCGCCGGCATCCAACCGGTGTAGCGGATCACCAGACCGGCGATGATGACGGCAACTGAACCCAGCATGTCACTGAGCACATGCAGCAGCGCTCCACGCATATTGATGTTGCCGTCCTGGTGACGCATGAGCACCAGCGCGGAGACGCCGTTGGTGAGGAAACCGATCACCGCGACGATGAGCATGAGCCCGGTCTGGATCTCCGTGTCTGAACCCAGCCGCATGATCGCCTCCACCACGATCCACACCGACACCGCCGCCACCACCAGCGCATTGGTCATGGCGGCGAGCACTTCCACCCGCTTGAAGCCGTAGGTGGCGCGATCTGTCGGTGCCCGGCGACCAATCAGCATGGCAACCAGTGCGATGATCAGGCCCGTGGCATCGGAGAGCATATGCATGGCATCAGCCAGCAGCGCCAGCGATCCGGAGACCAGTCCCGCGATGAGCTCAGCGAAGAACACGGTGCCGGTGAGGATGAGAACCGCGGCGAGGGCCTTCAGGGACTTGGGCACGTGGGAATGGCCACTGTGGTCATGGTGGTGGTCATGGGTGTGCGCTGTCATACCTCTAACCCTGCCACACTCCGACGCTTATTGAAAGCCTGTTGAAAATGTGGTGATCATTCCACCATTCCCCCTACCTGCGCAAATGAAAACTATTGTTAATTAGGCCGACTTCACCATCCCGGGATCCCGTCACGGAATATGGCAACAGCTGCGCCACCCGGCATGGATGACCATCAGCCCTCCAGGAAGCCCGATGTGCAACCGGGGCGTCGGAGATCAAGCCGGGACGTAGTACTCAGCGAGATAGACGAACCCGCCCGCGGCAGTCGCGGCAACTCCGACACTGTAGGGCCCTATATCTTCGGACGGACTGGAAAGGAGATAGGCGATCCATGCCTCCACATCAGCCTCCCGGATCCGGAAAATCTCCATGACCCGGCCATCGCCGAAATCAAAAACCCAGGTTCCGTACTCATCAAAGGTGAGCTCACCTCTGGCGGCACGCTGCACATAGTCCTGCGCGACAACCTCAGCGGCCCGGGAGACAGGTGTACCACCATTGATGTGGTTTCTTTCAGACGCATCCTTGAGGCGGTCCGCGAGACTTGCCTCGGAGGATCCAAAGTTGAGGAAGGAGGAGAAGTCACTGGATTGCGCATGAGCCATCGGGGCCCCGGTGAGCGCCAATATCGCAGCAAGTCCCACGGCGGTGAATTTAGTTTTGTTTCCCATATCACTATTCTGCCAAGATGTGACGCAATAGGCAATAGTGATTATGCCAGGTACATCCGCAGTCCTTAACTGACCTGCAACCAACCCCTCAGGGGATTTCTGGACTCCACCCTACGTTTCCTGTGACGCACTCACCATGAAGGTGCGTGAAGGCGGACGCGTAGTGAAAACCTCGGTGTGGCTTACCACCGGTGTCAATTCGGAAGGGTATCGGGAGTTACTTGGTATGCAGGTCGCCACGTCCGAGTCGGTAGCCTCCTGGACGGGTTTCTTCCGGGACTTAAAAGCACGAGGTCTTAACGAGGTCTACCTGGTGACCAGTGATGCTCACCTGGGGATCCAGCACGCCATCGGTGAGGTCCTGCCGAATGCCTCGTGGCAACGGTGCCGGACGCACTTTTCGAAGAACCTGTACGGGATGATGTCGAAGACGCAGTGGCCGACCTTGTCGGCGATGTTTCACACGATTTTCCAGCAGCCGGATGCGCAGTCAGTATGGGCCCAGGCCAGGGATGTGGTGGAGTTCTGTCAGCAGAAGTTCCCGGATGTGGCCGATTACCTGGATGAAGCTCTTGATGAGCTGCTGGCGTTCACGAACGCGCCCAAGGCTGTGTGGACCAAGGTCTGGTCGAATAACCCGACTTCAGCGGTTGAATCGTGAGATTCGCCGGCGTACTGATGTGGTGGGCATTTTCCCGAACCGGGACGCTGTTGTTCGCTTGGTTGGTGCGGTCTTGGCGGAACAGCATGATGATTGGATTGAAGCAGAAGCGGTACATGTCGTTGACGAGCCTGGAGCAGACCAGGGCGATGATGACTGCGAATCTCATTGACTCGGACGAGATTACTTCTGAGATCATCCGGAAGGATGTGGCGTGAGCCGGGGTCGTTATTTAGCTCGTGATGGTCCTTAAGGTCGTTGCGCTGCTTGCTTTATCGAAAGGGCAGATACACCACTCAGCCGGACTGGACCACGAGCTAGTTAGGCAGCGAGAATGGATCTATTTAGTGACTTGTGCCCATTTCGCTAGCGTCAGTCTCGGATCTAGTCGTTGCCGTATTCCGGCATTAAATAATCCCAATCATCACTTTCTACGACAAATTCTGTTTCGATACCCGCCTGGTCAATGTACTCAAATCCTTCCAAAGCCAGACCACAGTAATGGCAGGAGAAAAAGTCTGGCGAAAAAGTTATTTCCACATGGGGCGGGTCTCCAGGTTCATCCGAGTAAATCAATTCACGATCAGTAGCTTCATCAGATTCGGCGGTACCATATTTATCACATGCTGGGCACTTCGCTTCAGCTTTGTAGGATGATCCCCAGTAAGTAACTCTGTTGGCTTGCCACTTCCGTTCCTCTTCGGCAGACATGGTGTGGCTTTGGAATCGCATTAAGTTTCTCTTAGCGCCCTCCACCGCAGCCTCTACTTGTTGTTCTATTCGTTTCTTATTTAGTTCTAGATAAGTTTCAACTCTTCCCGAGTGGTAGAGGCCAACAAGGTCAGATACTCCCCTGTCATTGGAATAAAGAAGAACAGAAGTTAGTGACCATAACTTTTCCCACCAAATATTTTCCGGTAGCTGAAGAAAAGTAATGTCACCACCATGAAGGTACTCGTTTCGCGCATTTGCGATTTTCTGCGCTTCACTAGCATCAAAAGGACGGAAGATTTTTGCGCATCGCTTAAACGCTGTAGATGCTTGTACAGTTACGTGCTTTGCCCCCGATTCAAGACCAAGCGCTTTGAGTAGTTGCACCCCACCGTCATGCTGGGGGTCAACAACTAAAACAGGGGAAGTATTGGCTAAGGCCCACTTAGCGAGCTGCTCTAACGCCAGTGAAGCCCAAAGCCGTCGTTCGTCATCACTTCGAACTTGAGGATCATCCAGCGATCGGTTGAAAAACAGCTTAGCTTTCAACCAATAACCTTCCGGCGCATACGGGTTCATCGTACTCCCTGAAATATCAATCGTTTTAATACCCGGCTTTCGTCACCTTTTTTCATTTCCTCCCGGCCATGTAATACGATTTTGTTTCTGAGGAAAACTAATTTGGGCTGATCCCAATATATTTCTTGGATTTCAGCAACAGGAGGGTTCGTCAAGTACTCAGCGAGTGCCCTTGACAGGTGGTCTGCAGGTTCCATGCATCCGGGATCAAAACGAATTTCTTTAAATCCACTAGTGGCCTCGGTTAGCCAAGTATCATTGCCTCCTCTCACCACAAAAACTCCATTTTTAGATTTCCAGGGAACTTGAGATGGCTTCCAGACCCGGGTCGGAGTTTCATTCTCTTTTTCACTCCAGAGAAGTACGTAATCGGGTTGAATGCGATGATGGGCTCCATCAGTATGAAGAGGCTGACGTCCAGTACCGGTTAGAGCACTTAACGAAGAAGGATTTGCTTCTGTTTTCTCCTTGGGGATCAAGGCTGTTAGAAGTCCGCTTCCTTTTCTAGTCTCGCGAGGCATCCACCCTAATACCCTCGCTTCGGCCAAGATTCGACTCTCTAGCGAAATTAACTCAGGCAGTTTCAACTCACGTACTGCAATCCCAGTATCTTGTGATTCGTCTAATAAGTCCTGCAAAAATTTACTCACAGAGGATCATGATATCCGTTCATCCAGCACTCATCACGGTGTTAAGAGAAAATAGTTCTACAGTTAATATCCGATCTTCTCACATTTGAGGGGCGGATTAGGATTGTAATATTTCAAGTTGTTCGCCGGGATCCTCTCCTGTTCTCCGCATCTGAATCACTTCGAAAGATCGCTTCACGCTTCCTTTCTCCTCTGTCTCTTCTATGCGTAGCTTCACCATGAACTTCAATCCAGTTCGGAAATTAATATCCCCCAAATGCACCGCATGGGCAAAATCATCGTCCAACATTTTTGCGGTAAACGTCCCATACTTTTCACAGTACAAACGCCATTTTCGTTTCTGAGTTTGACGGATATGCGGGGTATCTACTTCTACCACTAGATCTTCTAGTCGAATAACAGGCTCTGAGTAATCGGCTAAATCCTCAATCGCCTCAGCATCGTCTTTGTTGAGAGATAATTTCCCTTCTTCCCCTGTCCCGTCGACTTCAAGGGAGTCAATACGGCCATCCCTTAATGGCCGCGTAATTCCCTTACATCCACTGATGAAACGGGGCTCATCCTGTAAATTATTTACGAGTCGGGCCAACGCAATATTTCCGAGTTCATCAAACAATTCATCTCTAGTCTTCTTTTTTCCTACTGCTTTATCACGAACAGCTTTAATGCCTCCCATGACCGCGTCTTTAAGAGTAAAACCTGTAATCGTGGCGATCCCGCCAGCAATGGCAAGATTTTCTTTAGTAAGAAGAGATTTAGCGTGATCAATCCACGACAAGTCAATGGACAGAATTACTTCAAAAGAACCAGGATTAACTTCTTGTACTTTCACGTGGGGTGTGCGTTCATCCCCAGGGATCATTTCACGATAAGCAGCTCGATGTAACTCGCCAAAAGCTAATAGAGCTGGCCCGAGAATAGTCACATCCATTGTGTGATCTTCTACATCGGGACCGTCATATTTGGCGGTGAACTCCTCGATCTTCATTCTTGGCATGGTATCTCAGTCCTTCTATGGAATGAGTAATTTGAGCTTATGTGGTCTTGGTAGGTTAACCCCGTTGAGGTTGTTTTAATAGTGCAATTAAATCCTCAACAGTGAGTGTGACCCATTACTTTCCTGGGTCCGTCACACCGTGGCGTTTGTGGACCACGATTCCGACATGCGCGCCATAGTTAATTGCTTCGGCCTGGGCCTCGTTGATCCACGCGGGCAAGCTCATCTTCGTGATGTTCTTGCACTCGTCGGCCAGGAGGCGATCGTGGGAGTCCCTCACGTTGGCGATGTCGCCCTTATCCAATGCCCCAGCCTTGGTCATGCGGTCAATCTCGCGGATCCCCAGCCCGGCGCGCAGATGGTCTGCAACTAGGCGTTCAAAGCTGGATCCGATTTTCTTCGCGCTGGCTCGTGTCCTACTCATGTGTTCTTCTCCAGCTTGGTGAGGACTGACCACCCAAGGTCGGTGATCCCGTCGCTATCGGTGAGTTCGAGTTCCCGTAGTCTCCACAGGTGTGAGTACGGGCTGCGCTTACCCCGGGAGGTACAGCGTAGGGCTTTGCGCTCCATGTAATCCAGGGCTGCAGCGAGGGTGGAGGGGTCAGCCATTGTCGCCCTCCAAAATGCGGGTGAGTTCCATCTGAGTCGGGCCCATCGCATAATCACATCCCTGTGCATACATGCAATCGTCGTGAGGGGATGGCCGGGATTCAAAAGCGACTTTCACACCCTCCACCTCGGCCCGTAGTTTCTGGTGGGCTTGTTTCTCCGCGATCAGGACATCCACCAACGCAGGGGCAGCGGCGGCGAGTTTTCCGTCTGCCACCACTGCGAAACTTGCCCACGCATCGGCTATAGCGCCCACTGTCAACAGTGATTCGCCGGTTTCGTCGATAATAATGTCCGAGCCGTCAACCTCGTCGGTTGCATGCCATTGGCCGGGGGTGGTTCCTTCCCGCATGGCTTTCAGCTGCTCACTCGTGAAATCAGACATCGTTGTGTTCCTCTCGTGCTGTGCGTAGGCGGTCGATCACATCTGCGGTGACGTCTGGGGAGAACTCTGTGATGTCATCGTCTGGCGCGCCCTCGATCCAATCGAGCATGATGTCTACCGGTATCCGGGTTCCTCGGATACACGGCACCCCACCTACCCGCCACGGGTTGGTCCACACGTCCGGGTGGTCATACACCCACGACGGGAGACGCTCATCCTCTGTCGGTGCTTCGAAGAGGTTGAGGCGCTCCATGATCATGTCGCGGGTGGCTTCCCGCTTTCGATAGGGCATATGGTTCATCCAGCGGACAATGATGGTCATGAGTGTGGTGATGATTCGGTCGGTCATGATTTGCCCTTCGGGTTCCAGAATTTCCACCAGGAACGGCGGGTGGGTTTAGGGGTGGCACTGATCACCACGGGGAGTAGGAGATCAATGGAGAACTTCATCGCGAGTTGACGGTCAGCATCGGTGATATACTCGCCGGACGCTTTGAGGTAGAGGGGCTGGTCGGTTTTCCGCGATCTGGGGAAAGACTGGTGAGTCCTGTCTTCGGTCATGGCTTCACCTCCGGCACTAGTCGGGAGATCAGGACGATGTTGGAATTTGCCACCCTCATTTTCCCGTCACCAGTGAGAAAGGTGAGCGACCATTCACCAGTGATGTCACCATTACGACGATCTTTTACCCCGACAAGCAAGATCTTCCAGCTCACCTTTCCTGACCAGCCACACCTCATCATGTGGCACATCCTCCGGGCGGGGCGGATCAGGAAGCGGGGTGACCATATCGGCGGAAGATTTCACTACGAGGAAATCATCGCGCAGAAGCAAGACTTTGCCGTCAAGGTCAAGCTTTCGGATGGTGAAGCGCCTGTCAGACCCGGCGATCCTGCACTGCATCCTGTAATACTGATTCGTATCATTGCCCTGCTCGATCAGCTCAGCGAGGGTCGGTAGGTGCGTGGCAGGCAGAAGGGTAACCAGATTTTCTGCAGCCGTGCGATACCCAAGCACCCGGCCAGGGGCACGTTCGGCATCGGCATCCTCTGCCCATGCATTCAGGGATGTTATTAGTGCACGCACTTTCTCCGCGTCGATCCACTGGTCCGGGAGGGACTGGATCAATTCGGCGGCGGCGCGAGCCACTCCCACGCGAGGGCCGGAAAGATTCGGGGTAGTGGTGATGCAATCAGCCCATTCGCGGGCTTGGTCAAGATTTGAGTTGGTCATGCTTCCTACTCCTTCTCGGGTGGACTGACAGCATCTCGGCGCGCCGGGCAGTCATGTAGTGGGTGTAGGGGCGTGTGGTCATGTTGTGGCTCTTCGTAGTGCGCAGCTGATGGTTTCTGGGGTGAGTCCGTAGGCGTCGCTGAGGCGTTTGAGGGCACGGTGTTCATCCCGGAGGCTGCTGCCCAGTGATCGGAGAACTTCAAGTGTTCGCGCTCGAGGTCGACCCCTGGGTTCTCCTGGCGCATAGCGTCGATGACATCCTGGTCGGGCATCCCCCCCTCGGGAAGACGCTCCCCCCGCTTCGGTTTGGGGGCTGGTCCCCCTTGGGGGACTACAGGGGGGTGTCCCTATGTTTTTGTCAAGGGGTGGGCCCTGTACTCGGGAAGCCACTTCGGGGGTAAGTCCTGCTTCCGGCGATAAGCATGCGTAAGCGACTGGCCAACATTGATGGCGTTGACCAGCTGGTCGTGCTGACGGTGGGTTAGGCAGCAGCCCTGGCAGGTACCTCTCGGAAGTATTCAGCTCGGGTCAGCATCGCGTAAATGACATTGCACCGCCGCCTGGCCAAACACATGATCGCAGCATTATGCCGCTTGCCCTCAGCTCGTTTTCGCTCATAATAGGTCTTCGATGGTTCGTGGAACCGGATCGATGCGAACGCGGAGTAGAACAACGCATTCTTCAGTCTCTTGTTGCCTGATCTAGCGGGGAATTCACCACGGATTGATGTGCCGGATCTTCGTGTCACCGGGGCGATCCCGGCGTATGCAGCCAGGTGCCCGGCGGACCGGAAGTCGGAGCAGTCGCCCACAGCCAGGAGGATGTTGGCTGCGGTCAAGATGGCCAACTCCCGGCATAGATATCAAGACCTGATGAAGAGGGAATTCTTCGAGTAACTCCTCAACTTGTTCAGCGATGGTTGCGCGCTGTTCCAGCAGAGCCTTGATGTTGGTGGCCAGCTGCGGGATGACAATCTCAGCAGCAGCAGTTCCAGGAACGATGACGGTCTGGGCTTTCAGCCCTTCGAAGATAGCATCCACCAGCTTCGTGGGATCCTTCTTTGCCCGGTTACTCATCCAGGTGTGAACACGCTGGTAACCAGCCTTTTTCATCTTTGTAGGTCCGCCGTAGTGAATCAGCATCTCCAGCACCAGGGGCCTGGTGATGATGTCACCGACCAGGGCTCGTTCGAAGCTGGGGTAGATCTGAGTCAGCACGCTGCGGAGTCGGTTGATCGTGCGAGTGCAATCCTTGGCTATGTCATCATCGAATCCAGATAACATCTTCAGTGCTGAGAGGACTTCGTTGTCGCGGTCGACAGCACGCAAGGTATGCGGCATGGTCCGTGCCGTGTCGGCGATGATGAAGGCGTCCCGACGGTCGGTCTTCGACCTGCCTGGATACAGGTCAGCGGCCTTTCTCATGGCCAGGCCGGGCAGGTAACCGACCAAGCAGCCGGCATCCCAGGCCACGGCGATCGGGAGTGCTCCGATGGTATTGGGCTGGTCAACGACCATCAGGACGGTGCCGTGTTCTTGTAGATCGGTGAAGACTTTCCGCAGTTCAGTTTCGTCTTGGGGCAGGGGTTTGTCGTAGATGATGTCGCCTGCAGGTGTCATGGCATGAGGTGTGGTGGGCGGTTTTCCAACGTCTAATCCGATGGTGACGTCGATGGTGCCGGTGGTCATGGCCGGCCTCCTTGTGGTGTCGTAGCAACAGTGACAGGTACAGCGTTGTCGCTGGTGTCGTGACATCCGATGCTGGCACCCACGGCTACTTTGAGAACTGAGTCTGATGACTCGTCCGTGTCCCTATTAGCAGTCAACGGTTGTCCTGGTAGCCCGGCGGCAACACCCCTAAGGACTCATGGTAACTACAGGGCGATTAAGCCATGACCTCGCCCAGCAACTCACCCCATTATCGGGGATACCATCAAAGTAACGGGTTCTTGGACGGTTCTTCTTTTGGTTCAAGGACGGATTGGGTGACAAGGATGACACCCCGTGTCGGGCTTGATGGGACGCCTCAACGACGGGTTCAGATTCCACACCGTGGGTCGCTTATCGGATGGGAGATGCCGAACGAACCGCTGATCTCCCCGGGTAATCAAACCGCGTTCCTCCATCGCCTTGACCTGACGGATGACGGTGCGCCTGGAGCACACTGCTCGGTCTGCGATCCTTGATATGACGGCCACGCTGATGAGCCATCATCATGTGCGCGGTCCGCCAGGGCGTAAAGAATGACCATCTCGGTTGGGGATTCCACCGGGGCGTGTTCCATTACCCAGGTGATTGCTTTGAGGCTCACTGGTCCTCCTCTCGGATTAGTGAAATGAATAATGCAAGAAAGACGTCCAAGAACACCTCGGTGGTGTTGTGGACGTCCTGTTCAGGTTCAGCCAGCCACGCCCGTAGGTCAGCGCGCTGGCGGGGTGTGTAGCCCAATGGGGTCACTCCTCAGATGGGCTGGTTCAAAATGGGGGTTCATCATCGGGCATCCCCGGCGCGGTCGGGGTGGCATTCCATGGGTCATTGCCCAGCGCAGGCTGTCCACCTAGCCTCTGCTGGACGTTGGTCTGCGCTTGCCCGAATCCCCCGGTGGCGGGTTGTCGATTCCCGAACTGACCACCTTGACCTTGCTAGGTGAAGCCGACGCCCCTCGGGTTGCGGGTGACATCAGCTTTCGCGTACTTCAACGAGGGGCCGATCTCATCGACCTCCAACTCGAAGATGATCCGCCTCTCACCCTCACGGGTCTCATACGAACGCTGCCTAAGTCGCCCCTGGGCAATCACCCTCATGCCCTTGGTCAATGACTCCGCCACGTTCTCCGCAGCTTCGCGCCAAATATTGCAGGTGAGGAGCAATGCCTTACCGTCCTCCCACTGGTTCGTGGTCTGGTTAAACGTCCTCGGTGTGGAGGCGATACGGAAGTTCGCCACCGCCGCACCCGACGGGGTAAACCTCAACCCCGGATCCGCATTCATCTTCACCAACCACCCCTGCGAATACGACCGGGCCGGGGTATCAACCACCCACCGCGGCCTCATGCTGCGACCTCCCCTACTGCCTGATCCACATAGACCCTCGAGAATCAGATCGCTTGGCCCGCGGCGATGTAGCGGATCGGTGGGTAGAGCGTCCCCGCTCGAGCGTGGTCGAGGAGAGAATTTTTTGAGATCCCCAGAATCTCCGCGGCCTCGGAGGCGGAATACGTTCTCGCTTTAGATTCATTACATCCTCTAGCCACGGATCCTCACCTCCCGCACATCCTCATACTTGACCAGCTCAATCACTTCCTGATGACCTGACACGGTTAATGATGAATCCGGCGTGATGCTCGACCGGAGTGGATGGGGTCTGCCTATGTTTCGGTGTAGGCTTCATAGTGTTTTCCCTTTCTGGAAACATGAAGCGCGCCACTTCCGACAAAGTGGTGCGCTAATTATTTTTATGTGATTTGATAAGTCACTATGAATAATCCTGTGACATATCTATTGGACCTTCTGCGGGGTTGGGGAAGTGATCAGCGCAACGGTGACCCCTTTACAGATCCTGAGAGCAACGACTACTACTCAACAGTCGTATTGACGGGTGGCGTTTTAATTAAAGAGATATACGATTTCATTAACAGCACCCGGGGAACCGCACACGATTTAAGCTTCTACGAAACTCAAGTAATTCAGTGGGGCCTTATAATTCACAAAATCGGAGCTCAAATCATGGTTGAAGACAAAGACCTCGACAATGCCCTTTTTGGCCTTAGGACTCTGGCTCCTTACTGGCAGTCATCTTTTCCTGCATCAACAAAAGAAGAAGCGCTCACACTGAGTGAAGCCGTAGATGAGCTCAATAAAGTTATTCACGATGACCCTGATTTCCCCGAGGAATTAAAACGCTACTGCTTTGGGGTTTTTGCCTCAGTAAGACATGACATTTCCCAGTTTGAACTTTTTGAGGAATTTAACCTTCAAGATGCCATCGACCGGCTCATCGCAGCAACAAGCCATGTAGCAAAACATTATGTAGGCGAAGATGCTCCGACTGGGAAAGTCGCGATGGTTTTCAATAAGCTTATCAACATCGCGAAGTTTGGAAAATCCTCCCTAGAAGCAGTAGATGCCGGCCAGAATGTCCTCCAGAGCCTCACTCAGGGTTCATAGCTCGTAGGATTTCCATTTCAACTACTCCGGCCGCCAGCTTTTTTACCTCCTTTCCGGACAATGTTTCATCTACCGACAAAACATCTTAGTAAATTCTTCCCAAGCTATCAGCATGATTTTCTCTATCCTTTGACAACATGCCTTACTCCTTTCAGTAGATAAGTTTCAGTGTGGGTGGCGCAGCCATGCCGACGCAAGGGCTCACCTGAGGGCATAGCTTGGCGGCGACGATCTCATGAATGAGTTCCGCATTTGTCACCCCAGTGCCCTCCCCAGTCATGAACTGACGCCCGACGCGATCCGGGAGAAGGGCCACGGACCCGGCATGTAAGTCCGGGTTTCTAACACCCGCACATCGTTGATCGGTGCAGGTGAGCTAAGTAGCCTTCACTATTGAGTTCTGAAATATCGTGTCCATCAGCCCAACCCAACACCCAGGTGGGCGGTCTCTGGTCCCGATGACTAAGAGCCTGCGCAGGGAATCGAACCCCGCGAGAAAACCGTTCAGGCAACCAGAAGAACAGGGCCCGTACCCCCGAGGCGCTTATGCAGCTCATGCAGCCTCTTGGCAGTGATCCGAACCGTGGGATCCGCCTGCTCCCACTGCCCTGTCTGCTCATTGATGAACCGGCCACCCAGTTTGTGAGACAGCAGACCGGCGTCGATCTTTGGCTGGTACGCCTCCCAATGGGCGCGCTTACCCTTTGCCTTGAAGATCCACTTGATCTCGCCGAGGTAATCGAACAGACGGTTCCTGCCCATCTCGATACCCGGATCCCGGCGCGGCAAGGTTCTCCCACGACTTCGCTGCCGGGGCCAATTCCTCAATCTGTTTCGCCTGAGCCTCGATCATGGAGTTCGCCTCCAACACCGCGTGAGCCAGCAACTTGGGGCCGGTCAGTACTGCCGGCTTCTTCGCCTGGCGCTCGGACTCGAGGAAGTACTGCCGGGCCCGCTTGCCTTTCTCGGTCCGCTGGATCATGGAGATCTCTTTCGCCATATCCAAAGAGATGATGTGGTTGAGTGCAGCCCGTTCCCTGCCGCGAGAATCCTATACCCGGTCATTTTTGACCGCGTAGTCCTGATCTTCGACAAAGCCGTACTCGACCATCTAAAGTCGCGGGCGTCCCGGCGTGATATTCCGATTGCTGCCCAGTTGGAGCAGATCCTCCGGGAGCAGATAATAAACAAGGGCCCCACAGATTGGGTGTTCTGTGGGGCCCAGGGACAAGCTATGAGGTCATCTCGGTTGTCGGTGTATGTCTCGCGTGCGGCGAAGTTCGCAGGAGTGGAACGTGTGCATTTGCATTCCCTGCGGCATTTCTTCGCATCTTCGTTGATTACGGCGGGTCGGCCGATTCATGAAGTTAGTGCCGTGATGGGGCACAGTAGCGCGTCGATGACGCTGGAGGTGTATACCCACATTCTTGACCGGGATGGTCGTGAGATGCGGGATACGATCTCCAGCGCGATCGCGGCACCTGAAAGCGGTGCCTTAATCCTGTTTGTGCTGGTAGTTTATGCGGTCTCGGTGAGTGGGTTCTTGACCCAGCTCATGAGGTCGCGCAGCTTGGAGCCGGTCTCCTCGATCGGGTGCTGTGCGTACTCTGCGCGCAGGCCCTCGAGCTCGGTGTTGCCGTTCTCGACGTTGGCGATGAGGTGCTTGGTGAAGGTACCGTCCTGGATTTCGGTCAGGATGTCCTTCATGCGCTCCTTGGTGTCAGCGTTGATCACGCGTGGGCCGGCGAGGTAGCCACCGAACTCAGCGGTGTCGGAGACGGAGTAGTTCATGTTGGCGATGCCGCCTTCGAACATCAGGTCAACGATGAGCTTGAGCTCGTGGAGAACCTCGAAGTAGGCCATCTCCGGCTCGTAGCCGGCCTCGGTCAGAACCTCGAAACCGGTCTTGACCAGTTCTTCGGTGCCACCGCAGAGAACAGCCTGTTCGCCGAAGAGGTCGGTGACGGTCTCAGCTTCGAAGGTGGTGGGGATGACGCCTGCGCGGCCGCCACCGATGGCGGAGGCGTAGGACAGTGCCAGTGCCTGTGCGTCACCGGTTGGGTCCTGGTCGATGGCGATGAGGCAGGGAACACCCTTGCCGTCGACGAACTGACGGCGAACCAGGTGGCCTGGGCCCTTTGGTGCAACCATGCCGACGATGATGTTGTCAGCTGGCTTGATCAGGTCGAAGTGGATATTCAGGCCGTGACCGAAGAGCAGTGCGTCGCCCTCGTTGAGGTTTGGCTCAACGTCGTTGGTGAAAATGGATGCCTGGGAGGTATCCGGTGCCAGGATCATGATGACGTTTGCCCATGCGGCGGCGTCAGCGGTGGTCTTGACCTCGAAGCCAGCCTCCTTGGCCTTCTCTGCGGACTTGGAGCCCTCGCGCAGGCCGATGACAACCTCGACGCCGGAATCGCGCAGGTTCTGTGCGTGGGCGTGGCCCTGGGAGCCGTAGCCGATGATGGCAACCTTGCGGCCCTGGATGAGGGAAAGATCAGCGTCTGCGTCGTAGAACAGTTCAATAGCCATGAGAGAAAATCTCACCTTTCGTGATTATCGTGGGGTTTTGTCCGCCACATGAGACAGAATACTACATATTGTTCTACCACATCTCATAGGATGGACTCTTGTTGGTCCATCCCATGCGTTTGTGGCACAACGTTGAGGAGTGTTTGAGGGGAAGGAATTTAAAGCTTTGCCGGAGCCATGGTCTTGGGACCACGGTTGAGGGCGATCTGACCGGACTCGATCAGTTCGCGGATGCCGAAGGGCTCCAGGACGTCGAGCAGGGCACGGAGCTTGCCTGGTGTACCGGTGGCCTCAATGACCACGGAGTCAGGAGCAACATCGACGACGCGGGCGCGGAAGATGTTCGCGGCATCGACGATCTGCGGACGGTTGGTGCTGTCCGCGGACACCTTCACCAGCATGATGGCGCGGGCGATGGTGGTTTCCTCTTCAAGTCGCACGACCTTGAGCACCGGGATCAGCTTGTTCAGCTGCTTGGTGATCTGCTCGATGTTGAGCTCGTCGGCGTCGACAACAACCGTGATGCGGTTGATGCCGGTGGTCTCAGTCTTGGCTGATACCAGGGAGACAAGACTGAATGCGCGTCGGGTGAACATACCCGAGACACGTGAAATGATACCGTCGACGTCCTGGACCAGAACGGACAGGGTGTGGCGGGTGATATCGGTGGTGGCCATCGTCATCTCTCCTTATCGTTCGGTTACTGCGTCGATGTCTGCTGGATCCTCGGCTGCGGACTCTTCATCGTCGAAGAGCGGGCGCAGGCCGATGGCGTACTGAATATCCGTGTTCGAGGAACCTGCGGACACCATCGGCCACACCTGGGCGTCCTCGCCCACGATGAAGTCAATGACCACGGGGCGGTCGTTGATCTCGCGTGCCTTCTGGATCGCCGGGAGTACCTCTTCAGCCTTGGTGACGCGGATGGCCACACAGCCGAGTCCTTCGGACAGCTTGACGAAGTCAGGCACATAGGAGCCCTGCTCGCGCAGCTTGGTGTTAGAGTAGCGGCCTTCGTAGAAGAGGGTCTGCCACTGACGCACCATGCCCAGGTTGCCGTTGTTGATCAGGGCGACCTTGATGGGGAAGCCCTCCACCGCGGAGGTGGTCAGTTCCTGGTTGGTCATCTGGAAACAACCGTCACCGTCAATCGCCCAGACCTCCTTTTCAGGAGCTCCGGCCTTGGCGCCGAGGGCTGCCGGAACGGCATAACCCATGGTGCCCAGACCACCGGAGTTGAGCCAGGTGCGTGGCTTCTCAAAGTCCACGAACTGTGCGGCCCACATCTGGTGCTGGCCCACACCGGCGCAGTAGATCGCGTCCGGTCCGGCTTCCTTGGACAGTGTCTCGATGACAAACTGTGGGGACAGGGCACCGTCGGGCTGCTCGTCGTATCCGCGTGGGAAACGCTCGCGCAGGTCACGCAGGTAGTTCACCCATGCGGTGATGTCACCGGTGGCGTTGGTCTTGTTGCGGACGGAGGTCAGGAGCTGGCTGAGCACCTCACGGGCATCACCCACGATGGGAACGTCAACCTGCTTGATCTTGCCGATCTCAGCCGGGTCGATATCAGCATGGATGATCTTGGCATCCGGTGCGAAGCTGTCCACATCACCGGTGACGCGGTCGTCGAAACGCGCGCCGATGGTGATGAGCAGGTCACTGCGCTGGAGTGCACCCACCGCGGCGACGGTGCCGTGCATGCCTGGCATACCGAAGTGGAGCTCGTGGGACTCAGGGAATGTTCCCAGCGCCATGAGGGTGGTGACAACGGGGATTCCGGTGTACTCGGCGAACTCCAGCAGTTCCTTGTGGGCATCTGCCTTGATCACGCCGCCACCAATATAAAGGACAGGCTTTTGTGCTTCACCGATCAGCTTGACGGCCTGCTCGATCTGGCGGGCGTGCGGAACCGACACGGGGCGGTACCCCGGCAGGTCGATCTTCGGTGGCCAGATGAAGTCCAGTTCTGCATTCTGGACGTCCTTGGGGATGTCCACCAGAACAGGTCCCGGGCGACCGGTGAGGGCGAGGTGGAATGCCTCGGCCAGAGCCTGGGGAATATCCTCAGGTTCAGTGACCATGAAGTTGTGCTTGGTCACCGGCATGGTGATGCCGCGGATGTCGGCTTCCTGGAAGGCGTCGGTGCCCAGGAGGCTGCGTCCGACCTGGCCGGTGATGGCGACCAGGGGGACTGAGTCCAGGTGAGCATCGGCGATCGGGGTGACCAGGTTGGTCGCACCGGGGCCGGAGGTGGCGATACAGACACCGACGCGGCCGGTGACCTGTGCATAACCGGTTGCTGCGTGGCCTGCGCCCTGCTCGTGGCGCACAAGCACGTGACGAACCTTTTCAGAGGAATACAGCGGGTCATATACGGGAAGAACCGCACCACCCGGAATGCCGAATACAATATCGGCATTCAATTCCTCAAGCGATCGAACAATTGCCTGCGCGCCTGTCATCCGCTCCGGGGCACCGGAGCGTGCACGGCTGGCAACCGTGGCTGGAGTGGGCTGTTGAGAAGCTGCCACGTTCACGACTTTCTGGCTCCTTTTCGTAGAAGGATTTCTGATGACCCCACGATGGGGTCATTATTGAATTGTTCCGACGCGGGTGCGTGTTCACGCGGTGCGACAGATGTCCGTGCAATGTCGGTGGCATAAGGTGGCTACCAACAAGAAAGCCCTCGATTCAGCACTGTGGTGAGTGCTGTCGAGGGCGCTTGACGAGACGACTTGTAAAAGGCCGTTACGGCACGCGCCGCGCAGCTACTAGTACAAGTCGAATAATGGTCATGGTGTGTAATGCTACACACACCCCGGAGTTTTGTGCCAGTTGTCCCCTCTTCAGGGGACCACCCCCACCACTCCCCCTCTCACCTCCCCAAACAAACAACCGGGACCGCCGCGGGCGGGCGTAACCAGAGGGCCCGGGGTGGCCGTCGATAAGCGCGTGGACATTTCCCCGCCAGCGAACCCACAGAAATCGGGGTTACCCTATCTTCCATGCTGCCCTTGAGCTATATCCTTGCGTCCCTGTGGTCGTGGTTCCTGAACACGGGAATCAACCTGATCATCATCGTCATCATCGGAATGCTGATCCCGCGCCTCGGCAGGCTGATCATGCGGATCGTGCGCCATCGCATTGAGGATGACACCGATGAGGAATCGGGGAAGAACAAGCTGGCGTTCGCCGGTGTGGGCCTGTACATCGTCCAGATCGTCGCCTTCTTCATCCTGATCGTGGCCTTCCTCCAACAGCTCGGCTTCTCACTGGCCGGCGCTGCGATCCCCGCGACCGTGGCCTCCGCCGCGGTTGGTTTCGGTGCGCAATCCATCATCGCTGACTTCCTGGCGGGCTTTTTCATCCTCACTGAGAAACAGTTCGGTGTGGGTGACTGGGTCCGTTTCGAGGGCGGCGGTGTCGAGGTGGAGGGCACCGTCGTCGAGGTGACGATGCGCGCCACCACCATCCGCACCATCTCACATCAGACGATCATCATCCCGAACTCCGCGGCGAAGGTCTGCATCAACAACTCCAAGGAATGGTCACGCGCCGTGGTGGCCATTCCCGTCCCCATGCTCGGCTCCGAGGATATCAATGATGTGATCGCCCGTTCCGAGAACGCCACCCGCCGCGCCCTCAAGGAAGATGATGTGGCCGCCGTGGTCATCGGTGAACTGGACGTGCACCCGGCCGTGGATATCCAGCCTCCCACCGTGGTGGGTATGCCGTGGCTGGTGACGATGCGCTTCATGGTTCAGGTGACCGCCGGCAACCAGTGGCTGGTGGAACGTGCCGTGCGCACGCAGATCATCGATGAATTCTGGAACGAATACGGTTCCGCCACCACCGTCTCCGGTGCGCTCGTGGACAAGCTCGCGGTGGATGATCATCCGGTGGACATCCCGACGAAGTCCTACTCCCGCAAGCCCGTCTTTGACGTGCCGGTTGATGCTCTTCCGAGCAGAGAGCTTGACGACGACACACCCACCCCCTCCGAACTCCCCTCCGCCGAAACCGCCGAAATCACCGCTGATGGGGAAGTTCGCCCCACCCCGGAGGGCACCCATCCGAACCGCCCCGATGTGTCCATGTCTGTCCCGCCCAAGGAGGACCAGACCGACGAGACCAGGGTCATGTCTGTGACCGCAAAGGATGAGGATGATGACCACATCGGCCTGTTCCGTGCCGATGCACACAAGAAGTGGTGGCAGAAGGCTTTCTCCCTGGGTGGGCGCACCCGCATGAGCACCGGCGGGTTGATCCTGGCCCTGCTTCTGCTCCTGGTGGCCAAGGTCTTCACCGTCGAACCTGCAGAGGGTTGGGAAGAATGGAACACCTCCAACAATGAGGTCATCACCACGCCTGTCGAAGAACCTGTGGAACCCAGCCCCGAACCTGTGATCTCAGAGGAACCTCTGCTGTCCTCCGAACCCCTGGCCCCCACGACTGAACCGACGGTGACCACCGAACCTGCCCCCACTGACCAGGACTCCCCCACCACCACCGCCGGCACCACTGCGACCGATGCGCCGACCACCACCACACCCAACAACCCGGCAACGACTCCAGCAACCACTCCGACTGCACCCCTGACACCAACTGAGCCAGCCGTCACCGTGGAGGAGCAACCGGCCCCCGCAGGGTAGTGATTACGGACATGTCCACAACCTTTACTACTATGTGAAATATGAGTTCAGACGCGAAAAACAACCAGACCACGGCCCCGGACAGTGTTGGCCAGGCGGAACTTTCTGAAACCTTCCACCCTGAACGCACACACCTCCTCAGCGCCGTGGTCCTCGGACTGATCTCACTTCTCACCATCGGCGCAGCACCGCAGTACCTGTGGTGGATTCTGGCCCTGCCCGTCCTCCTCATCTGGTGGGTGCTCAAATCCGCCACCGTGGTGGACGAAAGCGGCATCAACATCCGCTACGCCTTCCGTGGCAATAAGAAGATCTCCTGGGATGATTTCTCCGGCATCGGATTCAAGGGAGCGCGCACCTTCGCCCGCACCACCGATGGTCAGGAATTCACCCTCCCGGGCGTGACCTTCAACTCCCTCCCCCGCCTCCAGCAGGGGTCCTATGGCCGCATCCCGGATGCCCTCACCGAGGGACGTGCCGCGATGGACGGCAAGATCGTGGTGGTCCAGGAGGACGGTTATTCCGTGGTCCTGACCAAGGAGGAGTATATTGCCCGGCAGGAAGCGCTGGGCCGTGACATTCAGATCGAATTGGATGATGACAACACTCCGATCGACACCTCTGATGAGAAGCCAACGCCACAAGCGTAAATCTCAAATTTCTGCCTTCGGGCGGTGGGCATCGAACCAGAGAACAGCCCACCACCCGGATCCATGTATTTTTCCGCCACTCTTTATGAATTGACCTGAAAAGCGCATCATGATTCCTCTTCGTTCAAAAGTCACCACCGTCGGCCGCAATGCAGCCGGAGCCCGCGCCCTGTGGCGTGCAACCGGCACCAAGGAGAATGAATTCGGTAAGCCCATCGTGGCCATCGTCAACTCCTACACCCAGTTCGTGCCGGGCCATGTCCACCTGAAGGATGTCGGGGACATCGTCGCGGGTGCGGTGCGCAAGGCCGGTGGCGTGCCCAAGGAGTTCAACACCATCGCGGTCGATGACGGTATCGCCATGGGACACGGCGGCATGCTGTACTCCCTGCCGTCCCGCGAGATCATTGCTGATTCCGTGGAATACATGGTCAATGCCCACACCGCCGATGCCATGGTGTGCATCTCCAACTGTGACAAGATCACCCCGGGCATGCTCAACGCGGCGATGCGTCTGAATATCCCCGTCGTGTTCGTCTCCGGTGGCCCGATGGAGGCAGGCAAGGCCGTGGTTGTTGATGGTGTCGCCCACGCCCCCACCGATCTCATCACCGCGATCTCCGCATCCGCCAGTGATGATGTGGATGACGCCGGCCTGCTGGCTGTGGAACAGTCCGCCTGCCCGACCTGTGGTTCCTGCTCCGGCATGTTCACCGCCAACTCCATGAACTGCCTGACCGAGGCCCTCGGCCTGTCACTGCCGGGCAATGGCTCCACCCTGGCCACCCACGCCGCACGTCGTGCCCTCTTCGAGGAGGCCGGTGAAGCCGTGGTCAAGCTCTGTGAGCGTTATTACGGCGAGGAGGATGAGTCCGCGCTGCCGCGTTCCATCGCCAACAAGAAGGCCTTTGAAAATGCCATGGCACTGGACATGGCGATGGGTGGTTCCACCAACACCATTCTCCACATCCTGGCAGCTGCCCAGGAAGGTGAGATCGACTTCGACCTGACGGATATCGACGTCCTGTCCAAGCGTGTCCCCTGCCTGTCCAAGGTGGCACCGAACTCGGATTACCACATGGAAGATGTCCACCGCGCCGGTGGCATCCCCGCCATCCTCGGTGAACTCAACCGCGGTGGACTGCTGAACAAGGATGTCCATTCCGTGTTCTCAGATGATCTTCAGTCCTGGCTCGACGAGTGGGATATCCGCTCAGGCAAGGCTTCTGAGAAGGCTGTTGATCTCTTCCACGCCGCACCCGGTGGCATCCGCACCACTGAGGCCTTCTCCACCAACAACCGGTGGGACACCCTGGACACCGATGCTGAGAACGGCTGCATCCACAGCGTTGAGCATGCCCACACCGCTGACGGTGGTCTGGTGGTGCTCCGTGGCAATATCGCCCCGGACGGTGCTGTGATCAAGTCTGCCGGCATCGATGAGGAGCTGTGGACATTCACCGGCCCGGCCCGCGTCGTGGAGAGCCAGGAGGAGGCGGTCTCCGTCATCCTCAACAAGACCATCCAGGCCGGTGAGGTGTTGGTGGTCCGTTATGAGGGTCCATCCGGTGGCCCGGGTATGCAGGAGATGCTGCACCCAACTGCGTTCCTCAAGGGTTCCGGTCTGGGCAAGAAGTGTGCGCTGATCACTGACGGCCGTTTCTCCGGTGGTTCCTCCGGACTGTCCATCGGCCACGTCTCCCCCGAGGCTGCCCATGGCGGTGTCATCGGTCTGATCGAGGATGGGGATATCATCACCATCGATATCCACAACCGTGTCCTGGATCTGGGTATCCCGGATGATGAGATCGAGCGCCGACGCGCCGCCGAGAACGCATCCGATAAGCCGTGGCAGCCGAAGAACCGTCAGCGTGTGGTGTCCAAGGCTCTGCGTGCCTACGCCAAGATGGCCACCTCCGCAGATAAGGGTGCCATCCGCCAGGTGGACTAAAAGCTAGATAATAAAAACAACTCCCGCTGTGCGACACACAGCGGGAGTTGTTTTTATTGCCGTCAGGGCTGGATCAGAGTGCCGGGACCAACCGGATTGACACCAGCTCCGAACCACCACAGGACCACGGCCAGGGCGATGCCGATGATCACGAAGATCCAGGAGGACACCAGTGGGCGTCGTGCCCAACCGCGGCCGGCATCCAGGGAGATCCTGCCCGGCCCGGTGAACTGCAGTCCGATCACCACGAGGGTGAGGATGATCGCGAGCACCACCGCCTCGCTGAGTTCGCCCCACCCGCCTTCATGCACATTGATCTGGTGCAGCGCGGTGAAGGACGTGGCCACCGTGGCCACCGCCGCCGCCACCGGGGTCATCAGACCCAGCAGTAGGAACACACCGGCGGCCAGCTCCAGCGATGGCAGCAGAATAGCCAGCACCTCAGGCCACTGGTAACCGGCGAACTCCGCCTCCAGGCCGGCCAGCCCCTGG
Organism: Corynebacterium faecale; assembly: GCF_030408735.1. NCBI lineage: Bacteria > Bacillati > Actinomycetota > Actinomycetes > Mycobacteriales > Corynebacteriaceae > Corynebacterium > Corynebacterium faecale. The sequence continues at coordinate 1,290,488 of NZ_CP047204.1, read as the reverse complement.
GATCCACCGAGGGTGAAGAAGGTGAACACACCGCGGATGATCAGGTAGATGCCGATGGCGGCGCGGATGATGAGCAGGCCGAAATCCAGGGTGCCACGGCGGGTATCCGCCACCACGGCTGTCTGCTCCGCAATGACCGGTTCACCCACGGGCACCGCAACCGGGGTGGCGGCGAAATCAGTGTCACCGTAGTCCACATATTCCGGCTCACGATCCAGCTGGCGCGTTGGTTGTGGGGTAACGGTGGTGGGGGCATCTGACGCGAGGTGGTCTCCCCTCCGGTTGAAGGAGGTGGTGTCTGATGGTCCGGTGTAGGTGGGTACGACCGAGTCCTCGCCGAGATCAACCATATCCGCTGAATCAACCGGTCGGGTGTTGTCGCCCGGTTTCCGGCCCACCGGGAAAGCAGTGGTTTCGGCAGGTGTGCCAATCGGGTCAGACTTGGGGTCGGTGTTACGCGATTTATCAGTCATGGTGCCAGAATATGCGAACTTTCCCGCAACAGCTGTAAAGAACCACGGCGTGCCCGGGATGGTGATCGAGCTGTTATCTGGTGCAGGTATCCAGCTGGACCGCCAGGGCATCGGATTCCGCCTGCGTCACCCAGATGCCGTACCGATCCTTCACCGTGATGATGGATTTGGCGTACTCACACCGGAAGGCCTGGTTCGGGGGCAGCCAGGTGGCTGCGTCGCTGGCACCCTTCTGGCTGTTCAGCGTGCCTTTGACAGCCAGGAGGTTATCCGGGTCATTGGCAAAGTTCTTCCGGGTCTGTTCATCCCACTGCTGTGCGCCTTTCTGCCAGGCATCAGCGAGGGGAACCAGGTGATCGATCTGAACCAGGGATGAGGTGGTCTGGCCACGCACGAAGTTGATCGTCTCTGCGGAGAACGGATCCTGAAGTGTGCCCTTCTCCACCAGGCAGTCCCGGGTGCCCGGGCGGATCTGGAGATCAGTGAGGTCACGACGCAGGATGTCATTGCGGGTGTCGCAACCATTGTGGCCGAACTCCACACTCACATCATCGGCCCAGGCTGCGCCGAAGAGGTCGCGGTCATAGCCTGTCATGGGGGCGCGACCCCTGATGTCCAAGCCCTCCAGCGCCTCACGGTCGGAGGCGCTGACCGCCACCCCGGGACCCCGGGAGGGTTCCTCAGGGACATCGATGAGGAAATAGGCAATGGCAACCACCAGTCCCACGAGCGTGGTGAGCGCCCCGGAGGCAACCGCCCTACCCTTGATATTGTTGCGTTTCCGTGGGTTATTGGAGATAGACGTACGTTTAGCCATGATGAATGAACATTATCAACCAGTCTCGACACCCCGGTTATGAGGGTTCGAATATATGTTCAGCTGGCACGGATTGGACATTTCCGCTAATCTTGTTGACATATCACATATATCTACCGAGGAGATCACACATGAGCACCACAAACAATGACGACTGGACCGGCGCACCACAGAACGCCTCACCGGACGGAGAATTCGTCCGCGACACCAACTACATCACCGACCGCATCGTGGCCTCGGTACCGGAGGGATCCGAACCCGTGGCGCAGGATGATGATTCCTTCCACTGGCCCGTCGAGGCCGGTCGCTACCGCCTGGTCGCCGCGCGCGCCTGCCCCTGGGCACACCGCACCGTGATCACCCGCCGCCTGCTCGGACTGGAGAACGTCATCTCCCTCGGGCTCACCGGCCCGACACATGATGTCCGCTCCTGGACCTTCGACCTGGATCCCGGCAAGGTGGATCCTGTCCTGCAGATGCCACGGCTGCAGGATGCCTACTTCAACCGCTTCCCGGACTATCCCCGCGGCATCACCGTCCCGGCGATCGTGGAGGAATCCAGCCGCAAGGTGGTGACCAATGACTATCCCTCGATCACCATCGACTTCAACCTGGAGTGGAAGAAGTTCCACCGCGAGGGCGCACCGGAGCTCTACCCCGCCGACCTGCGTGAAGAGATGGAGCCGGTGATGAAACGCATCTTCACCGAGGTGAACAACGGCGTGTACCGCACCGGTTTCGCCGGTTCCCAGGAGGCCCACGATGAGGCCTATGACCGCCTCTGGACGGCCCTGGACTGGCTGGAGGAACGTCTGTCCACCCGCCGTTATCTCATGGGTGATCACATTACCGAGGCGGACATCCGCCTCTACCCCACCCTGGTGCGCTTTGACGCCGTCTATTACAGCCACTTCAAGTGCTCCCGGAACAAGATCACCGAGATGCCCAATCTCTGGGGTTATCTCCGTGACTTGTTCCAGACACCGGGCTTCGGCGACACCACCGATTTCTCCGAGATCAAGGATCACTATTTCATCACCCATGCAGAGATCAATCCCACCAGGATCGTCCCGGTGGGTCCGGATCTGTCCGGCCTGATGTCGGAGCACGGCCGCGAGGCACTTGGCGGCTCCCCCTTTGCCGAGGGTGTCACTCTGCCCACCGCGATGCCCGCCGGCGAAGAGGTCAAGAACCCGGAAGCTTTCCAGGCCTAAACCCTCAGCCCCGCCCGGGCTGCATCCACCACGGCGTCTGTGAGTCTGGCGAGCATCCTTGACTCCAGGCGCCAGCGTTGCCAGTACAGTGGGGTGTCCACCACCTGATCATCCAGCTGCACAACCTCGCCTGTCGCCAACATGGGCGCGGCCTGCGCCTCAGGCAGCAGTCCCCAGCCCAGGCCCAGGCGCACCGCTTCACCGAAGCCCTCGGCGGAGGGAACGATCGAGGTGCGTCGTCGAGCGCGCGGGCCATCCACGCGCCCCTCCAGATCCCGATCCTGCAGAACATCCTTGGGCCCGAATCGGAGTACCGGCATCTGCTCCCAGTCGAGCCGCCCATCCACCAGGTACCGGTCCCGAAGCGCTGGCGTGCCGACGGGCAGATGTCTCATCGATCCGAGCCCCACCACCTCACAACCGGCGACGGACTCGCCCTCCCTGGTCACTGCGCCCAGCACATCACCCCGACGAAGCAACGACAGGGTGTGCGCCTCATCTTCAAGCCTCAAACGCAGTGTCGCGCCGCCCCAGGTGGCCACCTGTGCGAACACCGGCGGGAACCAGGTGGACAGGGAATCCGCGTTGATGGCGATGGTCAGGGGGATCTCATCGAGACGCTCCGCCAACTGTTCCCGGGTTTCCGCCTGAAGCAGGGCCATCTTGCGGGCGGCCTGCACGAGCACCTCCCCCGCCTCGGTGGCCACGGCCGGCTGGGTGCGGGATACCAGAACGCGACCCACGGATTTCTCCAGAGCCTTGATCCGTTGGCTCACAGCTGACGGTGAGATGGACAGGGCGAGGGAGGCGTTTTCGAAACTGCCCTCATCGATGATGGACAGGAGGGTGTCCAGGTGCGCAGGGTTCATGAAGCAATACTAAACCATGTTCAGATCCCATCATTTTACTTAATCTATTTTATGCGCGAGCATGCAGGTTATGGAAATCTTCGTCACCGGTTTGTTATTGGGGGCCAGCCTGCTTCTGGCCATCGGCCCGCAGAATGTGTTGGTGATTAAACAGGGCATCAAACGCGAAGGCATCACCGTGGTGATCATCGTGTGCCTGCTCTCTGACGTGGCACTGTTCACTCTCGGCACCGTGGGGGTCGGTCTGATTTCCGAGACCGCCCCGATCATCCTCGACATCCTGCGCTGGTGCGGCATCGCCTATCTGCTCTGGTTCGCGGTCATGGCGGCGCGCGATGCGCTGCACGCACGCGCCGAGGTCACCTTTGTCGACGAATCCGACCCCGTTGCGCGCCCAGCCACCCGGGGTGGCGGCGTTGCGACGCAAGAACGCACCCGGAGCGTCGTCAAGCAGAAGTCCTGGGTCAGGCCGATGCTCATGGCCATCGTGCTCACCTGGCTCAACCCCAACGCCTACCTGGACGCGTTCGTGTTCATCGGGGGCGTGGGCGCACAGTACGGCGAGACGGGACGGTGGATCTTCGCCGCGGGCGCCTTCGCGGCCAGCCTGGTCTGGTTCCCGCTCGTGGGATACGGGGCGGCTGCACTGTCCCGCCCCCTATCCAGCCCGAAGGTATGGCGGTGGATCAACGTGGGTGTCGCCGTGATCCTCACCGGGCTGGCCATCAAACTCATCCTGATGGGCTGACCCTACCGGGATGAACCCTTGGATTCCGTGGCCTTGGCCCAGATATTCACTCCCGCGTCATGGGCGATCTCATCGATGGCCTTCAGCTCCGCGGCGGTGAACTCCAGATTCTGCAGGGAATCCAGATTGGTGTCCAACTGCTCCACGCTGGAGGCACCGATGAGCGCAGAGGTCACTGTTTCCACCCCGTATTCGCCCTGCGTGCGGAGCACCCAGGCGATCGCCATCTGCGCCAATGACTGGCCGCGTTCCTGGGCGATGTCGTTGAGGCGACGAACCATGTCGATATTGTCCTCAGACAACATGCCCTCAGACAGGGACTTCCCCTGGGTCGCCCTGGAACCTTCCGGGACACCATCCAGGTAGCGGTCAGTGAGCAGGCCCTGCGCCAGGGGCGAGAAAGCGATGACACCCAGGCCGTTGTCCGCGGCAGAGGCCAGAAGCGATTCGCCTTCATCACCCGGTTCCTCAACCCAGCGATTGACCAGGGAGTAGCTCGGCTGGTGGATGAGCAGCGGGCACCCCTCCTCCGCCATGAATTCCGCCGCTTCGGCGGTCAGGTCAGCACCATAGGAAGAAATACCCACATACAATGCCTTGCCCGAGCTGACGATGTCACGCAGGGCGTAGAGGGTCTCCTCCAACGGTGTCTCCGGATCGGGGCGGTGATGGTAGAAAATGTCCACATAATCCACTCCCAGGCGCCGGAGGGACTGGTCCAGGGAACTGACCAGATATTTGCGTGACCCACCGAAACCATAAGGGCCCTCCCACATATCCCAGCCGGCCTTGGACGAGATGATCATCTCATCGCGGTGGTTCCGGAAATCCTCCTGCAGGATGCGACCGAAGTTGCTCTCTGCAGAACCTGCCGGTGGGCCGTAGTTGTTGGCCAGATCGAAATGGGTCACTCCCCTGTCGAATGCCCGACGGACGATCTCACGCTGAGTCTCCAGGGGCCTGTCATTGCCAAAGTTGTGCCACAGGCCGAGGGAGATGGCCGGGAGCTTCAGTCCGGAGTGACCGACGGTGCGGTACTCCATGTCGGCATAACGCGTTGATGCTGGTACATAGGTCATACCCATCCATTGTGGCCTAAAAGATGGAACAACGTTGCGGGAACCTACTCAACCAGGCCGAAACCACCGGTTCTGGAGATCTCTCTCCGCGGCATCATCCTCGCCAGTGAAAGTGATGTTGAAGGCCTTGGGCACCTGGGACCCCGTTGGTGAGCACGCCCGCGATTTAATTACGGGGTAATTGTTTAAAAAAGAAAGCTCCCCACATTGGGGAGCCTCCTCTACTATCCGGCTAAGGAACGCCGGAACCTGCTTTTTTTAAGCAAGCTTCTCCGCGATCAGCTTGTTCACCTGTGCAGGATCAGCCTTGCCGCGGGTGGCCTTCATAACGGCACCGACAATGGCGCCGGTGACCTTGGTGTTGCCTGCGCGGTACTTCTCCACGATGTCCGGGTTGGCAGCCAGAGCTTCATCCACGGCAGTCTCGATGGCGCCGTCATCACGGACCACCTCCAGACCACGAGCCGCAACCACTGCATCCACATCACCCTCGCCGGCGAGAACACCGTCGATGGCCTGGCGGCCGAGCTTGTTAGTCAGCTTGCCTTCCTTGATCAGCGCAACAACGCGGGCGACATGAGCCGAGGTGACCGGAAGGGCATCCAGGTCAGTTCCCGATTCATTGGCCTTCTGTGAGAGATAGGACACCCACCAGGCACGGGCCTCATCAGGGGTGGTGCCGGCTTCCACGGTCTCGATAATCAAGTCGAGCGCATTGGCGTTGATGAGGTCACGCATCTCGGCGTCCGACAGCTTCCACTCCTCCTGGATGCGCGCACGGCGAACCCATGGCAGCTCTGGCAGCGTGGCACGGATCTCTTCAACCCACTCCGCCGGCGCGATGACCGGAGGGAGATCCGGATCGTTGAAGTAGCGGTAATCCTCTGCGGTCTCCTTCGGGCGTCCCTTGGAGGTGGAGCCATCGGATTCCTGGTAGTGACGGGTCTCCTGATCGATGGTGCCGCCGTTATCAAGCACCAGGGCCTGACGCTGCATCTCGAAGGTGATGGCCTGCTCCACAGACTTCAGGGAGTTGATGTTCTTGGTCTCGGTACGGGTACCGAACTCCTCCTGGCCGATGGGACGCAGGGAGAGGTTGGCATCCACACGCATGGAACCCTGATCCAGACGACCATCAGAGACACCGAGGGCCTTGACCAGATCGCGGATTGCAGAGACATACGCCTTGGCGATCTCCGGGGCACGAGCACCCGCACCCTCGATCGGCTTGGTGACGATCTCAATCAGCGGCACGCCTGCACGGTTGCAGTCCACCAGGGATGCGGTTGCGCCATGGATACGGCCGGAGGTACCACCCAGGTGGGTCAGCTTTCCAGTGTCCTCCTCCATGTGGGAACGCTCGATCTCAACACGCCACTCAGTGCCGTCCTCCAGCTGGACATCCAGGTAACCCTCGTAGGCGATTGGCTCGTCATACTGGGAAATCTGGTAGTTCTTCGGCTGATCCGGGTAGAAGTAGTTCTTCCGGGCAAACCGGGAGGACTCGGCGATGCTACAGTTCAGCGCCAGGCCAATCTTGATGGCCCATTCCACACCCTTGGCGTTCACAACCGGAAGAGCTCCGGGAAGACCAAGGGAGACAGGATCAACGTTGCTGTTCGGAGCAGCGCCGAAGTGTGCGGAGGACGCCGAGAACATCTTGGTTTCGGTGCCGAGTTCGACGTGGACCTCAAGGCCCATGACGGGGTCATACTTCTCCAGGACCTCATCAAAGTCCATCAGATCATAAAAGGCTGCAGTCATGAGTCAACATTCTAGCCCTCCCACGACCATGAAGTAGGCATTGGGTGGGCAGGGGGAAAACGAAATCCGGATATCCACGGCCAGTATGGGCTGGCTGAGAATATCCGGATGAGAGATGGACAGTGGGATCCGGCTTAACCAGTTTCGAAGAACGCAGTTTCGCTCGGCATGGTGGGCACCTGCAGACGACGGTGCAGGCGTTCCAGGAGGGTCAGCTTCACGGCTGGCCACTCATCATTGGTGATGGAGTAGATGACCGTGTCACGGATTGTGCCGTCAGGATGGATGCGGTGCTTGCGCAGCACCCCGTCCTGCTTGGCGCCGAGACGTTCGATCGCGGCTCGGGAACGGTGGTTGTGCCAGTTGGTCCTGAACTCCACTGCGTTGACACCCAGTCCCTCGAAGGCGCGCTGCAGCTGCAGGTACTTGGTTGATGCGTTGATTCCGGTGCCATGGACATGGGCCGCCATCCATGTGCGGCCAATCTCCATGCGTTTATTGGGCTGGTCAAAGGTGTGGAAGGACGTCATTCCCACCGCACGACCGGTCGCGGCGGAAACGATTGCCCAGGGGGCGCACAATCCATCACGGTGTTCGGCTATGCGGCGGTCGATTTCTTCGGCCATTCCTTCAGGTGTTGGTAGAGCGACGAACCAATGGCGCCACAATTCTTGTGAGGCGACGGCTTCTTGGAGATCCCCCATCCACTGATGTGACAGTGGTTCGAGAATCACCGCGTCGTTCGCCAGACGCGGGTTTTCAGCGAAATGCATGAGATGAATATAGTCCGATTATTCAAAATTGTCCTATTCTCACCATAACCGCACCAGAAACCTATTATATTCAGGATGTGGATTGCTTTCGCACTCGCGTCCGCCGTGTGTTTTTCTCCGCCGCCCGGGCGGCGCTCGCCGACCGGGATGTGGAACCCTTGACCATGAGTGTGGTCGGAATGCGCACGGAGTTCTGCACCTTGTCTCCTCTGATGAGTCGCTGGAGGATATCAAAGGCCACCTCCCCCATCCTGGCCACATTTTGATCAATGATGGTCAACGGCGGGTTCTGGAGTCGGAAGATGGGGTTGTCATCAAAACCGATGAGTTGGAGATCCTCCCCGATCTTCAGCTTCCGCTCATGGATGGCCTCGAGGGCCCCAATCGTCATCATGCAATCACCGGCGATGATCGCGTTGGCCCCCTGTTCCAGCAGTACCCGCACCCCTTCATAGCCGGATTCCTGCTGGTAGCCGCCGTAATAGACCGACACCCCGGTGATACCCCTGTCCACGCAGAGAGCTTCAAAGGTGGTCAACCGTTCCCTGCCGGTGGAGGTGTCCTGTGGCCCGGACAGATATCCGAGGCTGACATCAGCAGAGGTCAAAAGATCCACCGCCGCGGTCATGCCCGGCAGCGGATCAGAGGTGACCGAGGGCAGCTCCGTATGGGTGAGGTTGCGGTCGGCCAGGACCACGGGCACTCCCCTGCCCGCCAGTTCGGCGACCTTCTCCGCACTCTGGAAGTGGGGCACCACGACGATGCCGTCCAGGCGTTGATCGTCCATGGCATCGAGTGCCTGATTCACCAGGTCGGGATTCTCCTCGGTATTGGTGAGAATCGTGGACACCCCCGCGCGGCGTGCGCGCCTTTGAACCGCGGCGGCGAGTGAGGCGAAGTAGGGATTTTCTATATTGGGCACGAGTAGGCCGATCGTGTCCGTCTGAGATTTCCTCAGGGCGCGGGCCTGCGCATTGGGCCGGTAATTGAGAAGCTCGGCAGCCTCCAGAACCCTCCGCCGGGTGGACTCCGGAATGCTGGCGTTATTGGATAACGCCCGGGAAATCGTGCTGACGGACAGCTTGGTGGCCTGGGCGATGTCCTTGAGCGTGGTGGCACGCTTCTTGGCGGGTATGGCTGATGCCATGAGGGCCTGCCCACCTTCCCGGGATGCAATCGTTTGCTGTTCCTTTCACCTGAATCTAAGTGACTCACATCACTCTAGTCAAGTAGCTAGGATCACATTTTGATCCCGATTATCCGAACATCGCCTGCGCGGTCACCCAACGCTCCATCGGAACTTCCTTGAGGGTGCCCACGGCCTCTTCAAAGGTGATCATCCGAATGCCCTCGCCCTTGAGTGCCACAACCTTGTTGAACTGACCCTCATGGCAGGCACGCGCTGCACGCACGCCATAACGGGTGGCCAGGACGCGGTCGAAGGCGGTGGGTGTGCCGCCACGCTGAATGTGGCCGAGAACAGTGGTGCGCACATCATGGCCGAGGCGCCTGTGCACCTCATCGGCGATCTGCTGGCCGATGCCCGTGAAGGTCTTGTGGCCGAACTGGTCTTCCTCCCCCTCACGGAGCTCCATCGTGCCTTCCTTGGGTAGGGCACCCTCGGCGACCACGATGATGCCGTATTTCTCACCCATCTGGAAACGCCGTTCCATGCGCTTGCAGATCTCGGAGATGTCGAAGGGGACCTCTGGGATGACGGTGTAGTGGGCGCCACCGGCCATGCCTGCATGTAGGGCGATCCACCCGACGTGGCGGCCCATGACCTCCACGATCATCACGCGGTTGTGGGATTCAGCCGTGGTGTGCAGGCGATCGATGGCATCGGTGGCCACTGAGACCGCAGTATCGAAACCGAAGGTGAAGTCGGTGCCGTTGACGTCATTGTCGATGGTCTTCGGCACGCCAACAACGGGAATGCCGTTGTCAGCGAGCCACTTGGCACCCTTGAGGGTTCCTTCGCCGCCGATGGGGATCAGGGCGTCGATCCTGGCGTCGGCCAGGTTCGCCTTGATCTGGTCGATACCCGCCTTGAACTTGTCAGGATGCAGTCGACCGGTGCCGAGGATGGTTCCACCGCGGAGGAGGATGCGGTCGATGTCCTCATCGTCATACAGCTGAGTGCGGCGGTCCGCTAAGAGTCCCTCCCAACCGTCCTGATAACCAACAACCGTTGAACCGAATTCATTACTGGCGGTTCGGACGATTCCTCTGATGACGGCATTGAGTCCGGGGCAGTCGCCGCCTGACGTGAGAGTGGCAATTCGCATGTCTCCCATATTAAGCCCATCCCCCGCTTGATGCCGGACAAACAGGCCGGAATGAGTGTCAATAAAACACCATCGGGCACGGGACTTCACTAGACTCATATCCCATGGATATGAAACTCAAAGACGCTGACCAGGTCAGCACCGCCACTGTTGTCGCCGCCGGACTCATCGGAGGCTGGCTGACCGCCCGCGAATCAGGCATCAGGCCGTTGGGCACCATCCCGCTCGTGGCCGCCGGCACCCTGGCCGCTCGCAGCTGGAACAAGAAGAAGGGCCCCGGTATCACCGCGGCCCTGTTGGGCACCTACGTGGGGGCATTCGGAATGTCCCACCCCCTGGCCAAGAAGATCGGTGCCTGGCCTGCGGTTCTCACCGCCACAGGCGCTGCCGCCGCAGTGGCTTATGCGGTGTCCGACTCCCAGTAGGTTTATCCGGCCGCGGCCTCTTCAGCTTCCATGGCCGCGGCGAACTCCCTCTTGGAGCTCTGCCACTGGTCCTCTGTCATGCCGAGGCGCCAATAACCGGAGATTGATGCATCCTCCCGGGCGATGTTGCCGTCGATGAACAGGAACCGACGGGTCTCCTTCACCATTTCGGCCACTCCGTGGATGAACCAGGACGTTTTCTTCTCTGGATATCCACCGGCACGCACGGCCTCGATGAGGCGCGCGCCGTGGATGGCACCGTCCCGTGGGACCCAGACGAGTTCGGCTGACGGCGGGGTTGGAACGTCGAAAAGCGCTTCATTGGAGGAGACCTCAAGATAGGCCGTGGCGGTCGCGCCGTCGGGCAGGCGCTTCAGCGCCTCCACGATGGCGGGGGCTGCGGCCTCATCACCGGCGAGAACGAAGTGCTCATAATCCGCTGCGGGCTTCCACTTGCCGCCGGGGCCGGCGAAGGAAATCTCATCGCCGACACTCGCCTGCTCGGCCCAGGGGCCGGCGAGGCCCTCGGAGCCATGGGAGACGAAATCCATGTCAAAGGTGCCCGCCACGGTGTTGATATTGCACAGCGTGTAGGTGCGGGTGACGTCGTCAAAGAGGATCTTCACATAGTGATCAGTGAAGGGCAGCTCAGCCCCGACGATTCCCGGGCAGTCGAAACTGATCCGGATGAGGTCGGGTGAGATGCGCGTGGTGGCGGTGACCGTTGCGGTACGAGTGGTGCGCTGTTTAGCCATCGGGACTCCTTTTACGATATATCGTTAATCTATGCAGGCAAGCCTACACTAAGGAGTCCCGGCCGGGTTTACTGCCGGCCAGCCTCAAACGCAGCACCGACGCGGTAGAGACGGTCATCCTGGAACGCCGGAGCCATGATCTGGAGACCGGTGGGAAGACCGGTATCAGACGCCAGACCCGACGGCAGAGACATGCCCGACAGGCCCGCCAGGTTCAACGGCAGGGTGCACAGGTCGAAGTTGTACATCTCCAGCGGATCGGTGATCTTGTCGCCGAGCTTGAACGCGGTGGACGGTGTGGTCGGGGAAACCAGCACGTCAACCTGCTCATAGGCCTTGGCAAAGTCCTGCGCGATCAGGGTACGCACACGCTGTGCCTGCAGGTAGTAGGCATCGTAATAACCCACGGACAGTGCATAGGTACCCAGGATGATACGACGCTTGACCTCAGGTCCGAAGCCCTCAGCACGGGTCAGTGCCATGACCTCATCAGCGGAACGGGTGCCGTCATCACCGGAGCGCAGGCCATAACGCATGCCATCAAAACGCGCGAGGTTGGAGGACACCTCACAAGGAAGAATCAGGTAGTAGGCACCGAGCGCGTCATCAAAGTGCGGGCAGTCAACCTCGACGATCTCCGCACCCTGGGACCGCATCTGCTCAACAGAGGCGTGGAACGCCTCGAGCACGCCATCCTGGTAACCCTCACGGTTGAACTGCTTGACCACACCGACCTTGACACCCCGGAGGTCGCCGTTTGCGCCCTCCCGTGCGGCGGCCACAACCGGCGCCACAGGCTTGTCGACGCTGGTCGCATCGAATGCGTCATGTCCCGCGATAACCTCGTGAAGCAGAGCGGTATCCAGAACCGTACGTGCGGTTGGACCCACCTGATCCAGTGAGGACGCACACGCGATGAGTCCATAACGGGAGACGGTGCCATAGGTCGGCTTCACACCCACGGTGTTGGTCAGGGCCGCAGGCTGACGGATGGAACCACCGGTGTCGGTGCCGATAGCCAGTGGAGCCTCACCGGAAGCCAGTGCCGCCGATGATCCACCGCCGGAACCACCCGGGGTGCGCTCCAGGTCCCATGGGTTGTGGGTCGCTCCGAAAGCGGAGTTCTCCGTGGAGGAACCCATGGCGAACTCATCCATGTTGGTCTTGCCCAGAATCGGGATGCCGGCTTCGCGCAGCTTGCGGGTCACCGTGGCGTCATAGGGGCTCATGTACCCCTCGAGCATCTTCGACGCAGCGGTGGTCGGCGCATCTGTGGTGACCAGCGCATCCTTCAATGCGAGTGGGACGCCGGCAAGGGTCGACGCGGGAGCGTCTCCCGCATCGAGTGCTTTATCGACGGCGTCTGCCGCGGCCAGTGCGCCCTCCTCACCCACATGGAGGAAGGCGTGGATGTCACCGTCGACCGCAGCGATGCGGTCGAGGTGTGCCTGAGTGACCTCACGGGAGGTGACCTCACGGGAGTGGATCAGACCGGCCAGCTCTGCGGCGGTCTTTGTGGTCAGCTCATTCTCTGAGCTTCCAACCAGGTATTTGTTGCTCATGTTAATTAGTCGCCCTCACCCAGAATCTGCGGAACCATGAAACGCCCGTCCTCGACGGCCGGAGCCTGATCGAGTGCCTGCTCGGCGTCCAGGGTCTTCTTGACAACATCCTCACGCATGGTGGTCTTGATGCTGTGCGGATGGCTCATCGGCTCAACCCCGGCAGCGTCAACATTCTGCACGGCGGAGACATGTCCGACGATGTCATCGATCTGTCCGGCGAACTGTTGCAGCTCTTCTTCGCTGAGCGCCAGCCGGGCCAGTTTGGCAAGGTGAGCGACCTGGTCGCGCGAAATCTCAGGCACTTGGATTGTCGTTCCTCTTCGCTAGTCACAATGGGTTAATAAAAGTGTCACACGCCCGCTGATACAGAAAGCGGGCGCAACTGCTGGTTCATCTTACTGCACCACCCCGTCAGAAGGTCGTCCAGGTGTGCATCCGCACTCGAGTACGGTGGTACTGTCAAATGGAAGAATGTGGGGCAGGCAACATTTCCCCATAGCCACCCTAAAAGAACTATATGAAAGAAAAGGAAGCGATCTCTGATGTCTTTCCTGATCCGCGTCCTGTTGTCCGATACCCCCGGAAGCCTGGCCCTCCTGGCCGAGGCCCTGGGCCTGGTGGAGGCCAACATTCAATCCGTGGATGTGGTGGAACGCTTCCCCAACGGCACCGTGATGGATGATTTCGTGGTGACCATCCCCAAGCACGTCATGGCGGACACCCTCATCACCGCTGCTGAACAGGTCGACGGTGTTGTCGTCGATTCAATCCGTCCGTTCTCTGGAACTGTTGACCGCCGCGGCCAGGTCGAGATGCTGGCAGCAGTGGCCGCCAGCAAGAAGACCGTGTCTACCGCGATGCAGGCGATGGTGGACGTGATCCCCCGGACCATGACCTCCGGTTGGGCCATGGTCATCGACACCGCTCCCCCGGTTCGTCGCGTAGCCGCCTCCCAGGCCGCACCGGAAGATGACGGCACGGTGCCTCAGAATGTTCTGCTGGAAACCGCCCGGCTGCTCAACCCGGAGCACGAGGGCTGGATCCCCGAGAGCTGGACGCTGTTGGATTCATCCCTGGCCATCGCCCCACTGGGCAAGACGGGCCTGGCGCTGATCATCGGCCGTCCGGGGGGCCCGGACTTCCTGGCCAGTGAGGTACAGCACCTCGGTTATATGGGTCTGATCGTGGGAGCGATCATCTCCTAAGCGTGGCATCCCTGCTGGACCAACCAGTCCAGTGCAGCCCGCTCCGCAGAGACGGCGAGTTCATCCGGTTCGATGGGATTCTCGCCGAATACTTCTCCGGTGCGGGCTTTGTTGTGCGCGGTGGTCAATTGGATCCGGGCACCATCCGGCATCTCAAACATCATGTTGGCAGTTGCGTATCCCGCAGTCGGGGTGCCGAATGACCTGGAATTCTCCAGTCCACGGAAAGCCAGCATGGTCGCCTCACCGGACGAGGCCGTCATGTTGTCGGTGAGAACCGCGACCGGAACCTCGAATTTCTCCTCCACAGAAGCCGCCATGGGGGTGCCTCCACCCTGGACGCTGTTGCCGGTGATGGTGACCGGGGTGTCGTAGAGCGGGGTGCTGAACCAGAGGGCATCACCGTCAGGAAGAAGCGGGGAAACGGCCGCGAGCATCGGTCCCATGTCACCGCCGGTGTTGCCCCGGAGATCAACGACCACCCCACACGCGCCGGCATTCAGCGCTCCGCCCAGTGCCGGGGCCACGGCATCCACATACTCCCGGCCATCCCAGGTGGCGTCGGTGGCCGGCAGGGTTACAGTGACCACGTGTCCGTCTGACTCCACTGTGGGGAGAAGTCCGGCGCCGCGCTCCCTGTCCACCACACCGGGGACAAACAGGGTGGAGTGTTGTCCGCCCGCTGCATGGAGAACGGCGTCGATGTGGGGATATGTGTCCGCCAGGGATTCGGCTGCTTCGATAGCCTCCTCGGCTTCTGCCCGGATAACCGCGAAGCGATCAGAGTCGGCATGGATCCCGTGTCGCTCTGCGATGTCAAACACCGTCGTGGCATAACGCTCCGGGGAGGGGGTTCCAATGAATATCGGCCTCCCCAGCAGCGTGGTGCCCCAGGTTGGCCCGAAGGACCAGACCAGCAGCACCAACACGATCAGGAGTGCGGCGGTGATCCCGCTCAGCCAACGGATAACCATGCGCATGCGACGCCACTCCTTTGTCCAGGGAAAGTTTCTCCCTGACACATTAGAGATAACTGATCATTAATTCCCCAAGAGTGAAATATTTCAGGATTCCCCTTCCCCCCGTTCCAGGAGACGGACGAAGCCCTCCTCATCCAGAATGGTCAACCCCAGCTCCTCCGCCTTGGTGGCTTTGGAACCTGCATTCTCACCGACCACCACATAGTCAGTCTTCTTGGATACCGATCCGGACGCCTTGCCGCCACGGGAGATGATGGCCTCCTTCACAGAGTCGCGGGTGAAGTTCTCCAGCCCGCCGGTGACCACAATGGTGAGTCCCTCGAGGGTCTGCTCGAGCTGCTCAGTCTCCTCGTCCTCCATGGTGACGCCGGCCGCTGCCCAGGTGTCTACGATATTGCTGTGCCAGTCCACCTCGAACCAGTCCTTGAACGATTGCGCGATGATCACGCCCACACCGTCGGTTTCGGCGAGCTCGTCCACCGGGGCGTCGATAAGCTTCTGCATGGAGCGGTACCGACCGGCCAGCGCCCGCGCGGCCGTCGGGCCCACATGCCTGATCGACAGCGCGACCAGGACGCGCCACAGGTCGGTGTTCTTGCGCTGGGTGAGGTTGGCCAGTAGTTTCCGGCCGGAGGCGTTCACCTTTCCTGCTTTGGTGGTGTAGACCTCTGACTTCAGCAGATCCTCTTCAGTGAGGTCGAAGAGGGCGGCCTCATCGATGAGGATGCCGGTGCGGATGAGGTCCTGCGCGCCCTTCTCGCCGAGCGCCTCAATGTCGAATGCACCACGGCCCGCGAGGTAGGTCACGCGCTGGGAGAGCTGCCCCGGGCAGCTGCGCGAATTCGGGCAGCGCCAGTCGGCGTCCTCCGCCTTCGTCGGTGCCAGCGTGGATCCACATTCCGGGCACAACTCCGGGAAAATGAATTCCTGCTCGGTGCCATCGCGCATCTCCACAACCGGCCCCAGCACCTCCGGGATCACCTCGCCGGCCTTGCGGATGACCACGGTGTCACCGATGAGCACCCCCTTCCGCTTAACCTCGCTCTGGTTGTGCAGGGTGGCCATGGAGACCGTGGAGCCGGCGACGAACACCGGTTCCATCATGGCGTACGGGGTGACGCGACCGGTGCGGCCCACGCTGACCTCAATATCCAGCAGCTTGGTGGTGACCTCCTCCGGCGGATACTTGTACGCGATCGCCCAGCGTGGGGCACGGCTGGTGGACCCGAGCGCGCGCTGGGACGCGATGTCATCGACCTTGATCACCAGGCCGTCCATTTCGTGGAGGGCATCATGGCGGTGGTCAGCCCAATACAAAACCTTGTCGACGACGGCGTCAGCGGTGTCGACGGCCTCCGTGTAGGTCGACGTGGGCAGGCTCCAGGCGGCGAGCGCCAGGTAGGCATCATACTGGGAGGCCGGTTCGAACCCCTCGCTGTACCCGATGCCGTGGGTGATCATGCGCAGACGGCGTTTCTTCACATCCTCGGTGTTCTTCTGACGCAGTGAACCAGCCGCAGCATTACGGGGGTTGGCGAAGGGCTTACCACCGTCCTCGATGCGCTGGGCATTGACATCGGCGAAGTCGCCGATGGGAATGAACACCTCACCGCGGATCTCCAGGACAGCCGGGAGCGGATACTCATCGGTGCCTGTCAGCTCATGGGGGATGTCACTGATCACACGGGCGTTGGCGGTGATGTCCTCGCCCACCCGGCCATCCCCTCGGGTGGCAGCGCGGTCGAGGATGCCATTCCGGTACACCAGGTCAATGGACAGGCCGTCGATCTTGAGCTCGGTGAGATAACGCTTAGCCGGAGTGCGGTTGAGCCAGTCGCGGAGCTCGCTCTCATCAAAGACATTGTCCAGACTGAGCATGCGTTCCAAATGCTCGACATTGTCAAAACTGGACTGCTCCGCGATCGGCGCACCGATCTCCTTGGTGGGGCTGTCCGGCACGGCGAGTTCCGGGTGCTTTTCCTCCAGGTCCTGAAGCTGCCGGAACAGAACATCAAAGTCAGCATCAGGGATCTCGGGTTGCTGGTTGTAGTAGAGGTCACGGTGATACCGGACCTGCTCAGCCAGTTCATTCCAGGTCCTGCGCAGTTGGGCGTTATCGTCAGTCACGGCTTCCGATTCTAGATGGTTGCCAAATTAGTCGGGCGGGGGCACCCGGTGTCCTGGTCGTTGGTTAGGGTTAGGGACATGAATGCAACTGTGAAACTGCCCACCAACTTTTCCCCCTCCAATATGCTCGCCTTCGACCTGGAGACCACCGCCGCCAATCCTTTCGAAGCCCGCATCGTTACCTCCGCCATGGTGACCATCAGCAAGGCGGGCGCTGATCCGCTGGAGTTACTCGCCGATCCAGGGGTGGAGATCCCCGAGGGTGCCACCGCCGTGCACGGCATCACCACCGAATATGCACGTGAACATGGCCAGCCCCATGATGAGGTCCTGGCGGAAACCATCCGACGCATCCAGGACGGCTGGGGCAAAAGTCAAGCTCTCATCGTTTATAACGCACCCTATGATCTGACGGTCCTGCGCAACCTCTCCGGTAATTTCACCGTGGACGGGCTAGTTTATGACCCCTTCACCATTGACCGGATCAAGGACCCCTACCGCAAGGGCAAGCGCACACTGACCGATCTGTGTGCCCATTATGATGTCCAGCTGGGCAACGCCCACGAGGCTACCGCCGATGCATTGGCCGCTGCCCGCATCGCCTGGAAACAGGTTCGGGTGTGGCCGGAGCTGGCCATCATGAGCGGCGAAGAACTCATGGAGATGCAGGCGGTGGGTTATTACGAGAAGCAGATCAGCCTGCGGAACTATTTCCAGGGCCAGGGCCGTGACGGTTCCACAGTGAATACCTCATGGCCTGTGCAATCGCATTAGGCTGCTCGTAGTAAATGAAAGTCGTGCCCCTCTGAAGCAATGAGACAGAGGGAGCGCGACTTTTTGGCACGCAAGTGGAAGAATGATTAATCGTGTCCAATGGCGAAGAACTCAATAAGGGCCTCACCAGCGGTGGTCGGGCTTATCCGTCCATGCCGCTGCCGGAGAAGGAGGCCTGGCCGGCGCTGATCGCCCTGTGCGTCGGGTTCTTCATGATTCTGCTGGATCAGACCATCGTGGCGGTATCCACACCGGCCCTCCAGCAGGATATGGGCGCCTCCTATAACGAGGTCATCTGGGTGACATCGATCTACCTGCTCACCTTTGCGGTGCCGCTGCTGATCTCTGGACGGTTGGGGGACAAATTCGGGCCGAAGAATGTCTACGCCGTGGGCATGATCATCTTCACCCTGAGTTCGCTCGCCTGCGGTCTGGCCCCGGACATGATGACGCTGATCATCGCCCGCGGAGTGCAGGGCTTCGGTGCGGCGTTGCTGACTCCACAGACCATGTCCACCATCAACCGCATCTTCCCCATCGAACGACGCGGTGCCGCATTGGGAGTCTGGGGTACCACAGCTGGTCTGGCTGCTCTTACCGGACCGATCCTGGGCGGTGTGATCACAGAGACCTGGGGCTGGCAGTGGGTGTTCTATATCAACCTACCCATCGGTGTGATCTCGGTTCTGGCCGTATTGAAGTACGTCCCAGCATTTCCTCCACATACCCGCCCGTTGGATCCACTGTCCATGTTGCTATCCGCAGGTGCGATGTTCCTGCTGGTGTTCGGCCTGCAACAGGGTGAGGTGGCAGGTTGGGCGACATGGATCTGGGTGATGATCATCGCCGCCTTCGTGTTCGGCTTCTGGTTCATCCGCCAGCAGGCCCGGCTAGCAGAGAACGGGAATGATCCGCTCATTCCGCTGGATATCTTCCGGATCAGGAACTTCTCCCTCGGAAATATCAGCATCGTTGCCATGGGCTTCACGGTCGCCGGAACTCCCCTGCCGATCATGCTGTACTTCCAGCAGGTTCACGGCATGGGTCCGATGCAGGCCGGCTTCATGATGATCCCGCAGGCTCTCGTTGCAGCGGTGCTGTCACCCTCCATCGGCAGAATGGTGGACAAGCGTAACCCCAACACCATGGCGGCACTGGGCTTCGGCATCACCTCCCTGGCCATTCTCGGCCTGTCACTCATGATGATCTTCGCCGCACCCATCTGGCTGGCGCTCGTGGCCATGTTCTTCATGGGTGTGGGCAACAGCCTGATCTGGGCTCCGAACTCGACCTCCACGATGCGCGATCTGCCGATGCGGTTCATGGGTGCCGGATCCGGTGTGTACAACACCACCCGGCAGCTTGGGTCCGTCATGGGTGCCGCTGCCATCGGCGCTGTTCTGCAGGTGCGTCTGGCAGCCGGTGACGATGGTGCCGCCTTCGGTCAGGCGCTCCTGTTGGCAACCGCCATTCTGATTGTCGGTGTGATTGCCTCCCTCTTGGCGGAGAACGCCTCCCCCGATGCGACCAAGGCCCGCCTGGCTGCAAAGGCTGAGGAAAACTCCCGTTCTTAGAAGGGTGGGTTGTCGTCCTGGGTGGCGGTAGCCTGCGCATCGGCGGTGGCATCAGCCTCACGCCGGGCTGCTGCCGCCCACCGGTTACGATGCTTGGTCCGGTACTGCGACACCGTCTGCGCCCACCTCGCACTTGTCGGTGTCAACGGCCCCTCCGGGACCGTCACCGCCCACGTCCCATCAGCTAACAACCACACCACAATCCCGGTCAACGGATCCAACACATACATGATCCGACCCGCGGTCTTGTCATTGTGATGATGACGGCATAAAGAGCACAGATTATGCACACACGTCGACCCACCATCAGCATGATTGATCCGATGATCACAATCACACCGCTGCGCCGGCACCGTACATCCCGGGAACCTGCAGGTCCCATCCCTGCCCTGCACTGCGGCTTTGATCGCGTGGCAGGGGTCATGGCCATCAAGGTGCTTGCTCATCGCTTCGTCCATGTCGGCTGTGCGGGTGGTTTGATCCGCCCAGTGGGTGCCGGTGTCCTCGTCCAACCAGCCGACCCCTGAGGCCCAGACCGGGGCGTTAGCCAGATCTTTTGCGGTGTACAGGTTCATGGTGATGGCCACGGTGATATTGCCCAGGATGAGGTCGGTGAGGGCTTCGGCTTTGGTTTTGCCGGTTGCTGTGGCGTGTTTGTTCACCGCATCGTTGATGAGTTGTCCTTCCACCGGGTTGAGGGTGGCGTAGAGCTCGGTGGTGCCATCGGGGTCGGTGGAGAGGTGGAATTCTTTGGTCTCTGGTCCGTGGGTGGTGCCTGCTTTGGGGTCTTTGAGCATTTCGCGGATGGCGCGGATTTTGTTGGTGATTGATCGTGGTGAGGGTAGGACCTGGTTGACGGTGGTGGGGGTGAGGTAGTCGGTGAGGTGGTCATCTACGGCGTTGAGGTTGTCGGGGTCGAGTCCGAATAGGGCGTTGGTGATGGCGATGAGGCGTTGGGCATCGAGGTGGAAGAGTTGGTGTTGGAGGGCGTGGAGTTGGGGAAGGTCGCGGAGTTGGAACAGGGCCAGGAGGATGTTGGTGACGCGGGTGCGGGAGTAGCCGGTGGCGATGGACCAGGTGGCGATGGTGTGTTCGAAGTCGGCGTCGGCTGCGGGTAGGGCGGTGGTGAAGAGGGTGTGTTCTGCTTGGCGTAAGGCGGTCATGGCTACGGCCATGGGGTTGGTGGGGTTGTTGACGGTGTAGTAGGCCGGGGATGGTGTGGGTGGTGGTTGGGTGGTGTGCATGGTGTAACCCCCTATGGTGGGTGCGGTTAGTTCATGTGTTCTAATCTCACCCTAAACCGCACCCTGGACACGGCCTACCCCCACCTGCCCTGAAACCATCCCTGAGCTGCTACTTCACACCACCCCCGACGGACTAAAGGTCCCCGGAATCCTGGGATATCATACCGGCCACAATCCGGGCCATCCGATAGGCATTCGCGGCATCGGAGGCTGTAACAGCAACCTCTGGCCCAAGGTTGGTGCGGGGATGGATATCCACCCCATCAACCAAGCGGGCCCTGTCGATTCCCAGCTGGTCGAAGAAGCGAGCCACCTTGACGGCGCGCTCCCGCGGCTTCTCCAGGAGTTCATCCACATGGTCATCGGGTCCAGTGATGCCCAGGCCGATCCGCACCCCACTGGTGATGGTCTCCCCCAAACCATCGAGTTGCTGGTTGGATGTCACCTGATCCAAGGTCACCTGGACGGTATCGGCACCCGCTCCCCTGGCTACGTCCCAATTGGGTTCCTGGCCAGTCAGGTTGAGGTAGGTGTGCTCGATAACATCGCCGCGCACAGCACCGAAAACCCCGGCGAGGCGTTCGTTGATATCGGCTGCGTTAACAGCACGGATAGTGTCAAAAGTCGAGGTGCCCTCCACCCTGCCCGCAATAATCACCGGAAGATCTGGCTCATCGATCTGAACCGACACAGCACAACGGAAACGCCGTGCCACCTCGGCGGCATGCTCCTGGATGCCCAGAATGAGCGCCTCGGTGAGATCACGCATGGCACCGTGATCGGTGAGCACTCGGTGACCGTTGGGCAATTCGATGCGGGATCCCAAGGTCCATGGGCCCACAGCCTGAATTTTTACCCGTTCCAATGAGGTTCCCCAGATCTCCTCACAGGTGTCTAGATCCATGGCCAGATAATCGCGGGTGCGGTGGGTGAGCCTGCCTGGGCGGGCGGTGAGCATCCAGGAGCGCGCACCACGCGCGACGGTCAGGGCGTCGATAAGCCCAATACTTCTACCGGTGGCGTCGGTGCCCAGGCCGCGGGCGGGAAGCTGTGGAAGGTGTGGCAGATCGCCGGTTTCGCCCTGGATGATGTCAGCGGCCTCTGCGATGGAGATGCCGGGCAGTTCTCCCAGACCATAGGCGCCCATTCCTAGCCCTCCGTGCCGCAGATGGTTCCGGAGCCGAGCACGATGTCACCGTCGGCGTCGGGCAGGTAGAGTACCGCCGCCTGGCCGCGCGCGACGCCCGAGAGCGGTTCGTTCAGGGCAAGCGTCATGGTGTCGGCGTCGCGGTCAATGCGCGCGTGACAGGTGACCACTCCCCCGTGTGCACGGACCTGGACCTCGCAATCGAGCTCACCGTCCATGTCCGGGTGGAGGAATTTCAGGCGATCAGCGTGGATGGTGTGGACCTGGAGATCCTCACGCGAGCCGACGGTGACGGTGCCGGTGGCGGCATCGATATCAGTGACATAACGGGGGCGACCATCCGCAGCGGGCGCCTTGATGTCAAGCCCCTTGCGCTGACCGATGGTGAATTCATGCACTCCGGCGTGATCGCGTAGCGCGGTACCCTCCTGGTCCACGATCATGCCCGGGCGCAGGCCGATGTGCTTGCCCAGGAACGCCTGGGTATTGCCGTCGGGGATGAAGCAGATATCATAGGAATCCGGCTTCTTGGCCACGGAGAAACCAGCAGCGCCGGCCTCTTCCCGGATCTCCGGCTTGATCGTGTCACCGACCGGGAACATGCAGTGGGCGATCTCATGGGCGCCGAGGACACCCAGGACATAGGACTGGTCCTTATCCATATCCACACCGCGGCGGAGGTAACCGTCACCACCATCGGCTGGCTGGGTCAGACGTGCATAGTGGCCGGTGACCACGGCATCAAAACCAAGCGCGATGCCACGCTCGAGCAGGGCTGCGAACTTGATCTTCTCATTGCAGCGCAGGCAGGGGTTCGGGGTCTCCCCAATGGCATAGGAATCAATGAAATCATCGATCACGTCCTCCTGGAAACGATCGGAGAAGTCCCACACATAGAAGGGGATGCCGAGCTTGTCACACACCCGACGGGCATCGGCGGAATCTTCGAGGGAGCAGCAGCCGCGGGAGGATTCACGCACGCTCTGCGGGTCCCGGGACAGCGCGAGGTGCACTCCGATCACTTCATGGCCAGCGGCCACCGCCCGCGATGCCGCCACCGCGGAATCGACGCCTCCACTCATTGCTGCGAGAACCCGCATGATCTCCCCTCATGTTGTTGTACTGCCTTAGTCACTATCACCCTTGTTCAACCTCGTAGCGTATCTTTGTGTTCCCCAAAGCCCCAATTTCGCAGATGCTGATCAGGTTCTTAAAGATCTAAACCTCACCTATACTTCTTATAGATCTAAAACACACCCCCGGCGCGATCCCAGGAGCACTATGCAACCGACCAATCCTTTCCGCCCCACCTTCGGTGTCTCCCCCACCATCCTCGCCGGGCGTGATTCACTGCTGGAGTCGTTCAAACTCGGGCTTGCGGAAGGTCCGGGCAGCCCTTTCCGCGCCCTGCTCATCTCCGGTGCCCGTGGCATGGGTAAGACAGTCATGCTCAATGAGTTTGAGGATGCCGCTGCGGAACAGGGTTGGGTGAAGGTGCGCGTCTACCCCGATGAGACCATGGTGCACACCCTGACCAACTCCACCCTCCCCCAGGCCATCCAGGATCAGAGCGGCCCCTCCAGCAAGCGAATTCTCAGCGGCGTCTCCATTCCCGGGGTCGGGCAGATCACGGCTGTGGCCAATCCGGATCATTCTCAGCCCGCGCCCACGTTGATCTCCCGCCTGCGGGAGCTCGCCGCCCTCCTGCGTGGCGTGGGCATTCTCATCACGCTGGATGAGCTCCAGAGTGCTGATATCAGCCAACTCCATGAACTGGCCACGGCCGTGCAGGATCTATTGCGCGATGATGTCGATATCGCCCTCGTGGCCGCCGGCCTGCCCGAAGGCATCGATCGCCTCCTCCAGCATGAGGGCACCACCTTCATCCGACGCGCCGAGCGCATCCACCTCGGCGAGGTCAACCACAACGACGCCGTAGCCATGTTCCGCGAGACCACCACCGCCGGTGGTCGGCTTATCGACGAACAAGCAGCCCACCTCGCCGCCCAGATCAGCGTCGGCTATCCCTATTCCATGCAGCTGACCGGTTCCCTGGCATGGGCCCGGGCCACCCTGGACAAGACCGATCGCATAGCAGTGACCCAGGTGGAGGCGGTGCGCGGTGAGGTTATCCGCCGCATGGGGATGCAGGTCCATGAGCCTTCTCTGCATTCTGTTCCTGACGGTGAGTTGACTATTCTTTATGCCATCGCTGAATTATCCCAGGACGGTGCGATGGTGGCTACCGGTGATATCGCTGCGTTGATGAACGTCAAGCCCAATGCATTATCCGTCCAACGCAGGCAATTGCTTCGTCGGGGTCTGCTCACCGTGCCCAAATATGGCTACCTCAATTTTGTCCTGCCCTATATGCGCGAGCATCTCCTGAATAATCCGCAGCACCGCCCGATCTAGAACCCACAAAGAACCCAGAAAGAACACCGTGGCCCGAAAACGCAACACCACCGACAACACCCCCATCGCCGGTGCCTATGAGGGCGAGTACTCCCTGATCGAGCTCCAACCGGATTTTTACACCACAGACGGCTGGCTCATCAGTGTCAACGGTGTGCCCAGCTCCCATATCGTCCTCGGCGAACCCCGGGCCCTGGTGTTTGAGTACATGCGCTGGATCGCCACCGGTACCCAGGCCTTCGCCGATCAATTCCTGGACACCGACAAGCTCCGCATCACGCACCTCGGTGGTGGTGCCTGCACGATGGCCCGCTACTTCGCCGATGTGTACCCGCAGTCCCGCAACACCGTGGTGGAACTCGACGGCGAACTCGCCCGCCTGGCCCGTGAGTGGTTCGACATCCCCCGTGCCCCCCGCGTGAAGATCCGTGTCGATGATGCCCGCACCGTCGCCGAAGCCTTCACCCCCGCCAGCCGCGACATCATCATCCGCGATGCCTTCGCAGGTGCCGTGACCCCGGAAAACCTCACCACAGTGGAGTTCTTCGAACACTGCCACCGCGGTCTCGCCCCGGGCGGCCTCTATGTCTCCAACTGCGGCGACCATTCCGACCTGCGCGGCGCCAAGAGTGAACTCGCCGGCATGATGGAGGTCTTCGCACACGTTGCCGTCATCGCCGATCCCCCGATGCTCAAAGGCCGCCGCTATGGCAACATCATCCTCTTCGGTTCAGACCAGGAGCTTTTCGACGCCCACTCCCCCCACACCGCAGCCATCACCCGGGAGTTACTCGGTGGTGGTGTGCCGGCCCAGTACAAGGACGAAGCCTGGGTCCGCCGCTTCGCCAGCGGCGCACACCCCAGGCACGATGAGGTGGCAGATACTACGGTTGAGTGATGCGCATTCTCACTAAAACACTGCTCAGTACGGTGGTGGCTGGCACCGTCCTTACAGTTCCAGCTCAGGCGAATCAGCCCGCTCCGATGACCTCTACCGGCTCCAGCTATGCGCAGGAGCTCAAGTTCCTCCAGGACATCACCGGTTTCAGGGAATCAATCCTGGGCACTTATGAGGTGGTGGATTGCACCACCTATCCCCTGCCACAACAGATCACCTGCCATGCCTTCGATGCTGTGGGCCCGGTTATTTCCTACGTGTTCTTCGGTACCAGCAGCTAGGCATTAACTAGGCTTCCTCTATTTCTCTTTTTCGTTGCGCAATATGATTTCCTAACGCACCACCACAACGCTACAGAGAGTACTCATAATCGGGATTACCTCCATCTAAATTTTTCTTAGTAAAGGGGTGCAATGCGAAAGGACTCTGCCAGGGGATGGGAAGCTTCCATATGTCCAAACTGTCACTTTGATGGTGTCGGCGTACAGCCGCCTCAGCACCATCGAGGTCAAAAGTTGCAACTATGCCAACTGGGTTAGAAAACTCAAGAGCATCAGGGGCATCTTGTTCATATCCACCTTGAAAAACTATAAATACGGTGGAAGGGAGGTGTGCTGGGTCTGTTGCATCAGAGATTGCGATTTCCTCCCACCAGAGCTCATAACCAATCTCTCTCGCCTGTTGTTCCAACCCTTTTACCTCAGCTTCTGTCCCAAAAAGCGCACAGATTACATCACGACGAGATGCCTCATATGGAACTGCTCCAATGTAGGGAATGCGTCGACGATAGACAGCATAAACTTTTTCAGACATGAGCTTTCCCCCAACTGAACAGAACGTTCTCAATCACTTCTACTACTTAGCAGAAATCGTACTGCCGGTTTTATTGCCCATGGTGTCACATCCGGGAGCTGTGGCTTCGTGTCAGTGACTACCTCTTGACAAAAACATAGGGACACCCCCACGTATTAAAACGCCAGTCCTGCGGTTCTGGCACGGGCAACCACATCAGCAATCACAGCGAGTACCGCATCCACGTCTGCATCAGTGGTGGTTCGTCCCAAGGTGAAGCGGATCGCGCCACGGGCATCGGCCTCAGTAATACCCATGGCCAGCAGCACATGGCTGGCACGGTTGACTCCGTTGGAGCAGGCGGAGCCGGTGGAGGCTTCAATCCGCATGGAGTCAAAAAGCATGATCAGGCTGTCGCCTTCAGCACCGGGGAAGGACAGGTGCAGGTGCCCGGGCAGGGCGGGTTCAGTGGTGTGCACCATGACATTATCGATGAGCGACAGGATGCCGTCGTAAAGCTTATTGCGCAGGCCCGTGATGCGGGCATGCTCCGAATCAAGCTCAGCCACCGCCTCGCGCAGGGCCGCCGCCGTGGCGGCTGCACCGGCAACGTCGAGGGTGCCTGGACGGATGCCACGTTCCTGACCACCTCCGTGGAGTACAGCGGAGGGAGCCGGAGAACGGCGCGCCAGGAGCAGACCTACGCCACGCGGGCCGCCGAACTTATGCGCGGAGGCCGCCAACGTGGTCACGCCCAGCTCCGCGAAGTTAACGGGAAGGTGCCCGACCACCTGGACGGCATCAATATGGGTCGGTGTGCCGGCGGCAGCTTCGATAAACTGCTCCACCGGCTGGATCGCGCCTGTTTCATTATTGGCCCACATCATGGTGGCCACAGCTGCGGGTTGGCTGAGCAGCTCGAAGGACGACACCCGGCCATCTTGTTCGACCGGCAGCAGATCCACCTGTGCGCCGGACTTCTCCAGAGCCTTGACGGTTTCCAGGACGCCCGGGTGCTCAATCGGAGTGGACACCACCCGATTCAACGGGGACGCCTGGTAGAGACCCAGAACGGCCAGATTGTCAGCCTCCGTGCCGGAAGCGGTGAAGATGACCTCGATGGGTTCGCACCCCAGGAGCGCTGCGATCTCCTCGCGCGCGGAATCCGCCACACTGCGCGCCCTGCGCCCGGAACCATACTGGCTGGCCGGGTTGAGAGACTGGGCGTGTTCCATCCACGTCTCAGCGGCGATCAACCGCATCGGGGTGGTCGCTGCGTGGTCGAGATAAAAAGTGTCCACTGGCCTTCTTCGGTGTTTCGGTGAGATTCAAAGGGGCGATTCCTCGCGCATCACACCTTACATAACGCTTGCCACACCATGCTGGGCCTGCTCAGGAGTGAAACCTTCATAAATGAGCTGATCATAAAGACCGGACTCGGAAAAAGCACTGAAGGACATGTATCCCGCAGCCGACTCTGCAGCCTCCCCAAACCAGTCAGCATTGACACTATCTACTGCATACTGCGACTGATCTGGGGTGTACTCCTCGAATATGAGCCGATTATAAAGGGTTGATTCTGAATATGAAGAGCTGTCCAGAAGGCGTGCTGCGGACTGCAGTGCCTGTTCATCCCAGTCGACCGCCACGTTATCCACACCGTACTGTGCTTCCTCTTCAGCGAAGCCTTCATACAACAACTGACCGTAGAGACCTGATTCCGAAAACTCTGAATCTTTCAGATACTTTTCCGCCAGATCCACCGCCTCCTGATGACCGGCCGTAATGCTTTCCTCAGTGGATTCGGGAGTGGTACCGATTTCACTGGCTGGCTCACTACTCACTGGTGTCTGCGCAGGGGTCGAGGCCGTGCTGCCCCTTTCGTCTTCTGCAGAACAACTCAGGAGAAACCCCGCGACAAGGAAAGTAGTAGAGAGAACAGCAGCGTGTCGAGTTAACCTGTTCATCTGATTCTTCCTCGCCCTCAAATAGCTCTACCGTGAAATTGATGTGAAATTGATGTCAGCGTACCAATTCAGTATCCAAAAAACGGCCTTCGCGTATTAATACACGAAGGCCGTTAGCTGAAGGGCAGGCGAGGAACCCCTACTTGCGCTTGTTGATCTCCTCAAGCAGCGCCGGGGCGATCTCAAAGAGGTCGCCCACCACACCAAGGTCGGCGATCTCAAAGATCGGGGCATCCTCATCGTTATTGACGATGATGACCTTCTTCGCGGTCTGCATGCCGGAGGTGTGCTGGATCGCACCGGAGACACCAAAGCCGATGTAGACATCCGGCGACACAGTCACACCGGTCTGACCGATCTGGTACTCACCCGGGTAATAACCAAGATCAACGGCGTCACGGGTGGCACCCACGGCACCATCAAGAGCATCCGCCAGGGGCTCCAGAACGGTCTGGAAGTTCTCAGCGGAACCGATGCCACGGCCACCTGCGATAACCACCTTCGCCTGCGGCAGATCAGGGCGGTCGCCACGAACGACAGGGGTGGATGAGACAACCGTGACATCCTTGATGGTGGCTTCAGGCAGCGCCAGGGTCTGCAGGGTGCCGGCAGCAGCAACCGGCTCACCTGCAACGGCACCTGCGCGCAGGGTGTAGATCGGAGCTGCACCACCCACGGCAGCAGAAACCTGAATGGTATCGCCGAAGATGGACTGGTTGGCGGTGCGGTCGGCGTTGATGCCGACAACATCGCAGAGCACACCGGAAGCCAGACGGGCGGCCAGGCGACCGGCGATCTCATTGCCGCCCAGGTTGGCGGACAAGACGATCGGGCCAGGGTTATGTGCAGCCAGGATGTGGAGAGCATCCACCTCAGGAATCACCAGGCGCTCGGACACACCGGCAGCTTCAGCGGCGATAACAACAGCTGCACCGGCTGCACCCAGTTCGGCGGCAACGGACTGACCGGTGCCAGGCTCACCAACAACAACAGCGGTGACCTCACCGAGTGCGCGTGCGGCGGTGATCAGTTCAACGGTGACCGGATCCAGACGACCATTGTTCTGCTCTACCAATACGTATGCAGTAGACATGAAACGTTTCTCCTACAGAGATTTGAAGGTTGGTTGACGTGATCGGGTTGAACTAGATCAGATTCTCAGCTGCCAGGTAATCAGCGATCTTCGCAGCTGCACCGTTAGCGCTGATGATGTCACCCTGGGTACGTGCCGGGCGTTCCGAAGCGGCGGTCACGGCAGTCGCGGCATGCGCGATGCCGACCTGCTCAGGAGTGACACCGATCTGCGCGAGGTTGAGGCGCGCGATGGTGGCCTTCTTGGCTGCCATGATGCCCTTGAAGTTCGGGAAGCGTGGCTTGTCCGCCTTGTCGGTGATGGACACCACCGCAGGCAGCGCAGCCTTGAGTTCAAAGGTGCCACGGTGGTCCACACGGGTGCCCACAACCTGGTCACCTTCGATGGCCAACCTGGACAGACCGGTCAGAGCCGCGGTCTGGCGGTACTCAGCCAGCACACCGGGCAGCGCACCCATGGAGCCATCAGAAGAGGCGGAACCTGCGACGATGAGGGATACATCCGGGATGGTGTTGATCGCGTTGTTGAGTGCCCACGCGGTGCCCAGCAGGTCCGAACCGGCCAGTGCCTCATCGTTGAGGAGGATGGCCTCATCCGCACCCATCGACAGCGCCTTGCGCAGTGCTTCATCCGCGGACTCGGGTCCGGCGGTCAGGGCCACCACCTTGTGACCCGGGTTAGCCTCTCGCAAGCGCAGGGCCTGCTCGAGTGCGAATTCGTTGATCTCATCCAGGACCTCATCCACGCCCTCACGATCGAGGGTGAAATCAGCCTCCAAGGTCCGCTTGGACCAGGTGTCTGGAACGTTTTTCACCAGCACCACGATTGTGGACATCCACACTCACCTTTCATAAGTCTTTTCAGAAGTATTGAAATCTCTAAACCATGGTACGCGGGTGGCCTACCGCCAACTCCCCTACACCCTCATAGACATCGCTAGACCGCATAGTCTATTCCTGACAGACTAACCAACCTCCACCCGGTTTTACAATGTGATATTCATTCCGCCCACTCACGTGCCCCACACACCAACGCCACACCAGTGGTACCGATGCGCGTGATCACCACCGCCATCGCCTTCTTCCCCTTCAGTGCCAACTTCTTACGCAACTGATCAGGATCAACATCCACTCCCCGCACCAGAATCTCCACCGAACCCGCGCCATGGGCGCTCAACGCGGACTTGAGCTTCTTCAGCGGCACCTGCTCGATGAATCTAAATCCACTGGTTCCCTCGGGAAGACGGTCCCCGGTGAGGTACGCGATGCGCTCGTCCAACATCCACAACCCCTCCCGCACCGCATAATGCCGCACCAACCCGGCGCGCACGATGGCACCGTCGGGGTCAATGATGAACTCCCCTGGCGCTCGTGCCAACTGTTCCCCCGGGGCGTCATCCAACAGGTCGGTCACCCGGTCCACCCGATCTCTGATCACCACGGCCTCACGTGTTTCACCATCAGCCAGATCCGGGGTGTACAGACAGGCTTCCTTCACTCCGCCATCCACACTGACCAGGCTCACCAGGCCATCCCACCCGCTGAAATCCAGACCGGGTGCACACTTGACGGCCATGGCATGTCCCGCCCAGGCGTCAAGCAGATCAGGCAGCGGCGGCAACAACTGGGCCGGGTCTGTGATGCGGCGCCCACCCGCACGGCGTGCAGGATCGGCGATGATCACATCAGCGCCGTTCACAGCAGGTTTCAGCGCATCAGCACACAGCAGGCGTGCGCGCCCAGCGCCCAGATTATATTGAGCCATCAACAGCCGGGAATGGTCGAGATCCGCTCCGATATATCCCAGTCCCGCGTTCATTATCGCCAGTCCCTCGGTGCCGATGGAACACGTGACATCGTGGGCCACCGTGTTCTCCCCCAATGCTGTGCCTAAACGTTGCGCACGGATATCAGAGACCTGCATCGGGGTGGCCTGTTGCGCGGAATCATGGCACATCAACCAATCCTCCGGCAGTTTTCCTGAGCGGCGGGCACCAGCGAGTTCTGCAACTGCCCGGCCCTGCTCCCCGAAGCGTGAACGAAGAACCGCCACATCAGAGATCATGGAGCGCTTCGTCAGCTCCAGCTCACGTGTGGCGAAATCAATATCAGGGGCGTTATCGATAAGGAAGCGGACCTCATCCGGACTGAAACTCATGTTCCTCAGTGTAGGAGGTCGCGGTCAGAACCTTTCGTTCCGCTTCAGTTCATAGAATTCGCGGTAGCGGGGATTGTTCATGGCGTCATCCACAATGGGATTGAGATTGAATTCATGGATGCTTTCCATCAGCTCAGCTGTGCTGTGGAAGTGGGACAGCTCAAACAGTGATGCCCAGGTGGGAATGACCAGGCGCAACAGCCCGGCCCGCCATCCCTCCAGGATCAGCTCCGGCGGGAAATAACCGGTGGATGATGCCTCCCTGGTATCGCCATCAGCACACTGCCCCTCCGGTTCGATGGCAACGAAGGAGAACGTATCAAAACGCGCCCGATCCCCTTCTGGGCTTGCCCAGCGGGCGAACGGCACGATGAGGTCGGTTCGGATCACCAGATTCTCCCTGACCAGCATTTCGGTCAGGGACATCTCATGGCTTTCCAATTTCTCCCGATAGGCGTGGTATTTGCTGGCGTCTTTCACCAGGCCTCCGCCATTACCGTGCTCAGCCAGAAGGGTTCCCGCCTCCTCGAAGAGTTCACGCACCGCGGCGAAGACCAGCGCATAGGCGATCTCTGGACTGGTGTTGAGGCGGTCAGCCCACTCCAGTGCATCCGGCCCCTCCCAGATCTCCGGGCTGTGGCCGTCAGAGAAATCCGGGAAGTCACGGGGATCCACCCCGCCCCCGGGGAAGACGGTGGCACGCGGGAAATGCGGCATGGTGGACACCCGTTCCTGGATATAGACCTCCAGATCCGGTTGGCCATCAATGATTCCATCCCGGACCAGAAGCACAGTGGCGGCTAGCTTTCGGCCGCCAACACCTTCCATCACCATCAATGCACCATGCTTTCTTTGAGAACCATCAACCAGTGTAAGGAAACGAAGTCCCTCCTGCAGGCCTGAACCCCCGGTTATTCGTCGACAAGCTCCGGCATTTTATTCAGCGTTGCGCGCGCGGCGGCGGCGCGCCTTACGGACCCGGCGCGCGAAATAGCGCTCACCGATGCGATCCACCTGGATCGGCTGATGGAAGGCCTTGGACAGGTTCTCATTGGTCAACACCGTGTGGATGAGACCCTGGGCCACGATCTCGCCTTCATCCAGCAACATGGCGTGGGTGAAGCCGGAGGGGATCTCTTCCACGTGGTGGGTGATCATGACGATGGCCGGTGCATCCGGGTCCATGGCCAGTGCGCCGAGATAGGCCACCAGGTCCTCGCGGCCACCCAGGTCCATGCCGGCGGTCGGCTCATCAAGAATGAGCAGCTCCGGGTTGGTCATGAGGGCGCGGGCGACCAGGACGCGTTTGCGCTCACCCTCCGAGAGCGTGCCCCAGGTGCGATCACCCAGGTGGAGGGCACCCACCTGCTCCATGATGTCGGTGGCCTGCTCGAAGTCCATCTCCGCGTAATCCTCACGCCAGCGGCCGAGAATGGCATAACCAGCGGACACAACCAGGTCACGGACCTTTTCATTTTCGGGGATCCGGTTACCCAGCGCGGAGGAGCTCACTCCGATCATGGAGCGCAGGTCGCGCATGTCAGTCTTACCCACCTGCTCCCCCATGATGCGGGCCCTGCCGGCGGAGGGGAACTCCTCGGCTGCGGCCATGCGGATGAGGGTGGTCTTGCCGGCACCGTTGGGGCCGATGATCACCCAGCGTTCATCCAGCTCCACCTGCCAATCGACAGGCCCCACCAGGTTCCTGCCCTCGCGGGTGAAGGTCACACCCTCAAAGTCAATGAGGAGGTCCTCGTTGTAGTCCTCTTGGAAGTCAGTTGCAGAGTCAGTCACACCCTCCATCATGGCTGATTTCACTTCTCCCATGTGGAAGTGACACAGCTCGGATAGGATTTTGGGAGGGTAACGGGCGGATAACCATCACCCCCGGCACTCTGAAGACGTGTACGTGATCGAGTATTGAAGTCTGCACCGCTAAAGAGGAGAAAACTGTGACTGGTCGTCTCGGAATCGATGATGTTCGCCCCCAGCTTCTGGACAAGAACCCGGCTAAGGCGGTGGTGGGTGAAATTGTTCCGGTTTCCGCTGTCGTCTGGCGCGAGGGCCACGATGCCATCTCCGCCACCCTGAATGTCCAGGGCCCGGAGGAGTCCACCGTTGCACCGGACACCATCCAGATCCCGATGCGCCAGACCCCCACCAACCAGGATCAGGTGAACGCCTTCTTCGTCCCTGATGTCCCCGGCACCTGGACCTTCCGCGTGGATGCCTGGTCCGATCCCATGGCCACCTGGCGTCATGCGGTGACCACCAAGATCGAGGCCGGCCAGTCCGCCGAGGAGCTCTACAATGACCTCGAGCGCGGTGCTGAACTCTTCGAGGAGGCCGCGGCGAATCTGCCACCAGAGGAAAAGAAGACGCTTATCGACGTCGCGACCTCCCTGCGTGGTTCCGGCAACCTCCGAGCCCGGGTTGCACCCGGCATCTCGGCGGCCACCCAGCAGCTGCTGGAGCGGTACCCGCTCCGCGAGCTGCTCACCCGCGGCGAGAACCTGCAGGTCAAGGTCGAACGCCGCGACGCCCTGGTGAACTCCTGGTACGAGCTGTTCCCCCGTTCCACCGGTGGCTGGGATGCCGATGGCAAGCCCGTTCACGGTACCTTCGACACCACCGCCGATGCCCTTGACCGCGTGGCGGCCATGGGCTTTGACACCGTCTACTTCCCGCCGATCCACCCGATCGGCGAGGTCAACCGCAAGGGTCGCAACAACACCCTGACCCCGGAGCCCGAGGATGTGGGATCCCCATGGGCCATCGGTTCCAAGGACGGTGGCCATGACGCTGTGCACCCGGAGCTGGGTACCGTCGAGGATTTCAAGAAGCTGCTGGCACGCGCTGAGGAGCTGGGTCTGGAGATCGCCCTCGACCTCGCACTCCAGGCAGCACCTGACCACCCATGGGCCCAGGACCACCGTGAGTTCTTCACCGTCTTAGCCGACGGCACCATCGCCTACGCCGAGAACCCACCGAAGAAGTACCAGGATATCTATCCGGTCAACTTCGACAACGCCCCGGAGAAGATCTACAAGGAGGTCTACCGTGTGGTGAAGTACTGGGTGGACCTGGGTGTGACCACCTTCCGTGTGGACAACCCCCACACCAAGCCAGCAAACTTCTGGCAGTGGCTGATCTCCGAGATCCACACCACCAACCCTGAGGTCATCTTCCTGGCCGAGGCATTCACCCGCCCGGCACGCCTCTACGGCCTGGCCAAGATCGGTTTCTCCCAGTCCTATACCTACTTCACCTGGAAGGTGTCCAAGGAGGAACTGACCGAGTTCGCCACTGAGATCGCCGAGATGGCTGATGTCTCCCGCCCGAACCTGTTCGTGAACACCCCGGACATTTTGCATGCCTCCCTCCAGCACGGTGGCCGCGCGATGTTCGCCATCCGCGCCGCGCTGGCTGCCACCATGTCACCGGTCTGGGGTGTCTACTCAGGTTATGAACTCTTCGAGCACCAGTCCGTCAAGCCCGGTTCCGAGGAGTACCTGGATTCCGAGAAGTACGAGTTGCGCCCCCGTGATTTCGAGGGTGCGCTGGAATCCAATGATTCCCTCGAGCCGTATATCGCCGCCCTTAACCAGATCCGTCGCGCCAACCCCGCCCTCCAGCAGCTGCGTAACCTGCACTTCCATGAGGCGGACAATGACCAGATCATCGTCTACTCCAAGGTGGATGCCCTCACCGGTAACACCGTCCTGGTGGTGGTGAACCTTGATCCCCGTTCCGCACGCGAAGCCACCGTGCGACTGGATCTGTCCGCCCTCGGCCTGGAATCCGGTGCGTCCTTCGAGGTCCGTGACGCCATCACCGGTGTCACCTACACGTGGGGTGCCACCAACTTCGTCCGACTGGAGCCGCTGCAGGATGTCGCGCACATCTTCGTGCTGCCCGAGCTTCCGGCTTCACGTCGCGAGCGTCTGGCCTGGCGCGAGATCGAACAGTACCGCGCATAACATCCCCTCAGTGCCCGAACTCGGGTACCGTCACAACAGTCTAAAACATACAGATTTCCCGATATTTTCAGCATTTAAGGACATGTGCCATGAGCCCTGATTCCGCTAATAACCTTGTGATCCCTGAAGAGGATCTCGGTAGGTTGCGTCATTGCCACCACCACAATCCCCACGGTTTCTATGGTTGGCACGCCAGCGACGGTGGTGGTTCCGTGATCCGCACCCGCCAGATCGGCGCCGAGAAGGTTGAGCTGATTCTCGACGGAACCCAGATCGTGATGAACCCCATCGGCGATGACATCTTCGCACTGGAACTGGGCAACCAGGACCCCTTCGACTACCGCCTGCGCATCACCTGGCCAGGTAAGGATCCAGTGGTCACCGCTGACCCTTATGCCTTCCTGCCCACACTCGGTGACATGGACATCTACCTGATCTCCGAGGGTCGCCATGAGCGTCTGTGGGATGTCCTCGGCGCCAATGTGAAGACCTATGAAACCGTCATGGGTCAGGTCAGTGGTACCGCCTTCGCCGTGTGGGCACCGAATGCCATCGGCGTCGCCGTGGTGGGCAACTTCAATGGCTGGAACGCCTCCCAGCACGCCATGCGTTCCATGGGTGGTTCCGGTATCTGGGAACTGTTCATCCCTAATATCGGCGCCGGCGACGTGTACAAGTTCGCCGTCCAGACCAAGGACGGCAACCGCCGTGACAAGGCAGACCCGATGGCACGCACCGCTGAGCTACCCCCGGCCACCGGTTCCATCGTGGCGGAGTCCTCCTATGAATGGAATGACTCCGAGTGGCTGGCCAAGCGTGACTCCACCGACGTGGCCTCCACCCCGATGAGTGTGTATGAAGTTCACCTCGGATCATGGCGCTGGGGCCGTAACTACTCCGAGCTGGCCACCGAACTGGTGGATTATGTCGCTGACCTCGGCTACACCCACGTGGAGTTCATGCCCGTCGCGGAACACCCCTTCGGTGGTTCCTGGGGTTACCAGGTCACCGGCTACTACGCCCCCACCTCACGCTGGGGTACACCGGATGAACTGCGCAAGCTTATCGACGCCTTCCACGCCCGCGGCATCGGTGTCATCGTCGACTGGGTGCCCGCCCACTTCCCCAAGGATGACTGGGCCCTGGCGCGTTTTGATGGTGAACCCCTCTACGAACACCCGGATTGGCGCCGTGGTGAGCAGAAGGACTGGGGCACCTATGTCTTTGACTTCGGACGCAACGAGGTCCGCAACTTCCTGGTGGCCAACGCCCTCTACTGGCTGGAGGAATTCCACGTCGACGGACTGCGCGTGGATGCCGTGGCCTCCATGCTCTACCTGGACTACTCCCGTGAACACGGCGAATGGGCTCCGAATGTCTTCGGTGGCCGGGAGAACCTTGAGGCTGTGCAGTTCATCCAGGAGATGAACGCCACCGTTTCACGTGTCCACCCGGGTGCGCTGACCATCGCCGAGGAATCCACCTCCTGGCCGGGAGTCACCGCACCGACCTGGGATGGTGGCCTGGGATTCTCCCTCAAGTGGAACATGGGCTGGATGAATGACACCCTGGAGTACTTCTCCAAGGATCCCATCCACCGCTCCTTCCACCACAACGAGCTCACCTTCTCACTGGTGTACGCCTTCTCCGAGCGCTTCGTGCTGCCCATCTCCCATGATGAGGTAGTCCACGGCAAGGGATCCCTGTGGAACCGCATGCCGGGAGATACCTGGAACAAGGCCGCCGGCATGCGTACCCTGCTCGCCTACATGTGGGCACACCCGGGTAAGAAGTTGCTGTTCATGGGCCAGGAACTGGGCCAGCGTGATGAATGGTCTGAGGGCACCGAACTGCCCTGGGGTGTTGTCGATGGCTGGCAGGGTGAATACCACTCGGCCATCTCCGACCTCATCCGCGAACTCAACTCCACCTACAGGGATGTCCCGGCACTTCATGAGCGTGATTTCTCCGGTGAGGGATTCGCCTGGAACAAGGCTGATGACGCTGGCAACAACATCCTGGCCTTCACCCGTTATGGCGAGGACGGTTCCCAGGTTCTGTGTATTTTCAACCTCTCCGGCACCTCTCAGCCCGAGTACACCCTCGGTGTCTCCGGCGGCGGCACCTGGAAACTGGCCCTCAACACCGATGAGGAACAGTTCCTGGGTGCGGACAATTCCCTGTCCGAAACAGTCAAGGCCACCAAGGCTGACCGCGATGGTTTCCCCTACACCGCCACCGTGCACTCCCCTGCGATGAGTGCGCAGTTCTACGTCTGGGAAGGCTAGATCTTTTTCAGATAGGTGAAAAAGGCACCCCTCGGGGTGCCTTTTCCATTGCTCTTAGCAGAGGGGTTAGTACAGGGCGCTGGCCATCTTGCCGCGGGCCGCGAGCACCCGGGGGTCTGTGGGGTCAAACAGACCGAAGAGTTCGATGAGACGGCCCTTCACCGTGTCCTTCTCCTTACCCGCGGTCCTGGTGAGCAGGGTGATGAGACGGTCGAAGGCACCCTCCGGGTTGCCGGACACCATCTCTGCATCAGCGGCAGCGAAGGCCTTGCCCACATCGGTGGGATCAGCCTCTGCCTCGGCGAGCACATCGGTGCCATCGTCGACAGTGCCCAGCCTGGCCATGAGCATCGCTGTGTCACGGGCCTGTTTGATCTCGGCGTTCTTCGGTTCCTCCTTGAGGATCTCCTCATAGACGGCGATGGCTGCATCGAAGTTGCCCTCATTCAAGGCGATCAGGGCGGCATCCAGACGGGGATCCTCCGGTTCTTCCACCGGTGCCTGGGATGGGGAGCCATCAGCGGGCGTTGCGCCCTCCGGCAGGCCCTGCAGCTGGGGGCCCACCGCCTGGATGACGGAGCTGATCCACTGCTGCAGGGCATCAGCCGGCTGTCCACCCTGGAAGTCCGCCAGGGGACGGCCTGCAGCCACGGCGATGGTGGTGGGCAGACCCTCCACCCCGAAGACCTGGGCCACATCCGGGGTGGTGTCGGCGTCGATATAACCGAAGATGAAGGACAGACCGGCGTTGGCCGCCAGGGCTGTGAAATCTGCTTTCAGCTGCTCAGAATCGGGGCTGCGGGAGGTTCCGATCAGGACGATCACCGGCACCTGGGTTGATCGTCGCAGAACCTCGTTCTCCAGGTTCTCCATCGTGACAGTGATGGAGGTGGCAATGGCGGTGGATGCCGGTCCCTCCGAATGTGTCTTCTGGCGGGCTTCAGCGCGGGCTTTCACCTCGCCGAGATCGATGGCTCCACTGACGAAACGGCCTGGTGTGGTCACGGTTGAAACACTCTTTCTCAGTTGGCTGACGGGACTATCCCCTCAACTCTACTGATCCCGGGACAGACGTTCCTCCACGGCTTCCACCTTGCGGGTGAGCGTATTCTCATAACCGGGCCGGATGTCCGCCTTGATCACCAGGGAGGTCCGCGGAGACACCTTGGAGACAGCCTCGGTGGCACGTTTGATCACATCGAAGACCTCATCCCACTCCCCCTCGATGAGTGTGAACATGGCGTTGGTTTCATTGGGTAGGCCGGATTCCCGGACCACACGGATGGCCTCGGTGACGGCATCGGCCATCTCACCTTGAGGATTGTCGGTTACGGCTGGGGCAACAGAGAAGGCAATGAGCATACCGCCAGGTTACCTGCATCAGGTGATCACGGACACCACCCTTAATGGTGCGGTTGCGGGATCACAGGAATAGAATGACATCCATGACTGAAAATCCACAGGCCATTGATATCCCCCACGAGTATGTTGTCTGCCTTGACCACGTTGGTATTGCTGTCCCCGACCTGGATGAGGCTGTTGAGTTCTACCGCAACGCCTTCGGTTGGGTGAACCACCACCAGGAAACCAACGAGGAGCAGGGTGTCACCGAG
This sequence comes from Corynebacterium faecale, assembly GCF_030408735.1. NCBI lineage: Bacteria > Bacillati > Actinomycetota > Actinomycetes > Mycobacteriales > Corynebacteriaceae > Corynebacterium > Corynebacterium faecale. Next base: position 1,251,464 of record NZ_CP047204.1, on the reverse strand, counting down.
GCCATGGTCGGCCCGAAGGACATGAAGGACACCGATGGCATGCTGCAGCTGCTGGCTCCCCTGAATGAGGAATCCACCATCGCGAAGTTCATCGCCAAGAAGGGCCCCGGCCTCCAGCAGATGTGCCTGCGCACCCACCATCTTGATGAGCTGTCAGATTACCTGCGCGATCAGGGCATCCGTCTGCTCTATGACCAGCCGAAGATCGGCACCGGTGGTGCACGCATCAACTTCGTCCATCCCAAGGATGCAGGCGGCGTCCTCCTCGAGCTGACCGAACCAGCCAACTAGCTTATCGACGCGACCAGCAGGCCTTGTGCCAATGTCTGCGGTCGTCTGCACGGCCCCCCGCATCGCGGGGCCACGCCACCACATGCGCTACGCCCGGTGGGATATTCTGATTGCACCCCGGGCACACGTAGAATTTGGTGGCCGCTGAACTGCCCATCTGGCGAACCATATAGGGTTCACCGAATGACCAGCTGGGCCCCTCCTGGACCTGGGTGCCCCAATAGACCGCACCATCGCGAGGTAAATCGCGGGGTGCGGCCTTCTCTCTTCTGTTCCGGCGTGGCATGAACTACCCTTCTCCTGATCAGAAGAGCCTGAGCTCATCAGACTCGATGCCACGCATGGCCTGATAATCCAGGGTGACACACCTGATGCCGCGGTCCTCCGCCAGAATGCGTGCCTGGGGTTTGATCTCCTGGGCCGCGAACACACCCTGCACCGGCCTGAGAAGCTCATCCCGGTTGAGCAGCTCAAGATAACGGGTGAGTTGCTCCACCCCGTCGATGTTTCCGCGGCGCTTGATTTCCACAGCCACGGTCTGACCATCCGCATCACGGCAGAGGATATCCACCGGCCCGATCGCCGTGGGGTACTCCCGACGGATAAGCGTATACCCCTCACCGAGGGTGTTGATGTGCTCAGCGAGCAACACCTGGAGATGATCCTCCACCCCGTCCTTCACCAGGCCCGGGTCCACGCCCAGATCATGGGAGAGCTCCGAGTGGATCTTCTCCACTGTGATCCGCAGCTGCTCACCCTTCTTATTCTCCACCACCCAGAGATGCACACCAACCTCTTCCCCATCCTCATCAGTGATGGGGGTTTCCGTGAGTGTGCACGGTGGAGTCATCCAGTTGAGGGGCTTATAGGCCCGGTCATCAGCATGGATGGACACTGAACCATCAGCTTTGACCATCAGGAGGCGATCAGCCATCGGAAGATGGGCTTCCAGACGGCCGACATAATCTACAGAACAACGGGCGATGACAAGACGCATGCCCCTACAATAACCAACCGGATTATCACCGGTCCCGCTGGGTGCCATTCCGGTTCTGTTTGCGCAGGAAATCAGCAGGCGTGAGCGTATGCTCCGCGCGCACATCGCGTGCCGCCTCCAGCCACGCGGTCATGGCCATCTCACCATGGGAATCCAGTCCGATCTCAATCTCCTTCTCCTTGGACCTGATCCGCACGATCCGGGTTCCATCAGACATGAAAACCGCCTCTTCGGTTGTGGGCTCACGTCGATCGAGGAGCTCCACCGAAAGGCGGTTGAAGATGATGTTGGCCATGGGCGACAGGGAACGAACCTTGAAATACTCCAGGTCATTTCCGTTGTAGCGCAGAGATCCGTGACGCCAGCCATGGACCCCACTCTGCGGTAGTTCACGCAGAATCACCGTGGTCCCCCGGGAACGCAGTGTGAAAAACCGCCAGGCAGCCAGCATGACAGCGAGAACCGCGATGATCACCAGGGCCCAAATAATATATTCCACGGCGTAGTGTGTCCTCCCTGCAACAAGCTAAAAGGTTTTAGTTGATCCTACCCACAAAGAAGGGTAATCAAAAACAATGCATGGGGACAGCCTGGCTTGGACGTCGAGAAGCAAAAGACAACGCCCGCCCGGGGCTGGAGGATATCCAGCCCCGGGCGGGCGTACATCAGCTAAACGAAAGGGTACTAGAGACCTTCGCTGCTGCGGCGGACCGCGCGCAGCCCGGCCTCGGCACGTGCCTTGGCCAGCTCGTCGTCCGAATTCAGATCAGCCTCGGCAGATGCGGAATCAACCTCATGTGCCCAGACGGCGAAGTCCGCGAGGATCGTCACCTTTTCCTTGGATACGGAGAAGAATCCACCCTGGACGCCGGCAACAAGCTTGTCGCCGTCCGTGGGCTGGATGGTCACGACACCGTTCTCGACCAACTGGCCGAGCATCGGCTCGTGATCGGGCAGCACGCCGATCTCACCCTCGGTGGTCTGAGCAGTCACAATGCTGGCCTGACCCGACCAGAGCATGCGCTCAACAGACACCAGTTCAACGGTGATTTCAGCCATGTGTCTCTACCTTACTTTCCGGTCAGCTTCTTGTAAGCAGCTTCGACGTCGTCCAGGCCACCCAGGCCGTTGAAGGCCTGCTCTGGGTAGTGGTCGAAGTCGCCGTTGCAGATGCGCTCGAAAGCGTCGATGGTGTCAGCCAGTGGCACATAGGAACCAGGCAGGCCGGTGAACTTCTCCGCGACGAAGAAGTTCTGACCGAGGAAGCGCTCGAGACGACGGGCGCGGGCCACGGTGATCTTGTCCTCTTCAGACAGCTCGTCCATACCGAGGATGGCGATGATGTCCTGGAGTTCCTTGTTCTTCTGCAGAATACCGATGACGCGCTGGGCGACCTCGTAGTGACGCTCGCCAACAATCGACGGCTCGAGGATACGAGAAGTCGAGGTCAGTGGGTTCACAGCTGGGTAGATACCCTTGGATGCGATCGAGCGGTCAAGCTCGGTGGTGGCATCCAGGTGGGCGAACACCGCAGCAGGGGCTGGGTCGGTGTAGTCATCGGCAGGGACGTAAACGGCCTGCAGAGACGTAATCGAACGGCCCTTGGTGGAGGTAATGCGCTCCTGAAGAACACCCATCTCATCAGCCAGGGTTGGCTGGTAACCCACGGCAGAAGGCATACGACCCAGAAGGGTGGACACCTCGGAACCTGCCTGGGTGAAACGGAAGATGTTGTCAATGAAGAGCAGCACGTCCTGGTTCTGCACATCGCGGAAGTACTCCGCCATGGTCAGACCGGACAGCGCCACGCGCATACGGACTCCCGGTGGCTCGTCCATCTGGCCGAACACGAGAGCGGTGTCCTGGAGAACGCCCATCTCTTCCATTTCGAGGAAGAGGTCGGTGCCCTCACGGGTACGCTCGCCGACGCCTGCGAATACCGAGGTACCGGAGAACTCGCGGGCGATACGGGTGATCATTTCCTGGATCAGAACGGTCTTGCCGACACCGGCGCCACCGAACAGACCGATCTTTCCACCCTTAACATAAGGGGTGAGAAGGTCGACGACCTTGATGCCGGTCTCGAGGATCTCGGTCTTGCCTTCGAGCTGGTCGAATGACGGTGGCTCGCGGTGGATTCCCCACTGCTCGCCATCGCGACCCAGGCCCGGCTCGTCGAGGCAGTCGCCGAGGGCGTTGAACACGTGGCCCTTGACAACATCGCCGACTGGAACGGAGATTGGCTTACCGGAGTCAACGACAGCCGCACCGCGGACCATGCCGTCGGTAGGTGCCATTGCAATGGTACGGATCAGGTTGTCGCCGAGGTGCTGAGCAACCTCGAGGACAACGGTCTTGGCGACTGATTCGAGGGTGACCTCGACAGTCAGTGCGTTGTACAGTGCCGGCAGCTCGCCGCGGGGGAACTCCACGTCGACGACCGCGCCAATGACACGCACGACACGACCGGCAGTAGCTGCCAGCTGTGCGTTCTGCTCTGTAAGAGCTGTAGTCATAATCTAGTCACTTTCTCCGCTGTCAGACAGCGCACCAGCGCCGCCGACAATCTCTGTGATTTCCTGGGTAATCTGTGCCTGACGAGCCGCGTTGGCCACTCGGGAAAGGTCCTTGACCAGTTCCGTTGCGTTGTCAGTTGCAGACTTCATCGCGTTTCGACGTGAAGCGGACTCCGCTGCGGCTGCTTCCAAGAAGATGGAGAACAACCGACGAGAAACATACTGCGGAAGCAGTGCTTCAAGCAGAGTGTCCGCGTCCGGCTCGAAATCGTAGTCAGGTTCGATGTCGCCCGCACCGGAATCGGTGAGTGCGCTCTCGCCCTGTACGAAAATTTCGTCTTCGATGACTGGCTCAATCGGCAGCAGCTGAAGCACTACCGGTTGCTGAGTCAGCATGGAAATGAACTCGGTGTAAACCACGTGAACCTGGTCGAAGCCCTGGATTCCCTGGCCTTCATCCACATTCAGTCCGTCGCGGAACTTTGCCTCACCATCAGCGGTGGCCGTGAAGCCATCAATCAGGTGACGACGCACGTCGTGGGTGGCATCCCAATCCGGATCCTGTGAGAATCCGGTCCAGGCACCCGCAACATAATCCTCGCGGAACTTGTAGTAGCCCACGCCCTTGCTACCGGTGACATAACGAACCACTTCGTAACCTTCTCCAGCCAGGAGCTTCTCCAGCTCCGCAGCCTTCTTGAATACGTTGTGGTTGTAGCCACCAGCCATGCCGCGGTCAGAAGAGACCACCAGCACGGCGGCTCGCTTGCCGCCTTCACGCTCACGCAGCATCGGGTGATCGAGGGTACTGGCCGACGCGAGACGCTCCAGCACACGCTGGATCTCCTCTGCGTACGGCGCAGCAGCCGCGACGCGACCCTGTGCCTTGGTGATGCGCGAGGTGGCGATCAGTTCCTGAGCCTTGGTGATCTTCTTGGTTGAGTTGACCGAACGGATTCGGTCACGCAATTCACGAATTGTTGCCATGGTTCAAACGCCTCCCTTCAGTTGCTTGGTCAGTCATGTTGTATGAGGCTCTCGGCCTGCTACTACTTGCCGACCTTGCGGGAAACGGTGAGCTGGTTCTTCTGGACCTGGCCGGCGTCGAGTGCTTCGACATCCTGCTCGTTGATGACAGGGGTGCCATCGGTGGTCTGGAAGCTGCCCTTGAACTGCTCGGAAGCCTGAAGAAGCGCGTCCTTTGACTCGTCGGACAGCACAGCGCCGCCGGCGATCTGCTCGTACACCTGTGAGGTGTTGGAGCTGAGGTACTCATGCAGCTCGGTTTCGAAGCGACGGACATCCTCGACGGGAACGTTGTCGAAGACGCCTTCGCCTGCGAGCCACAGGGAGATGATCTGGTACTCAACGGACTGAGGTGCGTTCTCAGCCTGGATGAGCAGCTGAACCAGACGCTGGCCACGTTCGAGCTGAGCCTTGGACGCGGAGTCCAGGTCAGAAGCGAAGGTGGCGAATGCCTCGAGGTCACGGTAAGCAGCCAGGTCCAGACGGAGTGAACCGGCAACCTTCTTCATACCCTTGGTCTGAGCTGCGCCACCCACACGGGAGACCGAGATACCGACGTTAATCGCCGGACGGACACCACGGTTGAACAGGTCGGACTCAAGGAATACCTGACCGTCGGTGATGGAAATCACGTTGGTAGGAATGAAGGCGGAGACGTCGTTGGCCTTGGTCTCAATGATCGGCAGCGCGGTAATGGAACCGGCACCGAGCTCATCGGACAGCTTCGCAGCGCGCTCCAGCAGACGGGAGTGCAGGTAGAAGACGTCACCTGGGTATGCTTCGCGGCCCGGCGGGCGACGCAGCAGCAGGGAGATGGCACGGTAGGCCTCTGCCTGCTTGGTCAGATCATCGTAGATGACCAGGACGTGGTTGCCCTGGTGCATCCAGTGCTGGGCGAGAGCAGCGCCGGCAAATGGTGCGAGCCACTTGAAGCCGGCAGCGTCGGAGGCAGGAGCCGCCACGATGGTGGTGTACTCCAGAGCGCCCTGCTCCTCGAGGGTCTTGCGCAGGGCTGCAATGGTGGAGCCCTTCTGACCGATTGCGACGTAGATGCAGCGAACCTGCTTCGTCTTGTCGCCGGTCTCCCAGTTGGCCTTCTGGTTAAGGATGGTGTCGATGCAGACCGCGGTCTTGCCGGTCTTACGGTCACCAATGATCAGCTGTCGCTGACCACGACCGATTGGGGTCATCGCATCGATAGCCTTGATGCCGGTGGCCATTGGCTCTTCAACAGGCTGGCGATCAAGCACGGAAGGTGCCTGAAGCTCGAGGACGCGGTCCTCTTCAGCTGTGATTTGACCAAGGCCGTCGATGGGCTTGCCAAGTGGGTCGATGACGCGACCGAGGAAATCTTCGCCGACGGGGATAGACAGAACGTCTCCCGTACGACGAACCTGGTCGCCTTCCTTCAGTAGCTCGTAGTTACCCAGGACCACGACACCGACGGAGTCGGCCTCGAGGTTCTGTGCGACGCCGATGACGCCGCCCGGGAACTCCAGGAGCTCATTCGCCATAACAGACGGGAGGCCCGAAACCTGGGCAATACCGTCAGCGGCCGAAATAACCACGCCGACCTCCTCACGGGAGGCCTCCGCGGAGTAGCTCGAGGTGTAGTTCGCAATCGCGCTACGGATCTCATCGGAGGAGATCGTCAGCTCCGCCATGTTCTTCCTGCTCTCGGTTGTTTCTTCCAGCATTACTTATTGTCTAATTCGTCGTGTCTTAAGCGAAGGTTGCGCGGAGTCGCTCGAGCTTACCCGAGGTGCTTCCGTCAATTACTTCGTCTCCGACGCGGATGACCACGCCACCGAGGAGGCTGGTATCAACCTCGGAGTGGATGCTCATCGCACGACCGTAAATTCGTCCCAGCTTTTCAGCCAGCGCCTGCTGCTGTCCATCGTTGAGATCAACCGCGGAGACGACGTGTGCCACTGAAAGGCCCTGCAGCTCAGCTGCGGTGGCTGCCAGTGCGGCAACATCATCAATCGGATTGTTCTCCGGGCGACCGATGACCTGAAGTGCGAGGGCTTCGGTGACAGCTGCCACCTTGCCGTACAGCACCTTGGCCAGGAGATCGCGACGGGTAGCCGAGTCCTGTGTGCGATCGGAGAGCAGCTGAGTCAGCTGGCTTTCACGATCAAGGATACGGCTGAGACGGAACAGCTCGTCCTCGACCCGGCCGAGCTGACCCTGCAGCTCCGCAGAGCGGAGGAGGGCCTGGCGGCCAAGCTTTACGAGTCCGGTGCGGAACTCGCGTGGGGTTGACCAGGTCTGGTCTGCGGCATCCTTGAGGATTTCGAGAGTGACCTGGGAAACCTTTCCACCGAACACAGCCTCAATGAGGCCAACGCGCTGCTGCGCGTCTTTCGAGGAATCAGCCACTGCGACACGCAGACCGCGGTCGCCGTCGAGAACCTCGACGACGTCGAACAGCTCGGTTCCGGCCTGGGCGGCTACTGCTACGGCGTTATCTGCCTTGAGGGCAGTGTCCAGATCGGACGATACCTTTGCTAGTGCCTCACGGCTCGCTGCGTGCATGTCGCTCACTTTCCGTTCGGTGCCACAGTGTCGAGGTCGGCGAGGAAACGATCAATGGTGCCGGAGCGCTTAACGTTCTCGGAGAGCTGATCCCCAAGAAGGTGCTCGGCCAGGTTGATCGAGTTCTGACCCATTTCGCGGCGCAGTTCGTTAACGACCTGCTCGCGCTGTGCCAGAAGCTGCTTCGTTCCGGACTCGATGATGCGGTTGCTCTCTTCGTCGGCCTTCGCCTTCAGTTCTGCTTCGATCTGCTTGCCGCGCTCGCGCGCCTGCTCACGGATTTCAGCAGCTTCGGTGCGAGCCTCAGCGAGCTGTGCGTTGTACTTTTCAAGGGCAGACTTCGCCTCGGCCTGTGCGGCCTCGGCACGCTGAATGCCTCCCTTGATCCGGTCCTCACGCTCGGTCAGGACTTCCTGGAACTTCGGAAGAACAAACTTCCAGAAGATCAGCAGGATGATCAGAAACGGGATGAGGGACCAGACGATGTCATATGCCTTGGGCAGCAGAATGGAGTTGCCGCTCTCCAGAGGGAGGGCATCCGCGTTAGCGTGCGCAAGGAGGTAGATAGGATTCGCCATGGTTTACCAGCTTTCGGTTAGTTAGCTGATTAAACGAAGAGGAAGCCGGCAACGAGACCGATCAGTGCCAGGGCCTCAACGAAGGCGATGCCCAGGAACATGGTGGTACGAAGCTGGCCGGCCATCTCAGGCTGACGAGCCATGCCCTCGAGGGCCTTGCCCACGAGGATGCCGATGCCGATGCCAGGGCCGATGGTGGCGATGCCGTAACCGACAGCACGGAAGTCTGCAGCTGCTGCAACAGTCTCGGTCTGAGCCAGGATGATTTCGTTCATGAGGTGTCGTTCCCTTTCTGGTGCCCAGGGTTCTGGGCTAAGAGGTGTTAAGTGGGGTTATTCAGTTGACCGTGTGGTCCGCCCGCCGTTGTCGCCCCATTCGGGGCTCCATTCGACGGCCTTTGTGTTTCATCTAATGAGAATCCGCATGCAACGAGAGCTCAATGTACACCGCAACCAGCAGAGCGAAGATGTACGCCTGCAGGAAGATGATGATCACTTCGTAAACGGTGAAGAGGATCGCCGCGATGATGGTCACACCGGACATCGCGGTCCAGCCGTTCATCTGCCAGAAGAAGAAGTTCGTGGCGGAGTACAGCAGAACCAGGATGAGGTGACCGGCCAGGAAGTTGGCCATAAGACGCAGCGCCAGGGTTACTGGCCTCAGGATGAAAGTCGAGAAGAACTCAATTGGAACCACCAGGATATGAAGAAGTGGTGGAATATTCGGGATCACAATCGAAGACTTCACGTACTTGAAGAATCCGTATCGCTTGGAACCTGCGTAGATAAACGCAATGTAACCAACCAACGCCATTACGAGTGGCATACCCATTCGGGCGTTGGGCGAAATATTGAGACCCGGAATGATCGTCGCAAGGTTCATCATGAGGGTCGCAAAGAAGATGGTGGCGATAACCGGCAGGAACCGGCGGCCTTCCTTCTTTCCGAGAATGTCCTCAGCGATGTGAATGCGGACGAAATCGAGTGCATACTCTGCAAAATTCTGGACGCCATGCGGGACGAGCTTCGGCTTACGCATAGCCCAAAGGAAAAAGATCACCACGATGGCTGCCATCAGAAGACGGACAAGCATCAGGCGATCAAGTGCGAACCAACCATTGGCGAAATCAGTGAACAGCATGTCCACAACTTCGCCACTATCGGTTACGTGCCCCGGGAAAAATTCGTCGTCCAAGTTCGGGGCGTGGAATTCACCCTTCATGGACAGTGTTGTAACGCTCAGCGTTCTCTCCCGTGTTCGGGCCGTGCACGCGTGGGTTAGTGCACGGTGCGATGGACGTCTGAAAAACTCGCTGTAACCGTCACGGACTCCGTCGCACATCTGCGCAACGATTACAGGGGACGTGGTCCGTGGAAACTCTCTCCGGCAAATGTCTGCTGCCTTCAAGGGCTCTACGGTTCAACCCGCGTAATAGACTAACAGGTGATTTACGCTTTTATCCAAGCGGGGCGGGGGGAACGTGGGTTACGCAGTGTTCCTCCCGCGGAAATACCGTGTGAGCGGGAGGTTTCATGTCCTGTTAGGTGCGTCACAGAGGGTGTTTCCTTGCCGAACGGGGGTAACTACCCACCCATGACCTAACAGGATCTTATGATTTCGCTGCCAGGATTATGCTGGTCAATCCACTAAAGGATCACCAGTTCCCACCCCATGGAAAGTCGCGTTGGAAACGGAAACCACATCATGGTGATTCAGTCCGCCCACTCCCCCGCGGGCAGCGAAAGAAGGGTGGCAGTTCAACCCCGCCGTAAGGCCACACCGAGCAAAAGCGGACATCCAGAACGTACGGTTCACCATTATCGCCACCCCCTTGCACAAAAAGAACGCCAGGCTCCCCGGATGGAAACCGGGGAGCCTGGCGCTTGCTGGAGGATTAACCGATGTAGGTGACCCTGGAGGTGATGACTCCCCACACTTCAACAGCCAGGACCACGAGGAGCGCCAGAATCACCGTGACGAAAAGCGCCACTGTGTCATAGAACTCCATGTCGCGGATAACCGCGAGGACAATGACCAACACCACGATCTTCAACAGCCAGCTGCCCAGAACAATGGCGCCGGTGGTCGCGGCATCAGTATTGGAGGTGATCAGCACACTGAGTGCGGTGAGCAGAACGAATCCCCCACCCAGGGCCGCGCCGATGAGAACACCCCAGATTCCGGGGAGATCACGCAGGCCTCCCCAGACGGCCAGTGAGATCACCGTGATCACGATCAGTGCGATGGTTCCGAATTTCACAGCTCGTTGGAGTGGGCGACGGTGGTCGTCGAACTCGGACTTCTCCGGTGCGATTGGGGTTTCTGAGGTCTGGGGCTGTTCGTTGGTCACGTCGGGAAATCCTACCGGGTTGGCCGGGGGAAACAAGAATACCAACTGGCCCACCTGTCCACCTGAGCGGTAATCAAGTATCAGAGCTGGATAGACAAGCTATTTTCGGTGCCTGGGCACGTTCTTGCCACGCGCCAGGGGCACGGTGGTGAGCACCGTGGCCACAATCAAGCCGAACACGGTGGCGCCCAGCGCATACAGGGGCGGAACAATGGAGAAACTCACCGCGCCGAAGGCGACAACCGTTACCCACATGTAGAGAACCAGGACAACACGCCTGTGGGTGTGCCCGATCGCCAGGAGGCGGTGATGCAGGTGCATCTTGTCCGGGGAGAAGGGGGAAGTGCCCTTGCCCAGGCGGCGGACCACAGCCATCACCAGATCCAACAGTGGCACCGCCACCGCAGCCAGCACCACGATGATCGGTGACATGAGCGCGATCAGGTCCACGGTGCCGTAGAGGCCCATGTTGATCTTGCCCGAGGCGGAGGTGGAGGCCGCAGCCAGCAGCAGCCCGATCAGCATCGAACCGCTGTCCCCCATGAAGATTCTGGACGGTTCAAAGTTGTGCGGGAGAAAACCTGCACAGATACCCACGAGTGCGGCAGCGATAATGGCCGGCGGGTAAGCGGAGACCGCTCCGTTCTGGTCGAACAGGATGGTCAGGGAGAACACCAGGATGGCAGCGCCGGCGATCATACCCACCCCGGCGGACAATCCGTCCAACCCGTCCACGAAGTTGAGTGCGTTGATCAGCGCCACGGTGAACAGCGTGGTCAGGATGGTGGACTGGACCTGATCCAGAAGCAGAGTGGTTCCCCCACCGAAGGGGAAATACAGAATCGTCCAGGTCAGGCCCAACAGACTCATGGTCACAGCACCCACGATCTGGCCGACCAGTTTGGTGATCGCATCCAGATCAAAGAGATCATCCAGCGCCCCCACCACCACGATGACAAATCCCGCCCAGATGACAGCGTGCATCTCCGGGGTGATGGGCATGAAGCCTCTTGTCAAGGCTGGAAGCTGGTCAGCGAGGAAAACGGCACCGAGGAAGCCACTGAACATGGCCACTCCGCCCAGGCGGGGCTTGGGCATGGTGTGCACATCGCGGTCACGGATCTCATTGAGGCGACCACTGCGCACCATGAGGGTGCGGATGATGCCTGTGGTGAGATACGTGATTGCGGCGGCAACGAGGATCACCAGCCCCAGTTCGCGCAGCGGGATTCCCGCAAAACCGGCTCCCATTTAGCGCAGGCTCTCCGCCGTCACCCCCAGCACCTCGCCGATGCGTTCTGCACTGATAGCGCCCTCCCGCAGGAGCTTGGGGCGCTCACCGGAGATGTCGATGATCGATGATGGCTTGCCGATCGCGCATTCCCCGCCATCGAGATAGACGGAAACGTTCTGGTTGAGCTGCTGGCGTGCCTCAGTCACCGTGCTCGGTGGTTGATGTCCGGAGATATTGGCGGAGGATACCGCCATGGGGCCGGTCTCCCGCAGCAGTTCGATGGCCACCGGGTGCAGCGGCATGCGCAGCATCACGGTGCCGCGGGTGTCACCGAGGTTCCACGGCAGGCTGGGCGCCTGCGGGACGATGATGGACAGCCCACCCGGCCAGAAGGCCTGCACGAGGGTCTTGGCCTGCTCGGAATAGTGTTGGACCAGACCCTGGATGGTGTCCCAGCTGCCCACCAGCACGGGTACCGGCATGTCGGGACCCCGGTGTTTGGTGGCCAGCAGGTTGGCCACGGCCTCATTATTGAAAGCGTCGCAGCCCAGTCCGTAGAGGGTATCCGTGGGTAGGACAACGAGCTGACCGGCCTTGACCGCGTCAACAGCTGCCTTCAGGCCGGCTGCGCGGGATTCCTGGTCGGCGCAGTCATAGATTCTGCTCACTGTGGTGCTCCTAGAAGAAAAATACGGATGATGGAAAGTAATTAAAAACCCAGAGTCACAGCTTACTCGCCGTGACAAAGCGCGCCCGACCGGTGAGATCGTTGAGTACTGCCACGTCGGTGAACCCTCCGTGGCGGGTGAATACGTCCAGGACGAGTTCTGAGGTGGTGTCATCGTGCTCGACACCCATCACTCCCCCGGGTTTGAGCAGGTTGAAGATCAGATGGACCATCTCATCGATCACATCCATCCCGCCGGCACCGCTGAAAACAGCCATGTGGGGATCACGGTACACCTCAGGTTCCAGATCCCCGGTCTCCGGGACATAGGGCGGATTGGACACCACAATGTCCACCCGACCATGCAGGTCAGGCAACACAGTGGCATCGGTGGCATCACCAATGACCAGCTCCACACCTGGCGTGAATTCGGAGAAGTTACGCGCCGCCCACGCCGCGGCCCCCGGATCAAGCTCGACCGCGGTGACCCGGGCGTCGACAAGCTCATGGGCCAGATAAGCGGCGAGCGCGCCGCTACCGGTGCACAGGTCAACAACAACAGGCTTATCGACGCCCCGACCGCGCCGCACCGCCCAATCGGCGAGCACCTCGGTCTCGGGCCGGGGAACGAAAACCCCGGGGCCGACATGCAGGTCGAGTGCGCCCATCGGCGCACTGCCCAGGATGTGCTGGAGCGGTTCACGCTGCGCGCGGCGGCTGACCGCCTCATCAAAACCTGCCGGCACCTCATCACGCATGTGCAGGGCCACATTGAGCGGACCGCAACCAAGGAGATGTGCGGCGATCAGGCGGGCATCATTAAGTGGCGACGCCACCGCAGCCTGTTGCAGGATGTCGGTGGCGTCGCGCAGTGCTTCCCCGAGGGTTCGCATGCCTAGTTATCGGCCTCGAGGCGTTCAGCGCGTTCAGCTGCACGCAGGGCGGTGAACAGATCATCCAGTTCACCGTCAAGGACGGAATCCAGGTTGTTGGCCTTGAAACCGATGCGGTGATCGCTGATGCGGTTCTCCGGCCAGTTATAGGTACGGATGCGCTCGGAGCGGTCCATGGTGCGGATCTGGGACGCACGACCCTGTGCGGCCTCAGCCTCCGCCTCCTCCGCCTGCAACGCCTGCAGACGGGCGGCGAGCACCTGCATGGCGCGCGCACGGTTCTGGATCTGGGAACGTTCCTTCTGACACGTCACCACGATGCCCGTGGGCAGGTGGGTGATGCGCACGGCGGAGTCGGTGGTGTTAACACCCTGACCACCCTTACCGGAGGAACGATAGACATCGACGCGGATCTCCTTCTCGTCGATCTCCACATCCTGCACCTCATCCGGCTCCGGGTAGACCAGCACGCCGGCGGCAGAGGTCTGGATGCGTCCCTGGGACTCGGTCACCGGCACACGCTGAACGCGGTGCACACCGCCCTCGAACTTGAACTGGCTCCAGGCACCATCGCGGGACGGCTTGCGGGAACGGATGGACAAGGTAATGTCCTTGACCCCGCCCAGGTCGGACTCAGCAGAGTCGAGAACCTCGATGATAAAACCGTGCTTGTCGGCGTACTTCTGGTACATGCGGAGCAGGTCACCTGCGAACAGGGCCGCTTCATCTCCACCGGCACCGGCCTTGATCTCCATGACAATGTCATCACCATCATGCTCATCACGCGGTGCCAGGAGATCAGCGAGCTTCTCCTCCAGCTCCACCGATTCCACCTCGAGGCGCTCTGCCTCGGCGGCGAACTCGTGGTCCTCGTGCGCCATCTCCTTCGCCGCCTCCAGATCATCCCTGACCTGGACCAGTTCGCGGTGCACGTTGATGATGGGCTGCAGCTCGGAGTAGCGCTTCCCCACCCGTCGTGCCGCCGCGGCATCATTGTGGAGCGCAGGATCTGCCATCTGCTCCTCAAGGCCGTGATACTCGGCGAGGATATCGTCAACCGCTGATACCTGTCCTGCCATTATGAGTACTCCTCATCATTTTCGGTGGCGGCCATCGGTGCACTTGAAGCGACCTGCATGAGGAATTCCGCGTTGGACTTGGTCTTCTTCAGCTGCTTGATCAGCAGATCAATGGCCTGCTGGTTATCCAGTGCAGACAGGATACGACGAAGCTTGTGCATGATGCGAGCCTCATCCGGGTTGAGCAACAGCTCATCCTTACGGGTACCGGATGGGTTGACATCCACTGCAGGGAACACACGACGCTCGGAGATCTTACGATCCAGCTTGAGCTCGGCGTTACCGGTGCCCTTGAACTCCTCGAAGATCACGGTGTCACCGGCGGAACCGGTCTCCACCATCGCGGTGGCGATGATGGTGAGGGAACCACCATTTTCAATGTTGCGGGCCGCACCCAGGAAACGCTTCGGCGGGTACAGCGCGTTGGAGTCAACACCACCGGACAGGATACGTCCGGACGCAGGGGAACTGTTGTTGTAGGCACGACCCAGACGGGTGATTGAATCGAGCAGGACAACAACGTCCTGGCCCTGCTCCACCAGACGCTTGGCGCGCTCAATGGCCAGCTCCGCAATGGCGGTGTGCTCTCCCGGCGGGCGGTCGAAGGTGGAGGCGATGACCTCACCCTTGACCGAACGCTGCATATCGGTGACTTCCTCAGGACGCTCATCCACCAGCACAACCATGAGGTAGCACTCCGGGTTGTTGGTGGCGATCGCGTTGGCGATGTTCTGCAGGATCGTGGTCTTACCGGCCTTGGGCGGGGACACGATGAGCGCACGCTGGCCCTTGCCGATCGGCATGATCAGGTCAATGACACGGGTGGTCAGGACACGCTGCTCGGTTTCCAGACGCAGACGCTGGTTCGGGTACAGCGGGGTGAGCTTGTTGAACTCCGGACGGTTGCGGGTTTCCTCAACAGGCAGGCCGTTGATGCTGTCCACGCGCGACAGGTTGTTGTACTTCTGACGGTTGCGTCCACCATGTCCACCCTGGTTGCCGCCCTGCTGTCCACCCTGATTCATGCGGACCTGGCCCACGATGGCGTCACCGGAACGCAGACCCATGCGACGGATCAGCTGGTTGTTCACAAAGACATCAGATGGTGCCGGGTGGTAACCGGTGGTGCGGACGAACGCCACATTGGTGTCCACGATGTCCAGGATGCCGGCGACGTTCTGCAGCTGATCGTCCTGCTGGTTGTCATTCTGATCATTCTGCTGGTCACCGCGGTTATCACGGTTGTCCTGGCGGTTATCCCGGCCACGACGGTTACGGCGGCCACGGCGGCCACGGCGGTCATCACCGTGGTCGTCATTGCGATTTCCGCGGCGATCATTGTGGGAGCCGTCGTTGTCCTGGGAATCCTGCTGATTGTCGGACTGATCCTGCTGGTTATCGCGCTGGTTGTCACGGTTGTTGTCCCGCTGATCATTGCGATTTCCGCGGCGGTCACGACGCTGGTTGCCACGACGGTTATCGTGGGAATCCTGCTGGTTGTCATCACCCTGGGACTGCTCGGTGTTGTCCTCCTGCTCATTCTGAGAAGGCTGAGAAGGCTGAGACTGCTGAGTCTGCTGTGCCGGAGCGGTGTCCTGCTGGTCCTGGGTGTCCTGACTGTCCTCGGAGTCCGGGGTGTCACGCTGTGTCTGGCGCTGGCGGTTGCGTCGCGCGCGGCGTGCAGCGGAGCGGGATTCAAAGCGGTTGTCCTGGTTATCCTGGCCGTCCTGGGATGAGGACTCAGAGCCGTCATTGTCCTCGTGGGACTGTTCCTGCATCGGGGCTGGAGCGGACTCAGTCTGTGGGGCCTGCTGGACACCCTCACTGGAGGGAGTGGTCGGGGAGGCGGTGACGCGGCGACGGCCACGACGAGCGGGCGCCTCTTCCGGAGCAGTCTCTGCTGCGGGTGCAGGGGTGGACTTGACGGCCCTGCGGGCGCGGGTGCCTGCAGCCTGCTGTTCCTCTGGCGCGTTGGCGGCCGGGGCGGCGGTGCTGGTGTTTCCACCCGAACGGGCGGAGCTGATGGCGTTGATCAGTTCACCCTTGCGCAACCCGGAGGTCCCCTTGAGGCCCAGTTCTCCGGCGATCTTGCGCAGTTCCGGCAGTCGAAGGGCGGTCAGTTCGCCCTGGTTCGCTGCGGTGTTGTCTGTGTTGGTCACAGATATCCTTTCGTGGCATTCCAGCCGAGTGGCATTGTCTGTTTCACATGTGTGTATATGAGATGTATGAAGGCTGAAAGCTGCTTCTGTGTAATTTTGAGTGCACTGCCGGGAAGGAGCTGTCCCGCGCCGCATCTGCCTTCATCGGGAATTCTGCGAACTCACGGTTGAAAACACACGAATAACGGAAACTGCGTGGCAATTCACTGAGGGAGGGCAACATGTTCTCCGCGGCGCGGATGCGATGCTGTGCCCTGAACCAGACCGGATGTGGCTCAAATTGGCCCACACCCCGAGGTGCCCCATGAACTGTCCCCACACTCCCCCGGTTAAACGGACCGTTGCCGCCGGGGAGCTTGATGAGGGAATCTGATGTGCACCGAGTTTAAGTAGCCCGGTCTTGTTGTGACATATTAGCGCATTACACCGGCAGTGTCTCAATCGGCATATCCACAAGAGCAGTTTCTCTCGGGAACCACCCCGGATACCATCAACACCACGGGGTGTCCCCCGTCACTTTCGGGTGATTGCATCACACTGGCTCACCCGGTGTCCGGTGCCATCGCTAAAGTGGTCTGCATGCTCAGCACGATGCAGGATGTTCCCCTCTCCCTCTCCCGTATTCTCAAGTATGGCTCCACCGTCCACGGTGACACTGTCATCACCACATATGACGGTGATGAGCAGGAGCAGATCACCTTCGCTGACATCGGCGCCCGGGCGGCGGCCCTCGCGCATGCGCTCCATGATTCCCTCGGCATCACCGGTGACCAGCGGGTGGGGTCCCTGTTGTACAACTGCGGGGAGCACCTGGAAACGATGTTCGCGGTGGCCTGCATGGGTGCGGTGTTCAACCCACTCAACAAGCAGCTGATGAATGACCAGATCGCGTTCATCATCAACCACGCTGAGGATGAGATCATCGTGGCTGATCCCCGCCTGGCCACCCAGCTGGGTGAAATCCTTCCCGAGTGCCCCGGCGTCCGCGCGGTGATCTTCATCGGCGATTCCGATATCCGCGAGCCTTCCTCCCACCTGCCGGAGGGTGTCCAGACCTATTCCTATGAGGCGCTGCTGGACGGTCGTTCCACCCACTATGACTGGCCTGTGGAGGATGAACGCACCGCCGCGGCCATCTGCTATTCCACCGGCACCACCGGCCCACCGAAGGGTGTGGTCTACTCCCACCGTTCGCTGTACCTGCAGTCATTGAGCCTGCGGACCACGGATTCCCTCTCTGTCACCCACGGTGAGACTTTCCTGTGCTGTGTTCCCATCTATCACGTGCTCAGCTGGGGTGTTCCCATCGCGGCGTTCATGTCTGGGACTCCCCTGGTGATGCCCGGCGCCGACCTTTCTGCCCCGACGCTGGCAAAGATCATTTCCACCACCCTGCCGCGGGCAGCCCACGGCGTGCCGACCTTGTGGATCCAGCTCATGGTGCACTATCTGAAGAATCCTCCGGAGAGAATGTCCCTGCGGGAACTCTATGTCGGCGGTTCCGCCGTGCCGCCGGTGGTGATCACGCTGTGGGAGGAACGGTATGGCGTGGATGTGGTGCACGTCTGGGGCATGACGGAGACCTCCACGGTGGGCACTGTGTCCCGACCACCATCGGGCGTATCCGGTGCGGCCCGCTGGAGCTACCGCGTCTCCCAGGGCAGATTCCCCGCCTCCCTGGAATACCGTGTGGTCAATGAGGGGCAGGTGATGGCTTCCACCGACCGCAATGAGGGTGAGATCCAGGTCCGGGGTCCGTGGGTCACCGGTTCCTACTTCCAGTCCCCCGCCGCGGAGGAGGGTGGTCTCGCCGAGTCCTTCCACGGGATGGATGCGAATGGGCCCGACGAATCCTTCACTGCTGATGGCTGGCTACGCACCGGCGATGTGGGTGCGGTCACCAGCGATGGATTCCTCAGCATCCAGGACCGTGCCCGCGATGTGATCCGTTCCGGTGGCGAGTGGATCTACTCCGCCCAGCTGGAGAACCTCATCATGGCCACCCCGGAGGTGGTGGAATGTGCGGTGATCGGATTCCCCGATGACAAGTGGGTGGAACGCCCCCTCGCTGTCACGTTGCTGTACCCCAATGTGGAACCCACGCGTGAGACCGCGGAACTGCTCCGTGATCAGCTGCGCGACCGTCTACCCAACTGGATGCTGCCGGAGTACTGGACGTTTGTTAAGGAGATCGACAAGACATCGGTGGGTAAATTCGACAAGAAGGACCTGCGCATGCACTTGGCCGATGGTGAATTCGAGGTCATCAAATTGAAGGGACCTGGGGAGAAATAGTTTCCATACCTAAATCGCTGATTATTTCCGGTTATAGTTGGCTTTAATCTGCACTGTTCCTAGGATGGAGATCACATGACTACTCGCCTTTACCTCCAGCCCGGGCCGTATCAACAGCCGAAAGAGACAGCGTCGCAAAGCGTCAAACCTGATGGCACGCGTGAGCTGGTCGACCGCTACGGGCGGGTGGCGCGCGACCTGCGCGTCTCGCTCACCGACCGGTGCAACCTGCGTTGCACCTACTGCATGCCGGCGGAAGGGTTGGAGTGGCTGCCCACCGAGCAGTCGCTTGACGACGAAGAGATCAACCGCCTCATCCGCATCGCCGTGGAGAAACTGGGTATCCGGCAGATTCGATTCACCGGCGGGGAACCCCTGCTGCGGAAGAACCTGGAGTCCATCATTGAGGCCACCTCCCGTCTGCGCACGGATGAGGGTGAATCCGTCCGCACCGCACTGACCACCAACGGGCTCGGCCTGGACCGCCGGATCGATGCCCTGAAGAAAGCCGGCCTGCACCGGGTGAACATCTCACTGGACACCATCGACGCGGAGCGCTACGTCGCCCTGACCAGGCGCGATCGCCTGGCCGGCGTATTGTCCTCCATTGAAGCCGCCGTGGCTGCAGGGCTTGATCCGGTCAAGATCAATGCCGTGGTGATGCCCGGGGTCAATGAGGTGGACATCGTGCCACTGGCCGCTTTCTGCCTGGAGCGCGGCGCACAGCTGCGCTTCATTGAGCAGATGCCGCTCGGCCCGCGTGACCAGTGGAAACGGACAGACATGGTCACCGCGGCCCAGATACTGGAGCGGCTGGAGGAGAGGTTTGACCTCACGCCCGCACGCGAACCACGGGGGGCGGCCCCCGCTGCCCTGTGGAACGCCACCGACCGTGAGGATCCCCAGATCACCGGCACACTCGGCATCATCGCATCGGTAACCCACCCTTTCTGCGGTGACTGCGACCGTTCCCGCCTGACCAGTGACGGCACCATCCGCAACTGCCTGTTCGCGCGCACCGAAACGCCCCTGCGTGATCTCATGCGCGCAGGAGCCTCCGATGATGAACTCGCTGCAGCCTGGGCAGGTGCGATGTGGGAGAAGAAACCCGGCCACGGCATCGACGATGAGGGCTTCCTCCAGCCGGATCGCCCCATGTCAGCGATCGGTGGCTAGATCCCCTTGTCTGATGTCTCTATCACCGGGCACCTTTCACGGGTGTTGTCCCTGATCACCCCCGGCGCGCCGGTAACGCTATCCCTCCATGAGGCCGTGGGGACCGTGCTCGCAGCGGATACCCATGCCCGGTTGGCGGTGCCACCGTTTTCCAATTCCGGGATGGACGGTTATCTCATCAATACAGCGGACCTTTCCGCGGGAGGAACCGCGACGCTGAAGGTGAGCGGCGATGTTCCAGCCGGCGGTGCCGCCCTCACCCCGGTGCGGGGAGAGTCCGTGCGCATCATGACGGGCGCTCCGGTCAGTGATCCCGTACCGGAAGGATTGGCGGTCATCCCCGTGGAGGACACCTCCTCTAGCCCGGGGCCCCTGGATCTTCCGGAGTCGATTGATATCCACGCTTTCCGCGGGCGCGCCCACATCCGACTCCGGGGCGAGAATGTCCGTCCAGGTGACCGGGTGGCCCGGGCTGGCGAGCTCATTGATGCCGGCACACTCGCAGGTCTGATCTCCGCTGGTGTAGAGCAGGTTTCGTCGTTTCCCCGACCCCGCGTGGCGGTGCTGAGCAGCGGTGATGAGCTGGTGACATCGGGTACCACTCCCCTGCCCGGCCAGATCCCGGACTCCAACCGCCCGATGGTGGCCCAGCTTATACGCGAAGCAGGCATCAAAGAAGTCTCGGAGCTCCACACCGGTGATGATCCGGAGGAGTTCTGGGATGTATTCAGCCAGGTGGTGGAGTCACATGATCTGGTGATCACCACCGGCGGAGTGTCAGCCGGAGCCTTCGACGTGGTGAAATCCGCGATGGGCCTGGGGGCCGCGATGTGGTTCGGCCACGTCAGCATGCAGCCGGGCAAGCCACAGGGCGCAGGCACCTGGGCGCGCCGGGATGGCTCCCCGGTACCGGTCCTTTGTTTACCGGGTAACCCGGTGGCGGCGTTCGTATCGTTTCTCATGTTCGTCCGTGCGGCCGTGGATAAGCTTGTCGGGCTTGAGGTCTCCCCGGATCTGGGTTCACGTCCCCGGACCACGGCCACTGCCGCCGTGGACTTTCCTGATGCGCGCGCGAAGGATCTCATCGTGCCGGTCAGACTTTCCTGGGGTGAGGCTGGAGCGTTGGCCACGCCGTTCACCCAAGGAGGGCGCGGCAGTCATTTCGTGGCCTCCCTCAACGGGGTGGATGGTTTCGCCATCATCCCTCCGGGCTCTTCCGGCCCCGGTGAAGGTGAACAGATCGGGGTGTACCTGACATGAATGTGATCATCCTCGCTGGTGGCCAGGGCACACGCATGGGGGGTGTGGATAAGGCCGCGGTTCAGCTCAATGGGCGCAGATTACTTGATTATCTTCTGGAGTGCTTAGGTTCCGGCCACAACGTGGTGGTGGTCTCCCCGCATCCCGTGGAGGGGGTCATCACCACCAGTGAGCAGCCCCCGTTCGGTGGACCGGTGGCGGGCATCGCTGCCGGCGTGGCCGCCCTGCCACAGACTGAGGAGTTCACCGCTGTGCTTGCCGTGGATGCCCCCTACTCCGCGGAGATGCTGCCGGCCCTGCGAAGTGCCATCGGTGATGCGGATGTGGCGGTGACCCGTGCCCACGACGGGTGGATCCAGCCGCTGTGTGCAGTGTGGTCAACCATGTCCCTGACTGGTGCCTTGGCGGATCTCGGAGAGGTCCGGGACAGGTCGGTGAAATCACTTCTGAGAAAGGCCACGCGGGTGGTCGAGGTATCCGGCAATGGCACGGAAACCGACTATGACACCATCGGGGAGCTCTCTGCCCTCGGTGAGGTGGAACTGCCTAATAGAGACGTTCAAAAATAGGCCCGAGCAGTGGGCACACCACCCCGAGGGCATCGCGGACCCCTCCCGGGGAACTCGGCGCATTGACAATCAACGTGGAACCGCTGTCCCGGGTGGTCAGCCCCACCAGGCCGCGTGAGAGTCCAGCCTGATGGGTATTGGCCAGTCCTGCGAAGAGAATCTGGGACATCACTGCGGTGAGTTCTGTCTCAATCAGAGGTGCGGTGGCCTCCGGGGTGCGGTTGCGGGGCCCCACCCCGGTGCCACCGATGGTGACGATGATGCGGATACCGTCCCGGATAGCCCCCGCCAGGGCATCAGAGACTGCGTCCAGGCCTTCTGGGAGAGTCACTGAGCGCACCACATCCACACCGGCGCCGGTGAGGATGTCCTTGGCGATGGGCCCCGCTTTGTCTTCCCGGGCCCCGGACGATATCCGATCGGACACGGTGATGATCGCCGCCGTCAGATCCATCCCATCTACCGCCATTTCTCCCTGACCTCTCTCAGCTTTTCACCCCCACAGAGGGGGAGTCCGAAAAAACCACATGCATTGTGGCACTGTTTCTACTCCACATACCTGCAGGAAGTGAATTAGAACACATCAATGTTGCGTAAATAAAGACGGGATTTCCCGTACCTATATAGACCCTAGCAGCTCAACCCGTGTTAGATTATGGGCATTCAGGGCCACCTCGGGCTTGTTGGAAAGCCCTTTCAAACCCACAGGAAGAGGCGTAAAGTGACAGAACTCAACACCAAGGGCAAAACGCTGCAGGGGTGGGATCCAGAAGATCCGGAACACTGGGATTCACAGATCGCCTGGCGGACACTCTCCATCACCACGTTCTCACTCATCATCGGTTTCAGCGTCTGGTACCTGGTTTCCGCCATCGCCCCACTGCTCAACCGCATCGGCTTTGACCTCACCGCAGCGCAACTCTACTGGCTGACTTCGATCCCCGGGCTCGCCGGAGGTATCCTCCGCCTGATCTACATGTTCCTCCCCGCCCGCGTGGGCACCAGGAACCTGGTCGGAATGTCCTCCGCCCTCTTCCTCATCCCGATGTTCGGCTGGTTCCTCGCCGTCCAGGATGCCAACACCCCGTACTGGTGGCTGTTGGTTCTCTCCGCGCTGACCGGTATCGGCGGCGGCGTCTTCTCCGGATACATGCCCTCCACCGGTTGGTTCTTCCCCAAGGCCAAATCCGGAACAGCGCTGGGCATCCAGGCGGGTGTGGGCAACCTCGGAGTCTCCGTCATCCAGTTCCTCGGACCATGGGTGATGGGTTTCGGCCTGCTGGGCATCGGATTCGTCACCCCACAGCGCACCTCCGAAGGCTCCGAGGTATTCGTCCACAACGCCGCCATCGTGCTGGTGCCGTGGACCATCCTCGCCGCCGTACTGGCGTTCCTGTTCCTCAAGGACATCCCGATGAAGGTGAATTTCCGCGATCAGCTGAACTTCTTCGGCAACAAGAACACCTGGATCCTCACGGTGGTCTACATGATGACCTTCGGCGCCTTCGCAGGTTTCGCCGCCCAGTTCGGCCTCATCATCAACAACCACTTCGGCATCGCCTCCCCCATGGCAGAACAATTCCCGGCGGAAACACTGCATGCAGGCGCCACCTACGCCTTCCTCGGCCCCCTCATCGGCGCACTTGTCCGCGCAGCATGGGGTCCACTCTGTGACAAGTTCGGAGGTGCCATCTGGACCTTCGTCAGTGGCGTGGGCATGATCGCCGCCACCACCGCGGCAGCCATCTTCCTGTCACGTGCGGAAACCCCCGATGATTTCTATCCGTTCCTGTGGTCGATGCTGATCCTCTTCTTCTTCACCGGTATCGGCAACGCCGGCACCTTCAAGCAGATGCCCATGATCCTGCCGAAGAAGCAGGCCGGTGGCGTCATCGGATGGACCGGGGCGATCGCCGCCTTCGGCCCCTTCGTGGTCGGTGTGCTGCTGTCTATGACCCCGACTGTCGGATTCTTCTGGGGTTGCGTGGTGTTCTTCATCATCGCCACCGCGCTGACCTGGATCTACTATGCCCGTCCACATGCCCCGTTCCCGGGCTGACCGAAAGGCTTCTCAATGACTACAACGCATTCGAACACGGATTCCGTGAACCCCCTGTTCAAACTCGGTAGCTACCTCCGCAAGGGAAAAGTGGGCCCTGAGGGACAACAGATCTTCCTCAAGGGCGGCCGCCAGGCTGATGTCTTCTACCGCAACCGCTGGTCCTATGACAAGATGGTCCGCTCCACCCACGGAGTGAACTGCACGGGGTCCTGCTCCTGGAAGGTCTACGTCAAAGACGGCGTGATCACCTGGGAATCCCAGGCGGTTGATTACCCCACCACCGGCCCCGATATGCCGGACTATGAGCCCCGTGGCTGCCCCCGTGGTGCCTCCTTCTCCTGGTACACCTACTCCCCGACCCGCATCCGCTACCCGTATGTGCGTGGAGTGCTGGTGGATATGTACCGCGAGGCCAAGAAGCGCCTGGGCGACCCGGTGCTGGCCTGGCGTGAGATCGTGGAGACCCCCGAGAAGCGTGAAGCCTATATCTCCCAGCGCGGCAAGGGCGGACTGATCCGGGTCCAGTACGAAGAGGCCATTGAGATCGCCTCGGCGGCCCACATCTACACCATCCGCCAGTACGGACCCGACCGCATCCACGGTTTCACCGTGATCCCCGCGATGTCCCAGGTCTCCTACGGCGCCGGCACCCGGTTCCTCCAGATGATCGGTGGCGTGGCCCTGTCCTTCTACGACTGGTACGCAGACCTCCCTCCGGCCTCACCACAGACCTTCGGCGATCAGACAGACGTCCCTGAATCCGGTGACTGGTACAACTCCAGTTACCTGATGATGTGGGGCTCCAATATCCCGGTCACCCGCACCCCGGATTCCCACTTCATGGTCGAGGCACGCTACAACGGCACCAAGGTGGTTGTGGTCTCCCCCGACTTCGCAGACTCCACCAAGTTCGCCGATGAATGGGCACGCATCAACCCCGGAACCGACGGTGCCCTGGCCTTCGCCATGGGCCATGTGATCCTCAAGGAATTCCACGTCGGTCGCGCAACCCCGTACTTCATGGACTATATGCGCAAATACACCGACTCCCCCTTCCTCGTGGAGTTGGATGAGCACGGTGACGGCACCTACACCCCGGGCAAGTTCCTCACCGCCGCCGGCGCGGAATCCTTCGCCCCCGAGCTGGCACAGACCCCCAACGCCACCCACCGCCTTCTCACCATGCAGGCTGACGGCAGCGTGGTTGACCCGGGCGGCACCGTCGCCGACCGATGGGGCGATGACGGCGTGGGCAAGTGGAACCTGCGTCAGGATGGCGCGGAATCAATCATGTCCATGGCTGAGGTCACCGGAGCCACCGGCACCGCCGAGGTCCTCTTCCCACGCTTCGATCTCACCCCCTCCGGCCAGGACACCACCGGCCCCGTGGGTGCCGGTGTGATCTCCCGAGGTGTGCCCACCGTGGAGATCGACGGCCGAAAGTTCACCACCGTCTTCGACGTCCTCCTCGCCCACTACGGTGTCAACCGTGAAGAGCTGAACCTGCCCGGTGAATGGCCACAGGACTTCCACGACCCGGTCATGGGCACCCCTGCCTGGCAGGAGGAACTCACCGGGGTACCGGCCAATCAGGCCATCCGCATCGGCCGTGAGTTCGCCCAGAACGCCGAGGATTCCAAGGGACGCTCCCAGATCATCATGGGTGCCGGCGTCAACCACTATTTCCATGCGGATTCCATCTACCGCACTTTCCTGGCATTGACCTCCATGTGCGGCACCCAGGGGGTCAACGGCGGCGGCTGGGCCCACTACGTGGGTCAGGAGAAACTGCGCCCCTCCAACGGCTGGGGCCAGTACGCATTCGCCACCGACTGGCAGCGCCCACCCCGCCAGATGATCACCACGGGCTTCTACTACCTGACCACCGATCAGTGGCGTTATGACAACACCCGCGCCGATCGACTGTCCTCCCCACTGGCCAACCGTGGAACCGTGGGTGACAAGATGACCTCGGACACCCTGATCGAGGCCATGAAACGTGGCTGGATGCCGGCCTATCCACAGTTCAACCGCAACCCGCTGGTACTTTCCCAGGAAGCGGAGGATAAGGGTGTGTCCGTCCAGGATTATATCGTCCAACAGCTCACCGACGGGGACCTCGAATACGCCTGTGAGGATCCGGATGCGCCGGAGAACTGGCCACGCATCCTGCTCAACTGGCGCACCAACCTCATGGGTTCCTCCGCCAAGGGCACCGAGTTCTTCCTCCGGCACATGCTCGGCGTGGATTCCGACGCCACCGCACGGGAGCTCGGCCCCGATGAGCGCCCCGCATCCATCAAATGGCATGAGGAAGCCCCCAAGGGCAAGCTCGATCTGATGCTGACCACGGACTTCCGCAACACGTCCACCACGCTGGTCTCTGATATCGTGCTGCCCGCCGCCACTTGGTACGAGAAACACGATCTATCCACCACGGACATGCACCCGTTCATCCACTCCTTCAACGCAGCCATCAGCCCACCGTGGGAAACCCGCACCGACTGGGAGGTCTTCCACGACATGGCCAAGGAGTTCACCAAACATGCCGGGAAGTGGCTGGGCACCCAGACCGATGTGATTACCGCGCCGGTGGCCCACGACACCCCGGATGAGCTCAACATGCCCGGTGGCATCGTCCCCGATCTGGACGAGGTCGGCCTCATCCCCGGCAAGACCATGGCCAAGATCATCCCGGTCGAGCGTGATTACACCAAGATCTATGAGAAGTGGAACCACTTAGGTCCACTGCCCGAGAAGGTCGGAACCGGCACCCACGGCACCCCTTATAACGTGGCCAAGCAGGTCGAGGAACTCGCGCTGATCAACGGCACCGGCATGACCGAGTCCGCCGGCGAACGTCCCCTGCTCAATTCGGCGGTCAAGGCCATCGAGATGATCCTGCACCTGTCTGGTGTGTCCAACGGCGAGGTCGCCGCAGAGGGATTCCGCAACCAGGGCGCACGCGTGGGCACAGACATGATGGATCTGATCGCCGACCACGAGGGCACCCGCATCAACTGGGACCAGGTCAAGGAACGCCCCATGGAGGTCATCACCTCCCCGGAGTGGTCCGCGGATAAGCGCAATGGACGCCGCTACACCGCGTTCTCCATCAACCTGGAATATGACAAGCCGTGGCACACGCTGTCCGGTCGCATGCACTATTACCTCGACCATGACTGGTATATCGACTACGGCGAGCAGTTGCCCATCTTCCGCCCACCCCTGGACAAGATCCACATCAATGGTGAAGTGGGCCCCGGTCAGACCGTCCAGGGCAGCAATGGCGAGGCTGAGGTCACCGTGCGTTACCTCACCCCGCACAATAAGTGGTCCATCCACTCGCAGTACTACGACAACCTGCACATCCTGACCGTCTCCCGAGGCGGCCAGGTGATCTGGATGTCCAACAAGGATGCGGAGAAACTCAGCATCGAGGACAACGACTGGATCGAGGCGTACAACCGCAACGGCATCGTCACCGCCCGCGCGATCGTCTCCCACCGCATCCCCGAGGGCACGGTCTTCATGAACCACGCCCAGGAACGCACCGCCGGCACACCGCTCAATGAGCACACCGGCCGCCGCGGTGGAACGCACAACTCACTGACCCGGATCATGATCAAACCGATCCATGTGGCGGGCGGCTACGGCCAGCTCGCCTATGGCTTCAACTACATCGGACCAACAGGAAACAACCGCGACGAGGTCACTCACATCCGTCGCCGCTCCCAGGAGGTGCAGTACTAATGA
Organism: Corynebacterium faecale; assembly: GCF_030408735.1. Classification (NCBI taxonomy): domain Bacteria; kingdom Bacillati; phylum Actinomycetota; class Actinomycetes; order Mycobacteriales; family Corynebacteriaceae; genus Corynebacterium; species Corynebacterium faecale. Next base: position 1,224,018 of record NZ_CP047204.1, on the reverse strand, counting down.
AGGTCATGGCGCAGATCGCAATGATCATGAACCTGGACAAGTGTATCGGCTGCCACACGTGTTCGGTCACCTGCAAGCAGGCCTGGACCAACCGTCAGGGCACGGAATACATCTGGTTCAACAATGTGGAGACCCGCCCCGGCGTGGGTTATCCACGTGGCTGGGAAGACCAGGACAAATGGGAGGGCGGCTGGGTCCGCACCAACTCCGGCAAGCTGAAGCCGAAGGCGGGTGGCCGCATCAAGAAGCTGGCCACCATCTTCCACAACCCGAAGCTGCCCACCATCGATGATTACTATGTCCCGTGGTCCTATGAATATGACAAGCTGCTCTCGGCACCGGCAGGACAGTCAGCCCAGCCCACGGCACGCCCGGTCAGCCAGCTGGACGGCCGCCCGATCGACAAGATCGAATGGTCCTCCAACTGGGATGACAACCTGGGTGGATCCACCAAGACCATGGATGAGGATCCGGTTCTGGAGCAGATGAACCTGCAGGTGGCCAAGGAGATTGAAGATTCCTTCATGTTCTATCTCCCCCGCATCTGCGAGCACTGCCTCAACCCCACCTGTGTATCCGCCTGCCCCTCCGGTGCGATGTACAAACGTGCCGAAGATGGCATCGTCCTGGTCGACCAGGATCAGTGCCGCGGTTGGCGCATGTGCGTTTCAGGTTGCCCGTATAAGAAGGTCTACTTCAACCACAAGTCCGGCAAGGCCGAGAAATGTACGCTGTGCTACCCGCGCCTGGAGGTCGGTCAGCCGACCGTCTGCTCCGAGACATGCGTGGGCCGCCTGCGTTACCTCGGCGTCTTGCTTTACGACGCCGACCGCGTCGCAGAGGTGGCCGCCACACCGGATGAAAAGGATCTCTTCGAGGCACAGAAGACGCTCTTCCTGGATCCTTTCGACCCTGAGGTCATCGCCGGTGCGCAGCGGGAGAACATCCCCCACAGCTGGATCGATGCCGCCCAGCAGTCCCCGATCCACGATCTCATCTTCAAGTATGAGCTGGCACTGCCACTGCACCCGGAGTACCGCACCCTGCCCATGGTCTGGTACATCCCGCCACTGTCCCCCATCGTGGATGAGGTCACCGCATCAGGCAATGACGGCGAGGACCACAAGATCCTGCTCACCGCCCTGGCCACCATGCGCATCCCACTGGAGTACCTGGCGGGACTGTTCACCGCAGGAGATACCCGCCCCGTGGAGAAATCGCTACGCAGGCTGGCTGCCATGAGATCCTATATGCGCGATATCAACCTGGGCAATGATCCTCAGGAGGAGATCGCGGAGGCCGTCGGAATGGACGGTAAAACCATGCGGGAAATGTACCGGCTGCTGGCCATCGCCAAATACGATGACCGCTACGTCATCCCCACCGCCTCACCTGAGACCCCACGTGGCATCCAGGGTCTGGATCCATTCGGCAACGTTGATCCGATCGGTGCCGCGGAATCCCTCAACGTGGGTCTTGGCGAAGGCGCACCGGAAGCATGTGGCACCGGTGCGGCTGCAGAGCCTGGCCGCGTGAGTCTGGCCTCCTGGAACCCAGGCGAACGCCCGGATTCCATGTTCCCGGATCGCAGGGATTAAGAACATGGCACGCAACAGAACCCACACCGGGATGGTGCCGGAGGATCTGGTCAGACAGATCCCGATGCAGGATGATCAGAGAAGAATCGTCTTCATGATCTCGTCCTTGATGATGGACTATCCGGATGAGGATTTCGTCGACAAGCTCAACGTTGTGGAGGGGCAGCTCGACGAGCTGCCCCTGCCGGTGGCCGCGAACATCGTGGAATTCCTGGACGCCGCGCGCGTCAAGGGACTGCGCTGGCTGCAGGAACACTATGTGGAGACCTTCGACCAGCGCCGCCGGTGTTCACTCTTTCTCACCTACTACGCCGTGGGTGACACCCGCCAGCGGGGCACCGCGATCCTGGCTTTCCGGGACATGTTGCGATCGCTCGGGTTCGAATCCGAGCGTGATGAGCTGCCGGACCACCTGTGTGTGGTGCTGGAGGCCGCCGCACTGTCCGACCCCGGACGGTTCACGGACGCCACCGAGGTGCTCGCCGCCCACCGCGACGGCATCGAGGTGCTCCGCTCAGCGCTCGACAATCTGGATTCGCCCTACCGCTACCTGGTCGTTGCACTGTGTCAGGCGCTGCCTGCCATCGACCAGGAGACCGCCGATAGCTATATGGAACTGATCCGCAGTGGTCCCCCTGCAGAGATGGTCGGTATCGGCACGCCGCTCCCCTTCCCCACATCACAACCGTGACAGACCAAAGGATCGAAGAACAATGTCCAACTTTGAAATCTTCCTCTGGGTGGCATTCCCGTGGCTGTGCATCGCCGCCTTCATCATCGGTATCTCCTGGCGTTGGCGCACCGACCAGTTCGGCTGGACCACACACTCCTCCCAGATCTACGAATCAAAACTGCTGCGCCTGAGTTCCCCGCTGTTCCACTGGGGCATGGTGTTCGTGGTCATCGGCCACCTCATGGGCCTGGCCATTCCGAAGAGCTGGACCGCGGCGGTCGGTATCTCTGACGCCGCCTACCACCTGATCGCCACCATCCCCGGCACCATCGCCGGCGTCGCGGTGGTGCTGGGCCTGATCGGCCTGATCTTCCGTCGCGTGGTCAACCGTTCGGTATTCCTGTCCACCTCCCGCTCAGACAAGGTGATGTACCTGCTGCTGGGCGCCGCCATCCTCTCCGGTTTCATCGCCACCGTATCCACCCAGGTTTTCGGTGGCCCGCACGGTTATGACTACCGCGAGACCATCTCACCGTGGCTGCGTCAACTACTGATCTTCAACGCACAACCCGAACTGATGGCCGATGTGCCGTGGGAGTTCAAGGTCCACGTGGTCTCCGGCTTCGCCCTGATGGCTGTCTGGCCCTTCACCCGGCTGGTGCATGCGTTCTCCGCGCCGGTCGGCTACACCACCCGCCCCTACGTGGTCTACCGGACCCGCGACACCACCGCGCGCACCTCGCTGCGCCACACCGCATGGGAACCAGTCCGTTCCACCAAAAAGCAGGAGACCGACGAGGCACGCTGGCACGGCGCCTGAGCAGGCGCGTTTGCTTGACGACGACACAACCGGTGTACGCTGTTCCCTTTGAACCCTCATGGGACTTCACCGTGCTGAAACTCTTACCTCTCACTCATTCTCCCCTGTCGGGAAATTAGTGAGGGGTATTCAGTACTTATCATGGTAAAATGGATACATCCATTCCACATCATGTGGCCTGATGAAGAGGAAACCCTGTTGTGACCAGCCTCGAATGAGAGGCCCCGGGTAATTGAGAACACCGTTGTGAAAGTTGAGTAACGTGAATGAGAACCCCGCCCCACAGGCGGCCACCGAACTATTCGCCGAGTCCTACCGACTGAGCCCCAAACAACGCGAAGTGCTCAGCGTTCTCCAGGAATTCCCCGAGGGCGCACGCGCCATCGAGGTGGCCGACGTGCTGGAGATGCACGTTAATACAGCCCGTGGCCATCTGGAGGAACTGGTGGCGCAGGAGGCCGTGCGTGTTGTCACCGCACCGGCGAAGGGCCGGGGCAGGCCCTCCCTCATCTTCCAGACCCGTGTACCTGATAACCGTGCAGTAGCCCAGGAGTATGTCACGCTCATCGAATTGATGGCCTCCATGCTGGGCGATGAAACAATCAATGCCTTCCAGGATCCCGAGATGCGCGCCAAGGCCAAGGCTGTCGGTGCCCAGTGGGCCAGCATCATGGGAGCCAAGCCAGGCGGCATGGACGACCTGAACAAGGCACTTCTGCCCCTCTTGTCACGCCTGCGTGCGATGGGATTTGACCCCACCACCGAGACGGTACCCCGGGTCTCTGAGGCCACCGATGTGGTGGACACACCTGCTGTACCGGTGGCACACAACCCCGACGATGTGTCCATCCACCTCAACAGCTGCCCGTTCATCACGGGCGACAAGCGTCCATCGAGTTTCGTGTGTGCCGTCCACGAGGGATTCATCGAGGAAAGCCTGAACACCTCCGGCCGGGTCGGCCTGGAACTCAGGCCGTTCAGCGCTCCCGGAGTGTGCTCTGTAGATGTGAGAGCACTGTCCAGCTAATGCGCTGCAGCCTTATTCGTGGTTGACTTCAACCCGGACGGGCTGCGCCACATCGAGTTCAATGACCCGCAGCCCGGCATCACGGGCATCATCGAGGATCTTCTCCGCAACCGGTTCAGTGGAGAGCACCATCACGGTGGGGCCCGCACCGGACAGGTATGCGGCGTATCCACGGTTGCGCAGACGGTTGACCCATTCAGCGGTCACCGGAAGAACATCAGAGCGATAAGGCTGGTGGAGCCGGTCCCGACTTCCCTCCCACAGAAGATCAGGGCGCTGCTCAAGGGCGACGATCATGACCGCGACGCGGGAAACATTGAAACGCGCGTCGATGTGGGTGACATCCGACGGCAGTACCCGACGGACAGCCTCGGTGGAGGCGTGGAAATCAGGAACCAGAGCGGTGGCACGAATATCCTTGTGCACCGCCAATCCCACAGCCCGGTACTCCGGCTGACTCTTGCCATCCACCGGCAGGTTGGTCCAGGACACCACTGCACCGCCAAGGGCTGATGCAGCGGCGTTATCCGGATGGCCTTCGAAAGCAGAGGCCAACTGGACCACCTGATCATCGGTCAACGGAAAACCAGCAAGACCGTTGGCAGCCGCAACACCTGCGACAGCCGCGGCAGCTGAGGAACCCAGACCGCGGGACTGCGGGATGTTGTTGTGGCAGACCACGCGGAGCCCCGGGACCTCGGCATCAGCGGCTTTCAGCCCGGAGCGGATCGCCTTGACCACCAGGTGGGAACCGTCCAGCGGAACCTCTCCCTGGCCTTCGCCGAAGACCTCCACCTCGAGTCCGGACTGGATGATCTCCACCTCAACGGTGTCATACACCGACAGAGCCAGACCGAGGGTGTCAAAACCCGGACCCAGGTTCGCGGAGGAACCCGGAACCGTGACCGTGACTTTACGGCCGACATTCAATTCAATAGCCATGAGTTGAGTCCTAACCCCTCTCGAGACGGATGACGCTGTTGATGGACTTCACCACCGGGTTGTCCTTGAGCGCGTCCACAGTTGCCGCAAGGTCAGCCTCACGGGCCTGGTGGGTAACCACGATCAGACGTGCGCCCTCACCGGTCTCCTCCTGGCGGATGGTGCGCAGGGAAATGCCACGGTCAGCGAAGATCTGGGCCAGGTCAGCCAGGACTCCGACTCGGTCCACCACTTCCATGTCCACGTGATAACGGGTCGGGGTCTCGCCATAATCGGCGATGGGCAGGTTCGCGTAGGTGGAATCACCCGGAGCGCGGCCACCGTGGACCTTGTTGCGGGCGGCTCCCACAACATCACCAAGCACAGCAGATGCGGTAGGCGCGCCACCGGCACCATTGCCGTAGAACATCAGGCGACCAGCAGCCTCAGCTTCCACGAAGATGGCGTTGAAGGACTTGTTGACCGCTGCCAATGGGTGCTCGCGCGGGATCAGGGTGGGGTGCACGCCGACGGAGATAGCGGTCTCGCCCTTGCTGTCGGTGATCTTCTCACAGACGGCGAGGAGCTTGATGGTGTGACCGGCCTGCTTAGCTGCATCAATGTCAGCTGCGCTGATATTGGAGATGCCTTCACAGTAGACATCATCAGAGGTGACACGGGTGTGGAACGCCAGGGAGGCGAGGATAGCGGCCTTGGATGCGGCGTCATGGCCCTCGACATCGGCGGTCGGATCAGCCTCGGCGTATCCCAGGCGGGTGGCCTCGGCGAGTGACTCCTCATAACCTGCACCACTGGAATCCATCGCATCGAGGATGAAGTTGGTGGTGCCGTTGACAATGCCCATGACCGACTGGATCTGGTCACCGGCGAGGGAACGGCGCAGTGGGCCGACCACCGGAATGGCGGCGGCTACGGCAGCTTCGAAGTAGAGGTCGACGTTGGCCTCATCGGCGGCGTCAGCCAGCTCAGCGGAATGCGCTGCAACAAGCGCTTTATTCGCAGTAACGACGGACTTGCCTGCCTTAAGTGCAGCAAGCACGACCTTGCGTGGGTAATCAATGCCGCCGATAACCTCAACGACAATGTCAACATCATCGCGCTTGACCAGTGAGAAGGCATCATCGGTGAGGAGTTCATCAGGAACGCCCGGGCGCGGCTTGCTCTTATCGGAAACTGCTACACCACGCACTTCCAGGGGTCCCCCGATGCGGTGTTCGAGTTCATCAGCATATTCAGTCATCAGCCGCATAACCTCCGAGCCGACAGTGCCGTAACCGAGGAGGGCAATACCGACTGGTGAGCCGAGTCCCTTACCGGGGTTGAAGCTGGGGGCAGGTGCTGAGGTCATGATTCTCCCAAATAATCGTGGCGGTGCCTGGTTGTCCTACTTTCCCCGGTCAGCCTACATGGCGACCTGGACGGAAGAGGATACCAGCCCACTATAGACCAAGCTGTCCATTCTTATCGGGTTGTCACTACCCATTTCATTCGTGGACTTTTTCTCAGTGTCAGCGCCAGGCTCCCCTGGGCCCACATCCACTCCGGTGAAGCTATCTGCCTGCAATATTTCACTACAACCCCAAATTCATAACGAATGCACAAAAGGGGCATGTGCGTTCTCCCGGGCATTGCCAGGCAAGGCATTATATTAAAAATTGTATGCCAATGACATGAATGAGGGATGTGAGATGAAGCTTTTCAACGTACTTTTCAGTGCAGGACTGGTCTCCGTCGCCCTCTTTGTGGGACCCTCCCCCGCCGCGGCCGCAGAGGTGCAGGTGCTGAATGGTGACTGCGCCGTGAACATCACCGCTGCAGATTTTGCAGAACTCACTGAATTCTTCCAGCAACGAACGGACACCACAGAAACCCGCCTGGCCGCTGCACTGAAAGGGATGGACTACGACATTGCCCGCCTGGTGGATGCGTTCACTGCTCAATTCGAGGAGAACTTCTACAACCCGGCGGAACTCCCACCTGAAACAGCGGAAATCTACAACCGGTATAGCATGGCTGCAGCTAAATCTGGTTTTTCACAGATCGATGCCTATTACCTCATCTACCTCGCTGCGCTGGAACAGAGTTTCATCCACTGGACCGAGGCAGCCATGCCCCAGATGCTGGGTACCCATACCGGACCCCGGGAGGTGGCTGCAGAACAGGCGGCGGCACTACGGGGCGTTTTCGACTTCACCGCTCTTCACGATGCCATCATCCACGACGCTTCCCGTGAGATCATCATGCCGTTCCTGGATCTGGTCGATGGCACCCTGGAGGGATTCAGCCGACCATTCCAAGCATGCGCCAACGGTCAATCAGGCAACTTCCCCATCATCCCGTCGCACAATTCCGATACAACCCCGATTAGCAGTTCAGAGGAGTAGGGTTTCTCCTATAGCTGTAGCGTTTCTGGCTTTCTTCTTTTCCTCATATCATCCACATTTCCCGCAGAACGCCGGAAAGCAGCATCACTGGCCGATAACCCCCTCAAGACCCCTACATCGAAGGATCCGAGATGAAGATTCGCTCCCTAACCGCGGCACTGGCTACAGCTGCCCTCACCAGCACCACCCTCCTTCTTGCACCTACCGCGTCCGCCGCTACAGTGACAATCTCTGACCTGCGGTGCCGCATCACATTCACCCAGCAGGATTTCAATGATTTCCGGACCCACTTCTCCAATTATGACGACAGCGTGGCTACCCGCCTCCGCGCTGCGGTACCCGGTGTTGATGCAGATATCACCCTCGTATCCAAGGAGGTGGTGAATATCGCCCTCAATGGGGGCGACTACACCCCGGCGGGCCTGCAAGCCTGGTCCAGGTATCTTCTGGCCGGTAACGAATCCGGATTCACCCACAAAGAACTCATCGCCATGATGCTTCTCGACGGTTCTCCCGAGCTGGCCATCGGGCTGCTGCCGACATTTGAAACCACCCTCATCGATACCCATGTAGTCACCCGGAACGGTGCTGAGTACATGCGGGACGAACTCTCCTTCGACTTCGGTGTCGCGGAAGAGATCCTGGAGACTGGTGCCTACGACGGGGCCGCCCTATCCGAACGTGCCAGGAACGTCGTTGCCCCCACCACTCAGGTAATCGCGGATCTCGATGAAGCTCTTACTGAACCATTCCAAGCCTGCCTGGATGGGAAACAGGGCACCTTCCGCATCGGCGAGGACACCATCACCCCTCCAGGTAACGGTGACGGCGATGGCGGCGGTAACGGTGACGGTGATGGTGACGGTGATGGTGGCGGAGGTGGAAACGGAGGTGGAAACGGCAACGGTGGCGGCAACGACTCACCGGGCAGCGCTGGCTCCAGTTTCGGCAGCAGCTGAGGCATGACTGTTCCCTGCCTCTAACCCGCGAAGGGAAAGGCTTGGGCACACAACCTGCCAGGCCTTGTCCCTCCTCCTTCCAGGACCGGTCAGCCTATCGACGTATCACTGGGGCAGGGCCTGCTTTTCAACCCTTGACCAGCCTGTGGCACTTTCGGTAGGTATGCCGAATATCCGGGGACCTGCTGCTGACCCCAAAGAAGGGAACACGGTTCAAGGTCTCCGGCTGGTCATCTTTCTACAGATGCTGGCAACAGTCCGTCCTCGACAGCACGGTGATAGAAATCAACTCTGGCGAGAACCGGCCTGCCGGCTAATGCATACTTCACCCGGATCCGATCAATGTAGTCATGAACGGTGTTTAGTGACAGACCAGTCACCGTGGCCACACGCTTAGCCGGTTCCCCCGATGCATATAAAAGAAGAACCTGCTTCTGACGCGGGGATAACCGCACGCCCGCTATCGGAGTATCAACCCGTATCCCCACAGGTCCAGATGACACTGCACTCGTGAGTGCCCCCTCGAGATCCCTGGCGGAGGCATTTGGTTCGACAATCCCAGAGACCCGACTGCCGATCGGGTTGAGGTTGACATAGGGATCAGAGGTGATTCTAAAGAGCACCATCTTTAATCCGTTATCAAGAAGGTTACAGACCACGCCCTTGTGGTTCAGTCCTGTTTGGAGTCCGAGCAGCACAACATCGGTGGAGCCGGGATTATCCCGAATGTGACTCAGTGCTTCCGAGGGGGTATTGCAGGTACCGGTAGAGATACATGAAGAAGTCTGCAGCAACATCTGATCGAAACCGAGCCTTACAACCTCCCGCTCGTCTACTGTCAGCACCTTTACTTTCATAATGAAAACAATACGAGATTGCCGTCAATCTTTCATCACAAACGGAGAATCCCGAATTTCCCCCCGGGACATTCAGCCCGGAAATGGAGCCACTAGCTGTCTAGAAACTCTCATAGCACATTCAAATGGATTTCGACAGACACCATTATAACTGGCCCCATTTTTCCCGTCTTGTGACAAGAATCACATTAAGCGACCCTTAAAGAAGTAAATCGTCACTGAGATCTCCCCAACCAGCCACTGACATGCAATAGGAGAATCCATGCGTATTCGAAAACGCACTCTCGGGATTCTGGCAGCCCTGGGAATTGCCGCCAGCACCCTCATCGCCCCTCAAGTCAATGCCGCCACCCTCACCATCGAAGATAGAGTTTGCACACTCACTCCATCTGCCGCAGAAGGCGATCGCCTTGTCGCATACCATGTTGAATGGTCGAGAAATCTCCTCACCGAGCTGAAGAATGAAGTGCCCGCAGCCAGGTCCGATATTGATTACGTTGTGAACAATGCACTCCTCGCAGAGGATAACCCTGATATAGCTACCGCCCTAAACCGTATCATCACAGCCTCGCTCGATGAAGGCTTCTGGAATGTCAATAATGATCCCGAGGCAGTAGCTGTCATTTTTATGTCTATGGGACTCGAGGAACTTGCACCCCGTTTTCGAGATGCTCAAGTCTTCAACCGCGACACAATTCCCCTCAATCCGCAGGACCCCAGTAGTCCGATCGATGATCCAAGTATCCCCATCTCGCCCTCCCTTGAGCGCCTCTTCCAAAACGCCGTACCAAGTAACGCTGGGGCCATCACTGATTGGCAGATCGAGACCTACGCAGCCTGCAGAAATGGCGTTCCCGGTACCTATAACATCGGTGCGGGTGGCGGCGGCGGTGGTGGCGGTGGTGGCGGTGGCAACGGAGGCGGTGGTTCCTCCTTCGGCTCCAGCTAAACCCCTTCCACAGCAGCACGGACACCCCCCCCCCCGCAACCAGATGCTTCTCTTGCACCATCTGGGTACGGGGGATTCCTCATGGGGCCAGGCAGAAAAGGATGATCAGCAATTTTGATCTCACGATCCGGGGGTGAGCTTTGCACTATGTCTATATGCTGGCCTGCAAGATAGGTTCCGGTGCTCCACCCACACGGAGGTTTGTCCACATGTTCCGTTTTGCTCCCCTCGCCTCCTTCTGCATCGGGGCGATCACCCTGCTCAATGCCTGCGGTCTGGGTTCCGATGACCGTGCGGTCGGCAGCAGCACGGCAGGCAGTTCCACTGTCTCCAGTTCTGGCTCGTCTACATCAAATCGAATCCCCACCGAAGAAACTATCGAGGCAACTGATGTAGCTACTGACCTGGAGGCTCCCTGGTCAGTTACCTTCCACGATGGTGCCACTTTGATCAGCGAACGGGACACCGCCCGCATCCTGGAGGTCTCCGCCGACGGTGCCACCAGGGTGGTGTCCACCATCGAGGAGGCCCGGCCCCGGGGCGAGGGCGGATTGTTGGGTATCGCCATGCATGAAGACTTCCTCTACGCCTATTACACGGCAGCTGATGATAACCAGATTGCGCGTCTGCCCATCACCGGTGATCCCGGCGCGCTCACTCTCGGCCCTGCCGAGGTGATCTTTGCTTCCATCCCTAAAGCAGGTACCCACAATGGTGGGCGGATCGCTTTTGGTCCCGATGGGATGCTCTATGCAACCACAGGTGACGCCAACCAGCCGGACACCGCCCAGGATGACTCTTCCCTGGCAGGAAAGATTCTGCGTCTCACGCCGGAGGGGAACATCCCGGCAGATAATCCCTTCCCGGGCAGTCCTGTCTACAGCCTGGGGCACCGGAATCCGCAGGGGATCGCCTGGGATGACCAGGAAACGATGTACTCCTCTGAGTTTGGACAGAGCACCTGGGATGAACTTAATATCATTACCCCTGGTGGGAACTATGGATGGCCGACTGTGGAGGGCATCGCCAGCCGTGATGGCTTCATCGATCCGGTCCAGCAATGGCGCCCCTCAGAGGCCAGCCCCAGTGGAATTGCGGTGGCTGGGGATTCCATCTTCATCGCCAACCTGCGCGGCCAGTCACTGCGTGAAGTCCCCGTGTCATCTCCAGAAACGTCACGGGTATTTCTCCACGGCGAGTTTGGACGCCTGCGCGATGTGGTGACCGCACCTGATGGAACCCTGCGGATACTCACCAATAACACAGATGGCCGTGGCTCTCCCACCACTGGGGATGACCGCATGCTCCGCATTGACCCCACTACCATAGCGGCCACCATGTGACATCTGTCACTGCACGGTGGATTTTTGGGCAGGACAGCGAGCATCGAACTTAACGTGTCTTGATAGTCCCACCACTCGGCGCGTACATGGATATGGCCCCAGCATGGGTTCACGGTTTTATTATGGGAACACTCACGTCGCCGAAGGGCACGGTCATTCTCAGTGTCATCCTTCCCCATTATCAGGCCTTCTATGCCGGCCTGGCAGATCTCTACCGTTCCTGTGCGGAGGGGAAAACAGGATCCATCACCATGATCCAGTACGGGGGAACACAGGGTGATGGTGGCGGTGGAGGTTCCTCTTTCGGCAGCAGTTAGGTCGAAGTGGCGCCGGTGTGGATTCTGACCCGCCACGACTCCCCCGTGGTTTCCCTGCGGTGGAGGACGGTGGCTGCGGTGTCACGGCCCACAGGAAGTAGTCGCACCACCACCGTGTCTCCCTCCACAGCTCGGTCAAACACGCTGGTGAGTATGTCTTCCACCTCGGTGATGTGGGGATGGATGTCCCTCCCGCGATAGGTTGCGGGGCTGAGGGAGTAGTCGTCGAGAAGCTTGACGTTGACGCCGCGCAGGCGGGCGTCCCATGTGCCGGCGGTGATCGCCGGTCGGTCAAGCAGTGGTGAGCGGATGGAATCGCGGAGGCGCTGTTCAAGCAGATGCGCGGCCATGGACGATTGTTCCGGGGTGAGGGAAGTGTGAAACAGCATGGTGATCCGGGTGGATAACCAGTCACGGGCGGCATCGAGGAAACGCTGACGCGCCAGACCCACGGCGGCGGTGGCGGCGGTGGCGCGTCGTTCGCTGATGAGCAGGGGCAGTCCGTCGGAGATGCGTTTGACCATCCACGGCAGAATAGATGCGGGCAGCAGGACCAGGGAGTGGGTCCAGGAGTTTGAGGGGGCGATATAGTCCGTTTGAATCCCGGACCACACAAACAGTTGCGCGATCATCATGCACCCGATCCATGCGCCCCACCCGGCCAGCGGTCTGTTGCGCATGGCCAGGTAGGCACACAGCAATAGTGCCACCCATGGTGCCCAGAAGAAGGGCCAGGTCTGCTCGTCAGCACTATTTTCAGCAATCGCAAACCCATAGAATAACCAGATGAACACGCAGCTGGCCAGGGTGAACCGGTTTGACAGCCGTTCGTGGGGTTTCTGGACCAATAGTCCGAGTGTGACTGCCGCAAAGATCATGGACACCATCCACCAGAGCGGGCGGGGATGCTCATTGGACAAGGACAATCCGAGAAACATCAACCACACCACCACCGCTGGACCGGGTTGGAAGATATCGGAGAACCCCATCGATTCATACACCGATGGCAGGGTGTCCACATCAGGATCGACCTGTATCCCCTGCCCATGCTGGTCCCACAGCACGGTGATCACGCAGCCCTCCCCCGGCGCGCTCTGCACACTCCCCGACGCTCCGGGGGTCTGGTCCAGGCGGCCGAGAATACTCACCCGGATCCCCACGCGATCCTCGGGTAGGCCCTCGGGGTCGAAACCCGGCCCGTCGTCGGCAAGCACAGCGGTGAAACGCTCGGGGTGCAGGTCAAAGCGCAGCCGGGCGGTGGTCCCGGGTGCATGCTTTGCGACGTTCGCAGCGCCCTGCCTCAGGGCGTCCGCCAACGCGGCGACGGTGGTTGCCGGCAGACGCGCCCCCGCAGGAATCGTCCCGGGTGGGTCAACCCTCGTCGCAGGATACTCAGTGAGCACCGCTGCGCTGATCTGATTCACCGCGTCCCCGTAGGTCACACCTCCCAGGCTGTCCAGGGAGTCCTGACCTGAACGGCGGATATCGGCAAGGATGCGCTGGGGATCAGGGGGGATCGTGCCCCGCCAGATCGCAGACAACTGGGTGAGCACATGGTCATGGATGAAGGCCAGGAACCGGGTCTCCAACTCACCCAGTGCCTTCTGCCGGGCCAGCACCAAGGCATCCCGGTAGGTGCGGGAGGCAGCACGATCAATCGTGCGGGTGGTGCTCAGTCCTCTGGCCGCCATGATCACAAACGGCACCACGGGGGCCAGCGCGTGCAGGATCTCTATCAGCATCCGGAAACCCGGTGGTGTCCCGAGGTTGAATGCCGCTGCCACCGACACGGCCAGCAGCGCCACCACTATTGATGCCAGACCCGGCCAGGATGCTACGAACAGGGCTGCCGGGATCGCCGAGTAGTCCCCCAGCTTCAGCGCGTCCAAGGGTGAAGCACCCGATATCAGCAGATACATGGAATGGATACTGAGCAGGAGGAAATAGACCAACGCCCCGGCCGCCATCGCCGGTTGATAGAGTTTCTCCACCTTCCCCAACCCCGCAACCAACAGAACCACAGCGGCGATGAAGAGCACGCCCCATGAGAGAAGGACAACGGGAGTGGACTGGAGGTTGAAGGTCTGTGTCAGCAGCAGCGTCCACGATAATCCACCACCGATGGCGATGACCCTGAGCAGTGATGGCGTGGCGGTGCGCAATTCGTGAAACTGCTGTTGCACCTTCACCGGCAGGTCATCGGTGGGGGCCCTGAAACCGGGTGCGAAGAACTCACCGGGCAGGGAGTCACTTCTCAGTTGTGTGCGTGGCATAACTCAAGCACCGAGTGGGCCTGGCAGGTATCCGTCTTCCTGGGCGCGTTGAAACATCTGAACCTTGGTGGCGATCGGTCTGCCGGCCTGAGCGTATTTGTACCTGATCCGGTTGATGTAGTCCTGAACCGTTTCTGCTGATAATCCCAGCGTGGTGGCCACCCGTTTCGCGGATTCGCCCGAGGCGTACATCTCGAGGACCTCCTGCTGTCGTTTTGACAGCTCCACCTGTTTGATACCCGGATCCGAATCGATCACGCTGGCCCAGTCCGCATTGGCATAGGTATTCCCCTGACAGATGGATACGATCGCCTCGTTGAGTTCCAGGGCGCTCGCGGATTTTTCGATCACCCCGGCTGATCCGGCAAGCAGGGCGCGCCGCGTCAGATAGGGATCCTCCAGTGAGGAGAACACCAGCACCGGAATACCCAGGGCGTGGAAACACTGCACGTTGAGGAAAGGATCGGAGTTATCCGCCAGGCGCAAATCGAGCAGGACGATATCCACCCGGACATCAGGCCGTGCTGAAAGGAACCCGGAGCCTTCTTCCACCGTGGCGAAGGAACCCACCAATTCGCAGTCCCCGCTGGCACGGAGAATGGCATCAATGCCAGCCAGGGCGACCTCATGATCATCAATCGCAAGGACATTCCACGTCATGGATAAATCTTAGCTAGTTTGCAGCGTCCAGGTAGAGGAAACGAGCTGGTTGAGACGCACACCCCACCCGTCCGGGGCATCCCCAAGCCGGTGTCCCCACTTTTCGGGCCCAGTAAATGACGGCTGCCCACTAAGCGAACTACGGCATAGCGTCAGGGAGGTAACCCCGTCCACTTCAGTGAAAGTATGGAAATCCATGAAACTCCCCAAGATCCCCGTTGTCCTCGCAACCGCTGTGACCATCGCTGCAACCATGGTTGTTACACCGACAGCCTCTGCCATCCAGGTTCGCCCCAGTGGTGAAAACTGCACAATCACCATCACGGAACGTGAGCACAAGATCATTGAGCTGGCAATGGCCAATGCGGTGGAGAAAGATCTCCTTGCCCAGGCCCCCTCTTCCGCCAAGGCGATCAGAAACTACTTCTCCAGCGTGCGGGAAGCCATCAACAACCCCTCCAATACCATGATGGCCAGGGCCCAGCTCCGCTTGCTCGAGCTCATCGGCTCCGGTCTGACCCAGGAGCAACTGGGGATGGCCAACCTCGTGTCCTTTTATCAGGAAGACGGATACGGAAAGACCATCACCATGACCAGTGAGAATGCGGCCCAACAGATTGAGTATGGACTGGGCGGATACTGGCTTTATGCAGCAGCTCCCGAGACCTACCCCAACGCGGATTCGGTATTAACGAGTGTCAACGCAACCACCACCTCTGCTGTTCAGGCGTGTGCTGACGGTACGGATACCAATGTGGAGTTGGAGGTCCGGGCACAACTCGGTGGCGGTTCCGCCGGTTCCTCAGGATTCTCCCTCGGAAGTTCATAGTTATCTCCGGAGGAGAGAACAACGCCGCCCGCTCACCCTGTCCAAGGGGTGAGCGGGCGGCGCGTCGATAAGCATGCTTTTAGACCTCGAGGGAGAGGATGTCATCGAGGGTTTCGCGGCGCAGCATCAGCTTGGCGTTTCCTGCACGCACGGACACCACCGCCGGGCGGGAGAATGCGTTGTAGCGGGAGCTCATGGCATAGCAGTATGCGCCGGTGGCAGCCAGCGCCAGGAGATCACCGGTGGCGATATCGGACGGATAGACCTCATTATTGATGAGGATATCGCCGGATTCGCAGTGTGAACCCACCACGCGGGTGTTGATGGCCTCGCCTTCGGTGAAGCGGGAGACCACGCGGGCATCATAGTCCGAACCGTAAAGCGCGGGGCGGATGTTGTCGGACATGCCGCCATCGACGGAGATATAGCGGCGGGTGCTGTCGTCATCGACGTGGACATCCTTGATGGTGCCCACCTCATAGACGGTCACGGCAGACGGACCGGCGATGGCACGACCCGGCTCCACCAGCACGGTGGGCGCGTTGATGCCGAGTTCAGCGGCTGTCTTACCCACGGCGGTGAGCAGATCGTGGGCCACCTCTGCCACGTTGAGGGGCTGTTCATCGGCGGTGTAGGCGATACCGTATCCGCCGCCCAGATCCAGCTCGTCAAGGGTGACACCGAGTTCGTTGTGGATCTTGGAGTAGAGCTCCAGCACACGCTCCGCGGCGAGGGAGAAACCCTCGGCGTCGAAGACCTGGGAACCCACATGGCAGTGCAGACCCACCAGCTTGAGGTTCTCAGCGTTCACCGCGGCTTGGGCAGCGGCGAAGGCGGACCCGGAGGCCAGGGAGAATCCGAACTTCTGGTCCTCGTGGCTGGTGGCGATGAACTCGTGGGTGTGGGCCTCAATGCCCGGCTTCACCCGGATCAGCACCGGCTGAACCCTACCCTCACCTGCGGCGATATAATCCAGCAGTTCCAATTCCTGTGGGGAATCCAGCACCACGTGGCCCAGGTTGTTCTGCACACAGGTGCGGAGGAAATCGGCGTCCTTGTTGTTGCCGTGTGCGGTGATGCGCTCACCCGGGAAACCCGCGGCCAGTGCGATGCCGAGCTCATTCTTGGAGGCGATGTCCAGGGACAGTCCCTCCTCATCCACCCAGCGGGCGATGGTCTTGCTCAGAAACGCCTTGGAGGCATAATGGACCCGGTCCGGGCCACCGAAGGCGGTGGCCATGTCGCGGCAGCGGGATCGGAAATCATCCTCATCCACCACGAACAACGGGCTGCCATATTCCTCGACCAGGTCCGGCAGCGGCACCCCGGCGACGGTGACCACACCGTCCTCCTGGCGCACGGCGTTGCGTGGCCAGACGTGGGCGGGCAGTTCGTTGAACTGGTCGGCGGTGGTGGCTGGTTCGGAGCCGGGGACGCCCGGTGCAGTCTCTGCGGTCATTTACATCTTCTCCGGTGCGGATACACCAACCAGCGCGAGGGCGTTGGCCAGGGTCTGACGGGTGGCGGCGGCGAGTGCGAGGCGGGCCGAGTGGATCGGGGCCTTCTCCTCATCAGCCTTGGGCAGGATGTGGCAGGAATCGTAGAAACGGTGGAAGGTTCCGGCCAGCTCCTCGGCGTAACGGGCCACGCGGTGTGGTTCGCGCAGGTCAGCGGCAGCCTTGATCACTGCGGGGAACTCACCGAGGGTGCGGATGAGGTCGCCTTCACGGTCGTGGGTGAGCAGCGAGAGATCTGCGTCGTCGAAGTTCACGCCCAGGGTGTCAGCCTTACGCGCGATCGAGCACAGGCGCGCGTGGCCGTACTGCACGTAGTACACCGGGTTGTCAGAGGACTGGGATTCCCACAGGCTGAGGTCAATATCCAGGGAGGAATCCACAGATGATCGGATCAGGGAATAGCGGGCGGCGTCGATGCCGATGGCCTCCACCAGATCATCGAGTGTGACCACGGTGCCGGCACGCTTGGACATCCGCACAGCCTTGCCGTCGCGCAGCAGGTTGACCATCTGACCAATGAGCACCTCCACGCCCTCCGGTGCATAACCGAGGGAAGCGGCCGCAGCCTTGAGGCGCGCGATATAACCGTGGTGGTCTGCGCCCAACATGTAGATGTTGAGGTTGTGGCCGCGCTCGAACTTGTCGGCGGCATAGGCGATGTCACCGGCGATATAGGCGGCGTCACCGTCGGACTTGATGACCACGCGGTCCTTGTCATCCCCGAAGTCGGTGGAACGCAGCCACCAGGCACCATCCGATTCATAGAGGTTGCCGTTGTCTTTCAGCTTCTGCACGGCGCGCTCGACGGCACCGGACTCGAACAGGGAGTTCTCGTGGAAGTACACGTCGAAATCAGTGCCGAACTCGTGGAGGGATTCCCGGATATGGGTGAACATCATCTCCACCCCCTCGGAGCGGAACAGCTCCTGGGTGTCCTCCGGTGCGCGGTCAAGGGCATCAGGATGCTTTGCGACGATGGCCTCTGCAATCTCCCGGATGTACTCCCCGCCGTAACCGTCTTCAGGGGTCGGCTCACCCTTGGCTGCAGCCAGGAGCGAGAGAGCAAAACGGTCAATCTGGCGACCGTGGTCATTGAAGTAGTACTCGCGGGTGACCTTGGCGCCGGCAGCCTCCAGGATACGACCGAGGGAATCACCCACGGCAGCCCACCGGGTACCACCGAGGTGGATCGGGCCCGTCGGGTTCGCGGAGACGAACTCCAGGTTCACATCCAGGTGGGCGAGGTGCTCGGAGGTGCCGAACTTCTCCGCCTGATCGAGGATCTTCGCCACGATCTCCCCCTGTGCCGCAGCTGCCAGACGGATGTTGATGAAGCCCGGTCCGGCGATCTCCGCGGAGTCGATGTTGGCATCCGTGGACAGCGCCTCCACCAGCCAGGTCGCCAGATCGCGCGGGTTCACGCCGACCTTCTTGGCCACCTGGAGAGCCACGTTGGTGGCGTAATCGCCGTGCTCAGGGTTACGGGGGCGCTCCACCACGACCTGCTCCGGGAGAACAGAGGCGTCCAGATCACGGGAGTTTAAAACCTCGACCGCGGTCTGCTTGATCAGTGTTGCGAGATCAGCTGGTGTCATGGGGAGAAATTCTAGCTGAGGCTAGGGGGAGGCACAGAATACAGGGTCTTTTTACAGGCACGTCCACCCCATCCCGCCGTGTGCGGTATCACCCTCACGGTTCATTCGTTACACTTTCACACAAAATCCCAAGCATTGGAGTTATGAATGGTTTCTGCCAAGAACCGTGTCAGACACAGCGTGCTAGCCGCGCTATCCGCCACTGCGGTCATGGCATCGGGTGTTCTCGCACCTGTTGTCACCGCCCAGGAAGCCCCACAGATCACCTGGGAGGAATGCCCGCCGCAGGTGGATATCTCCACGGCACAGTGTGGCAGCGTCCAGGTACCGATGTATCACGCAGACCCTTCCGCAGGTGACATCTCGGTGGGGTTCATCAAGGTGCCGGCTCGTGACCAGAGCAACGTGCGCGGCGCGCTCTTCGGCAATGCCGGCGGACCGGGTGGTGATGCCTACTCCTTCTTCGGCAACACCGCTATGAACTGGCCTGAAGAGCTCTACAACGAATGGGACCTGGTGGCTGTCCAGCCACGCGGCCTCCTCGGTTCCACCCCGGTTGACTGCAACACCCCCGCCCCGGGATACGACGAGTTCCGCATGCTCACCCAGGCCGGCGCCTTCATCCGCGAGTCCTGCGAACTGGCAACCCCCGGCTATACCGCCAGCCTCACCACCGACAACACTGCCGAAGACTGGGAGTGGGTCCGCCGCGCCCTCGACGAGGAGAAGATCTCCATCCTCGGGCTCTCCTACGGCACCTACCTGGGTTCCGTCTACGCCACCCGCTACCCTTCCCACACCGACCGGGTGGTCCTGGATTCCGCCATGGCACCGAGCCTGGGATGGAACGGCGTGATGGCCTCCCAGGGACCGGGCTATATCAACACCCTGCACGACTTCTTCGCCTGGACCGCTGAGAACAACGAGACCTACGGCCTGGGCGAGACCCCGCTGGCCGTCTACCAGGCGTGGTCCAACCGGATCGTCGCAGAAACCGGCACCAACCCGACGGTGGCTCCCCCACCGGCCCGCGTGGGCGATGTTCCCCCCGCATTCGCCTGGGCAGGCCAGGGTGGCGCAGATGTGATGAACACCGTCGCCCCGACCGGCGTTGCACTCCAGGGACTGGCCACCCAGTTGCTCAACCCCGGCAGCAACCAGGCCATGAGCCCGCTGCTCAACATCACCCGCGGCACCATTCCACAGCCCTCCACCTGGCCGAACCTGGCAGCTGCGATCGCCGGACAGGAACCGGTACCCGATGTCTCCGGAAGCGACATGGATGAGTACACCCAGATGGCGCTGGCCAACTCCACCACCATGCAGCGACTGGTCATGTGCAACGAGAACGCGGTGGCACCCAACCACCTGGAGGTCCCCCGCGCCGCCTGGTCCAGCCTGGTCACCGGCGACATCTTCGATGCCTCCTCCACCTACTTCTCCTCCGGTCTGGCCTGCTCCGGTGCCGCACCGACCAGCGGGACACAACCCGTCGATGGATCCCAGCTGGATGTCCGCCCTCTGATGATCCAGGGCACCTCCGATCCACAGACCCCGTACCACCTTCACGGTGAACTGGCTCAGGCCATGGACGCCCACGTTCTCACCGTCGACGGCCCCGGCCACGGTCAGACCGTCGGATCCCTCAACCCATCCGTGACAGCTGCCATGCTCGACTATCTGCGCACCGGCACCACCGACGTCAACTGGGCCCCGGGCCTCAACCCGACCCCCTAGTTGACCTTCCGCCAACAGTTGGTGATAGAATCACACCGTTGTTGTCAGACAGTGGTTCACTCCCCTGCCTGCAATGATGGTTCGCCTCCGTAGCTCAGTGGATAGAGCACCGGTTTCCGGTACCGAAGGTCGTAGGTTCGACTCCTATCGGGGGCACAACTAAATCAGGTGGTTCCGGCTCATCGGCTTGAATAAACCTGCAGAATATAGAACCTCCGTGACCTCATTGATCGAGGCCACGGAGGTTCTGTTTTTCGGGCAACTTTAACTGAGATGACCAATCGCAGGCGTGCGGCTAAGGTGGTCGGGAGGCAATCTTCGAACCAGACACACCTGCACTGGTGATTCACCACTGACGCGCCCGAAAATCCTGACGCATGCGTGGAGGAGCCGTTCAAGCAGAGTGGCACCGCTACCAAAATGGCACAGATGTGAATCCCTCCGAAGAGTTCAACCGAGAAAGGGACAACCATGTCCAATAAACCCGTAACCCCAGCGAAGTACGTCACCGGTGATGTGTTTCCCATCGACGGAATCAACTGGGATCACATGCCAGACCAGGTCGACATGGACATCTGGAACCGCCTGACCACCAACTTCTGGCTTCCGGAGAAGATCCCGGTATCAAATGACATCCAGAAGTGGAACAGCATGTCGGAGGCCGAGCATCTGGCCACCCTCCGGGTATTCACCGGCTTGACGCTGCTGGACACGATTCAGGGCACGGTCGGCGCCACCTCCATGATCCCGGATGCCACCACCCACCATGAGGAGGCCGTGCTCACCAATATCTCCTTCATGGAATCCGTTCATGCGAAGAGCTACAGCAATATCTTCATGACGCTGGCGTCCACCCCGGAAATCAACGAGGCCTTCCAGTGGTCGAGGGATAATAAGCACCTGCAGTACAAGGCCAAGCGGATCCTGGATTACTACCAGGTTGACTCCACGCCGGCCCGGAAGAAGATCGCTTCCGTCATGCTGGAGTCGCTGCTCTTCTACTCCGGCTTCTATCTGCCGCTGCGCATGGCGTCCACCGGTAAGCTCACCAACACCGCTGACGTGATCCGCCTGATCATCCGGGATGAAGCCATTCACGGTTACTACATCGGGTACAAGTATCAGAAGCACATGGCCACCCTCACCCCGGAGGAACGCGCCGAACACCACGATGACGCGGTGGAGCTGCTCCTGGATCTGTACGACAACGAAGTGGAGTACACCCGCCACGTTTATGATGATCTTGGTTGGACCGGAGACGTGTCCGCCTTCCTGCGGTACAACGCCAACAAGGCTATGCAGAATCTGGGCTATGAGTCGATTTTCCCTGTCGATGAGTGCAAGTTTGATCCCGGCGTGATGACCTCCCTGGATCCGTCCAGTAATGAAAATCATGACTTCTTCAGTGGCTCCGGGTCCTCCTATGTCATCGGTGACGTGGAAGAAACCAGTGATGAGGACTGGGATTTCTAAGATCCTCTGATTCTGGATGCGCCGGGGACCAGCCTGCACACGAATGGTGCGATAATGTGCCCCGGCGCACAATTGTGGCCAAAAGTTACCAACACGCCATGCCAATAGCTTGTTTAATACTAAAGCGATTCATTACAGTTGGATAAACATGGTTCCCAGGGCAGCGATATGGCATTTGTCACCATCTCCGCGTTAAGGCATATCAACCATGTCAATTGCATTAGAGTTTGGTGCCATTAGGATGTGTTCGAATTCACCCTCCGCAAGGTGGGTCAATTTCTTAAATGATGCTCGGCAAACCCTAAGGGGTTACTGTGACACCGAGTGTCCAGCCAGAGTCATTTGTTTAGAGCCATTCGGGTTTAGGAAAGGTTTATCGTGAGATTTCGCAATAACGCAGAGAAGCGAGCTACTGAGCTGCGTCTGCTGACGGCCACCGTCTACCTCAAGGCACTCAATCAGCAGTGGATCCGCGAAGACCTTGTCTCCACTGACATCCTGGGGTCACAGACCCCGATGATCCCCACCACCTCCGCGGCTCTCCTGTCGGATGTCTACATTGATGCCTGCGAGCACTTTGAAAACGGTGCCACCACCGTGATGGTCCCGTTCATTAACGCCTCACCCTTCACGCTGTCCGTGCTCACCCTCAGTGACACCGATGTGGATGAACTTGATGGCTCTCAAACAGTCAGCTCACTGTTTGAAATGCTTTCACCGAAGAAGAGCTGGTCACTGACGGACCTCTACTCCGATGATCAGGAATCCGTTGAGCGCCTCACCCGAAGTGTTACCCGCCTGACCACGGCTTCGCTCTAAACTCGCTCGACAACGCAGACAGCCCGCATCTCCTCTGCAAACAGGAGATGCGGGCTGTTGGTGTCTATGGAGACAGATCTTAACGCTGCGGAATGAACAACCACGCCAGCAGGTACATGAGAATCTGTGATCCGGGGACCGGGAACAACAGGGTGGCTACGAAGACAAGCCGCACCACTGCAGGATTCCAACCGTAGGTCTCGGCGAGTCCGGCTGCCACACCACCGATCCACCGGTTCGAGCGGCTGCGGCGGAGCCCGCGGGCATGGGATGAGGCAGTGGCGATTGCGTGGTTGAATGCGTTGTTGGCCATGTGGACCATCTCCTTCGTGGGTAAAAGCATGTTTTTCTTCTACCCACCAGTCTCCCCGCCCCCGCTGATCAATGCATCAGGGTTTGCCCCCTATTTCCCCTGAATGACATCCCCCCGGGCGAGAGACCGTGTGCACGCACAGTTTGCTGATCTACGCCTCCGACTCCCCGGCGCGATCTCCCCTGCATGATCCCGAGGTCAGCGCAGCGGTGAGGTAATCACGCAGAACTTCAGCCTGCTCCGGGGTCATCGGATCGAAGATCATACGGCGCACGGTTTCCACGTGGGCCGGGACGGCCTGCTTGAGGCGTCGTTCGCCTTCCGGGGTGAGTTCCACAATCACGCCACGGGCGTCCCCCTCACATTTGACCTTGGCCACCAGGCCCTTCTTATCCATCCGGGTGATCTGATGGGAGGTGCGGCTGCGATCCCAATCGAGAGAGAGGCAGAGATCCCTCAGCCGAACCTCTTCATCGCCAGCCTCGGAGAGGCTCACCAGCACGGAGTATTCAGAGGAGGTGAGCTCGTGGTCATCCTGGAGGGTCTCATCGAGTGTGCGATCCATCTTGCGGGTTGCGGCGAGGATCAGTCGCCACAGCTTCTGCTCCTCATCATTGAGCCATCTAGGTGTTGTCATGTCATCTACCTTAACCTCTTTTTGAAAATACCTTAAATGCCCGCCACCCTTGAGCCTATTACTCCGCACCAGGCCATAAACCCGGCTGGGGCAATTATATTCACGGCCCCACCTGCACAAACATGTTGACATCCCAACAACTTTCCCGATGTTGTTGACACATCACCAAAGGTGGTCCATACTTATATCCAGACCGCTTCGGACGGCAGAGACCAACGAAACCATCCGAGGATCGGTACCCTCGAACCTGACCGGGGTTAATCCCCCGGCGCAATGCACACACTTAGAAAAAGGACTTAACATGAGCAACCTGAACGGCAACTGGATCCTTGACCCTGCACACACCGAGATCAAGTTCGTGGCCCGCCACGCAATGATCACCAAGGTGACCGGCAAGTTCCCTGACTTCGATTCCAACATCGTCGTTGATGTTGAAAACCCGGAGAACTCCTCCGCAAAGGTCGTCATGAAGACCGCTTCCATCAACACCGGCAACGCTGACCGCGATGGACACATCAAGGGCGATGACTTCTTCGCAGTGGAAAAGTTCCCAGAAATGACCTTTGTAGCAACCTCCTTTGACATCAAGAACGAGTCCGAGGGCACCGTCACCGGTGACCTGACCATCAAGGAGACCACCAAGTCTGTCACCCTCGACGTCGAGGTCGGCGGCGTGGCAGAGGATCCATTCGGCAACGTCCGCATGGGCTTCGAGGCTACAACCAAGATCAACCGTAAGGACTTCGGTGTTGACTGGCAGGCCCCTCTGAACACCGGTGGTGTTCTGGTCTCTGAGGAGATCAAGATCCAGATCGACGGCTCCGGCATCAAGCAGGCCTAAGCACCATCTCAGCCAACAAGGCCGCGTCCCTCCTGGGACGCGGCCTTGTTGCATGCTTTGCGACGACCTCCCGACAGATTTCCTCTACACAGGCACTGATTTCAAACTGTCGATGTCATGCATGATCTTCGGGGACACATAGTTGTACCGCTCGGGCACACAGGTGAGCACGAATACCTGGCTGTCCCTCCCCGCTTCCCCGAAAAGAGTGGAGATGCGGGTGAGCCTGACCGGGTCGGTACTTCCCAGGGCGTCATCGATGAACACCGGCACCACGCCGTGGGTGGAGGAATCCGCCACCAGGTCGGCGATGGCGAACCGGGTGAGGATCGCGAGCTGCTCCTGGGCACCACCGGAGAGATGATCCAGATTCACCGTCCTGGATCCGATCGACCTGGTGGAGATACACAACTGATCATCCAGATCGAAACCGGTTTCCTCACCGAAGACCCTCGCCGCAAGGCGCGCGAGCTTAGCGGCAAACGGCGCGGCATAGCGCTTTCGGGAACTCTCCCGATGCCGGATCATCACCTCACGGAGCCGTTCGGCTGCATTGGCGCGGCGCTGTTCGGATGCCAGTCGGTGCTCCGCGGCTTCCAGCGCGGCATAGGCCTGGGCATGACGTTCGGATGCGCCGGCTGCCTGCTGGATATGGCTTTCCAACCGGGCGAGTTCCACCGTGGTGGTGGAAATAGTATCCCGGTAGGACTGCACATTGGCTTGTGCACCCTTGAGGAGCTGCTCAGCCCCCACCGGATCGGACTGTTCCAGGAGTGCGTCGACCTCCCTCTTCTCCTGCTCAATGACGGTGAGCTCAGATAGTTTCAGGGTCACGTCCTCGTGCAGATCCTCATCGGTGGTGTCCTCCACCGCGCGGGCCAGATCAGCGGCTGTGGCCACCGCGTTGTCCTGTAAACCTTCCACCCGTGTCCGGAGGATTGTCCATGCGCGCTCTGCTGGACGTTGACGCAGTGCGTCGAGGGCGGCGTCGATAAGCTTCGCCTCCTCCCCGGCCTCATCGCGGCGGGTCTCAGCGGCTAGCAGCTGGGCGCCGGCCTCTGTGAGCGTGAGGTCGGTGTCCAGGTCCACACGGTTGTCGGTCAGGGCTGCGAATTCAGCGCGGAGGGCGTCAATGTCCCCACCTCCGGTGAGTCGGTCGCATTCGCGGGTGAGCGCCTCGATCTCGGTGGCGAGCTTCTCCTGCTCCGCCATCCGGCCACGTAGTTCATCAATATCCTGCACCCGGAGTCGATCCAGCAGTTCGGCAAGTTCGGTCTCCGCGGTTTCCAATTCCAGGCGGCTGCGGGTGATGTCACTGCCGGGGTTGACCACCATGGTGACCTCCCCGATGGTGATGGTTACCTCGCGGTCCAGATCCACACCCGGCCCGTCCGGCTCCACCGTGACCGGTTGACCATCCACGGTGATCTCGGTGGCACCGGCACTGGAGAAGCTGATGTGTCCGCCGCGGGCCTGGCTGAGTGCACGGTGAACCTTGAGGTTCTCGGTCGCCTTCTGCAGCGCTTCGATGTCAGCGGCCGTGACCGGGGTGTCCGCGGCCCGGCGGGCACGAAGGACCTTCAGCTGCCCGTGCAGTTCATCGATACTGCCAAGGAGGTTACCCAGTTCCACCCTGCGCGTCTCACCGGTGAGATGCTCCACCCGGGCCCGGGCGTTTTTGATCTCCGCGATGGCGGCGGTCTCCCGGGCGCTGGCCTCCTCCAGTTTCTGCGTGCGCAGGGTGATCTCGGATTCTTCAACCTGAGCCGCAGCCTCAGCCTCAGCGAGTGTGGTGCTCTGTTCATCTACTGCGGTGGCGGCCTTCTGAGCACGGGCGCGCAGCTCCGCCCGTTCCTCCTGCTGTCTGACAGCGTGGCGGTGATCAGTGGAGGCCCGCATCAGGCGTGTGGCCACGTCCTCCGCCTGTGCCTTCACCTTCACCGCAGCCGCATACTCCTCCTGGCGCAGTTCGAGTTCCTCGAGTGCTCCGGGGAGCTTCTCGCCTGCGGTGTCCCGTTCGCGTTCCAGGCGTGACACCCGATCAACCTGTGCACCCAGCGTGGCGATCTCAGCGCGGGCCTGATCCAGATCCACCTTCAGCTCATCCACCACGGTGAAGAACTCCTCATAGGATTTCACCCGCCGTCCGGTGTTGGTGAAGAACTTCGCATATTCTGCCTCCACCGCGGCCATGAGGGCGGTGTCCTCGGTGCCCTCACCACCACCATTTTGATCATCAAGGGCACTGGTCAGGGAGGGAATACCCACCGCATTGATGCCGGCCTCCACCTCACCCTGGCGCATGAACAAGGTGTTGAGCAGGAACCGGTCCAGGTGGCTCTCCAGGATGTCATCCAGGAGTGCATCCGCCTCACGTCCGGTGCGGTTGTCGGGTCGGGGTTCCAGGATCTGAAGCTCGGACGACGGTGACTTCATGAACTGTTTGGTGATGACCATCCGATAAGGCCCCACCGAGACATCCAGGCTGATACGCACCGGGACATCACGGTCAACGGGTTTAACCGGTTTGGTCACCTTGTTCCGCGCGGTGTGCTTCTCGGTGAGCACGATCTGGATGGCCTCGAGGACGGAGGATTTGCCCTTCTCATTGTCACCGTGGATGACAATGACACCGGAATCCGGGATATCACGAAGTTCCAGGTGATCGATGGCACGGAAATTGTCAATGGTGATGGCATGAATTCGCATGTCTTAGTTCTCCCTGCTTAGACGGAACATCAGGTTGAGGGCATCGCGGTCGGTTTGTGAGGACAGGCCCTCGGTGACGGCATCGGTGAGTTCGCGCAGCGCCTCGGCCGCATAACCGGTGACGGCGAGATTGGACAGTTCCTCATCACCGGGTTCCAGGACCAGATCGGTGGTCCGGTCGCGCGGTTTGAGGGAGGCGAAAACATCCTCCAGGTCCGCCAACCCCTCCTCCAGTGTCCGGTTCTGTTCCAGGGTGATGGTGCCGGTGAGTCCGTATTTGATCACGGTGCGGGACTTGTCCGGATAGGCACGCAGGGTGGAAAGAAACTCTTCCACATCTTCATCCGAGGTGATGTTCCGGTGGAGTGCCTCGAACACCCAGTGGCCGATCCTGACCTGCTCAACCTCCACCTCCCCCTTGGCGGCGGTCACCACCAGCACGTTGCCGGAGTTGATCTCACCGCCGACCCTGGCGGGGTCCAGATCATGGAAATCGGTGGTCTCCGGGGCGCCGGAGAACCACACCCGGCCAGTGGTGCCCACGGGTTCCGCAGAGTGGGTATCCCCCAGGGCGAGGTAGTCAATGGTGCCATCACCCAGCCGGGATTCCACATAGGACAGATCGATGAGATCGGGACGGACATCGGTGGTGTGGGCCTGAGCCTGCCCGTGTCCCACGGCGATCCGGATGGCACCGGTGGGTTCAAGTGGTTCCAGGGCTGCGCGCACCAGGTCCGTGGTGGCGGTCTTGTTCAGCAGGGGTGCGCCGACCAGCTCCACGCCTGGGCGGATCTCATGCACGGTGGTGTCCTTCAACACCGTCACGGTGTCAATGTCACTCAACCGGTAGAAAATGGAATCCGCGGTGAGGGGATCATGGTTGCCCGGCAGGAGGTAAACAGGCACAGGTAGTGCGCGCAGCGCGTCCAAGGCTCTGCCCGTGGTGCGTTGATGAAGAGAATTATGCTCAAAGACATCCCCCGCGACCACGATGAACTGACAATCATGGTGGCGTGCCACCTCCCCCATCCGCTCAATGGACCGGATGCGGTCATCATCAAACCGGGCCTG
Organism: Corynebacterium faecale; assembly: GCF_030408735.1. Taxonomy (NCBI): domain Bacteria; kingdom Bacillati; phylum Actinomycetota; class Actinomycetes; order Mycobacteriales; family Corynebacteriaceae; genus Corynebacterium; species Corynebacterium faecale. The sequence goes on along the minus strand of NZ_CP047204.1, from coordinate 1,195,675 downwards.
GGCCTCAGGCGAGAGGAACCACCTGGTCATGCCGATCTGGAGGTCGGAGGAATGCAGGAATTTAATCGTCTCAGTCATGTCATCCATCTCAGCACATGGGGTGGACACCGGGTGCCCCCGTGACCACCCCGAGGGTCATGTGGTCAGGTCTCTTCCGGATCTTCCTCATCCACCCGCATGCTCGGATGCGTGGAGGTGAGGATCTCATACATGTCCTCGATATCACTGACAGCCCGCAACTGCTCCAGTGATGTGTAGGACACCAGGCGCAGGGCCTTGTGCAGGAAGTTGATGTCGGAATCATCGATAGCGGCAGCAACCTTGGGGTCAGGCAGATCCGGTAGTGCCTTCCCCTCCCAGAAGGACCCGTTGTCCTCGGGTTCTTCCTCAGCCTTGGCGTGGTAGGTGGCGATCAGGGCTTCCAGTCCAGCCATCCCCTGACCACGCATGTCCAACACCATCGCAGGATTGGCGGTCATCTTCTCCGCCACCACGAATGCGGTGGCCACGGCATGTTTACACACCAAGGACCTGTCGGGGCAGGTGCAGTCGAAGTAGATGGACTCATCGGAGTTGCCGATCAGATGATCCAGCATGGAGGAGGTCAGGTGGCCTTCACGGACCAGTTTCAGGCCGTTGGTGGTCTCCGCGATGGAGCTGTACGCCGCACGCAGTTTCTCAGAACTGCGGTACGGGAAGGTCAACAACACATCGAAGGGTTCATTCTGGGAGCCGGCAACCTTGCAGGAAATGCGCCCCTCGAGCACCTGCACACCGGTGACATTTCCGTTGCGGTAGTAGTCCTCACCACGACGGATACGGGCCGAGTCGGCGTTCTTCAGGGTCAGTTGAACCACCCTGTTGCCGGCCGGACTGAAACGTTTGTTCCGGATCCGGCTGGTCTTGTCGTCACTACTGCCCTCGGATTCAGTGCTGCTCACCTTCGTCTTCGCACCGAAGTTGGCATAGATGACATTGTCCATCCGGGGACGCCGTGAAGCGCTGTTGCTGGTATCAGGCATCTGCTCCCTCCCTCTCGCGGTAACTCATGAGCATGGCCAGTTCATCCGGGTTCAGTTCGGTGATCCAGCCTTCACCCTCGCCGACGATGGCGCTGGCCAGGTGCATCTTGCCATCGAGAATGTCCTGGATGGACTCCTCCATGGTGCCGGCGGTGATCATCTTGTACACATCCACATTGTTCTTCTGCCCGATGCGGAAGGCGCGGTCAGTGGCCTGGTTCTCCACAGCCGGGTTCCACCAGCGGTCCATGTGCACCACGATGGAGGCGGCCGTGAGGTTCAAGCCTGTGCCACCGGCTTTGAGGGATAAGAGCATGGCCGGTGGGCCATCCCCTGATTGGAAGTCCGCCACCATGCGGTCACGTCCCGCCTTGCTCACGCCACCATGCAGGAACGGGATCTCTGCACCCAGTCGGTCGGACAGGTACGGTGCCAGGATCCGTCCGAAGGCGGTGTACTGGGTGAAGATGAGCGTGCGACGCCCCTCTGCCACGGCGTCATCCAGCAGGTTCATGAGTGCCTCAACCTTGCCGGACCGGTGCCTGCCACGCAGGGTGAGCGGGGATCCGTCATTGAGGAAGTGCGCGGGGTGGTTGCAAATCTGTTTGATGCGGGTGATGGTGGCCAGCACCAGGCCCTTGCGGGACATGCCCTGCCGCTGATCAAGCTGTTGCTGCACATCCTCCACCAGTGCCTTGTACAGGGAAGCCTGTTCAGAGCTCATGTCCACCCGGATGATCTGTTCGGATTTCTCCGGGAGATCATCAATGATTGAGGCATCCGTCTTGAGACGACGCAGGATAAACGGTGCGGTGAGCTGACGCAGCCGCTCAGTCATATCCTCATCCTGTTCCCGTTCGATCGCCTTGGCAAAGTGGTTACGGAAGAACGAGGCACTACCCAGTACGCCGGGGTTGCAGAAGTCCAGGATGGAGCGCATCTCAGCCAGACGGTTCTCCACCGGGGTGCCGGTCAGGGCCACACGATGACGTGATGGCAGCGATCGGACAGCCTTGGATACCCGGGTGGAGGAATTCTTGATGGCCTGGGCTTCGTCGAGAACGACGCGGTCGAAGTTGACGTCGGCAAGCATCTTGAAATCTCGCGTGACCACGCCGTAGGACGTCACCACAAGATCAGCGTCGCGGGCCTTGTCCAAAAAGGCCGTGCCCTGCTCGCGCTGCGGGCCGTGGTGCACCATCACCTTCAGGCCGGGCACGAACTTGGCGGCCTCGACCGCCCAGTTACCGACCACGGAGGTCGGGCAGACCACCAGCGTGGGCTTGACCTCGCGGTCCGGATGTTCGGCGCGCTCGACCGCGAGCAGGCTGAGCAGCTGGAGTGTCTTGCCCAGTCCCATGTCATCGGCGAGCACGGCGCCGAGGTTGTTCTCCGACATCCAATAAAGCCAGTCAACCCCACGGCGTTGATACTCGCGTAGGTCAGCGGTGACTGTCTCTGGAATATCCACGCGGGTCGGCGCAGGTGTCTCTGTACCGCCGAGCAGTGAGGTGTACCAGGTTGAGCCGGTGAACTCCACGGGTTCATTCTCCGCGGCCTTGAGCGCGATCTCACGCAACTCAGCGAGCGTGACCTCACCGGTGCCGTCGCCGGAGAACTCCTCATTGAATTTCCGGCGCAGGTCCTCCGCGTGCGCAGCCAGCAGCTGCCATCCCTCCTCGCCGTTGGCCTCAGCGAGACGGGCCTGCATCGCGGCCTTCTCCATCTCCGCCTTGGCCCGTTTCTGGGATGACTTGGACAGCTCCTCCATATACCCGGTGATGCGGCGCAGCGCATCCTGATCAGCCATCACCCAGTCACCGCGCAGACGGATCAAACCGGATTTGGATTCCACGAGTTCACGCATCTCATCATCGGTGAGCTCGACCTCGCCCACGCTGATCTTCCAGTCATACTCCACCAGCTGATCCAGGCCGATGATGGACTTGGTCGACGCATCCGCCGAGTCACCCGGCGTGCGGGCCTCCACCTGCGCGCGCGTCTCGTACGCGCTCCAGGCCTTGGGTAGCATGACGGTGATCCCGGCCTTTTTAAGCTTTGCGACGTCGTGGGCAATGAAATCCACGATCTCCTGGGTGTTGAGGAACATGTCCCAATCGCCACGCTGAACAGTGTTGTGGGAGTGCGGCGGGATCGCCTCATCGCGGGCAGGATCCAGCAGATAAGACACCGTTTTGGCAGTCTCGAACTGCTGGCGCAGAGATTCCATCCCACCGGAATCAATCGCCTGCTTCTGAATCGGCTGCGGAGCATCCACCCCGGAACGCACCATGAGGCGCACCGGCCAGATGGAATCCATCGGATCCTCATAATCGGATTCCGCCGGAGGCTCCTCGACGATGATCACCAGCTGCAGCGCCGCGGAACTGATGGTGTTCTTCCACTGATTCAACGCATGGGTGAGCATGGTCGACCCCTTGCGCAGGGGTTGGTCATAGAGGAGGGCATCCAGGAACTCATGGCGCGGATACGGCAGCACCTCATCGCGGTAATCAGCCAGGATATGGTTGGCGATCCAGTGCGGAAGCTCATTGGCCATGACTCCAGCCAGGTCCTTGCCACCATTTTTGAGCAGGATCCCGGGAGCCACGTGGTTCATCTCAGCGAGCCAACCCCGCTCCGACAGACTTGCAGCCAACTGCCACTGTGGCCACCAGGCATTGTCCATCATCACAGTGCGGAGTGTGACCCGGCCGGCCTGGACAAAACGGGTCAGACCGCGGTACATCTCGATGATCCACCGCAGATCAGGGGCGATCGTCTCCCGCTGTGCCCGGGTTGCAGCCGGCAACTCGGCCTGGAGAAAACTCAACTGGGATAAGACCTTGACGGCCTCCTCCGGGGTGAACGCCGCCGTGGGGGTGGGCAGGGCCACCTGGCGGCCCTTCGGGGTGCGCAGGTGCACATTCATCCGGGCGCGGAAAGTCTTACCCTCGAGGATCTGATCGACGACCGGTGGGAAAATCCCCGACCCAACCGCCTCCGGGAGGACAATCCTGTGGCCCTCGACCTGCTCGATCCAGAGTTGAAGACCCCGGTCTTTGATCCACAGGCCATGCAGCAGGTGAGAAGTCATGTGCTCTTTCTACCAAGTACCAACGCGATTACTCGTATCCATGTGCGAACACTGTGGATAACTCTTCTACCCTATCCTGTTATCCACATTTTTGGGGTGCCATGGGTTGAATCATTCGCATTAGCCGCCACATCCGACAGGTTAGACAGGGCCGGGGTCGGGCGTAACCCTGCCGTGACCCTGCCGTGATCGACCACTCCCACATGAGGGTGGTTTTTTTCTGTGTATTTCAACCGACACGGGCGTGAGTTAGTGTTGTCATTCACATATATTGATGTGATTTCCTGCGTGGTGCCATAGGTCTCTGCACCTGTTGCCCGACAAAACCCACCTGTACAACATAAAACAACATCACAAGGAGAACCTCGTGAGTGATAACACCTGGTTCATCATTGCCATCATTATCTACATGTTGGTCATGGTGCTCATCGGTTATTGGAGTTACCGCAAAACCGCAAAATATGACGAATATATGCTCGGCGGACGTGGTCTGAACCCGTTTGTGGCGGCCATGTCAGCGGGCGCGTCGGACATGTCCGGCTGGCTGCTCATGGGTCTCCCGGGTGCTCTTTATGTCACCGGTATGTCGGAACTGTGGATCGCCATCGGCCTCACCATCGGTGCATGGGCCAACTGGATGTGGGTGGCACCACGCCTTCGCTCCTACACCGAGGTATCGCGCAACTCGATCACCCTGCCGTCCTTCTTTGAGAACCGCCTGCGTGACAAATCACGCTTCCTCCGCATTGTCGCCGCGCTGATCATCATCATCTTCTTCACCTTCTACATCTCCTCCGGCATGGTGGCCGGTGGCGTGTACTGGGAGTCCACCTTCGGCGGTGACTACCTCACAGGCATGGCGATCGTGGCCGGTGTGACCGTGCTCTACACCTTCATCGGTGGATTCCTGGCTGTGTCCTACACTGACGCGATCCAGGGTTCCATCATGTTCTTCTCGCTGATCATCGTCCCTGTCGTGGCCATTCTGGCACTGAACAACCCTGGTGACATCTTCAGCTTCGCAGCCTCCAATGATTACGGACCCTACTCTGACGGCATCGGCAACCCGACGTACTTCTCCATGATCACGGGCGTGTCCGTCGCCGCGATCATCGGTAATATCGCCTGGGGCCTGGGGTACTTCGGCCAGCCGCACATCGTGGTGCGTTTCATGGCGCTGCGCTCCCCCGCCGAGGCCAAACAGGGTCGCCGTATCGGTATCTCCTGGATGGTGCTGTGCCTGACAGGTGCCACCTTCACCGCCCTGGCCGCCACCGTGTTCTTCGCCCAGAACGAGGAATTCTCAGTCACCGACACCAACGCCTATGAATCCGTCTTCCTGGATCTGGCACGGGTGCTCTTCCACCCTCTCATCGCCGGTCTGGTCCTGACCGCGGTCCTGGCAGCCATCATGTCCACCATGTCCTCCCAGCTTCTGGTCACCGCGTCCTCCCTCATCGAGGACCTGCTCAAGGTGGTGAAGAAGGATGGACTCAGCCAGAAGGCACTGCTGGGACTCTCCCGCATCACCGTCATCATCCTGGCGGTGATCGCCGGCGCCATGGCCATCAACCCCTCGGATTCCATCCTGGGACTGGTCGGCTTCGCGTGGGCCGGTTTCGGTTCCGCCTTCGGCCCGATCATCCTGGCCATGCTGTACTGGAAGCGCCTCAACGCAGCAGGTGCCATCGCAGGCATGATCACCGGTGCCGTGGTCTCCATTGTCTGGGGCAGCACCGCACTGGGCGATATCATCTACGAGATCGTCCCGGGCTTCGCCCTGGCGACAATCGTCATGATCGTGGTCACCCTCATGACCAAACCTCCCACCAGGGAAATCACCGACGAGTTCGACACCGCGGTGCGTCTCTCCAACGCCACCAACATGGCAGATGAGGACATGGACTTCTCAGAGGTGGCCAAGGAGATCAAGTAGCTTCTCCTGGCTGCGGGGAACCTTCCGCGGAAACGGCGAGTCTAACCAGAATGTGACAACATTCATCCGGTTACTCGCCGTTTTCACCTTTCTCCTCGCGGGTTTCACATTCGCACCGTTTCTCGATCCATCCAAACCTGAACTCCCGGGTGTGGCCGCCGTGCCCCAGCGGGTACGGATCCTCGGATACGAACGTGACCTGGTCTTCGGTGGATGGCAACCAGGTGTCCGCGAAGCCGTGGTGGAAGCAGCCGGTGACGTGGATCCCTACTCCGGTGAACCGCTGGACACCAGCACCGCGGAGGTGGACCATATCCTCCCCTTGAGTGCCGCGTGGGATCTGGGTGCCCACAGCTGGAGTGCCCTGGAACGCATCAACTTTGCCAACGACCCCGTCAACCTGGTGCTGGTCAGCAGGGGTGAGAATCAACGGAAATCAGATCAACTCCCCAGCCAGTGGCTCCCATCAGATAAGTCTGCACGGTGCTGGTATACAGAGAGGCTGTTCACGGTGGCTGCGCTCTATGATCTCCCGCTGCCGGAGACCGATATCCGGGCCGGTCAACACAGCTGTAGGTTAGTGATTTTCCGGTGAGCTGATTAGGGTGTTTGAGAAGCAATCATCTATCAACCATGTTGAATTGAAAGGTCAAACAGACCCCGTGACCGATATCGTGATCATCCTGCATGTCCTTGCAGCCATCCTCTTCCTCGGACCGGTGACTGTTGCCACCTCCTCTTTCCACGTCCGTGCGGTTGACGCCCACAATGGTGACACCCGCGCTGCCGGAGCAGCCCACAACCTGTACAAAATCTCCCAGACCTACGGCGTGCTCTCCCTGCTGGTCCCACTTCTGGGATTAGCCATCATGTTCCTGGACACCGGGTACTACTTCACCCAGTATAATTTCCACGCCGCCATCGTCTTGTCCGTACTGGCCTGGGCCATCCTGCTGTTTCTGGTTATGCCCCGCCAGCGGAAGATGATGGGCGCTCTCGGCCTGCTGGAAGCTGATGAACAGGCCGCCGAGACCTTTGAGATCACCGACTGGAAGAAAGCAAAGAGCCAACTGTCCATGTTCGGCGGCATCTGGGCCCTGCTCTGGGTCCTCACCGCGATCACGATGTTCCTCTAACCACGTTCACGGCCATCAGCTAATGGATAGGCGGGGGCATCATCATCCGGAGGTTTCAGGGGACTGCCCTGGGTCCTATTGAGATCTGCCTAACTCAAGGATGCGGGGTCATCGCCGTGGAGGGCGGCGGTGAGCAGGGTGGTGAGATTGTCAGCGGTGACTTCACGGGGGTTATTGACGGGAAGTTTCTCTAAAATGATTGCAACTGCTTCCGGAACTCCACCGGCGGTGAACCCATAATCTGCGAGGCATTTCGGTGCATCAACGGCAGACCGGAGAGCCTGCAGCCCCTCCAGGGCGGTATCTGTGCCAAAGGCAGCGGCGGCACGTTTCTCCGCCTCCGGGGCAAACGGTGCGTTGAAGGCCAACACATAGGGAAGTACCGTGGCGTGGGTCTGGGCATGGGGCAGATTGAACGTTCCACCGAGCACATGGCAGATCTTATGATGCAGACCTGAGCCCGCGGAGGCGAAGGACAGTGCTGCGAGGTAGGCACCGTAGAGCACCTCATCACGCCCCTGGATCCCCTGTGGTTGTGCAACGATCATGGGCAGCCCCGATGACAGCGCCCTGATCCCCTCAGCTGCCATAGCGGCATTGATCGGATCAGCCCCGGGTGCCCACAGGGAATCAATACAGTGAGCCATGCCGTTCAATCCTGAGGCGACGGACATCTCCACTGGCAAAGACAATGTCAGCTCGGAATCGTAAATAACTGTCAGGGGAAGCACCCGATCATCAGTACCGGTGGTTTTGCGGGCATCCTCGGTGAGTCCCCACACATTGGTGGCTTCTGATCCGGCGTAGGTGGTGGGCACCGAGATGATCGGAAGGCCGGTGGTCAAGGCGATGGCCTTGGCCAGACCGGTGGTGGATCCCCCGCCGAGCGACACCAGTAGGTCAATATCATTGTCGGTGGCCACGGACCGTGCTTTGTCAGCCGTCTCAACCGGCACATGCATCACAACATCGTCATGCCACACCGCTACCTCGATATCACCGGCAACCGTTCGGGCAAGCTCCGCCTCGTGCCCACCAGCGATGACCATGACCCGGTTCACGCCGAGACGATCCACCTCGTTCTTCAGATTGGTAGCCGCCTGACCTGCTCCGAAGAGCACACGCTGTGCCAGGGTGACGTGATTGAATTCCAGAGACATAAAAGTACCCTTTCCTGTTGGTTTGCTGCTACAGACTGTGCCACAAATTCAACATTCAGATTGCCCTGACCCAGCTCAAGCACCGGCGGTGAAATAGGTGGGATCCGGGGCTGTTTGTTGTTCGTGGTCAAGCTCTGGGCGTTGGTCGGGGTTGAGGCCGGCCACCAGCAGGTCTTTGAACACGCCATGTTCAACCAGCTCAGCGTGACTATTTTTACCAGGAACTACTGCCAACGGTCTCCACCGAGGACAAAAAAGACAAAAGTGACCCTTCTCCACTGTGGGAGAAGGGTCACTTTTCAGGCTCTAATTAGAGATGGAGCAGGGAGGAATTAATCCTTCCAGCCGCCGCGTCCACCGCGATCATCACGGTCACGGCCACCACGGAAACCTCCGCGTCCGCCGCCGCCGTCGCGATCGCCACGGAATCCACCGCGGCCACCACGATCGCCGCCGCCTTCACGGCCGCCACGGAATCCACCGCGGCCACCACGATCGCCGCCGCCTTCACGGCCGCCACGGAAACCTCCGCGGTCTCCACCACGGTCATCGCGTTCGAAGCGACGTGGTGGGCGCCCACCGGAATCGCGCTCGATGTTGATGAGCTGGCCGGAGATACGGGTGTCGCGGAGATTATCCAGGACACTCTGTGGGAGATCCTTCGGCAGTTCAACCAGGGTGTGGTCGGTGGCAATGGTGATGCGACCGAAGTCCTTGGAGTTCAGACCACCCTCGTTGGCCAGGGCGCCGACGATGGCACCCGGACGGACGTGCTGACGCTTGCCCACCGCGATGCGGTAGGTGGCCAGGTTCTCGTCGTTGCGGTCGAAGCGGGATGGACGGTCTCCGCGGTCACGGTCGCGTCCACGGCCACGATCCTCGAAGTCACGGCCACGGCCGCGGTCATCGCGACGATCGCGTCCACGATCACGGTCTGCAGCCTGCTCGGTCAGGAAGAACTCGTCGCCGGCCTGTGCCTGGGTGGCCAGGGCAGCGGCGATGTCTTCGAGAGGAGTGTCGTGCTTCTCGGAGTATTCCTTGACCAGGGTGCGGAAGAGTCCGACCTGGGAATGCTCGAGTGCAGCGGTGATGGAGTCAGCGAACTTGACCTTGCGGAATTCGTTGACCTCATCCACGGTCGGCAGTTCCATCTCAACCAGTGATGCGTTGGTTGCGCGCTCGATGGAGCGGAGCATACGACGCTCACGTGGGGTGACGAACAGGATGGCCTCGCCGGTACGGCCTGCACGGCCGGTGCGGCCGATGCGGTGGACGTAGGACTCGGTGTCATTCGGGATGTCGTAGTTGAGCACATGGGAGATGCGCTCGACGTCCAGACCACGGGCAGCCACGTCGGTGGCGACCAGGATATCCAGACGGCCATCCTTGAGCTGATCGACGGTGCGCTCACGCTGTGCCTGAGCGATGTCACCGTTGATGGCTGCAGCGGAGAATCCGCGTGCGCGGAGCTTCTCTGCAACCTCTTCGGTTTCGTGCTTGGTGCGCACGAACATGATCATTGCCTCGAACTCGGTGACCTCGAGGATGCGGGTCAGGGCGTCCATCTTGTTGCGGTGAGCAACAGACAGGAAACGCTGGGTGATGTTCGTGGCGGTGCGGGTCTCAGACTTGACTGAGATCTCAGCCGGGTTGTTCAGGTACTGCTTGCTCAGACGACGGATGCCGTTGGGCATGGTCGCGGAGAACAGTGCCACCTGCTTGTCATCAGGGGTGTCGGCGAGGATGCGCTCGACATCGTCCTGGAAGCCCATGTTGAGCATCTCATCGGCCTCATCGAGGACGAGGAAGCGCAGACCTGAGATGTCCAGGGAGCCCTTCTCCAGGTGGTCGATGATTCGGCCCGGGGTACCCACAACGATGTGGGCACCACGGCGAAGACCGGACAGCTGGATGCCGTATGCCTGTCCACCGTAGATCGGCAGAACATTCAGACCACCGAGGTGATCAGCGAAGGACTGGAAGGAGTCCGCGACCTGAAGTGCCAGCTCGCGGGTTGGTGCAAGCACGAGAGCCTGTGGGCTGCGCACTGACTTGTCAATACGGGACAGGATCGGCAGCGCGAAGGCTGCGGTCTTGCCGGTACCGGTCTGTGCCAGACCAACAACATCCTGGCCCTCCATGAGGACGGGGATGGTCTGTGCCTGAATTGGGGAAGGAGTTTCGTAACCCACCTTGCGCACTGCAGCAAGAACCTGCGGTGGCAGTCCGAGTACATCGAAGCCATTGCCGGCTTCCGTAGAGGATGACTCGTTTGAAGACGGGGTTACGTCTTCCGAGGAGTCCTCGTTCACATGCTCTTCGATTACATTACTCGCGTTGTCCGCTTCGTTAGCGGAGTCGGCGTCCTCAGAAATTTCCGCAACCCTGGTGCTCTCTTCTTCACCCTTGGACACAGCAGTGTCCTCAACAGTGTTGTTGGGGGTTTCAGAAGCGATGTCAGCTGACGCTGAGTCACCCTGCGGGGTTTCCTGAGATTCCGACGAAATGACGTTATCCGGCTGTTCTACGTCGCCGTTGACGTTATCGGTATTTCTCATTGTTTCTCTAACTTACGCCAGACAACCCGAAAACTCCATACCCGCCCCCGAGGCGCATACTCCGCGCATACTCCAGAACCGCTAGCCTGAGCTGCATAAATGAGATTAAGGTCGCACTTTATCCCAAAAGCCCCCATTATTCGGCCATAGGTCTACCCGATTAGCCCCATCGGAGTGACCTCTCTCACCGTGGGACAACTTTGGGACATTCCGTACCCACGCCCGTGCCACTCCCCTGAATTAGTCCGACCATGGGATTTCCACCAGTGGGGAGTAAGGTGATCTCCGTTCAAATCCCGTACCGCTCGCGCCCTTTAAACAGGAAACCTCTCAGGCAACCCTTCAGGTGATCCTTTTCCGGCGCAGTGGGAATGTCGTCGAAATGGAGATCGCATTTCCATGAATGCCTCCCCTACCGTCTCCACAGAGACGGTGCAGACCAGAAAATTCAAGGGTCTGCGTGCCCGCCACATCCACTTCATCGCGCTCGGTTCTGCCATTGGCACAGGCTTGTTCTATGGTTCCGCAGGTGCGATCCAGGCAGCCGGCCCGTCGGTACTGCTGGTGTACCTGCTCGGCGGCGCCGTGGTGTACTTCATGCTCCGTGCCCTCGGTGAGATGTCCGTGCGCCACCCCGTCCGCGGTTCCTTCGCCGTATACACCCGCGCCCATCTGGGTGGCTGGGCCGGTTATATCACCGGGTGGATGTTCGCCTTCGAGATGCTCATCGTGTGTCTGGCGGACCTCACCGCCATCGGCATCTACATGAAGTTCTGGTTCCCGGAGACTGACCAGTGGGTCTGGGTGGCGGCCACCCTGCTCATCGTGGGTGGCGCCAACCTGGCATCGGTGCGCTGGTTCGGTGAATTGGAGTTCGTGTTCACGCTGATCAAGGTCACGGCCGTGATCGCGATGATCCTCGGTGGCGCCGCCATCCTGGCCTTCGGCCTGGGCAATTCCGCAGATGTCTCGGGCATCTCCAACCTGTGGGAACACGGCGGCTTCTTCCCCAACGGTGTGGAGGGCATGATCGCCGCCTTCATCCTGGTTCTCTTCGCCTTCGGCGGCACGGAGATCATCGGTGTCGCAGGAGCAGAGGCTGAGGATCCGGAGAAGTCCATTCCCAAGGCAGTTAATACCGTGCCACTGCGCATCCTGCTGTTCTATGTGGGTGCCATCCTGGTCATTCTGGCGCTCAACCCATGGCAGTCCATCACCGGCGAAGAGTCCCCCTTCGTGCAGATCTTCTCCACCCTGGGTGTGAACTGGGCCGCCGGTCTGCTCAACCTCGTGGTGATCACCGCTGCCCTGTCCGCCATCAACGCCGATCTCTTCGGCGCTGGCCGCGTCCTCACCGGTCTGGCCAAGGAGAACCTGGCCCCGAAGGTCATGACCAAGGTATCCAAGAGCGGTGTGCCTGTGATGACCACGGTGATCATGATCATCGTGTTAATCCTCGGCGTGGTGCTCAATGTCGTCCTGCCGGAGGAGGTCTTTGTCATCGTCGCATCGCTGGCCACCTTCGCCACCGTCTATGTCTGGCTGATGATCCTGCTTGCACAGGTGGCCTCCCGCCGTCACATGTCCCCGGAGGACGTTGCCGGCCTGAAGTTCCCGGTGCCGTTCTATCCCTTCGGCCAGTACTTCGCCATCGCCTTCATCACCTTCACCTTCGGCATCATGATCTGGTACGACAACTACCACCTGGCCCTCGGCGTCGGCGTCGGGTTCCTGGTGGTGATGACCATCCTCTACTTCGCCACCGGCCGCCCCAAGGCGATCGCACCGTTGAATTACGAGGAACTGGATCCCCGCAGAATCTAAGGAGAAGAAGGCCTGTCACATATTCCGACAGGCCTTCTTTTCGTTTCTACCGAAAACCCGCCAGCCTGTCACCCTCCTTGCTTTTACCTACCGTGGGCTGGCATGAACACAGAACCTTCTGATTCCTGGGCCGGCCGCGTTGATGGCGACAACCCCGAGCACGCCCTCTGGTACACCACCGTGCGGCCCCTGACCGCACCGGAAGGTGCGAGTCGGGGCGTCGCAACGCTCGGTTTCGCCTCCGATGAGGGCAACCGCCGCAACCACGGTCCCGAGGGCACCGCCCTGGGCCCCGACGCGATCCGTGGGGTGTTGGGCTGGTTCGCGGTGCATGATGAACACCCGCGTTATGATGCCGGCACCATCGAGGTGAATGACCTGGAGCGCGGGCATGACGCACTCAGCGATGCCGTGGAGGCCCTCACCCGCGCAGGCCACCTGCCAATCGTGCTCGGCGGCGGGCACGAGGCCGGTTTCGGTTCCCACCGCGGCGCCTACCGCGCGCTCGGGGCATCACCCGCGATCATCAACCTGGACGCCCACCTGGATCTCCGCGACGCCGATCAACCCACCAACGGCACTCCATTCCGCCAGGTGGCAGAGCTGGTCGGCGAAGAATTCACCTACTCTGTACTCGGTGTGTCCAAGCCCAACAACACCCATTTCCTCTTCAACGCGGCGCGCGACTTCGGCGTCACCGTGACCACCGACGATGAGCTGAACGCCCTCACCCCGGAACAGGCCGCCAATCATGCGCTCCAGCTGGTCGGCGACGTCGAACACATCCACCTCACCGTGGACATCGACGTGCTCTCCGAAGCACTCGCGCCCGGCACCGGCTCCCCCGCCTCCGTCGGCGTATCCCTGGCCAACGTCCGCGCCATCTGCGCAGCGCTGGCTGCTACCGGACGTTTAACGCTTGTCGACGTCGTCGAGGTCAACCCCCGTCTCGACCTAAATAACCGCACCGCACGGGTAGCCGCCAGACTCATCCATGAGATCGCCGAAACGCACCTGAAGGCTGTGGGTTAGCCCCTCAGGAACTCCATCACGGCAGGCCAATCCCGTTGGGTCTGTTGCATGCCGGCCTCGAAGGTAGCGCGCAGTTTGGCCAGGTTGGTCTCGGTATTGTTGATCTTCATATCCTCAGAGAAGAACAGATAAGCCTGACCGGTTTTCTCCAGATCAAGCAAGCGTTGTTTGGTCTCGTTGTACAAGGCTGGCCTGGCCAGAACCCCGCGCGCCACGGCGGGATAACGCCTCAGCGCTGCAGCGACCAGCTTGGGTCGCGTGAATTCCGCCCGCAGGTACTCCCGTGGCCGGGAGGCTAAAACCAGGAAACGGGTGAAACCGGCATCGACGGCCGGCTGCAGCATCAGCCCACCCGTCTCCCCAATGGCACCATCCACATAGGGTGCGCCATCAATCATGGGAATCGGCATGAAACCAGGCATGGTCGACGATGCCCGCACCCGCTTCATCAACTGCGACAAATCAGTGGCCGATTCCCTCCCCCAGTACACCGTCTCACCCGTATCCGCCCGCACCGCAGAAATCTGGAACGGCGTGGGATCAGAACTGAAAGTATCGAAGTCGAAAGGAAACTCCTGATCCGCACCCGGCGCGATCTCATACATATGCTCGGCATGGAAATAGCCCTTACCCCGCAGAAACGGGCGGATGCCGGCATGCCTGCGATCAGCTGCGAAATCCACGAAACTGGCCTTGGTGCGGAAGCGATCCCCCGACAGGAAGTTCACCGTGTGCGAAGATCCAGCCGATACTCCCCCAACCCATCCGAAATGGATATCGTGCGCAATCAGCTGATCCACCATCGCTGCCGTATATGCGTTCCGGGTGCCGCCTCCCTCAATGATCAGTGCGACATCCGGGAAGTACTGGGGTGAGGATAAAGGCATGGGGATGAGTTTACCCACCCTCTGCGCCACCACTTAGGACGGGTGAACTAGAAGTCTTCACTGACGTAACAAGCTGGGATGGGGGAAAGCTTCACAGAATTCAGGTTCGTTAGATGTTGTCACACTAGCTTCAAGGCGAAGGCTCTTCCCCATCAAAAGCGGACCTGGATAAGCACTTCCCCCTCCGATTATCTCGCCCTCTCCTCCATAACAAGCGATTCCGACGGTTATGTCCATCCAGTCAATTTCGGTTTCGTTAGTCATTGCAAAGGTTGCGTTGTAGTCGCCACCAAATCCAACCGAGGTCTCCGTGGATTTGATCGGATTAATCTTCTCCACATTCAGACCCGGCAGTTTGTTATTTGTCACCACCACGGTCGGATCAATACTTTTGACCGTTCCAGGTTCAAGGCCATAAGCCGAGACAGGGATTACAAGCTGCTGCCCATTCCACTTCAGATACTGTGATAGCGCTTCGGTTGCCAGGATTTCCCCTTCCCCATCGAGGAAATTCACGGAAGCAGTCACAAGCTCTGCGGTCTGTCCGTCAACTTCACCCCTCACGATGACAACTGCCTGCACTTCATAATGGTTCTCACCAAATCCGTAGTCCAAAATCTCTACGGTTGCCGACTCTGCAGCAACTCGATCTGCCAGTACATTCTTCGGAGTCGTATGACTTTCATTTGCTCCGTTTGCTGCTGCAGGCTCGGCATCAGAGTTGGAAAAAACCAACCACCAGAACATCCCAACAAAAATCGTGAGAAGGCTCAATGAACCGAAAATGACAAGAGATCTAAGCGACATACTCAAAAAATATCAGAAGCCTCGAATGAACCTTCCAGGGCACCAACGGTTCCCTTCTACCGATGCACTATCAGGCTGAGTATATAGAGCATTTAAGTCCTCCCCATTGCTGAGAGCAGGTTTTACCTACAAATCACCAAAGGACGCTGCCGCCGTTAGGATAAAACCATGACCACCTTCGCTGTTGTGCGCTCCGCTTCCCGCGACCACTGGAGAGACTCCGCGGTGCTTTCTCGACAGTCCTTTCCTGCGACTGGAAGCTTCGACCTGAAGGCCAGTGCTTTCGGCCTTCTAATGGTGCACAACGATGACATCGTGTCCCCCGGTGAGGGTTTTGACATGCACTTCCACAAGGACGTGGAGATTGTGTCCTGGATCGTCGATGGATCGATCCGCCACCGTGACTCCGGTTCAGATAGCCCCACTGTCCTGGTCAACGGCATGGCACAGCACATCAGTGCTGGTTCAGGTGTTCGCCATTCGGAGGTCAATGACAACGGTTATACGAGCCGACAGAACGCACGCATTGTGCAGAGCTGGCTCCCCGCCGATCGCGCCGGCACTCCCCCATCTCACAAGGCATATGACTTCACGGACACACTAGCCGGATCAGGCGCCTTCATCCAGGTTGCTGGCCCCGACTCTCCGCTTCCCCTCGGCACCTCTGGAGCATCAATGTGGGTGGCACATCTAGACGATGGTGGCGTGGCCACTCTTCTTGGCGGCGCCTACATCCATTTATATGTCATAGCCGGCACGTTTAGCGCCCACGGTCATGATCTCAACGAGGGCGATGTTCTCCGAGTCACTGACAGTGATGAATTAACTGTTCAAGGCACAGGAGAGGTGCTGGCGTGGGTGATGGAGCGGGCTATTAAGTAAATCCCCTCGGCGATTATGGTCATCGTGCCTGCCACGGCGAGTGGCTCAGCACATTAATCAGTGCACATGAGACAATCAGAAATTATGACAAAGAGAATTCCAGTAACCGGCGCGGTGCTCTTAAGAGACGGATTAATCCTTGCAGCCCAGCGAGGACCCGATAAGGCGCTACCCGGTTACTGGGAATTTCCCGGCGGTAAAATTGAGCCTAATGAGTCGCCGGAAGAATCTCTCGCGCGGGAGCTTGCAGAAGAACTGCTGTGCGAAGCGACGATCGGCCAACACATAACAACTACTGCCTATGAGTACTCTTTCGGCATCGTTGAGCTCTCAACCTTCTGGTGCGAATTGAACAAGGGTGAACCGCAACTTACTGAACATAGCGAGATCCGCTGGGTCGAACCTGAAGCGCTCACAGACCTCCACTGGGCCCCTGCTGATATTCCGACTGTGGAGCTCATTCAGGAGCGGTTCCTTTAGCGATGACCTCCTTTAAAAAGAATGATTCAATCCTTCCATTTGGCGCTTACGAAACTCCCGTCACTGCACGAATCCAGGAGCGAATCCAAGCCACGCGGGACGAATCCCCCACCACTGTCTTTTCCACCGCGCCTGGCGATGACGAAGCCACCAAAGATCGTTATATCCAGTCGCTCACCCAGTTAGTGAGTAGGCGGCTCGATTCTGCACTTCGGAGAACCAAAAATTCCAGCGATCGAATAGCGTTAATTAACCAGGTCATCGCTTTGCTAGATCACGAGGACGTCATAGAAGACGAATCCTTGTTGTACTCTGTTCACCCCACTGCATTGGCTGATCCTCCACCTCTACCCGAGATTCCGCTATCGGGTGCAGCACTGTTGACCAATGCCGCCAAAGATCAAAATATGTCCGCTGAGCTCCGTCGTGAGTTTCGAACTGCGGACTCCGTGGATCTTATCTGCGCTTTCATCAAGTCCAGTGGCATCCGGGTTATTCATGATGAGCTCATGGAACTCAAGAACCGTGGTGTTCCGCTGCGTGTCATCACCACTACCTACTGCGGCGCCACGGAAGCCGCTGCGGTGGATCGTCTAGTCAACGTCTATGGCGCGAAAGTTAAAATAAACTACGATCCTAAAACAACTCGTCTCCATGCAAAAGCTTGGTTACTTCGACGCAATTCTGGATTCGATACGGCATATATCGGTAGCTCAAATTTGTCGAACTCCGCGCTTGTCGACGGCATCGAATGGAACGTTCGTACCTCAGTCGCCACCACGCCCACAATTGTGGACAAGTTCATAGCAACATTCGATACCTACTGGAACGATTCCCATTTCGAAACCTATGACCCTGCGGAGGACCAAGAGCTGCTAACAGACGCTCTTGGTCGAGCATTCGGTTCATCATCGAACCTGATAGAACTTTCTGGTCTAGATGTCCGCCCCTACCCCTATCAGGCAGATATGCTCGAAGCGCTTCAATCAGAACGTGAAGAGCACAATCGCCATAAAAATCTTGTTGTTGCAGCGACCGGTACCGGAAAGACTGTTGTTGCTGCTCTCGATTATCGTAATTTATGTGAGACAGCGGGAAGTCAACCGCGGTTACTTTTCGTTGCCCATCGCCGGGAGATTCTTGAACAAGCCCGCAAGACTTACCGGGAAGTTCTTAAAGAACCCTCTTTCGGTGAATTACTCGCCACCGGGTCTACGCCTAGAAACTGGAATCACGTCTTTGCGATGGTCCAATCGCTCAACGCGGATCGTCTGAATCAGATTGCTTCAGATCACTTTGAGATCATCACCATCGATGAATTTCACCATGCTGAAGCACCTTCCTATCGACGAATAATGGATCATTTCAAGCCCGCGGAATTGCTCGGGCTCACTGCAACCCCAGAACGTGGCGATGGCGAAAATATTCAGAAATTCTTCGATTACCGTATTGCTTATGAGCTTCGGTTGTGGGATGCGCTCAAACTCCAGCTTCTCGCCCCTATGCACTATTTCGGTATCAATGATGAAACTGACCTCACCAACGTGGAGTGGAGCAGAAATTCACGAGACTATGACATCACCGCATTAGGCGATTTCTACATTAAAGCTGGCCAGAAACGTATCGAGCTGATTCTGAGAGAACTCAACAAACGAATCTTCGATCTCAACACCATGAAAGCTTTAGGGTTTTGTGTCAACATCGCTCACGCGCATTACATGGCAAACCAATTCAACGCCTACGGTCTTCCAGCCATTGCCATTGACCATCACATGTCCCCACAGCAGCGCGCCGATGCAATCCTCAAACTCAAGGCCGGCGAAGTCAAAATCCTGTTCGCGGTCGATATTTTCAACGAAGGTGTAGACATTCCTTCAGTCAATACGTTGCTCTTGCTTCGCCCGACTCAAAGCCCCACTGTGTTCTTGCAACAACTCGGACGAGGCTTACGCTTGTTCCCTGGCAAAGATGTATGCACGGTGATGGACTTCATTGGCCAGCAGCATGAAAACTACGACTTCGAAGCCCGTTACTTTGCATTGACCGGCAGACGTGGCCAATCCTTGGTCAATCACATCGATCATGGGTTCCCGAATCTCCCTCCTGGAACGAACATCATCCTCGATGAAGTGTCCCAGGACCAGGTACTCGCCAACGTCAAACGCGCAACCAGGAACTCCCTGAAGACAATTCACAATCGCATGACCGATGAAGCCACCACAAATCTCGTCGAGTTCATCGACAACACCGGAATCCCTCTTCCAGAAATCTACCGGCGTGACAAAGTTGGGTGGACAACTCTACTGATCGACACTGGACTCGTTAGACGTCACGACCCAAGCGCCGATGAGCTGTACTTTCTCAATCGTCTCCGTGGCTTGCTCCACGTCAACGACGACCACCGCGCCCGTGCGTACAAAAACCTTCTCGACGAAAACGGCCCCTTCGAAGCGGACATGGATAACACGATGCGAACCTACGCTCGGATGATCATCACCGTCATGTGGGCAAATCAAACAGCACGCCCAACTCCCGACACGATCGACGATGGGCTCGCTGAATTGAGGACCTTTCCCTCATTAAGGAAAGAGCTGGGAGAGATTCTAGCGGTGACATTGTCCGAAAGCCGTCGTCTTCCAGCACAGATGCCTAAGGCTATAGGTTTTGGCGCTCTATACACTCACGCTGACTACTCGCTCGCGGAGATTATGGCGGCTCTTCAGGACAAGCCGTTGGAAGAAGTTGTGAAACTACCGCGAGAAGGCGTGAAATATCTCGAAGAATTGAACTTAGATATCTTCTTTGTCACGCTCGTTAAGAATGAGAAAACCTTTTCTCCAACAACTAGCTACCACGACTACGCTATTTCCCCATCAAAGTTCCATTGGGAATCGCAATCCTCCGCATCTCTGAAATCTAAAGCAGCAAGACGCTACATCCACCATAAGGAACTGGGTGGCACGATTATCATGGCGGTACGCAATACCAAAGAGAACGATGTTGGACTTGCCGGTGCTTATACCTTGCTTGGGGAACTCGACTATGTCCGCCATCAAAGTGAAAAGCCAATCCAATTCGAATGGAACCTGAAACGGCCGATGCCTAATAAGGTCTACGCGGAGGGACGAGCAGTGGTCTAGCAGAGTTTTTCAGGGCTATCATCTGGCCGTCGATAAGCGCTACAAGATACCGAAAGCGGAGCAGCCAACGCTGCTCCGCTTAAAGGTGTGGGGCGGGTTTAGCCGCGGGTCCACCACTCGTTGAAGGTGAGGTTGGCAACGGTGACGTTGTCGATGAACTCGCCACGAATTGGGTCGGTGCCGGTGACGGAAGCCTTGATGTCCTCGGAGCCTGCGCCCTTGAAGAAGAACGGAACCACCTGGTTGGTGTGGTTGCCGGAGTACCAGCCGTGGTCAGGGACCTGGCCAGCTTCGCCGGTCAGGGCCTTCCAGTTGGGCAGTTCGTCCTGGCCGGAGAGGTAACCGGTTTCGTGGTCAGCGGTGACAATCAGCAGGGTTTCATCCCAGGAGGAGTTCTGTTCGACCCAATCGACGACGGCGTCGACGGCCTTGTTGAAGTCCTGCTGCTCTTCGATGTTGCGGGAGATGTCGTTGGCGTGGCCGGTCCAGTCGATGGCGCCGCCTTCGATCATGAGGTGGAAGCCGTCCTCGTCCTGGCCGAGGATGTTGAGTGCGCCTTCGGACATGGTGGCGAGATCAACCACATCGTTGCTTGGAACGGAGTAAGGCGCCTCGGAGAAACCTTCGCGTCCCTGCTGCAGGGTGGAGGCAACCTTGGCCAGGCCGAAGTACTGGGTGTCCTCAACATCGCCGTTGGCCAGAGCCTCGAAATCAGCGTTGTCCTCGACGTAGGTGAAGTCGGTCTCACCGGTGGAGACTGCTGTGAAATCCTCTTCGGAGAGGTACTGGTAGCGTGGCTCCGCGCGGAGGTTGTTGGAGTCGTCGTAAAGCGGGTGGCCGGCACCCATGATGACGTCCAGGTCGGAGTTCAGCATCTCGTTGGCCATGCCGTGGTAGTCATTGCGGTTGGCGTTGTGGGCAGCCCAGGCAGCCGGGGTGGCGTGGTTGAACGGCACGGAGGACACAACACCGGCAGCCTTATCCACAGCGATGGCACGCTCGGAGGTGTTCTCGACGTGGTTGCCCTCGTGGTCCAGGCCGATGGTTCCATTAGCAGTCTTTGCGCCGGTTGCCATGGCGGTACCGGCTGCGGCGGAGTCGGTGATGGAACCGGTGTTGACGTAATTGTGGTCATTCCATGCCTGGATCGGATCATAGGAACCGCCGTGCTGGAAGGTGGTCATGGACAAACGGTTGAAGTCTTCGTAGGTCTGCACGGATTCACCGGCGAGCTCTTCGAGGGTTTCAACGTTAGCCTCGCCCTCGACCCGGTACTTGGTCTGGCCGGTCTCATAGAGGTTGGTGGCAGCAACATGGTTGAAGCCCATGCCGTCACCGACCATGTAGATGATGTTCTTCGGCTCGGTTGGGGCTTCAGGAGCGCTGGATCCGAAGCTGAACAGGTCACTGGAACCGAAGCTGCTCTGGGCAGAAACGGTAGGTGTCATGATGCCGGCGAGGACAACAGCAGACGCGGAGACGGATGCAACGGTACGCAGTGCAAGGCGGGAAAGTGCCACTTTTAAATCCTTATCGAATGGGATCATCGAATAATCTGGGCGCACCAAATCAGACGCTGGTCATACATTGAGGCAGGTCAGCGCCGGGTGCGAAAATAGCTGACCGTAGCTTGGGAGATGGTCAATGACCTCTCGACTACGGATACCCATAAGTTATGCCGCACAGGTGTCCGTTAAATGAACTTGAAAACAATGTTCAGTTAAGGCTGGGTTTACTTTAAAGACGGACAATTGCCGGGTTGATCTAAGCAAAAGCACAGCCGAAGTGAGTCGAATTTCCCCCGGGAGAAGAGAACACAGACATGGTTTTATGGATGGAGATTGCGACGCAGATAAGTGTCATAGAGACGCTGGTAGACCTTGACCATGCCGCCGACGGCAAAAGCCGCAAAAACCGTCCCTTCGCGCACACCGCTGAGTTCACCAACGAAGATAAGACCGATGGCGACCGCGATGAGGGTGAGCGACCAGTCAAAGAACTGCTTCACAGTGCCAAAACGCCAACCCGACGCCAACGTGATCGCGGCGACGATGCCCTCCCCCGGCGAATACAGGATGCGCGGGAGGATCTGGAGAAACACCCCGAAGGAGACCAGGAGGACGCCGATGAGCATGGTGACCCACTGCCACAGATAATGACCGGGGTGGATGAAATCAGTCAGGTACAGGGAGACATCACATAATCCGCCGAAAACGAAGGCCACCAGGAACTGCCAGTATTGGAAGGTGGTAAAGCGTCTACGCAGGATGAGTTTCTGGGCGAGGACGAAGACGAAGCTCATCAAGATGGTGATGACACCGAAGGATAAAGGTGAGGCAGCTGCGATGGCCGCCGGCACCGTGGAAATGGGTGTGGTGCCAAGATCAGCATGAACAGTGAGAGCGATGCCGAGCGTCATGATCCAGACACCTGCAAAGAACATCACCCAGCGCATCGGGGTGCCATAACGCCTGGTGGGGTCCGTCGAGGACTTGTCTGCAACCATGAAGAGACAATATACCCAGGCCCACGATGGGGATCTGTGCGGGGGATCTGTGCGCGCCCCGCCGCGGTTATGCGATGATCACCATACTGCGCGCCAGGGCAGCCACTGCAATCACATGGTCCTCAGGTGCTTTTCTTTCCCAGATATCACTACCGATCCCCTCCGCCAGGAAATCAATCACATCATAGGTGGGACTGGCAAAACCGGGACTGTAACTGTTGCCCCACTGATCCTTCTTCGCCCACCCCATATCAGCGAGCACCTCAGCAATCAGATCAGGCCACTGTTCATAGGGTGCACCACTGCCGATAACAACGAGTGCCGCCCAGCCAGCATGCCTATCATAATTCGTTTTCCCCAGGGGCAGCTTCGTGCGGAGATGCTTCTCCCAGGAACGTGGGTCATCGCCCAGCGACCTGGCCTTTTTCGTGGGTGCAATCACGCCGTTGGCAACGCGCAGCAATCCCAGAGAACGGGACATCTCCCGGACCCCATATAACGGCGTCACCGATTCCGAGGTGATCCTCCTCGGCCACCAGGCACTGAGTCCCGTTCGATCGGCATAGTCACGCACCACTGAGGTGGGCAGATACTTGGCGGGGGTGAGTTTCATTCCATCCCCGATCAGGTCGAAAAGTTGAGTGTAGGGCTCCACCATCTTGGGAGTGAGTGCGACACCAGAAGCCGCCGGCTCGTACCAGATGTCCAGGTCCAAGAGAGTATAGAGCTGTTCCCCCTTCATGAAGGGAATCTGGGACATCACCTGGCGCAGGCCCGGGGCCAGGCGGTGAGGGCTCTTTTTCACCAGGGTCTGCAGCTCCCGGGTGGCTGCCTGGGCATCGAAAATTGCCGGGTCCCAGGTGCCGAGCCAATCCCGATAATGATCAGCATCGATATGGGTTGGTGCAAGTTTCTTCTTGAAGCCTGATTCCACCCAGGGAACCACCACCTCAAGAGTCCATAACCCACCCATATCCTCCGGTGGGCAGGCCCGGGCGCCGTCAAGACACCGCGGCTGATCAGGTGAGGTGTCCAGGATCTTCTCCACGGTGATGGTGTGCTCCCAGCCATCACCGAAGTCATAGTGGTAACTGAGCTTGTCCCCCACTTCTCTCAGCACCTGGTCAACCCGGAAATGATCCTCTGGATAACCAAAGCCGTCTTCTTCCAACATGTATTCCGTGATGAAGGGGTAGTGTTCGCGGTCCTCGGAAAATTCATGGAGATGATAATTCTGCCACCCCATTGCACCCTGCAGCACCAGGTGGAAAACATCCAGGGTCAGGTCACCGGGAACTTCGATGCTGCGCCAGATCTCCGGCTCAGTTTGGTTCAGCACCACTTTGAGCTGCAACCCCACCGGGGTATCCGGAACAGGATGGATCGTGGGTGGCAGTAGTTTCGGCGGGTTGAAGAAATTGAAATCGCTGTTGTCGCTGTTGTCGCTGTTGTCAGAGGGCGATACCATGAGTCCATTTAACCCCCATGCACCGCGATGGTGGTTTCAACAGACGAAATTAGACCCACCCCACACCCCCTTTAAGGAAGGTGTGGGGTGGGCGTCGTCAAGCCAATCGTTGCGCCGGTGGTTAGCGGCGCTGGCTTTCGCGGGACTCGTCGCGGATCTGGCCGCGGAAAACCTCACGTGCCTCATCTTCATCCGGCTCGCCAAGGTAACGCTCAAGGCTGTCATCGAGCTCCAGCATCCACGGGGTGTGGTGCTCAGCGGCCTTGGTGCCGGTGATCACGGAGGTGTAAGTGACATCACGGAAATTCATGATGTCTTCCTTCTTGGACTGCATCCAGGCGCGCTGGATGTTGGCCACCTCGTCCAGATCGAACATGGGGTAATCCGTCTGCTCGATGAGATCCTTGACGTAGTCGCACTGGAAATCGATCTGGCCGTTTTCATCCTCAAGCGACTTGAAACGCTTCAGCCACTCATCCATGTGCGCGCGCTGCCCCTCGGCGGTAGGCAGCTCAATGCGGCCAAGGATGACATCGCGGGCGTACCAGGCCTGGGCATCGAACATGTTGAAGGTCAGCCACTGATCCTGGGCACCCAGCCAGAACAGCTGGTTGTTCTTCTCAGAGACAACACCGCGGTACAGGGTGTCCGGGTAGATATTGTTCGCAGACTGCAGCGTCAGGTCTGATGGCAGGAATGGGTAGTGGTGCTTATAACCGGTGCACAGGATCACGGCATCGAAGTCACGCTTCTGACCATTCTTGAAATGCGCGGTGGAGCCATCGAAACGGCGAACCAGTGGCAGCTCCTCCATCTCCTCCGGCCAACCGTGACCCATCGGCTTCGTGCGGTAGCTATAGGTGATGGAACGTGCGCCCATCTTATAGGCCTGGGAACCGATATCCTCCGCAGAATAGGACGCACCGATCAGCAGAATATCCTTATCCGCCAGGGTCTCAGCGCCACGGAACTCATGGGCGTGCATGATCTGACCAGGGAAAGTCTCAATACCGTCAAAGTGTGGGATATTCGGGAAGTTGAAGTGACCGGCAGCGACAATGACATTGTCATAGGTTTCGCTGATGGTTTCACCGGTGCGCAGGTTTTCCACGTGCATGGTGAACAACTTGGTGTCCTCATCAAAGTCAACCCAACGCACGGCATGGGCGAACTTGACGTACTTCTTCACATCCGACTGCTCTGCGCGGCCGTTGATATAATCCCACAGCACCTCACGTGGTGGGTAGGAGGAAATAGGCTTACCGAAGTGCTCATCGAAGCTGTATTCCGCGAACTCCAGAATCTCCTTCGGACCATTCGACCACAGGTTACGGTACATACTGGAGTGGACCGGCTCACCGTAATGGTCAGTTGCGGTACGCCAGGTGTAATTCCACTGTCCGCCCCACTGGTCCTGCTTTTCAAAGCACACCAGCTCAGGGATCTCCTGGCCCTTCTTCTCCGCTGACTCAAAAGCCCTCAGCTGGGCCATTCCACTCGGGCCAGCTCCGATAATTGCTACGCGCTTCTTACTCACACTTGCCTTCCCGACCACCCCTTTCACAAGGCGGCCTCATTTGCACCGCATGCAGGGGGCTGGGGGCATCATTTCTTCACGCACCATTGGTACTTACCATTGGCACGCGCCACCACAGCCACGCTTAAACCGCACACTCTTTGTCGGGACCGTCAATTACTGCGTATGCATACGAATGCCCACGCTTACAAGTCAAAAAATTAACCTCGCCCATAGGCCACACTCGTCAGTGGGGGCCGCCAGGGCGAAGGTTATTTTCGCTTAAGTCCAGATTCCATCTTATCAAAATAGATTCTTATTGCAAGTTTTACTTATTTATCTTGTTTCGAATTGCGGATGAAAAAGGGGCAGAAAAGGGCCCAAACTGGGCTTTTGGGGCATTTTCCGGGGATTCTACGGATATCCCGGGATGGCAGGAGGGGAATTGTTTTGGTTGACCTATGAGTGGAGTGAGGCGGTGGTTCTAGATCGCCTCAGGTCCAAAATCCCCATCCAGGCGCCGATTATGATCCTGCGTCAGCATCAGTGCCGGAACCGCGGCCAGAACCATCAGCATCATGCCCCACAAATTGATCGGCATATACAGCACTGCTCCGCCCAGCATGATGAACAGGAATCCCATCGCACGACCTGTATACAACCCGAAGGGATAATCCTCCGGGTTGCCGACCAGAAATGGCAACCTGACGAAAGGATTCCAATGCGCTAAGCGCAGCGTGGTTATAACCGCCAGTAGCGATCCGGCTAACACAATTGCAACTCCTGGTATCAACTCCATGATGCAATTCCACCATCATGTGGCCTCCGACACAATGTTTTCTGAGATATTTTTATTGATCCGCGAGGGATTCACTGCGATTCCTATTGATCTGCCAGATTCGCGGCGCAACGGGAGGGGGCAATGGGGCTGTTGGGGCTACTGGGACGAACGGGGCAATATCGGCTCTGCGGGGTTTAGGGGGTTTCCGCGGGGTTTCCTGCCGAGAGTGTGCGGAGCGGCGAGGTGACACTCAACGGCCAAGGGCGCTGGCACAAGCAGATGGCAAGGGCCGGAGGTGACTAGACAACGAGGTGGCGGTCAGCAGGGTGTGATGGATTATGTGTGGTCTGGGGAGTGAAACCCTGGCTGCCAGGAGGGTTGTGAGGTGATCGGTTCGGCGGCCCCCGTTCACCAGAATAGGTAGAAAATCACACTTCAGATCTGTTCTAGCATTGTGAAGCCCTCAGATCGCCTTATGGAGCAACCTCACCTATCGGATCGCCCTGTTCACCATCATTTCGATGATCTTCAAGGCGCCACTGTTGACCACGAAGAGCATCTTTTCAGCGAGGAACTTTTCATCCACGGTTGGAGCAAGACGCTCAAACATCCTGAGTGCCGGAGCCACTACGGGGAACCGCTTCCCCACACCACTTTTATTGAAGATGACCGCGTAAAGGTACTCCTGCGCCATGGAGATCCCCCGTTG
The DNA here is from genome assembly GCF_030408735.1 of Corynebacterium faecale. Lineage (NCBI taxonomy): Bacteria > Bacillati > Actinomycetota > Actinomycetes > Mycobacteriales > Corynebacteriaceae > Corynebacterium > Corynebacterium faecale. The sequence continues at coordinate 1,168,734 of NZ_CP047204.1, read as the reverse complement.
AACAACCTTGTTCGCGGGGATGTCCTGGAGTCTGCTGAAACCGGTGATGGCCAATTCCAGTTGTTTTGCCTGGCGGTTGCGTTTGGCAGGGTTGTCCACGGGTACTTCACGGAGCACCGCCAGTGTCATGGCGTGCAGTGCCACCGCTTCGTCCAGGGCCAGGTAGCCGTGGTTGGTATCAACGGTTCGGCCGGAGGCCAGATCGTTAAAGCGTCGTCGGGCACGGTTCTCACGCTGTTGGAGGGTGTCATTGGGGTAGTCCCGTGCAAGTTTTTCCACGTAGGCGGTGGCGTCGGGGAGCATTTTCTCGAAGAGATCGCCAAGAATTGTGGCCAGTTCCTCGGGGTCAAATTCGTCGACCAGTTCTGCATCGAGGACCTCGTTGTCCCCGGCAGAGGCGCCCGGGGTCAGCTCCAGTGTGGGGAAAGTGTCTTCACTGCCCTGGCGAAGCTTTACGAAGGGGCCGATGATGTGGACTGCTTCGTCCAGCATCCGGTGTGTTGAGCGGCTGATGATCTTTTTCACCACGTTGGTGGTCCGCCACTCTGGGTCCTGGAGGCGTTGCACCGTTTCTGAGAGTTGTTCGGCCAAATTTCTATCGGCAGCCCGGTTTTCCAGCATGAACGTGCAGGTCTGGGTCAGTTCCTCTGCGGTAGCGGGACTGACGGGAGTGGTGCGGATCTGTGTCAGGATCACCCCGGCCAGGCATTCCTGCGCGGCGATCAGGAGGGACAGCTTATGGATCCATCCATCTGGGGCCAGTGCCTGCTGGGTGGTGTCCTTTGAATCAGCAGGGTCGGTGGCCATGAAACCGGCCGCCCCGAATATCACGGACTGGCGGAGGTTGTATACGAGGTCCCTCAGCACCTCCACTTCACCAGCCTCGGCGCGCGGTTCGCGTCGTCGTTGCGCGAGGAGTTCGTTGAGGTACGGCTCACCGGGGATATCCAGGCGTCCGAGGTCCTTCACCGCATCCGACTTAAGCGGGGCGGAGGAATCGGCAATGTCCTGGATCCGGGAGCGCCATACTGATGCCATGGCTTCGGCAATGAGGAAACGACGGGCGGGAATCTCAGGTGCTGCAGCGAAGTCCTCTGCCCCGGCGCGTTCATCGACAAAGACTGATCCCACGGCCTGCGCCGGAAGATCCGCCTCCACCAGCTGGATACCATGGGCGATGGAGTCCAACGAGACCCGATCGGCGGTCATGTGGCTGGGTATCTCCCACTGGGTGATGGCGGTATCGCGGCCGATGGCAACTGTGACGGGGCCGTCGGTGAACAGTTGCGGTCCGCGCTCAATGAGGTTCGCTTCCATGCCCACCAATGCTAACCGCTTCGGAAAAATCAGAGGCGGGCTTGCGATTAAGCGTTATCCCTTCACCACGGCCCTGGAGATGGGTGCGAGTGCGCGTTCGTGTTGTCTGAGTTGCTGGTCATCCCACCGGGTGCCGGTAGGACCATTGATGAGCAGCTCAAAGAAGGACAGGGTTTTGTTATAGGCCCTGATGGGGCCTATGTGGGTGGCGATCCAGCCCATCTGGATCAGGTATTCCTGGATGCGGGAATACCACGTTGCCCGTGGGGCACCATCGCCGACGGTGACCAGGGTGGCAAAGCCTGCATGTCGATCAAAATCGTCTTGTCTTAATGGCAGTGTGGCAATCAGGTGCTCTGCCCATTTCTTCCCATCGGTACCAAGTTCACGTGCGCTGGGTGTCGGTGTGATCATGTCATCCTGCACGTGGATAAGTCCCAGGTCCTGGGCGGCTTCGTATACCTGTGCAATGGGGTGACGCTGACCTGACGCACGTGTGCTCAGGCCCATCCGTGTCGCCCAGTTATTTTCCAGATCTGCTGGAACGTGCTGGCTTGTGGCAAGTTCCACCCCGCCCTCGATCAGTTCCAGCAATGCGGTGAAGGGTTCGATCTGGGCGGGCAGGAGTTCCGGCACGCTGTCAGGCAGTCGCCAGATCGGGTGGTAGAACTCGGTCAAGAAGAGGCCCACCGCCTCCGGCCGCAGGGTAGCTCGAATTCTCAGGAGTTCAGGATTGAGGCGAAAGTAGTAGTGGTTCATGGTGATGAGGTGCTCATTGGCATCTTCTAGATCAAAATCATCCGGGGACCAGTCCCCCACTTGTTCACGCAGAAGATCCTGCTCGGCAGCGGGAATGCTGTCGTCATAACCGGCGCGCACCCACGCCGCCACCTGGTTTGCCCGCACCGGTCCACCGATCTTCTCCGGTGGGCAAGCCTGCTCACCATCTACTACCTGCGGTTGCTCAGGTGGTTGGGGCAGTTGCTCAACCACCACTACTGCGTGTTCCCATCCATCGTCATAGTCGTAGGCATAAAGCAGGTGATCCCCGGGGTGATAGAGCAGCTGATCCACCCTCACATCATGCTCCGAACGCAGCGTCTCCTCAGTCTCCTGCTTCCCTGTCAGAGCAATTTCCATCTCACTGACCAGGGCCTTCTCTAATTTGGGTGCGCCGGAGAAGGAATGGAAGTTGATGTTCTCCCATCCCATGGCTCCCTGCAGAATCAGGTGGAATTGCTCAAGGTAGATATCGCTGGGAATGTCGATGGTGCGCCAGACCAGGGGTGTCGTGCCTTTGAGTTCCACCCGGATGCGCAGGCCGATTCGGTTTTCTGATGATGGTTGTAGGTTCATGGCTTCATTCAACACCAGAACCTGCGCTGCCGGAGCGCTATTTGATCACCCGCAGGTCCGGGCTGAATTCCTGGGTGGAGTTCCTGGCAGGGCGGAAATAGGTGGGTTCAAATTTCGGCTGCACCACATGCAACGCCGTGGAGAAGGTCAACCCATGGATCTCTTCGATGGGCAGGTGAAGATCATCCGCGGCCTGTTGCACATGGAAACGCTCAGGGTGGAACACCTGTGGGAACACCTTGGACGTTTCATGGGTGGGCAGTCCATCGGGTTCACCATGTTTGTATCCCAGTTCATGCAGCTCACGGCATATTCTCCGGTAGGCTGCCTCGGAAAGTCGGCCCGCCTTATGGCAGGCCACCGCAGCCATCATCGCGGATACCCGGAATTCGTTTTTGAAGGCCAACAGCTGTTCCACCGAGGGGTTCTTCTCCACCAGCTCCAGGATTGCCGCGCGGGGCATCAACAGTTCGGAGGCGAAGATATCCGCCTCCCGTTCCTGTTTTGCCGCGGGTGGTTCATTGCTGTGTAGAACGAGGTGGCCGATCTCATGGGCGATGTCGAAACGGAACATTTCCGGGGTTTTCCGACGCGCGATGAAGATGAACGGCACCCTCCCCGACCAGACGGAGAACGCATCCACTTTCTCCGCCAGTGCAGGCAGGCTGTAGACCTTGATGCCGAAGTATTCAGCCAAATGCACCAGGTTGGGGATCGGTTGGGTGTCAATGCCCCAGGAGTCCCGGAGCAGACCCGCAGCTGTCCGGGGATCAACACCACCGAGGTTAAGCACTTTCAAGGGTGGTAGCACGAACCGGCCGGCGATCCAGCCAGCCAGTTCCACCGCATTGGAGGCTGCCGCCACAGCTGCATGCCGATGCACCGCGGTGGCTCGGCGCCCAGCACGGAAGTTGATGTTTTCTGTTGGTATATCCACTGGATCGCGTTGGGCGAAGAACTGCTCCGGGAAGCTCAGGTACTCTGCCAGATCCGCCGAGCGTGCCAGGGGCGCTCCCGATTTCTCATAGGACCCCACCGTCCGCGGGTTCACACCGAGACGCACCGCCAGGTCCGTTTTGGTCAGTCCCCTGCGCTTGCGTGCCAATGCGATGCGGTGTGGATTGAGAAACTTCGGTTGGATCTCCAACACCTCTGCTCCCCTCCTCTAAGCCCCTCTAAGCTCCCATGAACCCTGTATTGCGCTGTGCGATTAGTGCCGTAGCTTCTCATGGATTATCTCATGGAACATTCCCCTGGGTGAGAAAAACCTCCTCCAGTCCAGCATGATCACAGTCTGATCACACCATTACCGCTTCCCCCGATGCATGAATTTAATTCCCCCACACTTCTTGACAGACCAAGCTGTCTAAGGTTGTGTTGGTCAGGCAATCGGTTTACCTTTTGTCCTCTCCCTGGAGCCCCGGATGATGAGGAACGCACAGCTTAAAAGCTCAAGCAGCTGGACCAAGCTACAGCGTTAGGTAGGACGACCTCCGCACGAGGCGAGGAAACCACCGGGGAGTTTCACTGAGACACACCCTGCGTAAAGTCCCTCCATCCTTTCAATGCGGGTGGGCCGTCCCCACGAGGATTGCCGTGCGTCCTAGCCGGGATCTGCACGTTCGGCTCAAACTGCAAGGACTTCACCAACGTGACTCCTCATTTCACTTCCACCATCGCTGGCGCCCCCCGAATCGGTGCGCGCCGCGAATTGAAATTCGCTCTCGAAGGTTTCTGGTCAGGTGCTCTCACCGGACGCGACCTCAGCCAGACCGCCAAGACCCTGACCAATGCCTATGCTGATCAGCTGGCGGGGGCGGGTCTGGATTCGATCCCCACGTCGGGTCGTTCCTATTACGACGCAATGCTGGACACCACTGCCCTGCTGGGAGTGTTCCCGGAGCGGTTCCATGACGTTGCTGACCACGACAATGATGGTCTGCCTACCCACATCGACCGCTATTTCGCCACCGCCCGCGGCACGGTTGAGTTCCCTGCGAGTGCGATGACCAAGTGGTTCGACACCAACTACCACTACCTGGTTCCGGAGTTGTCCGCGGATACCCGGTTCATCCTGGATGACAGCGCCCTGCTGGGCGATGTCCAGGATCAGCTCACCCGCGGCATCAACGCGCGCCCGGTGCTGATCGGGCCGCTGACCTACCTGTCCTTGGCGCGCAGCACCGACGGTTCTGATCCGCTGGATCACCTGGAGACCCTGTTCGAGGTCTATGCCCGACTGCTGGCTAAACTCCCCACCGACTGGGTGCAGCTGGACGAACCCTCATTGGTCACCGATCTTGCACCAGATCTGCTCCAGCGCGTCCGTGCGGGATATACCCGGCTCGCCCAGCGCGGCGGGGTGTTTGTGAACACCTTCTTCGGCGCCGGCGACCAGGCACTGCGCACCCTGACCGGCATCGGGTTGGGTGCGATCGGTGTGGATCTGGTTTCTGATGGCGTGACCCCGCTGGAAGCCTGGACTGGTGAGGAACTGCTGGTTGCGGGCATCGTGGATGGTCGTAATATCTGGCGCACCGACCTGTGTGCGGCACTGGCCACCCTGCGCCGCCTGCAGGCCCGCGGCCCGGTCGCGGTGAGCACGTCCTGCTCCCTGCTCCACGTGCCGTATTCGCTCACTCCGGAAACCGCCCTCAACCCGGAGGTCCGCGAGTGGTTGGCGTTCGGTGAGGAGAAGGTGGCTGAGGTCGCGGCCCTCGCCCGCGCCCTGGCTGGCGAGGTTGATGAGACGCTTTTCGACGCCGCCGCTGCCTCCCTCGCTGACCGCCGGCACTCGGTACTCACCGCCTCACGTGACGCGAGCATCACCGACGCTGACCGGAAGCGTGGTCCTTTCGAGGCGCGTCTGGCGGCACAGGAGCAGGCTCTGGATCTGCCTCCCCTGCCTACCACCACCATCGGATCCTTCCCGCAGACGCAGCAGATCCGTTCGGCCCGGGCGAAGTTCCGCACAGGCACCATCACCGCACAGGAGTACGGCGATGCGATGCGCGCGGAGGTCGCGGATGTGATCGCCCGCCAGGAGGAGCTCGGCCTGGATGTGCTGGTCCACGGTGAACCGGAACGCAATGACATGGTGCAGTACTTCGCGGAGCTTCTCGATGGTTTCCTCACCACCGCCAATGGTTGGGTGCAAAGTTATGGATCCCGCTGCGTGCGCCCACCGATCCTATTCGGCACCGTCACCCGCCCGACACCCATGACCGTGGAATGGTTCGCCTATGCCCAGAGCCTGACCAACCGCCCTGTCAAGGGCATGCTGACCGGACCGGTGACCATGCTCGCGTGGTCTTTTGTGCGCGATGATCAGCCCCTGGCGGTCACCGCCGACCAGGTGGCACTGGCCCTGCGCGATGAGGTGTCAGACCTGGTGGAGGCCGGTGCGAAGGTGATTCAGGTGGATGAACCCGCCATCCGTGAGTTGCTGCCACTGCGCAGAGCGGATCAGGCGGCGTATACCGAATGGGCCGTGGGTGCCTTCCGGCTGGCTATCGCCGGTGCCCCGGATGAGGTGCAGATACATACCCACATGTGTTATTCGGAATTCAATGAGTTGATCCGGTCGATCATTGATCTGGATGCCGATGTCACCACCATCGAAGCCGCACGTTCCGATATGCAGGTCCTGGCCGCACTGAAGTCCTCCGGTTTCCACCTCGGTGTGGGACCGGGAGTATGGGATATCCACTCCCCGCGTGTGCCTGAGCCTGCCGAGGTTGCCGGGCTCCTCACCGCTGCCCTGGAATCGGTGGATCCGAAGCGGCTGTGGGTGAACCCTGACTGCGGGTTGAAGACCCGTGGGTGGGAGGAAACCACCGCCTCACTCAAGGTGCTGGTGGCGGCAGCAGAGCAGGCCCGGAGCACGCTGCTGCAGCGGGCATAGGGGGCGTGGGGGTTGCGTCGATAAGCACGCTCAGCGGAACTTGGATACCGCCGCAAGCCCTGCGGCCAGCGGGACCAGCGTCAGGAGGATCGCGATGCCCATCGCGGTGCCGAAACTGACCTGACCTGCGGCGATCTGCATGGCTGCACCGAGCGTGGCCGCCCCCACCACCGCACCGACCTGGCGGGAGGTGTTGTACACACCCGAGGCCGAACCGACCAGGTCCTGCGGTACATCACGCAGCGCAATCGTGGAATTGGGTGCCCAGCACATCGCATTGGCCACACCGAAGAGCAGCACCGGGATCAGCAGCATCAGCGGGCCGACATCGGCCACCATGAGACCGCCGAACAGTGCCATCGCGGACAGCATCGCGGTGAAACCGATGCGTGAGATCATCCCAGGGGCCACGCGATCGGTAAGCCTGCCGATCACCGGGGACATTAATACGGACAGAATTCCCATCGGCACCAGCATCAGGCCGGCTGTCTCCGGGGACAGGTCCTGCGCGCTCTGGAGATACAACATGATCGGCAGGTTGACGGAATATACCGTGAACCCCAGCGTGAACACTGCGAATGCACCGCGGGAGAAGTTGTGTGTGTGGAATAACCGCAGCGGCATGAGCGGCGCGGTGGAGCGGGTCTGCATCCAGATGAACAGCGCCAATGCCGCCAGGCTCACAGCCAGCATGGCCCAGATCAGTGGACCGTATCCCAGTTCCGGGCCCTGTTGGAGGGCCACCACGATGCCGAGCACCGCGATGAGACTGACTGCGCCGGAGAGATAATCAATGCGTGAAGTACCCGTGGGCAGCCGGGGCACATAGCGGGCGACCATGACCAGAGAGATCAGACCGAGCGGAACATAGATAAAGAACACCGCACGCCAACTGACCACCCCCACCAGCACGCCGCCCACAACGGGGCCGAATAACCCTGCGCTGGAGGCCACCGCGCTCCACACCCCGGTGGCGGCGCCGCGGCGGTGATGGGCGAAGATGCGGTGGATGATGCTCAACGGCTGCGGGTTGAGCAGACTGCCACCCAGGCCCTGGACTGCACGCGCGAGGATCAGCAACTCGATGGTGGGCGCAAAAGCACAGGCCAGCGCCGCGAGGGTGAACAGGGTCATGCCCGCCAGGTACACATTGCGCTGCCCGAACCTATCGCCCAGCCTGCCGGTGATCAACAACGGTACCGCGAAGGTGAGCAGATAGATCGCCGATACCCACACCGCCTGATTGATGCTCGCACCCAGATCCTCGCGGATGCGTGGCAGGGCGACCGCCACCAGCGACTGATCAAGGAGCGTTAGGAACAGCCCGACGCTGAGCGCGCCGAGGGCCTTCCAGGCTCGGTTCTCTGGAATGGGTGGGGCTGGAGTGGTCATGGTTTATTTGCTGCCCGCCTGGCCATCTGACGGGGTGCCTGTCGGGGCGTCCAGTGTCTCCACCTTGGCCACGGGCAGGGTCTCACGGCCGAACATCCAGAAGACTGCAGCCAGCAGGCCGATGACACCGCAGAGCATGAAACCGTATTGGAAACCGATCGCGCCGGCGATGGCGCCCACCAGGATCGGTCCGGTGATCGCACCGAAGTCCTGAGCCATCTGGAAGTTGGCCAGCACCTTGCCACCGGCGCGGTCAGAACCGATGACATCCGCCAGTACCGCCTGCTGCGAGGGGTTGAGCAGTCCGGCGCCGGCACCAGCCAGGGCTGAGAGGATGCACAGGGCCCAGATATTGGTGGCAAAACCCAGGGTGGCGGTGAACAGCGCATTGGTAATCAGACCTGAGACGATCAGGGGTTTACGCCCGATCCGGTCGGAGAGATCACCTGCGAACTGCAGGCAGAGGGCGTTGCCGGCCGCGAAGGCGGCCATGGCAAAACCTGCCGCCACCCCACCGTTGGTGAAGATCGCTGCGGCGAACAACGGCAACGTGGCCACCCGCACGCCGAAGTTGGACCAACCGTTGGCGAATGCCCCGACGAGTGCGGAGCGGTAGGCGGAATCTTTGATGGCCTCAGCAAACCGCAGTGGCGGGTGGGCGGAGCTATCGCGTGAGCGCAGGGAATCATCCACCTTCGGCATCTTCGCCCACACCACGAGCGCAGCGAGCGCCACTGATGCCCCGTAGATGGCAAAGGGGGGTCGCATACCCAGCGTGGACAGGGCCGCACCCACCACGGGGCCGATGATATTTCCGAACAAAAACGCCGAGGCGTAGGTGGAGGAACAGCGTCCGCGGATCTCCACGGGGGCCATCCGCACGATCAGCCCCATCGCCGAAACCGTGAACATGGTGGAGCCGATGCCCGCGATGCCGCGCAGAGCCAGGATCTGCCAATATTCCTGGGCAAAGGCCACCAGTCCGGTGGTGACCGCGACGATGAGCAGACCGGTGAGATAGACCTTGCGCGACCCGATCCGATCAATGAGTGACCCGGACATCGGGGCGAACAGCAGGCGCGCACCGGCGAAAATGGACACCACCGCAGAGGCCGCAGCCAGGCTGACATCAAAGGTCACCACGAACTGGGGCAGGATCGGCGCAATCAGGCCGTAGCCGAGCGCAATGATGAAGGCAGCCGCGACCAGCACCCAGATCTCCGTGGGGATCTTCGGTTTCGCTGTTTTTGCCGCTGCAGGCATCGATTCAGGATTTTGTTGAGTATTCACCATTTCGAAATCAAGGCTAGCGGGCTTTATAGAAAATAGCTATGTGAGCTGCACCTAAAGCCCATATTCGAACAAGCATTCTATCCATGTTCGAACATGTGTCCGGTAGCTGTTCTACACTCAACAGCCATGATCAAACACATCAACCGTCTCGCAGCCCTCACCTCGCCCACCCGCCACGCCGATCAACTACGCGCCTCTTGCCCCGACACCCTCGCCGCCGTGACCTCGATGATGCGCCATCCGCGTTCACTTGCCCGCCCGGTCGCCACCTGGCGTCCACCGAGCACATCACTCCCCGGTGCTCCTCCCCTGGCGCTGACACTGTCACGCATGCGGGTCGGTGACGCCGTCCGTGACATCATCCGGGACACCGGTATTTCCCAGAGCCCCGCCTACCTGGTCACCGTCCGCATCACCGATCCCAGCGGCCACCGTGTGCCCGGCGCAACCGCCGAGGCCTGGGTACGTGCCATGCTTGCCGACGAACAGATCACCTGCGTCCATCAACTCACCGATGAACCCACCCCCACCTTCTGTTGGCTCATCGATTCCCGCTTCACCCCACTGCCCTCACCGGCAACCCTGTTCCAGAGGCCTGCGCACGCAGCCTGAGCCAGCCGCAGTGGGGTGCAGGATCAGCTATTTATCCTTGTCCCCGTCTTCGTCCGCATCGGAATCATCGGAATCATCTGTGTCGTCGAAGTCCTCGTCGTCCTCATCGTCCTGCTCGTCTTCGTCAGCATCGTCGAAGTCGACATCATCGGAATCATCAACAAAGAGGTCATAAACATCCGGCTCATCAAATTCCTCGTCATCAAAGGGGACGAGCTGCTCCTCCCAATCATCAGCATGATCATCGGCTAGCGACAGGATGTCGAAGAGGCGATCAAAATCGGTGAACGTACCCAGGTCAAGGACCTCATCGGTGGCGAACTCCAGCTCAGTGGTGAGATCCGCGAACATCTTCTGGCGGTCCTCCTCTGACAGAACGGCATCGCCGTCAGACTCCCAGAGTTCCTCGATCGCCTGATCCATCAGGTCCTCGAAAGATTCACCAATGGCGACGAAGCTGACGGTGGCGGTCGGGATGCCGTCCTCCACCTCAACCAAAACCTGCAGTTCAGAGTTCTGTCCTACTTCGGCGCGAACGAGGTTGGCGTTGGCGGCGTCCTGATAAAATTCGAGGTCCTGGATTCGTTCGTCGGTGCCTTCGAGCAGGTCACGCAGCACCGTGACCACCTGATCGGTGGCGACATGCTTGGCCACGGCGGCAACGGCATCCTCGATGGAGAACACCACAGAGACCAACACGGCCTCGAAGTCCTCATCATCTTCATCAACATTGGCGGCGGCGATGTACACGTTGGCCGCCGGTAGGAGGGAATCGATCTCCACGAACTGGATTTCCAGGTCAGAGGTGATCGGAACAAACATCGTGTCGCCGTTCACGCGCGACTCAATACCATCACTATCGAGCGCAGCTGCGATGTCCTCGAAAAAGCTCATGTTCGGATGACCTTCCATCTGGGTTGTGCTGGGGAGGGCCCCTCAGACACTGCCGACTAGCCTAGTGCCCGATCCCCCGGCTTGCCCACCACTTCATCGCAAGTGTGGGCAGGAGGTGCACATATCCGCTTTCGGCGAGTGATAGATCATGCAACACGTTGCACGCTTCAACTTCCCCTCCGCGGTGAATCGTGGTGCCGGGACGGAAGCGGTGTGGGAGAGGCCGCGGATAAGCGCCGTTGCCACCTCGCGCCCCAGCTCCTCCTCGAACGCCTCATCGCCGGCTTGCACCGCCGCGATCGCCAGGCAGTCGCTGGCCACCGCCCACAGCGGCGCGGGCCGCAGGTCGGCCACCTCACAGAGCTTGTCGACGACCCGCCCCACCGCCTCCCCATACTCCTTGCCTGCGGTGTGATAATCCCCAGGACCCAGGAACTCGTCGGTGGAGAAGCCGAACCAGTAGTCATCCACCGCATGGAGTTCTCCCTTGGACAGATCCAGGCTGGGCACAGTGTCAAACTCGACCATGGCATAAACAGAAGGGGCGACCATCGCGTTACACAGACTATAGAACCACAGCTGACCTGCATGCTTGGGCTGCTCAATGGTGAACAGTTCCTGCCCTGCAGCCACCGCCGCGGTGATTGTCTCCGTGGTGGAGAGCTCGTCCAGCGTGATGGGTCGCGCGTCGGGACCCGGCACCAAGGTATCGGCGAACAGGGGGTACTGGGCAACAACCCGGTTCCAAAAACTCATCAACGAACTCCAAACATCTGCATCAGACCCATCCAGCGCATCTCCGGGACAGGCTCATCGGATTCCTCCTGCGCGAGCAGATAATCAAGTTCCGCCGCCAGATCGGGGCGTCCGGTGCCCCACTCGAGCATGTCGTAATTCTCCCATGCCATCCTTTTCGCCTGACGTGGGTCCCACTCCATCCTGCTGGTGGTGTCGATGACGAAGGTTCCGCGACCCGGTTCCTCATCCGTGCGGCCCCGGTACGGGCGCCACTGCTCCCCTGGCTTTGCAGTGCGGATGAACTCTCCCCAATGATGTTGCACCAGGTCGGTGATGTCCTGAAGGTGGTTGATGCCCCCACCGATCCTGGTGAAACCCATCGCCCGGGAGGATTCATGATCACCGAAAACAGCATTGAGTTCGAAGGAATGGATGGCACCCAACCCGATGCGGCGCAGGGATTCCGGGGCGTAATCAAAGCGGTACATCCAGGTTGGCTCATAGCGGGCATGCGCCTGGGCGAGCCGCACCGACGGCGCCCAGAAGATGGCATCCGCCAGCAGCTGCGCGAACTCCGACCGCGATTCCCCTCCCCCGTAGGCGTCCATGACCAGATCGGTGTTCTCCGGATCGAAGACATTGAGCATCCGCAGCGCCGACCGCCTGCGGGCCGAGTTACGCAGATAGAACGCCTTGGAAAAAGATGTTTCATCCGAGTTGGTGCCGATGATGAGCGGAATGCGCGCCTGACGTCCCTGCTCGAACATGGTGATCGGGTGATCCGGCAACAAAGTGCCATCCACCGTCGGCCCATAACAGGAATTGAGGTAGAGCAACTCCCCTGATCGCCACAGCATCGACTGCCCGGCGCGCACCAGATCCTCGGCAGATTCCCTGCGCAGCTCATCCAGGGTGGTCTCCCGGGACAATGCCATCCGGTAGACCAGTTCCCGCGCCCATAACTTGGACTGCGTGGCGGAATGCACCGTGGCCATCGGGGCTGACTGCACCACCGCCCGGTGGAAGAGGCTGTGCGCGGTGGGGACACACATCAGGGAAATAACCCCGGCGGCACCCGCCGATTCGCCCATGAGGGTGATGTTGTCGGCGTCGCCACCGAAATTCTCGATATTCTTCTTGACCCACTTCAACGCCAGCAACTGATCATGCAGTGCGGGATTAGCCACGCAATCCTCACCGACGGAGCGCATATCCAGATACCCCAGCGCGCCGAGGCGGAAGTTGATCGCCACGTAGATCACGTTCATGTCCCTGACCAGGTTATAACCGCGCAGGGCCTTCTCACTTGAGGCGCCCATGATGAAGGAACCACCGTGGAGATACACCACCACCGGGAGCGTCTCATCGGTATCCGGCCTGACGATATCCAGGTTCAGACAATCCTCCGACCCACGGACCCGGTCAGTCCAGGAATAGGTGGGCTGCGGTGCCACATCGCCGAACATGGAACAGTCCCGCACACCCTGCCACCTCTTCATGGGCCGTGGCGCGCGGAAACGGTACTTGCCACCGGTGTTCTTCCCATAAGGAATGCCACGCCAGGTTCGCAGGCCAGGGCCTTTTACACCTTTGACGAATCCCAGGGATGTCGGAATCACCAGGTCATCCGCCAACACCGAACCGGCGGCACTGTTGGCCAGCTGCGCTGTCGGCCTCGGAGTCCACGTCGAAGCATCCATGAGCCCAAGGCTAGGCCGGATCAGGTGGGTCGGCAACGAAAGCGCGGTGACCGGTGGGGAGGATCACGGAAATCCGGGGCAGGGAGAAGGGGAAGTGTAAAACCTGGAGATCTCCAGCTTTTACTCCCGGTCTCAGGTCACTACCCCTCCCGCCAGGCTCGCCCCGCAGCCTTCCTCAGGTGGGGTGGATAGGGGCGCAGGACCTTGGACATCCGCCGGTGTTGCTCGATAAGCCTGTTCATCCCCTGCCGGTGGGTGAATTCACTCCTGAGCGCAGTCAGGGGATCGATACCGAACTGCCCATTGTGTTTACCTGCGCCGTCATATTCAACGGCGAGACTGATGTCCTGGAAGAGGAAATTCAACCGACCGAGGAGATCTCCACCTGTTGGAGTGGGGCCGGGAGACCCGCCTGGAACATCTCTACTTTGACCAGTGATTCCCGGGGGTTCTCCGACCAGGGTGTGGCCAGATTTACTGCGGGGCGGGCTGCTTTGATCCCGTCGAACCCCTTCATCTCTTGCACGTAGCCTTCCAGGGCGGCCCTGGTGGTATCACTCAGACGGTACTCCCCGATGCCCCGTTGCCAGGTCAGGAAATGCTCCTCCCGGCCAGCGGGAGATCATGCATCAAGGCAGCTGCCCGCCCAACCAGTGGAAAACCGGTGTGCTTGGCGGTCAGGGCAGTACGTCCCCTGCTCCGGTCCTTCCGGGACAGCCCCTCCCAGTGCCTGCGCTCCACCACGATCCCTGTTGTGGTGCGCAGCAACACCGTGGCTTTCCTCTAGTGCGCCGGAGTGAACTCCCCCGTGTAAAAGATGGTTCTCTTGTCCAAGCTGGTTGCGTTCATATTTCCTCCCCTGGAAGGAAATTCCACCACAGTCCCCCGGCACCCGCAGTGCACCAAAACCTGACGAATGTGACCTGGCGCACGTACACTTTGAGCCCATGACCACCAATACGATCATCAATCTCCTTGACCACGGCTCGATCAAGGTCGGGGATACCCACACCTTCAGCTACACCGTCCCCGGCAACAAGGCTGTGCCTGATCTGTTCCCGGAGTCGGAGGAGTTCACCGCCATGCCGAGGGTGTTTGCCACGGGATTCTTCGTCGGGCTCATTGAATGGGCCTGCATGGATCACCTGAAGGCCAGCCTGCCCGAGGGCGCGATCTCGCTGGGCGTGGGTGTGGACATCACTCATGATGCACCTGCCACAGAGGACGCACTGTTGGAGGTAAAGGTGGAGGTAACAGGCGTGGGCAAGCGTTCTGTTGAATGGTCCGTGGAGGTCACCGCGGGCGAGACGGTGCAGGGCCGTGGCACACACAAGCGGGTCCTGGTGGATAGGGAGCAGTTCACGGGCACGGTGAACAAGCTGGCGGAGGGGTTCGGCGCGCGCACAATCTAGGTGCAACCACGCGTTAAGCACAAAGGGTATAAAATCCAGTCCATGGTCAATCACGTCGACAGGGATACCACCCTGTGCATTTCCCTCGCCGCCCGTCCGTCCAACCACGGTGTGCGGTTCCATAACTGGCTGTATGCCGAACTCGGCCTGAACTACCTGTACAAGGCCATCGCGCCGGCGGATATCACCGCGGCGGTGGCCGGCATCCGCGGGCTGAACATCCGTGGCGCGGGTGTGTCCATGCCGTACAAGGGTGACGTGATTCCGCTGATTGATGTGCTCGATCCCAGTGCGGAGAGGATCAGGTCGGTCAATACCATCGTCAATGATGATGGCCACCTGACCGGCTATAACACCGATTACACCGCGGTGGTCAAATTGCTGGAAACCCATGACATCGACCCGTCACTGCCTGTCGCCCTGCGTGGTTCCGGTGGGATGGCCAATGCGGTCATCGCGGCACTCGCTGATCACGGGCTCACCGGCACCGTCGTGGCACGCAACCACACCACGGGCGCGGCACTCGCCCAGCGGTATGGCTGGGAGTACTCCGCCACCGTCCCCGAATCTGCACGACTTTTAGTCAATGTGACCCCATTGGGAATGAATGGACCCGATGAAGACGTTGTATCTTTTGCACAGGACGAAATCGACCGCGCTGATGTCATCTTCGACTGTGTCGCACTCCCCGTGGAGACCCCGCTGATCAGGATCGCGCGGTCCCAGGGCAAGAAGACCATTGACGGCGGCGAAGTCACCGCCCTCCAGGCAGCCGAGCAGTTTCACCTCTACACAGGTGTCCGCCCCACCGGGGAACAGATCATCGCCGCCGAGGAATACGCCCAGCCCTGATGAATTAGGAGGCCCCCGCCACCATGAGTAAGTCCACCACCTTCACCGATGCCGTTAATTCCGATCCCAAGGCCATTGAAGATGGCGCATCTATGGGCGGGAAACTGCTGATCCCCGCACTGGACAAGGCTGTCCATATGCAGACCAGTGCCATTGCGGGTTATGTGGCCTGGTTGAAGAAGAAGAACCCGGATCACACCCCAGTACAGATCCAGAAGCTGATGGACGCGCACCTCAAGCGTATCGCCGCGGGTTCCGGCGCCTCTGTCGGTCTGGCCGCGGCCTTCCCCGGCATCGGTTTCATGACCGGTGCGCTCGCTGTAGGTGCGGAATCGTTGGTGTTCCTGGATGCCGTGGCGTTCTACACCATGGCTTCCGCGCATCTGCGTGGCGTGGACATCAGCCATCCGGAACGCCGCCGTGCCCTGATCCTGGTGGTTCTGTTGGGTGCCCAGGGTACCGCCCTGGTGGATGCCGCCGTGGGCGATATCTCCAAAACCCGGAAAACCCCTGCCGCCAGCATCTCGCGTTTCAGCATCTCTGGTCTGGCCGATGTGAACAGCCGTCTGCTGCGCATGGCCATCAAACGGCTGGGTAAGCGGTTCCGCGGCGTGTGGCTGGGCAAGATCCTGCCGCTTGGTGTCGGCGCGGTGATCGGCACCCTGGCCAACCGCAAGCTGGCGGCCAAGGCGATCGGCAATGCCCAGACCTCGCTTGGTCCGGTGCCGGCCAACTGGTCTTAAAGCTTTCAGCACCACCATATTGTCCCTACTCCCAACGAAAGGATTCCCCCACACCGAGGCTCTCATTGAACTGAAAGGCCCACATCCATATGCCTAATCACACCTCCAACCCCGACCGTCTGCGTCAGTTGATCACCGTCGCGTGGGAACGACCGATCCTGACCACGATCACCCTGCTCACAGCGGTGCTGGCCACCCTGTTCGAGCTCGCCCTGCCACTGCTCACCGGCGGTGCCATTGATATCGCCCTGGGACAGACCGGGGATAATCCCACCACTTCTCTTCTTGAACGCTTCACTCCCACCGGCACCAGCATGATCACGGCGGTGATCGTGTTGATTGTGCTGGTGGCACTGGCGCGTTATGCCACCCAGTTCGGGCGTCGGTACACCGCGGGCAAACTCAGCATCGGGGTGCAGCACGATATCCGTTTGAAAGTGCTGGAATCCCTGCAGCATCTGGATGGCCCCGGGCAGGATGAGATCCGCACCGGCCAGGTGGTCTCCCGGTCCATCTCTGATATCAATCAGGTTCAGGGTCTTCTGGCGATGATGCCGATGATCGTGGGCAACATGGTGAAACTGGTGGTCACCCTGGTGATCATGGTGTTGATCTCCCCGCCGCTGACCATCATCGCCCTGATCCTGGTGCCACTGTTGCTGTTCACCGTGGCGTATTCCCGGCGCGCGCTGTTCGCCTCCACGTGGTCGGCGCAGCAGAAGGCGGCGGATCTGGCCACCCACGTGGAGGAGACCGTCTCTGGCATCCGGGTGGTGAAGGCCTTTGTCCAGGAGGACCGCGAGGTGGAACGCCTGGAGGACAATGCGCGTGATCTGTATTCGCAACGCATGCGCACCGCACGCCTGACCGCACGGTTCATCCCCATGGTGGAGCAGCTGCCGCAGATCGCCCTGGTGGTCAACATCGTCGGCGGTGGTTATCTGGCCATGACTGGTCAGATCACGGTGGGCACCTTCGTGGCGTTTTCCGCCTATCTCACGAGCCTCTCCGCGGTGGCGAGGTCCCTGTCCGGCATGCTCATGCGCATCCAGTTGGCGCTGTCCTCGGTAGAGCGGGTGTTCGAGGTCATTGATCTCACACCCCAGCACAGCAATCCGGCCGATCCGATCTCACTTCCCACCGATCAACCCCTGGGATTGAGGTTCAACAAGGTGCATTTCCGGGGCATTCTCAACGGCCTGGACCTGGCCATCCGGCCGGGTGAGACCTCCGTCATCGTCGGACCACCCGGTGCGGGTAAGACCATGGCCGTGCAGCTGGCAGGTAATTTCTACCAGCCGGATGACGGCTCCGTAGAGTTCCTCGACGCGAACCACACACCGATCCCCTTCGACCGACTCACCTCTGCGGAGATCCGCCGCAACCTCATCGCCGTGTTTGACGAGCCCTTCCTCTACTCCACCACCATCCGCGACAACATCGCCATGGGCCTGGATGTCACCGATGAGCAGGTCCGGCATGCAGCGGAGATGGCGCAGGCCCACGAGTTTGTGGAGAAGCTCCCCAATGGCTACCTGGAGGTGGTCGGCGAACGCGGACTCACCCTGTCCGGTGGTCAGCGCCAGCGCATCGCGCTTGCGCGTGCCTTCCTGGCACGGCCCAGGGTCTTGGTGCTCGATGATGCCACCTCAGCCATCGATGCCACCACCGAGGACCGCATCTTCCGCGCCATCCGTGAGGAGCTGGACGATGTCACCATCCTCATGATCGCCCACCGTCATTCCTCCCTCGAATTGGCTGACCGCGTCGGCCTGGTGGAGAAAGGTCGCCTCACCGCCTATGCGCCGCTGGAGGAGATGAACCACAACCCACGGTTCGCGCACCTGATGGCCATTGAGTTCAAGGAGGCCGGGGATCCGGAATTCACCCTCGATGGCACCGATGAACCCAGCCATGAGGAACTCTGGCCACCGCAGCCAGAGCAAACCCAGCAGTACCGCATCATCACCAGCGCCAGCAGCGGACAACCGGGGCCGGGTGGCCGGGGCGGTGGACGCGGTGCTTCCATGGCGGCCACCCCGGAGCTGATCGCCCAGGTGGAGGCACTTCCCCCGGCAACCGAGCAGCCCCTGGTGGATACCGCACGCCTGAAAAATGAACACCGCCCCTTCGAATTGCGTCGCCTGTTCAGGCAGGTCCGGTTCCTCATCGCCGCGGTGATCGCGCTGCTCCTGGTCGGTGTGGTTGCTGATCTGGCGTTTCCCACACTGATGCGCATCGCCATTGACAATGGTGTGCAGGCCCGCGACACCAACACCCTGTGGATCATCGCGGGTGCCGGTGCAGCCGTCGTGTTGACCGGTTGGGCTGCGGCCACGGTGAATACGGTCCTCACGGCGCGCACCGGTGAGCGGCTTCTCTTCGGTCTGCGGTTGCGCTCCTTCGTGCACCTCTTGCGGCTGAGCATGGATTATTTCGAGCGCACCATGTCGGGTCGCATCATGACGAGGATGACCACGGATATTGATAACCTCTCCGCCTTCCTCCAGACCGGGCTGGCACAGACGGTGGTATCTGTGGGCACGCTGGTGGGTGTGGTGACAATGCTGACCATCACCGACGCCACCCTCGCCGCGGCGGCACTCGCCGTGGTGCCGGTGATCATCGTCATCACCATCATCTTCCGCCGCATCTCCTCCCGTCTGTACACGCAGTCCCGCGAACAGATCAGTCAGGTCAACGCCACCTTCCAGGAATCCATCGCCGGTCTGCGCACCGCACAGATGCACGGCATGGAAGATCGCGTGAACGCTGATTTCCAGGTGGAGGCCGAGGAATACCGTCGTCTGCGGGTGAACTCACAGACAGCGGTGTCCATCTACTTCCCCGGACTCTCAGCGCTATCGGAGATCGCGCAGGCCATCGTGCTCGGGCTCGGCGCCTGGCAGGTGGCCCGCGGCGAACTCAGCCCCGGTGTGCTCGTGGCGTTCGTGTTGTACATGGGATTGATGTTCGGCCCCATCCAACAGCTCAGTCAGATCTTCGACAGCTACCAGCAGGCCGCGGTCGGCTTCCGCCGCATCCGCGAGCTGTTGGCCACCACACCCAGCGTCCCCGACACCGGCACCACCGGAGGCGCCCGCACGGCGGCACGCCACGAGCTTGAGCTTGTCGACGTCTCCTTCGCCTACACCGATACCCCGATCCTCGAACAGGTGCACCTGAGCATTCAGCCCGGCACCACCATCGCGGTGGTGGGATCAACCGGGGCGGGGAAATCGACCATCGTCAAGCTGCTGTCCAGACTCTATGACCCCACCTCAGGAGAAATCCGGGCCGGGGGCACCGATATCCGGGACTTCCCCATCAGGGACTGGCGCCGGGCAATCGGCCATGTGCCACAGGAGGCCCACCTGTTCAGCGGAACGGTGGCGGATAACATCGGGTACGGAATGAGGGGGGCGTCGACAAGCATGATTGAAGCCGCGGCCCGCAGGGTCGGCGCGCTGACCGCCATCGCCGCCATCCCCGGAGGTTTCAACCACCCGGTGGGTGAACGCGGACGTGGACTATCGTCAGGGCAGCGGCAGCTGATCGCGCTGGCCCGCGCCGAGTTGATTGAACCGGAGATCATGCTCCTTGATGAGGCCACCTCCACCCTGGATCCCGCTACCGAAACGGTTATTCTCAACGCCGCCGACCGGGTGACCCGAAACCGCACCAGTGTGATCGTGGCGCACCGTCTCGCAACAGCGAGTAGGGCCGATCGCATCCTTGTTGTTGACGGGGGACGTATCATTGAGGACGGTTCCCACGATGAACTACTGGGAGCGAATGGAACCTACGCGTCAATGTGGCATTTAGTGCGGTGACAGGATATTTTGAGAAAGACTGTCACAAAAAAAGTGCTATTACTGGGGTGCTAGGCCTTCGTGCCGACAACCAGCGTTACAGTGGATAAAACAAAGCTAAGCAAAACCCTCAAGAAGCAAGGAAAAGAGGCGAGTACCTGCCGTGAGCAGCGCTAGTACTTTCGGCCAGAATGCATGGCTGGTAGATGAGATGTTCCAGCAGTTCCAGAAGGACCCTCAGTCCGTGGACAAGGAATGGAGGGATCTCTTCGAGTCTCAGGGGGACCCTCAGGGCTCGGAATCTACCCCCGCCACCCCTGAAGCCAAGAAGGCGGCACCGGCGCAGTCTTCCGCTTCGGACAAGCCAGCAACCAAGGCTGCCCCTGCCGCCAAGGCCGCCCAGCCAGCGCCAGCCGCCAAGCAGGCACCTGCTAAGCAAGCCACCAAGCCAGTCAAGAAGGCCAAGGAGTCTCCCCTGTCCAAGACAGCTGCCAAGCCTGAGCCGGGAACCACCCCACTCAGGGGCATTTTCAAGTCCATCGCGAAGAACATGGACCTTTCCCTTGAGGTCCCCACCGCGACCTCTGTCCGCGACATGCCTGCGCGCCTCATGTTTGAGAACCGCGCCATGGTCAATGACCAACTCAAGCGCACCCGCGGCGGCAAGATCTCCTTCACCCACATCATCGGCTACGCCATGGTGAAGGCTGTCATGGCCCACCCGGATATGAACAACTCCTACGACATCATTGATGGCAAGCCATCCCTGATCGTCCCGGAGCACATCAACCTGGGCCTGGCCATTGACCTGCCTCAGAAGGACGGCTCCCGCGCGCTCGTGGTTGCAGCCATCAAGGAAACCGAGAACATGTCCTTCTCCGAGTTCCTGGATGCCTATGAGGACATCGTGGCACGCTCCCGCGTGGGCAAGCTGACCATGGATGACTACCAGGGCGTGACCGTCTCCCTGACCAACCCGGGTGGCATCGGTACCCGCCACTCCATCCCACGCCTGACCAAGGGCCAGGGCACCATCATCGGTGTCGGTTCCATGGATTACCCGGCAGAGTTCCAGGGTGCGTCCGAGGACCGCCTGGCTGAGCTCGGTGTGGGCAAGCTGGTCACCATCACCTCCACCTACGATCACCGCGTGATCCAGGGTGCCGTGTCCGGTGAATTCCTGCGCACCATGTCCCAGCTGCTCGTGGATGATGCCTTCTGGGATCACATCTTCGATGAGATGCAGGTTCCCTACACCCCGATGCGTTGGGCACAGGATCTGCCGAACACCGGTGTGGACAAGAACACCCGCGTCATGCAGCTGATCGAGGCCTACCGCTCACGCGGCCACCTCATCGCCGACACCAACCCACTCCCATGGGTCCAGCCGGGCATGCCTGTTCCAGATCACCGCGACCTGGATATTGAGACCCACGGTCTGACCCTCTGGGATCTGGACCGCACCTTCCACGTCGGTGGTTTCGGTGGCAAGGAGACCATGACCCTGCGCGAGGTGCTCAGCCGCCTCCGCGCCGCCTACACCCTCAAGGTCGGCTCCGAATACACCCACATCCTCGACCGCGACGAGCGCACCTGGCTGCAGGACCGCCTCGAAGCCGGCATGCCGAAGCCCACCGCCGCTGAGCAGAAGTACATCCTGCAGAAGCTCAACGCCGCTGAGGCTTTTGAGAACTTCCTGCAGACCAAGTACGTCGGTCAGAAGCGCTTCTCCCTCGAAGGTGCAGAGGCACTGATCCCGCTGATGGACTCCGCCATCGACACCGCAGCAGGCCAGGGCCTGGACGAGGTTGTCATCGGCATGCCACACCGTGGTCGCCTCAACGTGCTGTTCAACATCGTGGGCAAGCCACTGGCCTCGATCTTCAACGAGTTCGAAGGTCAGATGGAACAGGGCCAGATCGGTGGCTCCGGTGACGTGAAGTACCACCTCGGTTCCGAAGGCACCCACCTGCAGATGTTCGGCGACGGCGAGATCAAGGTCTCCCTTACCGCCAACCCATCCCACCTCGAGGCCGTCAACCCGGTCATGGAGGGCATCGTCCGCGCCAAGCAGGACATCCTGGACAAGGGCCAGGACGGCTACACCGTTGTCCCACTGCTCCTCCACGGTGATGCAGCCTTCGCAGGCCTGGGCATTGTTCCTGAGACCATCAACCTCGCAGCCCTGCGCGGTTATGATGTGGGCGGCACCATCCACATCGTGGTGAACAACCAGATCGGCTTCACCACCACCCCGGATTCCAGCCGCTCCATGCACTACGCCACCGACTACGCCAAGGCGTTCGGCTGCCCGGTCTTCCACGTCAACGGCGATGACCCTGAGGCAGTGGTCTGGGTCGGCCAGCTGGCCACCGAGTACCGCCGTCGCTTCGGCAAGGATGTCTTCATCGACCTCGTCTGCTACCGCCTCCGCGGCCACAACGAAGCTGATGATCCTTCCATGACCCAGCCGAAGATGTACGAGCTGATCACCGGCCGCGACTCCGTCCGTGCCAGCTACACCGAGGACCTCCTCGGCCGTGGCGATCTCACCTCTGATGACGCCGAAGCTGTTGTCCGCGACTTCCACGATCAGATGGAATCGGTGTTCAACGAGGTCAAGGAAGCCGGCAAGAAGCAGCCGGAAGAGCAGATCGGCATCACCGCCTCCCAGGAACTCACCCGCGGACTGGACACCAACATCACCCGCGAGGAGCTCGTTGAGCTGGGTCAGGCATTCGCCAACACCCCAGAGGGCTTCTCCTACCACCCACGTGTGGCACCGGTGGCCAAGAAGCGCACCTCATCCGTCACCGAAGGTGGCATCGACTGGGGCTGGGGCGAACTGCTCGCCTTCGGCTCCCTGGCCAACGAGGGCAAGCTGGTCCGCCTGGCCGGTGAGGATTCCCGCCGTGGAACCTTCACTCAGCGCCACGCCGTGGCCATTGACCCCAACACCGCTGAGGAATTCAACCCCCTCAACGAGCTGGCCCAGTCCAAGGGCGACGGCAAGTTCCTGGTGTACAACTCCGCACTGACCGAGTACGCCGGCATGGGCTTCGAATATGGCTACTCCGTGGGCAACGAGGACGCCGTGGTGGCCTGGGAAGCACAGTTCGGCGACTTCGCCAACGGTGCCCAGACCATCATCGATGAGTACATCTCCTCCGGTGAAGCCAAGTGGGGCCAGACCTCCTCTGTGATTCTGCTGCTGCCACACGGCTACGAAGGCCAGGGCCCGGACCACTCCTCAGGACGCATCGAGCGCTTCCTGCAGCTGTGCGCCGAGGGTTCCATGACCATCGCCCAGCCGACCACCCCGGCGAACTACTTCCACCTGCTGCGCCGCCATGCACTGGGCAAGATGAAGCGCCCACTGGTTGTGTTCACCCCGAAGTCCATGCTGCGCAACAAGGCCGCGGCCTCTGCTCCTGAGGACTTCACCGAGGTCACCCGCTTCCAGTCCGTGATCGATGATCCTAACGTGGCAGATGCCTCCAAGGTCAAGAAGATCATGCTGTGCTCCGGCAAGGTCTACTACGAACTGGCCAAGCGCAAGGAGAAGGACAACCGCGACGACGTGGCCATCGTCCGCATCGAGATGCTCCACCCGATCCCGTTCAACCGCCTCAAGGACGCATTCGACGGCTACCCCAACGCCGAAGAGATCCTCTTCGTCCAGGATGAGCCGGCGAACCAGGGTGCATGGCCGTTCTACCAGGAGCACCTGCCCACCCTCATCGAGGGCATGCTCCCGATGCGCCGCGTTTCCCGCCGCTCCCAGTCCTCGACCGCGACCGGTATCTCCAAGGTCCACACCATCGAACAGCAGAAGCTCCTCGACGACGCCTTCGCCGTCTAAGCTGCTGATCACTGGCTGACCTGAGTTAAACCCCGCCACCGCACCGCAAGTTTCCTGGTGCAGGGGCGGGGTTTGGTTTTGCCGTGTCAGGGTTCTGGACGGGCCGCCCCGGAGGTTGTGTGGACTAGAACATCAGCTGTGAGTGCGTGGACAGAAACGCCCTGCGGCACCAGGCCTGGTATCCACCTGCTATCAACCGCTGATTCACCGGGCCAGGTCATAGAGCGGTTTAAGTGCGGCCTCTGATCCCACCATGAATTCTTCACCGGCCATGGCATGTAATTGTGCCCATGCACATCGGGCTATTGTGCGTTGCGGTCAGGGTCAGCACCGGGTTGCTCTCATCCTGCCACTTGGCTTGCTGAAGGATCAGAACGGGCGTGGCCACCACACTACCGGGGAGATAATCTGTCCCTCGGGCGCCGGTTAACTCCGTCAGACCATGTTGCCAGCGCAGGGCGAACAGCGTCGCGCGTATAGGCAGCGGGTCCTGTAACGCCCGCCATTCTAGGCTGCAGTGTGCTGGACTTGGCCACCCTGCTTTGCGACGCCCCTCTCCCTCCCCCGTTCGCGCACCCCGGACACCACGTTCCACAGCGCATAGAGAAGAAGGATTCCGGCAACCGCGGGCACCACAATCCGGCGTGTATCCCCGGTGAACCAGTCATTCACCCAGCCCAACAGTGGTATCCGGTACCAGACGGTGCCATGGATCTGGACATCCCTGATGGGGGTCGCATCAGGGACATCATTGGCATCGCCCTGTGTAATGAATGAGACGGACCCATCCGTGGCGGAGCTCTTCTCGATCACCCGGTGGGTGATCAGCTCCGACTCCCCCGACCGCACCTGATAGGTGATCACCTCCCCCACCCCGATCTCCCGAGGATCTTTCGGCCTGATCACCACCAGATCCCCTGGTTCATATGAGGGGCGCATCGACCCACTGAGGACGGTCAGAGGCATACCGCCCGCTGCCGCCGGGACAGCAATAACCAATGCTGCCACTGCCACCACCAGGATGCTGATTCCGGTGCTGAGACCGTTCCAGATCGCGCTGACAACTGATCTCAACTTGGTCTGGTTTTGTTCCACGATTGCTGGCTCCATAAAGGATTACTCGACGGGACGGGCCTTGACTGGACAAATAGTTCACCCCCGCCAGGGAGAGCTGGCAGGGGTGAACATCAGAACCACAAGGCAACTTTTCTAGACTTGACTCGCATCAGTTTGCTGGAGCACCAGTCCCACCCCGGACAGATCAACGGTTCCATTCTGCGCTTCCTGTCCATCAACAGAATCGAAAGCAAAATCCAGGACTACAGACAGGTCGGCTTCATACGTTCCCTCACCTGAGAACGAGAGGACGCCGTCAGTACCCGTTAGACCGCCAGAAGTAGACGCGACGGAATAGGCAGCCCCCTCAGTGAGTGCCGTCGCCAGTTGAGCATCTGCGCTGTCTGGACCTCCCGCACCGGTGATTGACCCGTCTTGCAGAGTGAGCGTGCCCTGGATGTTATCGCCGGTGGCGGCGATGGTGACTGATTGAGTGAATTCAAGAACGTCACCCGGAACAATTGTCACTGTTGACACATCCTGGAATTCAGGGCCTCCATTCAGTGACCACTGGCCTTCTTCCGCCGCTTCGAGCGAAAGGGTACCGGCATTAATTCCATTTCCCTCCATCCCAATGTCATCGTTCCACGACATGAAGGTTCCGCCGCCGCCAACGAGGAGGAGCGCTGCAGCACCGGCCGCAATCGCACCCTTGGTAATCTTCTTCATTTTGATCTTCCTTCCGCAAAGAATCCACCTGCCCAGCCCGCCATCCGGACTAAGCAGAGCCATCATTGGGAAGCCAATCTTGGAATGCAGTCTGTTTTTACTCTAGTGTGCAGCCCCAAGTGGAATTAATTTCCTTGGGACTTCCCGTATTTAACGCTACAAGAGAAGATGCATAAAAGAAAGCTGAATAAAGCCTGGATAGGTGTTATTTAGATCACCGTGAAAACGTCGGATTTATCAGTCACACTCTGCACACCCGTAAGTTATACAACCCCCACTGCCTGCAGAATCACCGCCACCGCACCAACCAACGACACCGCCACCGACCCCCGGTACACCGCCTTGGTATCCAGATATCTATTTACCAGTCCTGACAGCAAGAACCCAGCAATGGCAACCGGCGCGAAAATCAACGCCACACGAATGTGCTCCCATCCCAGGGCGCCCGCGGATACCAACAACCCGATCGACATCGCACTGCCCACCACGAAACACACCGACAGCGTTCCCCGCACACGCTCCACGGGCATGGACCGCATGATCAACGCCAGGGGTGGACCACCGATAGCGGTGGTCGTTCCCAGGAAACCACCCACCGCACCAGCTGCCACAGAATTACGGCGCCCATGCCCGGGCCGCCATCCGATAATGCTGCTGACAGTTCCCACAATCACCGCCACCGCCAACACAATCTTCAACCCCACCAGTGGCAGGGCCACCACCGCCCACGCACCCAACATGGATCCAGGCACCCGTCCCACCAGCGACCACCCTACCACCGGCCATTCCACCGCTCCCCGCTCACGCACCCACGTGGCGATGGAGAACCCGAAGGCCAGCAACAAAATCAGCCCGGGAAGCAGATCCGGCCGGATCAAAGCGATGATCGGCGCCGCCAACATCCCCAGTCCGAAACCGATCGAGCCCTGCACGCATGCTGCAACAAAGAGCAGCACGCCGATGATAATCATTTCCACACCGGTGCAGCCTACCCACGTGCTGACAGTTATCACTCGGCGCCTCACCCACACGGTTGATCACCGGATGAGTGAGGCGCCGAGGGCTTAGCGGTTAAGCGTTCACTTTCGACGCATTTCCCGGATGAACACCCAGATGAGCCAGAACCCTCCGGTGACAATTGCCATCAGTACATCCAACAGGAAACTTCCCAGGCCATAATTATTATTCGCAGACATGATGTTGCCCTTTCTCATTTGACTGAGAAGACCACGGTCGTGGACTTCCAATGAGAAGCTGCAGTCACACACAGCCCCTCATTAGAGGGCGTGTTATTTCCGCGAATTGCCGGCGGGCCGCCTATCAGACGCTGCGCGCTCCCTGGAACTTGAAGTCCAGCTCTACGTCGTGATCAACCTCAAGCAGAAGCCCCCGATAGAATTTTTCCGCCTGCAGTTCAAGAAGTTCCCGGTTGCCGTCAATCAGTTCTTCGATCTTCTGCTCCGTCATGATCTGGGTGACCACAGCACCGGCATCGATATCATCAGTATTGAAACTGAGCCAACCTGTCCGCTCATCGACGGTCCTCATGGCAATATCCTCGTGGCCAATGAGTTTGAATTCAGGGATGACGATCTCATAGCGGTTGTCACGTGTCGGATTGATGTTGACTTCTTCACCCTCGAAACCGAGTTTGCTCTTGTAGCTGTACTCGATCAGGGCACTCTTCGTGCTTCCCCACCTCCGGCGGTCACCGAAGATCGTGCCGAAATTCTCCACCTCGTGAACCCCCTGAGTGCTGGCACTGATCAGCGACACTTCATTCTTGAGCTCCAAGGCTGAGATGACCTGTGAATCCCGGCTGCTATCAAAAGCTGAATCATCGTCATCGTTGACAAACATGAGCGTCACGCTCACGGTCACACCAATGGCCACAACGAGGACGATTAACCTGAGAAACCTTGGCAACGCCAGCATGATCCGCTGCTACCTGCTTTTCTGAAATGCGTGACACCCGTGGGTCAACGATGAGATGGATGGAGTGAAGAAGCCTCCATCCGTGATCATATCCACTACATTTGAGCCACACCAAGCTTGCCTGGCTGCGCGAGGCGCAATTACCTCAGGTAGAAGCCATTTTGGAGACCAACGTCACCTCCTCTACCACCCGACAGGGCGCAAAGGGATCAGGGTGTGAGGGGATCAGGGGCCACCGCTTTACTAACCCCCTTTGGAAGCGATAAACGCCTCCACCACCTCAGCTGATCTTCCTTCTTCACGGGCCAGATCCACCAGCTCCTCCAACTCACCGGTGGTGATCGCCCCACTCACCCAGTTCAGAATCTCACGATCAGAACGGACGAAAGCAGGTTTGCGGAATATCGGAACCACATTCTGCGGAAGATCATTCGCATTGCCGCAGCTCTCCGCATTGGAGGGATCACCAGCTGCCAGGTGCTCGGGAAGAGATGAAAGCAATGCCGCATAGGTACGGTCGCGCCATTCACCAGAATTCAAATCCGAGCCCCCCTGCTCACGCGCAGCGACGTACTCCTTGGTCAGTTCTTCTGCCAATACCGGATTCACAGTCTCCAGGAAGGCACCGGTACAACCCACCACCAGATCAACGGTGCCTTCATCAAGACCGCCGAAAGGAACATCGAGGAAATCCGGGTCAAGGCGCAGCACAGCAAAGCGTTGACGGTTATCAAAAACTGTTTCATAGAGCTTGCTCAACACCCACTGCTCCGCGGACTCAGGGTCCACAGCGATGTGAATGGTCTCCTGGGTATCCCTGATCTCAGGAACACCCGGTTCAAACCGGTCAGTGCCGGTGGCACCGCATGCGGTTATTCCAGCCGCCCCCACGACCGCAACCAGACCCAGAACCGCACACTTCAGACCCTTCCATCTCATAAGGAATTACAGTACCCCGTCCTCACAGAATGCTGATTAAATGCTTGGTCAAGAGATTATGCACGGTAAATTCAACCGATCGCGCTGGAGAGACCACACAGTACGCCTGAGGGGACCTAGATTTCTGGAATTCACGCTGGCCGCTTCATCAGCTGGAGAAGCGAGAAAGTTTATCAATTTAATCGCTTACCGTAGAGCTCATTGTCTGCCCCTATACCCACCCCCACCTGTGATCCAGCTGCCAAAAAGATGAAGGTTTAATTAGCCGACCAGTGTCCGGACCAATAGACTGTCACTAGGTTCCCTACCAATGTCGGTGAACTTCAAGTGAGCAACCTGTTTTGATTGGAAACGAATGAACAAGCCCAAGGTTATGACCGTGTACGGCACCAGGCCGGAAGCGATTAAAGTCGCACCGCTGATCTCTGCACTTCAGGATGACGATCGATTCGTATCAATCGCCGTCTCCACTGGCCAGCATAAGGAAATGCTTGAGCAGGTGAACAAGATGTTCGGCATCCAACCTGCACATGACCTCGGGCTCATGAAACCAGGCCAGTCCCTCAATGAAATCATCTCCCGTGCAGTTGCTGGTCTGGATGGCATCATCCTGGCCGAAGAGCCTGACGTCATCGTTTCCCAGGGCGATACCTCAACCGCCATGGCAGCTGCCCTGGCAGGTTTCCAGCGCGGAGTAACCGTTGTCCACCTTGAAGCAGGCCTGCGCACCGGCAACATCCAGTCGCCATTCCCCGAAGAAGCTAATCGACGCATCATCGGCCAGGTCGCATCCCTGCACTTGGCTCCCACTTCAGAATCCAAGGCAAATCTCCTGCGGGAGGCGTTCAACCCTGACAGCGTAGTTGTGACTGGCAATACCGTCATCGACGCACTGCTCCAGGCAGCCAGCTGGGACACAGAATTCACGTCACCGATCCTCGCGGAAGCCGCAGCCAGTGAAAACCGAATGGTTCTTGTGACAACCCACCGCCGTGAGAATCTCGAAGACATGACCGAAATCGGTAAAGCAATCAATGACTTGGCTCAGGAATATCCTGACATCAATTTCGTTTTGCCGCTGCATTTGAACCCAAAGGTCCGTCAGGCAGTGTCTCCCCATGTCGAGGCAAATGACAACGTGATCATCACTGATCCACTCCCCTACGATGAATTCACCAAACTTATGGCCCGCGCGGAGATCGTGCTCACCGACTCTGGCGGCGTGCAGGAAGAAGCGCCTAGCCTCGGTAAACCAGTTCTGGTCATGCGTGAGAACACCGAGCGCCCAGAAGCAGTCACAGCCGGCACCGTCTTGCTGATCGGCACCGACCGACAGCGCATCATCGATGAAACAAAGAAGCTTCTCGACGACAAGTCTGCATATACTGCAATGGCTAACGCTGTGAACCCTTATGGGGATGGCCGGGCAGCGGAACGCGCGGTAGCTGCGATTGCGGAGCTGACTGGAGTGGGCGAGCGTATTGCAGAGTTCAAACCAGAACATTAAATTCTCTCAACTATGTACCTGAGTGGGGATGTCGCCAAACAGCAGGTATTAGGTCCTGTTGCGAAAGTCGGGGTCGGCGTGGTGGCTGGAAATGAGGGCACGCCTCGGTGTAGTGAGGAGGGTACGAACTCACCACACCGAACACAGGAGGCCTCATCTCCCCCCTAAACGCTGAGACTCGTCAACGACCTCACCGATACTCAATGTACCCCCCTAGCACCGCCGCTACCAGCCTCTTCCCGGTACGGTCGACCACGACGTTACGGTCTGCGGGACCTCATCAACGGCATCCGATGTCGCATCAGGGTGGGAGGACGTGCCCTCCCACTACGGTTCCTGGTGGCGGGTTTATGCGCTACTCCACTCCTTTCGACTATCCGGCATCTGGGCACAGATTGAAGTCGCCCTGCAGGTCCAGGCCGATGGACAAGTGAATATTCGCCCCTATGAGAGCCACCTGTTCGTGGACTCGACCACCAGCGGCCGCATATCCATGCAGCCTGGGCACGGTGAGATTCCTCCGAGCGTCTCGACGGCGAACCGTGCGCTCGTCAAGTTTTTGAGACAGCTTGATTGATTTTTCTTCTTACGCTGCTGCTAACCCATACTGCTGCTGATACGAGGCCTAAGCATTAGCCGGCGACAGCCCCTTATTATTACTATGCGGGCGGCACAGGTTGTGACCTGCACCTCGATATAATCCATCACCGCGGTCCTGGCCGACAGATGATTCTTAAAGTCGTAATGGTGATACATTTCGGTCTTTAGGTGAGAGAAGAAATTCTCCGCCACTGCGTTATCCCAGCACACCCCGGTCACTCCCATCGACTGGGTGATCTTGTTGCCCGCACACCACGTCTGAAACTCCCCGGAGGTGTATTGGGCGGATTCAATCGGTCGTCGCAACACCGGGTCTTTCGACTGATTGTAACTGTTCTGCAAACACCTCGGCTGGGGTTCTCCAGCCGAGAACTTTCCTCGGCCTGCTATTGAGCGTGTACGCCACCGCGGCGAGCTCCTCAACGCCCCACCTCGATAAATAAGTTCCTTTGGGAAAGTACTGGCGCAACAGCCCGTTGGTATTCTCGTTCGTGGGACGCTGCCAGGGGGAATGAGGATCAGCGAAATACACCTTAGTCCCAGTCTCGAACGTGAATCTGGGATGCTCCGCCAATTCGGTGCCCCGATCCCACGTCAGCGTCTTGCGCAGTTTCTGGTGAACCTTGCCCAGTGATCGAGTCAGTCCATCAGCCATCGCGACCGCACCGTGACCAGCCAAAGCAGGCCCATTATTTATACGCTCCTGCTGCCCATACCCCTCAAGTCGTGGCAGGTGCACCAACAGCACTCAAGCGGCTCTTGCGCTCAACCAATGTGCCGATCGCAGACTGGTGTGTGCCGATGATGAGATCGCCTTCCCAGTGGCCAGGTGCCGCGCGATCCGCTGCCTCGGCGGGACGCTGAGAGATCACGACATCATCTGTGACGTGGCCTTGCGGTTTGTTGCGCGAACGCTGTCGTGGTTTCCTTAAGACTCGACCGGTACGTAGACACGCAACCAACTCGCGCTTGAGCGCGCCACGTCCTTCGATAAACAGTGACTGGTAGATCGCTTCATGACTAATCCGCATGGCGCCATCATCAGGGAAATCAAGCTTGAGACGGTGGGAGATCTGTTCCGGGCTCCAGCGTGGCCACCCATTGACGGTCCGCTCGGCGTGGCTTGTTTCGTCCCTTCCACTCCGGTGCGGCGGGCCCATCCATCACGGTTCCATCGGGCATTTTCACGTTGCCCTCAAGGCGTTGTTGCACATAGTCACGTAACGCAGGGTTGGCCACCAGTTTTGCTTGTTTGGGCCGCCGGGCGGCATTCTCGGCTTTCCACTGCGCCACTGATGCCCGGTATTCCACCTGCCCGGCACGGGTGGCGGCGTTACGCCGCAGCTCCCGGGAAATAGTCCCGGGATCGCGCCCGAGCCTTCGGGCGATGTCTCGGACCCCGATGCGTTGAATGTTTAACAGTGCGATCTCTTCACGCTCGGCAAAGCACAGATACCGACCAGCAGGTGGGGAAAGATTCATGGGAGCCATACCTCCAGCTTGGCGGAACCACCGGGGCCCGACTGGCGCCGACACACCAACAGCAACCGCGGCGTCATCACTGGAAACCCCGTCAGCGATCTTCTTCCAGAATTCCCGCTCGACCTCACGTCGCGGGGCCGGGCGTCCAGGAGAACGCATCGGATGCCGCACCGCTTGATCCGCATCGGTTTGACGACGTACCATCACACACCTCCATCACATCAAGGTGTTGCGACGACCAGTTGAATTCGCCTTGCGATCCTCTATCGGAGTGAAAAATCGCGCCTTCAGGATGGAGACGGCCATGATCATGGGCCATAGCCAGCGCGTTGATCACCAACGGTGTGCGCATATTAGCCCGGATTCTTCACGGGAAGTCCGTTGACAGGGCTGCTGAGCTGTCCGCAACCGGCTTTCCGGTCACGGTATGACGAACTGTCCCGGGTGCTCGGGACGGCGTCGGTGCAGGGCGGCTTTCTTAACGTCGTAGTGGACAAGGGCAGCAGGAACAGGAAACAGTGCCAAGGGGGTCAACAGCTGTGTCAGGACGGTGCCCGGTGCTGTTGGTGTCCCAGCACCGTGCGCAGCAACGACTGCCAGGGGGCGGCCCGATCCACCCGCAAGATCAGTCGGCGGGCATGCCGGGTGATCACTGCGGCGATGCTGATGTCCGGGCCCGAATCGTTTTTGGTTCCCATCCCCACCACCGATGCCCATGCCCGTGACCAGCAATGCTGTCGATCAGGCCGGTGTAGACGATGAGGTTATGCGCCAGCATCACCGACAAGATCCACGCCTGGTTCATTCCGAACCCATGATGCGGAAGTTTGGATAATCCCAGGTCTTTGAGGTTCTTGATGCGTTGCTCGCACCGGCCCCGGCGACTGTAGGCCCGGTCCAGGCGCTGGGGCTGGCCAGTCAGGTTGGTCACAAACAATCGCACGCGGCGCCCGTCGACATCCGTGATCGTCAACTGTGCGCCGCTGGCGGGGTGCTCGGCTTTCATGATCACCCGCATCCCGGCCGGGTAGTTGTCCAGGTTGATGCCGATCTTGGGTGGGCGCTGCGGCGCCCAGGTCTGGATGCGTCCGGTGATATCGGCGATGAACCCGGTGGCCAGTGTCGCAGGTGCCCCGTCCGGGCGCAGAATATGGGACTTCGCCGCCTTGCCCGTGGTGGAAGCGATAATGCCGATCGCATCGCTGCCGCGAAACCCCATCAGGTAACCATGCCCCAGGGACTCAATGTGCTCGATGAGTCCTTTCGTCCCGCCGCCGGCGTCACTGCGGATGAGCAACCTCCTGCCCCAGGGCTGACCGTCCGCGTGATCCGGCAATGAGGCCAGGGCTGCGTCGAGGACGTCGAGGTGATCGGCGACGGTGTTGGCCCCGGCTTTGCCGGTGCGTAGCTTGATGGACAGTACTTCCCCGCCGTGGTCGTCACCGAGGTCGATAAAGGCGCACAGCGGGTGGAAACCGAAGTGTTTCTTCCACGTCGCAGACGCCAGTTCCTTGTCCGAATGCGCGGTGATTTCGGTGGCATCCAGGTCGATGACCAGGGGATTATCGACTGTGGCCCGTGTGGCCGGGTTGCGGGGGCCGAGCTTGTTCCATGCCCGGGTGCGGATGGTTTTCATCGCCGCCGTCAACGGTGAGCGTGCGTTGTTGCCGAGGTCGGCGAGTTCTTGGTGGCGGCGGTGGATCGTGGAATCTGACGGCACCTGGGTGATCAGCCCGGTGGACACCAACGGGTCGAGCAGGTTGATGTCGCTGACGTCGTCAGCGCCGAGGATCAACGCCAGTGCCAGTGAGGTCATGGTGGAGCCGACAGTGTGGGTCAGGTTCGGGCTCTGCTGGCCGGTCAACGCGTCGTCGATGGTGTCGGTGACGGCGAGGTGGGTGGCGGTGCGGGCGAAGGCTAATAATCCGGCGTTCGAGCAGATCTGGCGTGGGGATGGAGCCCCGATGGTGATGGTGGTAGTCTTCACCTTGAAGGTGACCTTTCTGACTGGTGATTTGTAGCGTGGTAACTCCAAATTTTACCTGGTCAGGGGGTCACTTCTTCTATTGGCGGGCCCGTGTCCACCGGTCACCGTGAAAAACCCGGGTTAGGTCATGAACCAAGGGTGGGGCACGGGCCCGACCACCTGGGGTGAATGCGATCGTGTTTTCGAGTGCGTACCCGCCCGGGGCCCTGTCGACTGGCTAGTGACGGGCGTGCAGTGGGATGGCAGGTTTTGCGTGCTCTTTCGGCGGGAAACCAGCCGCTGATCCGGCCGGAATGTGTTGCTCAACCGGCCTACAAAGAGTTGATCACACACAGGGGA
The DNA here is from genome assembly GCF_030408735.1 of Corynebacterium faecale. Lineage (NCBI taxonomy): Bacteria > Bacillati > Actinomycetota > Actinomycetes > Mycobacteriales > Corynebacteriaceae > Corynebacterium > Corynebacterium faecale. The sequence goes on along the minus strand of NZ_CP047204.1, from coordinate 1,134,273 downwards.
GCCACTGACCGGGTCGACCAGCGTCATCGTCGGCCCGGACCAGTCGACCTCCACGGTTTGCGCGGCCTTGTGCCCCACCCGCGACGCGGCCCCGGTGACCAGCACATGGCGCTGATAGGTCCGGCAGAACCGGTCGTAGCCCATCGCCGCGGCGCCGGCGGCGGCGCAGTCGTCGGCGTACTCGCCGTGCAGCAGCTTCAGTGTCACCCCGACCCGGGCCAGTTCCCGGTGAACCTTCTCCCAGTCCGGTTGGGCGAAGACACTATGGTGCTGGCCCCGGCCGGGAAACAGCAGCTCATACACCTCGCCCTCGGGGCGGTCGGCGACGTCGTCCCACCCGACGCTGGCGGCGTCGGCGGCTTCCAACACCGCGGTAATGCTCTTTCGGGACATGCCCTGTGAGGCGGCGATTGCGCGTCCGGACAGCCCTTCTGCGCGGAGCTGGAGTATCAGCTTCGCTCTGATCCTTCGTACCATGGTTGCGTGCTCCTTCCGCCGCGTGCCCTATACACACGGCGGTAGGAGCCTAAGCGTGGTGGCCCCCAAGCGCATCACGAGTGGCCCCGAAGCCTACGAATGCATCCTCAGCCCGCCGGCCCCCGGACACGCGATCGACGGACCCCAGTAAAGCGAATATTCATACTTGTCGATCAGGCCGCGGGATTGGCCACCGTCGTTCTCTTCCGGTGCATCCCGCGGGCGACACCACGAATACCGGTAATTCTCATCAAACGTTCGACCTGGCCACGACCAATAATCATGCCGTCACGGATGGCGGTCTTCCAGAGTTTGCGCCGGCCATAGACCTTGCGTGTGTTGGGTCGGTATCAGGATCGGGCACCGTCCTGACGTTTGCTGTTGAACCCTTGGCACTGTTTTCTGTTTCTGACGTCCTGTATTCGCCCCGGCCGTGAGAAAGCTGCCTCATATCAACGCCTTCCGAGCGTTCAGGGCAGTTATTCATGCGGTGACCTGGAAGCCGGTTGTGGACATGTCAGCGGCCCTCCCGACGGCCTTCTCATGAAGAATCCGGGCTAAAACTCCTGAATACTCACACTGCGTAAGTTCACATGGCCGGCTTCAGTTTCGTTTCGGATTATTCTGACGCTTGAACAAAGGAAGCCATCAGGAAGAGCCACTGAGAGTCTCGCAACGTGGTTCCCCTTTTTAAAATCTGCTGGCTTAAAGTGACCGATTTCAGGATCCTTTGATTTCGATATTCCACGTACCCTAAGGTCGTCAATGGCCTGATTTTCAGTGGTGTTCTCGAATTTGAAGCTGATGCGGTATGAATCTTTTCGAACGCCGCTGTCCGCTTCATATTCGATAGCTATAGAGAACTGCTGCTGAGGTTCATGAAATTCAAATTTCGTAGAATCATCCACTGAGATGGAATTGTCGGAGAGTTGAATTATCGAGGGGTACCGCATAAGCGGGGCAAGACCGGGGAAGGCGGACTCAATCTGTTCGCTAGTGGCATTTTCCAACTCCGAGTTAACTTCCGCGATCCGCTGTAGGCTGGTGTCCTGTTTGTAGAGAGTGTCTTGATTGTTGGATCTAGTCCAGAAAAAATCGAGCCCACGTGAATCAAGAATCACTGGATTGCCGCGGTCAGCAACCATGTGACTGTAGCCTGAACCTTTGGCAGGGCTTAAGAATTGAGTTTCATCGATTTTCTTATTAATTTCCGCCATTCCAATGGCGAGCAGTGGTTTGTGGATCAAACTCGGCCTCTTAAATTGTGAGCCATCCCATATAGCGGTGATTCCGCTGCCGAAGCTCACGATCATCTGTACAAATGCATCGTCAACATACTTTGAAAGGTGGTTAAAGAAGTTGACACTTACCAGATCGTCGTCGTCGAGGCGATACGTTGCAAATACTTCACCGGTCTCGATGGTATTCTTGGCTTTGTCGAACCAGTTAACGGCAGGTGTTTCTGGAGGCAGTTCATCTAGAATTATAAAGTCATATTTTTTTCCAGCATCAATCAGGTCTTTTTTATATTGCTGAGGAAGGTTGGAGGAGAAAGATACTACGTGTTTGAGGTCGTGATTTGCAGCGGCCTGCGCCAAGAGTGGGAGGGAGGTTTCTAGAAAGATTTTTTTCCTGAAATCTAGGCGCTCTGTAGAGTACAAATATTCGGCATACTCCTCATTTGATACGGCTTGTCTACTTGCTTTCCAGGTATTTTTTCCGGGGGTAAATAAGCTGAATCTAGTGTGTCCAATAAATTTTGCCATTTTCTCACTTTTCCTGTCGGCGTAATGAATTTTTAGGGAGACCTTGATAATACTGCAATTTGTCGGCGCCGTGGCCTTACTAACCCGGATTCTTCACGGGAAGTCCGTTGACAGGGCTGCTGAGCTGTCCGCAACCGGCTTTCCGGTCACGGTATGACGAACTGTCCCGGGTGCTCGGGACGGCGTCGGTGCAGGGCGGCTTTCTTAACGTCGTAGTGGACAAGGGCAGCAGGAACAGGAAACAGTGCCAAGGGGGTCAACAGCTGTGTCAGGACGGTGCCCGGTGCTGTTGGTGTCCCAGCACCGTGCGCAGCAACGACTGCCAGGGGGCGGCCCGATCCACCCGCAAGATCAGTCGGCGGGCATGCCGGGTGATCACTGCGGCGATGCTGATGTCCGGGCCCGAATCGTTTTTGGTTCCCATCCCCACCACCGATGCCCATGCCCGTGACCAGCAATGCTGTCGATCAGGCCGGTGTAGACGATGAGGTTATGCGCCAGCATCACCGACAAGATCCACGCCTGGTTCATTCCGAACCCATGATGCGGAAGTTTGGATAATCCCAGGTCTTTGAGGTTCTTGATGCGTTGCTCGCACCGGCCCCGGCGACTGTAGGCCCGGTCCAGGCGCTGGGGCTGGCCAGTCAGGTTGGTCACAAACAATCGCACGCGGCGCCCGTCGACATCCGTGATCGTCAACTGTGCGCCGCTGGCGGGGTGCTCGGCTTTCATGATCACCCGCATCCCGGCCGGGTAGTTGTCCAGGTTGATGCCGATCTTGGGTGGGCGCTGCGGCGCCCAGGTCTGGATGCGTCCGGTGATATCGGCGATGAACCCGGTGGCCAGTGTCGCAGGTGCCCCGTCCGGGCGCAGAATATGGGACTTCGCCGCCTTGCCCGTGGTGGAAGCGATAATGCCGATCGCATCGCTGCCGCGAAACCCCATCAGGTAACCATGCCCCAGGGACTCAATGTGCTCGATGAGTCCTTTCGTCCCGCCGCCGGCGTCACTGCGGATGAGCAACCTCCTGCCCCAGGGCTGACCGTCCGCGTGATCCGGCAATGAGGCCAGGGCTGCGTCGAGGACGTCGAGGTGATCGGCGACGGTGTTGGCCCCGGCTTTGCCGGTGCGTAGCTTGATGGACAGTACTTCCCCGCCGTGGTCGTCACCGAGGTCGATAAAGGCGCACAGCGGGTGGAAACCGAAGTGTTTCTTCCACGTCGCAGACGCCAGTTCCTTGTCCGAATGCGCGGTGATTTCGGTGGCATCCAGGTCGATGACCAGGGGATTATCGACTGTGGCCCGTGTGGCCGGGTTGCGGGGGCCGAGCTTGTTCCATGCCCGGGTGCGGATGGTTTTCATCGCCGCCGTCAACGGTGAGCGTGCGTTGTTGCCGAGGTCGGCGAGTTCTTGGTGGCGGCGGTGGATCGTGGAATCTGACGGCACCTGGGTGATCAGCCCGGTGGACACCAACGGGTCGAGCAGGTTGATGTCGCTGACGTCGTCAGCGCCGAGGATCAACGCCAGTGCCAGTGAGGTCATGGTGGAGCCGACAGTGTGGGTCAGGTTCGGGCTCTGCTGGCCGGTCAACGCGTCGTCGATGGTGTCGGTGACGGCGAGGTGGGTGGCGGTGCGGGCGAAGGCTAATAATCCGGCGTTCGAGCAGATCTGGCGTGGGGATGGAGCCCCGATGGTGATGGTGGTAGTCTTCACCTTGAAGGTGACCTTTCTGACTGGTGATTTGTAGCGTGGTAACTCCAAATTTTACCTGGTCAGGGGGTCACTTCTTCTATTGGCGGGCCCGTGTCCACCGGTCACCGTGAAAAACCCGGGTTAGGTCATGAACCAAGGGTGGGGCACGGGCCCGACCACCATGCGTGTGGCTAAATCGATCACAGTGGCCAGATATAGCCACCCGGAGCCAGTCTTGAGGTAGGTGATGTCACCAACAAGCCTGGTCCCAGGCACGGTCGCGGTAAAGTCTCGTTTTCCGTGGCTGTCGATCATATGATTTTTAATATGCTCAGTCCGGGCTGCTGGGTCGTTGACCGTGGTGTTCTTCCAGGCACGCATCGCCCCTGGCACGTAGTTCTAATTCGTTCATAATTGATCCCACGGTCCCGGTAGAAACGTTGACACCTCGTTGGTTGAGCAGCGTGGTCAGCTGATCCCTGCCAGCCATGTGGTTACTGTTTTCAAACTCCTGGGCGACCTCGTGCTTGAGCTTTAAATGCCTTGTGGCTGTGGGAGTCAGTCCGGTGGGGTTGGCCCACCGGTAATATGATGCTCTGGATACACCCAGCCGCCTGCACATCCATGTAATGGGAAAGACGGCCTTCTCTTGCTCGATGAACGCTGAGAGATCCTCTACAGGTGCTTCGGCTTCCAAAGAAGGCGCTGGCTTTTCCCAGAAACTCGTTTTCTCGTTTCAACGCAGCGTTTTCTGCCTGCAGGGCCTTGTATTTCGCCCATTCAACCGGGCCTGGTTCATCCACACCGGCATCTGGGTGCTCGGCCTTCCAGGTTCTTACCCACGCGCCCAGTGTTCCTTCTTTGATACCCAACTCGCTTGCCACTTCCTTGATGGAGCGTCCTGATGAGACGACGAGTTGCACAGCTCCTGCTTTGAACTCTTCGGTGAAGATACGGCGATTCGACATGGCACTAATTCTCCTAGGAGACTGCTGAATAATTCGGTGGGTTTCGGTCGTGTCCATTAGCGTGGTGTATCTGTAACTGCCGGTGAGGGACCCCATGAACACATGAGGCGACCACCGCAGTACCTTTCGAATCAACTCTTACCTATCCTCGAAAGGGAACCCACGATGGCCGCTGGCCCCTATTCTATCGACCCGACCACCTATCTCGACGAATTACTCGCCCAAGCATCCCCGGATCTCATGCGAGAGATGCTCCAGGGCTTCATCAACCAGATCCTGTCCACCCAGGCTGACCAGGTCTGCGGCGCTGATTACGCCACCGTCTCCCAGGACCGGGTTAACACCCGCAACGAGTACCGCCATAGGGACTTCGACACCAGAGTCGGCACCGTCGACGTCGCGGTCCCGAAACTACGCACCGGCTCCTTCTTTCCTGACTGGTTACTGGAACGACGCACCCGTGCTGAACGGGCCCTGACCACCGTCATCGCCACCTGCTACCTCAAGGGCGTGTCCACCCGGCGGATGAACGACCTGGTCGCCACCCTAGGCATCAACAACCTGTCGAAATCCCAGGTATCGGACATGGCCAAAGATCTCGACGTCATGGTCGAAGATTTCCGCACCCGCCCACTTGATACCGGCCCCTACCTCTACGTTTCCTGTGACGCGCTGACCATGAAAGTCCGTGAAGGCGGCCGGGTGGTGAAAACCTCTGTCCTGCTGGCTACTGGCGTGAATTCGGAAGGGTACCGGGAGTTATTGGGCATGCAGGTCGCCACAGCCGAGTCTGTAGCATCGTGGACTTAGGTTCTTCCGGGACCTCAAGGCCCGAGGGCTCAACGAGGTCTATTTGGTGACCAGTGATGCGCATCTGGGGATCCAGCACGCCATCGGTGAGGTCCTGCCGAATGCCTCGTGGCAACGGTGTCGCACGCACTTTTCCAAGAACCTGTACGGGATGGTGCCGAAAACGCAGTGGCCGACCTTGTCGGCGATGTTCCACACTATTTTCCAGCAGCCGGATGCGGCATCGGTGTGGGCTCAGGCCAGGGATGTGGTGGAGTTCTGTCAGCAGAAGTTCCCGGATGTGGCCGATTACCTGGAAGAAGCTCTTGATGAGCTGCTAGCGTTCACGAACGCGCCCAAGGTTGTGTGGACCAAGGTCTGGTCGAACAACCCCACCGAGCGGTTGAACCGGGAGATTCGCCGGCGCACCGATGTCGTCGGGATCTTCCCCAACCGGGACGCTGTCGTGCGCCTGGTCGGTGCTGTCCTGGCAGAACAGCATGATGATTGGATCCAGCAGAAACGGTACATGTCATTGACGAGCCTGGAGCAGACCAGGGTGATGATGACGGCGAACATTATCGATGCGGACGACGCTGCTGCGTCTGAGATCACGCGAAGGGACGTGGCATGAGCCAGTGCCGGCATTTAGCTCGTGATGGTCCTTGAGGTCGTTATGCTGCTTGTTTTATCGAAAGGGCAGATACACCACTCGCGCGGACTTGACCGCTTTTAGGTCAGACTCGCCCAACTCCACGCCGCGATCATCCGCTTTGTGACCTGTCACCCGTACTGTGGTCGCACCCCATCTAGCAAAATACTACTAAAAATAACTCCCTAAAGCCCTTGCCGCTGCGTCGATATTACCCTCACGGAGACCCTTATTTACCTGATAGATTACTCTTTCTCTATTAGATAGTCGCACCTGGGTATTCTTTAGATGTCCACTAAAAGAAATTTGTGAGTTTACAGGTTTCTCTACACGCTCTTTAAGTAACTCTAGATTTTCTGTAAAACCTTTAGTGCGACTCAGATCTTGACCAAGAGCATCTAGATCTAGATCGATAGGCTCCCGGTGCCCCTTGTAACGCCCTTGTAGATAATTAAGAGTGTCATATTTAAGATCCTTAGCTTGCTTAATATGTTCAAAAACCCCGCTACCTCCACGATGACGACTAAGTGCCCAATATTGTGTATTCACGGAGCCCTGAAGCAGAAGAAGCGTATGGAATGCTGATCCTTCTATCCCAACGACGACTTCGGCTGACGACAATTCATTAAGCTGCTCAGAAAGAGAATGTAGTTCTGGAGCAAAGGGCTCAAAACCATTCTCTCTCATCAATTCTAACAATCGTTTTTCGCCATCACCTGCTAGTTGAGCCCCCTCTTCTTGAAGCTCAGCTCTGCTCAGAAATATTCTCTTTCCTGGGATAATAGGAGAGGGTGGAATCGCCCCAACAACTTCTGCGAAATCAGGAGAGACGTAGTCACCTAGACCTATTCCCGGGAATGGAAAAATAACTTCCTCTGCATATGAGTGCTGAGTTAGAAAGTACATTTCATTGCGGATACCTAGCGAGTCAAAAACCGACTGGGCGTATTTCGGCAGGACCGCAGTATCCCAAAGAACGGGTATCTGGGGGTTCTGCATAGCGAACCAGATTCGCGACAGGCCCTCAGTCAAGAAGTGACCCCACCCGCGATGAGGAAGTCCCAAGTAGATTATCGGAGACGGTAGTTTAATCTCAATTTTATCTGGTGGCTCAGGAAATAAAAATTGTTGACGTCCTAGAGTAAACTCTACACATTCCGCTATTTCTTCACCATCCTCCCAAGCGCCTGTGTAGCCTGAAGTGCAAAATCCTCCACCAGTCTTTTTAGCCACTAACATTGTGGGACTGAGGGTTACCTTGCGCCTAATCGAATATTTCAGTTCGTCGGTAACTGTATATACGTCTTTTGGCACCCCCCCTCTTAGGGAACTCGGGAGGATCGCCAAGGACGAGGTGAGTGGCTTGCCACGTCTAGCCCGTTTTGAATCAAAAGAATAATAGACAACCTGATATTTGTCGTCGTCCGAAAAGCTAAGGACAAGTGAAACCTTCTTCTCAGCTGGAATAAGGTACTCGGCAATGATCTTTCCTCGAAGCGTGCGCACGAGGGCATAACAGTCCACTCGTATATCTCGCGAACTAGGGTCAAGAACATAAACTTCATCGATTTCGGATTGCGAAATTCGGTGCCCCTTTGCAATGTCAGTCCATTTCTCACCAACGAGGGTCTGTATTTTGATGGAGAAATGTGACAACTGAGGGAATGGTGTTAGGTCAATTTGCTGTGAGCTCGTAGGCTGGAGTCCAAGGAAAGCCACGAATTTTCTGCCTTTGTGGTCAAAAACTGCTGCTCGGAGTACCGTATCATCTCCTATCCCGTGCAATGCAACGTTCAAGACTGCTTGATTTCGGTCAAGAGAAAATTCTGCTCTCTGTTTTTGATGAGAGTCGGGAGGAAATTTTTCTAGCTGTAGTGAAGCTGGTGATTTCATACGAGAATCCTTATTTTTAGAATTTGAATGTCTGAGGAGGAAAATATTTAACCCACGCGCTATCCTTCTTATTTTTCTTAGAGACTTTGCAGCAGGTAGTTGCCGTAGCCGGACTTCTTCAAGCCCTCACCCAGCTCCACCAGCTGATCAGTGGTGATAAACCCAGCCCGATGTGCCGCCACCTCAGGAGAGCCGATGATATTACCGGTACGTTTTTGCAGCACCTCCACATAAGAAGATGCCTCCGACATGGAATCAATGGTGCCGGTATCCAGCCAGACATCGCCACGATCCAGGCGCTGCACGGTCAGTGCACCGGCGTTGAGGTAAGCCTCGTTCACGGAGGTGATTTCCAGCTCGCCACGTTCTGATGGCTTGATCGACTTGGCGATCTCCACTACGCGGTTGTCATAGAAGTACAGACCCACCACCGCGAAATTAGACTTCGGGACGGCTGGTTTCTCCTCGATGGACACCGCGCGGTTATCCTCATCGAATTCGACCACACCGTAGCGCTCCGGATCGGAGACCTCATAGGCGAATACGATCCCACCGTCTGGATCGGCACAGGCTTTCAAGGCGCGGCCGAGCTGGGCGCCGTCGAAGATATTATCGCCAAGCACCAACGCCACATCGTCATCACCAATGAAGTCCTCACCGATGATGAACGCCTGCGCCAGACCATCCGGAGACGGCTGCACCGCGTAGGTCAGCTCAATGCCCCACGCCGAGCCATCCCCTAAGAGCCGTTCGAAGGAATCGCGGTCCTCCGGGGTGGTGATGATGAGGATCTCGCGGATACCCGCCTGGATCAGTGTGGTCAGGGGATAGTAAACCATCGGCTTGTCATAAATCGGCATCAACTGCTTGGAGATGCCCTTGGTGATCGGATACAACCGGGTACCGGATCCACCGGCCAAAATGATGCCCTTCATTTACAGCTCCTCAAGGTAATCGCTTAGACGTGAGCGCCAATCCGGCGCCTCAAACCCCGTGGCGGCCAACTTGGATAGATCCAGCACCGAGTTCAGCGGACGCGGTGCGGCCTCAGGCTTATCAGCGAAGTACTCCGCCGTGGACACACCGGTCACTTGTGATGCATCACGGAATACCTCCCGGGCAATATCTGCCCAGGACGCAGGATCGCCCGAGTTGCTGAGGTTATAGGTGCCATACTCAGCACCGGACTCCAGCAGGTGCTTGATGCCTGCGGCGATATCCTGGGTGAAGCTCAGGCGGCCTATTTGATCATCCACCACCGATGGGGCGATACCGCGCTGATCAAGCGAGGCCATGGTTTTGACGAAGTTATTGCCATCACCGATCACCCAACTCGTGCGCACCACATAATGCCTCTGCGCGGTGGCAGCGGCGATATCACCAGCGGCCTTGGACTGGCCATACACACCAAGGGGCGAGAAGGCGACCTGCTCGTCATAGGACTGAGCTGTTCCGTCGAAGACATAATCAGAGGACACGTGCACCAAGGTGAGGTTATTCTCCCGGGCCACCGTGGCGAGGTTTCCCACCGCGGTGGCGTTAACAGCCCAGGCGGTGGCGCGATCAGATTCGGCCGTGTCCACGGCCGTGTAGGCGGCGGCGTTGATGATCGCGGAATATTGCTTCCACGGACGTGCGGTGGTCAGATCAGCGGTGATATCCAGCTCTTCGCGGGTGACAAACTCAGCCGTGGGGAACGCCGTGCGCAGCGCGGTGCCCAATTGACCGGCGGCACCGGTGACCAGCACCTTGCGGGAGGGGAGCGGGGTGGCGTCGATAAGCGCGGGGTGGTTCTTGTCCTTGTCGGAGATTTCGGTGATCGGCAGGGGCCAGTCGATCATGTCGAGGTTGACGTTGGAGTAGGTGGCGTTGGGGGACCAGTGATCATTGACCAGGTAGGTATAGAGCGTGTTGTTTTCCAGTGCCTGGAAACCATTGGCCACACCGCGCGGTACGTACACGCCGACATCAGGGGTGATCGTGGTGGTGACCACCTCACCGAAGGTGGGGGAGCCTTCGCGGAGATCGCACCACGCGCCGAACACGGCGCCGGTGCCCACGGAGACGAACTTATCCCAGGGCTCGGCGTGCAGACCGCGGGTGGTGCCAGCGGTGGCGTTGAAGCTCATGTTGTTTTGCACAGGCCCGAAATCCGGCAGGCCCATGCTGGTCATCTTATTGCGCTGCCAGTTTTCCTTGAACCAGCCGCGGTTATCGCCGTGTACCGGGAAATCAAAGATGAACAGACCGTCAATGTCGGTTTCGCGGAAGGTGAGGTCTTTGTTGAATGAGGTCATGGTTTATTGGCCCTGCTTGGCGTAGGTAGCTTCAACCTGGTCCTTGGTGGGCTTCCACCAGTCCTGATTCTGCGTGTACCACGCGATGGTCTGCTCCAGGCCTGCGCGCATGCCGGTATCGGTGTCGGTGTACTTCGGCTGCCAGCCAAGCTCCGTGCGCAGCTTGGTGGAATCCATGGCATAACGCAGATCATGGCCCGGGCGATCAGCCACGTGCTCATAGGCATCTGGGCCAAGGCCCATGAGCTCACAGATCATGGAGATCACGGCCTTGTTGTTCACGTGATCATTGTCCGCGCCGATGATATAGGTCTCGCCCAAGGTGCCCTCACGCAGGATGAGGTGGACGGCATCATTGTGGTCATCCACGTGGATCCAGTCACGGACCTGCTCACCCGTGCCGTACAGCTTCGGGGTGAAGCCGGAGAGGATATTGGTGATCTGGCGCGGAATGAACTTCTCGATGTGCTGGTACGCGCCATAATTATTCGAGCAGTTGGAGATGGTCGCCTTGATGCCAAAAGACCGGATCCAGGCATGCACCAGGTGATCAGAGCCGGCCTTGGTGGCGGAATACGGCGACGATGGCTTATACGCGGTGGTCTCGGTGAAACGGTTGGGATCATCTAATTCCAGATCACCGAAGACCTCATCGGTGGAGACATGATGCAGGCGCTTGCCGTGCTTGCGGATCGCCTCCAGGATGACAAAGGTGCCCACCACGTTGGTCTGCACGAACGGGGAGGGATCATTGAGCGAGTTGTCATTGTGCGACTCGGCGGCGAAGTGCACCGTGATGTCGTGGTCGGCCACAAGCTTATCGACGAGCCCCTCATCACAGATATCACCCACGACGAGCTTGACCCGATCGGCGGGGAGACCTGCGAGGTTCTCGGCGTTGCCGGCGTAGGTCAGCTTGTCCAACACCGTGATCTGGGTGTACTCGGGGTGCTGTTCAATGGTCTGGCGTACGAAGTTCGCACCGATAAAACCGGCGCCACCGGTCACAAGCAAAGAAGTCATGAATAGGAATGTTACATCAAGTTCAGAAGGATACTCGACGAATCTCAAAAACATAGCTGACCAGGTTAGATCACACTCCAAAAGTCTAGCTTTTAGCTGCGTAAAAGCCGCAATATTTCCTGTGCGCGAAATCCCGAGACGCCGGATGCATAGCGTACAGGCAATGCAGGCCAGCCAAGACCCTATCTGCCTGCTTTTAAGTGGCCCCCAGTAACCGCCATTAGCTTTTCTTGCTAGAGGCGCAATTAGATCACGCACCGAGGAGTCGGGAGTTCCCTTCTCTGTGCTAAAAATTGCTTCAATTTTTGTCTGGCAAACACTAGTACTGCGTCGTGACTAATGGTCTTGGTTAAGCCTCGATCAACCGATGTGGCCTCGGTAACGAGCTGATTCTGACTCCGGTTGGGTCGGGAGTTTTCGGGTAGGGGCGCTCCCCAGATCACGTCGTCGTCTGGTTGTTCCACGAATTGTTGTCATCTTGGCAGCCGATACATCAGCTGGGCGGTCAGGCTGCGGCCGCTGCCGGCGGGCCGTGGGCGTGATCGAACAACCTTGACCACTGGGATTCCCACCGCCAGCTGTCGGGTAGGTGCAGAACCAGCCGCCGAGACCGGCGAGCGATCCGGGCCGGGACGGCGACCAGTTTCCGGCGGATTGTCGCGGTGGTCGCCTTGTCCAGCCGGGTACCAGCGATGGTCCCGGCAGCGCGGGTGAGGTTGAAGGCCATGACCGCACACACCAGCCAGGCCGCGTTCGCTGTGAATACACCTGACGGCATATGCGCCAGGGCGCTGTTTTTCAGGTCCGCGTTGACCTGTTCAATGATCGCGTGTTGTCGGTGGGTTTTATCCGCGGCAACGGTATCGAGGATGTCTGGGTCGGCGGTAGTGAACACCGCATGAAACCGGTGTAAATCAAACAGTCCCGGCTGGTCGATGTCTTTCTTATTCAGCTCAGGTATGCGGCGAACAACCAGCCGACCGGGGATGTGGTCGGTTTTCTTCCGTGAGGTAAACGCGGTAAAGGGGATCTCAGCGACGTCGGCGGAGGAGATCCAGCGTTGGGTGCCCTCGTCGAACACGGCGTCGGTGTACTCAATGGTTTCCCAGGACGTGTCCGGAATCTGGGTGATCGCCTGTGTTGCCAAATGGGGTGAAATGGTACTGAAATTCCGGAGTGTGCTCTATCACGACCTTATGCACACATGTATCACCAACCCTATGCACACATGTATCACCAACCCTATGCACACATGTATCACCAACCCTATGCACACCACACCTGCACTTTTTCGGCTCTAAAAAAAGGACTCAGCAGCCCACGGATCACGCTGGGAATTCACGACAATGGGCAGATGCCGAAACCGCTCCCACCAGCACTCCGCCGGAAAATCATCAACTTCGACCCCACAGCCCCAGAATCACCGCCGATCACCCAATTCTGCCGTGACCTGGGGATCTCCAGACGGGTCTACTACACCATCCGCCAACGCTTCCACGAAGAAGCATCAGCAGCCCTCCACCCACACAGCAGCGCACCACACACCCTCCACCGCCGCTTTGATGAAGCAACCACCCGCGAACTGATCCGGCTGCGTAACAAGCTCAAAGCAGACGGCTGGGACTATGGACCCATTTCAATTCGCTATGAAGCCATCGAACAATCCAGCATGCTCGACAACCTACCCTCCACCGCCACCATCGCCCGGCTGCTACGAGCCGCCGGAGTGGTGGAAACAAACCCAAAGAAGCGACCGAAGAAGACCCTGATCCGATTCCAACGAGCGTGCGCGATGGAAATGTGGCAACTCGATGCCTTCGAATTTCGCCTCTACAACCTTGATGCCACCGAAATCTGCATCTACCAGCTTGTTGATGATGCCACCCGTTTCGACGTCGGAACACAGTGTTACCCCAGGCCGGAGAACTCTGTGGATGCCGTCACCGTGGTCCGTGGTGCCATCGAAGAATACGGAGTGCCACAGGAGTTGCTCTCGGATAATTCCTCCGCCTTCAACCAGCTCCGCCAAGGAAGCATCGGCGCGCTGGAAGCCTTCCTGGCCAGCAAGGGATGTCTTGCTATTAGTGGTCGCCCCGCTCATCCCCAGACCCAAGGAAAAAACGAGCGCAGCCACAGTACCCTGCTGAAATACCTGCGCGTTCACCAGCCTTCCACCCTGGAAGAAACGGCACTGCGCATTGAGATGTTTCGCAAGCATTACAACACTAAACGCCCCCACCAGGGTTTACCCGGTCATTTGACCCCATTTCAAGCCTGGGAAATGATTGATCACGCCCCAGCAACTGAGCCCCTTGATCCCTCGGTATTGGCTCAACGAGTCCAGCGATATCGTCGTAGGAAAGAAGCCCAAACCGATATCTACCGCCAACCAGACACCGGACTGGTTGAGGCTCGTGCGGTGATTGATGACCCTGAATCAGACGGCCCTGCGCCGGATCCGGACACCATCAAAATCACCAAAGAAAACTCCATTGTCTTCTACCAGGGCATGCGCATCGGCGTGCCCAGAACCCTTGCGGGCAGGTTGTTCTACCGGACTATCACCGCTGATGAATTATGCCTGTGGGACCACCACACCGGCGAGCTGGTGTTGATGATTCCGTTGCCGGTGGTGGCCATGACCCAGTCAAGGAGGTTCATTAATTCCTACAAGATCAAAGGTGTCTATCTCGCGGAGCCGTCAACGACGTGGACGAAACGGCATGCCCAGTTCTGGGAAACCCTCGACAACATCGATTGATCGTCAGGCCTGGGATTGAGGTTGAAGTCCTAGATCCCATTCCCAGCAGGTCCCACCCCTTGGTACTGATGTGCTCAAGGTAGTGATGTTGAGTGTGCATAACCTAGTGATACTGACTGTGCACAAGGTGATGACACTTCACACCACGATCCCCGGAATCCCGGTACCCCAAAACCCCATTTGGCACTGTGTGACATTCGAGGTCATCCTGGTCGTTACGGACACCTCCACACCTGCCTTGATCGCGGCACTGATACTCGGATATCCATAGTATGCAGAATCCGCGCGTAGAAGGATCTTCTGGTTGTCCATCCCCGGCAAACGCCGGGTGGTGGCCACCGCATCGCCGATCAGGCGCTTGGCACCACGAGGCGACCTGCATGATCCTTTCCGCAATCGTTGGCCCACGATCACCGGGGCAGAATTCGGGGTGGTGACTGTGGCCAGCAGGGCGTTGAGTCCACGTATCCCTCAAGTAACCGAAGCCGGCACCTTGTTTCTTATATCCGTGGACTTCGATGATCGTGTCGTCAACATCGACGAAGATGTAACCATCGGTGGCGGGAACCAGATTCGGGGTCTGTGCTGCCAGGCCGGTCAGGAATCGGGAGGCGACGGCATCAAATTGGCGCACGTGCCCGAAAGCATATGACCGGAGGAATGATCCCAGGGTCGACGGTGCGTAGATCTGGTTAAAGATCGTGCTCATCCCACCGTGACGCAGTATATCCATATCGGCGATGGAATCAGCGCCAGCAACCATACCGGCGATCAGGGTCGTGATTTTGGCACCTGGGTTAGCACCTTTGTCGGTTGATACTGTTAACCGGTCCTCGGCCAGGGCTGTCAGGCCTGCGGTGTCGGCAAGGCGCATGATCGGAACCAGCCCTGCGGTAGAGATGAGGTTGGGGTCGTCGAAGGAAACTGACAAAGCGTTTCGGGTGTGAGATACTTGCACCTTGGAGATGCTCTTTCTTGATGTGGAATACGGACCTTAGATAAGTCGTATTATCCCATGTCGGAAGGGCATTTTCTTTATTCCCACGCCGTTGGAAACTGAACTACATCGGTGGATCCAGGTTAAGGGATAATAACACTAGCGGGCCCCTCCCCTACCACCCGCTACAAGCGAGGTAGTGATGGCACGAGCAAAATCCCGACCAGTAACTCTCAGCGACACCGAACGGGACTGGCTGACCACCAGAGTCCGCACCGGCACCTTTCCCGCCCAACAGGTACGCCGGGCACGTATCCTGCTGGAGCTTGACCAAGACCACCCCGACAGGCTGAGCCGCGGGGAACCGGTCCCGACCCAAGTGAAAGTAGCCGAACTAGCCGGAGTGCACGTCGATACCGTGGTCAAAGTCTCCAAGGCCTACGCCGACCGGGACGGTGACGTAGAAGAAACCGTCACCCGGAAAAAGCGCCTGACCCCGCCAGTCGAACCGAAGGTCACCGGCGAGGTCGAAGCCCGCCTGATCGCTTTGGCGTGTAGTAATCCACCGGAAGGACACGCCCAGTGGAGTCTGCGACTGCTGGAAAAACATATCTTGCTCACCGAAGGGATCCCGCCGTTGGATCATTCGACCATCGGACGGGTGTTAAAAAACGAAACTTCAACCCCACCTGAAGGAGTACTGGGCGATCCCACCGAAAGCCAACGGCGAGTTCGTGGCCAGGATGGAAGATGTCCTCGATGTCTACGCCAGGGCATATAACCCGCAGGCCCCGGTGGTGTGCATGGATGAAAAGCCCTACCAGCTACTGAACTACACCCGCCAGGCCATCGACGTGAAGCCTGGCCGGACCCGCAAAGAGGACTACGAATACTCCCGCAAAGGAGTGTGCTCCATCTTCGTGTGGGCCGAGCCTTTGGCCGGGCGGCGTCGGGTCCATGCCCGGCCGCGACGCACCCGGGTGGACTGGGCCCACGAAATCGAGACACTGCTCACGGTAGATTACCCCGATGCGGACAAGATCGTGCTGGTCATGGACAACCTCAACACTCATACTGTGGGCTCACTCTATGAAGCATTCCCCGCCGCCAAGGCCCGGGATATGGCCAATCGGTTGGAGATCCACTACACCCCCAAGCATGGTTCCTGGCTCAATATCGCAGAGATCGAACTCTCGGCCCTGTCACGTCAGTGCCTGTCCCGCCGGATACCTGACCTTGACACCCTCAACCAGGAACTACGGCCTTGGCAGGACACCGTAAACGCTGAGAAGCGGGTCGTGAACTGGCAGTTCACCACCGACGATGCCCGGATCAAACTCCGTCATCTATATCCAGAAAATTAGTCACGACGCAGTACTAGGGCACTCTCATTTTTCATCAACAATATGCTGTAGCGCTATTCAGAGAAGCCTGTTAGAGATATGGTCCAATCAATTTCTACTGATACTCCGGAGAATTCAAATTGCAAGCAATCAGCCTCTACTGCCTCTCCCGGCTTCGGAAACTTCCAACCTTGGACACTAGGTTGAGTTTCTCCGCGATACTTTTCTATCGAGAGAACTTCAGCTCCCGACAATCCCATCTCACAAACTTTCACCCCTGAGTCCCTCAGACGCAGCTCTACAGTCGATCCAACCACTTGACTTACCAGTTCAGAGCCAAAGTGCCAAAGAATCGTATAACTATGCTCTTTTTCGGACAAAATCCGGTCTTGCACTATTATCGGACGCCCCAGCTTCGAATCCGAAGATGCTTGCACCCGCCGAGTCCAGTCGACTCCTTCGAACCTTAGTGTGCGACCTGTGACATCAAGACAGTCTTCGCTGCTTCCAGTATCACTAAGAGATGTCAAGTGAGCCTTCTGCCTGTCAGTTCGGGGCAGACCAGCTCCATCAACTAGGAGCGTATTGTGCGAAAAACTGGAATGAGCGTATTTGGTGAAGGGGTGGTCTCGTTCGTATCCATGAGTCCCAGATTCGGTAATTAACTCGTGCCCATTAGCGTAGATATACAAACTTAGCTCATCAGAGTGCTTATGGTAGTCCGAATTATATGCAGCGTGAAAAAATACATAGGTGTCTAACTCACCAGTCCAACCCGTGCGACAAATTCCATAACCACTGCTTTCAGCAACGAACACTTTCTTTGTAGGCAAGCGACCTTCATCCCCGCCGGTAACTGCGCCCAGTAGCCAGCCGTTACCAAAAGTTCTAATGGCATCTCGTTTAGAAATAGGTCTGACTAGAGTGTCACTGATAGGAGGGAAATGACCACCAGGGGTCAACGAAAATGCCGCATACTCATCCGCGTGGTCGAAGACTGACCGCAGGGAACCAAAAAAATTGCCCTTCCCTAAAGATTCCGCATAATCCAATACTGACCTCACATGCCTGGAAATCGCCATATGGTAGTAGGGATTATTCTCATTGTGAATGCCGTCTGCGGTATAACAAGAGACAAAATAGGCGGCCAACCGAGCTAAAGCGAAATCCTCAAGCGCTCGCGATTGAGTTTCACAATGACCATAAGAAAGGGCGAATAGAATCGCCATATTCTGAAACATGCCGTGATTATTGACCCCTGCGTAGAATTCAGGAGTGGAAAGCAGCACGAGGTCTCTTTTAATAATCGCATCGACGGCTTTCCTCGTCTCTTTGCTCAAAACAGGTTGAAGGGTATGCAATGCGAAACTTAGGTTCATCACACGCTGAGCTGTGGTTTCATCGTGAAAAACCATAGTCTTGGGATCTTTGGATTTTTCCAGCCATCGATTGAATAACCTGTCAAAGCTTGAGGACAAGATCAATCGGTCGGCTTCATTAAGCTCAGAGAATGCGGAGGCCCATATTGGAAGAAAGAACCAGCCATGAGTTTTCCTCCCTGCACTTCTCGACTGCGAACTTTCCCACAGGGCTCCATCTGCATAGGGAACGTGTTCTTTCGATGAGAAATAGAGATTATCGCTTTTCAAGAAGTCTTTAAACAGATTTTTGGCCCCATACGGCGACGGCATGGTCGGCAGAAAATTCTGCGCTAACTTCTGTTGAGCTGAATAATTCATGTGACAACTCTTTTCATGTTTAGGATAATCTCTTAAAATAGATAGATATACATAAGTCTATCCTATCTCGATCGGAAAACAGCTTCGGCAATCCGTTTAGAAAATCGGACCAACCCAGATCTCATGTCCATTAGGTGTCGGTTACTAACTTTTGTGTTTCGGAATATCTGGCATCAGATTCTCTGTTCTGAGCATACAATGTCAAGATGCCAGGGATGTTTGTGTCTTCAAAAACAATCAATATGAAAATCTCATGAACTAACATTAGCTAAATTATGGCACGGGTTTAGGCAGTATTTTTCTGTCTATTCTCAGCTTGTCGTTTAACCTTTGGGGTTACGGTTTATGCTCGGTTTGTGCTGGCGCGGCGTGTCAGAAAAGGAAAAGCGGCCGTCGTTGCTGATGCTTCTTATTACCTCACAAGAAGAAAGAAACGGCGGCCGCCTCATGATTATCAACCGTCCAGCACCCTCAGTGCCACCCCGACGCTAAGTGGCACGCCTCGACCGGTTTCGGACCGGGTACTACATGTGCCTCACCTGCCGGGGAGATACCTTATTCGAACTCACCGACACCGTCGCGTGCTCAACTACACCGGTGACTGATCTTGCGCACCTGTCACTGGAAGCTAAGCACCACCGCGGACACGGAGCCCTATACGACGCGATCAATTGCGGACACCTCGACACCACCCGGCTGCGGCACCTACTGGCCCACGACTCGGTCCCCACCATCACAGGCCCGGACGGGCGGGACCGCATGGTCATGGCTCTATACCTGTCGAACTGGCTGCGCCCCGATGCGGCCACAAGCCCGGGCAGGTCGTTTTGCCATACCTACCCCAGCACACCCTTGGACTCAATCATCTAGCCTGGATACGGGGGATCTTCTCTGACACTACATTGCTTTCAATCGCGCATGAAGAGAGGCCTAGGAGACTGCTGAATAATGTGTGGTCACTGATGACCCGCCGGGTTCCGGCGGGTCCTCAGTGATATCTCGGTCGTGACTCAGCCCCCGCGGGTCGGGGTTGTTGACAGCCCTCCGGCTTGGTCAAGCGGTGATTGCCCACGCCCCGTCTGTGCGGGTCAGCCCCAAGGTAATCAACCGACGTAGATTCACACCCGCGACCCGGGTATGCAACCACGCGTTATTCTTGGTCACACCCCGGTACCGCAGCCGGCGAGCCCCTCGGGTAATCCACGCCAGGGAACGCTCCACCATCGGCCGGTACCGACGATAGGTCTGCTGAAACCAGTCCAGGGTGGCAAACCACCGCTGCCGACGCAACAGCAGATCATGGGCACTCACCACCAAGACCTTCCCCTTGACCGCAGTCGTACACCGCGCCCGCAGCTCACAGTCCCGGCATACCGCCTTGAAGTTCACTTTCCCGGACGGGGTGATCACCCGGGTATGCCCGACCGGACACGTCACCGTGCCCGCGTTATCATCATGACGGAAATCATCAACAGTAAACCCACCAGGGACCGCCGATGGCAGCGGCCACGGCTTGATCACCGGCATCAGCTGGTGATCCTGTAGGACACGCAGCATCACCCCGGCCCCATAGGCGGTATCGCCCAGGATCGCGACCGGTCCTGCCTGCCGGGATACCTCCAGGGTCTGATCCCCTGTGACCAGCCGGGCCCCGACACTGTGATCGGCTCCGTCGATACCGGCAGCCGTAGTCATGTCCACTGCCGTAGCCAGGCCGGTATCCGGTTCCACAACGATATGGGCCTTGAACCCATCTTGTCGGTGTGCTCTGGTTTTGTGAGCATGGCGGGACTCCGGGTCCACGGTAGAAATTACCCGGTCCGGGGCTACTTTCCGTGCAATGCGCCAGCGTCCGTCGGTGCCGTTGGAACCTTCAGCGGGTTCCACGTCCTGGCCGGCGACCAGGCCGAGTAGGGCCACCGCATCGGCCTGGGGGCCACCGGTGGTGGTGATCGCCTCGACATCGAGGGCCCCGAACAGGACCAGAGCATCACCGACCAGGGCTGAAACCAGCTCTTGTTGAGCAGTCTCGTCATCCCAGTCAATGGGTGGTTTCCCGGTGGGGGTGTAGTCCTGGCCGGTCACCGCCGGGTATCGGTGGCACACCGTCGGGATGAGGATGGCGGCACCATCGACGGTGCGGCCGACCTTACGGATCTGGGATATAAGCTGGGTGATGGTGTCCTGGCGGGCCACGGCATCATCGAAGACGGTGGAATCCACCGCACGCAGGCGTTTGTTCGACAGGATCCCGGTGGCGGTGATGACCTCGGCCACGGCGTCGAAGATCCGGTTGGGCCGGGTTGAGGAGGCGATCCTGCGGCGCCAGTAGGTCAGGGTTGAGGGGTGGAAACCTGCGTAGTCCAAGGGGAAGCCGCAGGCGGTTTTCCACCGCAGGTCGAAGATCACCGCGTCGGCTGCGTCACGGTCGGAGTAGGCGTAGAGGGCCTGGAGTAACATCACCGCGGCCATCTGGGAGCCGGGGAGGGAACCACGTCCCAGGCCGGAGGGAAACAGGTCGGCGAAGTCATCTTCTGCGAAGACTTCTCGTCGGTGGTCTCGGAGAAAGCCGAAGATGCTGCCTTCGGGTAGGAGGTGGCCGATGGTTGCGGAGCTGGTGTCGGCCTGGTGGGACTCGTGTCCGTGCATGAACATAATTATCCCGGATACCTACTGTGTTGCGGTAGGGGTCCGGGATAATGAATCCTACTTATTCAGCAGTCTCCTAGGCATCAAATCCCACCAGACCATTCTGGCGGATGATTCGGACAAAATCAGTCAAATTAGTGGAAACGTAATTCCTAACCGCTGCTTCTACCGAAGAATTCCAATTTTCCTCGGTGAGGCTTTCATTGTCCGATGTCCACTTAATCAAGACCTGGATCTGTTCATCGACATCTACATCAGATTTGCTCAAACTGCTAACTGCTGTAAATACATCAGGCTTCGCGATCAGATGACCTGAATCCTTAGTGGCAGCGGTTACGGCGCTCCAATTCCCCATCTGCATGGTAAGCAACAAGTCCTCATAAAAAGTGCTGGGAACTTCAGTAGTTATACGGCCCCAAAGGGGAATGTTCTGTTCGCTAGGGTTATTGAGAATTCGAATCCCAGCCGCTCTCAAGCCCTGAGTTAAATCTTTTTCAAACTCGTTTTTTAGGTTCTTCACGGCAATAGCTGATGGACGAATAGATTGACCCAGAATAGAATTAACTATTGAATCTGTTAAGAAATCAACCTCAAGCCCGTACACCCTTCCAGCGCCAGCCTCAACTGGAAACCCAAGAGAGCGTGCGAGGATTTCATATCTAACTTGAGCTGTGTAAGAGCGGCTGATCCTGCGCAGCTGGGTCCATACGACATCAAGTCGGTCAGAAGGATTCAGCCTCCAAGCTTCTGTCAGGGCGCGTAATTCCAACGAACTTAGCGAATTCAGGAAGAGTCCAGGAAACCAATTATCCACGGCCTTACCGCCTGGCAACATCACTGGAATGCCACGGGCGCCTGCAATCAAAGCTTCTGTAGGTATTATTTCTTCATTCGGTGCGTTAACGATCGCCATATCGTAACTGCCGAGCAAGTCTCGATGGTTTAACCACTCCTCGTCAAAGATCTCGTCACCGTTGGCGTCGCGAACAGCGGAACGATGGAGTCGACCGTTATCTCCTGTCGCGATCACAGCCCCAGGAAGATCTTTAAGCACAGGGACTAATTCTGATATTGGCCCATTCTGAAGAACCCTTGAATGAGTTGATTGACCTGTGAGCAGAGCAACGCCGTTGGTTGGCGCGTTTCGTGTCTGGTTCTGATATGGATTCTGATTCTTTACATCGAGGAATGCAGGAAGAACACCGATATGGAGATGTTCAGTTTCCGGTGAATTCACAATACTTGAAGTCACTGAATAATCAGCAGTTAACAGAGTCTCAAAGTATTTGACATTAGGCCGAAACTGTTCAAATGATTCTGAAGTGCCTGGGTTCCACATAACCGTTCTAATACCCCGGGTCTTTGCGGCATTCAGAAGTTCACGTAGGTCTCGGGAATTTTGGTTATCAACATGAGCTATTCCGTCACGCCAGCTCAGCCCGCCTGCTTCTAGGGATGCCTCAACAAAAATAAAATCAAATTCGTTTTGATCCAATTGTGAGGACCACCACGATCTAGATATTGGCGTAACATCCATCAAGGAATCTATGGCATCAACCGTTGGCGTTGAGGCAATAATCCCGCAATGTAGAACCGCAAGCCCCGGGAAAGGAACAATGTTGTCCTCGAAAACTTTGGCGGCGTTTTCGTGCGCTTCGAGCATGTGGTGACCAATCGCTTCCCAAGTTCGCTCAGCTTCGATCCACTCTCGGGCTCTCTTCGCCATTTGAGAACTCTCACGTGGGTTTTCAATCTGCTGCTGTAAGATGTCCGCGAAATGCTCTGGATTATCAGCTTCAAATAACGCAGCGCGCAGTCCGCTTTCTCCTGCTAACTCGACGTTAGGCGCAACGTCTGATAGAACAGTCGGTCGGCCAGAAGCAAAGGCTTCCAAAGGTTTTAAGGCTGACACCAACTCAGTAATTACGGTGGATGCTCGCGGCGTTACCACGATGTCACAGAGATTTAGGAACTTCGGTATTTGGTCTTGAGGAAGACGGCCCAGGAACTTTACACAGTCCATGCCGCTTTCTACTACAAGTTGACGAAGCCTTTCTTCAGTGTTTCCTGAGCCAGCAAAGACTACTCGATGGTCTACACCTCGCTCTACCAGAATCTTCGATGCCTCTAGGAGCGATTCAAGCCCCTCGTACTTGACCATACTTCCAGCAAAGCCAATCGTAGGCACTCCAACTGTTAGATCTAACTGACGCGCTAGCTTTAGATCGGGACGACGGGGGGAGAATAGAGTGGGATCAACTGCGTTAGGAGCAAGTCGGATTCTATCTGCTTTCACGCCCCGCGCAATAAGTTCCTCTGCCACTTGTTTAGTTATTGCAAGCACCATATCGGCTTCGCGCACTAATCGCGATTCGATGTCTCTCATCATCGTATAACGTTCAGTGTGTGCAAATTTGGGGTCGTTTGAAACACCTGTGACTTCCCAGAGACCGCGAACTTCATAGACGAATGGCACCCCCAATCGGCGAGCCGCTATCAGCGCAGGCAAGGCTGCACGATAGCTCGATGCTGCTTGGATAGAACTCGGTCTTTGTATGAGAGCTTCTTGAACAAAGGCATCAGCAGCTTGTTCGATATGCACATTTGGAGCAAATGCGGACATATTGCCATTGGGAAGGTGGACATAATCGATGCCATCTATTTCTACAACCGAACGAACTTCCTCCGGAACAGGCACATCAGTTTTCCAGTCCCATGGATACCCTGCACGTGCGACAACAACTACGTCACCGCCCGCTGCCTTGAGTCCATTGGCTACTCCTCGAGTTCGGGTAGAGTACCCGTTTGAGTTAAAAGCAGGTGTGGAATAAACACAATACATAATCTTACCGCTGATAGGTGGGTAAACCACTCCCCTGGCTCGCTCCGGTATAGTTACTCCGCCTGTGAGCAGTTCTAGTTCGCCGTAAACTCGCCGCCTTTGAGCCTGGCCTGTCTTTCCAACACGTGAGGCCAAAACAGGATGCTGCTCCACAAAGTCAATAGACTTGGTTATCGAACCTACCTTCTCCCAAAGCCGTTTCATTTCAGCACTAAATTCGGCAGCATTCGCCGCTATTACTTGGACTTTTTCATTTTGTGTCATTAGTTTCTCCAGCCAATAGGGGTTTATTGCAATAGTCGGAATTATCTCAGAATGCGGAGCTGCTTAATCGTCATATCTGGAGCGTTCTTTGCCCACTTGCGGATCCTTAAACCGACGCACGCAATAGCTTCTGGGAAATCAACAGCCATAGTAACTGGCTTATCATCAGGGCTTAAAACTAAGTACTTGTAATATCCGACGTTCGGATTTTGAGAGAGGAAAAATCCAGGAACCGAGCCACGAACTTTTCCAGCTCTATTATCTGTGCTAACTAGGTCAAACGATATCAAATACTGCTTTTCGCTGAAATGCGTCCAGTCTTCGACGGCAAGCTCAAGAATCATCTTTCCTGACTTTGCAGGAATCTCAAGTCTAAGCTCGTCGGCGATACGCACCTGTTCGCGAAGGAGTTCTACGGGCTTTGAATCTAGCAACCCTCGCACTCGATCAACCTCATTACGAAGCATTGACATCCGCTCATCAACTGCGGAGAAAGCCGCTAAGCGCGTTTTCTTCGCAAGTGCGTCTGCCGTTCTGGGAATTTCTTTCACAACCGCTGCCATAGCCCTGGATACACTTGAAAAGTAATCCATCACTTCAAACCTCGTGGAACCGACTTCCCCACGATCAAACCAGGCACTGGGAATACGGAGAGAGTCCGCGATGGCGAGCCCCACCACATTGTCGCTAATAATGTAATCCAACTTCGCGATATACTCTATCGTTTCTATTAAACCAATTTCTTGAAAACTCGAAAGTGGAATTACAGTTGCTGCTAGTGCATTTAAGGACTTTTCTGTGGTTGAATTTGTTTCAAAATTACGGTCGGCCACATCCAGAATTATTCCAAGTCCGTTTCCACCACGAGCGACCTCACCAAGTAAATCAACCGCTAAAAGCGCGGGATCCCCCACAGTCGCAGATCTTTCTACTACTGCGGGCAAGCGGTTCAAGGTTAGATATCCGCGGACAGCTGAGAAGTCCAGGGCGGAATCGGTAGGAATCCTATCAAGTGGTGCTTTGAACCCCGATCCAAATACAATTGTCCTTCTTTTAGTATCGTCACCGTGATCCCCATCTACTGTCACAAGATCGTCAGACGGACTTACTATTATATTTAGAGCTTCATCATCGCGCAGGGACTGATTGCCAAAATATTCTCCGAATAGAGCCTTGTAAAAACCGTCTGATGCACTGTCGGAATTCAGACCGAAATAGTTAATTTTTTCCATTGGTATTCTCCTAAAATTTCTGTCTAGAACACTATCAAATTACACCTATCCGGTGGCATCATTCGCAGGACAAAGTCTTTGCGGTTACTTTGTATTTGTACTCCGGACTACGTTTATAAAGTTTACTTAACCGTAAACCACAGAGTTGATCCTTGGAACCTACTCCGGATCCCATTTGCCTTCTCCGAGAATAGCGCCGGATTTACATATTGAAAATGCTAACACTAAGTGGATTCCCGAACGGGGCTAAAACTAGACGTTAATCTTCCAACCGTGGGCACTTATCAAAATAAGACATGCCTGTTCCTTAATGTGTCCTAAATAATGGGGATAGCTGCTGGGCAAAGTCATGATTTAACTTCCATATTGTGTTCACATGTTTCTTAAGGATGTTGCTGCCAGAATTCCAGGATACCTGGTGACCACGAAACGGGGTTAGGCCCAATGCCGTTCGGTTAAGGGGGTGGGGTGGTTGTCAAGACCTGAGTTTCCACGGTGGCCGGGTACGTTCGCTGGTCCACATCTCGCCCCTTCGCCGGATACTTCGACATCGCTCTTTTCACCACCCTGATCCGGGTACGTACCCGCCGCTTCGGCATCACCTGGTCCAATAATCGCAGACCGATCCGACCAACAAACCCCACCACACTACGGTCAGTACTGCCGGTAAACCCTAAAACAACCTGGTCACGGGCAACAGAGATAGCCACGCTAAACGACAACCTCACCGGCGGTATATCAAGGGTGAGCACACTATCGGCCATCACAATCCGGATGACCTGATACAACACCAACACCGCCCACACTTCCCGCTCCACAGCCTGCGGGTAGCGCCTGCGCTCGTCAAGTTTTTGAGACAGCTTGATTGATTTTTCTTCTTACGCTGCTGCTAATCCATACTGCTGTTGATATGCGGTCAAAGCATTCGCCGGTGACAGTCCCTGGTTATTGCTATGCGGGCGGCGCCGGTTGTACCAACCCTCGATATATTCCATCACCGCTGTACGTGCCGAGAGGTGATTCTTAAAGTCGTAATGGTGATACATTTCGGTCTTCAAGTGTGAGAAGAAATTCTCCGCCACTGCGTTATCCCAACACACCCCGGTCAATCCCATGTACTGGGTGATCTTGTTGCCTGCACACCATGCCTGGAACTGCTCGGAGGTGTATTGCGATCCTCTATCGGAGTGAAAAATTGCGCCCTCAGGATGAAGACGCCCATGATCACGGGCCATAGCCAGCGCGTTGATCACCAACGGTGTGCGCATATTGGAATCCATAGACCACCCCACCACCATCCGCGTAGCCAAATCGATCACGGTAGCCAAGTACAGCCACCCGGAACCCGTCTTTAAGTACGTAATGTCACCAACGAGCCTGGTCCCAGGCACGGTAGCGGTAAAGTCTCGTTTCCCGTGGCTATCGAGCATATGATTTTTAATATGCTCGGTCCGGGCAGAAGGGTCACTGACCGTGGTGTTCTTCCAGGCCCGCATTCGTCTGGCACGCACTCCTAATTCGTTCATAATTGATCCCACAGTCCCAGTAGAAACTTTGACACCACGCTGGTTGAGCAACGTGGTCAGCTGATCCCTGCCAGCCATCTGGTTGCTTTTTTCAAACTCCTGGGCAACCTCAGCCCTGAGTTCTGAATGCCTTATGGCTGTCGGAGTCAGACCCGCAGGCTTGGCCCACCGGTAATACGACGCTCTGGACACGCCCAACTTTGTGCACATCCATGTAATGGGAAAGACGGCCTTCTCTTGCTCGATGAACGCTGAGAGATCCTCTACAGGTGCTTCGGCTTCCAAAGAAGGCGCTGGCTTTTCCCAAAAACTCGTTTTCCCGTTTCAACGCGGCGTTCTCAGCCTGCAGGGCCTTGTATTTCGCCCATTCGACTGGGCCTGGTTCATCCACACCGGCGTCTGGGTGCTCGGCCTTCCAGGTTCTTACCCACGCGCCCAGTGTTCCTTCTTTGATACCCAACTCGCTTGCCACATCTTTGATGGAGCGCCCTGAGGAGACGACGAGTTGTACAGCTCCTGCTTTGAACTCTTCGGTGAAGATACGGCGATTCGACATGGTACTAATTCTCCTAGACCCTGTCTCAAATCACCATACGGGCGCAGTTCCCGGGTGGAAAAGTTACGGTCCCCCAGCAGTAACATTCCAGGTGATAATGAGCTGATCAGCTGGTGGGTATAGGCCAGTTCACTGACCCTGTCTGGACCGTACACTGCGTTGATGATACTTCTGGTGCCTGTAGCGACCAACGCCACGATACGGATCTGGGATAGCCGGCCTGACCGTTTGCCCCAGCCCGGGGTTTAGGAAACATCATGTGGT
This sequence comes from Corynebacterium faecale, assembly GCF_030408735.1. NCBI lineage: Bacteria > Bacillati > Actinomycetota > Actinomycetes > Mycobacteriales > Corynebacteriaceae > Corynebacterium > Corynebacterium faecale. The sequence continues at coordinate 1,106,603 of NZ_CP047204.1, read as the reverse complement.
TGGCATCAGTATCAGCAACTGGAATCTGGGTGCCGTCCACGGCAACCACAAGTCGTCCGGCGAACCTGTCGATGGACTCATTCCTGGTGATGGCAGGGCCTGAAAGAAGATCAAAGAGATTGCGCAACGGTGCCGGCCCGACTCGTCGCATGGCCTGGGAAATTGATGAGGCAGCTGGTGGTATTAAGGGATGTGGCAGTGAGGCTGTTAACCGGTTGTAGACCTGGCACCAGCCCAGGTCAGCGAAAAAACCCCAGCGAGAAGTAGGTAGATCACCTGGGGCGAGGGAAGACGGCGTGTGCGGTGGTGGCGGCCGAAGGTGTCATCAAGGGCCGCGTCGACCATGTCGGGTGGGATGATGGTGGTCAGTTCCCCGAGGTGCTGGGGTGAGTACCGTTTTGTTCGGTGGGGTGGCAGAATTAGTCACTGTAGCCCTTGCTTGAAGTGTGATCTGTCCTGGTAGACGATCTACTTTTAGTAGGGGCTACACCCATATTTTGTGTGCCACGCCGGGGTTGACATTAATTCATTGTTCTTAACCGAACGGCATTGGGGTTAGGCCCTATTCTTTCACCCTACAATCCAAAGCGACTGGGCCCTCAATTCAGAATGCGCTTCAAGTATTCACAGAAGAACTGTTGTACAATTTACTAGCATCAAATTCGTTTAGTGATTTTTGTTTTGATGCTCTTAACGGAACCAGGAGCACGATGCTTCCCTAAGAGCTCACCAACTGAAAAGGTAACTCTGAAACATGACTGACCCCTCTGTAGCTTTTGTTGGACTCGGATACATTGGTCTTCCCACTGCAGTTGTGCTGGCCAACAGCGGCATTAACGTAACCGGGGTTGACGTTAATGCAGACAACATCCAGCGAATCAACCAAGGCATCATCACGATCGTGGAACCAGGATTGGAAGAAGGACTAAAAACTGCTCTTGAATCCGGCAAGTTCCGCGCAACCACCAATATGGTTCACGCTGACGCATACATCGTCGCAGTGCCGACGCCGTTCACTGATGACTACAACGTGGATATGAAGTTCATCTACTCGGTTGCTGAATCCATCGCACCGAAGCTTGAAGGCGATGAGCTTGTCATCCTCGAGTCCACTTCCCCACCGAATACTACCCGTCGCATGGCAGAAAGGATTCTGGAGCTTCGCCCGGATCTTATCGCTGATGGTAAGCCCAACCCAGAGAACAAACCGGTTCTTTACTTTGCGCACTGCCCTGAGCGAATCCTCCCAGGTAAGGCCATGGAGGAATTGATTACCAATGATCGAATTATCGGTGGTGAAACAGAGGAAGCGACCCGTCGTGCTAAGGAGATTTACGCATCGTTCTGTACCGGTGAGCTGCTGTCCACCGATGCTGTGACTGCTGAGATGGCAAAGCTCACTGAGAACTCGTTCCGCGACGTGAACATCGCTTTTGCCAATGAGCTTTCCCTCATCTGTGACAAGGTAGGCATCAATGTCTGGGAATTGATCGAACTGGCAAACCACCACCCGCGCGTCAACATCCTTCAGCCTGGTCCCGGTGTCGGAGGCCACTGCATTGCCGTGGATCCGTGGTTCATCGTTGCCGCAGATCCAGAGAACTCACGTCTGATCCGCACCGCGCGCGAAGTCAACGACAACAAACCAGAGTGGGTCATCCAAAAGGTCGCAGAAGCACTCACTGGCAGCCAGCCCAACACCGTGAAGATTGCAACCCTTGGTCTCGCGTTCAAGGCAGACATTGACGACCTCCGCGAGTCCCCTGCTCTTAACATCACGAAGGAGCTGGCCGCTCGTTTCCCAGAGCAGACCATTCTGGCGGTAGAGCCTAACGTGGAAAAGCTCCCAAACGACTTCGATGGCAAAGCGAACGCTGTACTGACTCCTTATGAGCAGGCTATTGCTGACGCCGATATCGTGGTCGTACTCGTCGATCACCGCGAGTTCAAGGAAGTCAGTGCAACTCAGCTAAAGGGCAAGACAATCATCGATACGAAGGGGCTCTGGCTCTAAAGCTAGATCCTTAGCGTTCCACCCCTCCAGACAAGACATCCCGCACCTAAAAACTCTTAGGTGCGGGATGTCTTCCATATGAAGGGCAAACTTCTAATACGTTAGCCAGCAAGTAGACTGAGGATACGATCCGCTACCTGGTCTGCCTCAAAATTCTTCTGTATGAACTGAGAGTAGCCGTTATCTTCCCCATTCCAGTTGAGGATCAGATCAGCCATTTCATCCACATCGGATACGAGCCACTCATCCGGGTAAATTAGGTCAGCACCGTCCCACGCCATAGAAACAGGCAGTGACCCGCTCGCCGCGCCATCAGCAATCGTCAGGTGGAAGGATTCGAAGTCGCTCACGGATATTGCGATGCCAACCTTTGAATACCAACCTGCCATGTCGGAGCCAAATCCATCGAAAATCACTGATCCTGGATTCTTCTCGTTCATTTGCTCAATACGCTTAAACTGTTCCTCGTAGTAGGAAAATTCTTCCTTCCGGTCTCTCTTCATCCATGGATAATCGTTAGGTAGTTTGCCCTTTATCCTCAAGTGATAACGTTCATCCGTCTCTTGGAGCAGCTCCAAAAGGTCTAAAGCACTGTCAATTCTCTTTCGCTGTGGAACCACACCTACAAAACCGATCCCGAAACGGGCATCTTTTGCTTTGGGTTTCTTTAAGCTAGTCGTTAGAACAGCGTTAGGCATTACGGTGGCCTTCTCAGGAGGAACACCGTGAGAAACGATGGCTGACTGTCGAATCAGCTCTCCCACAAAGAGATATTTATCCACCTTAGAATGAGCAATCTTTCGGAGATATGGAAGAGTCAGCTCCTGAAGATGTACTCGCACGATCATTCGCTGGTGGTCCTGAAGATGCTTCGAGTACCACACGGCATTCCCGAGACCCCACTCACAGAAGACCACGTCAGCCAGAGCCAACTTTTCCTTTGAAGTCTTTTCATCGTGCTTAGCATGTCCAGCCCATTGGTCAATATCTACTTCGAGCCCGCGACGTTCAAGCTCCTCGATGAGAAAACCAGCGAACTTTAGATCATGGCCTGCGATGAGGACGCGTGTCCCTGGAACCAGCTCGGATTGCTCAAAATGGTTTATAGCAGAACCGACAGTTTCAGTATCGCCAATAGACTGTGGAAGATGAAGCACCACACCGTCGAGATCTTCGTCCCCGAATTTGGAAACCTTCACCAGGTCATTGCTTTGAGTAGTGCCACTCACCTTTTCTGCAATGAAGTCCTTCGCGGGATCAAACTCTCCATGCAGCGGCCTGATGAAATCCCAATCACCGAAGTTCGTTGCAGTGAGAAGGTCTTCAAAATAGGTGCGGTGGCAACCCGGAATCCAATTTCCTAGGTAATCAACCAGGCTTGCGGCTTCTCCCTTAGTGGCAACTACTCTAATTCCACTTAAGCGAAGCTGTTCGACTGCATCAGGCTCGCTCGATGTAGCTACAAGGAGACGGGGAAGTACTGACTGCTTCGCGATTGAAGACACCACTTCCTTATCAAGGTGCTCAACATTCACTCCATAAGTAGCTGGCTGCGCGGGCGAAACCGACATGCCCACGGTGCGACAAAGCACGGTGAGTGCAGTCCGTGCGGTATGGGCTCGGTAGATCGTACGCATCTGTAACCAGATCTCACGTAGACGGGCCTCATGGTCAGTCACCCAGCTATGGAGGAATGCCCGGTAATCATCAGAGCTATTTGACACTGCGATGGTATTACCGAGCGTCTCCACAATTCCCCGCCCCGCGGCAGAAAGCACGAGGCCTCCAGATGCAGGAATCTCGATGACGCGACGAGAAAACATTGTCGGAGAGTTCGTCACTGAATTCACGTTCAAATGTGCAAGGTGAGTCTTGTAGGATTCAACTACTTCCATATAAGGAATAGCTCCCTGAACTGACCTCTGGTATTTTGCGGGGAATTTATATGGGGAATCAGGGTTGTCAGCTTGACGATCATAGATTTCCAGCCCATGTGGAAGCGCCGCAGCTAGGAGTTTCTCCAAGTCTTTCGAACGATCCGCATAGCGTTTGCCATAATAGGTTCCCGCATAGGAGACTGTGTCGCGAATTTCACGGTCAACCCTCAACGGGTTGTGGATAGAAGGCTGTGCATAGAATGGCAGAGCAGATGCGGTCTTCAGCATGCTTCCTGGGAAGTTGAGATACTTCTCAATCATGTTTGCGTCGGTGGTGGCAACATGGTCAAAAAGAACAGCATTGGGCGCGAACCGGGAGAAGTGAACTGGATCTTCCTTATTCCAGAACACCGTGGGAATTCCCTTCTCCTGGGCAAGACTCAACACGCCGCGCAGGTCTGCGCTTTCCTCATCAGAGTAATAACCCACTCCCCTATGCCATTCAGCATCGTTGCCTTCCCAAGCTGATTCAACAAAGATCAAATCAAATGAGGTCAGCTGAATCTGGTCGCGCCATGTGGTGCGACCAAGCTTTTCCACGTCAAACGTTCCTGCCAGCGTTGTAGCTGTGAATTCGTCGGAAATGAGGCCTACCTTCAAACCATGCACGGGCTTCCCGTCGTGGGCGGTTTGGGCAGACCTTTCGGCGGCCAGGGCGTGCTGTTCCATCATCATCTTGCCGATCATGGTCCACTGGCGCTCTCTGACAGTCCATAGGCGCGCCCTCCTAGCGAGCTCAACCGCAGACTGCTTCTCCTCGATCAAAATCGCGATCTTATCTGCAAGATCCTCCGGGTTCCCAGCCTCGAATAGTTGGGCACGTGAAGAATCTTCCCCTGCAAGATCAATATTAGGGGCAACGTCTGACAGGACCGTCGGTTTTCCAGATGCAAAAGATTCCAAAGGTTTCAGCGGTGAAACCAGCTCAGTGATCTCATTCGAGAGACGAGGACAGGCGACAATGTCGAAAGTACTCATCAGCCGGGGAATGTCTGTCTGCGGTAAACGTCCCAGGAAATGAACGTTAGACAACTTCAGTTTTTTAGCCTGATCTTTTAAGGATGCTTCCGATTCTCCTGAACCGGCAATCACGATCTGATGCGCAACACCACGCCCGCTGAGACGAGCGCTGGCGTCGATAAGCGTTGTCAATCCCTCATACTCAACGATGCTTCCAGCGAAACCGATAGTCGGAACCGTGGGATCAAACTTCTTCGATTTCGCATACTCAGAGTCCTCTGGGAGCGGGAGAAATTCATGAGTATCGACTGCATTCGGCACTACATGAATTTTCTCCCGGGGTATCCCGCGAGCGACCAATTCATCAGCTACCTGGTTAGTAATAGCCAAGACGGTATCAGCTTCGAGAGCAACCAATGTCTCAAGCTCCACTTGGGCATTGAACCGCTCCGAGCCTTTCAACTCCGGCCGCTTGGTGAGCTCAGTAATTTCCCACAACCCGCGCACCTCATACACAAATGGCACTCCTACACGACGGGCAGCAATAAGCGCCGGCAGTGCAGTTCTGTGGTTGGAAGCCGATTGGATGATACTTGGACGAAGCAACCTTGCCTCGCGCACGTAGGAGTCCGCAGCTTTGAGGATATAGTGGTCAAGGCTGTCCCGGTTCAGATTTCCACCAGGCGTATGGACATAAGTGACACCGTTTAGTTCCTCACTATGCCGTTTCTGTCCAGGCTTCTTCGTGTCCACGGAGGAATCCCACGGGTAACCACTTCTGGCGACGACAACTACATCACCGCCCTCTTTTTGCATGCCTTCTGCTACACCCCGAGTTCGAGTTGAGTAGCCATTTGAGTTGAAGATGGGTGTGGAATGCACGGCGTACATGATCCGCTGGTTCTCAGGAGTATATGCACATCCCTGAGAGCGGTTAGGTACCTTCAGTTGACCATTGAATAGCCGATAAGCACCTTCAACACGCTTCTTTAGAATTAATCCTTTATCCGATAACTTGGATGTGTTATCCCCTAATGCCTGGAGAATGGCATACGACTCGCTGATCGAGCCACGGTTGTACCAGGCATCATTCAATTGGCGTTCCACGGAAGGTTGTGGAGTTGCAGAGATGCCTTTCGACTTGGGTTTTACCTGGGGCGCGCGTTCGGGTTCATTTTTTTCTGGAGGATGCGGTAGTGCGAGATTCTGCTTCCCGGCACCCACTTCCAGTTCTTTCACTTTCTTTACTTCAGTGAGGTTTTTCAGAAAGCGTAGTTGTTCCTTGGCCACCCTCTTAGACTTGGTCAGTGCTTGGTTAGAAAACCTATAAGGAGCGGCAACGATCTTTCCCGCCCTCATCGTCGTTGAAGTCCGCAGTGCCACCAACTGTTCTCTAAGCAATCTCACCTGGCGCGTTAGATCGGCAACAGTTTGCTTTTCTGCCTCCAATTCTTCGCGGAGACTCTGAGAAGTTTTTCGTTCGTTATTTAGGGCTTCATGCGCATTTGAAATTCGACGTTTTAAATCAAATCGTTCTTGTTGCCAATCTTTCAGCTTTACGCCACCAGTCTGCGATTCCTGAATAGCCCTCTGAAGCTTGGAATAGACTTTTACAGGATCGTGAGTTGCCTCGGCTATCCTCAGTTTTTCAATTTGGCTGGGATCCCGCACTTCATCTGCATGCATAAAGCGACCTCTCAAAATCAACGGTAAAAAGTGTTCTCTACACTTTACGTCTCATCACTGTTTGAGGCTCATTAGGGAGGAGGTGCACGGTCTATCGCATCCCCTAGATATTCCCCTCTGAGACGTTGAGGCCACGTTGCCAGGTGATCACCACTACGACAGTTGTGTGTCCTCGGACATTATTATGATCACAAAACTTACCCCTACCTTCCCCAGATAGTCTCATGTTAAGCCCCTGCTAGTTCGGCCAGTGTGCCGAAAACACCAGCTACTGGGCTGGGGCTAATATTGAAATTTCAGATCGGTGTCACGCGCTGTGGACCTAAGCAGTCCCTGAAAACAGGTTAAAGGGGTTGGTAGCTGATCCCGTCGTGTAAGCCATTGCCAGTTAATCTCACCGTTACAGAGGTGGTGTCCAGTGGCGCTGTCAATACCACGGACATTCGCTGTGGCTCATCTTTCAGCTCGACCGAATGTGTCCTGACCACGGGGTAGCTACCGGACTCCACCTCAACGGTGAGGATGGCGGTACCGGTACCGGAAACCCAGACCTCAGCTTCATGAGGAACCCCCAGATGATTTAGGGCTCGAGACACCTCGCTTTCCCACTCCCCACGAAGCTCTCCGCCACTTGCATCTGTAAGTAGGTCCCCATAGTCCTCGGGCAGGTCATCCTCAGCCATCAGAATACCGGTGTTAGACAGCACCTCCAGCTGATCTTGATCACGAAGAGACGCAATGTATCCCAGTGACTTATCAAGCTCCTCAGTCGTGAGATACCCCGGAAGATCCAAGTAATTCGGGTGCAGCATCAACGTCACTCCAGTGCCATCGCTGACCGCGCGCCTAACATAGGAGTTGATTCGACCATCAACCTGCTTATCAATGGTGACATGGGCCTGACCAATCAAATTTTGCCCTTTCAGCTCGTGAAAAACACCTGGATAGTAACCACGCACGAAAGCGTGCTGACTTAGCACAAGGCGACCAGGATAGGTCTCGTAGTAATGCTCTGGAGCGAAAGGTGTACGGTCTAGCCCCATATAATCGGATTGCCCAGGTTGCGCCCATCCATCAACCCAAAGTGACGGTAGTCCGGCGCGAAGATCCACCAACCCTTGGGTAATTTCCCGGTCAGCTTCTTCCGCGGAATATACGCTGGTATGCGACCATCCATGGTTCCATACCTCTCCGCCATAGTCATGTGTCATACGCGCGAGCTCATGGAAACTTGTGGCTTCTGATTCGATGAGGTGCCCGGAGTTAATCATCTGCCCCCACGGCAGGCGGTATTTCTCAAGAATTGGCAAGACTTTCACTCTAAAATCATCCAGGTGGTGATCGAAACGCAGTGCGATTGCTGGTTTCCCACCGGTGCCAATGATCTCACCACGTTGCGCTAGCCCTGCTGCTATCACGCTCTCTCTTTGATCCAGGGGTGGAAGAGTGTTTTCAGGCTCGGGGGCAGCCGTTGTTGGCACTTGAGTTGTCGCCTCCGAGGTTGTTTCTGCAGTCGTAGGTGCGCCTGAGAAGGTTGGTTCGGAAGTAGGTGACGGTGGGGTTGTCGGACCATCGACGGAGGTAGCCAAAGTAGTCTCCACTAGTGATGGAATGTTCGTGCTCTCCTCATCATCTAAGCGCGTGGATGAATTACCCGGAATGACCCCGAGAGGGAGGGCGATAGTCAGGAGCAGACCCAGCACTGCGGATACAACCATCGAGATTAGCGAATAATACGCAGGAGGAATACTTTTCATGTGCTTATAATCTCATGCTGTCCCCCTGCGCGGTGTCCCACCCCACTGCCAGCGCGGTAAGTGTGCGAGGGCAGTATCTGCGCAAAGTTTAAGAGCCACAGGAAGATCGGAAGTTTTCAAGTCAAGCGGTACCAGAGGGTGTCAAGAGATTTGTGTGTGGGGCTCCCGGATTTGAAAAGTTAAAGGTAAGCCTCGAAGCGGTCTGGGAACGCCACCGCCATCTGATTAATCGCCTGCTTCCAGTTCGTGACCTTCGTGCCCTCAATCAGCCTGCCACTGGTCGGTGCGACGCGTTTTCCCTGCTTGGCACGTTTCGCAGCCCGCTTATCTTCGATATTGCAGATCATCAACCACAAGGTCTTGATCGCTGAGTCATCATTGGTGAACTGCACCCGATTTCGGGTGGCTTTGCGCAGTTCATTGTTCATCGACTCGATTGAGTTCGTCGTATAGATCACCTTCCGTGCCATGGGTGGGAACTGCAGAAACGGGATGAACCGATCCCAGGCATCACGCCAGACCTTCGCCGATTGTGGGTACTTGACTCCCAGTTCAGATGCTTCAAACTCCTCCAACGCCGTGCGTGCGGTGTCTTCTGTGGGGGCAGTGTAGATCTTCCTCAGCTGGGCCGATACGGCCTTGCGATCGCCGTAGGCCACCCACCGGTTGGCTGCCCGGATCAGGTGCACCACGCAGGTCTGGACCATGGAATCCGGTAAGGCTTGCTTCCACGGCCTGCGGCAAACCTTTAAGCCCATCGCAGCACACAACGAAGACATCGTTGACTCCCCGGGATGCTAGGTTGGCGCAGACATGAGCCCAGAATGAGGCTCCTTCTTCCTTAGCCTGGATCCACCGATGTAGTTCGGGTTCCAGCGGCGTGGGAATAAAAGAGATGCCCTTCTGGGCTGGGATAATACGACTTGTCGAAGGTCCGTATCCCCAATTCAGGAGGGCATCTCTCAGATGCAACTATCTCACACCCTTGCTGCGGTGTCAGCATCATTCGACGACCCGAACCTCGTGTCGGCCGCCGGCCTGGTCCCGATCATGCGCCTGGCCGACGAAGCCGGGCTGACTGCCCTGGCCCAGGACCGGTTGAGCGTACCGACCGACAAAGGCGCGAACGCAGGGGCCAAGATCGCCACACTTGTCGGCGGGATGACCGCCGGTGCCGACTCCATCGACGACATGGACCTTGTGCGCCACGGCGGCATGAGCACACTGTTCGACCGGATCTACGCCCCGTCCACACTGGGGTCGTTCCTCCGGGCGTTCACCTTCGGGCACGTCCGCCAGCTCGACGCCATAGCCTCCCGATTCTTGGTAGGTCTGGCTGCACAGGCCCCGGCCCTGGCGCCTGCTACCAGCAGTAACTATGTCTTCGTCGATGTCGACGACACGATCATCGAAGTCCACGGCCATAAAAAGCAGGGCTCCGGCTTCGGCTACTCCAAGGTCCGGGGCCTCAACGCCCTGTTGGCCACGGTGACCACGCCTGAGTCGGCGCCGGTGGTCGTGGCCCAACGACTACGCCGTGGCTCCTGCGGGTCCCCACGCGGTGCTGGGCGCCTGATCGCCGATGCGATCGCCACCACCCGACGCCTGCCGGGCTTGCAGCAACAGAAGATCCTCCTGCGCGCGGACTCCGCGTACTACGGCCACCCGAGTATCAGTGCCGCCATCAACGCCGGGGCGGATGTGTCGGTCACCGCCCGGATGACCAGCACCGTCAAACATGCCATCGCCACGATTCCCGACAACAGGTGGCAGACGATCCAGTACACCGACGCGATCTTTGACGAAGACACCCAGCGCTGGATCTCCTCGGCCGAGGTCGCCGAAGTACCGTTTATCGCGTTCAGCTCCCAGAAGAAGGCCCACCAGGTGCCCGGCCGCCTGGTCGTGCGCCGGATTCCGGAGCTGAACAAGAAGGATGTCGATCAGCCGGGGCTGTTCGACCTGCACCGGTTCCACGCGGTGTTCACCACCGCAGATTCTCAGCTGCTGGACACCGTCGCCGCCGACAAAACCCACCGACAGCACGCCGTGATCGAACAGGTCAACGCGGATGTGAAGGCCAGCGCCCTGGCGCACCTGCCGTCGGGGAAGTTCACCGCCAACGCCGCGTGGCTCGTCTTGGCGGTGATGGCGTTCAACCTCACCCGCACAGCCGGTGCCATCGCCGGTACCGGGCTGGCCAAGGCCACCACCACGACGATCCGGCGCGCCGTCGTTACGGTTCCCGCCCGGATCGCGCGCAGCGCCCGGCGGCTGGTCCTGCACTTACCTGAAAGCTGGCGGTGGGAACCGCAGTGGACTCGGCTGTTCGACCACACTCACTCCCCGCAGCCTGACCGCCCAGCCGACCCCTTCAGCGTGAGATGACAACAATTCGTGGAACAACCAGAACAAAGCGTGATCTGGGGACTGTCTCTGCTCGAAAACTCCGGACGTGCCCGACACCGAAATCAACCGCTCATCAAGGGCACATCGGTGGATCGAGGCTTAGCCAACCAGATACCCAGGATGTGCTTGATCCCATCCATATCCACCCCGATGGCGAGGTAGGCGGATTTGTTGACCACCCGGCCCCCGTCACGGACTTTGATGCGTAGCGCATCAAGGAAAATCACTGGGTAAAAGTCATCGAGCTGGCGGTTTTGCCAGATCATCACCTCATCCAAGACGGCATCCGTGATCGCGGAGATCGTCTCGTGGGAAATATCGACCCCCATGGAGGTGATCATGTGGTGCTGGATATCGCGGACAGTCATGCCACCGGCATACAAGCTGATGATCATCTCACTCGACGTCGGTGAGCCGGCGTGAGCCTTTGGGCACCATCGTGGGTAGGAAAGAGCCGTTGCGGTCCCTGGGAACTGTCACATCGACGGGACCGTAGTTGGAATCCACGCGCTTGGGGCAGTCACCGTTGCGGTGATTGCCTTGGTCAGCGGCTGTTTTTGCATCCCGGTCACCGTGCTCGTAGCCGAGGTGGGCATCCATTTCAGCGTTCAGGCCACGGTTGATTTCAGGCCTGGAGCAGGCCCCTGACCAGGTCATTGGCATCGGTGGTGGAGGCGGGCGAGCTCACCGATGAGCTTCGCCATTTCAGGATTGGCGAGCAGTTTCTCTTCGATTGCTTTGATCCGTGCTTCAATCTTCTGGGTCTCGTTTAGCCACGGTAGTCATTCTGGTTTATCTCCTTGATGTGAGGGGATTCCCTCACACACAAACCATTAGACACTCTCTTTCATGATCAAACATTACGCCCCATAAATATCACTCCACAAGAGCTAACGAAGTACTACTAGGGCTTCGTCCAGGTAATCCGCGACATGCGGGAACTTCTCCTGACAGAACTCCACCACATCCCTCGCCTGGGCCCACACCGCCTGGGCATCAGATTGTTGGAAGATGGTGTGAAACATCGCCGATAACGTCGGCCGACTTAAGTTTTCGACACCATGCCAGATAAATTCTTGGAAAAGTGGGTGCGGCACCGCTGCCAGGACGCGTTCGGCAACACCTCCCCAATCGCGTGCTGGATTCCCAGGTGGGCATCACTGGTGACCAGGTAGACCCCGTTAAGACCTCGTGCTTTTAGGTCGCGGAAGAACCCGGTCCACGACGCCACTGACTCGGACGTGGCGACCTGCATGCCCAATAGTTCCCGATACCCTTCGGCGTTGACACCAGTCGCTAGCAGGACGGAGGTTTTCACCACCCGGCCACCTTCCCTTACCTTCATGGTGAGGGCGTCGCAAGAAACATACAGGTAGGGGCCGGTATCAAGTGGTCTAGTGCGGAATTCTTCAACCATGACATCAAGATCCTTAGCCATCTCTGACACCTGGGACTTCGACAAGTTGTTGATGCCCAGGCTGGCGACCAGGTCGTTCATCCTGCGGGTAGACACGCCCTTCAGATAACACGTGGCGATCACGGTGGTCAGGGCCCGTTCGGCCCGGGTGCGACGTTCCAGCAACCAGTCGGGGAAGAACGAGCCCGTGCGCAGTTTCGGGACCGCGACATCGACAGTGCCGACGCGGGTGTCGAAGTCGCGGTGCAGGTCACCCGTTGCGGGTATTAACCCGGTCCTGGGAAACGGTGGCGTAATCAGCGCCGCAGACCTGGTCAGCTTGGGTGGACAGGATCTGGTTGATGAAACCTTGAAGCATGTCGCGCATCAGGTCGGGGGATGCTTGAGCGAGTAGTTCGTCGAGATAGGTGGTGGGGTCGATAGAATAGGGCGAGGCGGCCATTGTGGGTGTTGCCTTTCGAGGAGATGTGAGAGTTGATTCGAAAGGTACCTGCGGTGGTCGCCCCTTATCGTCTTTGGGGTCACTTACCGGCAGTTACAGATACACCACGCTAATGGACACTGATAATGGGAGTGCGGGACAAGAACCATCCGGAATGACCCACTAACGGACTGGCCACAATCTGGTTGTGTGCCTTCGTTACGATCTGTCTTCCGGGCTGGCTCTTGCCCCACACCGCGATCCGGCGATTCGGTCATGACTTAATAGCGTGACCTCTCACCGTGACCACCCCGGCAGGTGCCATGGTACTAGTCCCATCAGTGTCCTGTCTGTCCGGAACCTCGGATCTGCGGCCATCTGTCTCTCGACGTTTCAGAAAGCGTTGGCCATCATGACCACAGACATCACCACCGCCCATAGCACCATCGCCGGGGTCGACACTCACACCGACACCCACACCGTCGCCGCGGTAACAGCGACCGGTCAACACCTGGCCACCGAGACCTTTCCTGCTACCAGAACCGGGTACACACACCTCACGGAGTTCCTGAGCAACCACGGCGTGTGCACCGTCGGAGTAGAGGGAACCAACTCCTACGGGGCGGGGCTCACCCGGCATCTGATAGACCGTGGCTACCCGGTCGTCGAGGTGCTGCGCCCTACCCGCAGCATCCGACGGCGAGACGGGATATCAGATCCGGTGGATGCCCTTGCCGCCGCGCGGCAAGTCCTGACCGGGGAAGGGCTGAGCACACCTAAGGATTCCACTGGCCCGGTGGAGTCGTTACGAGCGTTACACATCGCCCGGAAACAGCTGGTGTCCACGACCGCGAAACTCATCACGACGATAAAGTCGTTGCTGGTCACAGCGCCTGATGATATTCGGGTCAGGTATTCCACGATGACCAACCACCGCATGATTAACGCCTTGGTTGCTTGTCGTCCGTCATTAGATCTTATCGATCCGAGAAATGGTGTGCTGACGAGCTTGAAGATTCTGGCCACGACTTACCGCGCGTTGCGTAAGCAGGTAGATGAGCTCGAAACCCGGATCGCTGCCTTGGTGGCAGTGATCAATCCGCATGTCAGCAATATCGTGGGATGCGGGCCTATCGTCGTCGCTGATCTGATCATCAGCATCGGGGGTAATCCTGAGCGCATCCATTCTGAGGCGGCGCTGGCGCACTTGTGTGGGGCGGCTCCTTTGCCTGCCAGCTCTGGGCGGACCAACCGGCACCGACTCAATCGCGGCGGTGGCCGAAGGGCCAACTCGGCGTTGTACCGGATCGCTGTGGTGAGGATGCGTTGTGACCAGCGAACCAAAGATTACGTGGCCAGGCGCACTGCAGAAGGGTTGTCGAAAAAGGAGATTATTCGCTGTTTGAAGCGCGCGATCGTCCGGGAGATCTACCGGGTCATATGCACCAAACGCAGCACGCCACAGCCCCGAGATCTTCACCGCGGTGAGCTGAAAGAACTGCGCATCGCGAAGCATCTCACTCAGGCAGTTGTAGCAGACAGCTTGGGATGCGCGCCGGCGCGGATCAGTGACATCGAAACGGGAAAACGCCCTTTGATGGAATTAGCTTCGGCCTACGAAAAGTTCCTGGAAAGTGCTTGACACGATATAGGAGCATCGCAACTACCAGTGCGGACAACGCTCTGGCCGAGTCCTTCAATACCGCGCTGAAGCGGGAAGTCCTCCAGGATCCCAAGACCTTCATGAACCAGTTGTGCTGCCGCCGAGACGTTTTCCGCTGGTGTACCCGTTGCAACACGGTGCGCCGGCATTCCTGGTGTAAATATCTCGCGCCTGCGGTGTTTGAGGAGCGCGGTTCTGTTATCCTGAAATCTGCTTCTTGATTAAATCCTCCGTGTCCACCATCCGGGGGTCGGGCCCTTGAAATTGACAGTTGAAGTAAAATTACGTTGTTTGCGAATCGTGAAGGAGTCAATCGCCCCATGCTTCCACGCAAAGGTTTGTGGAAGTCTCAGGCATTAGTTAACTAACGACGGCAAACTTTGTAGAATGGAAAACAGTAAGATGATGAATCGCAAGAAGCAAAAGTCAATTTTTAAAACTGTAGAGAAAAGTCCTGACTTCTCTACCAATGACCCAGTAATTGAACACGTTGATCGAGCTGGGCTTTCCATCCTTGGGGTACGCCCTAGTCTCCCTCAATATTGCCGACAGCTTTGGGCTCGTCGACACTTTATTTGGGCAAGCGGTAGTAGCCAAGTTCTACAAAAAAATCGCCGCCTGGCTCTTGGAAACGCATGGATGATTATCTCTCCGTTCATCGATGCCGCAATGTACGGAGTAATTTTCGGCCTAATTTTACAAACATCCCGCGGAATTGAGAACTTCCTCGGTTATCTTGTTATCGGCGTGATCTTCATGCGATTCATGACGCAAGGCCTGTCAGCTGGAACCGGACTCATTTCTGGATCTAAAAACATGATCAGATCCTTCACGTTTCCTCGAGCTGCTCTCGCTTTCTCCACTATCGTGCGTCAGCTCTTAGAAAACTTTGCTCCTGCTCTCGTCGCTATAGTCTTCGCGCTAGCTACACAGATTGGCCATCCTCCGACCTGGAGGATCGTTTTTATTCTTCCTCTCTACCTTCTACTTCATCTTTTCGCTCTTGGCATGATCTTAATTGTCGCACGAACTGTGGCCTTTATTCCTGATCTGGCGCAGCTTTTTTCAGTATTTCGGAGAGGTTGGTTCTATGTTTCAGGCGTCTTCTTCTCAGTGGAACGGTTCGATACGTTTCCGCTACTTCAGCAAATTATGATTGCAAATCCTGCCTATCAGTTCTTGCAGGCTTTTAGAGGCTGCGTTATTTATGCCACACTCCCTTCATTGGGGTCTTTTCTGTACCTTTCAGCGTGGAGTTTTGGAACTTTCCTCTTCGGGTTTTGGTATTTTTGGCGAGCTGAGGAGAAGTACATCAATGTCCAATAAAGCATCAATAGTAGTTCGGAATGCAACAAAGGAATATGCTATAAAAGCAGACCGTAGTTCAAGCTCCCAGCGCAAGTTTTTTAGAGCCAAATCAGTTGTTCACGCCTTGCGAGGTGTATCACTAATAGTCCGACCTGGAGAATCTGTTGGAGTTATAGGCAGAAACGGCTCGGGAAAATCGACATTATTGCGTCTCATCTCAGGCGGGGAATCTCCCTCGAGTGGACAAATTTTTACCAGCGCACAACCGCAACTCTTGGGTGTCTCCGCAGCTTTGATGCCTAACCTATCCGGAGCGGAGAACATTCGGATCGGTTGCTTGGCCGCAGGCATGGTTCCCAGCGAAATCCCCGCGGCTTTCGACGAGATATCAGAGTTCGCAGATTTAGGTAATTCCCTTTACCTGCCAATGAACACTTACTCTTCCGGAATGGGGGCAAGGCTTAAATTTGCAATCTCAACCTCAATTAGACCGGAGATTCTTTTGGTAGACGAAGCCCTGTCTACCGGCGACGCAGCCTTCGCAGATAAAGCCAAGCGTAGAGCTGAATCTCTCATCGCAGAAAGCGGTACATTCTTCCTAGTGTCGCACTCTGCGGGACAAATCGCCGAAATGTGTGAGCGAGCGATCTGGATACACGATGGACAAATCGTAATGGACGGGAACGTTCGCCGGGTCACCAAACTATATCGAAACTGGAGTCGTCGAATAAACTCAGGTGATTTAGACGATGCGGATAAACTACTGCGGTCCTCAGCTTCAGAATATACGCCGCCATTTCCAGTTTTCGACGACGAAATAGAACGGGGATCAATATTCTAACTAGCACTTATAGTGTTCAGTAGTCGGCGCGAGGGAACTAGCGACCCAGTTTTCACATCCGCTCCCTTGGTCGATGCTTTAGTAGACAGCAGCGATAGGTACTATTAGCTGAGTAAATATGCTGACAATCAAGCAGAACTAGGATTTTCATGACTCAACCTCCCCACATCTCAGGTGAAATGTTTGTTCCATTTCTAGATGCCGAAATAGCTCGAGAAAAAGTTCAAACTTTTATTCGGAGCGGTACTGTAGAAATAAACCCCAGCGAACCTGTGCGTATTGCTACAGGTCAAATATGGGACCCGTCCGAGCCTAGGGCTGAGGGCCGCAAAGCTCACGGTTGGCTTTTTGCACCATCTTGGTACTCTGCTGCCGAACTACTGACCGATGATGAAACCTCTCTCCTGTCGCAACAAATAGAAAAAGTCTTTCGTGTTTGGAAAGACCGTTCCTCGCTAACTGGTTCAATGGCCTACCACGACGAGACTACTGCGCAACGAGCCATGATGTTTGTAATGCTCCTGCACACTTTCCGGAAGGCACTACCCGACGATTTATTCGAACTACTAAATGCCGAACTGAAAAGCGATTTACTGTTATTGCAGTCAGAGGAATTTTATGCTGGTCTCAATAACCACGGAATGTTTCAGGACATAGCCCTTCTCGTTGCCACAGATTACGGATTTGCAGGAAACGAATCTATTAAGTTTGAAACTCGTGCTTTCACCCGCCTTCACGAGTACTTCGCTAAGTGTTTTACCAGCGACGGTATTCATACGGAGAATAACCCCACATATCACGTTATGGTGTCACGCTATCTGGTAAAAGTTGTCGAGTACGCGAAATATCGTGGTTATGGACAGCTATTTAAGAATCTCGAAACAGTGATGGCCAAAGCAGATCTGTATGCCGCATTTTCTGTGACACCATTTAGAACTTTCCCCCCCATCAGTGACACAAAATTGGGTGAACTAACCCCAGCTGCGGCGCGATCAACGTTTAAAGATGGTGCCTTTCTTGGAGCACTCACGAGTGGAGTAGAGGGAAAGCTACCCGAAGAAAATGTATTTGTAGCGGAGGAATCAGGGTATGCCATCGGCCGCTCAGGCTGGACCTCGATAAACGATTCCTATCTTTTCTTCAGCGCTGCATACAACGCCGACTACCACAAGCATTCCGACGAACTAAGTATCTATTATGCGGCGAATGGACACGAAATACTGGCTGAAGCTGGCCCGAACGGCTACCAATATGATGATCCCTTCACCCAGTTCGCCTTCTCAAGCTTCGCTCATAATACGCTAATTGTTGACGGTCAAGGATTGCCCAGAACAGATGACAAATCTCAGTTAACCACCCTTACAACTAATGAGGCTACTGAAACAACCTTAGATGTAACCGGACAAACTGGGAGGTATCGTCAGTTGGAATGGAGTCGGCGCGTCATCGCAAACTTCTCCGACAGAAGCCAACCTGCGCTAGTGGTAATCGATGACGTTACATCAAAAAACCCCCGCTCGTTAACTTTTCTTTGGCATCTGGGTGCGAAAGTAATTCCGTTTTTAAGGGGAAACTTCATTGAATTTTACAGTGTTGTCACGGAAAAGAAGATAGCGGAAATGCAATGGGAAGGTGAACCAGCCGTCTCAGTTCAGCAGTTCCTAGGTAAACGGCATCCCCGAGTTCAGGGGTGGAAGTTTCCTGAGATGGGTACAAGAGAGCCTTCTTATACTATCGAGGTAGAGTTCGAAAGCAGCGCTGCACAGATTCGCTGGACCTTGCGAACTAGTGACTTCCTCCTAGATGACCGGGGCGTAACCCCTTTCTCCTCGGAATGGAAGACATATTGGGGAGAAAAGCCGGTACATTACTTGTTAGAAGACCGGGCAGAGAAGTCCAAAACGGAACTAGCAGTCGTGTTCTCAGCAGTTCATGAAATTGGTGACTTTACGTTTAATTACCGAAACTCTTTAAAAGATTTTGATGGTCGTGTCCTTTACATTCTCGATGACTTCGGAGATCAAGGTTCGTACTATTTATCATCGGGAAGAAACTTAGCGGAATTCCGAAGTGTCCAAGGATTGATCAAGACACTTGTTAACACGATGGATCTCTCGTGGAAGAACGTGTTTACGTTAGGCTCGTCTAAGGGCGGGACCTCTGCACTACTACATGGAGTGAGCGCGGGCGTAGGGCATGTTTATGCGGGTGCACCTCAATATCTAATCGGCAACTTCCTAGAGAAGCCCCATCCCAATATTCTGGAATACCTCGCTGGTGGAACCTCTCATAATGATGTCTATTGGAGTAACAAAATTGCGAGCCGCATTCTTGCTTCTGGAGTTAGAAATACCGACATAACAGTTATCGTTGGCAAAAAGGATGGGCATTACCGAAATCATGTAATCCCGCTCGTAGATGACTCCCGCGCTTCGGGGTATACCACTGAACTCCTCACGCTGCCCGGGGCGCCACACTCATCATTTGGATCGGTATTTCGCGATTTCGTCCAAACGCTGTCAAGAAGTAGAAGTGAAGGATCAGATTTTATTCTACCGAATGTTACTAGCTACGACAGCAATGAGAAAGAGTTAGGCGTTGCTGTGGCCCTTCCGGAGGGCGCATCGGCTTTGGGTCAACTTTTTAATGGTCGAAATAAGGTGGGTTCGCTTGTCCGTTTCGCGGGAGGTACGGCTGTATGGAAGATACCCCAGCCAGGGATCTACCGAGTCCGCGTTTATGCGGAACTCCCCGGTCAAAATTCCCGGCAGGCTTTTGGCACAAAACCGGTTGAAATTAAACTATGAGTGAGGACTTCAAGTGCAAAGAAAGTTAG
Source organism: Corynebacterium faecale (assembly GCF_030408735.1). Taxonomy (NCBI): domain Bacteria; kingdom Bacillati; phylum Actinomycetota; class Actinomycetes; order Mycobacteriales; family Corynebacteriaceae; genus Corynebacterium; species Corynebacterium faecale. Next base: position 1,087,354 of record NZ_CP047204.1, on the reverse strand, counting down.
CTCAGCAATAACCGCCTTTACATTTTTGAATTATCAAATAATATATTTCTGACCTGAAAGTTGAACCAAAGTGAAAAGAGTCCGAGATACGTCTTGGTATGCAGATCTAACCTCTCAGAAGCGTGAAGGTCTCGCTGATGCCTTAACCAGCAATATTGTTTCCGGACACTACTCATTTCATAATCAAGGTGAGATTGTTGACTTCATTTATGAGGAACGTTCCGAGGACTCAAACGTTCTGTTGGTATGTTTTTCTTCAGCGGTGGGGGTTGAATCTACAGTTCCAAAGATGGAAGGACGCGGTTTGGCAAGCAAACTAGGCGTTTCTCTTCTTGCTTTCGCCGATCCTTCAGTCGCAGCGAGCACAAAAATTTCCACGAACTACTGTCTTGGCCGCAACGATCATGATTTTTTCGATGTTATGAGAAAAATTGTTCACAAGTTTGCCAAGGATCGGAGAATAATTTTTTTTGGGGTATCAGGTGGGGGATTCCCTGCGCTAAAGTTTGGAGATTTTTTTCCAGAATCACTCAGCTGCGTTATAAACCCCCGAGTCAATATTCTTGTAGGTAAGACTTTTTTCAGAACTAATAAGAGATTACTTTTCCCCCGGCAATCTTACTCAGAGTTGGATCGACAGAAGGCTCTCGTAAATGGTCGTGCTAAGAACCATGTTCTTTACATACAGAATATTGGCGACGAAAACTACTTCGGTTTTCAAATGGTTCCATACATAGTAAAAAACGAGGGCAACCAGAAGGTATCGGTCATACTTGGCGATTGGGGTCGTGGGCATAAGGCCATGCCAGGACCTCAGAGATCTGAAACTCTCCATGCCTTAATTGACGCTTCTAACTGGGCTGAAGGTCTTCAAAAGGTAGGCACGCAAGTTTCCTCACTTCGGACCCTTCAGGCTTTCCGCGCCGATTTGGAGGAGGCAGCTAAAGCAGGTATTCCTATCAACGAGACTAGGAATGAGCCTGCCACTCTGACGAGGTTACTATCTGAAGCTAGACACTCTAACCCAAAAACTGAACTGGGTTCTACAGATGGCAGACGACAAAACTCGAACGAAGAGCCTACGAGCGTGACTATGGTTAAGGAACGGCAGGTGGACTCCTCAAATCTTAAGAAGGATAAAACTTTGATAATTGGAAGCACCAAATTCAGCGTTTACAGCCCCAATTCTGTTGCTTGGAAAGCTAGCAATGGGTCGCGTTTCTCAAACGATCAGGAGTATAAGAACTACTTATTCTCTGACGAACGACTGACCCAGCGCGCGGACGTCTTTCTCAATATTTCATTACCCCAATTGAATCTGGCTTCTCAGGGATTCGAATACAAACATATACTCTCCTACTCCGAAAGTATGCCTGAAAAATTCAAGAGACTTCTTACATCAGCTGCGAAAACCTATCCGTTTCTAATCTTGGATGAGGTATCGGAGCTTTCAAAAGTGATGGATCCCGTCAGTCTTGCGAAGCAACTCTTGGATGAGCCTGGGGTCTTCGGGCTCTTTCGCTTAGATGACGACGACATTCTCGGTCTTGACTATTTCGAACAGATCTCTAGGTATTTGGCTGATCCCTTTGTCGGCATGAGAGTGTCTTTAGCCACAGGGTTCACAGGAATCTGGGAATCTAAGGAACTATCAGTAGTTCGAGAAGTGCACCGCCCGATGATTGCGATCGGATTACTATCGGTGTGCAGGTTAGAATCAGATGGATCGATAATAGCTCCGAAGCCAACTCCCCACAATCTTTCAGATAGAACTGCCCCTGTAATCCTTGATGGCAAAAGCCCATCCTATATCTGGTTGAGGCATCCGAGTCAGGATACTGAACTCAATCGGTCTGCTAAAGCAGACCCAATTAAGCGGTTAAAACGGGAATTGATCCAGTTTGAATCTCTGAGGTCGATCGATGAATTCGGCAGACAGTTTCCTGCTGTAGCTCCGTTTGTACGCGTTCCAAAAAGTACTGTTTTACAGGAAGCGCGAATAGAGCTTAGTGAGCTAGATGAATTTCTCTTTAGCGAGCCACTTAACAGCTTTGAAATTTCGCTCGATCTCGATGTTCGTCCAGGGTCCATTCCACGGAATGCCTTGCTTGCATTTGATCTGAGAGAGAAAGATGGTAGACCAATAAATTCGGCAGTAAATGCTCCGGGCCTTTCAATATCAAGCAATCCAGAAATTGGCCATTTTCGTGCGCTTACAACTAGGAGAGGACGGCGTGCAATCTCAGAAATGGTAGTGCTTCCAGATCAGGTTTATTGTTGGGGCGTGAAGATCCTGAAATATAAAAAACTTGATGCGGAAATTTTCATAAACCGACTCACTTATCACATGTTGTGAGCAAATCAAAGTTCTAAAGGACCAGTTTTCCACATGCCCACCAATCTTTTCATTTATGGCTCATGCGTTTCTAGAGATATTGTGAGGGTGACCCAGAATCGTTTCCGAGTTAGTCAGTATGTCGCGAGACAAACTTTTGCGTCTTCATTCGCTCCGCCGCTACCAATGCCCGAGGATCTTCCTGGACTAGATCATAATTTCGATAAACGATCTGTTATGGGTGATATCAGTTCTAATTTAGGTAGTGCTGTACGACGATGGGCTCCTGATTCCGATGCCATCATCATCGATATCGCAACTGAGCACTGGGGTGTTGTTCCTATCGAAGGCACCACCTACCTTACCCACAGCAGCGAGTTGAAAAAGTCTGGTTACCTTAACACAATTCGCCACGGTACAAGAATTGAGATGGGCACACCGAGGCACTTTCGCTTGTTCGAGATCGGAGCCAGAAAACTACAACGCCAACTTAGTAAGCTAGGCATAATTGAAAGTACCTTGGTTCTAAAAACCCCTTTCGCCACACACACCACTTTGGGGAAAGAGGTTCCCCTCTCGAAAGGACGGAAAGCTAGTGAGTGGGAGGATATTCAAGCGCCTTATTATGAACTTCTTAACAGTTTAGGATTCGCAGTTACGCCATCACCTCCATCTGAATTAGTGCTTTCTTCAGATTCTCATCGGTGGGGTCCCGCACTTTACCATTTTGTAGACGACCTGTATTTTTGGTGGGCTGACCACATTGACGAGTTCGTGGTAGGAACCAAACAGTCCAAGGAGCTGTAGGGACCGAAAGAGGTAACTTTCGGTAACTGGTACTCTAATATCTTCACGATATAAGAAAAACTAGCGGTGTTTTCTTTATTCTTCTCGGGTGCAGAATCTGGTTAGGTGGAGTAAAGCATCAGGGAAGTAACATTTACCAGTCGTGCTCTTTCCGATCGAGGGTGATGCTCTTATGTTGTGTCAAGCTGATTTGAGAAGTTCCTCATAAGCCAACCTCAACTCTGGCAAAGGACGCTTGCCGGTTTCGATATCACTGATCCTCGCCGGGGCACACCCGAGTGTTTCCGCAACCTTAGCCTGCGACAGCTGCCTCTCGACTCGTCGGGCTTTGAGCTCATCGACCCCTACTTGGCCCGTTGGAATAACAGGTTGGCCCAGGCAGACCACCCGGTAGACTTCCCTGACAATGGCACGTTTCAGACACCGTAAGATCTCCCTTTTCGATAGTCCTTCCTTCGTACGCTTGGCTACATAGTCCCTGATGCGCTGGTCATAATGCATCCGCACCAACGCAATCCGATGCAGCGCAGAATTCGCCCGCCGATCCCCACCCCGGTTGAGACGATGCCGATGAGTCCTCCCCGAACTAGCCGGAATCGGTGCGACCCCACACAGATGAGCCAAAGCCGCCTCGGAGTGAATCCGGCCTGGGTTTTCCCCAACACTGACGATCAGATCAGCCGCCACCACGGCACCACTGCCAAATATCGAGGTCACATGTGGATTGATTGCCTCAACCAGGATGCTGATGTGTTCTTCCAGCTTTTTGCCCTGCTTGTGCAAATCCCGGTAGGTGGTGGCCAATGTCTTCAACGCGATGTGACGCGCGTCGGCGTTTGGTGGTCAAGTCCGCGTGAGTGGTGTATCTGCCCTTTCGATAAAACAAGCAGCGTAACGACCTCAGGGACCATCACGAGCTAGAAACTGATGCTGGTTCATGCGGCATCCCTCCGTGTGATCTCAGAAGTAATGTCGTCCGCATCGATGATGTTCGCAGTCATCATCGCCTTGGTCTGCTCCAGGCTCGTCAGCGACATGTACCGCTTCTGCTGAATCCAATCATCATGCTGTTCCGCCAAGACCGCACCAACCAAGCGAACAACAGCGTCCCGGTTCGGGAAGATCCCCACGACATCGGTGCGCCGGCGGATCTCACGATTGAGTCGTTCGGTGGGGTTGTTTGACCAGACCTTCGTCCACACCGATTTTGGGCACTGGGTAAACGCGAGCAATTCGTCAAGGGCTTCATTCAGGTAATCGGCGACATGCGGGAACTTCTCCTGGCAAAACTCCACCACATCCCTCGCCTGAGCCCATACCGATTCAGCATCTGGCTGCTGGAAAATCGTATGGAACATCGCCGACAAGGTCGGCCATTGCGTTTTCGATACCATCCCGTACAGGTTCTTGGAAAAGTGCGTGCGGCACCGTTGCCAGGAGGCATTCGGTAACACCTCCCCAATCGCGTGCTGGATCCCCAGGTGAGCATCACTGGTCACCAGGTAGACCTCGGTGAGCCCTCGGGCTTTGAGGTCGCGAAAGAACCCTGTCCACGATGCGACGGACTCGGATGTGGCGACCTGCATGCCAAGTAACTCCCGATACCCTTCGGCGTTAACACCGGTGGCCAGCAGGACAGAGGTCTTCACTACGCGTCCGCCTTCCCTTACCTTCATGGTGAGTGCGTCGCAGGAAACGTAGAGGTAGGGTCCGGTATCTAAGGGTCTGGTGCGGAATTCTTCGACCATGACATCGAGGTCTTTGGCCATGTCAGACACCTGGGACTTCGACAAGTTGTTGATCCCCAAGCTTGCGACTAGGTCGTTCATTCTTCTGGTGGACACGCCCTTCAAATAACACGTGGCGATCACGGTGGTCAGGGCCCGTTCCGCTCGGGTACGCCGTTCGAGTAGCCAGTCCGGGAAGAAGGAGCCGGTGCGTAGTTTCGGGACTGCGACGTCGACGGTGCCAACCCGGGTGTCGAAATCCCGGTGACGATAGCCGTTGCGGACATTGGTGCGGGCATCGCTGACGGTAGCGTAATCGCCCGCCGCAGACCTGGTCGGCCTGGGTCGAGAGGATCTGGTTGATGAAGCCTTGAAGCATCTCGCGCATCAAATCGGGGGATGCTTGAGCGAGTAATTCGTCGAGATAGGTGGTGGGGTCGATAGAATAGGGGCCAGCGGCCATCGTGGGCTGTCCTTTCGAGGATAGGTAAGAGTTGATTCGAAAGGTACCTGCGGTGGTCGCCCATCTTTTCCATGGGGGTCGCCTACCGGCAGTTACAGATACACCACGCTAATGGACACGACCTTGAGGAGTTGGTGCGCTTAGGCAAGATTCGGTGGCGGATCGAGCATGACTATCGTGAACTCAAACACGGGTTGGGCCTGGATCATTTCGAGGGTCGGCACTGGTTGGGCTGGCATCACCACACCACGTTGGTCACGGCCGCGCATTTGTTTGTCACCCAGCAACGGTTGGCCGCCACCGACCCAAAAGCCCAGGTGGCGGGGTGAGTTTCTATGCTGTCCTCGCCGAACTTCAATCGATGGTCATCGAGTTGTTGGGGTGCTGCCCGTATTGCGGGCGCGCACCTACCTAACGAAGTACTACTAGACCCTGTCTCAAATCACCATACGGGCGCAGGTTACCGATCGCCACGGGAGGCACACCAGGACTGGACGAAACGCCTGGCTCAAGCGGCTTGATATTTAAGTAAATGACCCTCTACAAAACCCGGGGCTTGACAAGGCCCCATGCCCTTGGTACTGATGTGCACAAGGTGCTGATACTTTACACCCACTACGCAGAAAACCGGTACTAAATAGCCGAACGCGTCAACTCCTAAACGGAACGTGTTCTTTCACGACATCGTGCATAACATATTCCATGCTGTCATGTTTTAAAGCGACGGGCGGTTTCGGTCCCTAGACCGGTGAGTATATCCTCGGTAATCTTCGACGTTCCGGCTGATTATCTTGGCTGGAACGCCAGCCACTACGACATTATCCGGAACTTCTTTGGTAACTACCGCGTTGGCGCCCACGACAACATTACTTCCGATTTTTCCTCCCACACATTTCGCTCCGGGGCCAATATAGACGTTGTCCCCAACTTCAAAGTTCATCTGGTGTCTGGATCGCCCTCCGATGGTGGAGTTCTGTCCAATCGTGCAACCGCGACCGATCACAGCCCTAGGATGGATTGCCACTCCAATCCCGCCTACACCCAACTCTGTCCCTTCTCCAATTACTGCTTGGTAAGGAATTCTAGAGTTAAATTTAGAAAGCACAAACATCTCTAGAAAATGAGCTTGTTTTTCCATTCCCTCTAGATAGAGACCGTGAGCTAATCGATAAATACTCATCGCTCGAATCTTATTCAAATGACGTGACAAGAGATCATCAGCCCCTAGTTCTAGCCGAAAGGTTTGAACAGCGTGGTCCCCAGCTGGTATCAAGTACTTTTCCAAACTGGCGACTATCGAATCCTTAGGAGGGGAAGCAATGATCGGGAATCCGAAAACTGAAGAACCTACATGTGTTCCGGTTGGGTCAATGATTCCCGCCACGGTACTCTTTAGCTCAAAAATTTTCGCAGCAGAAATACTATCCTTTGATAGGCCGTGCACTACAATTGGTCGACCGTCCCGCTTCTCCTGCAAACTTGGGAATCCATCAAATCGTATGAAATCCGACATACCGACCTTTTTCGTACCTGTTTTTTGAGTGAGAACTCGAACTCGGTAATTTCCTGGCTTTTCCAAGGAGAAGATATGATTTGTAGAATTTGAATAGTCTGTCGCCTTAAGCTTTTCTTTGCCTGAATAGAGGTGAAAAGCAACCTTTGAGGCATCCGTGGCTACAGATACATTTAACTGATAAATGTTCTCGAGTTTCAGTTCGATTTGAATCATAGGAGTATTATAGGTGGTTTCTTAGTAAGTAGCTTGCACACGCTCACCTGAGTTTCACTCCTCTGCTACTAGATTTTTACCTTGTAAAGTATCAGCACCTTGTGCACATCAGTACCAAGGGCATGGGGCCTGCTGGGAATGGGATCAAGGACCTCAACCTCAATCCCGGGCCTGACGGTCAATCGATGTTGTCGAGAGTTTCCCAGAACTGGGCATGACGTTTCGTCCACGTCGTTGATGGCTCTGCAAGATACACACCTTTGATCTTGTAGGAATTGATAAACTTCCTTGATTGGGTCATCGCCACCACCGGCAACGGAATCATCAACGGACCTGACCCCCGTTTGGTAGACACCTAATATCCCAGCAGTTTGGGGAAGAAAGGTAATCTGCCACCATGCCGATCAAGACCTACACCGAGGAGTTCAAACGCGACGCTGTCGCCTTGTACGAAAACTCTGATGGTGCCTCGATCCAGAAGATCGCCAATGATCTTGGAATCAATCGAATGACCCTGAAAAACTGGATCACCAAGTATGGGGCCAACTCAACTCCGCACGGCGCTAACACAGCCACAGTTCTGTCAGAAGCTTCAGCGGATCCGCCAACTCGAGAAGGAAAATGCGCTCCTCCGCGAAGAGCGTGACATCCTGCGAAAAGCCGCTAAATATTTTCCCGGCAAGAGACGAGACTTTAGATCCGCTTCCAATTCGTTGATGACGCCCAGAAGAACCACTCGGTTAAGCGGTTATGTGAAGTGCTGAAACTCAACAGATCGACCTCATTTACAAATGGAAAAGTAGCGCCTCAAACAGGAAGAAACGCCTGCTCAACGACTCCATCCTCGGTGCCAGAGTCAAGACCGTGTTCGCTACTGAGCGCGGTTGCTATGGTGCGAAACGTATCACTGCTGAACTCAATGACCAGGTGAGGGACGAACCGGTGAATCACAAGCGGGTTGCCCGAGTCATGCGCGAACTCAAGCTGTTCGGATATACAAAGAAACGCAAGGTCACCACGACCGTCTCAGATCAGAAGAAACCAGTGTTTCCTGACCTTGTCGGCCGGAAATTCACTGCCGATAAACCAAACAAGCTCTACGTCGGGGACATCACCTACCTGCCGATTCAGGATCGGTCCAATATGTACCTGGCAACGGTCATTGACTGCTATTCTTAGCAAGACTGGCCGGCTTCGCGAACGCGGACCACATGCGTACCTCCCTGGTGCAGGAGGCGCTAAAAATGGCTAAAGGCCAGCGTGGAAGCCTTAAAGGTGCGATTTTCCACTCTGATCACGGCAGCGTTTACACCTCTCACGCATTCCAAGGCACCTGCAAAGAGCTTAGAATTAGGCAGTCAATGGGATCAATTGGCACCAGTGCGGACAACGCGTTAGCGGAGTCGTTCAACGCCGCACTCAAGAGGGAAGTCCTCCAAGATTCCAAACCTTTTCCAACCACTTGCTCTGCCGCCGGGATGTTTTCCGCTGGTGTACCCGCTATAACACCGTTCGCAGACATTCCTGGTGTAAATATCTCGCGCCAGCGGTGTTTGAGGAGCGCGGTTCTGTTATCCTGAAATCTGCTTCCTGATTAAATCCTCCGTGTCCACCATCCGGGGGTCGGGCCCCGGTTCCACGAGCCGTCGAAGACCTACTACGAACGAAAACGGGCTGAGGGCAAGCGCCATAATGCTGCGATCATGTGTCTGGCTAGGCGGCGGTGCAATGTTATCTACGCGATGCTGACCCGAGCTGAATTCTTCTTAGGAGGTTCCTGCCAGGGCGGCTGCTTAATTCCCTGTCAGCACGATCAGCTGGTCAACAACGTCCCGGTCGACCAGCCGATCACCCACGCCCAACATCAAGATCAACAACTACCCCCGAAGCGGCTTCCTGAGTACAGGGCCTACCTCTTGACAAAAACTTAGGGACACCCCGCTACCCCACCCCATCCCTGGCGATCATGTCTCTTGCCTCACGGGCGCGGTCGGGGGTGCAGAGGATGTCGTAGCGGCCGGCCACGATCTGGGTGGCGGAGGTGAAGTCGCGTTTGCCGCGGGAGGCCCAGTAGGGCACGGCGGCCAGCACTGTTCCAAAGACCACGCCCATGACCAGGCCGGTGAGCAGGGATGAGAACCAGAAGTCGGAGACCAGTCCCATGACCAGGCCGAAGAACAGGCCCAGCCAGGCACCGGAGGCGGCGCCGCCGGCAAGCACCCGGCCCCAGGTGAGTCGGCCGGTGACTTTTTCCACTTCCATGAGGTCCACGCCCACGATGGTCAGTTCTGCGACGGGGAATTCATTGTCGGAGAGCATGTCCACGGCGCGTTGGGCTTCGTCGTAGGTGTTGAAGCTGCCCACGGGCCATCCTTCGGGGCGTTTCTTCAGGCCTGGTTCGGTTTTGCCCCGTCCCCCGGATTGAGCTGGCTGCATCGTCATTTATCCATCACCCTTAATTCACAATCAAGCTATTTTCTAAACTTCTAATAAAACATCTGTCAATAAAACGGCTCAGCGTGTGCAAAGGTTCCCCGTCGATAAGCGTTAAGCTGTTTTTCATGAGTGGAAATACCCGTGTCTACGCTGGCCGCCTGTCGGGGATGGTTGTGCGTGGTCCTGATACCGATGTGATCGGGCGTGTGCGTGATGTCGTGGTCACGATCCGCCCTGAAGGCCATGATTCCCGTGCGCTCGGGTTGGTGGTTGAGCTGATCAATAATAAGAGACGTATTTTCCTGCCGATGTTGCGGATCGCTGCGATTGAGCCGAAGGACATCAATCTGATCTCGGGTTCGGTGTCCCTGCGGTCTTTCAAGGTGCGCACCGGTGAGTTGCAGGTGATGGGTGATGTCATCGGCGCGAAGGTGCACACGGATGATCCTGAGCTTGGTCAGCTCCATGGTCGTGCGGTTGAGATCGCTGATATCGAGCTGGAGCAGACACGCACACGCGATTGGATCATCTCCAAGGTCGCGCTGATCGGTGAGCGCCCGAAGTTCGGCCGCCGCCCCAGGTTGTATATCGCGCCGTGGAGCCATGTGCACGGCATCACGGCAGGCGGTGCGGGCGAGACCAACCAGACCGCCGAGCTGATCGCCGGCTTTGAGGACATGCGTCCGGCAGACGTGGCCACGCAGTTGTACGGCTTGCCTAAACAGCAGCGCGACGAGGTCACCGGTGAGCTTGACGACGAAAGACTCGCCGACATCCTCCAAGAGTTGAGTGAGGACCGCCAGGCGGAGCTGATCGAGACCCTCGATATTGAACGTGCCGCGGATGTGCTCGAGGAGATGGATCCCGATGACGCCGCCGACCTCCTGGGGGAATTACCCGATGACAAGGCCGACGTCCTGCTGGAGCTGATGGACCCGGAGGAATCCGCCCCCGTGCGCCGGCTCATGAGCTTCAACCCTGACACCGTGGGTGCGCTGATGACCCCGGAGCCGCTGATCATGGACCCCTCCACCACCGTGGCAGAAGCCCTTGCTATGGCCCGCAACCCTGACCTGCCCACCTCCCTGGCCTCGCTGATCTTCGTGGTCCGTCCCCCCACCGCCACCCCGACCGGCAAGTACCTCGGGTGTGTCCACCTGCAGAAGCTGCTGCGGGAACCCCCCTCCAGCCTGGTCGGTGGCATCCTGGATCCCGATCTGCCACCGCTGTATGCCAATGATTCCCAGGAGACCGCGGCCCGTTTCTTCGCCACCTACAATCTGGTGTGCGGACCGGTGCTGGATGAAAACGGGCACCTCCTCGGTGCCGTGGCCGTGGATGACCTGCTTGACCACATGTTGCCCGAGGACTGGCGCGATGCCGGTATCCGTCCCGGAATGAAGGAGGAGACCGTTGGCTGATTATTCCCGCTCAGACCTGGACACCCCACTGGTGGGATCAGGCCGGAAACGGTTGAATCTCAACGATGACACCATCGGTGTCTATGCCGAGAAGGTGGCCAGGTTCTTCGGCACCGGGCAGTACCTGTTCTGGCAGACGATCTTTGTCATCATCTGGATTCTGCTCAACATCGGTGGCTTCGCATGGAACTGGGATCCCTATCCCTTCATCCTGCTGAACCTGGCGTTCTCCACCCAGGCCGCCTACGCGGCCCCGCTGATCCTGCTGGCCCAGAACCAGCAGGAGGACCGTGACATGGTCACCATCCTCGCGGACCGACGCCGTGCGGAGGAGACCAAGGCCGATACGGAGTTCCTCGCCCGTGAGCTGGCCGGTGTCCGCCTGGCTGTGGGCGATATGGTCACCCGTGACTATCTCCGTCATGAGCTGGAGGATCTGCGCAACCTTCTGGAACGTGTGGAGGCCAAGCTTGATGATGCTGTGGCCTCACGGATCATGGATCCGCAGGATTTCAACGCCCCCACCCAGGGCGATGTGGTGGACTAGATTGGAGCAATGACTGCCGATATCCCCTGGGCACCTGCATTCAACAGCGTCGGTTGGACTCTCCCTGCCATCCTCACCGTTGAGCACACCGACCGTGCCGCGGACCACCTGAGGCAGTACTTCAGCACCACTAAGTCCGGCCTTCCCAAGTTCACCGGTTCCTTATTCGAGCACTTCGGCGGTGGCGGCGATAAGAAGAAGGTGAAGAATCAAATCACCGCTGAGGATCTGCTTTCCCTGTCGCTTCTGGATGCCCCTGTCCCGGCCGCCCAGGCGGTGCAGTTCCTCCTTCCATCCCACACCGGCAAACCGGTGGATCTCAAGCAGGTGGTGACCAGGAAATTCACTGCCCATCAACTCCCCTATGATCTTGAGCAGATCAATGAGCTCCTCGCATCAATTCCCACTGATGTGGGTCTCAGCTCCAAAAAGGCAGACAGACATATTGAGTCCGGAAATCAGCTCTGGGTGGCGCTCCGGAGGAAGGGCTTCGGCCCTGCGCGGGTAAGTAAACTCATCGCACGGAAACGACCCAAGCTCTTCCCCATCATCGATTCCGCTGTGGAACAGCAGCTTAATACAGACAGTATGGGCTTCTATGAGAATTTCCACACTGTCCTCCGCGCTGAGGACAAGGCCCTTGCACGACACCTCAAGAGCATCCGTGCTGAAGCTGCCAAGGGTTCTGATACCCAGAAAATCGCCGACCTCAGCACCATCCGGGTCTTCGACATCCTGGTGTGGATGGCCGCAAACGATCAGGCTTAGGTCTTCACCGCGGTCGGTACTACTATGTTCAGGTGATGTCTCAAGTAACCGAATCCGCTGTCCGCAGCGCGCTATCCCGCGTAGAGGATCCAGAGATCGGTAAGCCCATCACGGAGCTCGGAATGGTCAAGTCTGTGGCCATCGATGGCTCCGATGTGCAGGTGGAAATCTACCTCACCATTGCGGCTTGCCCGATGAAGACCACCATCGTCTCCAACACGGAGGCCGCCGTCAAGGATGTTGAGGGCGTGGGTGCCGTGCAGGTGACCACCGATGTGATGAGCGATGAGCAGCGCCGTGAGCTCCGCGTCAGCCTCCGCGGCACCGCTGCTGAACCAGTGATCCCCTTCGCCCAGCCCGGTTCCACCACCCGTGTGTACGCCGTGGCCTCCGGCAAGGGCGGTGTGGGCAAGTCCTCCATGACCGTGAACCTGGCTGCCGCACTGTCGGCGAAGGGGCTGTCGGTGGGTATTCTCGACGCCGATATCTACGGCCATTCCGTACCCGGCATGCTCGGTTCCGATGCCCGCCCACACCAGGTCGATGACATGATCATGCCGCCCCAGGCGCACGGCGTGAAGATGATCTCCATCGCTCACTTCGTCGAGGGCAATGCACCGGTGGTGTGGCGTGGACCCATGCTGCACCGCGCCATCCAGCAGTTCCTCACCGATGTCTTCTGGGGCGATCTGGATATCCTCCTGCTGGATCTGCCACCGGGAACCGGAGATATCGCCATCTCCGTGGCACAGCTCATCCCCAACGCTGAGCTGCTCATCGTGACCACTCCGCAGGCCGCCGCAGCAGAAGTTGCTGAACGTGCCGGATCCATTTCACAGCAGACCAATCAGAAGGTCGCCGGCGTGATCGAGAACATGTCCGCCATGGTTCTTCCCGATGGCACCACCATGGATGTCTTCGGTGCCGGCGGCGGGGAGAAGGTGGCCAAGCGCCTCAGTCTCATCACCGGTGAGGATGTCGCGGTTTTAGGTTCCGTGCCGCTGGATCCATCCCTGCGGATGGGCGGCGATGTGGGCAATCCCATCGCCATCGCTGAGCCGGCCTCCCCCACGGCCGCAGCCATCAATGAGATCGCTGACAAGCTGTCCAGACGCAAGGTGTCCATCGTGGGCAAGACCCTGGGACTGGGAGTCAAATAGATTAAAGCCAGCACTGAAAAGTGCTGGCTTTTTCCATGACGGCTGATCGACTCAGATCAGATCCGTCCAGGAGTATCCGCTTCCCGCCGGTGGCTTGCCATTCTTGTCGTCCTGCTGCGGGGACTCAGGGCGTTCAACAACCGGGGAGCGTTCCGGCTCTTCACCGGTACGGGCCACCTGTTCACGGTGTGCCTCACCTGCGGTGTCCTCTGACATGATCTTCTTCGGATCGAAAGAATCCAGGAATTTCTCATCGCCCTCAAACAGGGCTTTGGTGATGGCCGCCTTCGGCGTCATGGAGCGCAGCTGTGCGATCTGGGAGATGGGTTTGCGGATCTCGTCGAATTCCTCACCGAAATCGGTGTCCAGGTTCTCCTTGGCATCATTGATGGCCTTGCGGGCAGCGAAGATGGCCGCTTTTACATCTTCAATCAGACGGGGCAACCGTTCGGGGCCGATGATGATGAGGCCCACGATGAAGAGCAGGAGGATCTCTCCCCAACCGACATTAGAAAACATGCATCCAGACCTTAGCTAGTCAAAGGGGCGGGGTTTAACGCCCCTGGGTGCGACGGACGGCGCGCACCACGGATTCAACTTTAGCCACAAAGGACTCAGGTCGTTGAATTGCCACGTCCTCGGCGCCCGGTCCCGGGGAGCATTCATTGGCCAGGCTCATCAGTTTCGCCTTGAGGTCTGTCGGTGCCGTGACATTATCGCTCTTGCACTCAGAGCGCACAAAATCCACCGTGTGGCGCTGATTGTTAATCTCATCCCTGCATTCAGCGCAGTGCACCAGATGCAGACGCGCACGATGCATGGCACCCTTGCTCAGTTCATTATCCACAAACATCGCCGCAGCATCAGAGGACAGGTGATCAACTGAGGCAAACTGCCGGGTTTTGTTCTGTACTTCCTGGGATTTCTCCACCAGCTTCGAGGTGACGGCATCCAGCTGTGGGCGGGTCAATCTGCTCTTTGGCCTTCGAGTCTTCTTCGGTGTGTCCTGCGAGTTGGTGCTGGATTCGCGGACCTTGGAGCTGAGGTCCCCAGTGGAATCGGAATTGAATATCATTTCCGAAAACCTCCTGTTGCTCATCGACGACGGACTATGGATGGACGCGTTAATACATGCCTTTGCGTTCCACGCTACCTAATTAGTTCAACGCCTGTGGTTATGAATGAGTTCCCAAGGCTGAAAACTTCACGTCACCCCACGATCGAGCTAGGTGGTCGGCACCAGGAGAGCGGTCTCCTCGTTGACCTGCGCGGCGGCCTCGAGACTTGCCCGGAGCTGCCCACGACCACGGTGGATGCGGGAACGAACGGTTCCCATCTTCACACCGAGGGTTTCAGCGATCTCGTCATAACTGAGCCCGACAACATCACAGAGGATGACTGCGACACGGAAATCCGGACTGAGCACATCCAGTGCCTCCTGGAGCGCCGGATCAAGGTTGGCCACCGTGTAGGCCTGCTCTGGCGTCATGTCCGTTCCGGGAACACGCTCATAATCCTCCGGGAGGGCCTCCATGCGGATCTTGCCGCGGTGGCGCACCATGTCCAGGAAGAGGTTGGTGGTGATGCGGTGAAGCCACCCCTCGAAGGTTCCCGGCTGGTAGTTCTTCAATGAGCGGAACACACGCATGAACGTTTCCTGAGTGAGATCCTCAGCGTCATGCTGGTTACCGGAAAGACGGAAAGCCAGACGGTAAACACTGTCCGCATGTTCCGCAACGAGCTCGCCCCAGGTCGGCATTTCTGCCTGACCCGCATCAAATGCAGCGGTACCGGTCAGTTCCTCAGTGTGTTCCACTGGGGCGGGATCGGTGGCAGCAGATGCAGGGTCTCGGGGCTTGATTGTCATAAATGCAATTCTGCCCGAGTGAACTTAAGAAATCTAGACGGTTACCTGTATATCCACTGGTAATCCATAAATGGTTTTCTAATTGTTATCTCCGGCACGTTTATTAGGGTGCAGCATTGCGCGTGTGGTACCCCCGCTGCAACCACCCTGTGCCTAGACTGTACTGCGTGAGTAACGCCTTCGAGTTCCTTAGTAACTATGTCGAATCCACCACGGACATCGACCCCGCCCTGGCCACCGCTCGAGAGGATGCCGCCGAGTTCGGACTCCCCGTCCCCGATGAGGTGACTGGCCAGTTGATCACCACCCTGGCCGCCACCACCAACGGTGAGGGTTCCACCGGGGCCATCGCGATCACCCCGGCCGCCGGGCTCGTCGGTCTCTATATCCTCCGCGGTCTCGCCCGGGGCACCACTCTCACATGCATCGATCCTGAGACTGAGCACCAGCGCCACGCTAAATCCATTTTCCGCGACGCCGGTTACTCCCCTTCCCGGGTTCGTTTCCTGCCCTCCCGTCCCCTGGACGTGATGGGTCGTTTGGCTTCTGAAAGTTATCAGCTGGTGTTCGGCCAGGTCTCCCCCATGGATCTGCGCGCGTTCATCGATGCCGCGTGGCCGCTCCTCCGCCCGGGCGGGGTCCTTCTCCTCGCTGATGCCCTCCTCGATGGCACCGTGTCGGATGACACCCGCAAAGACCGTGAAACCGTGGCGGCGCGCGAAGCGGATGAGTACGTACGATCCCTCGACGGAGTGCACGTGGCCCGCCTCCCCCTGGGTGCCGGCCTGACACTGGTCACCAAGAAAGCCTGATACCGGGGCGTCGATAAGCACTAAAGAGCGCGCCCCTCGGATAACCGTGGGGCGCGCTGTATGGATAATGCGGTTAAACGATCTGGTTCTTACCTACTGTGACCACACCGCCGGCGCTGATCTTGAAGCGCTGGGAATCGCGCTCACGATCGACACCGATGAGCTCACCTGGGCGGACCACAACGTTCTTGTCCAGGATCGCGTGGCGAACCACAGCACCCTTGCCGATGCGTACGCCAGGCATGAGAACGGCACCTTCCACGGTGGCCCCCTCCTCGACGATGACATCGGAGGACAATACCGAGTTGCGCACGGTGCCGGCAGAGATGATGGAACCCGGCGCAACCATGGATGACTGCGCGATACCGCCCTGAATGAACTTGGCGGGTGGCAGGTTGCCCTCAACAGTGGTGTGGATCGGCCACTCCTTGTTGTAGAGGTTGAAAATCGGGTGCACCGAGATCAGGTCCATGTGGCACTCGTAGAACGCGTCGATGGTACCCACATCACGCCAATAACCCTTGTCGCGCTCGGTGGCACCGGGGATGTGGTTGGCGGAGAAGTCATAAACGTGAGCGTCGGAACGTTCAACGAAATAGGGGATGATGTCTCCGCCCATGTCGTGTTCGGAATCCTCATTCTCCGAGTCATCCTTCAGAGCCTGCACCAGTGCCGCGGTGGTGAACACGTAGTTACCCATGGATGCGAACGTGGCATCAGGGTCATCCGGGGTGCCGGGGGGATCCGCCGGCTTCTCCAGGAATTCCGTGATGTTGCCGTCCTCATCGGACTGGATGCAGCCGAATGCGGTGGCTTCGTGGCGTGGCACGCGGATACCGGCGACGGAGACAGACTTACCGGAGGCGATATGCTCCTCCACCATCTGACTTGGATCCATGCGGTACACGTGATCGGCACCGAAGACGATGACATAATCAGGTTTCTCATCAGAGATGAGGTTGAGTGACTGGAGGATGGCATCCGCGGAACCTGTAAACCAGCGCTTACCCAGACGCTGCTGGGCAGGAACCGAGGCAATGTACTGGCCGGTCGGGCCAGAAACATTCCAGGATACCGAGATATGCCTATCGAGGGAATGTGACTTGTACTGCGTGAGTACATGTATCTTCAGGTACCCGGCGTTCACCAGGTTTGAAAGTACGAAGTCAATAAGACGGTAAGTTCCACCGAAGGGGACGGCCGGTTTGGCACGATCCTCGGTCAGTGGAAACAGACGCTTACCCTCGCCACCAGCGAGAACGATTGCTAAAACATTTGGTCTACCCTTCACAACAACAACCATAAGTCCAAAAAGTAGTTTCTGCTTGGAACCGAGGGAATCTCCATCCAATGGGGTATTCGTGGGGGCTTAAGCGGGGGCAACCCGGGAATCCACCTGGGTGTTTCAAAGCGCTGCAGCGGTGTACACGGCGGGCTAGTCTCAAATGCATGAGAGTCGGAATGATGACAAGAGAATATCCACCAGAGGTGTACGGCGGAGCAGGCGTACATGTAACTGAACTGACCCGTTTCATGCGTGAGATCACCGAGGTGGATGTCCACTGCATGGGCGCACCCCGCGATGCTGAGGGTGTTTATGTCCACGGAGTGGATCCCGCCCTGGACAATGCCAATGCGGCCATTAAAACCCTGTCCACAGGCCTGCGCATGGCGGAAGCCGCCAACAATGTGGATGTTGCCCACTCCCACACCTGGTACGCGGGACTGGGTGGGCACCTCGCCGCCCGTCTGCACGGTGTCCCCCATGTGGCCACCGCCCATTCGCTCGAACCGGACCGTCCGTGGAAGCGTGAGCAGCTCGGTGGCGGATATGATGTTTCCTCCTGGTCTGAGCAAAACGCCATGGAAAACGCCGATGCCGTCATCGCCGTCTCTGCACGCATGAAGGATTCCATCCTCGCGGCCTACCCCCGCATCGAGCCGGACAATGTCCGGATCGTGCTGAATGGAATTGACACCGAACTCTGGCAGCCACGCCCCACCTTCGATGATGCGGAAGACTCAGTCCTGCGCAGGCTTGGTGTTGACCCTCAGCGTCCCATCGTGGCCTTCGTCGGCCGTATCACCCGTCAGAAGGGTGTGGAGCACTTGGTCAAGGCCGCAGCCCACTTCGATGAGGGTGTGCAGCTGGTGCTGTGTGCCGGCGCCCCGGACACCCCGGAGATCGCGGCGCGTACCAAGGCCCTGGTGGAGGACCTCCAGGCCAGGCGTGAGGGCATCTTCTGGGTGCAGGACATGCTGGGCCAGGACAAGATCCAGGAGATCCTCACGGCAGCGGATACCTTTGTCTGTCCCTCGATCTATGAACCATTGGGCATCGTCAATCTTGAGGCCATGGCGTGTAACACCGCTGTGGTGGCCTCTGATGTGGGAGGTATCCCGGAGGTTGTGGTGGATGGCACCACCGGTGCCCTGGTCCACTATGACGATAATGATGTTGAGACCTTCGAACGCGATATCGCCGAGGCCGTGAACAAGATGGTGGCTGACCGTGAGGCCGCCCGGAAGTTCGGTCTGGCCGGTCGGGAGCGTGCCATCAATGATTTCTCCTGGGCCACCATCGCCCAGCAGACCATTGATGTGTACAAGTCCCTGCTGTAAATTTTCATTTCTGGCCACTGACGCCGGGGTGCCCTCATTCAAGCAAGTGACGGCACCCCGGCTCTTTTCTGCCCTCTTTACCCACTCTGAGCTGTACTTTCTCCACAACAATCCCTGTTATCACTACTCTCGATCAACAGATACTGATCTCTATCGGTGATCCACAAGAATCTCAAAGCAACGTGAAGAGCTAGGACTGACACATGGCTGAAACTCCCCACTCCCACCACCGTCCCGAACTGCACCTGACCGCTGAAGACGGTCTCCTGTTCGCTCCGGCAGGGGTGCTTCTCGACGGTGACACCTGGCATGTCTTCCACCAGTACCGTCCCGAACCTGATGCCGGACCGCGCTGGGCGCACCAGTTTTCAGAGCAGGCACCATTTGTCTGGGATATCTGTGATGATGTGTTGGCCCCCAAGGGTGGGGAAACCCAACTCCGTGCCGGTTCCGTGGTGGCGAACAAGGGCGGGGTGGATCTCTACTACACCTCTGTGACTGAAGCTGGTTCCACCATTCACGTGGCCCGCATCGAGGATCTTGCCCCCACCACTGAAACTGTCTCAGAAAATGCCCTCGATCTGGATGCCGGTGTGATCCGCATCGGCAAGGTGGTCAGTGATACTGAGCAGTACACCAACTTCCGCTCCCCCTGTGTCATCCCGGACTGGGAGGATGAGGACAACCGTGAGGATGGCCACGAAGGCTGGTTGATGCTGGCGGTCAGTGGCCCCTCCGATAAGCCGACCCTGGTGATCTTAAGTTCAGCTGATGGTCGCGACTGGGCGGTCAGTGGTCCCCTGAGCTTCAAGGGCCTCACCGGCCTGTCCGATGATGCCGTTCTGGTCAGTCCCCGCCTGATCCGTCTACGCGATGAGGTCGATCATGAGATCTATGATGTTCTCATCGTCACCATTGAACGTGATGGTGTGGATATCTCCGGTTATGTGGTCGGACAGCTCAATAACACTGAGTTTGATGTGGTCACCCCCTTCACCCGGATCGACCACGGTCATGACTTCTCCCGTCCCCGCAACACCAACTACACCGAGGGCACCCAGAAGGTGGAGGAGCGCTATGCCCAGGCCCATATCTTCGGTCTGATGAACGGCATCGGTCGTCTGGATGACCCGACCCGGCACAAGAGCTGGAAGGAGGAGGGCTGGGCCAACACCATTTCTGTGCCACGTGTGGTGACCCTCCAGGATGGCACGCTCTTCCAGACCCCACCTGCGGGCCTCTTGGAAGCCATCTATGAGTCTGATGCGGCAGCTGGTTGGACCGGCCTGTGTGAGATCCCCGCCGGCAGCTCGGTGTCCATTGAACTGCGTGACCAGAAGCGCAACACCGCGGCGATCATCCACCACCGCCATCATGAGTTGGTGATCGATCGTTCCATGAACCCCTACTACGAGGGTGAGGCGGTAGCCCTGGCTCCCCTGTCTGCTGAGGACACTGATTCACTGTTCATCGTGGTGGATGGTTCCACCGTGGAGGTCTTTGCCGACGGTGGCGATGTGTCCATGGCAAGCCGTGTCTATTTTGAAAACGGGCCGATCTACAACTTTGAGGTCACCACCTCAGGCGATGCCACCATTGTTAATTCTCAAGCCCACTACCCCGATGATTTCTCCACCGTCGGACTGCCTGATCTGGATGAGCTGACTCAGTTCGATGCTGATGAGCACCCTCATGAGGGTCCAGTCCGCTAGACAGACATAAAAGAAGCTGGACACACTGTTTGGGTGTCCAGCTTCTTTTTTACACCAGCGTTGAGGAGATACACCCCCTACTACTAATCTTGCTTAGGAAACCTTATAGAAGAACTTCTTAGACCAGAGATCAGGCTGTACCACAATGGTGCCCTGGGTCAGATTTTCTTTAGGAACCGCAAATACAACGTTTCCAGTGACCTTGCCCCCTGTATAGAGGGTGGTGAGAGAATTAAGAGCATCAGGTGCAACTGCATGGTGGTCTGATTCCGTGACCGTAACTCCATCATGAGTCACAAAATTAATGGTCGACCAGAATGTTGAGTCCCCCTCAGAACTCTTTCCTACGTATTTCAGGGTTGCATTCACAAGAACGTAGACGTGTCCTTCAGGAGCGGGACTGTTAAACATATTTGCTTCTAGTACACGGTGATCGGCTGAAAGATCCACCTCATTGATGGTAACTTCCCAGCCGCCATCACGAACTGTAGTGCCCAGTGTGTGTGGGTTATTGCGAGTACCCGGCGCGTTCGGGTCTTCCATGATGGCACTACTGGCCGAGCTTCCTGAGGAGAATGCGTGTGCAACTGCTGGAGTGAATGAACCAGCAACCAGAGCCGTAGCCATGGCTACCGTGAGAAACTTCCTTGACATACAGAACCCCTTTAATCTAGAGACAGGAAACAATCAGCCTTAAGTCGGCTAATTTCAAGCTTAGCCGACCTGCTGACCTTCCTGACACTGACTGTCTCAAAGGGGGCACCCTTGAACACAAAAAACCCACTGTTCAAAAATTTGAACAGTGGGTTTCTGGATAAAAGGAGAATTTAAGCAATGCGCTCCAGGCGGGTGATCCTCGCGCGTGCGGTGACCTCCATCTGCTCTGGCAGTGCCTCGATGCGGGCTGCCAGGGCATCGGGCTTGATGTGGCGGGCAGACGGGCTCATGCCGATCTGGGAGGCGATGGACTTCTGATCCAGCATCATCGGGAACTCCACGAGCTGGCTTTCGCCGACGGGCTGGAGATGACCGGCGGCCTGTTCGATCATGCGGTCAACCTTGCCGTCCTCCACATCGATGATGCCGAGGGGTTCACGCAGTTCAGCGAGGTGTCCGGTGTCGGCGGTGAGCACGATGACCTGGCCCTTGGACTTGAGGATGCGCGCAAACTCCGCTGCATTACGCGGGGCGAAGATCACTGTGATCGCGTCCACGGATTCCGATTGGATGGGCAGACGCGCCCAGGCATCAGCCACGACAGCGCCGAGGCGCGGATGGCATTTGGCCAGGTGCTTGGCGGCGTGCACGGAGACATCAATGCCGATGCCGCGGGCACCGGCGACGGCATCCAGCGTGTGGGAAAGATAATAACCCGTACCTGCGCCGATCTCGCAGATCACGGGTTTGGCGTCATCGGACACCCCGCCGGCGTCCAGCACATCGTGGACGGCATCGGCGATGGATTCGACGAAGGGCGCGAAGTGTCCTCCGGTGAGGAAAGTTTCACGGGCGCCGATCATGTCAGCATCATCGCCGGAGTAACGGAGACCCGCTCCCCCGGCGAGGGTCACATAGCCCTGGCGGGCGACATCGTAGGAATGCCCGGACTCAGAAACCAATCGGGTGAAATCATCTGCGCCCTGCAGCGGGGTGCCGTCGATCGGATCCGCCAGAACATCAATGATGTGTGAAAGCACTGTCGCATTACTCCTTGAAATGGGTGTTGACCACGTCGGGTCAATACTACCCCTGTGATCACCCGGGAGGAGTTACTGGGCTGCTTCGAGGAGCAGGGCGCCGAGTTCGGCTGCCTCTTCCTTGTTCAGTTCCACAACCAGGCGTCCGCCACCGTCAGAGGGAATCCTCATCACAATCTTGCGGCTTTCCTCGACCGCTTCCATTGGTCCGCTACCGGTCCGTGGCTTCATTGCTGCCATGTTGATTCCAGCTCCTAACACAGATAAAAAGTCCGCACGATATGCGGCTAAGTACCTATTTTACCCGTTTTCTGGATTCTTGGTCGGAAAAGTCCTGCTCATCCATCTTCTCCAGGCGGGCGGTTAAGGAATCTACCTGCCATTTCAGGTGTGC
Organism: Corynebacterium faecale; assembly: GCF_030408735.1. NCBI lineage: Bacteria > Bacillati > Actinomycetota > Actinomycetes > Mycobacteriales > Corynebacteriaceae > Corynebacterium > Corynebacterium faecale. Next base: position 1,064,857 of record NZ_CP047204.1, on the reverse strand, counting down.
GACCACGTCGTCCACCTGATCCTGACGGTAACCACGCAGGACAGTGTCAAACATAATGTCATTGATCTCACCATTTCCCACCACGCGGCGGTTATGCTCGATCACATCATCATTATCCGGCAGCGGCATGGCTTCCTCGCCCCGGCCGAACAGCTTGGCGAACAGCCAGGAGAACAGCACGACGAGTGCCGCGAGCACAACGATCATCACGATCCAGGTCAACATGCCAACGAGTCTAACGGATCGCGTTGGAGAATCTGCACGTCCTGACCACTTCTCTGCAGGATGGTCGCGGCCACAACATCCGCCATGTCACCGAGTGCGCTGAGCGGCTGATGGTGGTGGCATCGTTGTCCCAGATCCACCTGCGCGATGGAGTCCACTCCGTGGGTGGTGGCTACGTCGATAAGCAGGCCGGCCTCCACCCCGTAACCGGCCACAAAAGGCAGACCGCGCGCCGTGGAACGTCGGATGGCGTATTCGCCGCCGAGCGGCTGGCGGATATGCGCCAGGTCGGGGAACAGCAGACGCAGCAGGGGTTTGGCGGTGAGCTCGGTGACGCGGCCGCCACCGGTGGGTTTATCACCGAAGGTGCGCACGTAGTCCGCGCGCACCATGTGGATGCCCGGGTTGGAAAAAGGCTCGACGAGGGTGCGGATCATGCCGGGTCGCATGGAGGTGAGGTCGGCATCCACAAACACCACGATGTCCCCGGTCGCCGCCTCCACGCCGCGCCACAGGGACTCCCCCTTCCCCGGTTGCGTGGGCACCGCGGGCAGGATCTCACGCCAGTTGAACACGGTCGCCCCTGCCCGGCGCGCATTCTCGGCAGTGGAGTCGGTGGAATCCGCATCAATCACGATCACCTCATCCGGTGAATCAGCCAGCACGGCGGCCACCACCGCGGCCACCGTCGGCGCCTCGTTCAGCGCGGGTATAACGACGCTTATCGACGTCACACCAACCCCCTCATGGTGTTCAACGGCGCGGTATCACCCTTGATGGCGGCGGTCATCTGAAGCACATCGAAGGTATCGGCCACCTCGTGGACGCGGAAGGCGGCACACCCCCGGGCAGCGGCCCACGCGGTGGCGGCGAGTGTTCCGGGCACCCGCTGATCCACGGGGCGGTTGACGGTCTCCCCGATGAAGTCCTTGTTGCTCAGGGCCATGAGCACGGGCCAGCCGGTGGCCACGATCTCATCGATGCGGCGCAGCAGTTCCAGACCGTGGAAGGTGTTCTTGCCAAAATCATGGGTGGGGTCGATGAAGATCCTGTCCTCCGGTACACCTGCACGCACCGCTTTTTCCGCAAGCAGAGTGGTTTCGCGGATGACATCGGCGACAACATCATCAAAGTGGACCCGGTGGGGTCTGGTTCGTGGGACCACTCCCCCGGTGTGGGAGCACACATAACCCACGCGGTGGTGGCCGGCGACTTCGAGCAACTCCGGGTCGTGGCCTGCCCAGGTGTCATTGACCAGGGTGGCACCGGCCCGGATGGCCTCATCAGCCACATCGGCGCGCCAGGTATCCACGGAGATGGCCACATCTGGGAATCTGGCATGCACCGCTGCGATGGTGGGAACCACGCGGTCGATCTCCTCCGCTGCGGAGACGAATTCCCCCGGCCCTGCCTTCACCCCACCGATATCGATAATGCCTGCGCCCTGTTCAATGACGGTGGCCACGCGTTCCAGTGCCTTGGTGTCCTCGAAGGTGGCTCCCTTGTCATAGAAGGAATCCGGGGTGCGGTTGATGATGGCCATGATCACCGGAAGGTCACCGGTGGCATAGGCGGAGGGGAAACTCATATGACTAATGTAGCCATACCTAGTTGTGTCGGCGGGCCACGTCCAGCCCCGCGTGGGCATCCACGATGAACTTCACAGCCTCATCCACATCATCGGTGATGAGGACACGGTCGATGTCATCAGAAGCGATCATGCCCTCCTCCACGAGGCGGTCGCGGATCCAATCAGCCAGGCCAGCCCAGAATTTGGTGCCGATGAGCACGATCGGGAAGTTGGTCACCTTTCCGGTCTGCACCATGCAGAGCACCTCGAAGAGCTCATCCAGGGTGCCGAAACCACCCGGCAGACACACAAACGCCTGGGAGTACTTGAGGAACATGGTCTTGCGGGCGAAGAAATACCGGAAATTCAGGCCCAGATCCACATAGGGGTTGAGCCGCTGTTCATGGGGCAGTTCGATGCCGAGTCCCACGCTGAGTCCCCCTGCTTCGCAGGCACCCTTGTTGGGGGCTTCCATCAGGCCGGGGCCACCGCCGGTGACCACGGCGTATTCCGCCTCCACGAGTTTCTCACCGAGTTCCACACCCTGGGTGTAGTAGGGGTGATCTTTTTTGATGCGGGCGGAACCGAAGACGGTGACGGCCTTGGGCATCTCATGGAGGGCATCGAAACCCGCCACGAATTCACCCTGGATGCGCAGGACCCGCCAGGGGTCGGCGTGCTTCCAATCATGATCGGCACGCATCTCCAGAAGACGCTGATCGAAGGTGCTGCCCTCCGGCTGGGTCTCCTGCCTCCTGCGGAGAACCGGGCCGATGAGCATGCGGTTCTTCTCATCATCGGGGGTTTTGTGTGGAGCCATGATGTGCCCTCCTGATCGCTAAAGTGATGGATCTTCCACGATAACCGCGCGCGTGCACCTTTGCCCGGTTAGGAACGCAGATAGGTGTAGAGGATGTCGGCCACCTCGGTGATCTGGCCGACTGGACACTGTTCATCACGCCTGTGGGCAAACGAGGGATCACCCGCGCCGAAATTGAGGGCCGGCACTCCGAGGGCGGAGAAGCGTGCGACATCGGTCCATCCGTATTTGGCGCGGATCTTCTCCCGCCCGACGGCCTCTACCAGGCCGGCGGTGACCTCCAGGCCCAGGCCCGGGAGGGCGCCACCGGCGGCGTCGTCAAGCGTCCAGGTGATACCCGGTGTGCTGTCCAGTCCCAGGGCCCGGACCACATGGGCGGCCGCGTCCTTAGTGGAGCGGTTCGGGGCGAACCGGAAATTTATGTTGATCCAGGCTTCATCAGGAATGACGTTGTTGGCCACACCGGCTTGCGCCCAGACCACGTTGAGTCCCTCGCGGTAGGTCAGGCCATCGATCTCCACATCGTGGATCCCGTATTCTGCAACCCGCGACATGATGGGGGTGAGCTTATGGATGGCATTGTCGCCCATCCAGCCACGCGCACTGTGGGCACGCGTTCCATGGGCCGTGACCCGCAGACGCAGATTGCCCTGGCACCCGGCTTCTATCCACGCACCGGTGGGTTCCCCCAGCAGCGCCAGATCCCCCTCCAACCAGTTCGGGTGTTCCTTTTCGATGTGGCCCAGACCGTTGCGATCCTCGGAGACCTCCTCCCCCTCGTAGGCGATGAAGGTGAGGTCCCGGGTCAGGGGTGCGTTGTCATGGATGAGTCGGGCGAAGGTGTGCAGATACACAGCCAGGCCGGACTTCATATCCACAGACCCGCAGCCGAAGAGAGTGTCCTCGCCCTTCGCGTTTGCCCCCCGGTGGCCTGGAACGTTATCGGCGATCGGAACGGTGTCCACATGACCCGCCAGAATCACCCGCCTGGGCAGGCCACGATGGGTGCGGGCAAGAACATTGTTGTTGAAGCGCAGCACCTCCACACCGGGTAGATTTATGTCTAGGAGGCTTTGCTGGATAACATCAGCAATCAGCTTCTCGCGGCCCGAAGGACTGGGCAGGTCCACCAGCTTCTCCGTGAGGAGAATGGGATCCATGAGAAGGTCGAGGACGGGGGGCGGAGTTGGATTTTGTTCCACCCCCTCAGAGTACAAACCCTACGGGTACAAACCAATGAATGATCAAAAGTGTGGAAAGTGTGAGCAGCAATGAATGCAGCCCTGAACACCTCTCTAAAAACCTCTGCCAATGCCGGCTACACGGATGCCGGTAATCGTAAGGGCGCGGTCGGACTAGGCATCGCAAACATCGCCATGGACGGCACGGTCCTGGATACCTGGTACCCGGACCCAACGCTCATCGACCCTGACAACTGGACCGAGTCCTATCCCCTGGAAACCGGCTCCGTCCGCCTCGGAGCCCGTGACCTCACCCCCAGAATGCTCCAGCTGGTCAAACTGGATGAGGACCGCCTGGTGGAGCAGGTCGCGGTGCGCACCATCATCGAGGATTTAGACGCACCCCCGAAAGACGCACACGATGTATACCTGCGTCTGCACCTGCTCTCCCACCGCCTGGTGCGTCCGCATGAACTCCACATGTCCGAAACCCTCGACCGCCTGTCCAATGTGGTCTGGACCAACAAGGGCCCCTGCCTACCGGAGAACTTCGAATGGGTCCGTGCGGCCCTGCGCTCCCGCGGTCTGATCCACGTCTACTGCGTGGACCGGTTGCCACGCATGGTCGACTATGTGGTGCCCTACGGTGTGCGCATCTCTGAAGCTGAACGTGTCCGTCTGGGTGCCTACCTGGCACCGGGTACCTCCGTGCTGCGCGAGGGATTTGTGTCCTTCAACTCAGGAACCCTGGGTGCCGCAAAGGTGGAGGGACGTCTGTCATCTGGCACGGTGATCGGCGCCCGCTCTGAAATCGGCCTGTCCGCCACGGTGATGTCCCCGCGTGACTCTGAAGGCCGCCGCCTCTACCTGGGCATTGGTGAGGACTGCAAGTTCGGCGTGAGCTCCGGAATCATCGGTGTCTCCCTCGGCGACAACTGCCACATCGGCAACAACATCGTCCTCGACTGCGACACCCCGATCTGGTTCGCGGATGAGGGTGAAGAACGCACCGTCAAGGAGATCGAGGGACAGTCCAACTGGTCCATCAAACGGGAGAAGGGCTTCCATGAACCGGTCGCCCGCCGCATCCCACCCCGCTCCAAGTCCGGTTCGGGCAAACACAGCTAGGCGGTGGTGTGGACCGGCCCCCCTTTTCGTTAAAACCGCCACCGCGGTTTACGGTAATACCATGGCAATCAGCGAAGGTTCCGCGGCAGCCACACACAACGCTGCCCCCGGGACGTCAACTACATCGTCTACTCAAGACACACAAAGAGAACTGGGTACGGGCCTCCGGACGCGTCACCTCACCATGATGGGCCTGGGTTCCGCGATCGGTGCGGGCCTGTTCCTGGGCACCGGTGTGGGCATCCGCGCAGCCGGACCCGCCGTGTTACTTGCCTACATCGCCGCCGGTGCGATCGTGGTGCTGGTCATGCAGATGCTGGGTGAGATGGCCGCCGCCCGCCCCCATTCAGGTAGTTTCGCCCGCTACGGCAAAGATGCCTTCGGACACTGGGCCGGCTTCTCCCTCGGCTGGTTGTACTGGTTCCTGCTCATCATGGTCATGGGCGCTGAAATGACCGGTGCGGCAGCAATCATGAGCGCCTGGTTCGGGGTGGATCCCTGGATCCCGGCTCTGGTGTGCGTGGTGTTCTTCGCCGCGGTGAACCTGGCTGCAGTGCGAGGTTTCGGCGAGTTCGAGTACTGGTTCGCGTTCATCAAGGTTGCGGTGATCGTGGTGTTCCTCTTCATCGGAGCTGCACTGATCTTCGGTCTACTCCCCGGTTCCACCTTCGTGGGTACCAGCAACTTCATCGGCGAGGACGGCTTCATGCCCAATGGTCTTTCCGGTGTGGCCGCGGGACTGTTGGCTGTGGCTTTCGCCTTCGGTGGCATTGAGATCGTGACCATCGCAGCCGCGGAATCCGATAAGCCCCGCCGAGCGATTTCACTTGCAGTGCGTGCCGTGATCTGGCGCATCTCCGTGTTCTACCTGGGTTCTGTCCTCGTGATCACGTTCCTCCTCCCCTATGAATCCATCGACAACGCGGAAACCGCAGCAGACTCTCCCTTCACCCGGGTTCTGGACATGGCGAATATCCCCGGTGCCGTCGGCCTGATGGAGGCTGTCATTGTCTTGGCGCTGCTCTCCGCTTTCAACGCCCAGATCTACGCCACGTCCCGCCTGGTTTTCGCCATGGGACGCAACCATGATGCACCTAAACTGTTTGGCAACCTGAGCAACAGTGGTGTGCCCACAGCAGCGGTCATGCTGTCGATGTTCTTCGCCTTCGTGTCCGTGGCCCTCCAGTATTTCAACCCAGCCGGACTGTTGGATTTCCTCCTCAATGCCGTGGGCGGTTGTCTCCTGGTGGTCTGGGCGATGATCGCCCTGTCCCAGCTGAAATTACGCCCCGAATTGGAACGCAACGGCGAGATCTCCACGGTCCGCATGTGGGCCCACCCGTGGCTGGGTATCCTCACCCTGGTGATGTTGGCTGGTCTGGTGCTCCTCATGCTCGGTGATGCCGGTTCCCGCTCCCAGGTGTTTTCCGTGGTTGTCGTATTCGGTTTCCTGGTGCTGCTGTCCTTTGCCACCACCAACAGCCCCCTGCGGAAGAAGCGCACTGGACTGATAGACCGATAGAAATTATTGTGGTGGAATGACTTCCGCTTCTGCGACTGGAATTGCCACCACTACGCCCTCGGGCGATGTCCTCGATGTCTGGTACCCGACCCCCGCGCTGGGCCGGGCCGAGAACATGGAAGCCCTACTGGATCCCCTCATCGGTGCCGATGATGCCCGTGATGTCACCCGGACCATCATCCACACCCACATCCCCGACCTGGACCAGCCCCCGGTGGATTCTGCGGACGCATGGCTGCGGCTCCACCTTCTCTCACACCGCCTGATCAAGCCACATGGCTTGAATTTGGATGGCATCTTCGATCTTCTTGCCACCGTTGTCTGGACAAACTATGGCCCCTGCGCCGTTGAGGGATTCCAGCTCACCCGCGCCCGCCTCTCCCGCCGCGGCCAGGTCACCGTGTATTCAGTGGATAAATTCCCCCGCATGGTTGACTACGTCCTGCCCTCCGGGGTCCGGATCGGTGATGCCGACCGCGTGCGGTTGGGCGCGCATCTCGCAGAGGGCACGACGGTGATGCACGAAGGATTCATCAACTTCAACGCGGGCACGCTTGGCCGCTCCATGGTGGAGGGACGCATCTCAGCCGGCGTGACCATTGGCGACGGCACCGACATAGGTGGCGGCGCCTCGATCATGGGCACACTCTCCGGCGGCGGCGAACACGTCATCAGTCTCGGCGAGCGCTGTCTCCTTGGAGCAAACTCCGGCTGCGGCATCCCCCTCGGCGATGATTGCATCATTGAATCCGGCCTCTACATCACCGCCGGTACCAAAGTGCTTATCGACGGCGCGACCGTCAAAGCCGCAGACCTCTCAGGGCGCAGCGGCCTGGTCTTTCGACGCAACTCCACCACCGGCGTGGTGGAGGCGGTCCCCAACCGCATGACCGTCACCCTCAACCCCGACCTTCATTAAATTTCTCCAGGGCCGCTGCCCTGATCCGCTTGAAACGGGCCTCCATGCGTGATCTGAGTGTCTGCCCCCATGTGCCTGTGGGCATCACGGGGGCCAGGGGTCCCATCGGTGTTGTCACCATCGGTTGGTTCATCGGACCGATCCACGTCACCTCCCCCACCGCGTTGATATCCGCCTGGAAGCGACCATCTGTTTTCATGTTGTGATGGTGCTGGCAGAGGCACTGGAGGTTCCATGCCACCGTCAATCCACCCTGACCCCAGGGGATGATGTGATCGATCTGGCATTGATCAGCTGGCACCCTACACCCCGGCATCCTGCAGTGGCCATCACGCGCCCGCACATGGTTTGCCAGCCCCTCACTGGGCCGATAACCCTTCTCCACGGCGTTGGCGTGACAATCCAGGTCAACCACCCGGCTGGCGCCTTGGCAGTCCCAGTCGAAGTACCCCACCCCTGGCATCCAGGAGAGGCCGCCGTTCTGTGGCGTGTAGATGTTCTGAATGATCTTCACGGGTGCCTCACTGTCCAGAAAGGCCCTCAGGGCATCGACATTGGTCATGCCCTCCTCCCGGACCTTGGACAGTGCCTCTGCGAGGTGGTGACCATCAGTCGGGTTGATCCTGCCGCGGATATGGGCCATGCCGTTCTCGAAGCGTACGGTCAGATACTCCTGCGGAGCCCCCGGTTCCACCGCGGGTTCCTTCCCGAATGCAGGATCCAGCTCCTTGATCCACCTGGTGATCAGGCCTGCGAGATCGTGCGCCTGGATCATCACCTCATTGGCCACCCGTGGAGTCAACCGCTCAACGATGCGGCGATCCAGCTCCTCCCACAGTTCCTCCTCTGCGCGGGCAACAGCAGTCATGATCCTGGAGACGAAAGCCACGCTCAGTGGGTAATGCTTCTCCTGCAACGCCCGGAGTCTGGGCAGCTTGTCCATGGCGGCGACCGCATTGAGCCCGTTGTTGACCTCGGTGCGGTTCATGCCCGTCAGCCGCATCAGTTCGACGATGAGTGAGTCGGCGTCATGCGTGTCATCGTCGATCAACGTGAGCCACATCTGGTGTTCGGACATGTTCCTGTCGGCTATGACATGTGAGACCGGACTGGCCGGATCCTGGTGACTGAAGAAGACGTCAACGGTGATCATTATTCCCCCCTTTCGATAATGTGTTCCCCTCCATCCTCACCCGACCGCCACCCAAAAGCAAGGCTTTTATCAAACAAGTTTTCGATTATGTTTCACAGTCGACACCTGTGCAAAAAGAAAAAAGGGAGCCCTCAGGCTCCCTCTGGTTCAGTGCTTCCCCTCTACCGCGGATCAGACATGACAACAATCCTTGTCCTGGGCTTGCGGAAGGCCCAGTACTTGTTCACCAGGAAGTTCACGGGCATGGAGATCACGATGGAAATCACGAGCGCCCAGTAGAACTTGGTGCGGAATCCGGTGGAATCGTCAAAGATCTCAGAGGATAGTGCGATGGGCGAGCTGGGGTTCATCAGCAGGGTGGTCACAATCTGACTGACGATGAAAGCAACGAGGCCTGTCGCCAGAAAGGGGAAGAAACCGCGCCACCAGGACCGCATCTCCTTTGTCTTGAAGGTCCACATGCGGTTGAGCTGGTAGTTCCACGTATTGGCCACCAGGAAGGCGATGGTCATGAACACGTGATACCAGCGGATATTGAAGTCGGTACCCAGGAGATTCATGAAGGGATCGTGCTCGGAGATACCGCTCGTCCAGCCTGCGATTTTCTTCGCCAATGCAGCTACAAGGAGGTTTACCACGGTGCCGGAGCCACCCACCAACCCGAACTTCAGGAACTGTCGGGTCGTCCTTCGAAGGCGAGTTTCCCAGCCACGTTTTTCGGAACTCAACACGCCTCTTCCAATGTCAAAAAACAGTTTTAGGGATTCAATCCTAGCCCTTCGCGGGCGTGTTGATAAAACCGTCAGGAAAGGCGTGTGACAGCAGCCTCGATACGCTCGTCCACCTCAGTGAGGGCAACGCGGACATGAAGTGCGCCACGTGGACCATAGAAGTCACCGGGGGCGACCAGGATGCCGCGCTCGGCGAACCAGTCCACCGTGTCCCGGCAGGGCTCATCGCGGGTGGCCCAGAGGTAGAGACCAGCCTCGGAATTGTCGATGCGGAAACCCGCCCCGATCAGGGCCTTCATCAGCGCTAAACGACGACGTGCATACACCAGCTTCTGCCCCGCCTCCTGCAGATCATCATTGAGCGCGGCGATCATCGCCTGCTGGATGGCGTGGGGAACCATGAGACCCAGGTTCTTGCGTGCTTCGGTCAGCTCACCCACCAGGGAGGTGTCCCCCACGATGTATCCAGCGCGGTAGGAGGCCATGTTGGAGGTCTTGGACAGCGAGTGGATGGCCAACAGGTTGGTGTGGTCACCATCGCAGACCCGCGGGTCCAGGATGGAGACGGGCTCATTGTCATCATCCCAGCCCAGACCCAGGTAACATTCGTCCGCTGCGATGATCACGTCATTGTCCCGCGCCCATTCCACAACCTTGCGCAGGTGTGGAATACCCAGCACCTTGCCGGTCGGGTTGGACGGTGAATTGAGGAACATCAGTGACGGGACCTCGGGTCCCAGCTTCAGCAACGAATCCGAACGACGTACCCGCGCACCGGCGGCCACCGCGGCGACCTCATAGGTCGGATATGCGATCTCCGGGATCACCACGGTGTGCCCGGAGAGGCCGAGCATCGTGGGCAGGAGAGCGATCGCCTCCTTGGTGCCCACCACGGGGATCACGGAGGCGTCGACAAGCGCTGTCATGTTGTAGCGGCGCAGCAGCGCCGCGCGGATCGCAGACCGCAGTTCGGGGGTGCCGATGGTCTGCGGGTAACCGGAGAACCCCGCGGCCTCCGAAAGCGCGATCTGGATTCCGGGGGCGACCGGATCAACCGGGGTGCCAACCGACAGATTCACAATGCCATCCGGATGCGCACTCGCCTGTGCTTTCGCGGAGGCTAGTGAATCCCAGGGGAAGTCCGGGAGGATGGTGGCTAAGGGGGTGCGGGGTTTACGGGTCATGAATGTACAGATTAGGCCTGCGGGGGCAGCGCCGCGATCAGGGGGTGATCAAAGTCCTGCGGTCCGAGCTTCGCCGCGCCACCCGGGGAACCGAGATCGTCGAAGAAACCAACATTGGCATCGTTGTAGTCGAGCCACTCGTCTGGAACATCGTCCTCGTAGAAGATCGCCTCGACCGGACAGGCCGGCTCGCAGGCACCACAGTCGACGCACTCATCCGGGTGGATGTACAGCATGCGCTTGCCTTCGTAGATGCAGTCGACGGGGCACTCTTCAACGCAGGCACGGTCCAAGACGTCAACGCAGGGCTGTGCGATTGTATAGGTCATTGGTACTCGAAAACTCCTGGCTCGTTATAAATGGAAGAACATGACAATCCTAATGGCTTCATTATGCTACGTGCCCTTCATCAAGGGCCAAATCCCCCCGGCCAAACCAACAAAAAGTAGGAGCACGGAGCGGATGTTCGAGCCCACCAGTTGATCCCCCACCGCCAGGGGCCAGATGAGGAACAGGGCAAAGCCCAGGGTCCACACGAACAGGGGGATCGCAGCCACCGGCCTACTATCGGTCCACAGCATGGAAGTCCTGGTCAGGACCATATTGAAGAAGAACGCGATGATGATCGTGTACGGGAACGCCATGGCCATCCCCCCGGGCAGTGTGATCCACGTCCCCAGGTACACCACCTCCAGCAACAGTGATATCCCAGCCGCGAGACTGAGCCAGAAAATACCACCGATCACCTCACCCCGGGATAGTCCCCGGTGAATGAAACTCTTATTACGTTCCACGGTAACTAGCGCTCCAGACCATCGGTGAGTTCGGCCGCCCCGGTGGGGAACGCCACTCCCCCACCCAACTGATAATGTTCCCTGCGCATGATGGGCTGGGCGATCAGATTACTTAAGGCGAACACCGTCGATTCTGCCCGTGCAACGGCGGCACGCGGGTTGGTGATGGACACCGAACCGTCCGCGATCCACAGCTGGGTGGCGTGTACCCGCATGGACTCCACTTTGGCGGCATAATCAAGATCATCCAGGTGCATTTGATAATCAACCTGGTCCAGGCAGGCCAGTTCACCGTCCGCAGGAGCCCGCCAGCCGTCCGGAATGGCCTCAATGGCATCCAGTCCCGCCTCAAGGTCTGCGCGCCCGGTGACCGCCCAGGCAATGCGTTGGACGCCCTCCACGCAGGCAGCGGCGCCGTGGGTGATCTCATGGGCACGGATGTGATCCGGGTGGCCATAACCGCCGTCGGGGCCGTAGGTGATCACCAGATGCGGGCGCAGTTGTTCAAACACCGACACCAGCTGATCCTCCGCCGCTGTCCCGGAACGCACGAATGCGCGCGGATGCTCATTGGCCGGGTCCCCCACCATTCCAGAATCACGCCAGCGTCCGGCACCACCCAGGAAGTGTCCGCGCACACCGAGGATCTCAAGTGAGGCGAGCAGCTCATGGATCCGGAAACCCCCGAGCTGGTCGGCGTCGCCGTTAACCAACTGCTGCCAGGTATCCCCGATCACCTCACCCTGTTCACCGAGGGTGCAGGTGACCACAGTCACATCAGCCCCGCGTGCAGCGAGGTGATGCAGGGCGCCACCGGTGGTGATCGCCTCATCATCGGGGTGGGCGTGCACCGCCACCACCCGGAATCCGGACAGGCTATTGTTCAGTGTCATTCTTCCTCCAGTTCGGTGCGCTCGCGATACCGCCGGGCCAGGCCGCCGCATCACCGGCCGGCCCCACAATACCTCCCGTGCGCGCCTCCACCCGGTTCTCGGTGATGATGGGCAGACTCAGCGCCTGTTGTGCATTCAACCGCCTGGCCCAGTCCGGATCAAAGTCAATGTCTCCGGCGAGCACCTGCTCCAGATAATCCTGGGTTGTCTCCTCACACCAACCACTGAGTGCGAGGTCACAACCGTAGCGCTCCAGCAGGGACAGGGAATCAGTGGTGTTCCTGGTTCTGGTGATCACCCCATCCAGATCACCTGCGGGCAGGCCCTCCGCGAGGATTGATGCCACATCGGTGGGAACGGTCACGGCCTTGATGCCCGCCGCGGCGAGCATGTCCACCACGGTCCGGCCCGCCGCAACGGCCTGGTCATCGGCGGGGTCCACGGCGAAGCGTAGCGGGGTTGTTGCGGTCAGCTCCTGCTTGTCGACGTCATCTGCCACCACATACTCTGTTTCCGCAGCAACACTCAGTTCGGAGGAGCGTCCGGCGGCGAGACGGGCGGTGAGGGGGACGTCGATAAGCTCAAGAACCCCGGCGCGGCGCTTCGCCGTGCCCATCGCCCCGGACCGTGTGTTGAGGACCACCTCGAGGGTGCGGTCAGTATCAGAGACGCGCACCTCGGTACCCGGCACCAGGCTGAGTGTGTCCACCAGCGTTTCGGTGGGACGCAGGTTCATGAAGGCACTCTGTCCCGTGCGGAGGAATTCTCCGGCGCGGGAGGTGGAACGGGCTTCGTGGAAGGTCAATAATTCAATGTGGGCCGGGCGCGCGCCCCAGAAGCGGTCATTGCGGGCGAGGGTGATCATGCCGCGCTGCCGGTCGATGGACCGCACCATGTACCTGCCCCCCGCAGCCGGGATCGAGTCAAACATGCTGGTGCGGAACCCGTCCTGCTGACTCAGGAGGAGATGGCTGGGCAGCAGGTTGTTGAACAGGGACTGCCACTGTTCCACCGGTGTGGTGAAATCAACGGCCACCGTCCTGCCTCCACCGGAGGTCCGGATCGCAGAGATCGCCTGGTAACCCGCGCGGTTGAAGGTACCGGGGGTGTCCACGATGGAACGGCGCAGATATTCGAAGTCAGAACCGGTGATGGGAGTCCCGTCACTCCACTGTGCCTCCTGGGCGATGGTGTAGCTGACGGTCTGCGCCACTGCGGACGAGGACGGTGCCACCACGTTGGCCGCCACCAGGAGATCCGTGTTCATGACACCGTTGTCGAAGGTGCTCGGCAGGACCAGCTCGGAGATATCCCGGACCACCTGGGCATCATCCGCCATCAGGTGCGGGTTGAAACCATTGCGCAGCGGATCAATCCCGATGTTGACCGTGGATCGGCCCTGTTCGATCTCATCCTCCGGTTCCACGGACATGGTGGTGGTGGACTCAAGCTGCGTGGTCTGCTGTGTGGTCTCCGGGACCTCTTCCACGGGGGCGGGACCGGGGCTCGCCTGACAGGCCACCAACGCCCCGCCGAGCAGGGTCGAGCTGATGGCCAGTGCCAGTATGCGCAGGCTTTTCTTCACGATTGTTGATCCTACTGTGTGGGCTGGACACAACCGCAAAGGCCCGCTGAACCCCACATTTCGGGGATTCAACGGGCCTTGTTTTCCTTAACCTACTTGTTGAGGTTCTTGGCGCGGGAACGGGCGCGGTTACGCTCGGTCGCGTTCAGGATGACCTTGCGGATACGCAGGACATCTGGGGTGACCTCGACGCATTCGTCGACGCCACAGAACTCCAGTGCCTCATCCAGGGAGAGGGTCTGGGCCTTGGCCAGGGTGACGGTGGTGTCGGCGGAAGCTGCACGCATGTTGGTGAGCTTCTTCTCCTTGGTCGGGTTGATGTCCATGTCTTCTTCGCGGTTGTTGGAACCGACAACGACACCCTCGTAGGTTTCGGTGCCTGGCTCCACGAAGAAGTTACCGCGGTCTGCCAGCTGGGTCAGCGCGAATGCGGTGATCTTGCCGGAACGGTCGGCAACCAGGGAACCGTGGGCACGGCCCTTGATCTCGCCGGCCCAGGTATCCAGGCCATCAGAGTAGGAGTTGGCGATGCCGGTACCGCGGGTCTCAGTCATGAACTGGGTACGGAAACCGATCAGGCCACGGGCCGGGATGCGGAATTCCATACGGATCCAGTCGGAGCCCGGGGTAGTGGTCATGGACTGCATGAGGCCCTTGCGGTTGGCCAGCAGCTGGGTGACATTGCCCTGGTACTCGGAAGGAACATCGATGACGATGATCTCGAATGGCTCGTGGAGCTTGCCGTCGATGGTCTGGGTAACCACCTGTGGCTTACCCACGGTCAGCTCGAAGCCTTCGCGGCGCATGGTCTCGACGAGGATGGACAGTGCCATCTCGCCACGGCCCTGAACCTCCCAGGAATCCGGACGTTCAGTCGGCTTGACCTTGAGGGAGACGTTACCAATCAGCTCCTGGTCAAGGCGGGCCTTGACCACACGTGCGGTCAGCTTGTCTCCGCCACCGCGGCCGGCCATCGGAGAGGTGTTGACACCGATGGTCATGGACAGGGCCGGCTCATCAACGGTGATGCGTGGCAGGGCAACGGGGTTGTCCGGATCGGCAAGGGTGTCACCGATCATGATGTTCTCGATGCCGGAGATGGCGGCGATGTCACCGGCGATGACCTCCTCGGCCTGGACGCGGGAGAAACCGACGGTGGTCAGCAGCTCGGCGATCTTAGCGGTCTTGGTGTGCTGGTTGCCGTCTTCGTCATAGTGGATCCAGGCGACCTGCTGGCCCTTCTTCAGGGAACCTGCGTGGACGCGGATCAGGCCGATGCGGCCGAGGAAGGAGGAGGAGTCCAGGTTGGTGACGTGAGCCTGCAGAGGCGCGTCGATGTTGGCCTCAGGCTCCGGGAGAACCTGGAGCAGGGTGTCGAACAGTGGCTGCAGGTCAGGGGAATCCGGGACGTTGCCGTTGCCCGGGTTCTTGGTGGAGGCCTTGCCCTCGCGGCCGGAGGTGTAGAGAACAGGAAGGTCGAGCAGCTGCTCAGCGGCTGCGGCGGCTTCCTCGTCCTCGATGGCTGCGGCCAGCTCGAGGAGGAGATCCTGGGCTTCTTCAACAACCTCGTCGATGCGGGCATCGGGGCGGTCGGTCTTGTTCACCGCGATGATCACGGGCATCTTGGAGGCCAGTGCCTTGGACAGCACGAAGCGGGTCTGTGGGAGCGGTCCCTCGGAGGCATCAACGAGAAGGACGACGCCGTCAACCATGGACAGCGCACGCTCAACCTCGCCACCGAAGTCGGCGTGGCCGGGGGTGTCGATGACGTTGATGATCAGATCATTGCCGTCCTTACCCTCACCCTTGCGTCGGATGGCGGTGTTCTTGGCCAGGATGGTGATGCCCTTTTCGCGTTCCAGGTCACCGGAGTCCATCACACGGTCTGCAACTTCGCCGTGGTCGCCGAACACACCAGACTGCTCAAGCATACTGTTTACGAGTGTGGTTTTTCCGTGGTCAACGTGCGCGACGATAGCTACGTTGCGAAACTCTGGATGGGTCACTGCGGGCATTCTCCTGCCGGGTAAAGATGGCGGATGTAGCAAAAACGTACATCCCTTGTTATAGAACGTTAAAAGTCTACCCGTACATGCCACTTGGCGCACATCTCACCGCACGACACCGGGGGACGGGGTACGCCTGACGAAGGCTCAGAAAGACTTTGTAACGAAACAGTCTCATGCACCGAAAGACAAGACAACGAGGCACTGCGGGAACGCACACCATGCGTTTGTCGTGAGGCCTCATGATTTCAGGGAACAATCCCTGGAAATTCCACAGATCGTATTGACAGTGAATCTTCTGCCATTATTGTGACAGGAGGGAAGAATGTTAACGGAAGTTACTTTTGTGACTACTGTTAACCAATTCTCGCCCTTGAAGCTCCACTCAGGTTTCGCCGTCGTCGAAAGGCAAGTACAACATCGTGGCCAAGCACTCCGCACACCTCAGGGGCCTCCGGGCACTCACCGCCATCGCGGTGACCGGCGCCCTCGCCGCAGTAGCCTCCCCCACCGCCTCCGCCAATCCGGCGGAGGATCTGTACAACCTCTCTACCGGCATCGCCAGCAATCTCTCCAGCGGTCTCCCCATTGATCACCTGGGTCGCCCCACTGAAGCGGGACGCCAGCAGATCATGAACACGGTGAACCAGCCGTGGGTTCCCCAGGAGATCCGGGACATCGTGAACCAGGCACTGGGCTTTATTTCCGGAGACGGCGACGGCGGCGACATCGAGATTCCCGAGAACGCACCGGATATCGCCCAGTTCGCCTGGCCGACCCGTGCGGATAACTGCATCGGAGGCACCGAAGCCTCCGTGGGCAGTGCCTTCGCGGTTCCCGGCCCCGCAGCACTCCCCCTCCCCGGTGTCAACGCCGGGCAGACGGCCTTCGTGTTCACCGCACTGGGCACCGGGGAGCTGGCGCAACAGCAGACCGCCGGGATGCGGGTTCAGTGGGCGAATCTGAGCAACTTCACACATGGCACCACTGTCCTGGGCGACACCGGCATCAACCCGGATGGCCCCTCCACGATCTCAGGTGTGGCCGACACGGGTCACGGTCTCATCGTGGCCGTGCTCAGTGGAGGTCTCACCACGTCAACCGACAACGGCGACGCGAACTGCACGTTCCTGCCCACCGGTGTCGTATTCGATGTGAGATAAGGAAAAACCATGACTGACCTACACCCCGTCAAACAGGAGACCTTCAATACCGCGGATCGCCTCAACACCGATCCCAAGGGTTTCCTCCGCGAGGTTGACACATACACCGTCACCGATTTCGGCCTCTACATGGCCCGCGGCGCCAACCACCCGAAGTTCGGTTACCTGGAGAGCTGGCTGCTGCCCACGCTGGGCCTGCGCGCCAACATCTTCCACTTCCGTGACGGCGTGGAAGAGCGACAGGACTATTACCTGGACATCGCGGAGATCACCGTGGACAACGATGTCTGGATCACCCGGGATCTCTACGTGGATCTGATCTCCGTCATCGGTGAACCCGTCACCGTCATGGACATCGATGAGCTCGCCGCAGCGACCTCCGCCGGCCTCATCACCGCCGACGATGCAGAACGCGCCATCGACGCCACCCTCAACGCCGTGGAGGGCATCACCCGCAACGGCGACGATCCCATGCAGTGGTTGCGCTCCAGGGGCATCGACCTGACCTGGGCTGATACCAACCAGATCCAGCTCGTCCCCGCGGAGTAGGGATTTTTCCTACTCCCGCACCGCTGACCTGATCTGGAGTTCATCCAGATTGGATTCCGCAATCTCCCGGTCGAGGGCCACAGCCTCCTCCCGGCTCAGATTGCCATGGGTGCCGATCTGCAGCAGGTCCACGATCCGCATCCGACGCTCGGACTCACGGTAGATGCGTACCCGCGCGCGCGCCCACGCCACGAGCATGACGGCGATCAGCAGGAGACCCATGTACCCCAGGATCGGGTAGACATAACCCACCAGCTCCCTGAAGCCGAAGAAACTCAAACCGAATCCCGCCAGCACCGTCAGCATGTAGATCGGCTTGAATGTGGTGGGGCGCGACGCGGTGAGACGCCTGCCCAGCGCGTAGAACATCCCCAGGGCCGTATTGAAGATCATGCCGTAGATCACCACGGCCATCACCTGCCCGAGAACCGGGTTGAGTTCGTTGATGATGGTCAGCATCGGCATATCATCAGCACCGACCTTCTCCACGGCGAGGAACAGGGTGATGGCGCTGATGAGCAACAGCCCACTGTAAATCAGACCACCCAGCAGACCACCCCTGCCAGCCACCCGTGGGTTGAACATGTTGCCACCGATGACCACCGCCATGGACACCGCCACCATCAGGTTGAAGGAGGTGTAGTTCACGCCCGCCACAAACCAGTTGGGCAGGGTGGTCTCCACGGACTCAGAGGCCTCCTCCAGCTGTTCCACGCCGGAGAAATCACCGGCGACGATGGTGTAGATCGAGGCGATCGTGATGAACACGATGATGAAGGGGGTGATCGCACCGATCACGGTGGTCACCTTGTCCACATCCAGCATGCCCGCGGCGAGCACCAACACCACCATCACCAGCGCCCCCACCCAGACCGGCAGCCCCCACTGCTGGTTGAGGTTGGCCCCGGCACCGGCGAACATGACGAAACCGGTGGAGAACAGGGTGAGAACCACACCGATATCAAGAAGCCGGGAGAAGATCGGGTGGCTCACCCGGCGGAACACCTCGCCGTGCTCATCAGCATGGAAATAGCTGCCCAGCTGGAGAATGATCAGCGCCATCACCGTCATCACCACCGCGGAGATCACCGCACCCCAGATGCCGTTGATGCCGAATGCCACGAAGTACTGCATCACTTCCTGCCCGGACGCGAAACCCGCTCCGACAATGATGCCCACAAACGCCAGGGCCACCTTCACAACCTGTCCCACCATTGCCTACCGTCCTTTACTCCTTGGCTTATAACAAGAGATAAATATGGTGCATGTCCGTCTCTTTTCCAAATGTGGCCCCGCCCACGCACACCGGTAGAGTGACAGGCATGGACGTCACGATCTACCACAACCCCCGTTGCTCCACTTCCCGCAAAACCCTGGAACACATCCGGGATGACGGTGTTGAACCCACCATCATCCACTATCTGAAGGACACCCCCTCCGCGGAGGAACTTCGTGGGATCTTCACACAACTGGGGATCCCCGTCCACGATGGCATCCGCACAGGTGAGGATGACTACGCTGAGCTGGGATTGTCCCCGGATACCCCGGAGGAGGAACTGCTCAGCGCCATCGCCAGCCGGCCCCGCCTGCTGCAGCGTCCCATCGTGGTGACGGAGAAGGGGGCGCGCATCGCCCGCCCCTCCGTTACTGTCATAGATGAGATCCTGTAACCTACTAGATCCCCATCACCACATCACACGAGGCCCACGATCATGCCAGTCATCACATCCCTACTGCGATCCATTCTCACGATGGTCCTTGTGACGGCTGTCGTCATCACCGGAAGCACACTCCCAGCAGCCGCGGTCACCGGTGGTTATCACGTCAGCGGTGATGTCCGTGGCGGTTCCCTGGTCCGTCTCCATATCGGCGAGATGGCGTGTACCGGAGCACTGATCACCCCGGAATGGGTTCTCACCGCCCGTCACTGTATCGGCGAAGGCCCCCACCGGTATGCCTCTGTGGGGTCGCGCGTGGTTGGTCAAGAAAGAGCCATCGTGGACTGGCGGCGGCATCCGTCTGCTGATCTCGCGGTGGTCAGGCTCTCATCACCAGTAGCAGCCGCGACGGCGAATCTCTCAGGCTGGCATCAACATCCCGGCACCTACGGCACGGTCGCCGGCTGGGGTGGCGCAACCAGCCGCCACATGCCGATCGGCCTGCAGGCTGACGCCACTATCCAACGTCGCATCATCAACCTCCCCAGCCCGGACAGGGGTGCTGTCCTGCTGGAGGCCACCATCTACAACGGCAGGTTGCTGCCCGGCGATTCCGGCGGGGCCCTGTGGGTCAACGGTGAGATCGCTGGCGTGTTGAGCATGTCCACCGCCACCAATGTGGCTTCCCAGGACGGCACAATGGGATGGTTCGTACCGGTCAGTGAATACCTCGGCTGGATCGCGCAGAACACAGGCAAGGCGGTTCCAGGTACAGTAGGCGATCCGTCTCCCCTCAAAGATGCCACCGCCGAGCCTTCCCGGATCCCGGCGGCCCATACACACCCCAGCCCCGTACCCGGAAGCACGATGTTGGAGGATGCACTGGGAGCCTGGGGCAACTGGAACACCTGGGCTGCGGGAAGTTACTGAGTGCGCCACCACTTTCGACGACACGATTTGAGGTGATTGCCTGTGTCCCCGACGTTTCCCCTTATTGTTCTCATTCTCATCGTGGGGGTGGTCTGCCTGTGGTTTGCCGTCCGCTCGACGTTGAAGGAACGATCATTCCGGCAGCACGCCGAACTGCATGATGCGGTGATCACCGGGCATTCCCAGGACGATGAGGATCGTTATCTCACGCTGTACCGGATCGACATCGACGGCCGCGAAGTCCATGGGGTGTTCCCCGATTCCATCCCCGAACCGATCATGCGACCCGGTGAGACCATCCCGATGTATGTCCGTCCCGATGATCCAACAAAGGTGATGCCTGCTGTCGCACAGACGCAGACCACCATCCGGACCTTCAACTACCTCATCGGCACCCTCATGCTGGTTACCGCGATCCCGCTGCTTCTGCTTCTGCTGTTCTGAGTCGTGGGAAGATCACGTCCCGGCTCAGCGGTGCCACCCAGGGGGCGTGTGAGTTAACCGGCACCCAGCAGGCCTCAGCGATCTCATCGAATACCTGCGGCAACTCTGACAGCACATTAGGCCAGATGAAAACATCACAGTCCACGGTGAAACCGGATTCATTGGCCGCCGGGGCAATAAACCTGCCGAGGTGTTCAAGCCTGGAGGGATCCAGGGTGAGGTGGAGTTCCTCAGCGATTTCACGCACTGCGGTGCTCAGGGGGTGCTCCCCCGGTTCCACTTTGCCGCCGGGCATCATGAAGGAATCAGTGCCGGCTTTGCGGACGCTGAGTACATCGCCGTCGTGGTTGCGGAACACCACCGCGGCGATGCGGATGGTGAGTGTCACGGCGTGCCGAGAGGTTCGAAGACCTTGCCTTCGGTGCCATCACCACGGCGGAAAGCAACGCGGAGATCATCCTTGGCGCCGAAGCGAACCAGGTGGGAACCGATGACCGATTCCAACCGGTCGGCCAGTTCACCGGGCGCCTCGATGTGGAGAAGCAGGACACCATCGCCGGCCACCAGGTCACAGGAGGCGCAGCCGTCGAAGGCGAAACGCTCATCCTCGGCATCCACCCCATGCCCCTTGAGGATGATGGAGCCCCGACCGGCCTCCGGGTCCCAGGTGGTGGTGAGCTTCTCACTGAGGTGACTCGTCAGCTGCTTGCCGTATCGACCCGGACGGTCAGTGGACACACGTGCTGTAGAGGTTACGATCATGGGGAAAGTGTAGCCTGCGCACTCTGTTTATCCCTCCCGCCCCCTATTTCGGAGGCCCGTGTAGATCAGATCATGCAGGCGCACATCCACACCCAGCCGCGTTCCCGCACGCACGATGGCACCCACCTGGGCATCGAGTTCACTCGCATCACCTGCTGTGATGTCACGCTGCATGGAGCTTGTCGACGCCGCCGGCATCCGATCTGCGAACGCCATCGTGCGACTCACGGCATCTTCAGGCAGGTCAACGCCCGTTGCACGGGCGACGGCATCAACCTCTGACATCAATGCCTCAAGACTGGAACGGTAGTCGGTGCGCAGCACCCCGAGAGGCTTATCGACGAACGCCCCCAGCCCGCCGAAGGTGGTGACAAACATCGCCTTCTCCCACATGTCCACCCAGATATTCGGGTGGACCTGAGCGTCGATCCCTGCGGTGCCGAGGATGCGGGCAAATCCACGAGCAGTTTCCGAGTCTGATCGATCCCACGTGCCGAAGGTATAGGACAACGGCCCACCCCGGTATTCCACCGAGGCTGGCCCGGTATGGACGAAGAAGCCACGGACCACTCCTGGCCAGACCTTTTCCTCACCGACGATTTCCGCTGCAGCCGCCGCCGCTTCCACCGCGTTCTGGGTCATGGCGACGACAGCGCGTGGGGGCAGGCCGTCGAGAAGCTCCCGCATCGGGGTGGAACCGGCCAGCGCCTTGGTGGCCACCAGCACCACATCGGCGGCGTCGAGATCATGTAATGATCCGACCGCGGCGACCTGCACATCGCGGGTGCCGCGCTGATCACTGACACGCACACCCCGGGTGTTCAACACCCGGAGGGTCTCGCCCCGGGCCACCAGGGTGACGTCTGCACCCGCCTCATGCAGCAGCGCACCAAAATATCCTCCCACGGCACCAGCACCGATGATTGCAATCCTCATGGCCAGTATTGTGCCCCAGTAGCAGTGGGAACCGCACAGGAATACAATCGGAAAGTCTTAAACCCCCACATTCAATAAGGATGGATTCTTCATGGCAGGTGGACTTGCAGCTCTGTTGGATGATGTCGCCGCGATTGCACGTGCGGCTGCAGCAACCGTCGACGATGTGGCGGGACTCGCGGGCAAAACCAGCCTCAAAGCGGCCGGCGTTGTGGTGGATGATGCCGCGGTGACCCCGCAGTATGTGGATGGGGTGCAACCGGCGCGGGAACTGCCGATGATCTGGCGGATCGCCAAGGGTTCATTGGTGAACAAACTTGTGATCATTCTTCCGATCGCATTGTTGCTGTCATCGTTTGCCCCGTGGGCGCTCACCCCGATCCTCATGCTCGGTGGCACGTACCTGTGTTTCGAGGGTGCGGAGAAGATCTGGCACTCCATCCACTCCCGGATGCACCATGAGGAAAAGAGCATGGTGCCCAAATCCCACCAGGGACCCAAGTCTGAGGATGCGCTGGTGAAGGGAGCCATCACCACCGACCTCATCCTGTCCGCCGAGATCATGGTCATCTCCCTCAATGAGATCGCCGATGAGTCCTTCTGGATGCGCACCGGTGTCCTGGTCACGGTCGGCCTGGGCATCACCGCCCTGGTCTACGGTGTGGTGGCCATCCTGGTGAAGATGGACGATGTGGGACTGGCCATGGCGTCCCGCGAGGGTGCCTCTTCAGGAGCGGTCCGCTTCGGACGTGGACTGGTGAAGGCGATGCCCGTGGTGCTGCAGATCATCAGTGTCATCGGTGTGTTCGCGATGCTGTGGGTCGGTGGCCACATCATGGTGATCGGTTTAGAGGAGCTCGGCTGGGCATTCCCCTATTCATTGGTTCACGGACTCGAGGAGTTTGTAGCCGGATTCGGCGGCGGTTTCGGTGGCTGGCTGGGCAACACCGCGGGCTCCCTGGTGTTTGGTGCGCTGTGGGGTGGGGTTGTGGTTGCCATTGTCTCCCTGGTGAGGAAAGTGGTAGCAGCATCGAAGGGTGACAAACAAATAACGGGGGTGTAATGTTTCGCAATCTGACAGCGTGCATCAGCGCCATTTCGGCATGTCACCGGAGTGATACACAGAATTAGCACTCCGTTCCCCTTCTGTTTATTTAAATTTCCACCCACCGCCTCAATCTCCCCCTGGGTGAACCATCCTTCTCAGGATTCTCTGCAACACCCCAGCTGATCGTGATTTTTTCCAAGAGCAGGCTGAAACCCAGATAAGCACTTTCCACCTGGCGTTTTCACGGCTAACATAGGGTTCAGCAATCGTTTTCATAGCGCTCTCCCTACACCTACGAATACCTGAAGCGAATACCTGAAGAAGGGAGGCACGCGGAACATGTCCAAAGCAGAGGGATCCCCCAGACCGGATTTCATCATCGACTGTTCCCGCGTCCCCCCTTACCCTCTGGCGATCTCAGATCAGCCCAAGGTGCAGCAATTCATCCGGAATATCCCGCTGCACAACATCCGGTGGGAGGCCCTGCAGGAGTTGGTGCATCCAGAGTCGGACAGCACCACCTTGAGGGCAAGTCTGCTCCCCAGCAATGATGCCCGCACCATCGCGGTCATGGTCGGCACAACCCTGGTGGGCACCGTCCCCGATCCCGCCGTGATCTTTAATTCCCAGATCGCACGCGTCTACGCCTCCGGATTCGTCCCGACCTGCCAACTGCAGATCACGCCCAATGCCAGCGTGGCCGCCAGTATTTCACTATATGCCTCTGACGGTGGAGTCCCCTTTAACGATCCCCCGACAAACCAGTGGACATTGTTACCGAGTGGCACGATGTGGCGCGTTGAACCCACACGCCTGTCCCCCTTCCGCAAGATCCCAGACCAGAGCCGCGTCCTTGTGGAGCTTCGTGCCCTCAATGACATGGTCTTCATCCACCTCAATGGTGTGGAATGCGGCATCCTCGACATGGATGCCGCAGATGCCCTCAAGGGGGCTGTGGATACAGCCACCGAGAGCGGA
This sequence comes from Corynebacterium faecale, assembly GCF_030408735.1. Classification (NCBI taxonomy): domain Bacteria; kingdom Bacillati; phylum Actinomycetota; class Actinomycetes; order Mycobacteriales; family Corynebacteriaceae; genus Corynebacterium; species Corynebacterium faecale. The sequence continues at coordinate 1,040,678 of NZ_CP047204.1, read as the reverse complement.
CTTCTCGCCCTAGCCCGGGGATGGGTTGACCGCGGGAACGATGGGCACGTCGCTCTGCACATCAATGCCTCCAACATCAGGGACTGGGATAGCAGGGATTTTCAGTTACCCAGGAATCCGCTCGCCACACTGGTCCCGCACCGTGACGATCCGGAGGATTATCACCAGGAGATGCAGCGCTTCATCCATGAGCACCGATCAGCCCAGTCCCGTGCTGAGACACACCCGGCCCGGGTCCACGGCTGGTTGGGAAAGACCGGCCCCGCTCTCCTGCTGCTCCTGGCTGTTCTCGGCATCATCCCCGTCTTCCTCTTCGAGAGCGTCAGTGCCCGCGGCCTGGTGGGTATCTTCGGAGTCAGCATTGTCCTCTGTGTGATCAGTCTGTGGGTTCTGGCCTGCCGTCAACGGGACACTGACCATTGTCATCAACCCCGGCACTGGAATACCGTGGCACCTCTGGCGCTGACCGCGCTGATCCCCTCCCTGGTCTTCGCCACGATCGGTGTATTCCATGACGCCGGCCCACAGTTGTCCACCACCACCTCGAGTGTGCACATGACCACCCTGCAGACCTATCCACGGGATGGCGGGGTGCCTCTGTCTGAGATCCTGGAGCGCAACGACGACGGATCACTCCCCCAACCAACCCGTTCACAGTTCAGCCAGATGCCCACGCCCGTGCAGGAGCCTCCCGCGGTGGCCACCACCCCGAGAACTGCTCCACCGGCGGTGCTCCCCCGGGAGAACATCACCGTCCCCATGGCTCCCTCCCGGAGTCCGGATCCGACCCCGCTGCCACGGCCGACTCCCCAGAACGTAACTTCTGACACTGACTATCAACCACCGGTACCCGAACTCCCCGCACCCCGGGAACCTTCAGCGCCTCCCGCCAACCCCCAGGCGCCCCAGGCACCCCAGCTCCCCCTAAGACCAGAGATCTTTGACATCGAGCTGATTGAAGATCCCCCGGTTCCCCTGTGGCCAACGGATCCGCCTCCGGAGTCAACGGCACCTCCCACGACATCAGAAACCCCGGATGATGCCCCGGATGATGCCACTGAAACCTATGGCGACAGTGTTCCAGGGGCCACTGACGAGCCCGCAGAGCGGGCCGTTGAAGAGTCAGCCACCACCGAACCACTGGATGACACGCCAGAGGAGGAAAATAATAAGGACCTGAACCAGCCTGAAGAGGCGGGCGCAAGTCCTTTGACGGTTGAACAGGGAGAGGGTTAAGCGGGTTTAGCCCAGTGCCTTGATGGCGGCATCATAATCAGGTTCGGTCTTGATCTCATCGACCAGCTGGGTGTAGGTAATGTTGCCCTCCTCATCGGCGACGATGACAGTGCGTGCCAGCAGTCCCTTGAGCGGGGAGCCTTCCAGAACCAGTCCGTAATCCTCACCGAAGGTGGAACGGAATGCTGAAGCGGCGGTGACATTGTCCAGGCCCTCGGCACCGCAGAAGCGGCCCAGGGCGAATGGGAGATCCTTGGAGACACACAGCACAGCGGTGTCATCCAGCTTGGAGGCCTCCTCATTGAACCTACGGACGGAATCAGCACAGATGCCGGTGTCCACGGAGGGGAAGATGTTCAGGACGACCTTCTTGCCCTTGAGATCAGCCAGGGAGACCTCTCCGAGGTTGGTGTCCACCAGGGTGAAATCAGGAAGTGCGTCGCCCACTGCAGGGAGGTCGCCGGATGTAGGGGTGTCAGTGCCATCAAAATGAGTGTTAGCCATGAGCACCATCCTATGGGACACTGCACGCCACCCGCCACGCCCCATCACGCCGGCATTCCCGGACGGGTGTCTTTTTGTACACTTTGCCACATGCAGACTGCTGACTCCCACGACATGATCCGGGTTCACGGGGCCCATGAGAATAACCTCAAAAATATCTCCGTTGATATTCCCAAACGACGCCTGACCGTATTCACCGGAGTGTCCGGATCAGGAAAATCCTCGTTGGTGTTCGGGACTATCGCTGCGGAATCCCAGCGTCTGATCAATGAAACCTACAGTGCCTTTGTCCAGGGATTCATGCCAACGCTGGCCCGCCCGGATGTGGATCTGCTCGAAGGGATCACCACCGCGATCATCGTGGACCAGGAACAGATGGGGGCCAATCCCCGTTCCACCGTGGGCACCGCCACCGATGCCACCGCCATGTTGAGGATCCTCTACTCCCGCATCGCAGAACCACGTGCCGGTGGCCCCGGCGCGTACTCCTTCAACGTGCCGTCCGTGAGTGCCTCCGGTGGATTCAGCAAGTCCGGTGGCAAACGGGAGAAGGTGGAGTTCACACGTACCGGCGGCATGTGTCCCCGGTGTGAAGGCATGGGACGGATATCTGATATTGACCTGACCCAGATGGTGGATGAGTCGCTGTCGCTTAATGACGGCGCACTGCTCATCCCCGGTTATAAGGCTGGCTCCTGGAGCATGCGGGCCTATGCCGAGTCCGGTCTGTACCCGGCGGATATCCCCGTCGGTGACTTCACTGGGGATCAGCGCCACGCCCTGTACTACCAGGAACCGACGAAAATTAAGTTCAGTGGCATCAATGTCACCTATGAGGGGCTGGTTCCCAAGATCACCAAGTCCATGCTGAGCAGGGACCGTGCCGGTATGCAGAAGCATATCGGTGAGTTTGTGGACAGGGCTGTCACTTTCGTGGACTGCCCGGAGTGCGGCGGCACACGCCTGGCGCAGCATGCATTGGACTCCCGGATCAATGGGAAGAATATTGCTGAGTTATGTGCCATGGAGGTGCGTGATCTGGCGGAGTGGATCACGGGGGTGGATGCTCCATCGGTGGCGCCGTTGATGCGTGGGTTGTCGGAAACACTGGATAATTTCGTGGCGATCGGCCTGGGATACCTGCAGCTGGACCGGCCTACCGGCACCCTGTCCGGTGGGGAGGCACAGCGCACAAGGATGATCCGGCACCTGGGATCCCCCCTGACCGATATCACCTATGTGTTTGATGAACCTACCGCGGGCCTTCACCCTCAGGATATTGAGCGGATGAACCAGCTCCTGCTGGATCTGCGGGACAAGGGCAACACCGTCCTGGTGGTCGAGCATAAACCGGAGACCATCGCCATTGCCGATCATGTCATTGATCTGGGTCCGGGCGCCGGAAGGAAGGGCGGTGAGATCCAGTTTGAGGGCACCGTCGCTGAACTCGAGGAGTCCGATACCGTCACGGGGCGTCATCTCCACGACCGTGCCACGCTGAAAGAATCCTTCCGGTCCCCCACCGGCGCACTCCAGATCAGGGGTGCCAGCCGCAACAACCTGCGTGATGTTGATGTGGATATCCCACTGGGTGTTCTGACAGTGATCAGTGGCGTTGCCGGTTCCGGCAAGTCTTCTCTGGTCCATGGGATTTTCCGCGATGAATCTTTTGTGGTGGTGGATCAGTCCTCCATCCACGGGTCCAACCGCTCGAACCCCGCCACCTACACCGGCATGCTTGATTCCATCCGCAAGGCCTTTGCCAAGGAAAATGATGTGAAGCCTGCACTGTTCTCCGCCAACTCGGAGGGGGCCTGCGCGACCTGTAAGGGCTCCGGTGTGATCACTGTGGATCTGGGCATGATGGCCGGGGTGTCCTCCCCGTGTGAGGTGTGCGAGGGCAGGCGTTTTGATGATGCTGTGTTGGACTACCATTTCGGCGGGCGGAATATCGCCGAGGTGCTGGCCATGCCGGCGGTGTCGGCGCATGAGTTTTTCGGAGCCGCGGAGTCAAGGATCCCGGCTGCGGTGAAGATCGCCAAGCGCCTGGTGGATGTGGGCCTGGGGTACATCACGCTGGGGCAGCCTCTGTCCACGTTGTCTGGCGGTGAGCGTCAGCGCTTGAAGCTGGCCACCCGGATGGGAGACAAGGCCACCACCTTTATTCTGGATGAACCCACCACCGGCCTGCACCTGGCTGATGTCCAGACCCTGCTCGCGCTTTTTGATTCTCTGGTGGAGGCCGGTAAATCCGTCATCATCATCGACCACCACCTGGGTGTGCTGGCCCATGCGGATCACATCATCGATGTCGGGCCCGGAGCCGGTTCCGATGGCGGCCGGGTCATCTTCGAGGGCACCCCGGTTGAACTGATCAACGCCGATACCCCGACGGGCAGGTATCTGAAGGCGTATCTGGCCTAAGCGTCGAACATCCGGAAGGCCACCGCGAATTCCAGGTCCACCCCAACGGCCTGGGAGGCCCCGAGGCGCAGCATCTCGGGAATGAACTCCTCCGGTTTCGGGTGATCGGGAAGCACCCGGAGGTACTCAGCGTGGGCTTTGAGGGATTCCACCCCGCATTCCATGGCGCTGTGTGAGATCCCGGTGACATGGGTGGGGTTGGGCACACCCGCGATCAGGATCTTGGAGGCGCTCCAGGGTTCCAGCCCCTCCTCATCGAGGAGTTCACGCTGTGCCCACGGGTTGGCGGCGTCGCGGGTGGCATCAATGGTGGCCAGGCCCGCCACACGGTGATCAGCCTGGTTGAATCCGCCGTAGGCTTCCACATCGAAGTTCGCGGTGATCACGGCATCGGGTCGGCGCTGACGGATCACCCGGGCGATGTCCCGGCGTAGTTCCAGATTGTAGACCAACATGGAATCCGGGTGGTCAAGAATGATCAGGTCGGAGACACCGACGCAGGCACATGCCGTGCGCTGCTCTTCGGCGCGCAGCGGGCCGACCTTTGCCGGATCCATGCCCTGGATTCCCGCCTCACCATGGGTCAGCAGGAGGTAGGTCACCTCTACTCCGGCATCCGTCCATTCCCGCACCGCCGCTGACAGCCCGTATTCCGGGTCATCGGGGTGGGCGACCACCACCAGCACCCGCTTCCAGGAGCTCCACTCGAGTTGTTGCACTGTTTCCGCATTCGGGTTTGTCATGTCGCCCAGGGTACTGATCAATGTTGCTAGTGGAACAGCGCCATGACGTACATGCCGAAGATCACCAACAGGACCGCACCGTGGACAGCGGTGATCCTGCGGGCGGTGAACGTCACCGCGGTCACCGCGATGGTCATCCCCAGTATCAGCAGGTTGAGCGGGCTCTCAGCCAGCACAACGGGTTGTCCGGTGACCGCTCCGATGATGAGCACCGACGGGATGGTCAGCCCCAGGGTGGAGACAAGCGCACCGTGGGCCAGGTTGATCACCCGCTGGATCTCCGCGCCCCAGGCTGCACGGACGGTGGTGATGGTCTCCGGGAGGAAGACGATCATCGCGATCACCACACCCGCCAGTGCCACCGGTGCGCCCCAGGCAGCCAGGGTGATGTCCATCAGGCCGGCCATGTCATGGGAGAGCCACACGATGGGCAGCACGGTCACCACGAGCACGAGCATCCGGAAGACAACCTCACCACGGAAGGCGGATCCCTGCGGCAACGCTGCAGCCGCATCCTGGAAGTCAGCGGCCTGGGCCCCCATCTGTCGCCAGAGGAAGAACGCGTACAACACGATGGTAGCCACCGCCACGGCGATCCCCTGGCCCCGTAGATACTGGCCATCCACACCCAGAAACACCGGCACGGCGAAGGCCACGGCGGACAGCATCAGAATCAACACCAGGTAGGTCTGTGCCCCGGTGCCGTTGTGCACCAACCCTCCATGCCGGAGACCACCGACCAGGAAGGAAATACCCACCACGAGCGCCATGATGATCATGGACACCGCCATCACGGAATCCCGGGCGATGGTCGCGGACTCCCCCGGCCCCAGCAGCACCGCCACGATGAGAATGACCTCGATGATGACGATGGACAAGGTCAGCACCAGGGAACCATAGGGGTCCCCCAGGATATGGGCCAGGCGCTCAGCTTGTTTCACCACCCCGAAGGAACAGAACAGGATCACGCCGATGATCACGGCGAGCAGCAGTGCGGGTGGCCCCGGAATGGCCACCAGCGCGAACAGTGCGACGGTGACCCACCCGACGATGATGCGGATGAGATCGATTGGATCCAGGCGTGTGGACGGCATGATCGCCAACGCTCCTTGAACACTCGGCGGGGCCGTCCCCAACGGTAGTGGGTTCGCGGGCCGTCCCGCGATCAGGCCAACCCTAGCACGTGATCCACCGCCACATGCCCGGGTCCGGAGAAGTGCACACGCTCCTGTGCCGCCCACATCTCCCACCACGGGGCGTACCCCGGGTCACGCGCCAGGGCGCGCTGCCTCCGCGTTGTTTCCGGCCCCAGGATCCGCACGGTGATCACCGTGCCCACTGCCTCAGCTGCGCTTATCGACGCCCCCGTCACCGCCCCGCACCCTTCAATGATGAGGCTTGTGTGGGCGCGGATCGGCACCCACCTGGCGCGCTGGTTGCGTTCCCAATCCCACCGCCAGAATCCGGGCTGGACAGGGTGCAGCACATCGGTGGCCACCATCTGACTGGCGGCGGCGAGCCCCGCCCACCCCGGGTAGAAATCCTCGAGGTGCACCAGTTGGAATCCGGTCTCCTCGGCGAGTTCACGCGCCAGGGTGGTTTTGCCGGAACCGGACTGCCCGTCGATCAAAATGATGATCATGTACCCAGGAACCTGAAGTAACCGGTCTGGATCGACACCACGATGGCGGTGACGGAGATGGCCAGGCACACGAGGATGACGGCGGCGTCGATAAGCCCGACGGTGGAGGAACGGGCCCAGGTCCTCCCCCGGTGGCGACCGAAACCACGCGCCTCCATGGCGGTGGCCAGTTTGGAACCGCGGCGCAGCGACAACACCAATAACCCGAAGGCCATGGTGAAGAAGTGACGGATCCGCCCCTGATCCGCGATACCGCGGGCACGACGGGAGCGGTCCATGGACTGCCAGTCATCGCGGAACAGCGACACCAACCGACCACCGGCGACGGCGCCGATGACGAACCGTTCCGGCAGGCGTGCGATCTGTGCCAGTCCATCACCAAGGTCGGTGGGGTCCACCCGGGAGATGAGCACCACCACCGGCAACCCGACGGCGAGCACACGCACACCGATCGCCAATGCCAGGGACAGGGAGTTGTCGGTGACGTGGGCGAGCAGGAAACTGAAGTACTCCCTGCCCTCCGGGCGTCCGTAGAGCGCCATGGACAACGCGGCGATCGGTGCGATGAGAAACAGCGGCCAACCGCGTTTGAACAACTGCCTCCAACTGACCCCGGCAAGGGGTGCCAGCAGGATGGTGGCGGCAAGCGCAATGGCTGCGGATACCACATCCACGCTGATCAGCAGCGGGGTGGTCAACGCTATCACGGCGGCGATGCGGGTGACCGGGTTGATACCTTCAATCACATTCACCGCGCACTCACCTCCAGATGGTGATCCCCCAGGGCCGCGATGAAATCCGGATCGTGGGTCACCGAGACGATCGTGGTTCCGGCATCCGTGAGTTCGCGCAGCATCCACACCAGTTCCCGGAACGTCACCGGATCCTGGCCGAAGGTGGGTTCATCCAGGATGAGCAGCTTCGGGGCCGCCACCAGTGCGGTAGCCACCGACAGCCGGCGCTTCTCCCCACCGGAGAGCGTGAAAGGGTTGGCATGCTCCAGATGGCGAAGGCGCAACCGGTCAAGCAGTTCCTCAATGCGGCTGGCGCTCACCGGATCCACGGTGCCCTTGCGTTTACCGGACATGATCTTCGGTCCGACCTCGATCTCATCCCGGACGGTGCGGGCCACGAACTGATGCTCCGGATCCTGGAAGACGGTGCCGATGCGCCGGGCGAGATCCGCGGAACGCCACTGGTGCGGTTGCCTGGACACCCCCTGACGGAGACTGTCCGAGAGGTGCAACTGCCCATCCTTCGGTGGAATGAGACCTCCGATGGTCAGGGCCAGGGTGGTCTTGCCCGAGCCGTTGGCACCGGTGATCACCGTGGAGGCTGCTTCGGGGATTTCAAAGGAACGCGCCGGGCCCCAGCGGGTGAGCAGGTTCTCAGCTGACATCACGGAGGCGGCGGCAGGGTCCCTGCGGGATGGTAGATCTGCAACCCGTGTGAGTTCCCCCGCCGTGATCTCCTGAACGCCCTGATTGTCGAGCCGGAGGATGCGGTCGACGGTTCCGGACCAGAGCTGGTGGCGGTGCTCCACCACGATGAGAGTGGCACCGGTTTCAGCGACCACGCGGTCGACGGCCTCGACCACCTCCCGCTGACCCAGCGGATCCAGGTTGGCGGTGGGTTCATCAAGCAGGATGAGGTTGGCCCCCATGGCGATGACTCCGGCAAGCGCGAGGCGCTGCTTCTGTCCGCCGGAGAGGTGCCGGGTGGGATGATCCAGTGGCAGGGTCAGACCCACCATGTCCAGGGCCCGTTCCACCCGCGGCCAGATCTGTTCCCGCGGAACCTTGAGGTTCTCGCAGCCGAAGGCGACATCGTCGCCGATGCGGGAGGCTATGACCTGGGAGTCCGGATCCTGCAGCACCAGGCCGACGGCGGCGGCGTCGATAAGCAGGGAACCGTAGGTCTCGCCCTCGGTGTCATCACCGAGCACGCCGGCCAGGGCTGCGAGCAGGGTGGATTTACCTGAACCGGAATCGCCGGTGAGCAGAATCCGCTCCCCCGGTTCGATGGTCATGTTGATGCCCTGGAAAGCGGGTTTCTTCCGGGATGCGTGGCGGTAACCGAAGTCCCTGACCGTCACGCGGGTACCGATGGTGGTGGTCACGATGGGTTTAAACCTCCCTGCGCAGCTCGCGGCCGGCGGCGAAACGATCCAGTGCGCCGGTGCGGGCGAGCGCACGCACCAGGAGGAAACCCACGAGACCGGCGAGCAGCGCGCCGGAGATCATCAGGCAGGAGAAGTAGATGATGTTGAAGGCCAGGGACATGGCGAAGTAGGCGCTGAGGACGGCCTCCAGGAGATAGGCGCCGACGCCGGCCCCCATGCCCGCGAGGATCGCCACCGGGAGGGTGAAACGGCGGTAGAGGAACAGTGCGAAGATCAGTTCCGCCCCGAGCCCCTGGGCAATGCCGGAGTATAAGGTCTCAATGCCCCACTGTGAGGCCAGCGCCGCGGAGACGGACGCTGCGATGACCTCGACGAACAGTGCTGCTCCCGGCTTGCGGATGACCAGACCACCGAGGACACCGCCCAGTAACCAGACGCCGGCTGCCAGCCCGCCAAGTCCGGGGGTCAGGGCATCGAAGGCGGTGAACCATGCGTAGCCCACCGAGTTCCACACCACGAAGATCAGTCCGCAGGCCACGCCGAGGACTGCTGCGATGACGATGTCAATGACACGCCAGGTGTGTCTGGTGTTCTTCTTCTGTGCCTCCCTGGTTGAAGGCAGACGTGTATCAGTCATGTTTCCTCCCTATCGCCGGCATTACCCGGATCAGGTTCAACGGTTGTGGCTGCGCCACCTCTCAGCCCGGATTTTCACCGGACACCCGTGCAATTCGATGTATGTACTCAGGTACACCACGTACCGAGGAATTCATGCTAGCGCACCGATGGGTGGGGTTGTCCAATGTCGGTTTGTGGTAGTCAGAGCACAGTGACCGGAACCATCCCCCAAATCCCTTAACCACACCCCTGGGTACACCCTTGCCTGGATGCCGTGGCGTGAGATAACGCAGGATGTGGCGCGTGCCATAGACTATGACAGTTGTTCGCCAGATGAACGCCTTGCTTCACTGCGCCCACCACTCGTATGTTGAGGCGCAGATCACTTAATGCCTTAAAGAATGGAGCCTCCATGAATCACGTCCCAGTAGCCATCATCGGTGCTGGACCGGCCGGTCTCACCCTCGCCCATCTGCTGCACCTGCAGGGTATTGAATCGGTGGTGTTTGAAAGCCGCACCCGCCAGGCTGTGGAGGAGACGGTGCGGGCAGGAATTCTGGAGCAGGGCACCTTGAATCTCATGCGGGAAACCGGCGTGGGCGAACGCATGGAACGCGAAGCTGACCATGACGAGGCCATCGACATCGCCATCAACGGTGAGAACATCCGCATCCCCCTGACGGAACTGACCGGCCACAAGGTGGCCATCTACCCGCAGCATGAGTACCTCAAGGACTTCATTGCCAAGCGCATCTCCGACGGAGGGGAACTGCTCTTTGAAACCACCGTGGATTCCGTGGAGAACTACCAGGGCGATGGCCCGGCGACCATCACCTACACCGATGCAGACGGCACCACCCACCAGCTGAGCGCTGATTATGTGGTCGCCGCCGATGGTTCCAGTTCCCCCTCCCGCTCACTGGTCACCGCTGATGGTGGCATCCGCGCCCGCCATGAATACCCGTATGCATGGTTCGGCATCCTCGTGGAGGCTCCGAAGACCCAGAAGGAACTCATCTACGCCACCCACCCCGAGGGTTTCGCGCTGATCTCCACCCGCACCGACACTGTGCAGCGTTACTACCTGCAGTGCGATCCGGAAGACACTCCCGACATGTGGCCGGATGACCGCATCTGGGAGCAGCTGCACCTGCGCGCTGACTCCCCCGGCATCACCGTCTCAGAGGGAAAGATCTTTGACAAGGCCGTGCTGCGTTTCCGCTCCGCGGTGACCGAACCCATGCAGAAGGGTCGACTGTTCCTGGCCGGCGATGCCGCGCACACCGTCCCGCCCACCGGGGCCAAGGGGCTCAACCTGGCGGTGGCCGATGTGTCCGTGCTCGCACCGGGCCTGACCCGTGCCATCAAGCGTAATGACACCGGTCTGCTCGATGACTACAGCAAGCTCGCTGTCCCGCGCATCTGGAAGGCGCAGCACTTCTCCTTCTGGATGAGCTCGATGCTCCACGCGGTTCCCGGCGAGGACCACTTCGCCACCCAGCGCCGCTTCGCCGAGCTCCGTTCCGTTCTGGACTCCGAAGCTGGCCAGCGTTACCTGGCTGAACAGTATGTCGGGCGCGATCTGCCCCGATTCGACTACTGATAACTAACCACCCACTCACAGGAATCCGGAGCCACCTTCCGTGATAAGCACCTCCCCCGTAACCACCACACCCCGTTCCACAAGGAATGTCAGTGTGGTACTCGGATTACTCTGGTTCGCCATCGTCCTTGATGGTTTTGACCTTGTTGTCCTCGGCGCCACGATCCCGGCCATGCTCCAGGACCCCTCCTGGGATCTTGATGCCGCCCGCGCCACCCAGATCTCCACCCTCGGACTGGTGGGCATGATGATCGGCGCGCTCACCATCGGCTTCCTCACAGACAAGCTGGGGCGTCGACGCGTGATGATCTTCTCCGTGGCGGTCTTCTCCATCTTCACCCTGCTGCTGGCCTTCACCTCTGACATCACCCTGTTCACCTTGTGGCGTTTCATCGCCGGTGTGGGTCTGGGTGGAGCCCTGCCCACGGCGATCGCCATGGTTACTGAGTTCCGCCCCGGCACCAAGGCTGGATCCGCCTCCACGACCTTGATGACCGGTTACCACGTGGGCGCCGTGGCCACCGCCTTCCTGGGCATCCTGCTCATCGAACCCCTGGGCTGGCACTCCATGTTCATCACCGGTGCAGTTCCCGGTCTGATCCTGCTGCCGTTGCTCTACTTCTTCCTCCCGGAATCACCCCAGTACCTGATGGCCAGAGGAGAAGTGGAGAAGGCATCGGAGATCGCCACCGCGTATGGCCTGACACTGGATGATGATCTTGACCGTGAACACGAACAGGAGATCAGCGAATCCGCCTCCCTGTCCGCACTGTTCAAGCCGAGTTTCCGCCGGAACACCCTGGCCATCTGGGGCACCTCCTTCATGGGCCTGCTCCTGGTTTACGGACTCAACACCTGGCTCCCTCAGATCATGCGCCAGGCTGATTACGACATGGGTAATTCCCTCGGCTTCCTGATGGTGCTCAACATCGGCGCCGTGGTCGGCCTGCTCATCGCGGGCAGGGTCGCAGACGCCCACACCCCACGCAAGACCGCCCTGCTCTGGTTTGTCATCTCCGCGGTATTCCTGGCGCTGCTGGCTGTCCGCATGCCCCTGCTGGGCCTGTACGTGGTGGTCTTCATGACCGGCGTGTTCGTCTTCAGTTCCCAGGTGCTCATCTACGCCTTCACCGGGGAGAACCACCCCTCCCAGATCCGCGCCACCGCGATGGGCTTCTCCGCAGGTATCGGTCGTCTGGGTGCCATCTCCGGCCCGCTGCTCGGCGGCATCCTGGTCGGCATGGGCATCGCCTACCCCTGGGGCTTCTTCGCCTTCGCCGCGGTGGGCCTGCTGGGAGCACTGATCTTCTCCACGTCCACCACCCTGCGCAAGCGCGGAACCTCGAACACGGTGGTGCACACACCGGTGTCCTGACAGACAAGTAGAACGCCCCCCTGCCGAACACCCGTTTCTGCGGCCGGGGTGAAGCTCCGCATCACGCCGAATCTGTCGAAGACCTGACCATAGGCCCCACCCCTTGGTGCCTCCCCAAATTTCATGGTCCCTTCCCCGCCGAAGACCTCCTGACAGTGTTTGAGCACTTCAGAGGTGCATCCGTGGAATGTCACATAGGCGGAAATAGTTGCTGCCATGAACTTTCCCGAACCCGGAAGGGGAAGAAAATTTATGAGTGCCATCATCGCGAGTATGACCCACGTCATAATAAGAAATTGACTACAGTGGTACCGCCATGCAGGATTGGCATAACAAACGACAACCGCGGGAGGCCGCCACATGACTACAGCCCAGAGTGAGCTGGACCCCACCACCGGGGTTCCCCTCTACCGGCAGATCAAGGAGATTCTGCGTGCAGAGATCTCCGGCGGCGTGGTGGATGCCAGCACTCCCATGACCGAGGCGCAGCTATTGGACCGTTTCGGGGTCAGTCGCGCACCCATCCGACAGGCACTACGTGAGTTGGCGGATGAGGGATACGTCTACCGCAAACAGGGCAAGGGCACGTTCCCGGTGCCGGGTCGCCGGATCGACCGAGCCGCTAACGTCCGGCCCGGTGCCCTCTATCAGCACCTCACGGAGCAGGGACTGAAAACCTCCACGGCCGTGTCCGCGATCAGCCGGGTGATCCCACCGGAACCCGTCCAGGTGCGGCTCAGTCTTGACGGCGATGAACAACTCCTGCACTTCGTCCGTCTCATCTGGGTGGAGGACACCCCCGTGGCACATTCACGGATCTTCCTGCGGGTGCCGGCGGAGTTTAATCCCAGCCGGGAGGATCTGGAGGCCGGTTCGTCCGCGTTTGAACTCCTCGAGCGGCAATTCGGAATCACGCTCACCCAGTCCGACAACGAAGCCTGGGCCACCGCAGCCACCGAAGAGACCGCTGATCACCTCGGGGTGGCGGTGGGTAGCCCACTGCTGGCAATCGAGACGATTTTCATCACCACGGGTGGTGCTCCAGCGGGTTACCGTCTGGCCATGCACCGCTCCGATGAGTTCAAATACCACTTCATCACCGCGAGTTAACCGCGGGGTAGTCACGCCACTCCCCCCAGAACCCTGCCCAGGATCTCCCCCTGAGCAGGGTTTTTGTTATCCGAGTGAGGTGGGACACCAAATCGGTTGACTTTGGTATAACAACATGCAAAAGTAGGGGAAACGAGTTAGAGAGGTCACATTCCTTAAGACAGTGTGCTGCGGCCCCTACGGCAGAGGTAGCGCTTCCTGGCCCACTGTTTCTTCAACGTCAACTGCCACACAATGACAGGCTCTCCGGGCAAGTCCCCATCCAGCCCGATCCAATGAAGAAAGGTAGTGCCATGCCTGACAACACTCTTGTGGTCAACACAGTCCTCGGACCTGTTCCGGCAGATCAGCTCGGCTACACAGAGGTGCACGCATCGTTGCTGTCTGTGGTTCCCGGCGCGGAATACGCACCCGATATCACCATCAACCGCGCAGAGGTGTTCGAGATCCTCCGCGACAAACTCACCGCCTTCCACAACGCCGGCGGACGGACCATCGTGGATGCCTCCGGCATGTTCCATGGCCGCAACCTGACCATCGCACTCCCCATTCTGGAGAATCTGGCCACCGCCACCGGAGTCAACATCATCGCCTCCACCGGCATGGGCCCAGAGGACATGCTGGGCGGTTATTTCCTCACCCCGCAGACCAATCCCCCCACCCCGTGGCCAGCAGAGAAGTTCGCTGATCTGTTCACCAAGGAGATCACCGAAGGCATGGTGGTCCCCCGCGTGGAGCGTCGCGCCCCGGCTGGCCTGATCGTCACCCTCTCCACAGAGGCAGGCATGACCGCCACGGACGAAAGTCTCCTGCGCGGTGCAGTCCGTACCTCCCTGGCCACCGGTGTCGCCGTGTCCCACACCTTCGGTGCTGATCCACTGGCAGAGATCGATATCGCCCTCGACGAGGGCATCGCGCCGGAACGACTGGTGCTCCGGGGAATCGGGCGTCGAGAAGCGCCTGTCTCTGACATCGCCGCACGCGGCGTCTGGCTGGGCATCGACGGCGCCGGGCAGCCGGCGCTGGTCAAAGAGCTTATCGACGCAGGACACGTGCACCGCATCATCTTAAGCTCCGGAGCCGTCGGCGTGGCCAAGGGCCATGACGCACCGGAAGCCGAGTTCACCACCGTGCTCACCGATATCGTCCCCGAGCTGCTGGCAGCAGGTATCTCACAGGCTGACATCACCCAGATCACTGACACCAACCCCCGCGAACTGCTCGCGGTCCGATAAGGAAAGAGGATCAACATGTCCAAGGTAAATACAGTCCTCGGCCCCATCGCGCCGGAAGAACTGGGATTCGTGGCCATCCACGAGCACATCGGTTACGGCATGCCCGGTTCCGAGCTCGACACCAAGTGGTGGAAGTCCGCGGAGCAGCGCTACGAGGAGACCGTTCCCAAGCTGCGCAAGTTCCACGAATATGGCGGACGCACCTTCGTGGATGCCACCGGCATCTGCAACGGCCGCGACCTCCCCTACTACCAGTCCCTGTCGGAGAAGACCGGCGTGCACATCATCGCCTGCACCGGTTTCGTCGGCGGCGACACCGCACTGGCACACTTCGCCAACGCATCCGTGGAGTACCTCACCGAGGTGTTCATCCATGAGATCACCGTCGGCATCGCCGGCACCAACGCCAAGGCCGGCATCATCAAGGTCGGTGTCTCCCGTGGCGGTCGCATGACCGACCTGGACAAGCGCATCTACCGTGCCGCTGCCCGCGCAGCAGTCCAGACCGGTGTGCCTGTGATGACCCACCTGGCTATCGACGCAGAACCAGCCATCGCCATCTTCCAGGAGGAAGGCCTCGATCTGGACCGCGTGCTCTTCGGCCATGTCGATGACGGCGTCAACCACGCACAGACCCCGACCGCACGCATCCTCGATGTCGGTGGCCGACTGGGCTTTGACACCTTCGGTTATGAAACCGAACTCCCCGACCCACCTTTCTGGGCCCGTCCCCGCAAGGACCGCATGGATCACTTCATGCGTGAACTCAACGCCGGACACGAGGCCAAGCTGCTCGCCTCCGCCGATGCGAACTGTTCCCCTCTCGGTTGGCCAGGTGTGAAGGGCCACACCATCAACTACATCTTCGAGGTCCTCATCCCGGATCTGCAGCGCAACGGTGTGGCAGAAGACGTCATCCACCGGATCTTCAACGATCACGCCCAGGACTTCCTCACCGAGAAGCCCGGCACCGTTCCAGCTTCCAGCAACTAAACCCCCACCCCAGCTGCATCCTCACCCCCTGCTGCCTTAAAGAAAAGGACAAGACCATGAAGACTGAAGACATCAAGAACCTGAAGATCGGTGTTATCGGCGGCGGTTACGCCGGCGCCACCGCAGGCCTGGCACTGGCACAGATCGGTGCCAACGTGAAGGTCTACGAGCAGGCACATGCCTCCGGTGAGGTCGGAGCGGGCATCGGTCTTCGCCCCGCATCCGTCAAGCTGTTCAAGAAGCTGGGTATCTTCCCTGCCATCGAGGCAGTCACCTCCCCATCCGACTACTTCGAGATCCTGGATGCCCAGGGCAACCGCATCAACCTGGAGGAGTGGCCACACCTCTCCGAGGGCGATGAGAAGCACAACACCCGCATGATCCACCGTCGTGACTTCATCGATGCCCTGACCAGCCAGCTGCCAGAGGGCGTTCTCCAATACGGTTACAAGGCTGAGGAGATCACCGACAACGGTGATTCCGCCACCGTGAAGTTCACCAACGGTGAAGTGGAGACCTTTGACATCCTGGTCGGCGCCGATGGCATCAAGTCCAAGGTCCGCACCCTGTGGTCTGATTCCCAGCCGGTCATGCAGGGTGCCCACGCCTACCGCGCCGTCATTGACGGCTCGCAGGGCGAAGGCCTGCTTGTCGACGACAACCTGCGTCTCTACCTCGAAGCCGAAACCGGCCGCATGATCTACTTCCTGCCGCTGCGCCACCGCGGTGAGAACGGTCAGATCTCCTTCGATATCACCGTCCCCCACGATGACCTCACCTGGAACCCAAACGTGTCCAAGGACGAGGTGCTGGAGATGCTCAAGAACTTCGACGAGCGCCTGATCAAGATCGTGGAGAAGCTCGACTGGGAGCAGGTCAACCAGCGTGCCGCAGCCGATATCGATCCGCAGGACAAGTGGAACTCCGACGCCGTTGTCCTCATCGGTGACGCCGCGCACGCCATGCTCCACCACCAGGGTCAGGGCGCGAACTCCGCGGTCATCGACGCCGGTGCACTCGCCGACTGCATCGTCGAGGCCGACACCGTCGCAGAAGCCCTCGCGCTCTACACCGCACAGCGCAAGGAGCCCGTCCAGGAACTGCAGCGCATCTCCCGCGAATCCTGGAATGCTGAATCCGCCGGTGAAACCGCTTTCCCGGAGAAGGACAAAATCGACTACTAAGTCGGAGATCCCCCTTTCCGACAGTTCTTTATGATGGCGTCGTCGCCGCTGCCCACAGGTATCCCACCTGGACAGTGCGGCGGCGCCATCACCGCCCTCACCACCTGAGGGCACGCCGTTTACAGAAAGAAGGCCACACAATGACCCTCCATCCTGAGATCCAGAAAATCGTCGCCCAGATCCCACCGGCATCCACCACCCCACCGAACCCTGCGGATATGCGTGCTTTTGAGGCCGGTAACGTCCCACCACTGGAGCAGCGCACTCCGATCGCCTCCGTCGAGGATTCCATCATCGCGGATGTTCCGGTACGGATCTACGCTGACTCCGACGCACCGAAGGGCACGATCGTGTACTTCCACGGCGGAGCATTCTTCTCCGGCAGCCTTGACACCCATGACCACGTCGGTCGTTCCCTGGCCAAGGAGACCGGTTGGAAGATTGTCTCCGTCGGCTATTCCCTCTCCCCCGAGGTTGCCTTCCCGGTTGCGCTCAATGAGTGCTACGCCGTGGTGCGCGGGGTTGCGGCCACGCTTAACCACGACGAGCCCCTCGCCATCGCCGGTGATTCCTCCGGTGGCAACTTCGTCGCCGCCGTGACCTTCATGGCACAGGATGATGAGTTCGACCGCATCACCCACCAGATCCTCTACTACCCTTCTGTGGATCTGGACTTCGACCAGGAGCGCTGGCCGTCACTGAAGGAAAATGCTGAAGGTTATGGCCTGGAGTACAACGGCCTGGCACCCTTCAACTCCTTCTACCTCGAAGGCGGTGCCGATCCGGCTGATCCGCTGGTCTCCCCCATCAAACGTGAGAACCTCTCCGGCCTGCCCAAGGCATTTGTGGTCACCGCCGGTTATGACCCACTGCGCGATGAAGGCGAAGCATATGCCGAGAAGCTCCGCGCGGCCGGTGTGGACACCGAACTCAAGCGTTATGACTCAGCCAACCACGGCTTCGTGGTCAACTTCACCTGGATCCCGGAGTTCTACGAGGTGTTCCATGACACCTCAGACTTCCTGAACAAGGACTAAAACCTGCCATGAAAACTATCGATATCAACAGCTTTATTGAAGACACCCGAATGGGCAAGCCTCACTTCATGATGCTGTTCTGGTCATGCCTCATCATCATGTTCGACATGTACGACCTGGTTATCTACGGTTCCGTACTACCCAAGATGATGCAGGAATGGGGCATGACCCCCGTTCAGGCCGGCTCCATCGGCAGCATGGGCCCCTTCGGGATGATGCTCGGTGCGATAGTTTTCGGTATCCTCGCCGATAAATTTGGTCGCCGCCGGATCCTCATCACCAGCGTGGTGCTGTTCTCCCTGGCCACCACACTGTGCGCGCTGGCACCGGGAGCCGCCATCTTTGGGGCGCTGCGTTTCATCGCAGGCCTTGGCATCGGCGGAATCCTGCCCACGGTGATCGCCATGCTCACTGACTTCGCCCCTCGGGGACGGGCGAACACCATGGTGGCAATCATCATGTGTTTCTTCTCCATCGGCGGCATTCTTGCAGCCGGAGTCGCGATGATCTTGATTCCGGCTTTCGGTTGGCAGGCCACCTTCTGGGTCGCGGCCATCCCCTTGGTATTGCTGCCCCTGATGGTGAAGCATTTCTATGATTCCCCTCAGACACTGCTCAAGAACGGTCAGACCGCAAAGCTGCGTCACATCCTCCTGGCGGTGAATCCCACAGCTCAGATCCCTGACAACGTCACCTTCACCGGACTGAAGGAGCGCGAACAGGGTTCCCCCATCGGCGCACTGTTCCGAAACAGGCGCGCACTGGCAACTCTGATGATCTGGATTGCCTTCTTCAGTTGCCTGCTGATGGTCAACGGCATCAACACCTGGTTGCCTAACCTCATGGTCACTGCAGGTTTTGCACTCGGTTCCAGCCTCACGTTCATGGTGGTGCTCAACATCGGCGCCATCGTAGGAACCATGGTCATGGGTCAGGTATCAGACAAGGTCGGCGTCAAGGTTGTCCTCGTTCCGATGTTCTTCATCTCCGCCATCTCCCTCACCCTGCTGGGATTCGGCGGCAGCATGGCCATTCTGCTGGCATTGGTGTTCGTTGCCGGCGCTTGCACGATGGGAGCCCAGAACATTTCCTACTCCTTCGTATCCCAGTACTATCCGTCCTTCATGCGATCCACCGCGATCGGCATGGCTTCAGGTGTCGGAAGGATCGGAGCCATCGTCGGACCCAGCTTTGGTGGCGTTTTGCTCACCTATGATCTCCCGGTTCCGGCCTACTTCATCGCCTTTGCGGTCCCTGGTGTGATCGCAGCAATCGCCTTCTTCTTCGTCCCCCTCAGCAGGAAGAAGAAGCAAGAGACCCAGGTACCTGTCGCTAAAACAGGTGAAGCACCAGTTTTGGCTACCTAACCCCCCATTCCCTCACTTTCCTACGGTTCCCCGGACGCGCAATCACCCCTTATTTACCCTGCATCCGAGGAACCGTCGGTCTTCTGCACCCAAAATCCAGAAGCTTTCCCCTCACTCCTACGGAGCCCCTCAATGACTTCCACAACCCCCACCACACTGGCGCAGACTCCCCCGAAACAGGGTTTCTGGAGCTATGAAAACAAACTGGTCACGGTCTTCTTCTTCGCCGTGGGCCTGGTGTTCTTCGACAGACTGATCATCAACTTCCTCATGCCGTTCATCCAGGAAGACCTGGGACTGAACAACGCACAGGTGGGACAGCTCGCCGGTGCCGCCGCCCTGACCTGGGCCATCGCCTCCATCGTGGGTGGCCGAATCTCCGACAAGGTCAAAAGCAAACGCCTCTACCTGGTCATCCTCCTCATCGCCTTCTCTCTTGCATCATTCCTCCAGGGTTTCGTGGGCACCTTCGTCCATCTGATCATCCTGCGCCTGATGATGGGCATGTTCGAAGGCCCCACCATTCCGGTCACCCAGTCCGTGCTGGCCATGGAATCCTCCCCGCACCGCCGTGGATTCAACCTCGGTTTCACCATGAATACCGCCAATGGTCTGTTCGGTGGTGTGCTCGCCCCCATCGTGATCGTTGCCCTGGCTAATATCTTCGACTGGCGCACCGCCTTCTTCTTCACTATTCTCCCCGGCCTGATCATGGCGTTTGTCATCTGGAAGGTCATGCGCGAGCCGGAGGCGGTATCCCCCGAGGCAGTCGAATACGCCAACCCTGATCACAAGGGCGGTCTGGGAGAAGTTCTGCGTAACCGGAACGTACTGCTGTCGATCGTGATGTTCTCCGGCTTCATGGTCTACCTGATCTCCCTGCAGGTCTTTGGTCCGCTGTACCTGACCAATATCCGGGGCTGGACCGCCAGCTCCATGAGCCTCATTCTGGCGGCCTTCGGTGTGGGCACCGCCATCTGGGGTTTCGTGGTTCCCCTGATCTCCGACAAAATCGGCCGTAAGCCAACCGCCGTGATGTTCGGTCTCCTTTCCACCCTGGCTCCGCTCTCCTTTGTCTATGTGGACAACCCGGGCCTGCTGGGTGCCGCGGTATTCGTCTTCGCGGCGGGCATGGGTGTGGGTGGTCTGGCGATGTCCGTGATCCCTGCGGAGTCCGTTCGACCAGCCGTCGCCGGTTTGGCTGTCGGACTGCCAGTGGGTATCGGTGAATTCGTCGGTGGCTTCCTCAACCCCGTGATCACCGGTGCCATCGCCGACCAGTATGGTCTGGCCTCTGCGCTGTTCATCTCCTCCGGCGGTGCACTGGTGGCCACCTTCTTCTCACTGTTCCTCCGCGAGTCCGCACCGAGCAAGGCGAAGGTGACAGCCACTGAGGACGCCACAGTCACGCTGTAAGCATCCCCGTTGTTTCATCCGCTGTGGGGGATCTGATCCGTATCAGTAGATATGGATCAGATCCCCCACATTGAGGTTATTGAAGTAGACCTCTGCGTCACCGGGGGCCAGGCGGATACACCCGTGGGAATCCCCCTCCGGATCGCCCTCATGGAAGGCATGGCCCACGTTGGTGAAGTACACCGCATACGGCATCGGTGCCATGTTGAATACATAGGAGACATCATCGATAACCTTGCGGGAGACATGGAAACTCGCGCGAGGGGTTTCATAACCCGGGCCTCCCTGCCCGATCGGTACGGCTCCATAGGTGACTTCCCCGTCCACCTGCAGCCAGGCGCGTTCGCCATCAAGATCCACACATGCCCGGGCAATCGGTGGGCAGTCCCCGTAATCGAAGGGGACCGGCTCCACGATCTCGGGTTCAACAATCTGCTCGACCACAGGTACCGGGACCGTGGTGGAGATCGGAGTTGGCGTGGTGGCAGGAGATGCTTTCGTCGCTCCCGCACTGTCAACCGGTGCATCATCGCCCACCACAGTGGCAGCGAAGATGACACCGGCCACTGTGCCAGCGGCGATGGTACTCATGGTCAGGGCGCCAAGACGCGAGGAAAACATGCTGGTCAGTTTAGGGAGGGCTGCCAGCTTTGTCTCGGCAATGGGAAAGTCCGGGGGGACGGAAGAGTTATTCGTGGGCAAGCATCCCTATGCCTTGAGGTACCCGTGAAGGGTGGTGAAGAAAGGCGAGGGCTCCAGAGTCGGATCACCCTCGTAACCGAGGTGATCGGCGATCGCCGCGAACGGCGAATGGGGGGACTCCGATGCTGCAGCTCCGAGGGTGAGCGCCGCGTCGCGGACGCGGGCTTCGATATCAACAGCCTCCTGCAACACCCGGGCGGATTGTTCCCGGTCCAATTCGACGGGATACGGATCGCCAGCGGCCGACCGGAAGGGGTGGCCGAGGAACATGCGGTTCGGGGTCTCCTCCTGAATCCGCAGCAGGGAATCCCTGTAGGCGTCCGGGGCCTCATAACCCGGGAAACCATTGGCGGCACCGTGGATCTGTACGGCATCGCCGACGAAAACATCGTTCTGTCCCTCAACCACGTAGGCCACCGAACCACCGGTGTGGCCCGGGGTATGCACAACCCGCACTTTCACACCGCCGAGGTCAAGCACTTCCCCACCCTTGACGATCACATCAGGGGTCATCTCCCCGGAGATGGCATGCTCCATCATCGCGGTCTGTTTGGTTTCAGCATCTGGATCATCAATGTAGTTGGCCCGCAGGTTGAGGTAGTTCTCCACATGTGCGCGACGTCGCTGCAGGTAGTCCACATCATCTTCGTGGATGACCACCTTGGCGTTGCGTCCGGTCATCTCCCACAGCGCAACGGTGCCGCCGAGGTGGTCGATGTGTCCATGGGTGAGCAGAATCCACTTCACATCCTTGATGTCACGACCGAGTTCTGCAAGGCCATCGGCAACGCCCTGGGCAGTGGCGGTGACGCCGGTGTCCACCAGTGCCAATTCAGGAGCATCAATGAGAAACGTGTACAGACCGAATCGGCCCCAGGGCGCGTAGATGGAATGGATGGGAGTGGGTTGTCCTGCAGACTGGGTCATGGTCATTCTCCTTGGATTGGACGGTGTGTTCCAGAGTATAAAGTCGATGAAAACCTTGCACGGATCACTTTATTATAATAATATACCCTTATCACCCTTTTGGGATCACCCCAACGGTTTCACAATCTCAAGGAGCCCCACATGAGCGAAATTACTTATTTCAACGCCGGCGGCCAGAACATCCGCATCCGCAAGGATCTCTCCATCCCCATGCGCGACGGTGTCACGCTTGCCGCCGATGCCTACGAAGCTGATGTGGACAAGCCCCGTCCCGCCCTGGTTGCCCTCTCCCCCTACGGCAAGGAACTCCAGGCACTCGCCCTGACCACCCCACCCCAGCGTCGCCCCTCCCCACTCTGGGACGGTTGCATCGAGGCTGGCGATATCGCCCGCATCGTCTCCGAGGATTATGTCCACGTCATCGGCGATCTACGCGGTTCCGGTGCTTCCGAAGGCGAACACATCGGCAACTACAACGCCGGTGGCGTCTCCCTCGGCGAGGATGCCTATGACTTCATCGAGTGGGTAGCTGAACAGCCCTGGTGCGACGGTAATGTGGGCATGGTCGGCATCTCCTACTTCGGCTCCATGCAGGTGCTGGCGGCCGCTGAGCGCCCGCCACACCTCAAGGCCATCTTCGTCTCCGGTGGCCACTATGATTTCTACGAAACCACCTACCACGGTGGCATCATGTGGTTCATGCCCCGTGCCGCACGCGAGGGCCGCGGCGGCGACTCCGGCTGGGCCTTCACCGACGGTGTGAAATCCCGCATGATCGAGGAGTTCAGCCCAGAGGAGCTGCGCGCCAAGGTTGAGGAGCGCCTGCAGGATCCCGATATCCAGGCCTGGCCCAACCTCGTCCACACCCTCAACTACCCGAAGAACCATGAGGCCTGGTTCGACATCGTGATGAACCAGTTCGATGGCGAGTGGTACGAGGAAAGAAATCCCAATGAACTCGCGCACAACATCGACATCCCCGTCTGGCTCCAGCTGGATCAGGGCCGCGGTTGGACACTGGATTCCACCATCGAGGTATTTGACAAGGTCAAGGGCCCGAAGAAGCTCACCATCGGCGCATACCCACCGATGCAGTCCCGCCCGTTCATCGAAGAGCACGACAAGATGTTCGCCTGGTACGACTACTGGCTCAAGGGCATCGACAACGGCATCATGGATGAACCCCAGGTGGATGTTTTCGTGGAAGGTTCCCGCGAGACCATCACCGCCGACCAGTGGCCACCCAAGGAGATCGAGTACAAGGATCTCTTCCTGCGCCCCCGCCACAAGCTCTCCACCGAGCCGGAAACCATGAACACCGAATACGCCGCTCCGGATGGTTTCTACCAGGCACCACTGACCGTCACTGATGATGTGCAGATCCTGTCCTGGTCCACCCCGGTATTCACCGAGGCCACCGAGATGATCGGCACCGGTGCCGCCCACATCTTCGCTGAGATCGACCAGCCGGACACCAACTTCATCCTCCGCCTCTGGGATTACGCCCCCAACGGCAAGCGCCAGCTGATCACCACCGGTTACCTCAAGGCCAGCCACCGCGAACTGGATGAGGAACGCACCACCCACGGCAGCCCGTACCACCCGCACACCCGCGAGATTCCGGTTGAGCCCGGCAAGATCGAGGAATACGTCATCCGCCTCTACCCATTCGCTGCATCCTTCCAGCCCGGCCATAAGCTCACCGTGGAGCTTTCCAACGCGGAGCCGCTGGTGGATGACCACAACTCACTTCTCCCACCAGATGCTTTCCACCTTCCGGTCGGTCGCCCGGTAGCCCACAAGATCTACCGCGACGCCCAGCACCCATCACGGCTGGTGCTGCCTTTCACCAAGGCATAAAAACACGCTTGTCGACGCCAAGACCCCCTCGCCACATGGATTCACATCCTGTGACGAGGGGGTCTCGTGCGTGGTGATCAGCTAGAAGAATCCAGCGAATAGTCCAACGTTGTTAGCTAAGAAGGCAGCGATACCGCCAATAGCTGCGAGAACAGCGACGATCGCCGCCACCATGCCGAAGTTGTTTCCTCCCCCATCACCGGGATCCGGGGTGTCAGTTGCGGTGGCGGTCGGTGTCACTGTCACAGTGACCGTGGGTGCCACTTCTGTGACGGTTTCTGCCGGCAACTGCACCGTGGTGGTGACCGGCCCTTCCGTCACCGTTGTGGTGGCTCCGGCCACGGTCGTGGTGACCGGAGCCGGGGTTTCAGACACCGTGACCACAGGCGCGGTAACCGTGGTGGTGAGAACCGGTGCCGTGACAGTGGTGGTGAGAACCGGTGCCTCGGTGATGGTCACCGGTGCTTCAGTCTGCGTCGTGGTGGTTCCAGCCACGGTCGTGGTGACCGGAGCCGGGGTTTCAGACACCGTGACCACAGGCGCGGTGACGGTGCTCGTGACCGGCGCGACGGTAGTGGTGACCGGGGCCGGTGTGGTTGTGGTGGTGAGAACCGGTGCCGTGACAGTACTGGTCACCGGTGCCACAGTGGTCGTGGTCGGCGCGGGAGTCACTGTGGTGGTTGTCGGTTGCGCAGTGGCCGTTGTCGTGGGCGTCACCGTTGTTGTGGTGACCGGGCCTGCAGCAGGCAGATCACCTGCCCGGTAGAGGGTGAGGCAGCTCTGGGCCGCCCAGAGAACGGCAGTCGGGGACATGACCGCGTCATATTTTACCTTTGCCGGAGCAAGTACCTCAAGGCGCGCCTCTACGAAAGGTCGCAGTTTCGAATCGTCATCCAGATTGGGCCGAAATGCTCCCACCGGCATCCCAGCGGTCAGTTCAACATAGGCGTCGACAGCTCGAAGGCTGGTTTGCTGCATTGTCCAGTCTGCACCGATCGGAACAACTGGGGCGCCAGAATTCGGATAAGCGCCCATCTGTGCCTTGGTCCATTCAGGTGCGAATTCAACATCCATGGAGGCCCCGGTTGTCACCAGACTTTGCAACCCCTTGTAGGTATCGGTTCCCTCGACGGCAAAAAACCTCGCCTCATACGGGGTGAATCCAACCTCGAGGAGTGGCTCGAACGGGAAAACAGCCATCGAGATTCCCTGCGCGTTTAATTCATCAAATCTTTCATAGTGCACAGAGAACTCCGGAAAGGCTGCACGCAGTGCGCCCTGCATCACCAGATACTCATCCAGCTGCGCCTGATAATAATCCTTGGTGACCTGTACTTCATTGGGAGTTGACTGGGAGACACAGATGGAGCGATCGTTCCTCTGCTCTCCGTAGAACTGGACCGCAGTGGCGGTCGGAGCAACCGACACTGCTGCGGTCACGAGGCTGACGGTGGTCAGGGCTGCGATGATCTTCGAGCGGTTCATAGATTCCTTCATTCTGGTTTCCCACAAACAATGCAGATTTTCAACCGGGTTCTTCCAGCTTCACTACAGCCAAGCCCCAGCAAGAATGAAGACTACACATCTGCTGCCCCACTTATTTGCCCCAGAAAGTAGTTTCACCCCCGGAACCACCACTGAGTCCCCCGTGCCCGCCAGGTGGGACATGTCAAAGGCTCTACCATGGTGCACATGAATCTGGTTTCCCATGCGCACATGGTGGCGATGGATTTTCTCGGCTCCAACCCTGAGTTCCCCTTCGGAGCCGACACTGCGGTATTCAAAGTGAAGGGCAAGATGTTCATGTACGTGTCTGAACATCAGGGCCAGGACATTGTGACGGTGAAATGCGACCCGGAGATGTCCGGGGAACTACGACGGGCCTTTGACTCAATCACACCGGGGTATCACATGAACAAGAAACATTGGATCACCATCACCGAAGAGCCCGGCATCACGCAGGAGATGCTGGCGGGACTGATCGAGGATTCCTACCAGTTGGTGGTGGAGACACTTCCCAAACGCCTGCGCCCACCGGCCTAGGACGGTGGGCGACAGTCGGGGTTTCGTCGTCAAGCAGGGTTTGTGTTTTTAGTTGGTGATGGTCACCTGCATGGAGTCATAGGGGCGGGAGAAGTTGTTGAGGCGTGGCACCACATCGGTGACGGTAAAGCTCTCAACGTTGCGCAGCCAGGCTTCCATGAGTCCGTTGATCTCGAGCTTGGCCAGGCCCTGACCGGCACAACCGTGGATGCCGTAGCCGAAACCGAGGTGATCAACCGGGTTGCGGTCGATGTCGAAGACATCCGGATTCTCATACTTCTGCTCATCGCGGTTGCCTGAACCGTAGAGCAGGGCAACCTGACTGCCTGCAGGGATGATCGTGCCATCCACCTCGACATCACGGGTGGCCAGTCGACCAAAGGCGGGCGCCGGGGTACGGAAACGCAGGGTCTCCGCCACCGCTGCGGGGATCTTCTTCGGATCCTCGCGGAGGGCCGCGTACTGCTCAGGGTATTCAGCCAGCAGCTGGATGACATTGCCGATGGTGGCAATGGTGGTGTCCATGCCGGCCGCGAGAATCTGGTGGACCAGGTAACCGAAGCTCTCCGGAGCGATCTCACCACGCTCAGCGGCCTGCCAGACGGCGCGGCCGATGCTGCCCTCGGCGAGGTCCTCGCCCTTCATGTCCTCATGGGTCCAGGTGAACAGCTCACCGGCGAGCGGGAAGGACTCCTGTGCGCGCTGATTGAGCGGTCCGAGCAGATTGAAGGCGGCTTCTCCCCATGGGAGGATGCTGTCACGCTTGTCGCCCTGGACACCGATAAGATCCAGCACCACAGAAACCGGGAATGCGACAGCGAGGTCCTTCATGCCGTCAAAGGTCCCCTTCTGGATAAGTTCCTTCACGAGCGCATCTGCGTCCTGGTTGATGACATCCTTGAGGGATCGCAATGCACGTGGCGAGAGGTTGTCGGTGAGGATGGCGCGCAGTTTCCCGTGCTCCGGTGGGTCAGCCGCCAGGCTGGTTCCGGAGAGGATCTCATTCATCTGCGGATTGAAGGCAACCTGCTTGGATGAGAAGGTGGCTGGATCGGAGTTGGCTTCCCGGATGGCCTCATAGCGGGTGATGGCATAGGACTCATTGGCTGGGAGGTAGACAACGGTGCCGAGTTCGCGGAGTTCGGCGTAGACCTCTTCGGTGTTGGCGAGGGTGTGATCGGAGAAGAGATCATGCTCGGATACCGGTGTGGTTGCAGTGGTCATCAGAACTCTTTTCAAAGTGGGGCCCATGCTGTGATGCGGTTGGGCGTGGCTGCGTGAATAAGATCTACGTCACATTTAAAACGACCCCAGGACATACGTCCAATGAATGTTTCTAATCACCACTATTCACATCATGCATGGCGATGGCCCTATGGAGGAGGTCACCCACCCAGCTGCGGAACACATCGTCGTGCTGCCATGGATTGTGAACCATGTCCACACCCAGGCCGAGGATGGGAAAAGGGAAATCAGCGACATAAACAGGCAGGGTCCGTGCCATGCGCTCAACTACCCGACGCCTGTGGAGAGCCAACTTCCGAACCCCTGCCACAAACTGGGGAACCACCAGATAATCAGTGACATGCACCTTCATTTTCACGTCCAGACCCCGGTGACGGAGGAGCTCATAGGGCCTGGTGGCCCGGGCGGACTGTAGACCAACATGCGGCCAGTCCTGCAGACAGGAAATGACGTCCCCCTCCAGCAGTTCAGGGTGGCCGCCAACCACCACCCATTCATCATCAAAAAGCCGCTCGCGAGGGTGTGGGACTTCATACCCCTCCGCCACCAGCAGCACATCCGCACCCTGATCAATGAACACTGAATCAGAAATATCATCTGTGGTGATGACCCTGAGAGACATGGTCGGTGACTCCCGCTCCATGAGCAGGGAGATCGACTGGCCAACGACATAAGCGACGGAACTGGACATCGCAAGCGTCAGGGTTCTGCGACTGAACTCCGGATTGAACACCTGCCCACCGAGCAGGCCCGTGGTTTTCTGCAGGACTTCACGGAGCGGCCCGAGCATGTCGCGAGCCCGCGGGGTGAGTACGTTGACAGCCCCCTGACGGATGAGGATCTCATCACCGAGCAATTTCCTGATCCTCCGCAGGGCATGGCTCATGGCAGGTTGCGAAAGACCCACCCGATCCGCCGCCGCGGTGACCGACCCCTCCTCCAGGATCGCATGGAGGGAAACCAGGAGATTGAGATCCACATTGGCGAGGTTGCCGAACTCTTCATTCATGAGATGAATAGTACCCATCCCATCTATTCATTGGACAGATTTAGAGTTACATGGAACGCTACAGACATTGAAACATGACCCCGGTCACACAACGGGATCCCTGCCCTCTTTCAAAGGAGTAGCCATGCACCATCTTGAACTCGACCGCCCCCGCTGCGAAGGCCACGGACTCTGCGAGGAAGCAGCGCCCCACCTCATGCACCTGGATGACGAGGGTGAGCTCATCCTCGACGTTGAGAACATCAACGATTCTGATCTGCCAGCCGCCCAGGATGCCGTCCGCGTCTGCCCCGTCGCAGCGCTGCGCCTGACCGCACAGAACCTTTAACCATCCCGTCGATCATCCCAGCGCACCAGGAAGAGGGTTTATACCGTGCAGAACACCGTGCAAAAAATTGTCATTGCCGGCCACGGAATCGCAGGGCTCACCGCAGGTGATGCTCTCCGACGACAGGGGTTCCAGGGCGATCTCACCATCATCGGTGAGGACCCCCATCCCACCTACAGCCGCCCCGCCCTGTCAAAAGCGGCACTGAACCCGGACGCCGACCTCATGGACACCATCCTTCCGGAGGCGACCCACGCAGCCACTGAGGTCCAGGGTTCCGTGGTCGGCCTTGATGTCGCTGCACAGCACGTTGAGCTTGCCGACGGAACCACCGTCCCCTACGACGGCCTGGTTATCGCCACCGGCACCCGCGCACGCAGGTTCACCGACAACCCGAATGAGTACACCCTGCGCACCCTCGATGAGGCGGCCACGCTCCGCACGCGCCTGGCGGCGAAGCCAACCGTCACCGTCATCGGCGGTGGCCCACTCGGCATGGAGGTGGCCTCCGGAGCACGTGCACTCGGCTGCGAGGTCCGCCTGATCCAATTCGGCTTGCCGATGCTGCTGCAGATGGGCCCGGTGATCGCCCAGATCCTCACTGATGTCGCACGTGACAACGGTGTTGAGGTCATCGATGCGATGGTGCGATCGGTCACCCCTGCACTTTCTCCTGCGCCGTCGGGATTACAGGTCGAGCTGGACAACGGCCAGATCATCACCTCCGATGTCGTGGTATCCGCCATCGGCGATGCTCCTAATACTGAATGGCTGGAAGACTCAGGCCTCCTCCTGGACGGACGCCTGATCACGGACACCCGCGGCAGGGTGACAGACAATATCGTTGCCGCCGGCGATGTGGCCTGGTTCAACGGGCAGCGCTCCCCCGTGTGGACCTCCGCCATCGAAGAAGCCAAGATCGCCGCCGCCGCGCTCCTCCACGGTGATGACGCCCCCACCATCAACTACCAGCCCTATTTCTGGACTGATCAGTTCGGGTTGAATATAAAAATCAGTGGCCCGATCCCCCACGAAGGTGACCCCATCGTGGTCGAGGGATCCCTCACGGAACGGTCCGCCCTGTTGCATTGGCCGACACTGGGGACCGCCGCAGCCATCAATTACCGCATGCCGGTGCCACGTCTGCACAAGCTGGCCAAGTCGGCGCTGCAGGTGTCCTGACCGGACAAGCTTCCTGGGCAGGCAGTAATATTCCGAACCCGCTCTCGTGTACTGATTCCTGAAAAGGACAAGCCACCGGGGCGGGTTCCGGCATTTCTGAAGACATGTCAGACAATGACATGCACGTGCACGGCGCCGCCCACGAACCATGGGCATCCCTCCACCTGACCAGCACTTTCTCCGGCACTGACTGACATATAAGAAATTTACGAGTATTCTCGCAATCACCGAGTGACCCGAATCACTCAGAAGATGTGGACCTTGATATCCATGCTCCAAACCAATAGTTAAGGAGATCAGCGATGAGTACCACTCCCAACACCAACCCTTTTGGCACGCCAGAGGACGAGGATGACCGGGTAGCAAAAACCGGAACCTCAGAAGACAAGGACACCGTACCCACCGGTGGCCCCACCACCGACGATGAGAAGGTTGATGAATGGGGCGAGGAATCCTTCCCCAGCAGTGACCCTCCGGCCAACTATTAACACCTCCGGCCAACTACCAACAGGGAGGTCCGAGCCGCCAATGTCGAAGACAGATAACGCACACCCAGATGTCGATGCCATTGCGCAGGATATTTCCCGGATCGCTTTCCAACACGATTTCACCCTCGCTGCTGCGGAATCACTCACAGGAGGAAAGATCTCCTGTCGACTGGCCGCAGCACCGGATTCCTCATCCTGGTACGCAGGCGGGGTGACGTCCTACATGACCCGTATCAAGTACGAGGTTCTGAAAGTCCCCGAAGGTGACCCCGTCCTCACTGAGGAGGCGGTCAGTCAAATGGCTCTCGGAGTCGCTGACCTGATGACCGCTGACGCGGTTGTCGCCGTGTCCGGGGCGGGTGGCCCAGACGGCCAAGAGGGCAATCCCCCTGGCACCACCTGGATTGCTGCCTTTGTTCGAGGAACATTACACACCGAACTCCACCATTTCCCTGGAGATCCCGAGGAAGTTCTAGAGCAGACCGAACACCATGCCCTGGCACTCTTATACGACTCCATGGTGGAGCTCATCAACCATCAGGAGAAGGACATATGAGAGCACTGACCTGGCAAGGAAAAAGAAAACTCAGCGTAGACACCGTTCCTGATCCTGTTCTGCAGGCAGACAACGATGCCATCATCGAAGTCACCTCAACCGCAATCTGCGGTTCTGATCTGCACCTCTATGAGGTGCTCGGCCCTTTCATGGATGAAGGCGATATCGTCGGCCATGAACCCATGGGACGTGTGGTTGAAGCTGGCCCCGCCTCCAACCTCACCGTGGGTGACCGGGTGGTCATCCCCTTCAATATCTCCTGCGGCACCTGCTGGATGTGCAAGCGGGGATTGTTCTCCCAGTGCGAAACCACCCAGGTCCGGGAATACGGCTCCGGGGCCAGCCTTTTCGGTTATTCCCGACTTTATGGCTCAGTACCCGGCGGCCAGGCTGAATACCTACGGGTTCCACACGCCAACTTCGGACCGATCAAGGTTGGCAATGAACTCCCTGATCACCGATACCTCTTCCTCAGCGATGTCCTGCCCACTGCCTGGCAGGCTGTGCAGTACGCCGATGTCGGCGAGGGTGACACCCTGGCGGTTTACGGACTCGGACCCATCGGCCAGATGTGTGCCAGAATCGGCCGTCACCTGGGGGCCCGCGTATTCGGTATCGAACCTGTCGCTGAGCGTCGCGCCATGGCAGCCCGGCACGGCATCGAGGTATTCGATATGGGTGAGGATGCGCATGCGGCGATCCGCGATCTCACCGACGGACGTGGCCCTGACGCCGTAGTGGATGCAGTTGGTATGGAAGCCCATGGGTCACCCGTCGGCAAGCTCGCACATGATGTGATGGGCTTCGTGCCCGACGTGGCCGCCCGCAAGATGATGGAACACGGTGGGTTGGACCGACTTGGGGCACTCCATGGATCCATTGATCTGGTCCGGCGTGGTGGAACCGTGTCGCTGAGTGGTGTCTACGGTGGCGAAGCCAGCCCCATGCCGATGCTCACCATGTTTGATAAGCAGATTCAGATGCGCATGGGTCAGTGCAACGTGAAGGCGTGGATCGATGATCTCCTTCCGCTGGTGGAGGATTCCACGGATCCCCTGGGGATTGATGATTTCATCACACACCGGGTTCCCCTGAGCGAGGCCCCAGGGGCTTATGAGAAGTTCCAGAAGAAGGAGGACGGCTGCATCAAGGTCGTGCTCGATCCAACTCAGTGATAAACCGCTGACAAACCACTGGCAACCCCCACTCACACCCAGGGAAAAGGTAAACCGAGATGTCCGTTTCTGACCTCATCGTCCGCCGCCTCATCGATTGGGGGGTAACCCGGATCTACGGTTATTCCGGCGATGGCAACAATGCTCTTCTCGGGGCGATCCGTCGCGCGGGAGAGAACCTCGATTTCATCGCCGCCCGACATGAGGAGGGTGCGGCCTTCATGGCTGTCGGTGATGCCAAGTACAGCCGCAAGGTGGGAGTTGTCACCGCAACCCAGGGCCCGGGCGCGGTTCACCTCCTCAACGGCCTCTATGACGCCAAGTTGGACAGCGCGCCCGTGGTGGCCCTGGTGGCGCAACAGAGCAGATCGGTGTTGGGATCTGATTATCAGCAGGAGATTGACCTGCATAATCTCTTCGCCGATGTGGCCACCCCCTTCATGGAGACCATCACCACACCGGAGCAGCTTCCCATGGTTCTGGACCGGGCGTTCCGGGCGGCTCTGGCCAACAGCGGCCCGGCGGTGGTGATCATCCCGCATGACATCCAGCAGGAGCCCGAACCTGAGCTGGGGCAGGAACACGGCGAGGTGGTGACCGCGGTGCACTGGAGCAGTGGCCATCTACTCCCCCGGGATGAGGACCTCGCACAGGCTGTGAAGGTACTCACCGAGGGAAAGAAGGTGGCGATCCTCGCCGGGCGCGGTGTTCAGGATGCTCAGGAAGAACTGGTCGAATTGGCCGAGCGTCTCGGTGCTGGAATCACCACGGCACTGCTCGGCAAACCATTTGTTGATGAAACCCACCGCTTGGCTGCGGGCAACATGGGGCACCTGGGCACCCATTCGGCGAACTGGGTTTTGCAGAATTGTGACACCCTGCTGATCATCGGTGCCAACAGCCCGTGGACGGAATTTTATCCGCCACCGGGCCAGGCGCGCGCGGTGCAGATCGATGTCAACGCAGCCACGATGGGGAACCGCTACCCCATCGAGGTCGGCTTGTTGGGGCAGTCTGCTCCCACCATCGCGTTGCTGTTGGAGCATCTCCCCACTGACCTCACCGATGAGGATGACGAAAGATCCGAATGGGAGACCAGTGTGGAGGAGGCCATCGCGAACTCCCGCACGATTTCCCGTGAGCGTTCACTGGTGGCTGCTGATCCGCTCAATCCGGAGCTGGTGATCAGTGGCGTGAATGGCCTGCTCTGGGATGACACCCAGTTGGCGATCGATGTGGGTAGCTCCGTCTACCACTATGTCCGCCATATCAATGTGCCCCGCGGGGCCAATGCGCATCTGTCCAGCACGTTGGCGTCCATGGGATGTGGAATTCCTTATGGCATCAGTGCCAAGGAGGTCTCCCCGGAGCGCCCCGTGGTGGTGCTGGCGGGTGATGGCGCGATGACGATGCTCGGAATCAACGAGCTGATCACCGTGGCCGACAGGTGGCGTTCCTGGTCGGATCCCCGTTTCGTGGTGGTGGTTCTGGCCAACCGGGATCTGTCCGAGGTCAGTTGGGAGCAGCGGGAAACTGAGGGCGAGCCCCGTTTCGAGGACTCGCAGCGGGTACCCGCCTTCGATTTTGTGGCCTTTGCCGAGCAGCTCGGTCTGCGTGGAGTTCGTGTTGATGATCCTGAAGGCCTCGACGAGGTGCTCGCGGAAGCGTTCACCGCTGACCGGCCCATCATCATCGAGGCGAACACCGACCCGGATATCCCGCTGATCCCGCCTTATCCGCACGGCCGTGAACTGGTGGAATCCATGCGTGAGGGCATCACCGCTGAAGGCGCTTCAGGCGAGCACGCCCTGCGCCTGCTGGAAACCTACGCCGAGATCGAGGAGCGCTACTCCTAACACGCTGCTTATCGACGCCCCCCTCCGCCCGCCCCAAACCGGGCGTAGGGTGGCCGGTATGACGCACCATTTTGAAATCAAGGTACCCGGCGGAAAACTAGTGGTGGTGGATGTCACGACGGACAATGACACCATCACCAAGCTGCAGGTTTCGGGTGATTTTTTCATTGATCCCGATGAGGCGTTCCTCGCACTGGGATCCGCGCTCGAAGGCGCATCAGTCAAGGATCCTGCAGCCGAGTTGACCCGCCGTTTCGATGCTGCCCTCGCACCCTTCGGTGACGAACTGGAATTCCACGGTTTCACCACCGCTGATATTGCCCAGGCGGTGCGTCGCGCGGTGACCGGCGGTACCGATTTCACCGATCATGAGTGGGAGATCCTGCATCCCGGCATCCTGCCCACACCTGTGAATGTGGCCCTGGATGATCTGCTCCTGGAGCAGGTCGCCACCGGCCAGCGCCCACCCACCCTGCGGTTCTGGGAATGGGATGACCGCGCCATCGTCATGGGATCCTTCCAGTCCTATCTGAACGAGATCGACGCCGACGGTGTTTCTGAGCACGAGGTGACGGTGGTTCGTCGTATGTCCGGTGGTGGTGCGATGTTCATGGAGGGTGGCAACTGCATCACCTATTCCCTCTATGCCCCGGACTCGCTGGTCGCAGGCATGAACTATGAGGACTCCTACGAATACCTGGACCGCTGGGTTTTGGCTGCTCTGAAGGAACACGGTGTGGAGGCCTGGTATGTCCCCATCAATGACATCACCTCCACCGGAGGCAAGATCGGTGGTGCTGCACAGAAACGTCGCGCGGGTGCGATCCTGCACCATGTGACCATGTCCTATGACATTGACGCGGACATGATGACCCAGGTGCTGCGTATCGGCAAGGTGAAGATCGCCGACAAGGGGCTGCGTTCTGCCAAGAAGCGTGTGGATCCCCTGCGCCGGCAGACCGGTGCCCCGCGCGAGAGCATCATTGAGACCATGAAATCCACCTTCGCTGCCCGTTATGGTGGATCCGTGGTGGAGCTTTCACCGGAGGATCTGGCGGCCGCGGAGGAACTCGTGGCCGGGCGTTATGGCACCGATGAGTGGACGCACCGCGTTCCTTAGATTTTGGTGTCCTCCACGGTGGGCCCGGGTGCTTCAACATCGAAGGCCCACAACACACCGAAACGGTCCATGGCCTGCCCGTAGAAGCCACCCCATGGGGCCTCCTCGAAAGGCATGGCGAGCTGCCCTCCCCCATCGACGAGTCCCTTGATTAGGCGTTCTGCCTCTTCAGGGGTGTCCAGGGAATACAGCAGTGAGTAGGCGGTGTCCTGCAGAGGTGCTTCTGGGCTTCCCGGCATGTTGTCACCGCCGGTGATGGTGCCGCCCGCCAGTTTCAGCTGTGCATGGGCAACCCTCTCCGGATCAGGTTGGAACGGGAAACCCTCAGCCGACATCTCTCCGTATTTCATCATGGTGAGATCGCCGTCAAAGATCTTTGCCCAGTGTTCAAACACCTCGGCGGCGTTTCCGGGGAAGGTGACATAGGTGGACAGGTTTTTGCTCATGGTGAAAGTCCTCGGTTCGAATCGGGAGTGAATCACAGTCTTAGATGATACTCCCCCCATACTTGAATTGTGTGCCACGTCACCCAACTGGGATGCATGGGCCACTACGGGGCGAATTCAGCAACAATGGTCCCCATGAAGATCACACGCCACGTCCATGCCTGTGTGGAAATTCACCACAATGATCGAAGTCTTCTCATTGACCCGGGCAATTTCGGTGCCCCAGAGTCTCTCAACACCACAGATGCCGTGCTGCTCACCCATAGTCACCCGGATCACGCGGATGCGGATGCACTCGTCCGGGCCCGTGAAAACCGCCCCCATCTCCCGATCTACGGGCCGCAGCATCTCGCAATGATCCTCCCCTTCGAGGTGCACATCGTGCAGCGCGGGGATACCTTCAATGTCGCCGGATTCCACGTGGAGGTGCTCGGTTCCGACCATGCCATGATCACCCGCGCCCAGGATGTCCCGGAGAACATCGGCTTCCTCATCAACAGGCGGGTTCTACATCCTGGTGATGCGTTCCAACCGATCAGGAACGTGGATCTTGCACTGGTTCCGGTCAATGGCCCCTGGGTGAAGATGCTTGATGTTGAGCAGTGGTTGAAGAAGTTTCCACCCCGCAGATTCATGGGCATCCATGACGGCATGGTCATTGATGCGGGCCGGGCACTCAATAATAAGATCCTCGGGATACTCGGAGACGCTTACGGATCCGAGCACCTCCCGCTGGAACCTGGTGAGTCCTATGAATTGCCCACCTAGAGCACCCTGATCATCGCCACGCCCGCGATGATCACCACCAGCCCCATCATCTGCACCCAGGACACGCGTCGCCTGTTGGCCCCGAGAAGTCCGAGGGTGTCAATGAGCAGGCTGGCGGTCATCATGCCCAACAGCATGAGCACCACCGTCATACCGGTACCCACGATCGGCCCCAGGAACGCAGTTCCGTACACCACCGTGGCACCCAGGAAACCACCCATCCACATCCACCACGGGTTGGGTTCATCCGACAGGGACACACCACGCCAGGGGGTTCGGGTGAGAACCAGCAGGAGAAAAAGCGTCAGTGCACCCACACTGAAGGAAACCAGGGCCGCCTCCACCGCTGAACCCAAAACGGTACCCAGACGACCATTCACAGATATCTGAGTTGCGGCGGCCGCTCCCATCAACAGACCGAGCATGCGCCACAGCCACACCCCCGGGGGTTTATCAGCGGTGGCAGGGGTGTGGCGTCGAAAAGCACCGACGGCCGCGAGCGCGCCGATGAGCACCAGCACCGCACCGAGCAGGCGCAGCCAGCTCAGGGGTATCTGTGGCGCACCGAGCAGGCCCAGGGTGTCGATCAATAACCCGGTGATGATCTGCCCGGTAATCGGCAGAATAACCGTCTGGACACTGCCCACACGCGGGAAGAGCAGGATATTTCCCGTCAGCACAATCACCCCGAGCGCACCACCGGTGAACACCCACCACGGCTGCCCCGCCGTCTGCGCAAGCGCTGGAAAAGGGTGGCCGCTGGTGATCCACGTGGCGACCAGGAGCGCGCCGGTGCCGATGAGGAAGGACAGGAACGATGCCATGAGGGGCGCACCGACGCTGCGGCGCAAGCGGTTGTTCGCCGAAGTCTGAATGGGCAGCAGGGATCCTGCGAACACACCGAAGAGGGCAGCTAACATTCCCGTCATCGTAGTCTGAAGTACGCGATCTACCCCACTAGTCTGGGTGGGTATGGTCACCGTATTCACCGTCGGACATTCCACGCACAACCTCCAGACCTTCCTGGATATGCTGGCGGAGAACGGGGTGGAAAAGCTCATTGACGTGCGCAAACTTCCCGGGTCGAGGAAGTTCCCCCACTTTGATCAGGAAAAACTCAGCACTTCATTAGATGAGGTGGGGATCGCCTACGCATGGTCCGAGCCACTCACCGGTCACCGTCCGGTGAGCAGGACCGTGCCCTTTGAGGTCAATGGTTTCTGGCAGAACCGTAGTTTCCACAATTACGCGGACCATGCCTTGTCGGGGGATTTTATGAAAGCCGTGGCTCACCTCATGCAGGATCCCGCCCGCAGTGTGCTGCTGTGTTCAGAGGCGGTGTGGTGGCGGTGTCACCGGCGCATCATCACCGACCATCTTCTGGCCCGGGGCGCCGAGGTCATCCACATCATGGGCCCAGGTCAGACGTCGGTGGCGACCTTGACCTCCGGGGCGGTGGTGGAGGAGAAGGCAGATGACACCACAGTCACCTACCCTGCCACTGATTAACCGAAAATACGGCCGAGCAGAGAACCATTCTTCCTGGCCGCAGCCTTCTGCGCCTCTGTGCAGGTGCACCACTGGCCACGTGGGACAGAGGCCTTGACGGAATCGATGTGCTGGCCACAGCCAGCCCAGGTGGTCTTGTTGCATGCCTTGCAGGTGACGGGTCGGCACATGGGGAGATTCTCCTTCGCAGTGATGGGGTTCAATCACACTCAGCAATACCCTCCCGGGTATCACCTGGAATCACACTACCTATACCCCGCAGGGTATTCAAACGTCGGGCCCGCGCCACCCCCACACGTTTAGACAATCGACTTCAGGTCACCGCGACTGTAAGATCGTCCCCATCATAAAGTCATTCTGACCATAAGGGGTGCCATGACCCGGCCTGATAGCTCTATCCAGGTGGCCGTATCCACGGTCATCTTCGCGCTGCGCCCCGACCACAATGACCTCCCCGCACTGTGGACCCCCTTCATCGCCCGCACCCGCGACCCCCACCTGGGCAGATGGGCTTTACCGGGCGGCTGGTTGTCAGAACATGAGCAACTCGAGGAGGTGGCTGCCCGCACCCTCGGGGAGACCACCGGCCTCCACCCGAGCTACCTCGAACAGCTCTACACCTTCGGCGACCTCCACCGCTCCCCCACCGGCCGCGTCATCTCCGTTGTGTACTGGGCACTGGTCCGCGCCGATGAGGTGGAAAGCGCCGAACCCGGTGAGAACGTCCAGTGGTTCCACGCCGATCACCTGCCCGATCTGGCCTTCGACCACAACCACATTGTGGACTACGCGCTCCAACGCCTGCGCACAAAGATGGAATACGCCGATATCGCCCACTCCTTCCTCGGGGAAACTTTCACCATCGCGCAGTTACGCGCCGTCCACGAGGCTGTCCTCGGACAAAAACTCGATGCCGCCAACTTCCGAAGATCCGTGGCCACCTCACCC
The DNA here is from genome assembly GCF_030408735.1 of Corynebacterium faecale. NCBI lineage: Bacteria > Bacillati > Actinomycetota > Actinomycetes > Mycobacteriales > Corynebacteriaceae > Corynebacterium > Corynebacterium faecale. The sequence continues at coordinate 1,001,907 of NZ_CP047204.1, read as the reverse complement.
GATCTCGTGGACACCGGCGAAGTGCTCGCGGGCACACCCCACCGACCGCCCAAGCTCTACAGGTTCACCCACAACCCCGAGCGTTAAATTCCCCTTACCCCACCTCAATATTTCAGCGAGAAACATCATGACCAACCAGCAGACCATCGACCCTTCTGTCGACCACGTCCTCCAGCTCATCGCCACCGGTGACACCGCCGGCTCTTCCTGCTCCCCGGAGCTTAAAGATGGCCCGTGGCTTCTCGACGCCCCCACCGTCACCCCGGATTACGGCCCCGGGGCATCCAAGCTGGACCCCCTCCCGCTGGGTGCTCCCCGCCAGCAGGTGCTGCCTGAGACCTATCAGCACGCCACCGAAGAGGAACTCCACGAACGCATCCGTGCCGCAAAAACGATCCTCAGTGATCGCGTGGTCATCCTCGGCCACTTCTACCAGCGCGATGAAGTGGTGCAGCACGCGGATTTCGTCGGTGATTCCTTCCAGCTGGCACGTGCAGCCAAGGGCCGTCCCGAGGCGGAAGCCATTGTTTTCTGCGGTGTCCACTTCATGGCGGAAACCGCCGATCTGCTCTCCACCGATGAGCAGTCGGTGATCCTTCCCAACCTGGCCGCCGGTTGCTCCATGGCCGATATGGCTGACCTGGATTCCGTGGAAGACTGCTGGGAGCAGCTCGAGGAGATCTACGGCACCGATGCCGATGAGCAGGGCCGCGCCCCGGTCATCCCCGTGACCTACATGAACTCCTCTGCCGCCCTGAAGGGCTTTGTTGGCAGGCACGGCGGCATCGTGTGCACCTCCTCCAACGCGGCAGCCGTTCTGGAGTGGGCTTTTGAACGCGGCCAGCGGGTCCTGTTCTTCCCGGACCAGCACCTGGGCCGCAACACGGCCAAGGCCATGGGTATCCCACTCGAACAGATGCCGATGTGGAACCCGAACAAGGCCCTGGGCGGCAACACCGAAGCAGAGTTGCAGGATGCCAAGGTGCTGCTCTGGCATGGTTTCTGCTCCGTGCACAAACGTTTCACGGTGGAACAAATTGACAAGGCCCGTCGCGACTACCCGGATGTGCACGTGGTGGTTCACCCCGAATCCCCGATGCCCGTGGTGGATGCGGCGGATTCCTCCGGCTCCACCGACTTCATCGTCAAGGCGATCCAGGCCGCACCGGCCGGCTCCACCTTCGCCATCGGCACTGAGATCAACCTGGTCCAGCGCCTGGCCGCCCAGTATCCCGAGCACACCATCTTCTGCCTGGATCCGGTCATCTGCCCCTGCTCCACCATGTACCGCATCCACCCCGGTTACCTCGCGTGGGTATTGGAGGAGCTCGTGGAGGGCCGCGTGGTGAACCAGATCAGCGTGGGTTCAGATGTGGCAGATCCGGCACGGGTCGCCCTGGAACGCATGCTCGCTGTCGTGCCGAACCAGTCCGTTGCCTCCGGAAAGGGTGCCAACTGATGAGCGATCAGCGAAGCATTGACAAACTGGTGGAAACAGCCCTGAACGAGGATGCCCCGTGGGGCGATATCACCTCGAATAACCTCGTTCCGGCTGCAGCCCTCTCCCGCGCCCACCTGGTCGCACGCGAGCCTGGCATGTTCAGTGGCACCCAACTGTTGGAGGCTGCCTTCCGGCTCGTTGATCCACAGACACGGGTGGAACTGCATATCAGTGACGGCGAGGCCTTTGAGCGCGGTGCCATCCTGGCCATTATCACCGGGCCGTCGCGCGCGCTGCTCCGTGCCGAGCGCATCGCCTTGAACTTCACCCAGCGCATGTCGGGTATCGCCACCCAGACCGCCCGCTATGTGGAGGCCGTCAAGGGCACGAAGGCACGCATCGTGGACACCCGCAAAACCACTCCCGGCCTGCGGATTGTTGAACGCCAGGCTGTACGTGACGGCGGTGGCCACAACCACCGCACCTCCCTGTCAGATGCGGTGATGGTGAAGGATAACCACCTGGTGGCCGTGCTCGCCCAGGGCATGACCATCACCGAAGCCCTCACCCAGATGAAGACCCGCCTGCCCCACACCACCCACATCGAGGTGGAGGTGGATCGCATCGACCAGATCGAACCCGTGCTCGCCGCCGGGATCCACACCATCATGTTGGACAATTTCACCAATGAGGATCTGAAAGAAGGCCTCCGGATCATCGGTGGACGCGCAATCGTTGAGGCCTCCGGTGGGGTGAATCTGGACACCGTGGCAGACATCGCCCGAACGGGTGTTGATGTGATCTCCGTCGGAGCCCTCACCCACTCTGTCCGGGCCCTGGATCTGGGACTCGATTTCGAATAATGCTCTACCTGGATAATGCGGCGACAACGGGTGTGCGTCGTGAAGCTTTAGAAGCCATGTGGCCGTACCTGACCACTCACTTCGGGAACCCGTCGAGCCCGCATTCCGTCGGGGAGGCGGCCGCGGCGGGCCTGACCGCCGCACGACGCGCAGTGGCCGGAGTGGTCGGTGGGCGCGCCACACAGGTGGTGTTCACCTCCGGCGGCACCGAGGCCGACAACCTCGCCATCAAGGGCATCGCCCTGGCCAATCCGCGTGGCAGGCACATCATCACCACCCCTCTGGAGCACTCCGCCGTCCTGGAATCCGTGGATTATCTGGTGCGATTCCATGATTTCGAGGTCACCTGGCTCACCCCGGATGGCCAGGGGATGGTCTCAGCAACCGAGTTGGCGAAGGTATCGCGGCCGGATACCACGCTGGTGAGCATCCACTATGCCAACAATGAGATCGGCACGATCCAACCCATCCGGGAGCTCGCCGCAGCCACCGACGCACCTTTCCACACCGATGCGGTTCAAGCCGCTGGATTGCCACTTTCGGGGCTCGGGGTGGATGCCATCAGCTTGTCCGGTCACAAGATCGGTGCGCCAAAAGGCATCGGTGCGCTCTGGTGCCGTCTACCTCTGGAACCCCTCATTCACGGCGGCGGGCAGGAACGCGGCCGACGCAGCGGCACGGAGAACGTTGCCGGTGCGGTCGCCTTCGCCACTGCCCTGACACTGGCCCCTGAAAACGAAACACCTAACCTCAGTGACTTCATCACCACGGTGCTCACCATCGACGGCGCACACCTCACCGGCCATCCCACCCAGCGGCTCCCCGGTCACGCCTCATTCGTGTTTGAGAACACCGGTGGCGAGGCGGTTCTTCTGGAGCTGGAGCAGCGCGGAATCATCTGCTCACCGGGATCTGCCTGCGGTTCGGGCGAGGTGCCCCATGTCCTGCTGGCCATCGGCCTGTCGGAGGACCTGGCCAGGACCTCGGTGCGGTTTACCTTCTCCTCCACCAATACCGCCGCCGATGTCTCAGTGGCTGCCCGGGCGGTGCTGGAGGCGGTCACCGCGGTGCGGTCACTGTAGGCGGACCGGCAGTGCGCTTTGCGACGACCAAGGTAAATACTGCCCGGAAGAATACAACAATACCCCCAGGCGTATCCCTGGGGTATGGTGTCCGTTTATGAAACTTGATCCTGAAGAGATGCGTCCCGCCATCAACCGCCTCAAGCGCGCCCAGGGCCAGCTCAACGCTGTGGTCCGGATGCTTGAAGAGGGCGAAGACTGCAAAACCATCGTCCAACAACTCTCAGCAGCTTCCAAGGCGGTGGACCGCGCGGGCTTCACCATCATCTCTGCCGGCATGGAGAAATGCTTCCAGGATGACGCCGGCCCCGAGGAACGCGAAGCCATGGAGAAGCTGTTCCTGTCACTTGCCTGACGCTACCCCCGTCCTGCGTCGCTCCGCTCACACACAGAATATGGGGCATGATGGGCGGATAATATCAGCATCATGAAAGCATTTCATTTCCGCTCCACATTCTCTGGTGGAGTATCCCTCGTGGGTTTAGCAGGACTTTTATTGTTCGCTCCCCTTGCATCTGCTCAGACATTGCAGGTGGGAGAAAATTCTGAAATCACTTTAGCTCAGCCAGCTGTTTTACCGGAATACACGATAGCTCCCGGCCAACTATCGACGCGAGTGACTGACACCTCTGGTGTATTGACACCCGAACAAAACACCGAACTTGGAAGCTCAATTCAGCAATTACTAATAGAGCATCAGAAATCGATTTTCATTATATACATGCCATCTTTCGATGGATTCGGAAACACCGAGTGGGCTGAACTGGCCGTTGACGCCAACGGTGGAGGAAACACTTTCGTTCTGGCTATAGCAACCGAGGACCGACAATTTGGACTGAGTGCCGATACCACCGCCGGAACCTGGTCAGAGTCTGATCTTGACGATATTGAAGATGCAATACTCCCCTCACTGGTGGAATCAGATTGGCCAGAGGCCGGTTTCGCTGCTGTCGATGCAGCCACGAGGTCAGCTGAGTCTTCTTTTTCCTGGGATGATTTTCTCGGTGAAATCCTAGCTCTTGCAGAAGGCGACGATTCCTCTAATTCCACCCAACCCGAAGAAGGCCTCGAAGTAGAGGAGCCTGTTCAGGTCGAGCAGCCCGTAGCTCTTGCAGAAGGCGACGATTCCTCTAATTCCACCCAACCCGAAGAAGGCCTCGAAGTAGAGGAGCCTGTTCAGGTCGAGCAGCCCGTAGCTAATGCAACCAGGACCGATTCCACACAGAGTGGGAGTTCATTCTGGTCCACCCTGGTGTCCTTTGTCACAGTCTTCTCCGTGTTCATATTATTGGGCGTTCTCCTGGTCTACCTTTTCCGTAAAGTTACCGAGAGACGGCAAAAGTACACAGAGCAACAACTAGTCAGCGTTCGGCAAGTCGCGCACAATAATGATGCAGGATTGGCAGACTACCCAGTCCACATACTTGAGAAGCGCGCGGACGAGCTAATCGTTACTACTGGTGCGTTGATGAACCGGTCCCGTGAAGAGCTGAACATTGCTGTGGCCGATTTCGGCTCCTTACGAACCCGCTCCATTCAGCAAGCTGCCGAAGAAGCCGACCGTGTATTCAAGCAAGCACTCCAGATTCATCAGAAAATTACTCTCTCCAACCCAGGGATTACACTTGAGGAACCCTCTTCTTCACCCAGATTTAATACCCCATCTGGGCAAGGAGGTTCTTTTCTACAAACAATCCAGAATCTTCGCCTAAGAATCCAAAGGCTCCGTCTAAGAATCCAGGATCTTCGCCTAAGAATCCAGAAGCTCCAGCAGAATATCCAAAGCTATACCCGCTTTCGGGAATCCATCAACGAATCTAACCCGGAAAAGCAGACAGATCTCATTCAAATCATCTCCCTGTGTGGTCGCGCAGAAGAAGCTGTCAATCAACAAAGAGCAGGACTCTCCACTCTCAGGGATCTGATAGCTAACGCAGGCACTGAACTCAGTGCATTGACTCAACAGTCAGTTTCTCTTCGTACACGCATCATACGAGCACAAGCATCACTTCTAGATCTCCAATCCCGCTATGCCCCGGAAATGCTGGAATCAATAAACGATAATGTATCCCTGGCTGAATCAGCTCTCGAGCAGGCTGAAGGTCAACTGTCTATCGGTCGTGAGCAGAATGCAAGACCGGCGGGTCAACGAGCCGGAGTTATCAATGCAATACGAGGGGCCGAACAAGCTCTCGGACTCATTGATCCCCTGCTCCTGGGTATCGAACACGCGGACAATAACATCGCCGCAGCAAACGACGGTTTTGAAACTTTAAGCGGAGAAGTCGAAGAAAAAATACAGGAAGCTCAAAAAATCAAAGCATGGGGTCTGGAACACGGCGCCGAAATAAATTGGGAAACTCTAGATTCCACTGTTGCGAATTCCTCTGAATCCCTGGATAGAGTTCGGGAACAAGCAGCTGTTAACCCACTGAGCGCTTACTCCTCCCTCATCGACACTGAAGATCTGCTTGCCCAGCAGCTCGAAGCCGCCCGTGAATCTGTTAAGTTGCACGCCCATAAACTCCAATTAATAGATCAAAAACTGACCAACACCAGGTCCCAGATACAAATCGCCAAAGATCTGATCTCCTCACATGACGCCGTGGTAAAGGCACAGGCACGTATTTACCTGGCTAATGCAATGTCGCTGGTATCCCGAGCGACGGCGGAGCGCACTAAACAGATTTCCCTAGCAGATGAATTGGTAAAACAGGCTGCTCAAGAAGCACAACGATCAACCACTCAGACAAATATGGATATCAAGGACCACGAGGAAAAACTACAAACCGAACAGCCTGTTGCGCTGGGTCTGAGAGCTGCATCGTTTCTAGGCTTGATGACCAACGAATTACATCAGCACCGACAGGAAATATCAACCGAAGAAAAAAGAGCGGAAGAGAAGCGCGAAAACAAAAGACGCAAGCGTGAGGAAAGGCGCCGTAGGCGGGCTGAGGAGATCGAAAAAGCAGCTGACAGTTCTCAGTCCACATACTCTCCAAAATCTACTACTCCTCGCCAAAACGTCACCAGTAGCGACAATCGCCGAGGAAATTCAAGCCGCGGAGGATCGTTCTAGATGATTGATTCCAAGGGGTCAGTGGTCATAGGCGATCAATGACCGCAGCACCGGCTGACCGGTGGCATGGTTATGCCAGATCACCGCAGTCAACGCCAACAACCGTCGCACCACCCGACTGACCACCCCACGCACCGTGCGCCCACCATGCAGCTCAAGTCCCAACTGTCCTTTCAACGTGTCAAACACCGACTCAATGGTTTGCCGCAAAGGTTTCAGAAACCCTCTCCCTGACCTGGGGGTTTCATCCTTTCTAGCCGGGCGGATCAACTCCACACCACCATCATTGAGCACATCTTCCAACCACGCACCGTTGTAGCCCTTATCCGCCATGATCACCTGGCCCGATGCCACCTGCACGGGCACGGTATCGAGCATGGACACCAGCGCCTGGCGTTCGTCAGCTTTCGCCCCAGTCAGGGCGTACCCAACAGGCAGCCCGTGCAATGTGGTGATCAGGTGGAGACGCAACCCCCAGAAAAACCGGGAGTGCGAGGCACAATAACCGTATTCGGCGAACCCGGCTAGGTCGGATCGTTTGACTGTTTCCCGGGATCGACCGCATTCGACCGGGGTGGAATCGACCACCCAGAGATCATCGGCGAGTAGTCCGGTGGAGGCGGCCAGATAGGTCATGATGTGGTGGGTGAGTTCGGTGAGTTTGCGTTGGCGTTTGTTGTATCCGGATTGTTGTGGGATGTAGGGGAAGATGCTGTTTAGGTGGGTGTGGGCGTAGCGGATGAAGCGGCGTTCGGAGGTAAATCCCAGGAGGTTTTCCATGATGACGAGGGTGATGAGTTCCGCGTCGGTGACCTGGGGTTGGATCCCGATTGCTGGTCGGTTCGGCACCAGGTGTGAGTGGGTGTTGATGAAGTCGTCAGCGGTGACATAGACTGCCAGGGCGAGAGTGTTTAGATTGTGGTCCACAACTTCAATCCTTAAACACTCTCGCTTTGTTTTAGCGGTAGCGACACCCCTTGGAATCAATCATCTAGAGCTTCTTCACCACACTGGACTTCAGCTGCATCTTGCCGAAGCCAGGAACGGTGGCATCGATATCGTGGCCATCAACACCACCGCCCTCGATCAGGCGGATGCCGGTGACCTTGGTGCCGATCTTGATGTCTTTTCCACCGCCGCCCTTGACCTTCAGGCTCTTGACGATGGACACGCTGTCCCCGTCCTGCAGGACATTGCCCACCGAGTCCTTGATCACCGGGGTGGCATCAGCTTCAGTGGCTTCCGCCTCGCCGGGTACCCACTCGTGAGCGCACATGGGGCACACGAGCAGGGCACCGTTTTCGTAGGTGAATTCACTGTCACACTGGGGGCATGAGGGTAATTGATCAGACATAAATTCAGTATCTTACCCTGTTTTCCCAGCTGAGGGGCATTATCTCGTGGGCTTTGTCTAGGGCGTCTATGGCGCGGGGGTACCACCGTTGACGTTGAGGGTTTCACCGATGACGTAGCTGGATTCAGAGGATGCCAGGAACACATAGGCCGGAGCCAGTTCCGTCGGTTGACCGGCACGACCCAGCGGGGTGTTCTTACCGAACTCAGGCAGGTCCTCCTTCTCCTGACCATCAGAGACCTGCAGAGGGGTCCAGAAAGGCCCCGGTGCGACCGCGTTGACGCGGATGCCCTTGGGGGCGAGCTGTTGGCCGAGTCCCTTGGTGAAGTTGTTGATCGCAGCCTTGGTGGAGGCGTAGTCCAACAGATTCGCAGAAGGCTGGTAGGCTTGGATAGAGGTGGTGTTCACGATGCTGGACCCCGCCTTCAGGTGCTTGAGAGCCTCGCGGGTGATGCGGAACATCGCCAGGATATTGACGTTGAAGGTGTCATCCAGCTGCTCATCGGTCAGGTCCTCCAGGCTCTCCTGGACGATCTGACGCCCTGCATTATTAACCAGGATGTCCAGGCCACCGAGTGCCTCAGCGGCGTCGGTGACCAGGGTCCGACAGAACTCAGCATCGGCCAGATCACCCGGGATGAGGACGATCTTCTTGCCGGTCTGATCCACCACCTCTTTGACCCACTGGGCGTCTTCCTCCTCAGCAGGGAGGTAGTTGAGGGCGATGTCGGCGCCTTCGCGAGCGAAGGCCACGGCGACCGCTGCGCCGATACCGGAATCACCACCGGTGATCAGTGCGCGCCTGCCCTCGAGTCGACCTGTGCCCCGGTAGGAGAATTCTCCACGGTCAGTTTTGGGGACGAGTTCGGCATCAAGGCCGGGTTCTGGTTGATCCTGAACCGGCGGTTCAATCTCTGGATAGCGGGTGACCGGGTTCTGGAAGGTCAGCTGGTCAGTGGTTTCATGATTGGCGTTTTCGGTGTTACTACCGTGCGTTTCGGTCATGATGTCTCCTTGAATAGTCGGAGTTGAGCGTTGGGCTGCCCAGATTACACTTCTTTTATATTTGGTTACCAGATGTTGTCGCCACGGGACTGGGCATCATAACCACCGTCGACGAACATGACCTGACCGGTCATCCGGGCATTGCCCTCAGAGATGAGAAACTCGTGGACAGCGGCGATATGCTCAGCTTCGGCGATGCCGTTGTAAGGGGTCGGCATCGCATCTGCGGCCATCTTCCTGCCCTCCTCCGTGGAGAAGAGATCAGTGGTCATACCGGTGAAGACCTGGCCCGGTCCGACACCGTTGATCCCGATGCCAGCACCTGCATACTCCCGGGTCGGTGCCACCTGACGGATCCAACGGGAGATCGCCCGCTTGGAGCTGGAATAGTTCGCATAACCGATCTGGGGCCCCTGTGCCGTGAGGGCCGTGCCACGCTCGATGGCCTTCTCCTCCTCACCGGCAAGCATCAGATCCACCAGTTCCGGATCATTGCCCTGGAGTGTGGCGGCAGAGGTGGTCACGGATACTCGCGGGGCTTCGGACTTCGCCAGCAGTGGCCGCAGCCCTTCAATCAGCGCCACTGTTCCGAAATAATTGATCTTCAGTGACAACTCAGTTGGGTGGGAGACACCGGCATTGGCCACCAGACCATCGATCACACCACCCGAGAGATCCGCGATCTGATCCACCGCAGCGGATACGCCTTCCGCGCTGCCCAGATCTGCGGTGACATCCCCCTCTTTCAGGTCAACCCGGATCACGCGGTCTCCTGCGTTTTCAAGTACGTCCGCTGTTGCCTTGCCAATTCCGGAAGCTGAACCTGTCACCACAATGGTGCGTGCCATTAGTTTTCTCCTTGAGTTGTTTCTTGTTTCACGGCAATGATCGCTGCATGCGACCAATGCCCCGGGTTGGGTTGTTGGTTGACCTCCATGACCTGGAACCCCGCCGTATTCAGCACGGCGGTCATATTTGGAAGCGGCCAGGTCCAGGCGGTGGTGATGGGATGGTCGAAAGGCTCCAGGCAAGGGCCGTCAAAGTAGCTGAGCAACACCGAACCACCGGGGCTCAGTGCACGGTTGAATTCGGTGAGGATTGCCGGGAGATCCTCCGGAGGAGTGTGGATGATGGAATACCAGGCGAGGATCCCGGCCAGATATCCGTCGGAGGCCAGGAGGGAATCCATCGGTCCCAGATTGATCGCTACACCCGGGTACTGGCGCCGCCCGATGGCGACCAGCTCAGGGGTGATGTCCATCCCCATGACCTCAAGCCCCATCTGGTTCAAATAATTGGTCCAGCGCCCGGAGCCAGCCCCGGCATCGATGACCGGGCCGTCCAGAGTCTGCGCCCACCGCGTGATCAGTTCCACCTCACGCGGTGATGCTTCCTCCGCTGTACCGAGGAGTTCGTGGTACTGCTCGGCGCGGGCGCCATAGGCGCCGGAAACCTCATGTGACATGCCAGTTCACACTCTCGTCGGGGACGGTGGGGGCGTCGATAAGCAGGTTTCTAGACAACCCACTTGCCGAGCTGGCCAGCGGAGAGCTCACCAAGCCACTTCTGCCACAAGGGGCCGAAGGTGACGCGACGGACACCGAGTTTGGTCAGGGCTGCGATATCGCCGGCACCGTGGCCATCGGCGGGATGTGCGGTGACATTGAGGGGAATGGAAACCGCGCTGACCAGCTGGGATACCTGATCAGCAGTGACCAGACCCACGGGATACACCGCGCGGGCACCGGCGGATTCCATCAGCTTGATGCGCTCAGCGGCCTCTGCCAGGGGATCCTCGAACACGTCCGTGCCCAGCTTCACGGCATCGGTGCGACCGTTGATCACAAAATCAACGCCGGCCTCATCTGCTGCGGCGCGGGCGGCGGCAATGTAATCAGCGTGCTCCTGGCGATCGCGCACGCGCTTGCCCTCGGAGTGAACCACATCCTCAATATTGGCGCCCACGGCACCGGCCTGAATGAGGCGGGAGATGAGCTCATCAGGCTTCAGGCCATAACCCGATTCCACATCTGCGCTGACCGGAACATCCACTGAATCGGTGATGCGCTTGACCTTCTCCAGGTAGTCGGCGAAATCCATGTTCTCACCGTCGGAGCTGCCGATCGCATCCGCCACCGGGTGGCTACCGATGGTCAGCCCCTCGAATCCGGCCTCCACGGCGACGGCGGCGCTCCAGGTATCCCACACGGTGGGCAGCACGAGGGTGCGTCCGGATTCATGGGCCTTGGCGAACTGTGTGGCCAGTGCTTTTACGTCAGTCATTCTTCTCTCCCTGTAAATGGTTGGTGATTGACTTTCAGTAATCACGTCCGGCACCTTCCCCTGGGACCACCTACGGTGTCAGACCATCTACGGTGTCAGACCATCTACGGTGTCCGGTTGAGTGCCTTCCGAGATTTGTGCGCCATCATACGTTCAATCACGGAATCGGAGTCGCCTACGCCGGTGGCCTGTGCCCGTGGGATCGCTGTCAGAGCACATACTCGAACAGGTGAAACTGGGTCAGGTCATAGTTGCCATAGTCCACGGTATGACAACCCAGATCGGTGAATCCATAACGCGAATAGAGCTCCAACGCCGGGGTGTTGTCCACATAGACATCCAACCGGACCGCACGCATGCCCCGGTGCTTGGCCAGTGCGATCGTGGAATCCAGAATAAAACGGGCGATGCCACGACCCTGCTGATCCGGCACCACCCCCAACGCGTGAACAACAAGGGCCTGTTCAGGGGCCGCCTCCACCGCCCAATCGACCTCTTTATAGGCGCTCACGGCCTCATGATTAAGCGCCACCACACCTGCAATCTCGCCGTCCTCCCACACCAGATACAACTCACCGGCATTGATCCAGGACGCGATCAGATCCGGTGCCGGGTGTCCCACCTGATGCCACCGCGGATAATCAATGGTGGCTCCCAGGTGATCGATGATCCGCCGGTACACGTTCTGTGCTGCTGCCGTGTCCTCGGGACTGGCTTTGAGGAATCGCCGGTCCGCCTCGGCCGCACTCATACCAACGGCCATGGGAATTGATAATGGGACCGGGGATGAGGAAGAAAAGGCATACGCACCACCCGCGAGGCTCGCGCCTGAAGCGCCTCCACCTCCTCAGGAAACAAAAGGCTGGCGATACTGTCTGGCACCTCATGGATGAGTGGCACCACCGCCCGCACCAGCTCCTGTGGGATGGGTTCACCGGCGAAATCCCAGATCACGGTGCGGAGCTTCGGTTCGACACTAAAACACAACCCGTGGTCAATGCCCCAGATGCGGTCCCTCTCCCCCAGCAGAACATGCCCGGATTTCCGATCAGTGTTGTTGGTGAGCAGATCAAACACCGCCATGCGGAGAAACTGATCATGCAGATCCTCCCGCGTTTCCAACAATGGGAAATAATGATCACCATCATTGTGGATGAACCACTGCAGGGAACCCACACCGAAGGGCGCATCCTCCCTGGTCACGGTCGGCGGCACCAGATGCCAGCCCAGGAATTCACTCAGCAGGAAAGCAGCCTCCTCCCGTGTGTGCAGCCCCGGTGGGAAATCATAGAGGGGCTTCTCCCCCAGCAGCGGTTTGTACACCGCCCAGCCGTACTCTTCCCCCAGGCTCGAATCCACCACAAAACCAACGTTGCTTGATTCCACCAGCTGGGTCACCACCGTCAGGTCCCCCTGCCGCAGGATCTCCAGTTCCTTCTCAAAGGGCGGGAGCAACCCCACCACCTGGTCATCTGAGTGCTCAGCCATGCAAACCCGTGCCATCTAAACCCCTGGATGGCCCCAATGCCTGATCTGCCCCCACTGATCTGAGATAACTCAGCGAGCCGGTCCGTGAGTTGGTCACCACCATCCGGTGCTGAAGCGGTGGAGTATTGAATTCCGCCACAGAGATGGAGGCCGTATCAATGCTGATCCGCTGGAAGGAATCCAGTGGTGTGCCACCGATATGTGCCACCGCTGCCTTGAGTGGATCCGCGTGGCTGAACAGGGCCACCACCTCCCCTGGATGCCTGGCTGCGATCCGGTCGAGGGCGTCGGCCATCCGCTGCTGCATCTCCGGGAAGCTTTCTCCTCCGGGGAATCGGAACTGCGATGGGGTCTGCTGCACGGTTTTCCATTCGGGGAGTTTATACAGGTCGGTGAGCTTGCTGCCTGTCCAGTCGCCGAATTCGCATTCGATCAGATCATCCGTGACCTGAGGTCCCACACCGAAGTGCGCAGCCGTCGGCGCGGCTGTTTCCTGGGCCCGCTCCATCGGCGAGGTATACACCGCGGTCAGTGGCAGTCCGTGAAGGCGTTGCGCCACCTCATCGGCCTGCTTTTGCCCCACATCACTGAGGTGGAGGCCCGGCGCGCGGCCGGGCAGCACCTGGCCGGTGGTGGGTGTGGCACCGTGCCGGATGAGCAGGATGAGTGTCGACGCAGCTGGGTTGGTCTCCATTGTTCTCTCCATTGTTCGGAGCCTACCTAACTTCCCCACCCCCCTGTCGCCGGTCGGGAAACGTAGCTAGCCTGATGGGTGTGAAGCCTCAGTCTGACAATTCCCCGACAGTGACCACCCCTGTGAACACCGCTCCTCCTGCAGCCGCCACGCTTGGTGAGTTGAAGGCCACCGGTTATCAGCACCGCCCGCTGCGGGAGGAGCTCCGTGGCAATCTGCTGGCCAGGTTGGCTGCGGGTGAGGATCCGTGGCCGGGCCTGCACGGTTTGCAGCACACGGTGATCCCGCAGGTTGAGCGCGCGTTGATCGCCGGTCACGATATTGTGTTGCTCGGTGAGCGCGGCCAGGGCAAGACCAGGTTGCTGCGTTCCCTGGCGATGCTTCTCGACGACTGGCTGCCCGCCGTCGCCGATTCCGATCTTCGTGAGGATCCCCTCGCCCCGATCACTGATGCCACCCGTCGCCGAATTGACGAGGACGGCGATGAGCTGCCCATCGTGTGGGTGCACCGGGATGAGCGTTATGCAGAGAAGCTCGCTACCCCGGATACTGCGGTGGCGGACCTGATCGGTGATGTGGATCCGATGCGGGTGGCGGAGGGTCGCCGTCTCGGTGATCCAGAGACCATCCACTTTGGTCTGATCCCGCGGTCCAATCGTGGCATCGTGGCCATCAATGAGTTGCCCGATCTGGCGGAGCGTATCCAGGTGGCCATGCTCAATGTTATGGAGGAGCGTGATGTGCAGATCCGTGGTTATATGCTGCGACTCCCCCTGGATGTGTTGGTGGTGGCGTCGGCCAACCCGGAGGATTACACCAACCGTGGCCGCATCATCACCCCGCTGAAGGATCGCTTCGGTGCAGAGATCCGCACTCACTACCCCGTTGCCTTGGATGATGAGATCGCGGTGATCACCCAGGAGGCCGAGCTGGTGGCGGAGATCCCACCGGTGTTGGTGGAGATCCTGGCCCGCTATACCCGGGCCCTGCGTGAATCATCGGCGGTGAACCAACGCTCCGGTGTATCTGCACGTTTCGCCATTGCGGGCGCTGAGACTGTTGCGGCCGCCGCCCTGCACCGTGCCACCATCCGTGGTGAGGATAAGGCTGTGGCCCGCCTGGTCGATCTTGAATCCGCCGTTGATGTCCTCGGGGGCAAGATTGAATTCGAGTCCGGGGAGGAGGGCCGTGAATGGGAGATTCTGGAGTATCTGTTGCGCACCGCCACCGCGGAGGCCATCCGTTCCCATCTGCGGGGTGTTGATTTCACCCCGTTGATCGCAGCACTGGATGGTTCGGTGACTGTCTCCACGGGTGAACAGGTCACCGCCACGGAATTCCTGACTGGGTTGCCGGACCTGGGTGAATCCGATCTCTATGACCAGGTCGCAGGCATATTCGGGGCGGAAGACGACGGTGGCCGTGCCGCGGCCATCGAACTCGCCCTCGAGGGGCTCTATCTCTCCCGGAAGATCGCCAAGGATTCCGGCGAGGGCGAAACCATCTACGGATAAGGAACCTGACCCCCATGTCACACAGCTACCGGCGTACCCGTTATGGGCGCTATACAGGTGGGCCTGATCCACTCGCACCTCCCGTCGATCTCACCGAGGCCCTCGATGCCATCGCACAGGATGTGATGGCCGGGTATTCCCCGGAGCAGGCACTGCGCGAATATCTGCGCCGCGGTGCCGGTGGGCGAGAGGGTTTTGATGAGCTTGCCCGTCGTGCTGCGGAGCGTCGCCGTGAATTACTGGAGCGCAACAACCTCGGTGGCACCCTGCGGGAGGTGAAGAAGCTGCTGGATGAGGCGGTGTTGTCTGAACGTGGTCAGCTCGCCCGCGATGTGGTGATGGATGACACCGACCGCGCCTTCCGGGAGCTGCAATTGGATAATCTGCCGCAGTCCACTCCGGCCGCGGTGACTGAGCTGAACAACTATGACTGGCAGTCTTCTGAGGCCCGCCAGAAATTCGAGCAGATCAAGGACCTGCTGGGCCGGGAGATGCTGGATCAGCAGTTCGCTGGCATGAAGCAGGCCATGGAGGGTGCCACGGAGGAGGACCGCGCAGCCATCGCCGAGATGCTGCGCGACCTCAATGAGTTGCTGTCCAAGCACCGCAACGGTACTGACACCCCGACGGATTTCGCTGAGTTCATGGCCAAGCATGGCGATAACTTCCCGGAGAATCCCCGCGATATCAATGAGCTCATCGATGCCCTGGCCAAGCGTTCCGCCGCTGCCCAGCGCATGCTCAATTCCATGTCGGAGGAACAGCGTCGTGAGCTGATGGAACTGTCCTCCCAGGCGTTCGGTTCGCCCGAGCTTCAAGGTTTGCTCGGAGATCTAGCGGGAAATTTGCAGGATCTGCGTCCCGGGTTGGACTGGTCCGGGTCGGAAGATTTCACCGGTGATGAAGGCATGGGACTCGGTGACGGCACCGGGACCATGCAGGATCTCTCGGAACTCGATTCGCTGGCGGAACAACTCCGCCATGACCACACCGACGTGGACCTGGATGCGATTAAGCGCCAGCTCGGCGAGGATGCCGCCGTCTCCGCAGATATGCTCGCCCGCCTGGATAAAGCCATGCGCGACAGTGGTCTGCTGCGTCGCAGCCCCGACGGTTCCCTCAGGCTGTCACCGCAGGCGATGAGGCGGCTCGGGAAAACCCTGCTTGACGACGCCGCCCAGCACCTCTCCTCCCGTTCCGGTGCCCGCGACTCCCGCCTTGCCGGCGCGGGTGGTGAACAGACCGGCGCATCCCGCCCCTATGAATTCGGCGATACCCAGTCCTGGGATGTCACCCGCACCATCACCAATGCACTCCAACGCACTGCGGGATCGGAGGGCCCCTTAAAGATTGAGATCAGTGATGTTGAGGTCGTGGACACCGAAGCCCGCACCCAGAACGCCGTGGTGCTGCTGGTAGACACCTCCTACTCCATGGCTGCTGAAGGCAGGTGGGTACCCATGAAACGCACAGCGTTAGCCCTACACCACCTGGTGTCCACCCGGTTCCGGGGTGACGAACTGGCCTTGATCACCTTCGGGCGCATGGCCATGACCATGGATATTGATGAACTGACCGCGCTCCCGCCGGTTCATGAACAGGGCACCAACCTCCACCATGCCCTGTTGCTGGCGGAACGTTTCTTCGCCCGTCATCCCTCCATGCAGCCCACCCTGCTCATCGTCACCGATGGTGAACCCACCGCCCACCTCGAGGACTGGGGTGAGGCCTGGTTCAACTGGCCCACCCATCCGGAAACCCTACGCAAGACCGTCACCCAGCTGGATAGGATCACCCGGCGCGGGGCCCGCACCACCTTCTTCCGCCTCGGACACGATCAGGGTTTGGAGATGTTCCTCAACCAGCTCGCTGACCGCGTCGGGGGTCGCGTCACCGCCCCGGACCTGGATGATCTGGGGGCTGCGGTCATCAGCGAATACCTCAAGGTCCGGGACATGGACTGGTGAGCATGGACGTCCTCGATGTGGCACGGGCGCATCAGCTCCACCTCGATCCCACCTCTCTGAGCGTCATCGAGATGGGTATGGATTTCCGGGTGGTGATGGCGACAGATACCGCCGGGCGAAGGTGGGTGTTGCGGATCCCCCGCTACCTGTCGGTGATGAAGCGGGCAGCACCCGAGGCGGAGATCCTCACGGTGGTGGCCCGGCATCTATCTGTGGAGGTACCTGACTGGCAGATCCACACCCCGGATCTGATCGCCTATCCCCTGCTCCCGGGCATCCCCGGCGTAGAACTGACCGATGAGGGGGAACCCATCTGGAACGTTGATGTCTCCTCACCGGACTATGTGGAGTCCCTCGCAGGTGTGCTCCTCCAGCTGCATTCCATTCCCGTGGAGGAGGTTGCTGCCACCGGCATCACCATTCACACCCCTGCACAGGTCCGCGAAGCCTGGCAGGTGGACCTGGACACAGTGTCCACCCATTTCACCATCGATGATGAACTCCTTCACCGCTGGCGGGCCTGGGTGGAGGATGACTCCTACTGGCCGAGACACAGCGTGCTCACCCACGGTGAGATCTATGCAGGTCACACCCTGGTGGAAGATGAGGTGATCACCGGGGTCATTGACTGGACCACCGCGCAGGTGGGTGATCCAGCCCGGGACCTGATGATGCAGCAGCTTAGTGGCACCCCGGAGTCTTTTGAGCTGCTGCTTGAGACCTATGTTCGTGGAGGCGGACAGATCTGGCCACGGATCCGTGAGCACTGCGTGGAAATGGCCTCCGCAAGTCCGGTGGGGTTTGCCCTCTATGCACGTGAGGTGGAGAACACAGCACTTTTGCAGCAGGCGGAACAGATGCTGAATCCGTCTGATCATTAGAACCTGCCTACACTCCCCCTCAACTGTTGATAAAGTTTCGGCTTGTTCCGTTATATCCCTCTTTGATGTTGAAAAGAACAAGCCATGCACCCGTCTGTCCGTCTCCTCGCCCTGGCCCTGACCGGCACCCTCCTGTGCGCCGCAGCCTCCCCGATCGCGTCTGCGCAGTCAGACTTTTCCTCCGGATCTTCAGGATCCTCTGGATCTTCCGGTTCTTCCAGGCCCTCGGAAGATAATGCCGTTCCCTCCACCCCATGGGCGGAGGACATCTCGGAGGGGTTGATCGTCAACCTCATCGGCGATCTCCTCGGACCTGGAATCTCCAATCACGTCGGTGTGATGACCGGTGATCTGGGCACCATGACCGCACTGGGAGATGGTGGTGAATTCGCCATCATCTTCGGTGATTCCTTCCGCGGTGCCAACTTCGGACAGGGTGAATGGATGAGCCCCATCGGTGTGATCGCAGAGATGGACGACACGGGCCGCATCGTGATCACACGCCCCCTCAACGACAGTTCCCGCGTAGAGCAGCTGATCGACTACACCCACAATGAACGCGGACTCACCCTCCTGCCTTCAGACATCATCAACATCAACGGCACCCTCTACATGCAGGCGATGTGGAATGAGGGCGTGGGCAATGTCCTCTACACCCAGATCTGGGAATCCGACGACCAGGGTAAGAGCTGGCGCAGCGTGTCCACCACACCCGCCAACTACCTGGGTGGAAAAGCCAACCTCATCACCTGGGACTATGACGCGGAAAATGACTGGGTCTACCAGATGTCCTCGGAGTTCAAACGCCGCGATGATGTCTACCTCACCCGCTTCCGCCCCTATGACATCGACAACCGCAGCAAGTGGCAGCACTATTCCCAGGGCACCTGGGGCACCCACGGCACCCCGATTCTCAGTGATCAGGTGCGCGCCGGGGAGATGTCCCTGCGTTATATCGAGGGCCACTGGGTGCTGGCGATGTTCAACGCGGAGACCATGGCCATTGAGGTGCGTCTCTCCAGCGAGATTGAGCGGGACTGGAATGAAATCGAACCCGCCAATGTCATCGTCGCAGGACGCGGCGGCTGGGGTGCAGAGCAGACACCCAGCAACTTCACCCAGCTCTACGGCGGTTATATCACCCCGGGCTCCACTCTGGACAACCTTGATCTGGTGGTCTCCCAGTGGAATACCAGCAACAACAGCCGGTACATGTCCACCCAGTTCAATGTGCAGGGCCTGGATGCATTCTTCGGAATCGACTCCACCACCGATTCCACAGCCCGCACCATGATGCGCACCATGGACACCAACATCGGCAACCAGGACGTCATCCAGGTGGAGCGAGTTGCGGTTGATCCCGCACCTGAGGTGGAGATGCTGGAATCCCTGACTGATCTCACCATCGTGCCCCTGGACTAGCTCACAGCTCGGTGACCTGGCCGTCCTCCACACGCCAGTGGCGGTCGGTCTTCACTGCTTCCAACATCCGGCGGTCATGGGTGACCAGCAATAAGGTGCCCTCATAGGTTTCGAGTGCCTCCTCCAGCTGTTCGATGGCGGGCAGGTCCAGGTGGTTGGTGGGTTCATCCAATACCAGGAGATTCACACCGCGTGCCTGCAGCAGTGCCATCCCGGCGCGGGTCCGCTCCCCCGGTGAAAGCTCATCAACGGGGCGGTGGACATGGTCTGCAGCCAACCCGAACTTGGCCATCAGGGTGCGCACCTCGCTGGAGGTCATTTCCGGAACCGCTGCCTCAAAAGCATCAACCAGTGGGCTGGTTCCGGCCAGGACCGCACGCGCCTGGTCGATCTCACCGATGTGGACTCCCGAACCGAGGCTGGCAGATCCCTCATCGGGGAGTTGTCGTCCAAGAAGGGCTCGCAGCAGGGTGGATTTTCCGGCACCGTTGGGACCGGTGATGCTGATCCGTTCGCGTGCGTTGACCTGTAGTGATACCGGGCCCAGGGTGAAGGTGCCCTGGTGGAACACCGCGCTGTTGAGCGTTGCCACCACCGACCCTGAGCGTTCCGCGGAGGCGATGCTGAACTCCAGTTTCCACTCCTTGCGGGGTTCATCAACCTCATCAAGACGGGCGATGCGGCTTTCCATCTGGCGGACCTTCTGGGCCTGTTTCTCGCTGGATTCAGTCGAGGCTTTCCGCCTCAGTTTGTCATTATCGGGTGCCTTCTTGATGGCATTGCGCACGCCCTGGCTGGACCACTCGCGCTGAACACGGGCGCGGTCCACCAGGTCGGATTTCTTCTCTGCGAACTCATCATATTTCTCCCGGGCCTGCCGACGCAGTGTGGCACGCTCCTCCAGGTAGGCGTCATATCCACCGCCGTAGACGCGGTTGGTGTCCTGTGCCAGATCCAGTTCCAGCACCTGGGTCACACAGCGTGCGAGGAATTCACGGTCGTGACTGACCAGGATCACGCCGCCGCGGAGTCCCTGGACGAAGTTCTCCAGACGTTCCAATCCATCGAGGTCGAGGTCGTTGGTCGGTTCGTCGAGAAGCACAACATCAAAGCGGGAGAGCAGCAGCGCTGCGAGCCCGACGCGCGCGGCCTGGCCACCGGACAGCGAGGTCATCAGCTGTTCATCCACGCCGTCGCTCACCTCGAATCCGAGATCGGCGAGCACAGCGGGCAGGCGCTCCTCAAGGTCGGCTGCCCCGCTGGCCAGCCACCGGTCCAAGGCAACCGAGTAGGTATCGGCTGCGGAGTCATCCTCACCGAATGCTGCCGCTGCCTCATCCATGTCGCGGGTGGCCTGGGCGCATCCAGTGCGCCTAGCCACATAAGCTGCGATGGTTTCGCCTTCCACGCGCTCATGTTCCTGGGGCAACCAACCGACGAAGGCATCGGCGGGTGCCAACGACACGGTTCCGGCCTGTGGCTCATCCACACCAGCCAGGATCCGGAGCAGGGTGGATTTCCCGGCACCGTTGGCACCGACCACGCCCACCACATCCCCGGGGGTGACGGTGAGGTTGAGGGAATGGAACAGGGTGCGATGGCCGTGGCCACCAGCAAGATCGTTGGCCACGAGGGTTGCTGTCATGGGGTTCATTGTCGCACCCCCGAGGCGCGGAGAAGAAATGGTGGCACAGCTCACATGGGGTGTGCTGTACTGGGGCCTATGAGTCTGCTGAAGCGTTATCGTTCAACCGGAGCTGATCTTCCCTTCGGCGATCCCCTACCCGCCCACACCGGGGTGTCAATGGAAGGGTACTTCTGGCGCATCACCGATCCCGCCACCGGCAGGGTGATCATCGCCCTGTGCGGCGTGAACCAGGGACCGTCGGGGCCGTGGGCAACGGTGGGCTACGCCGCCTGGCCGAATGGTTTCATCCGCACAGAAGCCCTGGATGGCGCCTGGGCCAACCCCCACAGTTTGGGTGTGGAGGGTGGAGCGGAGGCTTTTGAGGGTAACCACCGGCGGCTGCGGGTGGATCTTGGACCCGACGTGCTGCTGGATATGACATTCTCCAACCTTGAGCCCTGGCCACACCGCGCTGTTGGTGGGTCCAGCATCTTCCAGATGGTGCCCGCCCTCAACCAGTACTGGCATCCCTGGCTGCTGGGCGGGAAGGCCTCGGGAACAGCGGTGGTGGGTGATCAGACCTGGGAGTTCACCGATGCCCAGGTGTACGCGGAGAAGAACTGGGGCCGGGAGGGGTTCCCGGAATCCTGGTGGTGGGGTCAGGCGCAGGGTTTTAAGGAACCCGATGCGTGTGTCGCCTTCGCCGGTGGAAAAATCCACAGCGGCAAACTACGCACTGAGGTCACCGGCTTGGTCGTGCGACTCCCTGGCGGGAAGGTGTTCCGCCTGGGCAATCCCGTGGTCAGTCCGGTGGATACCCGGACCACCGATGAGCAGTGGCTGATCTCCGGCCGGGGCTATGGCTGGGACGTGGAGATCACCGCCACCGCACCACTTGACCAGGCGTTTGTGCTTCCTGTGCCACTGCCCAGTGAACACCGCAATACCGCCGGCGATCTGGAGCATCTGGTAGGCGAACTGAAGATCGAGGTCAAAAGGTTCGGCCGCCACGTGTGGTCGGGAACAACGTCCCTGGCGGCCCTGGAACATGGCGGGCTGGACCGGGCGGAAGCCGAACTGCGTCGGCGCGGGCTGGACCCGGGCCTGACATTCGCCCCGCCGGTGGGCCTATAGGCTGTACTCAAACACAGGGTAGTCGGTATAGCCCTTCTCCTCGCCCACATAGAATGTGGCCGGATCAGGCTCATTCAGCGGCGCATCCAGGCGCCAGCGTCGCACCAGGTCCGGGTTGGCCAGTGCGAGTCGCCCCACCGAGACGGCGTCCGCCGCCTGCTTCTCGACGAGTTCCCCGGCCGTCTCCCGCGTGGTGAATTTACTGAACCCGGTGTTGAGAATGACCGGCGCACCGAACTCCTCCCGGAGGGTTTGCACAAGCTCGCCTTCCGGTTCATGGTGGACCAGTTCCACATGTGCCAGCCCCAGGTGCTTCAGACTCCGGGCCAGGGCGGTGTAGGTGGCCAGGACATCAGCTGAGTCGTTTTCTATTGCACCCTGGATATTGTGCTGTGGGGACACACGCAGTCCGGTGTTTTCTGCACCGATCTCCTTGGCCACAGCGGTGACCACCTCTGCCACGAAGCGTGCACGATGCTCGGGGCTGGCACCATAGGCATCAGTGCGGAGATTACTGGTGGGTGCCAAAAACTCATGGAGCAGGTAACCATTGGCCCCGTGGATCTGCACACCATCCATACCTGCTGCCATGGCATTGCGGGCACCGGCGACAAACTGGTCGATGATGGTGGGCAGCTCATCTAGTTCCAGGGCATCGGGAATCACCGGGTCCACCTTGCCGGAGGAGATCCGGATCGGATCCGGGGCAACGACGGCGCTTGGCGCCACAGTGCGGCCGGTGCCGGTCAGTTCCGGATGGGAGATGCGGCCACCGTGCATGATCTGCATGATGATCTTGCCACCGCGATCATGAACCGCATCGGTGATCTCACGCCAGGCTTGGATATGCGCCTTCGTTTCAATCCCCGGCTGACGGCCCCAGGTTCGCCCCTCCTGAATGGGCCAGGTGCCCTCCGTGAGGATCAGACCGAAGCCGGCGCGTTGGGCGTAGTACTCCTTCATCATGGCATTGGGGGTGCCGTCAGTCTCTGCCCTGATGCGGGTCAGCGGAGCCATGACGATGCGGTTTGCCAGCGTGGCTCCTCCGAGTTCAACCGGGGAGTACAGCGGGTGGGTGGTGTCATGATTACTCATATGGTGGGAGTCCTCTCAGCGACGGGTGTGGGTACTGTCCGTGCAACGAGGTGGGTTGCCGGATTGTTCCCTGAAGGGGTGTGAGGGTGCGCTGACAGGCTCGTCGCGAAGCAGGGGCGCATAAGCGACCGCAATACCGCAGACCAGCGCACCGAGGCCACCGACAACCAGGTCACTGATGGTGTCCTCGTAGGTGACATAGATCTGTGAAGTGATGTAGGTGAAACCGACCCATTCCACCACCTCCCACAGAACGCCGAGCGCCAGGCCGAGCGATGTTGTCAGGAAGATCCCGGCCACCCGATGGGTACCCGGCGGGGGAACCGCACCGACACGTGCCAGGAAGATATATGCTGCGGCAGCCAACCCACCTGCGCAGATGAAGTGGATGATCAGATCCCACCATGAGATAGAGGTATAAAGTTCGAAAACATTACTCCACGCAGCGATGATCAGGCTGCTGGTGAGGATGGCATCCGGCAGGGGCTTCACACCCAGGAACCGTGCGATCACAAACCCCGGCAGTGTGAAGGCGACCACGGCGGCCTGCGTGAGTTCGAAGAAGATCAATGCCAGGAAAAAACTGAGCAGACCTCCCATGCGGATGAGGTCCGCCGCTATCTCACTGAAGCCCCTCGGTGGGCGGATGAAATTGTCGATCATTGAGTGCGTCATTTCCTGCTTTTCCGGGTGGAACAATCAGAGCGTGGACAGAGAGATGATCTGATGCCCAGCCGCCAGCGTACTGACGCGCGTTGATCCCCGCTCCAGGAACCTGCCAATCAGATGTGCTGAGAATCCAGTCAATGCGACGACCGCCCGGGGTCGGATTCCGATAATTGGGGAAGGTCCCCCACTGCCGGGTGAGATGCTGATCTGCAATGGACCAGGTATCGGACAGTGCGGCGCTTTGGGTGAATGCACCGTGGGTTCTGCTGTCCTGAGCGGCGTTGAAGTCACCTAGAACGATGGCGGGCAGCGTCTGTTTCTGAATGAATTCCCGGATGGCCCCGGCTGAGCGGATCCGGGAACGCGATGAAAGGTGGTCGAGGTGGGTGTTGATGATGAGAAACCGGGTACCGGTATGACGGTCGCGGACGGTGGCGGCCACAAAGGCACGCGGGAAGACATTGCCCCACGACACCGACCCCGGTTTGCCCGGCCGGTTGGACAGGGCACACTGTTCCCAGGTGATGAGCTCCAACCGCCCGCTATCAAAGAAGATCGGCGTGGCCTCCCCCGTGTGGTCACGCCCCCTCCCCTGCCCCACCGACTGGTAGCGGGAACCGAGCACGTCCTGAAGAAAAGCGGTCTGCTCCGGCAGGGATTCCTGGATACCGAGGATGGTGGGCGCCATATCCGCGACTGCGGCGCGGATTCGGGGCGCGCGGGTCTCCCAACGGTCATGCTCCCGCGCCATGAGAGCGGGGATCAGCCGGCGGATATTCCACGTCATCACATGGATGGTGGGCGGTGTTCCCGGCCTGGTGGTGATGGTGTCCCCCCGCTCCTTTGTGGTGTTTCGTGGTGAGCCCGAGGTTACCCGCACCGCGGTTTTCACTAGACTCGGGAACCCCCGGATGAAGGAGAACGATGGAAGCGGATGTCATTGTGATCGGCGCAGGTCTAGCTGGCCTGCAGGCTGCCCGGAGACTGCAGGATGAGGGCCTGAGGGTTGTTGTCCTGGAACGTGATGATGCCGTCGGGGGCAGAATGCGCACCGACCGCTTCGACGGTTTCCAGCTTGACCGAGGATTTCAGGTCCTCAACCCCGCCTACAGTTCGGTTCGCAAATGGGTTGATGCGAAGTCGCTTGATCTACAACACTTCGAAGTGGGTGTGAAGCTCAGGGATGCCCGGGGAATCTCCACACTCGCGCACCCTCTGCGTCACCCCGGTCTGCTGCCACAGACCCTGGGGAGCGGCTACCTCCGTCCCGGCGAACTCATCGCCCTGGCCCGCTGGCTGGGGCCTACGCTGCTGCGCGAAAGTGTCTCCCTCCGCGCGACCCGCGACACCTCCCTGGCCAGGTCATTTGACCGCGCAGGCATCACCGGGCCGCTGCGCCGAAACGTCCTGGACACCTTTTTGGCAGGTGTGCTTGCCGACGCCGACGGCACCTCCTCCGCCAACTTCACCCGGATTCTGCTGCGTGCCTTCGCTTTCGGTTCCCCGGGATTGCCCCGTGATGGCATGCAGGCGCTGCCCGAACAGCTGGCATCGTCGCTGCACGAACGCCCACTGACAGATCATGACGTGACCGGTATCCACGATCATGGCAACGGCGTCACCGTGGATACGTCAGCCGGAACATTCAGGGCTCAACGAGTGGTGGTGGCAACCGACCCGGTGGGGGCGGCCGATCTCACCGATATCACCGCACCACGCATGAAGGGGCTGAGTACCTGGTGGTTCAGCGCGGACACCCCTCCAGCTTCGGACGGGTTCATCCTGATGGATGCCTCCCGACCGGGTGGGGGCGCTGCCGGACCGGTGTTGCACGCGGCGGTGGTCTCGAATGTGGCGCCTTCCTATGCACCTTCAGGACGCCATCTCATCGAAGCCACCACCCTCCTGGGTGGGGCGCCCACCAGCGAATCAGAGGTCCGGGCAGATCTGGAACGGATGTATGCCACCTCCACTGCTTCCTGGGAACTGATCACCCGACATGACGTGCCCCATGCACTGCCCGAACAACGCCCGCCTCTGCTGGACAGGAAACCCCAGCGCATCAGTGATCGGGTTTTCGTCGCCGGTGATCACCGCGATACCGCCTCCATCAACGGGGCACTGATGTCAGGTGACCGTGCAGCCCGTGCCATCACCGGTTTGATCAGGGGATAGATCACCCCCGGACCAAACGGTGCAGGGCCCACGTCATCAGCGGCCGGTACAGGACCAGAAACGGTGTGGGGCCCCAGATCCTGATCCAGGCACGGGTGCCCGCACAATCACGGTCGAGGCCGTGTTCAAGCAGAAGCCGGAAAGGGCCGAACCGCACCCTCCACGTCCAGGTTCTGGCAGCGGTGTCCACGTGCAAGATCCGGAAGTGGGCGGTGAAGAAGTGGACGACCTTCACGGTGCCCCGGGTGCCAGCCATAATCTCCGGGGTATCACTTGACACGCCGGTGAGGTGGGGTGCCCAGGAATCCCAGTTCCGGGGATAGAGATACCGCTGCCAGGCGTTTTCCAGATCAGCTCCGCCGAGTGCGGTTACCATCATCAGGCCCATGACGCGCTTCTCAGGACCTGGTGAAACGCTGTCGCAGCCAGCCCCAGGCGCCGGTGGACCATAGTGCCCAGATCACCAGCAGTGGTTGGAAGAATAACCGGATCAGTCTCGATCTGTCGCTGTCCAGGCCGAAGCCGTCAGTTCCCTCAACATACTGGGCGATATTGCCCGGGAAAATAAGAATGAAGAACGCGGCGGTGGCGGTGCCCACCCACGGCCTGGCAATGCGTGGTGCGAGGATGAGCGCCGCACCTAATCCGATCTCCACCACGCCGGAAGCCACCACCACGACATCATCATCCACGGGAATCCAGTTGGGTACCTGTGCTTGGAACTCCTCCCGCAAGGTGGTCAGGTGACCGATTCCAGCCCCCAGCAGGGCACCGCCGAGCCCGATTCGGGCCACGGTCCTGACCGCGCGGGCAAAACGGCCCTTCTTGTTGGCTCCTCCGCCATCGCCCCGTGGGGTGTGGTCTGTGGTGTTCGCTGTTGTCATAGCGCCCATTATTACGCCTTGTGGGGAATAAGGTCCGCGGCGCGGCGTTCGTCCAGGCCGGGCATCACCCCTCCAAGAACCGGAAAAACCACCTGAAAAGGGTGTGATTGATCAATTTCCCTGCAATGAACCAGCAAACCCGCAGTGACGCCCATCACATTCACGTACCATCAGATTTACCTGCACATTCTTATGAGGAGCTGAGATAAAACCGCACAGAGGCCGAGAGGCAGAAGGCACGAAGATCCTAAATTCCTAAGAAGAGGTACACATGATGTTCTCACGTTCAAGAAAAAACACTCTATCCACCGCTGCGATCGGAGCCACCCTCCTACTGACGCTCACGGCCTGTGGCACTGCCGATGATTCAGATGACGCCACAAGCGATGAAGGGAACGGAGGTGAGGTTTTGACCATCGGCATCGCCGGCGAGGTGCCCTACTCCTATCTCAATGACTCCGGTGATCCGGAAGGTGCCACCGTGGCGCTGGCTGAGCGGATCTTCGGCGAGGAGATGGGTTTTGACGTGGAAGCCGACCTGGTCAACTGGGACAACCTCATTCCCGGACTGCAGGCGGAACGCTTCGATGCGATCTCCGCCGGGATGTCGATCACCCCTGACCGCTGCCGCGAAGCAGCGTTTGCAGAACCGGAGATCATGTACACAACTGCCCTGGTGGTCGAGGAAGGAAACCCCTTCGACGTGTACACACTGGATGATGTGCAGGCAGCCATTGAGAACGGGGAAGATATCACGCTCTCTGTCCTCACCGCAGGTATCGAAGCCAACTACGCCACCGAGATGGGCCTGGACTACCAGGGTGTAGGCAGCGCCGATGAAGGTCTGGAGATGGTTCAGGGTGGACGCTCCGATGTCTTCGCCATGACTGCGATCTCTCTCAATCAAATGGCCGAGAATGCCAGCGGGGTCGAAGTCACCGAAGGCTTTGTCCAGGAGATCAACGGCGTCAAACAATACGGCGCAGGCTCAACGGTTTTCCGTCTTGACGATACCGAGACACTCAATGAGTACAACGAGCACCTGGCTGCACTGAAGGAATCCGGTGAGCTCTTGGAGATCCTCAGCGACTACGGCTTCACCGAGGCCGAAGTGCCCCCGATGGATATGACCGCGCAGGATCTCTGCGCCGGTGACCTGGAAGCTCTCCAGGACATCGAGGACTAAGATCCCCGCGCCCGACTACCGTTGCAGGTGACCAACCGGCCAGTGCCCAATCGTGATTGCCCACCTGCAATGGTATCCGCCAACTCTCATTGGACATCTCGTGGACAACTTTGACGCACTCATATCACGGGCACCGCTGCTCTGGGACGGGATGTGGCTGACCATCCAGCTGACCGTGATCAGTGGGTTCCTTGCCTTCATCCTCGCCATCGTATTCGGGCTTGCAGCGGGAAGCCCGAAATTCATCCTCCGGCTACCGGCCCGCATCATTATTGAATTCTTCCGCGGAACCTCCCTGTTGGTGCAACTGTTCTGGCTCTACTATGTCCTGCCCCTTTTCGGCCCGCAGCTTGATGCTTTCACCGTCGGAGTGGCGGCACTCAGTCTCAACTACGGTGCCTACGCCGCTGAAGCTGTCCGTGCCTCCATCACCTCGGTGCCCAAGGCACAGTGGGAGGCCACCACCGCCCTGTCGATGTCCTGGTCGCACAAGATGAGACGCATCATCTTCCCCCAAGCCTGGGCCCTCATGCTCCCCTCCCTCACCAATCTCTGGGTGCATCTGCTCAAGGGCAGTTCCATCGTGTATATCGTCGGACTCAGTGAGTTCACCTTCGAACTACTGCAGCTTCGTCGTGTTACCGATTGGTTCTTCGCTCTCGCGATCACCGGGCTCATCGGTTATTTTCTCCTCGCGCTCGTCATCACCTGGGGCATGCACCTGCTGGAGGTACGCGCCAAGTTCCGCCTCGGCAGGGGTCCGAGTCTGAAGGAAGTGCTCTCCCTGAAACCCACCCTCCACGTGGGCACAGGTGGTAGATCCATGGCGCCTACAGGCAATCAGTCCCAGGGAGGCCCGCGATGACTCAGCTGAAAACAACAGATCTACTGGCCTCCGCCAACATTGACACACCTGATATCCAAGATCGGACCAGTTTCTGGCGCTGGGATTTCGCGTGGGAGGTTCTCCCCGAGATGCTGGAAGCCTTTTTCAAGGTCACCCTGCTGGTTACTGTGCTCGGCACCGCGATCGCCACGGTTCTCGGGCTGGTCATCGCCATCCTGATCCGGTTACTCCCCCGGCCCCTGTCCTTGTTGGTGCGCTGGATTGCGGATTTCATCCGCATGACGCCCATCATCGTTCAACTTCTCATGGTGTTTTACGGCATGGTCTGGTTGGAACCCCTCACCATCGGCATCCTTGTATTCGGCGTCCACTATGCAACGTATATGTCCGAGGTGTACCGGGCTGGAATCGAATCGGTTCCGAAGGGACAGTGGGAGGCAATCACCGCCCTATCGATGTCACCACGTCGTGCCTGGTCAAAGGTGATCATCCCTCAGGCCCTCCGATCCACCGTCCCATCACTGGGAAACTACGCCATTTCCATGTTCAAGGAATCCCCCTTCCTCATTTCCATCGCGGTCATGGAGATGGTGAACACCGCCCTGGCGATCGGTGGCTTCACCTACCGCTACAACGAAGTCATCACCATCGCCGGCCTTATTTTCCTGGCCGCCAGCTACCCCACAGCTATTCTTGTCAACCGATTGGAGAAACGACTTGCCTACGCCCACTGACCCAACCACCCCGGTGATCGAATTCCGGGATGTGGGCAAATCCTTCGGGGACCACACCGTGCTCAACAACCTCAACTTCACCGTGCGTCAGGGCGAACGTGTCACACTGATCGGTCCCTCCGGTTCGGGAAAAACCACCATCCTGCGCCTGGTAATGACCTTGGAGAGCCTCACCGATGGTTTCATCTTCATCAACGGGGAACCCTTGACCCATGTGGAGAAAAACGGCAGGAGGACGCCGGTATCCGCGAAAGAACAGAAGAGGATCCGCACCAAGATTGGCATGGTGTTTCAACAATTCAATCTGTTTCCCAACATGACGGTGTTAGAGAACATCATCGAGGCACCGGTCCATGTCCTGGGGATCCCGAAGAAGGAGGCCATCAGGAGAGCTAAGGAACTCCTGGAGAAGGTTGGACTACCGGACAAGGCGGATGCCCATCCCACATCGCTGTCGGGTGGGCAGCAACAGCGAGTGGCCATCGCCCGTGCGCTGGCCATGGATCCAGAGATTCTCCTGCTGGATGAAGTCACCTCAGCCCTGGATCCGGAGGTGGTGGTGGAGGTACTCGGCATTCTGCGTGACATTGCGGCAAGCACGAACGTGACCATGTTGATCGTGACACACGAGATGTCCTTCGCCCGGGATGTCTCCGACCGGGTGATGATGCTGGACAACGGCAGAATCGTGGAGTCTGCATCCCCACACACCATCTTCACGCAGCCACAGGAGAAACGCACCCAGGAGTTTCTCTCCGCGGTGCTGGGCAGCGGACTATAAGACCAGTTGTTCTCACGGCTCGATGATTTCCCGGGGTACACCCTCGGGGAGTTCCCCGTGCTGATTGCGGTAGTACTCCACGTATGCCCTCACTGCTGTCGGGAGGGTTTCAAAAATATAGTCCTCACCGATGAGATCGATGAAACCGGTGGGCTCAAGACGCCGGTACAGGTCTTGTTTAACCCGCGCGAGGGTGAAACGGATTCCCCGCTGTTCCAACTGGGCACGTAATTCCTCCAGGGCATCCACAGCGGTGAGATCGATTTCGGTGTTCGCCTCGGCGTTGAGAAGGAACCATTCCACCGGCACTTCGGAACCATCAACCGTCTGTAGTGCGCGCGCCACGAAGTTCTCCGCGTTGGCGAAGAAGAGTGGTGAATCGTAGCGGAAAACAACCAGTCCCCGAACCGCGGTTGCGTCTTCATAGTCTTCCAGACTGTGCATCCCTGGAACCCCGGGTGCATAACCAAGGACATCAGCATGGGGCCGGGTGATGCGTCGGATCAGATCCAGAATCGACAGTGCAATGGCGAATCCGATCCCCACCAGCACACCGAAAATCACCACGGCAGCTGCGGTGGCCGCCGTGATGACAAGTTCACTACGCCGGAACCTACCTATGCGTCGGAGCTCCGTGATATCGATCAATTGGGTGGCTGCATAGATAACCAGGGCTCCGAGCGCGGCATCCGGGAAAGATTCCAGAACAGGCCCAGCGAACATGAGCACCATCACCACTGCAAGGATCACCACGAGGGAATGCACCTGTGTTCTGGCCCCGGCAGCATCCCCGAGCACTGTCCTGGAGCCACTGGAGGAAACTGGAAACCCCTGCAGAAAACCGTTGGCCATGTTGGCGGTGCCCAAAGCCAGCAGCTCCTGATTCGAATCAATGACCTCTCCCCTGCCGGACGCGAAAGCTCTGCCGGTGAGGATATTGTCTGAAAACCCGACGATGGCGATCCCCACTGCAAACGGCAATAGCGACCAGATCTCGAGATCCCCAAGGTCTGGAAGCCGTGGCTCAGGAAGGCCACGGGGTACCTCACCGATGACCTCCAGCCCGAGACGCTCCAGATTAAAGATGGCCACAACGGCACCGGCGATCAGCAGGACCAGGAGTGCGGATGGCCATTTGGGGAGCAGCCACGTGGCCACATACAAGGAGATGAGAACAGCAACGGCCAGCACCACCGTCGGCAGGTGCACTTGAGGGAGCTGGGAAAGAAAAGACCTGATCTCCCCGTAGGAATCCTCCCCTTCTGTATTGAGTTTGGTCACTTTCCCGAGCTGGCTCACGATCATGAGCAGGGCGATACCGATGAGATACCCGATCAGTACGGGGCGGGACAACAGTGTGGTGAGAAAACCCAGTCGCGCGATGAAAGCGATGATGCAGACGATTCCAACCGCGATGGCGAGGATAGCAGCTACCTCAGCGTAACGATCCGGCCCGCCAGCAGCCCCGACCAGGGCCCCAACACCGGCTGCGGTCATCAGGGCTGTGGTGGATTCCGGCCCAATCGACAGCTTCCGTGAGGTGCCCAGGAAGAAATAAATGAACATCGGTGCAAGCGTCGCCCAGAGCCCAACCACTGCGGGCAGTCCGGCGATAACGGCATATGCCATCACCTGGGGCACCAGATAGGCAGCAACGGTCACGCCAGCAACAACATCACCGCGCAGCCAGGGACGCTCATAGCGGCGCAGCGCTGCCACACCGGGAAGAAAACGCTCCCACGCTGCTCTGTCACCTTTCATACGTCGAGATTACCCCGACCCGTAAACCACAGCACGCCAAGAACAAAGGGAGGGCCTTCGGAGTTCTGATGAACTCCGAAGGCCCTCTACTTATCGTGCGCCTGGTTATTGCTTAGTGCTCAACAGGCTTTTCGACGCCCACTCCAGTCAGGGAGCGGACTTCCATCTCAGCGCGCTTGAGTGGGAAGTTGTCAGGCTTGCCCAGGAAGGTACCGATGATGCCCAGGAGGAAACCGGTCGGGATCGCGATGATCGCCGGGTTTGTCAGCGGGAACCATGCGAAGTCGGCATTCGGCAACATGGAGGTTGCTGCACCGGACACCGCCGGGGAGAAGATGATCAGGATGACCGAGGTCAGCAGACCACCGTAGATGGAGAACAGTGCACCGGTGGTGTTGAAGCGCTTCCAGTACAGGGAGTACAGAATGGTTGGCAGGTTCGCTGCGGCTGCGATGCCGAAGGCGAGTGCCACCAGGAAGGCGATGTTCTGTCCCATCGCACCGATACCCAGAACAATGGACAGCAGGCCGATGACGATCACAGTGATACGGGAGACCCGGACCTGCTCCTCCTCAGTTGCCTTGCCGTCGCGGATCACCGAGTTGTAGATATCGTGAGCAACAGAAGCTGAGGCGGTGATGGCTAGACCTGCGACCACAGCGAGGATGGTGGCGAATGCAACTGCAGAGATCATGGCCATGAAGATGGTGCCACCGACACGGGATGCCAGCAGGAGGACTGCGGAGTTCGCACCACCCGGGGCGTTGGCGATCTGGTCAGCACCTACGAGTGCGGCTGCACCGTAACCCATGACCACGGTCATGAGGAAGAAGAGCGCAACAATCGCGATGGTCCAGGTCATGGAGCCGCGTGCTTCCTTGGCGGTTGGCACGGTGTAGAAGCGCATGAGCACGTGTGGCAGACCTGCGGTACCGAAAACGAGTGCGGCCCCCAGGGAGATGAAGTCCAGCTTGGTCAGCTCGTTGGCACCGTACTGCAGACCCGGGCTGAGGATAGCGTCACCCTGTGGGTGGTTCAGCACTGCGGCCTCGAGGACGGCATTGAATCCGCCCTTCACTGCGAAGAAAGTCAGGAGGGTGATCACGATGGAACCACCGACGAGCAGAACCGCCTTGATCATCTGGATGTAGGTGGTGCCCTTCATGCCGCCGACGAGGACGTACACGATCATCAGGACACCGACGATGGCAACAACCACAGCCTGGGCTGCAGCACCGTTGATGCCCAGCAACAGGGCGACAAGTCCACCGGCACCGGCCATCTGAGCGATGAGGTAGAACAGTGAGATTGCCAGGGTGGAAATGGCGGCGGCCAGGCGAACGGGCTTCTGCTTGAGGCGGAAGGACAGCACATCAGCCATGGTGAAACGACCCGTATTACGGAGTGGTTCAGCAACGAGAACCAGCGCAACGAGCAAGGCGATCAGGAAGGCGACCGAGTAGAGGAAGCCATCGTAACCATTCAGCGCGATGGCGCCGGTCACACCGAGGAAGGCTGCGGCGGAGAGGTAGTCACCAGAGATGGCGAGGCCGTTCTGGGTACCGGAGAAGGATGCGCCACCGGTGTAGAAGTCGGTGCCCTTCTGGGAGGTGGTGCGGGTTGCCCGGACCACCACGGTCATGGTGACCACGATGAACAGAATGAAAATGGAGATGTTGAGGATCGGGTTTCCCGTGGAAACCTGCTCAGCTGCCAGGGTGTGCATTTAGTTCACCTGTCCTTCAGGGTGGGCGTTCGCCACTGGGGAGCGATCCTCCAGCTGGCCACGGATGGCAGCTGTTGCAGGATCTAGTTTCTTATCAGCAAAACGGACGTACGCCCAAGTAATCAGGCCTGCGGTAACGAACTGTGCGAGACCGAGGACCATGCCGATATTGATGACGCCGTAGACGGGAGTGGACACGAAGTCCGTCGCGTAGGTGGCGATGATGATGTAGAAGAAGAACCACACCAGGAAGGCGATGGTGATGGGGAAGGCAAACTTACGGAAAGTACTGCGCAGTTCGCCGAACTCCTGAGATTCACTCATTTCGAGGAACTCTTCAGGGGTAGGGGCAGAAGGATTCATGATCCACCTTAGAGAATCAGTGACTCAAGCCACGTTGTTAAGAACGTGTGTGACAATATACAAGTAAAATCATGCCGTCAATTTGACGCAGGTCACAGGGCCCTAGCGATGCAAATCACACCATTAGCAAAGATGTGAAGAAGGGATCGCTTGCGAATTCTGCAAAGAAGAATCTTTACATTTCCGGCACTCATCAGGGAGTTTTCCCAGGTTTTTGTGAACTTTGTTCACTTTCCGAACATGTATGGATGCGCGCCATCCAATCTGACCAAACCCATACTTCGGGGGTAGCTGACTCAATAACCCCACTCCCCCGCATGGAGCCCTCCAGAAGATCGCTCTTTCAATTTCCGGACACCTCCCCAGGCAGCTTTGCTTTCGCAGGCTCGCGTGAGTACCAGACCTTTTAATTTTTCTGCCTCAACCACAAATCTGGTGCCATGGAGAAGAAGGAATGAGACAGCACGGTCCGGGGATCCAGTACCTGATCAATACTGCTCAAGCCTTCAGGCCAAGACAGTGAGTTTCTGCACCCCTGGTCTCCAGAAAACTGCTCGCACAGCCGTAAGTTCCTTGAGATGGGGAGACGTCACCGCATCCAGGGCTTGGATATAGTCTGGGACAATCTCACGTGGCAGCCTTAACCCCATCGTCAAATGTGGAATCCAGCGGGGACCCCGACCATCTGGGTTGAGCGCACTGATACGACGGGCAGCAATCTCCAACTCATCCGAGGTTTCCAGTAGCCACGCAACAGTCTGCTTACGCTTCGTTCCGAATACAACGGTGCCCATTCTCTGAAAGCGGGCAGGTATCACGGGTGGAAGCAGTTCAGTGGCATGCTGAACCACATCGGCGGGCATGGCCTGTGAAAACGTAATAGTGATGTGAGGCGTCTGCTGCTGTGCAGGAAATCCCCGCGCTTCGAGGAGCGAGAATATGTCACGAATCTGCTGTTCCTGTTCATCCCGAAGGTGAAGCAGGATGTTCTCGGGCGAAGTCATGACCTGTGTTTCCACCGTTTCCTCATCGCGCAAAATGAATCAACAATTTTCCAGAACGTCGGAGGAAGGCTCAGCTCTCTGATCCTCACCGGAGCCTTCCAATCCCGATTGTTCAGTCCTCGAATGCCGCTTTCATGCACCGCATGGCAGCGAGAGTCTTCGGTACGCCGATATAAGGCATGAGGTGGACGAAGCATTCGGCGACTTCTTCCTTGCTCATCCCGGCCGACTCCACCGCAGTCTTGATATGTCCTGTCAACTGCGGCTCAGTTCCACCCATGGCAGCCAAGGCAGCCATGTTGAGCATCTGGCGGTCCCGCAGTTCCAGGCCATCCCGCTGATAAGTTCCGCCGAACACCGCGCCAACCACCCAGTCAGACGCGCCCGGGGCGAATTCATCCAGCTGTTGCTTCCAGGCTGCTGCACCTTCTGGGGACTGGGTCTCTTTGACGAACTGATTGCCTTTATCCATGCTTAATTCCACAGTATCCTCCTCGGGATCTCTGATCATTGTCCTCAACCAGGCTAGCTGAGGATCGAACTCTCATCGATCACCCACTGACTATGAACCGGTCTCCCTAACGTCGAAGCGCGCAGAACTCAACCCCCAGAGTTGCCTGGATCAGGAACAACCCTGAGTACCGTTGAGCTATGGAACGCATCGCGATACGGAGCCTGGAAGTGCAGAACCACGACCTCCTCGTGGAGGCAACGCTTGGCAACCTGAACTGGTGCGGAGAAAGACTCACCCGAGAAGATATAACTGATAGCCCGGAGTTTTTCCGCTACACACGATTGCATCCAGAACATGGGGATTTCGGGTTGGTGGCAGAGCGTGGTTCTTCGCTAGCCGGGGTCGTGTGGCTCCAATTCCATCCAGCTACCGACCCAGGTTATGGCTTTGTGAATGAGGAGACCCCGGAGCTCAGCATCTGGGTGCGTGACACCGAGCGTGGCAGTGGGTTTGGACGCATGCTCTTACGCGCCGCCATTCTCGGAGCTCGAAAGAGAAAACTCTCTGCTGTTAGCCTGTCGGTTGAGTCTGGCAATCCCGCTCGACAGCTCTACGCCAGCGAAGGCTTCACCGACGTTTCAGGCCGGGAAGCGGACGGCGTCATGCTGTGGACTGACACAGTGTGCCAACAGACATAATGGTTTAACTTAAAGTCCACAGCGCAGCGTTAACAAACTGCGCGTTCGGGACAGTCTTCTAGGATTCCTGGAAATAGACGGGGCTAATCCATGTCGACTTCCCCAGATCCACCGAACGAAGCTCTTCCACACTCGGCGGGAGATACTTGTCGGGAACTGGAACCTGCCAGCGAATTTCGTCCGCTTCTGCGCCGACGATTTTCGGCACGAGGTTCTCACCATAGAACCACATGTCGCTGAGCACACTCACTTCCTGCATCTCCACATCAGCTACCCGCCAAGACCATCTGGAAGGGTCATCTTCATAGCAATAACCCAGGTATCCATCCTGGGCTCCTGCCACAACGTGAAGCACGAAATGGATGAATGAACCATCATCCCAGGCAGCGACAATGCTGAAGGTCGGAAGCTTTCGAATGCCGTCTTCAATATAAGAGCTCTCGTCCCGGCGCCAACCGAGTCCCTGGTCCAGGGCACGCACAAAGTTGTCCAGATCCAACCGAGGCCCATCCGGATCAGCTGAGTCCCGTGCCTGCTGGAGTCGTTCCTCGATCTGGCGCGCTGTAATTGTTGCAGCCTGCTCAGAAATATCTTTCTTAAGATCCCGGACCTGTTCAATCGCCGTGTCTATTTCGGCCAACTCTTTAGCGGAAGCTGAACGACGGCGCACCAGAAGTTCATATAAGGAGCGTTCGGCAGCGGTTGCCTCGGATGCGAGCATCACGAGGATTTCGGAGTCACTCACGCTTTGAGTACGTACTTGAGGGTCTCCACCACCTGGTCGGTTGTCGTGCACCAGGCCTGAGCTTCGGCGTCAACTTCCTTGAGTGGATGGATGATCTCTGCATCGTGGAGCGTCACATAGGGCTTGCCCAGCGCGGCACAGTAGCCAGCATCGAAGGCGGCGTTCCACTGCTTGTACTTGTCGCCGAAACGCACCACCACCAGGTCGCTCTGCTCGATCAGGGTGCGGGTGCGAATCGCATTGACCTTGGCGGACTGGTGATCACGCCAGAACTGGTTATCATTTTCGCCCAGATGGTCGCCGGCTGCGTCGCTCGCAGGGTGGTCTGTCACCGGTGCGGTGAACACCACATCCAGCCCGGCGGCCTCGGCGCCACGTTGGATTTGTTCCCGCCAATCGGTGTGGATTTCGCCGGAAAGATAAACTGTGAAACTCATGGCTCAAAACTCCTGTATCGGGTGTAGACGGAATCATTCTGCTTCCTTGTCTAGCCAGCCTAATACTTTAAAGATTTGAACCAGGATCGAGCACCGGAGAACCGGGTTAAACGTTGAACTTGAAGTCCACCACGTCGCCGTCGGCCATGACGTAGTCCTTGCCTTCCTGGCGGACCTTGCCCTGGGCCTTGGCTTCTGCCATGGAGCCTGCGGATTCCAGGTCGTCGAAGGAGACGATTTCGGCCTTGATGAAGCCACGTTCGAAGTCGGAGTGGATGACGCCGGCAGCCTGGGGGGCGGTGTCGCCCTTACGGATGGTCCAGGCGCGGGTTTCCTTCGGGCCTGCGGTGAGGTAGGTCTGCAGGCCGAGGGTTTCAAAGCCGGCGCGTGCCAGGGAGTGCAGGCCCGGTTCGGTCTGGCCGACGGATTCGAGAAGCTCAGCGGCTTCGTCATCGTCCAGTTCCAGCAATTCGGTTTCGGTCTGGGCATCCAGGAACACGCAGTCAGCTGGTGCGACGAGGGCGCGGAGTTCGTCCTTCTTGGCGTCGTCGGTAAGCACCTCTTCATCGGAGTTGAAGACGTAGAGGAACGGCTTGGCGGTCATGAGGTGCAGATCGCGGATCAGGGCAAGGTCGACTTCACCGGTCTTGTCGGCGGAGAAGAGCGTGCGGTCATCTTCGAGGACGGCCTGTGCCTTCTTCACCTCGTTGAGGGTGTCCACGAGGGACTTGTCCTTGCGGGATTCCTTCTCCAGGCGTGGGATGGCCTTTTCGATGGTCTGCAGGTCAGCCAGAATCAGCTCGGTGTTGATCACCGAGATATCAGCGGAGGGGTCGACACGGCCGTCGACGTGGATGACATTGTCATCGCTGAAGGCGCGGACCACCTGGCAGATGGCGTCCGCCTCGCGGATATTAGCCAGGAAGGCGTTGCCCATGCCCTCGCCCTCGGAGGCACCCTTGACGATGCCGGCGATGTCCACGAAGGACACGGTGGCGGGCAGGATGCGCTCGGAGCCGAAGATCTCAGCCAGGCGTGGCAGGCGGTCATCCGGCAGCTCAACCAGGCCGATATTCGGTTCGATGGTGGCGAACGGATAGTTCGCAGCCAGCACATCATTACGGGTCAGGGCATTAAAAAGCGTGGACTTGCCAACATTGGGCAGGCCGACAATTCCAAGAGTAAGGCTCACGGGCAGTCATCCTATCAAGTCTTGCCCCCAAGCAGGTAGAAGGCCTCTGACTAACCCCGGCGCGGGGATCGCAGCTAACAGGGGAGGGCGTGTAGTCCAGGTCACTTTCCTATGGTAATTTCATCGCACATCCGTTCTTCGGTTTCAGAGCGACCACATCTACCCCCGTGGTTCAGTCCTGGCGACCACTCCCCCGTGTTTCTCCTTGATCAATGGAGCGTCAACGATGTCTTCGCCATCCAAAACCGGCCCTCAGCGCCGTGAAGTTTTTTCCTCCCGTTATGTCTTCATGCTCGCCGCCATCGGTTCGGCCGTTGGCCTCGGCAATATCTGGCGATTCCCCTACGTTGCCTACGACAACGGTGGTGGCGCCTTCCTCATCCCCTATATGATTGCGCTGCTGACCGCCGGCATCCCGCTGCTGTTCCTGGACTTTGCGTTCGGCCACCGGTACCGCGGCAGTGCGCCGCTTGCTTTTCGACGTTTTAAAAAGCGCTCTGAATCCCTCGGTTGGATCCAGGTGGGTATCGCCTTCTTCATCACCATCTACTACGCGGCGATCATCGCCTGGGCCGGACTTTATGCGTTCAAATCACTGAACCAGGCCTGGGGTGATGACCCGGACACCTACTTCTTCAGTGAGTTCCTGCAGTTCGACGCCGAATCTGCCTTCTCCCTGGATATCGTCCCGCAGATCGCCATCGCGCTGTTCATCGTGTGGGTGCTGGCCATCGCTGTTCTGGCGGTGGGCGTGGACAAGGGCATCGGCAAGGTGTCGATGATCTTCATGCCGATCCTGGTGGTCATCTTCTTCATCGTCTGTATCCGCGCAGTATTCCTGCCGGGCGCTGAGGTCGGCCTCGATGCCCTCTTCACCCCTGACTGGGCCGCGCTGCAGAACCCGACCGTGTGGGTGGCGGCCTATGGCCAGATCTTCTTCTCACTGTCCGTCGGTTTCGGCATCATGCTCACCTACTCCTCATACCTGAAGCCCCGCACCAACCTCACCGGAACCGGTCTGGTCACAGGTTTTGCCAACTCCTCCTTCGAGGTACTGGCCGGCATCGGTGTCTTCGCAGCCCTCGGCTTCATGGCTGTGCAGTCCAACGTGGCGGTGGATGAGGTGGCCACCTCGGGCATCGGTCTGGCCTTCGTGGCCTTCCCTGCCATCATCAACCAGATGCCACTGGGTGGCCTCTTCGGTTTCCTGTTCTTCGCCTCGCTGTTCATCGCCGGGTTCACCTCCCTGTTCTCGCTGCTGGAGGTTGTTGTCTCTGCAGTGAAGGACAAGTTGGATCTCAAGCGCAAGACCGCGGCGATCAGCGTAGGTGTGGTCATGGCCGTGCTGTCCCTGGGCCTGTTCTCCACCACCTCCGGACTGGCTTCCCTGGACATCATGGATAAATTCACCAATAACGTGGGCATCGTCGCCATCGCCTTGATCGTGGTGGTTGTGGTCGACTGGGTGCTGCGTCGCATCGACGAGTTCTCCATGCACCTGAACACGGTGTCCTCCTTCCGTGTCAACACCGTCTGGCGTGTCTGCGTGGTCAACATCACCACCCTGGTTCTGGGTTTCACCCTTTTCCAGGAACTGATCTCACTGGTCCAGGAGCCTTATGGCGGCTACAGCGAACTTCAGGTGGCCCTCTTCGGTTGGGCGGTGCTGGGCATCATCATCGTCGTGGCCATCGTCGCACCGATGATTCCGTGGCCTGGCCACCTGAGCCTGGACGGGCCTCCCGGTTCAGATTTCGGTGTTCTGCCGGAGTTCCGCCGCTCACTCCACCGCCCACGCCGGTGGACCTCCACCGCACCATTCGAACCGTTTGAGGCATCCGAGGGCGCCCGCACGGTGCCGATCGTCATCAACACCACTCCGGAAGGAAAGTAAGCACCATGAGCACCACAGCCATCATCATGATGACCCTGTTCATCGTCGTTATCTGGGGCGGACTGGTCTTCAGCGCCCTGGCGCTGCGCCGCGAGCCCGATGAGCGCACCGGTTCCTTCGGCACCTCCCCACATGCCACTGACACCGTCCTCATCGAGCAGGAGCTGGACCGCACCGCAACCGCTTAACCACCGCACCACCTCGCGGGCGTCGATAAGCGCTTGGTGGGGGTGTTGCATGCTTATGGCCCCGTTTAGGGGCACAATGGGAAACCGTGGCAAGGATGGATGATTTTCCAGAACAACTCGAGGCCTTTGTTGATCACGACACCGACGAGGCTCCTTCGTCTGTGTCCGCATCCGATCCGGAGGATCAACCGGCCCGCATAGACCGCTCCGTGGTCATCGGCGACAGTCTCCGACAGGTGGCCATGTGGTGCCTGCGACTGCTGCTCATCATCGTCGCCGGTTATGTGGGTTGGCTGATTCTGGGGCAACTCTGGCGTGGTGTGCTGCCGGTGATCCTGGCGCTGATCGTGTGCACGGTGTTATCCGCTCCGAACATGTGGTTGCGGAAACTGAAATTCCCACCAGCGGCTGCAGCCGCAACCACCATCATCATCTTCTTCGCCGCGATCGCCGGGGTATTCTGGTTGATCGCGCCGAGCATTGCACGGCAATCACAGACCCTTTATTACCAGGTATTTGATGGCATCCTCAGCGTGCAGTTGTGGTTGCAGGGTGAACCTTTCAACCTGAACTCCGATGATCTGGCCAACTTCTTCAACGAGGTAGCAGGGTGGCTACAGAATCAGGCTGGCACCATCGCCGGCGAGATCTTCTCCGGCCTGGGCATGGCCACCAGCGTGATCATCACCCTCGGCGTGGTCCTGGTGCTCACCTTCTTCTTCCTCAAGGACGGTGACCGTTTCCTCCCCTGGGCACGTCAGGCGGTGGGTGAAACGGCCGGTTGGCATCTGACAGAGCTGCTCACCCGCGCGTGGACCACACTGGCGGGATTCATCCGCGCGCAGGCGATCGTCTCAGCGGTGGATGCCGTGTTCATCGGCATCGGTCTGGTGATAGTGGGTGTGCCGATGGCCTTCGCACTGTCGGTGATCACCTTCGTCGCGGGCTTCATCCCCATCGTCGGTGCCTTCACCGCAGGAGCCCTGGCCGTGCTCATCGCACTGGTGTCACTCGGATTCACCGAGGCGGTCATCGTGCTCATCATCGTGGTGGCGGTCCAACAGCTCGAGGGCAATATCCTGTCCCCGATGCTGCAGTCGAAGGCGATGAACATTCACCCGGTCATGGTGCTGCTGTCGGTGACAGTCGGCGGCACACTATTCGGCATCATCGGTGCGTTCCTGGCGGTTCCCGTCGCTGCGATGATTGCCGTGGCCTTCCGCTATTTCCAGGACCTCACCTCACTGCGGGCCGGGGAGAAAGCACCCGAAGATATCACGTACATCAGCCCCTATGGGGTCTACGCCGCCCGGCATGCGGCAGACAACGGTGTACAGCTGCGCCGCAATTATTACCGCAGTGCACTGCCCGAACAGAAGCCTGAAGAAACCGTCCTGGCCAGGGTTCGCGAGGTCCCTGTGGTGGAGGACCCCAATGAGATCCGGCGGGCGATGTTGAAGAAACGCTTCTCACAGGGACGGAAGATCACCTCACGGGCGTTTGAACTTGTGCGGCGTCGTAAATGAGCCCTGTATTCCCCGAGGAATAGGGGACCCGATCGGAGCAAACCGGGCGGTGAAGTCCAGTTTTCCACCCGATACCGGTAAAGTGATCACACGTGTCACATGGATCAGCATCGCCGAGGAGAAGTTCCAGACCAGCCCAGCAGGCCCAGTTCGTGGGTCTGCCCACGTGGTCGGGCCCTTCTGTCGTCCTGGCGTCCCTGATAACCGGCCTGTTGCTGAGCCTGCTGCTCGGTAATCTGGGCCTGCCCTATCAGCTGATCTTCATCATCGGCAGTCTCGCGATCGCACTTCTGGTGGAAGCCCGGGGACTGTTCCTGACGGTGGCATCCATTCCCCTGCTGTTTGGCATCCTCACCCCGATGACCGCCTGGTTTGTCTCCCAACAGGGTATTGCCGGCGGTCAGGGTCTCTCCACCACCGCGATTCTCACGGCCATCTACCCGCTGGCGCAGATGTTCCCCACACTGGTCATGGTGACTGTGCTGTGTGCCGTCATTGGCATCGTCCGGATCAGATTGCTGCGACGCAACCACCAACACCAACAGGTCAGCGGTGAGCAGGCCCGGCGCGCCCAGCGCGAAGCTGACGTGGCCAACGCAACGGTAGCGAGCCGTGCCCGCGAGCAGTCATCCAGGGTGCGATCCCGGAGGATGCAGGAAACAACGGGCGACGGTCAGGTCACCGTTGATGAGTTGATCCGGCGCAGCCGGGAGCGGCGCCAGCAGGCGCCCAATCCTGGGGATTTCACCCCGGGACCAGCTGGACCCCCGCCCCCGTCGGAGCGTCGACAAGCTCCCCCGGCGCGCAGGCGCCGCTCTGTGGACGATGACCTGTACAGCTAGAAAAAGCCCAACCTTATGAAAGGTTGGGCTTTTCTCAGCTCTGGTTACTTGGCTGGACGCAGCACACGGGGCAGGGCGAAGACGATCTTCTCAGCGGCGGAGGTGACCTCTTCCACGTCGTCATAGCCGTAGCCGGCGAGGCGCTCGATGACACCCTGCACAAGGATCTCTGGAACGGATGCTCCGGAGGAGATACCGATGGTCTCTACACCTTCAAACCAGGCATCATCGATCTGGTGGGCGTAATCAACCAGGTAGGCGCTCTTGGCACCGGCCTGCAGGGCCACCTCGACCAGGCGGACCGAGTTGGAGGAGTTGGTGGAGCCGACCACGATCATGAGATCGCAGCGTTCAGCAATAGCCTTGACCGCTACCTGACGGTTCTGGGTTGCATAACAGATGTCATCGGATGGCGGGTCCTGCAGCTGTGGGTAGACGCGCTTGAGCTCGCGGACGATCTCCATGGTCTCATCCACCGACAGGGTGGTCTGTGACAGCCAGATGAGGTTCGGCTCATCAGCGAGGAACTCAGGAAGGTGGGGAATGCTCTCGATCCCGTCCACCAGGTGGGTCTTCTCGATGGAGTGCCCCATGGTGCCCTCCACCTCCTCGTGGCCCTCATGGCCGACAAAGAGAATATGGAAACCCTGCTTATCAAAACGACGGACCTCGTTGTGGACCTTGGTCACCAGCGGGCAGGCAGCATCAATGGTCTTGAGGTTCTTGACGGCGGCCTCCTCATGGACCGCCGGGCTGACGCCGTGGGCGGAGAACACCATGTGTGCCCCATCCGGAGCTTCCGAAGCCTCTTCAACAAAGATGGCACCCTTCTCGGCGAGGGTATCCACGACATAACGGTTGTGCACGATCTCCTTGCGCACGTACACGGGGGCGCCGTATTCCTCCAGTGCACGCTCCACGGTTTCTACTGCGCGGTCTACTCCGGCGCAGTATCCGCGAGGGGCTGCAAGCAGGATCTTCTTTCCAGTTTGGATGCTTTGGCTGGTAACAGGTGAGCTCATGGCTCCCAGCGTATCCAACCTTTGCCGAAACACCTAGACTAGGAAGCTGGTCATCCCCGGTGACCGTGGTTTCAGATGCATTTAACCATGATTACTGGGGTGAAATTCACTTGAGGCCACTGGAATAAGGAGGGTCACACGCCTGTGCCGTCTGCGAAATCAACGCCGGATACCCCCTGGCCGGTTCGTGAAGTCAACACCCAGGTCAAGAACTGGGTGGAGAGACTCGGTCATCTCTGGGTGGAGGGACAGCTCGCCCAGATCAACGTCAAACCGAACTGGAAGCTGTCCTACCTGACCCTGCGCGATGTGGAGCAGGAGGTCTCGGTCCAACTGACCTGTCCCACCGAGATCATCCGGAACCGCCCCACCCCGCTCAAAGACGGTGACCGCGTCATCGTTTATGGCAAGCCTGCTTTTTATGCCGGACGGGGAACCTTCTCACTGTGGGTGACTGATATCCGCCCTGTGGGTATCGGTCAGCTGCTCGCACGCATTGAAGAACTC
Organism: Corynebacterium faecale; assembly: GCF_030408735.1. NCBI lineage: Bacteria > Bacillati > Actinomycetota > Actinomycetes > Mycobacteriales > Corynebacteriaceae > Corynebacterium > Corynebacterium faecale. Next base: position 957,343 of record NZ_CP047204.1, on the reverse strand, counting down.
AGGAAACAACTTGCGGCGGAGGGACTGTTCGACCCTTCCCGAAAGAAGCCCCTTCCGTTCCTGCCGAAATGCGTGGGGTTGATCACCGGCCGTGGATCGGCTGCGGAACATGACGTGCTCAGTGTCGCCCGCGACCGCTGGCCCGAGGTGCAGTTCAAGGTGATCAACACCGCTGTGCAGGGCGCTTCCGCTGTGCCGGAAATTGTCACTGCATTGGGGGAACTGGATCAGGACCCATCGGTAGACGTGATCATCATCGCCCGCGGTGGCGGTTCTGTGGAGGACCTACTCCCCTTCTCCGAGGAGGCACTCCAGCGGGCGGTGGCCGCGGCGCAGACCCCGGTGGTCTCCGCGATCGGCCATGAACCGGACACACCCATCCTGGACAACGTGGCCGATCTCCGTGCCGCGACCCCCACCGACGCCGCCAAACGTGTGGTGCCGGATGTGAATGAGGAACGTCTGCTCATCCGTCAGCTGCGCGATCGCAGTGCCGCTGCCCTACGCGGCTGGGTGGCACGCGAGCAGCAGGCGCTGGCTTCTATCCGAACCCGGCCTGTCCTGGCTGATCCGATGACCCCGATCGTGCGTCGGCGTGAGGAGGTGGAGCGTGCTGTGGCACTACTGCGCCGCGATATCAATCACCTGCTGGTTTCGGAGCAATCCATGGTGGCTTCTCTGCGCGCGCAGGTGTCCGCCCTCGGCCCCTCCGCGACACTCGCACGGGGATATTCCGTGGTCCAGGTGGTTCCCCGTGACGGGACACCACCCGAAGTGGTCACCACCATCGAACAATCCCCACCGGGCAGCCAGCTGCGTATCCGCGTCGCAGATGGCTCGATCACTGCTGCGGCCATGGGTGCGCAGAAGTCTGACTAAAGCTGAGTCATTGAGCTCTTCCGTCAGCATTTTCTGACTGTTTTTAACCATTGAGATTTAACTGATGAGCTTTAACTAATGAGGAGAACTGAAGTAATGACCAATCCCGATGTGATCGGATCCGGTGCCGGCAATTATGACTTCGAGCCCGTTGATTCCCTGTCCTACGAGCAGGCACGCGATGAACTGGTGGAAATAGTGAAGATCCTTGAGCTGGGCCAGATGGGGCTGGATGAATCCCTGAAGTACTGGGAACGTGGCGAGGCACTGGCGAAGCGCTGCGAGGAACATCTCGCCGGTGCGTCCAAGCGCGTGGAGCAGGCGCTGAACAACTCGGGAGAGTAGAAGCTGAAAGTATTGCTATCAGTGGACGGGCTGATCTGACTGCTTTGACCTGCAGGCTTCAGAAAAGTTGTCGACCCCCTAGCACGCCTGATGGGTGCAGTTCAGGTGCGAGGGGGTCTGGCCGTCCGATGTGGACATGCTTCAGTTGCTCTTCAATTTCTCTTCAGTTACTCCGACGGGATCGGCTCTGCGGCGATAATTGCGGAGAGCAGTTCGTCGAACTCCTCATCAGTTGCAGCGCCGGAAACCATGACCCGTGCGTCACCCAGATCAACAACGCGCAGATCCCGGACGTCACTGGCTTCGGAGGTGAAGATCTCCACGGTTTCGCCGTCGAGCTCAAAGGACTCGGAGAAATCCCGCCATCTGCCGTCATAACCTTCAACAGCATCCTGGACAGCTTCACCGGTCTGGGTCATCTGCAGGTAGCCGGTGTCCCGGGTGATATAACCGATCACGGGTGCTGGGGTGTCATCGACTCTGGCGCGCCTCGCGGAGTTGGTCACCCAACCTTCCGGGGTCTCAGGCTCACGCACGGCGAACTCCATGCCCCGGGCTTCCATAGAAATAAATGTTGAGGCATCAACCTGAGGAATCTGTCCCTGTTCCGGCGCCCCGGGATTAAAGGAACACATACCGGTGAAGCCCACTGCACCGACCATGACGATGCCTGTGACAATGAGGGACAAAATGATGTCCCTGCTTCCTTGGAAAATTCTCGGTCGATTATCAGCCACCCGCATAGTATGGCATGAAAATTACCCCTCCCCCTCTTTCGGGTGCGGTAAAACCAAACGGAAGCGAAGAAAGGTGCAAGAATGAGGGAAGCGTCGGGTCAGCCCTCACGGTAACTGACCTGTGCCAATATTTAGCAGGAATCGCTTCGGAATCTTGCTACAGTCTTGTTGAAAATTTAGTTTAGAACCACGCTTCAACCGGCAACCTATCGCGCACCAGCGCCGATACCACCCAGTCGAGGCAGGCAACTTCAGCGCCCTCAGGAGGCCACACACATGAACGCACTGCACCCCGAACAACCGGATCGTAACCTGGCCATGGAACTGGTACGCGTTACGGAAGCCGCAGCGCTGGCATCCGGACGTTGGGTTGGACGCGGAATGAAGAATGAGGGCGACGGTGCCGCAGTGGACGCCATGCGCAAGCTCATCAACTCGGTCACCATGAAGGGTGTCGTTGTCATCGGTGAAGGCGAAAAGGACGAAGCCCCGATGCTCTACAACGGCGAAGAGGTCGGCACCGGATTCGGCGCCGAGGTTGATATCGCCGTTGACCCGGTTGATGGCACCACCCTCATGGCTGAAGGTCGCCCCAACGCCATCTCCGTCCTCGCCGCTTCTGAGCGTGGCTCCATGTATGACCCATCTGCAGTCTTCTACATGAAGAAGCTGGCTGTGGGCCGCGAAGCCGCAGGCAAGGTCGACATTGAAGCGCCTGTCGCGCACAACATCAACGCCGTGGCCAAGGCCAAGGGCATCAACGCCTCCGATGTCACCGTCATCGTCCTCGACCGCCCCCGACACATCGAACTCATCGCTGATATCCGTCGCGCGGGCGCCAAGGTGCGTCTGATCTCTGACGGTGACGTCGCAGGTGCTGTCGCCGCAGCGCAGGATTCCAACTCCGTTGACATGATGATGGGCACCGGTGGCACCCCGGAGGGCATCATCACCGCCTGCGCCATGAAGTGCATGGGTGGAGAGATCCAGGGCATCCTGGCTCCGATGAATGACTTCGAGCGTAAGAAGGCACATGAAGCCGGTCTCGAACTGGACAAGGTTCTGCACACCAATGACCTGGTGTCCTCCGACAACTGCTACTTCGTGGCAACCGGTGTGACCAACGGTGACATGCTCCGTGGCGTTTCCTACCGCGCCAATGGTGCCACCACCCGCTCCCTGGTCATGCGTTCCAAGTCCGGCACCATTCGCCACATCGAGTCCGTCCACCAGCTTGCCAAGCTGCAGGAATACTCAGTGATTGATTACAGCGTGGCTCCTTAAGCCTCAAGTTCGGGGCGGCTACTATTTGCTGCCCTCGCCCAGTTTTTCTGACAACCCATCCCGGGATCTCTCACCGGGGTGGGTTGTTGTTTTTGCAGCACCGCCACCATGTGCAGCACTGGAATGATGACGAAGAGTAAAAACAAGGGGCAATCTGTCCACTCACCGACTTTTAGTGTGGACATCCAAGCCCCGGAGGAGCCGGGCCGGCTCGGTTACGGCGGTGACGAGCGCCCTGTCGTTGGTCTGTTCGATAACGCAGCAGCAGCCACCGAGTGGTCTTTTAACCACCCGGAGATCTCGACGGAGCTGGAAGGTCAGGGTATCTACCCGTTGATTCCACGTTTCCTGAAACCACGACAACTACCGGTTGCTGTGCAAGGATCTCCTCGAGTCCCTGGCTGATGCGTCCCCGGCTGATGTACCGGGCAAGCGTGTCCGAATCTCCATGCTCGACTACCTCGTGGCCATACTCCCCTACCAGGGCAGCGGCCATGGCACAGGTCCTCGGCTCCCCTGAGTTGATCGAGGATCCACGGTTCATCCGCAATGGTGACCGTCTGTGGAACAAGGAGGCACTGGGGGCCATCATCGAGCCGGCCTTCCGGTCAGCATGGTCAACACCCTTGACCTGGCCCTATCCAATCCGCAGGGAACCGCCGTCAAAGCTCTGGGCAACCCCATCAAATTAGAACGCAATCCCCGCGGTGAGGAGACCTTCCCACCGGCGTGGTCGTGGCACCACGATGTGAAGCGACGGTGGATTAGTGGCGTCCGTTTTTTCGTCGACAAGCGGTCAGCTGATCTGCCAGTTCTGCGGATTGCCGTTGGTCAGCGCCAGGTAGGCATCGCGGATGATGCCCATGGCCAGCGCGCGGGCCAGCTGACGGTCACGGCGCTCGAAGGCGGTGAGCAGGCGCTGGTGATCGCGGAAGGATTCCTCCATGCGCCCGGGTAGCGTCATCGACCTGCGGCGCAGGCGCAGGCTGGACATCCCGATGGAATCAACAAAACCTGCGATGATGCCATTGTTGGAGATCTCCGTCGCGCCCTCGCCGAAGGAGATAGTGGCCCAGAAGAACGCGTTGACGTCCCCGGCCTCAAAGGCCAGACGCATCTTCTCCACCTGCGCCCGCATCGGCTCGAGCTGATTGCCCTGCCAGTTGATACACACGGACTCCGCCATGAAACCGGTGAGCAGCGCACGGGCATGGTACAGATCACGGACCGGTACCTCCAGGAAATCCGCAACCCGTGGGCGTCGACGCGCCGGCACCTCAACCATGCGGTGTTTCTCCAACACGAGCAGGGCCTCACGCACGGGGGTGCGGCTGGTACCGAACTGTTTGGCCAGGTCCACAGAGTTGACCTCATCGCCGGGCAATAAGTCACCTTCGATGATCCGGAGGCCCACATCACCGGCAATCTGAGCAACCAGGGAATCCTCCCGGTCATCCACGCCGAGGTTGCGCATCAGCAGATTTCTCAGATTCTCCCGGAACACCTCATCGTGTGCCGTCGACGAATCATTGGTCTCATGGGTGCTGAGGTCGTCGCTCATGGTTCTCTCCTTGGGCCCTACAGGCATGCTCCATTGATATTAACCGGTGCCCTTTACCCCATGGAGCAGGCACTGCCCACGGTGATCCCCGGTTGGAAACACCCCCTTACCCGTACCCCCTGGGTGATTCGGTCATAATTATTATGGATCCAGCCCACATTCACGGGACATGCCGGTGAGAATCACCTTCTCGCCAGGTAGGATTGGCTCCAGCCGTATTTGACTCCACGTTAGAAATGAGTGATTTCATGACCGAGCAGGAATTCCGCATTGAGCACGACACCATGGGTGAAGTGAAGGTCCCGGCAAAGGCACTGTGGCAGGCACAGACCCAGCGCGCCGTTGAGAACTTCCCCATCTCCGGTCGTGGTCTGGAATCCGCACAGATCCGCGCGATGGGCCTGCTGAAGGCAGCCTGCGCGCAGGTGAACAAGGACTCCGGTGCACTGGATCCTGACAAGGCTGACGCCATCATCGCAGCAGGCAAGGAGATCGCCACCGGCGAGCACGACGCCGAGTTCCCGATCGATGTCTTCCAGACCGGCTCCGGCACCTCCTCCAACATGAACACCAACGAGGTCATCGCATCCATCGCGAAGGCCAAGGGCACCGAGATCCACCCCAATGACCACGTCAACATGGGTCAGTCTTCCAATGACACCTTCCCCACCGCGACCCACGTCGCCGCCACCGAAGCTGCTGTCAATGACCTGATCCCGGGCCTGAAGGTGCTGCACGAGTCCCTGGCCAAGAAGGCCACCGAGTGGGATTCCGTGGTCAAGTCCGGCCGCACCCACCTCATGGATGCCGTCCCGGTCACCCTGGGCCAGGAGTTCGGTGGCTACGCCCGCCAGATCCAGCTCGGCATCGAGCGCATCGAAGCCACCCTGCCACGCCTGGGCGAGCTGGCCATCGGTGGCACCGCCGCCGGCACCGGCATCAACACCTCCGCTGACTTCGGCGCTAAGGTCGTTGACGTCCTCGTCGAGTACACCGGCGTCAAGGAGCTGCAGGAAGCAGCCAACCACTTCGAGGCACAGGCCAACCGCGACGCCCTCGTCGAGTTCTCCGGCGCGATGCGCGTTGTCGCCGTCTCCTTCTACAAGATCGCCAACGACATCCGCCTCATGGGCTCCGGCCCGCTGACCGGCCTCGGCGAGATCCAGCTGCCCGACCTGCAGCCAGGTTCCTCCATCATGCCGGGCAAGGTCAACCCCGTCCTGTGCGAGACCGCCACCCAGGTCTCCGCCCAGGTCATCGGCAACGACGCCGCTGTTGCCTTCGCCGGCACCCAGGGCCAGTTCGAGCTCAACGTGTTCATCCCCGTGATGGCACGCAACGTCCTCGAGTCCGCCCGCCTGCTGGCCAACACCGCACGCGTGTTCGCCACCCGCCTGGTTGATGGCATTGTTCCCAACGAGGAGCACATGAAGCAGCTGGCCGAGTCCTCCCCGTCCATTGTCACCCCGCTGAACTCCGCCATCGGCTACGAAGCCGCCGCGAAGGTCGCCAAGGCTGCGCTGGCAGAGGGCAAGACCATCCGCCAGACCGTCATCGACATGGGCTTTGTCGACGGTGAGAAGCTGACCGAGGAAGAGCTGGACAAGCGTCTGGACGTTCTCGCGATGGCCAACACCGACCGCAAGCAGAAGTTCTAAACACCCGTTTAGCAACTAGATAAGGGGCAGGGCACTTCGGTGCCCTGCCCCTTTTTATGTGCCCGTAGACCCATCAATAATTTCCCACTCCCCGAGATTCCGAAAACACCACGTAAAGCCCCTACTTCACTCCCCCGAGGCCGGTAGCATTTAACTTAATAGCAGGTCTCATAAGGAATCGGTGCGGAGTGGATTATGGCGCAGACAAAATCAGGCAAGAAGCGGGTATTCGTTCGTGGTCACCAACGAAACGGGTCATCCGTCAGAACTCACTACAGAACTCCCCCCTATCGAAAGAACCCATCGTCCTCGGGTGGTTTCTTCAGCTTTCTCATACGACTGTTCCGTCGCTGATGCCGGTCTCGCCGGAGAAATCGCTAATTCCGCACATCTTGAACGATAGCAAAGCACCCCAGCGGAAATGCTTCAGTCAGCTGACCTTCCGTACACGGAGTTCATAACTCACCTGATAACAGACTAACGACTTAGTACCTGAAATCGTCGGGCCCCAGGTCACGGGGGCCGAAATCATCGAAACTGTCCCCGAATCCGTCCTGCTGCAGCATCTCCATGAGGTAGGCATCCGGGCGGACCTCGATGCCGATGGACCCCGGCTGAGGGGTATCGGCGGTGGGGACCGCCCATTCCTCATCCTCGGTGGGTTCGATGATCCGGTAGTCGGTGAAGGTGTTGATCTGGTTGTCGTACAGCAGGTGCAGCCGGGGGCTGATCGAGGTGGGGTTGCCCAGACCGAAACGCATGGCGATGCGCACCATGGAGGTGATGCCGTTCATGAGGTTCTCACCGGTGGTGACAGGCCGGGCGATGAGGAGATCGCGGTCCGGCACGGCGAAGATCACGCCTCTGCTCTGATCAAGGTCCGGTGCCCAGCGCTGCAACAGGTCCGTGAGGAATAACGGCGAACTGCCCAGGTAGTAGGAGGAGGATTCAAACGCCCAGAAATCCGACCCCTCGCCACCTTCATCGTTGTTGATGTAGGTGACGTCCACGTCCGCGTCCAGCAGTTCCTGCCAGGTGTTGCGGTCGGCCGCGCGTTCCAGGGCATCGAGGGAATCGAATTCCTCCAGTTCATGGAGGGGCTGGATGCGGATGGCGTGCTCGGTGTCCAGAACCAGGGCGATGGAGGTGTCCGCGGTGAAGTCCCGCAGCACGGAGGTCTCCCGGATCTGGCGTTCCACCCCATCATTCGGTTCGAGGATGCTGTCCTCCTGCTCCGGGTTGGGCAGCAGGCGCAGGCGCAGGCTCTTGTACAGGTCCGCGGTGGACAGGGTGCTCAGGGTGGCATCTGCCAGGGTGCCGTGCACGAAGTTGTCCACCAGCTCAGGCAACTGTCCCAGATCATCCAGGCCCGCGGCGTTCATGGCCAGGGTCCGCAGGGAGACATGTGCGGCACCACCATCGGGTCGGTGCACCATCGCGGAGGAACCGTCGATGGTGATCTCGGCGTCCTTGAGCGCGAAACGGTACTCCAGTTCGCGGCGGAGCATGTTCGCCCGGGAGCGGTTGAGCTGGGGCAGGTCAGTGTCGGGGAGGAAATCCGCCGGGGTGAGGATGCCATTGCCATCCCGCTCGACCTTCTGCTCCACCGGGTCACCCGGTCGACGACCGGGCACGGGGGTGAAGTCCGGGTTGGTGTCATCGGGGGTGTTTTCAGGCGTAGCAGAATGTTCCACCGATTCCTCCCGGCGGTTCTTTCTGAAACGTCGTCCGAAAAACCCGAAGGCCATGAATCCCGACTCCTTCTCTGGCGTTCTTTGACGCGATCCTGCAGCAAATCCTAACTTACGCCCTATTGCGCCGGCGGGGTCACCCCGGGCACCTTCACAGGGTTTCTCAGTGTAACGCAGCCTACGGCACGATATCGCAGCTGAGCTATCCATATTAGTGCATTTTTACCCATCCGTTTTGACTGCTGTCTTTCCCCCGGCGGGCAGCAGGTCCAGGAGGTTGTTCCGGGAGTGTTCGAGATAACCGCGCAGAAAGGACTCCGCCTCCGGGAACCTGCCCTGCCTCATCAAATTGAGCAGCTGACCGTTCTTCTCCACATAAGGCCCATGGGTTTTCCGACCACCGCCGGTGGAGATGAAACCGATCCGGGCCAGCACCAGAACCTTGCGGGCATCCACGGACAGGCGTCTCACCCCGGCGATATCCACCAACGCCTGATGGAAGGCCGTGTTGAACATGCCCACCTTGCGCCATTCCTGCGCCTCCATCGCAACACACGCCGCCCGGTAGGCCTCCTCCATGCGGATCAGGCAGTCATCCAAATGCGGGGAGTGCTCGGCCTCCCGGATCACAGCGGGTTCGACGAAGAGACGGTAGGCGTAGAGATCAGCGACGTCCTCGTGGGTGAAGGAGTGGACGAACACGCCCCGGTTGGGGATGTGGTCCACCAGGCCGTCCCTGGCCAGGATCCGGAAGGCCTCGCGCAGGGTGTTGCGGGAACACCCGAGTTCCTCAGCCAGCGGGATCTCCAACAACTGGGTGCCGGGGGCCACCTCTCCCCTGTCGATGCGTTCCATGATCTCAGTGGCCAGCTGCGTCGATACTCCCAATGCCGTGGTCATGCCCCCATGGTATTTCACCGCTGCCACGGTGTCGGCGCTATCACGGTGGTATATCAACCCCGCCCCCTCTTGTGTCGTGGGACACATGGAGTCTAGACTCAAACGCACATCACCCACATTGTTGAACAATCCTAAGAGGAGTTGGGGCAGTGTCCGAGAAGTCCGAGAAGAACAATGCGCTCCCGACCACGAACGACACCACCCCGGAGGGTGCCGGTGCCAGCGCGGATGCCCGCCCTGGCACCCACGCAGACACCCGGCGCGCCACCAGCCCGACGCTGAAACAGGCGGCGGTGGGGGCGACGTCGAGAAGCGCCCTGATGGGCGCCATCTTCCTGATGGCCACCTCCGCCATCGGCCCCGGGTTCCTCACACAGACCGCGGTGTTCACCAACCAGCTCGGCGCCGCATTCGCCTTCGCCATCCTGGTCTCCATCATCATTGACATCGCAGTTCAGCTGAATGTCTGGCGTGTCATCGGAGTATCCGGCATGCGGGCACAGGAGCTGGGTAACACCGTCCTCCCCGGTCTCGGATGGGTTCTCGCGATTCTGGTGTGTGTCGGTGGAGCGGTCTTCAACATCGGCAACATTGCCGGCGGCGGACTCGGCCTGGATGCCCTGCTCGGCCTCGATGTCAAGATCGGGGGCGTCATCACCGCCGCCATCGCGGTCGCGATCTTCCTGTTCAAGCGTCTCGGCGCGGCACTGGATAAGTTCCTGGTGTTCCTGGGCGCGATCATGATTGTCCTCACCGTGTACGTAGCGTTCATTTCTCAGCCACCGGTAGGACAGGCCCTGAGGAACACGGTGCTCCCCGAGACTGTTGACTGGCTGGTCATCACCACTCTCGTCGGCGGCACCGTGGGTGGATACATCACCTATGCAGGTGCCCACCGCATGCTGGATTCCGGAAAAACAGGCCCGGAGAATGTCAAGGCTGTGTCCAACTCCTCCGTCGTCGGTATCCTCATCACCGGTCTGATGCGCGTGGTGCTCTTCCTGGCGGTTCTGGGTGTGGTCGCAGGTGGTGTCACCCTGTCCACCACCGGCAACCCGGCCGCTGAAGCCTTCCAGCATGCCGCTGGCGAGGTCGGGCTCCGTATCTTCGGTGCCGTACTCTGGGCTGCATCGATCTCCTCGGTGATCGGCGCCAGCTACACCTCCGCCACCTTCCTCGTACCCAACCGCCCGGAAAAGCGTCGTCTGCAGAACTGGGTCACCATCGCCTTCATTCTCCTGTCCTGCAGCGTTTTCCTCTTCCTGGGCACCGCCCCGGCTCTGCTGCTGGTCTTCGCCGGAGCATTCAACGGTCTGGTTCTCCCCATCGGTTTCACCCTGGTGATCTACGTGGCCATTTTCCGCAAGAAGGATCTACTCCAGGGGTATAACTACCCCATGTGGCTGATCATCGTCGGTGTGGTCGGGCTGATCATCGCCTGGTTCCTCGCCTATGTCTCCTTCGGTGGAGTCTTCGATCTTCTCACCCCGACGGGTTAAGACGAGCCGATATGAGACAAGCCAAGCTATGCCGTCATTCCCTTCAGAAAGGTTGCATCACATGAACACCCCACACAGCAGGCCCTCCATCGACCTCAACAGTGATCTCGGTGAGAGCTACGGCAGTTGGGTCATGGGCAATGATGAGGCGGTGTTGGATCTGGTGTCCAGCGCCAACATCGCCTGCGGCTTCCATGCAGGGGATGCCTCGGTCCTGCTGAAGACGGTCACCGCTGCTTCAGCACGTCGGGTACGCATCGGTGCCCACATCGGTTACAACGACATCGCGGGTTTCGGTCGCCGCACCATGGAATATGACCATGATGATCTGGTGGCCGAGACGATCTATCAGATCGGTGCCATTCAGGCGGCGGCTGCCAGTGTCGGCAGCAGCGTTGACTACGTCAAGCCCCACGGCGCTCTATACAACCGGATCGCCTTCGACGAGGCCCAGGCCTCAGCGGTCATCGAAGGCATCCGTCGCATCAATCCGGAACTTCCCCTGATGGCCCTGTCCGGTTCGCAGATTGTGGACCAGGCCCGTTCAGCAGGGTTGACCGTGATCCAGGAGACTTTCGCGGATCGCGCCTACACGCACGATGGTCGGCTGGTCTCGCGCACCCAGGCCGGTGCCGTGCACCATGATCCCCAGGTGACGGCCGGGCAGGCGCTGGCCTTTGCCACCGGCCAGTCCATCACCTCCATCGATGGCACACCGGTGAACGTGCATGCAGATTCCATCTGCGTCCACGGCGACAACCCGAAAGCCCTCGAGCTGGTCCGCACCATTCTGGGTGTTCTCCGCGATCATGATGTGGAGGTTCGTCATGCTCGTTAGGCCCTGCGGTGACCAGGCCGTCATCATTGATCTTTTAAGCGAAGATGCCGAGTTCGTACGCGGCACCATTCTCGACGCTGTGCTGGCACTCCACCGCGCACTCATCGCCCAGGAGGTCCCCGGCATCGTCGACATGGTGCCGGCAGCCCAGACGCTGCTGGTCACCCTGGACACGGCACGGATCACCCCGGCACGCTTCGCCGAGATCGTGGGTGGTCTCCACCTCTTCCCTGAATCAGCAGCTGGCGGCGACCACCGCGATCCGGTGGAGATCCCAGTGCTTTACGACGGCCCGGACCTCGACGAGGTCGCCCACCTCGCGGGACTCACGGCTGCTGAGCTGGTCCGGGCCCACACCGAGACGGTGTGGACCGCAGCTTTCGGCGGTTTCGCCCCGGGCTTCTACTACCTGGTGCCCCAGGGGGATCATCCGTTTCCGGCCATCCCCCGCAAGGACCAGCCACGCACCAGGATCCCGTCAGGCGCCGTGGCACTCGCCGGTGAGTTCAGCGCTGTATATCCCCAGCAGTCACCGGGTGGCTGGCAGTTGATCGGCAGCACTGAGATCACCATGTGGGATGTCGATCGCTGGCAACCCTCGCTGTTGCAGGCCGGCGACACAGTCCGTTTCGTGGAGGTGAAATAAATGAGCTTCAAGGTCATCACAACAGGCCCCCAGGCGCTATTCCAAGACCGCGGACGGTTCGGTTTCGCCGGCTCCGGGGTCAGTGTCTCGGGTTCCTTCGACCGCTTGTCCGCGGCACGTGCGAATCATGCGCTGGGCAATGATCCCAACGCCACGGTCATCGAGATTCTCGTCGGATCCTTCGAAGTGGAGGCCCTGGCACCTGCCACCATCGTGTTCACTGGAACCGCAGCCGCGGTCACTGCCCACTCGGCTGAGGGCCGTTCCAAGAATGCCACCACCAACACCATTCTGGACCTGGAACCCGGTGACCGCGTACGTCTGGATAATGCCGACTATGGAATGCGCGCCTATCTGGCTGTCCGGGGCGGATTCGACGCCCCCGGGGTACTCGGTTCCTCCGCAACTGATCTGCTCTCCGCGCTGGGGCCGGCACCGATCCAGGCTGGCGATATTCTCGGCGTCGCCCATGACATCGCGGATACCCAGTGGTGGCCGGCGATCCGACAGCTGCCCACCTTATGGCACCGCACAGCCACTGAAACCCTCACCGTGATCCGCGGACCACGCGATAAATGGTTCACCCAGGAATCCCTGGAAGACTTCTTCCACCAGGAGTTCACCATGTCCACGGATTCCAACCGCATCGGACTTCGCCTGGAAGCAGAAAAACCCCTGAGTCGCCGTATTAACGGTGAGCTCAAGAGTGAAGGAATGGTCCGTGGTTCAATCCAGGTGCCTCCCGGTGGGCACCCGGTCATCTTCGGTCCTGATCATCCGGTGACTGGTGGTTATCCGGTGATCGCGGTGTTGACAGCGAGATCCTGCGACCGTTCGGCCCAACTGCTACCCGGTGACAGGATCCGTTTCACGATGTAGGAGGCAGGGAGTCCTTGCCTGGCTTGGGCAGGAGTTTCTCCCATACGTCGGTGTCCCGCCACTGCCCGGCCATCTCCCCGTAGGGCATTTTCGCGAGGTGATGGAAGGTGGCCACCTTCTCAAAACCCCGGGAGGCGTGAAGCTTCGCGGATCCGGTGTTCTCCGGGAAGATCCAGGAGTGGATGGACCACTTGTGCAGTTCCTGACAGGTATTCACCAGCTTGTCCAGCAGTGCGCCACCAACACCACGGCCCTGCCCCTGCGGGTGGATATAGATCGAATCCTCCACCACACCGTGGAACACCGCCCGGGTTGATGCAGGCGCCGCGGCAACCCATCCGAGAACGAAATCCGGATCCTGCTTCTCCGCGGCCACAAACACCGTTTCCATGATTTTCATGCGGGTGAACTGCCCCCATGTCGGACCCTTGCGTTCATAGGACGCATGTCCGGTTTCCAGTCCCAACTCGTAGATGGCCCGAACCTGAGGGAAATCTGCCTCGCGGATCGGTCGGATGATGAAGTCGGTCTCAGCCATGCCCACGATTTTCCCGACTTTTCCCCGCTCCCGCAATCAGACATTCACGGGTGTAACCTAACCCACACATTAACGGCGTTTTCGGGGCTTTCGGGGTGGATTCTTCTTGGAAACCTTCCCCTTCCCACCCCCGGCGGATTCCCGGCGTGCCTGTTTGGCCAGGGTTTTTTCCCGCGCTGACTTCTTCGTGGCCACCTGTCTGCTTGAATTCTCGGTGCGTCCACGGGCGATTCCGACAAAATCCTGGATGGCGTCAGAGTCCCCGTCCTTCTTCCACACCAGGGCCACGTGGGTGTCGGTGGCGCCGGCGTAGTCGCGATGTTCCACCAGCTTCCGGCTCAACACCTTCAACAGGGGTCGTGGTGCAATCACCACCCCTACATTTGCTGCCACGATCTGCAGGGCATCCCGGACAGCTGCGGCATCCACCTCGCCGGAGTCCGGGATCTGCCAGTTGATGATCTCCCCTTCTAATTCTTCAGGCTTCACCGCCCCGTCGGCCGCCGCGAGGAAATAGTCCTTGGGGAAGGCCACACCGGGGGTTTCGCGGTAGAGCTCCACCACGTGGAGCTGTTCGCTGATGCGCGCGTCGGGAAGGCGCGTCAATGCAAGCTGCGCGGTGCCGGCAAGCAGCTCACCCAGCGCATCATCGGTGTCGATGGCTGAAAGTCCGCCGTGGTGGGTGCGTTCGCGGAAACGGGTGAACCACTTGCCCGGCTCGGTGCCGGTGACGAAACTTAAGGTCAGCATGGAAGTAATGCTACCGTTGTGGGCGTGAACGAAGAATCTGTACGCAAGCCATCGGGCACGGCCATGAAGCCGCAGACCGCCGCCAAGAAGCTCGGTCTGTACCTGCCCGCCACGCCAGAGGAGTTCCAGAACAATGCACTAACTCATGCGGAGTTCGTCGCATTGCAGGAAACCCCACCGGAGTGGCTCCAAAACCTACGCCGTGAGGGACCGCATCCGCGTCCCGTCGTTGCCCAGAAGTTGGGCATCACCATCACGGCCCTGAAGAAGAACGAACTCGACCAACCACTGACCACCGCTGATATCAAGGAGCTGCTGGAGAATCAGCCTGATTGGTTGCGCGCCGCCCGCACCCAGCTGGCTGAGGGCCGCACCACCGCGGAAGCAGAAACCGAAGAAGCAGTAACCGAAGAATCCTCCGAGGTTTCAGAAGACTAAACAGTCTCCGCCCCGGCCCACAGCGCCCGATTCCACCGTTTTACCGGTGGCGCGGGCGCTGCTGTTATTTTTCCTGCTCCCCGCCCCCAGTGCGTCACTGGTGTCCAGCCGTGGAGCGAACTCGCGCACCAGGCAGGCAGGTTGAGTTGCCGGACATCCCTGTGCACCACCGTGATGCCGGCGTTCTCCCACAGTGGAATCGTCTGCTGAACGGTCACAGAGGGCAACACCGGGCGGCCGGGCAGCATGACCGTGCCCGGATCCTCCCAGAACACCACCGCGGCGTTGGCTGCCTCCAGGACCACACCATCCAGATCAATGAGCAGGGCATCATCACACCGGTAATCCACCGCCAGGCTCCGAAGATGCGTTAACACCTTCAGATCAGGGCCCTTGACGGTGGGGTGCGCGCGCGGGTCGGCCAGGTCGGACAGCCACAGACTGGAACCATCCCTCAGTGGCGGGGCCGGGCGGAGCAGCAGCCCGAATTCCTCCCCGCCGTACCACTCCACCCGGGGAAACCAGACTCCGTCTGTGGGCAGGGTTTCCCGCACGGCTACGAGGAACTCCACCACCGTCTCAGCCTGCACTGACCCGGCGAAGCGCTGTTCGTGGGCTGAGAGTCCCACCACCCGGCCATCCCGGACCAGATAGGAATCCACAATGTATGGTTCTTCTCCCTCACCCGGCACCAGTCCCCGGCCAGTCCACCGGAATCGGGTCATGGAAAGTCCACCCCGAGCAGTCCCAGCAGAGGGCGGGTTTTCACCCTGATCTCCTCCCACTCCGCAGCCGGATCAGACAGGGTGAGGATCGCTCCGCCCACACCGTATTCCATTCGCCCCGGGGTGAGCACGAGGGTGCGGATCACCATGGACAGATCGACCGAACCGTCGAGGGAGAAGTATCCCAGCCCGCCGGAGTACACCCCGCGGGGACCGGATTCCAGGTCATCGATGATGTCCATCGTGCGGACCTTCGGGGCCCCGGTCATGGATCCACCGGGGAAGGCCGCACGGACGCAGTCGATGGGATCCTTGGTCCCCAGTTGTGCAGAGACAGTGCTCACCAGCTGATGGACGGTGGCGTAGGTTTCTACGTCGAAAAGCTTATCCACCCGCACCGTGGCGGGCTGGGCGCCGCGGGCAAGGTCATTGCGCACCAGGTCCACGATCATGAGGTTCTCGGCGCGGTCCTTCGGATTGTTAGCCAGTTCGGCGATAATCGCCGAATCCTCCTCGGGCGTGTGCCCACGAGGGCGGGTGCCCTTGATGGGTTTGGACTCCACCCGACCGGAAGCGTGAATGGTGATGAAACGCTCCGGGGAGGAACTCAACACCGCCATCTCCCCCAGCCGCAGATAGGAACCATAGGAAGTGGGATTGGCTGCCCGCAGCGCGAGATACGCAGCGAGCGGATCCACCATCTCCGTTACCGCGGAGAGCTGTGTGGTCAGGCAGATCTCATAAGACTCGCCCCGGGTGATCAGGTCCTGGGCGCAGGCAATCTTCTCCAGGTACTGATCACGGGTGTCGCGGACAGTGAGCGGGGTGCTCGGGGCGGCAGCTGGGCGCGGTGCCTTCAGATGCAGGAGAGCACGGGTAATTTCCCCACACCACTCCTCCTGATCACCCAGCCACATCAACCGCACGCGGTCCCCCTCAATGGCCACCGCCCGATCCGCGAATATCAGCTGGGCGTCCGGATACGGTGAAGTGTGCCTGTTGGCCACCCCGCATTCAGCTTTCAACTCATATCCGAGGTATCCCACCCACCCCAGTCGGAATCCAACACCTGCTGCCACGCGGTTATGTCGAAGATCCTCACGCAACCAGGTGAAAAGGTCACCCTCCCCCACCCGGTGGCTTTTCAACCTGGCATGTAGGCCGGAGGAATCACCCATGTAGGTGGTGCCCTGTAGGTCATCCAGCCAGAACGCCTCCGGGGATTCTGCGAACAGGGTCTCAAAAACCGCAGCCGGATCAACCACGATCTCAACCGTGCGCTCGTTCACCTGCCACCGGTGATTGTGTCTGCTGGCCAGCTCCAGGAAATTCGCGATGATCCGATGCCCGAACTGCCCACCGATGGATTCCGGGTGGAACTGCACACCCCACTGTGGCAACTCCCGGTGGCGCAGCGCCATGATGAGTCCGTCATCGGTGACGGCGGTGGTCTCCAGGGTGTCCGGCAATGATCCGGCGATCATGGAGTGATAGCGGACCACATCAACCTCTCCCGGGATGCCGTCGAACAGGTCCGAACCATCATGGCGGATGCGTGAGATCTGACCGTGGATCGGGGCTGGTGCCGGACCCACCTCGCCACCGTGGACGAGCGCGATGCCCTGGTGTCCGAGGCAGACACCGAGGATCGGCACCAGACCGCGGTCGATCACACCGGAACAGATACCGAAATCAGCCGCACGCCCGGGGTGGCCCGGGCCGGGTGAGATGATCACGGCGTCGAAAAGCGTCTCATCAACGGGCTGGTCGTTATTCACCACGGTGGGCGCAACACCGGTGACCCCCTCCACGTAGGTGGCGAGATTGAAGGTGAAGGAATCATAATTGTCGATGATGAGAACGCGCACGGAAGTCCTTTAACGGGGAGAAGGCACCGCCGGATAACCGGCGATGCCTTCCCACACGGCGAAAATTGCAGTTTAGACGATGGTCCAGTCCTCAAAACCTTCGTACAGCGGGTACTGCTCAGCAAGCTTGGACACACGGGCACGCAGAGAATCCAGATCCGCAGACTTGCCAGCGGACAGCGCGGTGCCGATGATGTCAGCGACCTCGGTGAAGGCTGCTGCATCGAAACCACGGGTGGCCAGCGCCGGGGTGCCGATACGAAGACCGGAGGTGACCATCGGCGGACGAGGATCGAAAGGAACCGCATTGCGGTTGACGGTGATGCCAACCTCATGCAGCAGATCCTCGGCCTGCTGGCCGTCCATCTGGGAATTGCGCAGATCAGCCAGAACCAGGTGCACATCGGTGCCACCGGTGAGCACATCCACGCCTGCTGCCTTGGCATCAGAGGCGGTCAGACGCTCAGCGAGGATCTGTGCGCCCTCAATGGTGCGGGCCTGACGCTCAGCGAACTGCTCGGTGCCGGCGATCTTCAGTGCGGTCGCCTTGGCAGCGATCGCATGCATCAGCGGCCCACCCTGCTGACCTGGGAAAACAGAGGAGTTCAGCTTCTTGGCGTACTCCTGCTTCGCCACGATGATGCCGGAACGTGGGCCACCCAGGGTCTTGTGAACCGTGGAGGACACGACATCAGCGTGCGGAACCGGGCTCGGGTGCAGATCAGCTGCAACCAGACCGGCGAAGTGGGCCATATCAACCCACAGCTTCGCTCCGACTTCATCGGCGATCTCGCGGAAGGCAGCGAAATCCAGGTGACGCGGGTAGGCGGACCAACCGGCGATGATCACCTTCGGCTGCTCCTTGATGGCCTGCTCACGGACCTTATCCATGTCCACGCGCATGGTGTCAGGATCAACACCGTAGGCGGCAACCTCATAGAGCTTGCCGGAGAAGTTCAGCTTCATGCCGTGGGTCAGGTGACCACCGTGAGCCAGGGACAGGCCCATGATCTTGTCACCCGGATCAACCAGGGTCATCAGGACCGCTGCGTTGGCCTGGGCACCGGAGTGTGGCTGGACGTTGGCGAACTCGGCACCAAACAGGGCCTTGGCACGGTCACGCGCCAGATCCTCAATGATGTCAACCTGCTCGCAACCACCGTAGTAACGGCGGCCGGGGTATCCCTCGGCGTATTTATTGGTGAGAACAGAACCCTGCGCCTGCAGAACAGAACGGGGCACGAAGTTCTCGGATGCGATCATCTCAAGAGTGTCGCGCTGTCGGGTGAGCTCGCCGGCGATGGCCTGGGCCACCTCAGGATCGATCTCGCTCAATGGCTGGTAACGGACATCATCCGCATGGTGGGCATCGGTCATCAGGTCAGCTAACCTTTCACAAGACGAATCCCGCGTGTAAGACCTCACGCGCGGGACAGGTACGCACACCAGCATAGACCTGTTGCACCCAGATGAGAAAGTATGGGTTCACACCCACCATCCGGTCCCATCCGGTCGACAAAATATGAGACCCGTGAAACTTGGCGATGCCCTGCTGGTGCTGAACCCCGGCGAAGGCAGCCCAGCAGCAGGAAGGCCCACCGTAGATAGCAACCCCTTCCCAACCACGAGGCCAACCCCCCTTCCCAACCCCCAGCACACCTGCTCAGAACCCGAAAGGCACAATGGAACGTATGGCAGCTCCGCTCAACGCTAAGAATCCTGGACAGTCAGCCAGTCAGCTTCCGGCATCGCCCAACGGTGCGCGGGGGGCCAGTCGTGTCCCTGACTTCAGCCCCTACCTGGATTTTGACCGCCCCCAATGGCGTGAACTTCGTAAATCAATGCCCCAGGTGCTCACGGAGGAGGAAGTGGTGGAGCTCCGTGGCCTGGGAGAAAACATTGATCTGGAGGAGGTGGCGGAGGTATACCTACCTCTGTCCCGTCTCATCCATCTGCAGGTCAAGGCACGTCAGGAATTGACCGCCGCCACGGAAACCTTCCTGGGGGCCTCCACCGGATCCGTGTATCCGGGAACCCACGTCCCCTTCATCATCGGTGTTGCAGGATCAGTGGCGGTGGGCAAGTCCACCACCGCACGTCTACTGCAGGTGCTGCTCCAACGGTGGAACACCCATCCCCGGGTGGATCTGGTCACCACAGATGGATTCCTCTACCCCGGTGCTGAATTGAATCGACGCGGGATCATGAACCGTAAAGGTTTCCCGGAAAGTTATGATCAGCGTGCGCTGCTGAGGTTTGTCACAGATGTGAAATCTGGGAAATACAATGTCAAGGCTCCGGTGTACTCCCACACCGCCTATGACCGCGTGCCGGGTGAGATCATCACGGTGGATCAGCCTGACATCCTCATTGTGGAGGGCCTGAATGTCCTCCAGACCGGGCCGACACTGATGGTCAGTGATCTGTTCGATTTCAGTGTGTATGTGGATGCCCGCACCGAGGACATTGAACGCTGGTACATCGACCGGTTCCTGCAGCTGCGTCACACCGCCTTCCGGCGCCCCGGTGCACACTTCAAACATTATGCGGATTATGGGGATCCGGAGGCCACCGCTGTGGCCCGTGAGATCTGGCAGTCCATCAACCTGCCCAACCTTGTGGAGAACATTCTGCCCACGAGGGTGCGGGCCTCACTGGTGCTCCGCAAGAGCGCGGATCACCTGGTTGAGCGCGTCCGGATGCGCAAAATCTAACGCCTGTCCGTGCGTGCTTATCGACGCGCCGCCTGCCGCGACGTTTAGCGTTTGGTCCAGGCGACAACCGGGTCCAGACGGCTGGCATCCACCCGGTCAACGTCCGTGTCAAAGGTCTCGATCATCATCTTGTCATTGGCATTTTTCATCGGCTTGGCCCTGAGCATGTTCACCACGGTCCACATGGTGGTGCGGTGTGCGGTGGACAGCTCGGAATAGTTGAGACGACCCGGGAGATAGAAGCGCGTGACCTGATCAGCTTTGTTTCCCAGTGAACGGGCTGCACCGTCCTTCTTCACCGCGACATCATCCAGTGTCATTCCGACGGTGCACAGCGCCACCCGGCGTGAACCCAGGTCGGTGTCGGTGATGAACTTCGCACCGGCATTCATGGGTCCATGGACCGGACTCAGCACCACCAGCACGGCATCGGGGTGGGCGGTGAGTTGTGCCGGTGCCTCATCCAGTGGCACCGCACTGACACCGCACCGCGCTGCCAATTCATCTGCATACTGCCTGGTGGATCCGTAGGTGGATTCAAACGCAACAATCGTGTGGGACATTGCTCTCCTTCAAATGTGGCGACTTATTTTCCGAAACGCCTGCTGCGCTGCGAATAGTCACGCAGTGCCCGGAGGAAGTCGATCCGCCGGAATGCAGGCCAGTAGGTATCAGTGAACCAGATCTCCGAGTAGGCCGACTGCCATAACATGAAACCGGAGAGACGCTGTTCCCCTGATGTCCTGATCACCAGATCCGGGTCTGGTTGACCGGAGGTGTACAGGTGGGTGGAAATAGAATCCACGTCCACGGCATCGATGAGGCCCTCGATGTCCTTCCCCTCATCCCTGGCTGCGGCCAGCAGATCCCGGACAGCATCCACGATTTCCTGGCGGCCCCCATAACCGACCGCGATATTGACGGCCACACCGGAGTTATCCACGGTTTTGCATACCGTTTCGCGCAGACGCTCCGCGAAGGCTTTAGGCAGTACATCAAGGTGGCCGACCAGTCGGACACGGCAGTTGGATTCGGGGAGGGAAAGCTCATCCACCACATCTCCGATGATGCCGTAGAGCAGGTCCAGCTCCGCTTCATCCCTGCCGAGATTCTCAGTGGACAGCAGGTAGACCGTGACTAACTTCACATCCACGTCATCGCACCAGCGGACCATTTCACCGATCTTCTTGGCACCCACCCGGTGACCGTGACTGACGTCCACAAAACCAGCCTCACGAGCCCACCGCCTGTTTCCATCACACATGATGGCGACGTGACCAGGCTGCTTGGCGCCTTCAAGCTCCTTGAGGAGCCGGCGTTCATATACCGGATAAAGCAGTCTGGGCAGGTTCAACACGATTCACAGTGTAGTCCCCGGAGTGGGCCTGTCGCCCACTCCCCCTCACCCAAGAGGAATTCCCACTACGCAGTGGCTGCGTCACGGCGGGCACGCACGGCCGCAGCCAGTTCAGCCAGCAGATCCACCGTGGTATCAATATCCACGCACTTATCGGTGACGGACTGCCCGTAGACCAGGCCCTCACCACCGTTGATCTTCAGCTTTGCCGGATCGAGGTTCTGGGCTCCCCCGACCAGGAAGGATTCAATCATGATGCCGGCGATGGCGTCATTGCCCGCAGCAATCTGATCAGCGATCTCACGCACCACCCCGACCTGACGGACGTGATCCTTGCCCGAGTTGGCGTGGGAGGCGTCAATCATCAACCGTGCACCCTCGCCGAGTTTGCCAGCGGCCCGGGCGACGGACTCCGCATCATGGTTCGGCCCATCGGTACCACCACGGAGAATGATGTGGCTGTTGGAGTTGCCCGCGGTCTCCACGACAGATGGAGTGCCGTGGTCAGATGTGCCAAAGAAGAAGTGTGGGCTCTGTGCGGACTGCACCGCATCAATGGCCACCTGCACATTGCCATCAGTGCCGTTCTTGAAACCGATCGGCATGGACATCCCGGAGGCCAGCTGGCGGTGCACCTGGGATTCAGTGGTGCGGGCGCCGATGGCACCCCAGGCCACAGCATCTGCGTAGTACTGGGGGCTGTTCGGTTCCAGGAACTCACAACCCACAGGAAGATCCAGGTTGACCACATCGATCAGCACCTTCCGGGCCAGGCGCAGCCCCTCGGCGACATCGTAGGTCTCGTTGAGATGCGGGTCATTGATCAGACCCTTCCATCCCACGGTGGTGCGGGGCTTCTCGAAGTACACACGCATCACAATCTTAAGGTCCTGGTCCAGGCGTTTAGCCAGAGGTGCCAGACGGTTCGCGTAATCGATCGCCGCATCCGGATCGTGGACGGAACATGGGCCGACAACCACCACGAGGCGGTCATCATCACCGGCGAACACATCCGCGATCTCCTGGCGGTCACGCTCCACCTTCTCCGACTGGTGCGGATTCAGTGGGTTGCTGGACACCAACTCCACCGGGCTCGGCAGATCATGGAAGGCCACCACACGCTTATTGCTGGTGGATGCCGGGTTGGTCAGGGATACTGGGGCGCTCATTGTCTTCGGATCTGCCTTTCGCAGTGGGGCGGTATTTTGGTGAGAATAATCTGGGTAACAAAAAAGCAGCCCCTCAACCCTTGCGGGGAGGTGCTGCTCGGCTCCTGGATCTTGTTCGCGTTTAGCTAGGCACGTTTAACGGCCAGCATGCGAGGAGAGGCCCCGGAGCCGGTCGGAAAATAAAATCGTGCTGCGAACATGATGGAGACCTTAACACACTTCCTACTTAAAGGAAGCCCTTCTTCGACTTATCATTCAGGCCGACCTCTGCCATGGCTTTCTTCACACCTTCGATGTCAAAGGGATCCAGGCCGTGGCGCTCGGCGAAGATCCGGCGACGGTTCATCCGTGACCAGCGGCGGTGGAACATCCAACCCAAGGTGAGGATGGCCGCACCCATGAGCGCCAGGATGAGCAGGCCGATGGGAGAGGCCTTACCGAACTCGGGGCCGAGTGGCCCGCCCTGCTGCTGCTGGGCGAGGATAAAGGTGTTCGTGTTGTTGTACACGCTGGATGCGGTGTTCAACAGTGGGCTGATGTCAATCACGCCTGGGGGTCCTTCCTAAAAGGATCTGATCCGTGGGGACACACTAGACTATTCCGTATCCGGGTCAATACCCGCAAACAGGTCATCCTCCGGGATTGAGGTTTTCACCCTGGTCTTCGCCAGTTCGAATTCCTCGGTTGGCCATAGCCTACGCTGCACCTCCACCGGAGTCCCAAAGAAGGCACCGGCAGGGTCGATCTGGGTGGCATGGGATCGCAGGGCATCATCACGCTTGCCGAAGAAGGCATCACAGGTGACCTGGGTGGTCACCCGCGCCATGATGTCAGCCTTATTTTCCTCCCACCGTTCAATCATCGGTGCATACGGGCTGGGCTGGCCCATGAGGACCAGACGGTCGTGGAACATCTGCATGCGCTGACGGATGAACCCGTGGGAGTAGTACAACTTCAGCGGGGTCCAGGCCTCACCGAGTTCAGGGGCATAATCCGCATCGCCGGACCTGTCCCACGCGAGCATGGACACCTCATGGACCTTGAGGTGGTCAGGGTGCGGGTAGCCGCCGTTCTCGTCATAGGTGATGATCACGTGGGGGCGGAAATCACGGAGAATGCCCACCAGTTCACGGGTGACCTCATCGCTGTCTGCCAGGGCGAAACAGCCCTCCGGGAGTGGTGGCAGAGGATCGCCCTGTGGCAGACCTGAATCTTCATAGTCCAACCAGCGGTGCTCGGTACCAAGGATCTCCATGGCCTGCGCCATTTCATCGCGACGGATCGCCGGGATGTTCTCCAGCACTCCGGGCCTGTCCATGGCGGGGTTGAGGATGTCACCGCGTTCACCGCCCGTGCATGTCACCACCATGACCTTGTGGCCCTCGGAGACATAACGAGCCATCGTGGCAGCGCCCTTGCTGGACTCGTCGTCGGGGTGGGCGTGGATCGCCAGGAGGCGTAGACCACTCACGTGTATTCATCCTTCCTTGGAAGCCGACGGGGATCAGGGCTTCCGTGAAAACTGCTCTCGGGCATTTTGTTGATATGTATTCAGTCAATGATAGACGCATCCCCGGCGACCCCGGTTATCGCTTCGCCCAAGTGTGACTAAGATGTTGAGGAGAATCCACACACGTTCCCGCCATATCCACTGTGGATGGTGCGGTGGTGTGTCCCATGCACGGCTGTTTTAGGA
Organism: Corynebacterium faecale; assembly: GCF_030408735.1. NCBI lineage: Bacteria > Bacillati > Actinomycetota > Actinomycetes > Mycobacteriales > Corynebacteriaceae > Corynebacterium > Corynebacterium faecale. The sequence continues at coordinate 933,171 of NZ_CP047204.1, read as the reverse complement.
TGTCGACGAATTCCGCTATGAGCACTAACCCCAACTCCCCTTCCAACGCCTCCGACTCCCCGGAGCGTCCGGTCTCCCGCTACCGCGGAAACCGGGAGACGATGGCCACCAACAACTGGTCAGGCAAGGTCATCGCAGTTCTAGCCGTGGTCATTGTGTTGGCACTGGTGATCGCACTCGTCCAGTTCCTGCAGCGTCGTGAAGCCGAGACGGTCACGGGATCAATGGGCGCATTCGAGCGTATCGACGACTCCACGTTCCAGATGGATGTGGATGTCACCAGGGAAAACCCCGAGGTTCCCACCTACTGCATCGTCACCGCACTGGCCTATTCCCATGCGGAGGTCGGTCGCCGCGAGATCCTCGTGGAACCGAGTTCATCCACCGTGGTGCGTATCACCACACAGATCCCCACCCGGGAGCCTGCAGTGTCCGGCGGCGTCTACGGTTGCTCCACCACCATCCCATCCCATATGAACCTGTAAATCGCCCCGGATGGGCTGTGCTAAAATCACACCCAGAAAACGTACGTTGACATCGCTGGTCAACTTCTGCATGCACAAACCTGAATGTTGGCCCCGGTTTTCCCCGGGGCCTGAGTCATGCAGACCTTAAGGTTGGTCCAGCGATCCGCCTCTGATCTGTTCCCGGGAGGGTTATCACCATGGCAAGTGCACCAAAGCAGTACATCACGCCTGAAACCAAGGCCAAGCTGGAAGAAGAGCTCAACACCCTCATTGCCCGCCGCCCCGTCGTCGCCGCTGAGATCAACGAGCGTCGTGAGGAGGGTGACCTCAAGGAGAACGCCGGCTATGACGCCGCCCGTGAGATGCAGGACCAGGAGGAGGCCCGCATCAAGCAGATCTCCGAGGTTCTGGCCAACGCCACCACTGAGCGCGCGGACATCGTCGAAGGTGTGGCCAACGTCGGCTCCGTCGTCCACGTCTACTACGACGGTGATGAGTCCGACAAGGAAACCTTCCTGATCGGTACCCGCGCTGCGGCCTCCGAGAACCCCGATCTGGAGACCTACTCCGAGCAGTCCCCACTCGGTGCCTCCATCCTGGGTGCGCACGAGGGTGAAACCCGTGAGTACACGACTCCCAATGGCACCGTGGTATCAGTTACGATTGTTGCGGCTGAGCCATATAATTCTGAGAAGGCCGCGTCTCTCCGCGACAAGAACTAAGGATTTTGATCTTCATGACCTCCCTTTCACATAAGCTCCTGATCACCGGCACCACCGCTGTGGCTGCACTTGCCCTTACCGCGTGTTCCCCATCCGAGGTCGATTCTGACCTCAAGGTTGATACCGCCACCGGTGTTGCTGCTCCGACGAGCGCCACCACCACCGCTGCGTCCACAACCACCGCCACCACCACCGCCGTGGCAGCCGAGGCTCTCCCCGGTTATATCGACTGTGTGGCTGCCCCTGCACAGGAGCCACAGATCATCTCCCTGAACTGCGCTGACAACAGCGATCAGCTCACCGACATTGAGTGGGATGCCTGGGATGAGGATGCCGCAACCGGCACCGCCTCCCGCATCATCTTCACCGCTGAAGGTACCCAGGAAATCACCGAGGGCGTCGAGGTCGAACTGACCTTCCCCACCGAGACCTCCCAGGGCCTGGTGTTCTCCCAGGTTGAGGTCGATGGCCAGGTAATCGCCCTGTAGTAACCCATCGGGTTTTACACATACATAAAGCTCACGGCCCGCATCCTCTCCACGAGGTGATGCGGGCCGTGAGCTTTATGCGTGCTCTGCGATTTTCACACCGGATTAGTCGCCTCGGAAGTAGCTGAGCAGGCGGAGGATCTCAGTGTAGAGCCAGACCAGGGTGACGGCCAGGCCAAGGGCAACACCCCAGGCCATCCGTGCCGGGACACCTTCGCGGACCATGCGGTCAGCTGCATCAAAATCGGTGAGGAAGCTGAACGCTGCCAGCCCGATGCAGACCAGGGAGAAGACGATGGCCAGCATGCCGCCGTCACGCAGTGGGTTACCAAAACCGAGCAGGGCCATGAGCAGGTTGCCCAGCACCAGCACCAGGACACCGATCATCATGGAGGTGATGATGCGGTTGAACTTGGGAGTGACCTTGATGGCGCCGGTCTTATAAACAAACAACATGCCCAGGAACACACCCATGGTGCCCAGGACCGCCTGACCGATCAGTGCGCCGGCCCCTGCCTGACCCACGAGGAACCCGGAGAACAGCAGGGAGATACCGCCGACGAAAAGACCTTCGAAAGCCGCGTAGATCAGGGTAACCGCTGCAGAGCCGTATTTTTTGCCGAAGGTGGCCACCAACACGGTGATGAAACCACCGATGGCACCGACGATGGTGAGGATCATCGACAGGCCAGGGCTCACGAAGAGCATGATGCCGAAGTTGAGAAGTGCGAAGGCAACGATAACTGCGAGTGTGATCCCGGTCTTGGTAATCACATCATCCACGGTCATCGAACGTTCAGATTTAACAGGAGCCTGAGTCTGGTACTGGCCCCCGAACTGATCGTAACCGCCGTAAGGGTTCTGTCCGTGGTTCCGTTGGGTGTCCGTCAGTGAACTGAAAACGGGATTACTGCTACGCAAAAGAGTCCCCGATCCTTTCGTTAGATTTTGCACTACTGCACTACCAACGAGCGTTGATCGGGTTTTGTTCCCAGTACCCCCGAATCTATAAGACCACCGGAATGGGTGTGTTGAGGAGCTCCTCACTGAGGCTTGACCACCTGCCCTGCTCCAGGATTGTCAGCCCAGCCACTGGCGCATCACACACGATGTCACGCAAGCTCATACCCTGCTCCCCCACCCCCACAGGTACGGGAATCGCGATGGATCCGGCAGCCACATCTATGCGGGTGTGGGTGCCGGCGGGGATGGTCGCCATGTCCCCCTGTGCGAGGAATCGGCAATAGCCGGGGGTGGTCACCGTGGCGGTTCCGCTGTAGATCCACAACTGCTGATCCCGTTGAGCCTCCGCGAAGGTGGTTCGCGCGGGGATGGCAGGTGGAAGTCCGGCGCTGCCCATGCCGATCGAACTGGTGGTGAAGGAGGAGGGGGTGGCGTTGGTGTGGCGTCGAAAAGCGCGCGTCAGGCTGCTGGTGGCAGCAAAGCCGACCAGGTTCGCCACCACCGCAATGCTGAAATCATGCGCCAACAGACTCGCGGCGACGCTCACACGTTGCGCCGCGCGCCACTCGCTGAAGGAATAGCCGGTGGACTTGAGGAACTGCCGCTGCAGCGTGCGCGCAGCCACACCTCGCAGCGCGGCAAACTCCTCCAGGCTGGTCTGATCGGCCGGGTTCGCGGCCAGGGTCTGTGCAACGGCGCGCGCGTGTTTCGGTGCCGGCAGCGGCGGCGTGGGCACGCGGTCTTCAAAGAGCTTTGCGACGTCCCCCCGCATCTCCCGCTCCCCGAACAGCGAGCGTGAATACTCGTAGACCATATGCTCCGCCCATGCCTGCCCCACATGGATGCGACGCGCCGGACCCGTGATGGACACTGCCCGGAAACTGAGATCCAGAATCACACCGGCACCGGAAGGATTCCAGACCGCACCCTCCGGTGCGAAAAGCAGATCCCCGGCAACGAGGGTGAAAGACCGCTCACCGATATAGACTTCACTAGCGCCCGAATGGCACCACAACAGGCAGGCTTGATTCATTTTCCGCTCCACTTCCAGTCCCACACTCTAGATTAGGTAAAGCTAACCTTAAATCGGCGCTGTGAGCGATACTACGTCCACTCTCGGGGCTGCGCAAGAATCAGATTCGGAAAAAGAAAAAGTTCCATCATCCTGAACAAAGATGATGGAACTGTTGTGCCCCCAGTGGGACTCGAACCCACACTGAATTGATTTTAAGTCAACCGCCTCTGCCGATTGGGCTATGGGGGCGTTTTCGGCACCAGTTCATCATAGATGATGGTGCCGAAGGCCAGAATCACAAGGGTCCTGTTTATTTCCCGGTGCCGTGCTTTTCCACAAGCCCCAGAATCAGACCGTCAAGAATGTCCTTTTCAGAAATGGTGATCGAGTTGACACCGGCCTCCCTGGCGGCCAGGTCAATGGCACCCTGAACCACCACGGAGCCTCCACCGATGACATCCGCACGGCCCGGATCCACCACCGGATTGGTGGCGCGCTGAGCCGAGGATTCACGGATGATCTCATCGGTGATCACGCGAAGGGCATCGAAGTTCAACTCGGAGAGGTGGATCGCGGCACGGTCATAGGACTCCAGGCCCAGCACCCACGCAGAGATGGTGGTGAAGGTACCTGCAACACCCACGATGGTCTTGGCCTTGGAGATCGGCACGATGGCGCTGACATCCCGGATCCGTTCCGCAACATAGTCGCGGGCGATCTCCACCTCGGTCGGGGTGGGCGGATCGCTGCGCATGATGCGCTCGGTGATGCGGACACAGCCCATCTGAGCGGAATGTGAACCGAGGATCTCACCATCATGGGTGCCCACGATGAACTCAGTGGAACCGCCACCGAGGTCAATCACACAGAACGGGCCCTGGGTCGGATCCAGGTCTGCGACGGCACCGCGGAAGGATAGCTGAGCCTCCTCCTCGCCAGTGATCACCTCCGCCTGGTAACCCGGGCGGATACGGGACAGCAGCACCCGGGTCATGGAGAAGAAATCTTCTCGGTTGGCGGCATCCCGGGTGGCGGCAGTGGCAACCATGCGCACCACCTCCACACCTTCTTCCTCCATGACATCGACGTACTCAGCCAAAGCCACACGGGTGCGCTCAATGGCCTCAGGATCAAGCTCACCGGTGGCATCGACGCCCTTGCCCAGACGGACAATCTTGTTGTCCCGGGTGATCTCACGGATGCCGGCGTCAGTGACATCAGCGATGAGAAGACGGATGGAGTTGGTACCGCAATCAACCGCTGCGAAACGGGTCATCAGATTCCCCCGGCCCGGGAGAAGTCAAAGTCCTCGAGCTTGATGCCCAGCTCTTCAATGGTGGGCCAATCGGAGGGGATGGCGGTGCCACGGAGGTCGCCGTGGGCAGCGGCCAGCGCGACGGCCTCGGTGCCGAGGCGGAAATGCTCAGGGCCTTCCGCCAGGGCGTAGGCGATGAGGACGTGGAGACACTTCACGCGGTCAGGCATGCCGCCACCGGTGAAGTCGGTGCCCAGATCATCGATCGCATTGCGCTTGTTCAGGTAGTGCTCGTGGGCACGCTGATAATCGGCACGGAGTTCTTCATCATGCTCTAGACGGTCGGTCATCCACTTCATCACATGCGCCACCTCGAGACGTGATGCCTCGGTGGTCAGACGTGGGTCAGTGAGGTAGTACAGGGTGGGGAACGGAGTTCCGTCCTCCAGGCGGGGCGCGGTCATGACAACGCCGGGTTCTCCATCGGGGCTCCGGTAGGCAATGTCCAGGACCCCTCGAGGGGCCCTACCCAGCTGCGCTTCGACAGCCAGAAGATCTGCATCAGTAACACTCATGCGCCCTATTCTGCCATGAGGACGGACAGTCGTCGCTATTGCACAGGTTCCTCTGCGGGTTCCTCCATCACCGCATCCACCTTGTTCTCATCAGGCACCACATCCACGGGAGCCGGAAGTTCCTCAGGCTCCAGCAACTCGGGCTCAGTGACAGATTCCCACAGTGTCTCGTACCAGGTGCCGCGTGCTTCCTCCTCGGTGCCATCGGAGGTCACAGTCGCACCACTGTCCAGAGCTGGATCAAGAATACGGAACGCCGTCTCCCCCGGTTCGATCACACCCAGGCGCCGACGTGCCTGTTCGCGGACATAAGCCTCAGACTGGTAGCGATCCAGCTCTTCGGATAGTTCCTCAATCTGCAGCTCTTTAGCCTGGATGGACGCCTCTGTGTGGGCGATCTCCGAACGCTGTTGGAAGTAGTTACGCAGGGGAATGGCCACCGTCATGAGGATCAGCAGTACCACCAGAGCGAGGACAACAACCCCCACCGCTCCGAGACGAAAAGGGGCACGAACAGCAGAAATAGTCTCAGGTGCCCGATCTCGACTGGAGACCGGGACAATACCCTTGTGGGACTTCTTCTGCTTCGCCATAGTGATCGATCATAGTCACAGCGGTAACACGGCACGATTTTCGACGCTCTCAAAACGACAAATCCCGCCCCCTGTGAAGAGGACGGGAAGAGTCAGCTTGGCGTCGAAAAGCGCTTAGCCCTGGAAACGTGGGAACGCGGAGCGGCCGGCGTAGACGGCGGCGTCGCCCAGCATCTGCTCGATGCGCAGCAGCTGGTTGTACTTGGCTACGCGGTCAGAGCGTGCAGGAGCACCGGTCTTGATCTGGCCACAGTTGAGGGCAACTGCCAGGTCAGCGATGGTGGTGTCCTCGGTCTCACCGGAACGGTGGGACATCATGGAGGTGTAACCGGCACGGTGAGCCATATCGACAGCGTCGAAGGTCTCGGTGAGAGTGCCGATCTGGTTGACCTTAACCAGGATGGAGTTGGCGGCCTTCTTGGCAATGCCATCCTTCAGACGCGCTGGGTTGGTGACGAAGAAGTCATCGCCGACGATCTGGACCTTCTCGCCGATCTGGGCGGTCAGTGCAACATAACCATCCCAGTCATCTTCCTGCAGTGGGTCTTCGATGGAGACGATCGGGTACTCGTTGACCAGCTCCTCGTAGACGTTGGAGAGCTCCTCAGCGGTGAGCTCGCCACCCTCGAAGTGGTACTTGCCGTCCTTGAAGAACTCGGAGGAGGCAACGTCCAGAGCCAGGGCGATGTCCTTGCCCGGCTCAAAGCCAGCCTTCTTGATGGCCTCAACGATGAGGTCGAGTGCCTCACGGGTGGAGCCGACGGAAGGGGCAAAGCCACCCTCATCGCCCAGCCCGGTGGACAGGCCCTTCTCCTGGATGACCTTCTTCAGCTCGTGGTAAACCTCTGCGCCAGCGCGCAGTGCTTCGGTGAAGGACTCAAAACCGATTGGGGCAATCATGAATTCCTGCACGTCCACGCCGGAGTCAGCGTGTGCGCCACCGTTGATGATGTTCATCATCGGAACCGGAAGAACGTGGGCGTTCGGGCCACCGATATAACGGAAGAGTGGCAGGCCAGCGGAATCCGCGGCGGCCTTGGCAACAGCCATGGAGACACCGAGGATGGCGTTGGCGCCCAGGCGGGACTTGTTGTCAGTACCGTCCAGCTTGATCATTGCCTCATCGATGAGACGCTGATCGTCAGCCTCGAGACCAGCGAGCTCGTCGCCGATTTCATCGTTGACGTTCTCTACAGCCTTCAGGACACCCTTGCCCAGGTAGCGATCGCCGCCGTCACGCAGCTCATGAGCCTCATGGACACCGGTGGATGCACCGGAGGGAACACCGGCGACGCCGTGAGAGCCGTCATCCAGGAAAACCTCTGCCTCGACGGTTGGGTTACCGCGGGAATCCATGATTTCGCGAGCAAATACGTGCATGATTTCAGCCACTGTGGCCTCCTATGCCAACTTGGGAACTAACCAGAAATGTTCACGTGACATCAGGGGATCAGGGCAGCGCAGTGCGCCACGGTGGGCCATCGGTCACGTCTGCGTTCAATTGTTGCATGAATTCCATTCCCGTGGCGCCATGAGACGACAATCACCGATGTTTATATGCAGAGATGTGGGTTTCTGATGCCCGATCCCTCCCAATCGGGGGCGACCAGCGGGTTGGAGAATTATCAGATCACCGGTTGACGCAACGCATAGGAGGCTGCCGCGTCCCGAACATTGATCAGGTATTCATTGGACATGTTGTAGGCATAGAGCGCCTGAGTCCATCCTTCAGGCGTGGTGAGACTCCCGCCGGTGGTACACAGCAGATGGGCTGCACTGAGGGCTGCATCATCGATCTGGTGGGGGTCGGCGTAGCCATCACCGTTAGCGTCACGACCGTAGCGCTCCCATGATTCTGGGATGAACTGCATCGGCCCGACTGCCCGATCCAATTCGGTGTCGCCATCAAAGCGGCCACCATCCGTATCCTCAATGCGTGCAATACCGGGGGATCCATCAAGGGGTATGCCAATGATGGGCGGATTTGCCACACCGTTGCCATCAAGCGAGCTCCCCCCGAAGACCCTGCCGTTGTAAGTACCGTGCCGGGTCTCTACATAACCGATGCCCGCGAGCGTGGTCCAGGCGATTCCACACTCAGGCCAGGACTCTGCGGCGATGAGCGCTGCATTGCCATAGGCGGCCACGGCCTGCGTGGAGATACCGGTGTCCACAGCGATAGGATCTGACCAGAACCGGAGGGAATCTGAGGTACGCCCAGCCGCGTAGATGTCGATGCCGGGCACCGGTTCACCGACCGCAGGCGGAACATTATCTGGAATCGGCTGCAACTGACGAATGGGAGCTGCCCCATCCATGAAGCTCAGGGCCCACCCCACAAATGAGATGACCATGATGACAGCCAGAACCGCTCCACAACCGCATCCAGCCGCCCGTTTAACCCCAGAACTCATGGGTAGCGAGTCTACCGTCCGGATTGATCAGAATCGCATTCGACATTTCACATGCTCTGCCTCCCGGCGCCAGAAATGCAGTAAACAGTGACCGACGCGACACCGCAAGACAGCGTAATGGCCAGAATTCCGACCCAGTTTTTTAATTCACGAGAGTTTATTCCCGCTTCCCAGAGAAGATAAACGCAGTAGTCAAAATACATATATGCAGGGATTGCGTCTTTTGACAGCCATGTTTATTGGCAGGTTCGCCCTGTTATGTCCCAGATCACTTATGTACACTTGCGGTCACTTGCTGAACAATCCAATTGAACAAACCAACTGGATTCACTACCGAAGGAGTAACTCACCATGAAGATCTCAACTCGTGTCGCAGCAATCGGCGCAACCGCAGCACTCGCACTGACCGCTTTCGCGGCTCCAGCATCCGCCATCTCCTCCGATGAACTGTCGGACCGCTTCGAGTGGATTCCATGCGCCGCCGTGGAAGGCATCCTGGCCGGCCTTGATCTCCCCGAGGACGGCATGCGCAATGCTGGCCTCGCTGATGCGCTGGCAGAGCGTGGCGAGGGAGTCATCACCGGCCAGTTCCCAGCAGTAGGCGACTGGAACGCCCAGGCAGCTGCAGACTTCGCCGATCAGGCACAGAAGTGTGAACTGGTTGAGCCGAACACCGCTCTGGAGAATGCCAGCAGCAACCTCAGCTCCAATTTCGCGGGCCTTTCCTCCTAGTCCCAGGGCTGATGTGCGGGGCCATCCCATGAATGTTCCGCACAGATTGCCACAAACACCACACCAGTCACATCAGTCACATATGATGTGTCAGGGTGTGGTGTTTATCTTTTTCACAGCTGCACCTTTCCTGCTACTCCGAACCCGTTAAGGAAATCCCCATGAACATCCGTCGCACCCTCGCCATCGCCGCAGCATCCGTTGTGGCCCTTTCCGCCTCCCTTTCCCCTGCCCAGGCACAGACCGGAGAAGTGTTCAATGAGCTGATTGACAACTTCCCATGCCAGACTCTGCAAGATGGCCTCTATCTCTCCCAGCTGGCTACCCCTGACACCACCCGCAGTGAGCTTGCTGCCACCCTGCGTACCTCTGCCAACCTCGGGGACATTGATCCCGCCCTCGCGATCGTGGGCGGCGTCTACGCAGGTCGCATCGCTGATCGTGCCCTCGAATGTGGCGCTGTGCAGCCAGATCCCCAGCAGGACATCCTCACCCAGCTGCAGAATCTCTCCAGCAACCTGTCCTCCTAAGGCAGCTGGCGTTGAAGAACACCCGTCTTTTCCTCATCGCTGCAGCCACGACCCTCACGCTGGCGGCCGGTCTGACTCCGGTGGCCAGCGCCCAGGGTTATCATGGTCCCCCTCGCAGCACCACTGAGTATGTGATGCAGTTCGATTGCAGCATCCTGCATGGTGCCCTCGTCGGTTCAGCAACGGTACTTCCCGGAACCACCCGCTCAGAGCTGGCCCAGATCTTGAACAACACCCCCGACCTGGGAAACATCAGTGACCAACTGAAAGGGATCAGCCCCTTCTACTCCGGGCTTCTCGCGGACCGCGCACTTGAGTGTGGCTTCGTCAGGGAAGATCCACAGGAATTGAGCCCTCTTAACAATATCCACGTTGTGCTCAATAGCTTATTGTCGTCCTAGCTTTCGGCCGGAAAAGTACACAAAATAGGACCGCACCCACTTCAGGTGCGGTCCTTATCCATGTTCCTACTACCCTGCTGTTTCCCGAGCCTTGCCCTCCGCCCAGAGTCGTTCCGCTTCTTCCACCGTCACCATCCCCTGGTGCCCGTTGAAGAGATAGGGCGAACGGGAGCGCATCTTGGTGACGAAACTAGCAGCCACATCACTGAAATCCCATGCACCCCGGCGCGCAGCGATCTCCGCATGGAACAATACCTGTAGGAAAACATCGCCTAGTTCCTTAAGGAGCTCATCTTCCGGTGCTGTCTGCTCCACTGCCTCGATGAACTCCTCTGTCTCCTCCCGGAGATAAGGGATTAGCGTGTGATGGGTTTGGAACTGTTCCCACTCCCCCTGCCGGACTGCGCGCTGCATGACCCCGATGGCCTCAGCCACGTGGGAAAGGCGGGCGTCGATAAGCATCCCGCCGCGGGACGCGGCGATGGAAGCATCGGCGGTGACAAACCACGGTGCGTCTGGGGCCAGCGTGATGCCCCAGGAGGAGAAATCAACCCCCACGGTGCCGTCTGTCTCCATGCTGTCACGGCGATGGAGCACCGCCTCGAGAAACTCGGCGGGAAAAACGGGGTTGTGGGAGTCAATCAATAAAACGGTTTTCTCAGGCATAGGCCTTGAGTTTAGGCGTTACCGGGGGCTGCGCCGGGTGCGGTGCCGTGATCGGGTTCAGTGTTGGCGTCCGCGTCATGTGGTTGGCCGGGACGGGTGTTGTTGTCTCCCCCTCCGATGCGCTCATCGATGGCGTCACGTACCCGGTCCACCTTGTCGGCCTTGTCCGCGCCGAGCTTGCGCTTAGCTGCGTCAGCTGCCTTATCCAGCAGCTCATCCGACTTTCGCTCACCGGAATCGGAGTTGAGGAACTCATTCGCCTTGTTCTTCGCGTTGTCCAAAATGCCCATGATATTTCACTTCCTATTCCTGATGTGCCGTGGGTAACACTCCATGATAGTGGGAGTTCGAGAAACCTGTCGGGGTGGTCTATTTTAAGCTAATGCTCAATGACACCTCAGCCGGTTCAACTGCCGGCACAGGCACGGGAACGACGGCCACAAGCCCCACCGTCCCCATGCGCACACTCATCGCCCTGATCGTCGGTTCGATGGTGGGCGCCGGGATATTCTCCCTCCCCCAGAACATCGGTTCCGTGGCGGCACCCGGTGCCATGCTCATCGGCTGGGTCATCGCCGGATTCGGCATGCTGTCCGTGGCGTTTGTGTTCCATGTGCTCGCTCGCCGCAAGCCGCATCTGGATTCCGGGGTGTATTCCTATGCTCGCGTAGGCCTGGGTGATTTCGTCGGCTTCTGCTCAGCATGGGGTTATTGGCTGGGGTCGGTCATCGCCCAGGTGGGGTATGCCACCTTATTCTTCAGCACCCTCGGGCATTATGTGCCGCTGTTTTCCGCGGATAATCCAGTGATCTCCGCATTGGCAGTCAGCGTACTGACCTGGCTGATCTTCGCCGTGGTGGCCGGTGGGGTGAAACAGGCGGCATTTTTGACCACTGTGACCACCGTGGTGAAGATCCTGCCACTTTTGGCCTTCATCATTTTGGTGGCTTTCCTCGGATTCAGCTGGGATAAGTTCACGGTGGATTTCTGGGGCACCGGCACGGATAGCACCGTGGGATCCGTATTTGACCAGGTCAAGTCCATCATGGTGTTCACGGTGTGGGTGTTCATCGGTGTGGAGGGCGCATCTGTCTACTCCCGCCAGGCCCGGTCACGTCAGGACATCAGCCGTGCCACCATCATCGGGTTTTTCGCTGTTCTGGCCCTGTTGGTGACCATCTCCTCCCTGAGCTTCGGTGTGCTCACCCAGCAGGAACTGGCGGTGCTGCCCGATAACTCCATGGCCTCGGTGCTGGAGGCGGTCGTGGGTGAGTGGGGTGCCGCGTTGATCTCCGCCGGTCTGTGTCTGTCCGTGCTGGGTGCCTATGTGTCCTGGCAGATGCTGTGCGCTGAACCACTCGCCCTGATGGCGGTGGATGGGCTGATTCCACGCAAGGTCGGTGCCATCAACTCCCGTGGCGCTGCCTGGATGGCGCAGCTGATCTCCACGATCGTGATCCAGGTCTTCATCGTGATCTTCTTCCTCAACGAGACCACCTATGTCTCCATGGTGCAGCTGGCCACCGTGTTGTACCTGGTGCCGTATTTCTTCGCGGCGCTCTACCTGGTTGCGCTGGCCACCCGCGGACGCGGCATCCGCCACGCCGGTGCAGGCACGCTTTTCGACGACTCCGGCCCCCTCATCCCCGCCCCCGAGAACAGGCGCCACGCGGTCATCGGCATCGCCGCCACCGTGTACTCGATCTGGCTGTTCTACGCAGCGGACCCCAAATACCTGCTCTTTGGTGCCATCGCCATCCTGCCCGGACTGATCCCCTATGTGTGGACGCGTCTGTACCGGAAGGAAAAAGTGTTCAACACCTTCGAATGGGGTGTGCTGGGAATCCTGATTGTGGCTGCGGGATTCGGATTGCTTGGCCTGATCGGTGGAGGGCTGACGCTCTAGGCTGGGCTTTATGAAAGAAGTACGGGTCATCACACTGGAAATCGGTCATGTCATCCTAGAATCCTCCACAAAATCCACGGAGGTCAAGAGACTGAAATGGGGACAATATTCCAGGACAGGGCTCTGGTATTGGCACGATTGATATGCCACTTGCGCAGTTTCTTATGACCACTGATCCTGCATTGCACACGTCTGTTGCTATCGACGGCGAGGCCACTCACACCAGTCTGGATGTCGGGCGTGTGGTGTTGGAATCATTCCACAACCGCACTCATACCGTCATTTATGCAGGTCCTGCCGATGCCTATTCCTATTCTGGCCAGCTCAACACCGATCTGCCACTGGATCGGGCACGCCGGGAATGGAGTTCTGAGCAAAAATTCGCCTATGCACGGAAGATTTTTGATGACTCCGCAGAGCAGATCTTTAACCTCTCCAGAGGTCTCAAAAAGATTCTCGATGCCGAGTATCCCGGTGGATCTGAATTAGCTGCATTCTGCTCCAGTCAGGAATCAAGATTAAATTCCTTGCTCACCTGTTCAATGGTGAACTGCTGGCGGAGCCTGGTCACTGAGTTCTGGTTGGCAAACATGCCACGTTTCCAAAAAGCTGATTCCCGTGGGACTGTATGAATCCATTCGACCGGAACGACCCACTCTGCAAGACCCTCACTAGCTCCGTGATGGTAGTTGCCCTGAAGCGGCTGATCCTTTAATAACTGATCCACGCCATTGATGCTGATCTGCATACGATCAAAAACTTCGGCAGGTCCGGTCACTGTGCCCACCCCTACGTATCCAGCCTTGGGGATATTGACAAAAATACGGGCTCCGGACACCAGGTTCTTCACTGTCCGCGAGTACCACTCCCCGCCACCAGCAGAGATAAAGCCATATGTCCGGGCATCAGCCCAGCTCCTGCCATTGGGTTCATCTCCGAAGGACACATACCAATCTGTGCCGTTCCATGTTTCCCTGGTTTTCTTCTTTCCACCTGCTCCAGGTGATGGAACTGGTCCCTCGTGGTCAACTAGCCAGGTCCTGGCCAGGTAATTAGAACCATGGTCAGTAAAATGTCGGAAGAAGACAACATTGATGGGAACGTTGAAGTTCTCATTCAGAAAACGAACGATCCGCTCCGTCGCCGAATCAATGTGCGAGGCAACAATCGTGAACACCTGCTCAGCATTGACTTCCTCCGGCAGGGTGTCATTGAAGGTGGTATCAAAGGCCTCTTCCAGAGCATGACCGGGCCGGTAGGTCTCAAACATCGTCTTGATCTGCTCACGCCCCAGGGTGGACACCCATGAGCCATAATCCAGGGTCTGAGCGGTGACATCACGTGGAGTCCTGTCACGTTTGAGTTCGATGACATGGACAGCTGCAGTGTCATCCAGGGCGAGCAGATCAATGAACCCACCGTGCGCTGTTGCGACCTGCCTGCCGATGATGAGCAACTTCTTACCCAACATATCGGGGTCAGACTCTATGAAGTCCTCCAACTGGGATTCCAGACCCACCGGGGTGGGCTCGATCCGCACCAGTTTATTGCCCTCGGTGCGCCACAGGCCCATCTCCAGTGTCATGCCTACTCCTTTATTATTGTTTTCCCGCGCCTACTGCCCCACCGAGATCACCGTGGACTTCTTCACAGCCTTACCTGCACGCGGCCCCCGCACATCGATCTCCTCCACGTCGAACATCTTGGTGATGAAATCCGCCACCCACTGCAGCAGCTCAACATCACGCAGCAGCGGATCGGTGACATTGCGACCGGCCTTGGGGAAGGACACCTGGATCGCCTTGGCTGCCGCCCGGTAGGTGGCTCCGGGGAACAGACGCTTGAGCCGCACCTGCTGGGAGTCCTTCAGATCCACAGGGTGGATTTTGATGCGGGTGCCCTGGACGGCCACGTCGGTGAGGTCGGCGGCACGCATCTGATGACGCAGGCGTGCCACCGCCAGCAGACGTGACACTTCCTCCGGGATAGGCCCGTATCGGTCTTCCATCTCCTCCACGGCCAACTGCAGGTCAGACTCTGATTCAGAGGTGGCCAGCTTGCGGTAGATCTCCAGACGCAGGCGCTCGGCGTTGATGTAGTTCTCCGGGATGTGAGCATCCACGGGCAGGTCGACACGGATTTCAGTGGGGCCCTTGACGGTGCCGTCGACAGGCTTGCCGTCCGCCAGGGCGCGGTAGGCTTCCACGGCCTCGCCCACGAGACGGACATAGAGGTCAAAGCCCACCCCGGCGATATGTCCGGACTGTTCAGCGCCGAGCACATTGCCGGCACCACGCATCTCCAGGTCCTTCATGGCCACGGCCATGCCGGCACCCAGGTCATTGTTCTGGGCGATGGTGGCCAGGCGGTCATAACTGGTCTCGGTGAGGGTGGCACCCTTCGGGTAGAGGAAGTAGGCATAACCGCGTTCGCGGGAACGACCCACACGTCCGCGCAGCTGGTGCAGCTGGGACAGGCCCATGTGGTGGGCGTTCTCCACGATCAGGGTGTTGGCATTGGGGATGTCCAGGCCGGTTTCCACGATGGTGGTGCACACCAATACGTCATATTCGCGGTCCCAGAATCCCTGCACGGTCTGCTCAAGCAGGTCCTCGCTCATCTGGCCGTGTGCCACCACAACGCGGGCTTCTGGAACCAGATCACGCAGTTCACGAGCCTTCTTCTCAATATCAGCAACCTTGTTGTGAATGAAGAACACCTGGCCATCACGCAACAGCTCACGACGGATGGATGCAGCGATCTGCTTATCCTCCGCAGGGCCCACATAGGTCAGGATCGGGTGGCGGTCCTCTGGTGGGGTGAGCATGGTGGTCATCTCACGGATACCGGCCATGGACATCTCCAGGGTGCGTGGGATCGGGGTGGCGGACATGGTCAAAACATCAACATGGCTGCGCAGGGCCTTGATGTGTTCTTTGTGTTCCACACCGAAACGCTGTTCCTCATCCACGATGACCAGGCCCAGGTTCTTCCAGTGCACACCGGTTTGCAGCAGTCGGTGGGTGCCGATCACAATGTCCACCTCACCTGACGCGAGTCCAGCAAGGGTCTCCTTTGACTCCGCGGTGGAGGTGAACCGGGACAACCCATGGATGGTGATCGGGAACCCAGCCATCCGCTCCTCGAAGGTGGATTGGTGCTGCTGAGCCAGCAGTGTGGTGGGCACCAGCACCGCGACCTGCCTGCCATCCTGCACTGCCTTGAATGCGGCGCGTACCGCGACCTCGGTCTTGCCATAGCCCACATCGCCCACGATCACGCGGTCCATGGGCACGGCCTTTTCCATGTCCTCCTTGACCGCGTCGATGGCCAGCATCTGGTCCTCGGTCTCCACGTAGGGGAAGTTATCCTCCATCTCTTTTTGCCACGGGGAGTCCGGGGCGAAGGCATGACCCGGTGCCGCCTGCCGTTTGGCATAGAGTTCCACAAGCTCACCGGCGATCTCCCGGACGGCGGCGCGAGCTTTCTTCTTGGTGTTCTTCCAGTCGGAACCACCCATCTTGGACAGCGTCGGCTTCTCACCACCCACATAGCGGCTGAGCATGTCCAGGGAATCCATCGGTACATACAGCTGATCGCCGGGCTGACCACGCTTGGCCGGTGCATATTCCAGGACGATGTACTCCCGGCGCGAGGTCTCATCACCTGAGGAGATGGTGCGCTCGGTCATCTTGAGGAAACGGCCGATACCGTGGGTTTCATGCACCACCAGATCACCAGGGGTCAGTGCAAGCGGATCAACCTTGTTACGGCGCCGGGCAGGTCGCCTCTTGGCACCGGCGATATCACCGACACGGTTACCGGTGAGGTCAGTTTCAGTGATCACCACCAACGGCAGCGCCTGTGCGTCGCGGTGTTTACGCACCTTGGGAAACACCAGGCCGGCGTGACTGAGGGCGTGGTACAACGTGACCTGCCCGGGGCTGGGCTCCCAACCGGGTGTGGCCACATGGGTCGGAATCCCCTGCTCGGCGAAACGCTCCACCATGCGCTTGATCGCACCCTGGGTCGGCGCGATGAAAGCCGCACGCCCACCTGCGGTGGTGTGCGCGAGCAGCAGAGCCATCATTTCATTGATGGCGTCCAGATCACCGCGGGGGGCTGGGCCGGGCTCAAAGTCAAGCGGCAGCGTGTTGGCATCAGAGGCCTCAAACATGCCGGTCGGCGCGAAGGTCCACCACGCAAGCTTGCTTTGCGACGCCGACATCTCCAGCGATTCATAACTCCGGTACGACGACGCCTCGAGATCAAGCCCCTTGGTGGCGATGGGACCATCGGCACCCATCGCGGCGGCCTCCCAACCGGCGGCCAGGAACTCCGCGTCGGTGGCTTCCAGATCCGCGATGCGGGTGCGCACCTTCTCCGGGGCGATCACCATGATGTGGGTGTTCTCCGGCATCAGATCCAGCAGCGGCACCATCGGGGTATCCACCAGTGCTGGGATGAGGGCCTCCATGCCATCTGCATCCGTGCCATCGGAGATCTTGGACAGCATCTCCACCAGGGTGGGGTTGCCGGGGTGTTTGACCATGAGTTCCTCAGCGCGTTTGGCCACCGCATCGGTGATGAGCAGCTCACGTGCCGGGAAGATCTCGATGTGATCCAGTGCCATCTCCGGGATGGTGCGCTGATCAGCCACGGAGAACTGACGGATATCGGAGACCTCATCGCCCCAGAACTCCACGCGCACGGGGTAATCCAGGGTGGTGGGGAAAACATCGAGGATGCCACCACGGGTGGCGAATTCCCCACGCTTGGCCACCATGTCCACGTTTTTATAGGCACGGAAAACCAGCTCAGCGGACAGTGAGGAGAAATCGAACTCCGACCCTTCAGACAACACCAGGGGAGCCCTCCCCTCTGCTTCCTGAAGGACGGGTTGGCAAAAAGCTCGGGCGGCGGTGACGACTATCTTGGCGTCGTCAAGCTTATTCAGCACCTGCGCACGCCGGCCCACAATATCCACGCCGGGGGACAAACGCTCATGTGGGAGCGTCTCCCAGGAGGGGAACCAGGCGACCTTATCGCCCATCATCGCGCGCAACTCCGCGGTGAGATCCTCCGCCTCACGGCCGGTGGCCGTGACCACCAGTACCGGGGCATGATGTGCGAGCGCGCCGATCACCCATGGGCGGGCCTGATCCACACCCGTCAGGTGGAGGTTACTCTCCCCCACATTCGAGATCATGCCCTTGAGCTTCGGGTCGGTCGCTGCGATCTTGAGCAGGCCTGAAAGCATAGGTGTCACGCTTGGATCTCCTTCACGGTGTCATCAGTATCTGTTTTTTCCTGCCCCAGAATCGCCCCCACTGTGCTGCTCTCCGGGGTCAGTGTCGGATCGGCCTCCATGCCGGCCAGTCCATTCCAGCAGAGGTTGACAATATGCGCGGCAACCTCCTCCTTGCTGGGGGTCCGCTCATCCAACCACCACTGCGCGGTCATGGAGACCATGCCCACCAGAGCCTGGCCGTAGAGCGTGGCGTAATCAGGATTGAGCCCCGAACGTGCGAACGCCCGGCCCAGGATATGCGACACCTGGGTGGTGGCATCATTGAGCAGCGTGCCAAAGGTCCTGCCCTGCCCCGGGTTCATATCGCGGACCAGGATGAGGAAACCATCGGTCTCATCCTCCACATAGGTCAGCAGTGCCAGCACCGCCTGTTCGATGCGGTAGCGGGAACGACCATGCAGCAGTGACCGGGTGATCATGGCTTCCAGCTTCACCATCTCCCGGTCCACCACCACCGCATAGAGGCCTTCCTTGCCTCCGAAGTGCTCGTACACCACCGGCTTGGACACCTTCGCCCGGGCTGCAATCTCCTCCACGCTGGCGCCATCGAAACCACGTTCTGCAAACACTTCACGCCCAATGGAAATTAACTGCTCCCGGCGTTCCTTGCCGGTCATCCGCTGTCGAACCATAAAGTCCAGACTATCCCAGCCCAGGCCACCCCGATAATTGGAAGTTCAGAATAATTGTGTAAACTCTAGCGTTGCGGTCAAACCTTCATGGTTACGCACTTTCCCCATGGTGTAATGGCAACACTACGGTTTTTGGTACCGTCATTCTAGGTTCGAGTCCTGGTGGGGAAGCTTCTGCTTTACTGAGCCTGAGTGAACAGATCTTCATAGATACCGACCAGTTCAGCATGCTGCTCATCGGTCATCGGCTCAAAGGGATCAGCATGGGACGCCACTGTGGACACGTGGCTGTCGATCGCCTCCCCATCCTTCACCGCCACCACCAGCGGGACATAGATCCTGCGCTGGGTGGGGTCATCCAGTCCCTCGTATTCTGGGGCAAAATCACCGAGTTCGGCGAGGATATCGGCATGGGCATCGGTGCCCGGCTCCTCGATGACCACGGTTCCGTCCTCTGAGAGACTGCGGGTATCACGGATATCCAGGACATTGAGGTACTGGATCTGCTCCAGGTCAACGTTCTTGGCCGCCTCATCCATCACAGGCATGGCGGCACGACACCAGGGACATTCAGGGAACCCGAAGTAGATGACCCCTGTTCCGGTGCGGAGGAAATCCACCGCCTCATCCTCACTCAATGCGGTGAATACGTGGTCATCCTCAAGGTTCACATCCAGGTACTGCTGCCCGGAACTGGTGGTGGCGCCGTTGAGGTCGGCGTACTCCTCGGTGATCGCGGTGTCGCCTGAACCTTCTGTGGATGAACAGGCACCCAACACCAGTGTGGCGGCCAGCACCGCTGATGCGATGGCGCGATGGGTGAACCGGTTGGGACGGGAAACTAGACGTGACTGCACTGCCAACCCCTATGAGAGACAACGATGTTTATGAGGGTCAGTCTATCCAATAAATAGCTGCTCAGGATGCTCTTGACGCACATCATCCCCTCATGCATGTGGATGCATGAGGGGATGAGTGAGACTTGACGCGGGGGTTAAGCGGCGGCGAAACCGCGCGCTGCCCAGGCACCGGGGACGGCGAAGTCCGGATTGACTCCGGCCATGGCCTCGAGCTGGAAGGTTGCATCCTTCTCAATGAAGATCTTGCGGAAGCGACCGATATTTCCTTCGTGGCCGGCAGCGGCGGCGTCGAGTACACCGTCGACAAGGTGCGGTTTGACCAGGCTATCGAATTTCATGTGGAGATCCTCCCGGATGCTCCACAGGTTATCGTGGCTGCGTTCAATCCGGGTGATCTTGTCGTTGATGTTCCTCACTGTTTGTTCCTTTCAAGAACCAGGGGAGTTAATATTTACAACCCCTTTTGTTTACCTGCTGTTAACTTTAGTTCACTTCAAGTTAAAAGTCCAGCGGGACCACCCTTGCCGTTCGCCACTCGCCGGCAGGCGCTCGCCAAAAAGACCCCCTACCCGACCAGCGCAAACGCTGCTAATCTCAATTAATGGATGTGATTCAGAACACAAAACGGACCGCAGTTGCCACGCTTTCGATAGCGGCCCTGGCGGTAACACTCGCAGCATGCGCAACTACGGAAACATCGGAGGCCGATATCTCAAACGCCGCTGACACAGGATCGGACGCTGCCATGCCCGCAGAACCTTGTGAGCTCTCAGACGCGAACGGAACGGGAGAGGAGACGGACGGCACCCACTCAGGCGAAGACATCTCCGTTGCACCGGAGATTTCCACCGGTTACCGCTCCGGCATGAAACCGGTGACCACCAGTGATTATGCGGTGTCCACCGCGAACCCCCATGCGTCCCGAGCGGCGTGTGAAGTCCTCCGCGAAGGCGGCACCGCGGCTGATGCCCTGGTCACCGCCCAGTTCGTACTCGGATTGACCGAACCACAGTCCTCCGGCATCGGAGGCGGTGGCTATATTCTCTACTACGATGCGGAAACCGGGAACGTCACCGCTATTGATGGCCGCGAAACAGCCCCTGTCGCCGCCGATGAGAACTACCTGATCCAGGTATCAGCCGAGGATGACTCCGCGCCCGTCCCCGATGCCCGCCGCTCCGGACGCTCCATCGGTGTTCCCGGAATCGTGGCAGCGCTGGGGCTACTCCATGACACCCAGGGCACCACCGACTGGGCAGCGCTGTTGGATGAGGCCCAGACGCTGGCCAATGATGGCTTTGAGATCAGCCCACGCATGTCCGCATCCATCGCCAACTCCGCGGAGGACCTCTCAAAGGATCCGGAGGCCGCCGCCTATTTCCTTGACGAAGATGGTGATGCGAAAGTCGCCGGCACCTGGTTGCAGAACCCCGACTACGCGGAAACACTCCGTCTCATCGCGGAGGGTGGACCCGATGCGTTCTACACCGGGGAGATTGCCTCCGATGTGGTGGAGCGCGCCACCCGCGACGTGGAAGGTTTCACCCCGTCGCTCATGACCACCGCTGACCTGGCCGCCTACTCCCCCGTGGTGCACGACGCGCTCTGCGCCCCCTACCGCGACCGCATGGTCTGCGGCATGCCACCGTCTTCCTCCGGAGGTGTGACCGTCCTGGAGACCCTGGGCATCCTCAATAATTTTGACCTCGCACAGTACGCGCCCTCCGAGGTCGGACTCGACGGTGGCCTGCCCGATGTTGAGGCCATCCACCTCATCGCCGAAGCTGAGCGCCTGGCATACGCCGACCGCAACGCCTATATCGGCGATCCGGCCTTCGTGGATGTCCCCGGCGGTGGTGTGCCCGAGCTGGTCAGCCCTGACTACGCACGCCAGCGCGCGGAGCTTATCGACGCCACCACCTCCATGGGCACCGCCGAGCCGGGACTAACCGCCGCGGCGGTCGGAGCACCGGCACCTGAAAGTGGAACCAGCCATATCTCCATCATGGATTCCTATGGCAATGCCGCCTCCCTGACCACCAGCATCGAAGCCGCTTTCGGATCCTTCCACTTCACCCGGGGCTTCCTGCTCAACAACCAGCTGACCGATTTCTCCCCCGAACCGGAGGATGAGAACGGTGAGCCCATTGCCAACCGTGTCGAATCAGCCAAACGTCCCCGCTCCTCCATGTCCCCCATGCTGGTTTTCAGCGCCGGCGGGAATGGTGAGATAGGCGAACTGGAGATGGTCCTCGGTTCCCCCGGCGGCGCACTCATCATCCAGTACGTGGTGAAAACCCTGGTCAACATCATCGACTGGGGCATGGACCCCCAACAGGCTGTCTCCGCCCCCAACTTCGGTGCCATGAATCAACCTGCCACCGGCATCGGCATCGAGCACCCACTCATGGCAGAAAACGAATCAGAGTTGGTGGAGGCCCTTGAGGAACTCGGCCACGAAGTCAACCCGACCGAGCAATCCAGTGGACTATCCGCCCTGGTTCACGGAACCGGACAGGCGATCGTGGGAGGAGCTGATCCCCGACGAGAGGGCATAGTTCTCGGCGGATAAAATGCCTTAAGATTCACAGTCCGGACTGGTCAAAGATCTTCAGCATATTCGTGCGACGGTAATGAACTACCCGGACTTCTGCCAGGGCCTGCGCAAGTTCAGGTGATCTGGGTTCAAGTTTTTTGGCCCTGGCAAAGTAGTTGGCTGCCATCTTGTAGGTGCCTTTATTCGCAGGGCCAGCAGCGGTGGTGGTGCCCAGATCAATGAGCAGTTCCAGGGCCTTGTCCACATCATTGTCCTCGAAGTACTTAATCACCGTCTCTTGAACCCCCAGGGAGTTTCTGGTCTGAATCAGATCCCACAAGGCCTCTGTCTCGCCTTCCTGGACAAGCACCTCCTGTAGGACGAATACATTGGTGACCAAGCCCCGTGCCTGTGGTCGGAGATCCTGACCGGTGTGCTCCCCCACGCTGGCCATCAGCTGATAGTTGCCGAGGGACTGGTGTTCCTGCAGTTCCCGCCGGATGAAGGTCTCTGCTTCCTCCGCCCGACCGTCCACAAGTAGTTTGTCCACAATCTCCGCAGCAGCCAGGCGGTGACCTGGCATACCAGTCCACTGCTTAAGCATTGCCTCGAAGAGGACATCGGCTTCTTCCACACGATCAGCGTGGACCAGGCGATAAAAGGCTTGTTTGAAATTGCCCTCCTCAGTCAGAACTTGAACCGCCAGATCAACATCCCCATCAGCATCAGCGAACTGAACCAGGTGGAATGAGGCCATATTCCAGGAATAGTGATGGGGATTTTCTTGCCTGGCGGTCTCTCGGGCGGCTTCCAACCCACGGCGGTATTTCGCCTTGGCACGATCGGTTAAGATCGGCCAGAAGTCCTGAATATCAATGTCTGGCCAGCCAGGTCCCTGCAGCTGAACCTTGAGGATCCAGTCCACCACTTTATTGGGATCTGCCTCCCCGCTCACGCAGATGAACGCATGGAGGGCGACGGCGTGATCAAGCACCACACCGATGGAGCCGTTAGAATCATCAGCCCGTTCCAGGATTTTGGAGATCCGGTCCACAAACCTCCTGGACTGCTTCACCAGCACCTTCTGATGTCCTGCGAGCGCTAGAGAATTAATTTCTTCCAGCACTTCCTCCAGCTGACCGGCAACCTCCCCCGCTCGGTAATAATCAACGAAGGACCCCACCCGGCAAGCATCAGTGATCAGGTCCTTGATGTAGGTTTCAACGTCTTTCTCCTCCAGCTCCTCGCTGAATTCAGGAACAGCCAAATGCTGAAGGGCCATTTCAAACTCGGGAAACGTTACCCGCGCCGCCCTGATCAACTCCAGCAGGCCCTCACGGTCCACGCCAGCGAGGAAGTCATCCACGGGGTCCAAGGCACTGCTAGTGGTGGTGGGGGTTTCCGGATCTACGGGCAGCATCCCAGGTGCGTTCTCGAAGGCGGCATCATCAAAAGACAACTCCCCCGGAACCTGGCCATGTGCAATGATGACCAGTCCGAAGGCCACCTGATGCTTGCAGAAGAAACCACGCGAAGAATGCGGACACGAACAATGCGCCTCCACCTCCCCACCCCTCAGGCGAAAACTCACCTGATACCGGCTGGTGCCCTGAACCGATCCATCAACCTGGGTATCGCCTTCTGCAGTGATGGTCACCGCATCCACTAACCGTTCCCCACGGTCAAAGACCTCTGATCCAGCCCATTCCTCGAGCATCTCAGGGCTCAGGGCAAGGGTGATCGCTGTCGGCGCTGAATTCATGGAATCAGCGTAGCGCGAATAGCCACGTGGTTAGAAAAACCCCACGACAACTGGAGTAATAGTTTTCTAGATGATTGAGTCCAAGGGTGTGCTGGGGGTTTAGTGGTCATAGGCGATCAGTGATCGCAGGGCAGGTTGGCCGGTGGCGTGGTTATGCCAGATCGCTGCGGTTAATGCCAGCAGGCGTTTAACGACCTGGCAGACCAACCCACCGGGAGTGCGGCTGCCGTGTTGTTCAAGATGGAGCTGGCTTTTCATCGTGTTGAACACCGACTCGATAGTCTGCCGCAATGGTTTCAGGAATTGTTTTCCTGGCCTGGGTTTTTCCCCTTTCCTGGCCGGGCGAAGCAACTCGACACCACCAGTTGTCAGCTCGTCTTCCAGCCAGGCACCGTTATAGCCCTTATCCGCCATGATGACCTGCCCGGTCGGCATAATCACCGGAACTGTCTGCAGTATCGCCAGCAGTGTGGCGCGTTCATCGGCTTTGGCACCAGTGAGTGCGTAGCCAACCGGCAGCCCATGCAAAGTACTAATCAGGTGGAGTCGGCATCCCCAGAAAAACCGGGAATGCGAGGCACAGTAACCGTACTCGGCGTAGCCGGCCAGGTCGGATCGTTTCACGGTTTCCCGGGACCGGCCGCATTCAACCGGAGTGGAGTCCACGACCCAGACATCATCATCGAGCAGGCCAGTCGAGGTGGCCAGGTGTGTCATCACGTGCTGTATCACGGTGGTGAGTTTCCGGAGTCGTTTGTTGTAACCGGATTGTTGGGGGATGTAGGGAAATGTGCTGGTGAAGAGTTTTCTGGCGTGGCGGATGAAGTGGCGTTGGGAGGTGTATCCCTGAAGGGATTCCATCACGGCCAGGGTGATGATTTCAGCATCGGTGATCCGTGGTTGGATCCCGATCTTCGGGCGTGGCGGGAGGAGTTCGGGATGGGCGTTGAGGTAGTCATCGCAGGTGGTATAGAGTGCTGTTGCGAGAGTGTCTATGTTGTTTTCCACAAATTCAATCATGGGCACTCTCGCCCTTTTTAGCGGTAGCCACGCACCGGGGACCCCTTGGACTCAATCATCTAGAATTTCCTGGTATCCCCTCGGATTGCTCAAGCCTTTACTCTTCGCTGGCCCACACCACCCGATGAGCCCCTTGACGGGCAGATTCATCAGATTCCTCTGGCTCATTGTCCTCTGCCAGATTCTCGGCTACATGTTTGAGACGGAACTGGCGGGCCTGCTCCACGGTTTTTTCATAATTCTGCTTGTTTCGAAGAGCTGCGGTGATGGATCTCGGCGGCACCAGGTTGTTCTCCTCCGCGGGGAGTCCTGCCTGCAGTTGGCGGGCGCGACTGACCTCGGCATCGATTTTGAGCCCGACGATGAGCACGATGTTCAAGATCCACATGCCCACGAACAACGCCATGACTGACCCGACGGCACCGTAGGTGTTGAAGGAAGCGAAACGATCAAAGTAGATACTCAGGCACCAACCGGCGAACAGGATCCCCAGGATGGCGAAGATGGATCCGGCACTGAGCCATTTGAAACGGCTGGGTTTCACGTTGGGAGCAATGTGGTACAACATGGCCACCAGCACCATGAGCACCACCAAAATCACGGGCCATTTCACCCAGTTCCACACCGGGATGAAGGTGTCGGTGAGGTAGGTCAACACGTCTGTCAGCCGGAGTGGTTCGGCGAGGGGGCCCACCAGACGCATGACGATGGTTTCATTGATCACCAGGGACACCAGGATGAGCACGGCACCTAAGAGCAGGGACAGGTTCATCAGGACCATCATCAACCAGTGCTTCAGCAGGAATCTGCCCTCGGCGCGTCCGTAGACCGTGTTGGCACACCGGGAGAAGGCCCGAACGTACGCGGATGAGGTCCACAATGCCACCACGATGCCCACGATCAGACCGACCCTGCCGGCGGATGCTGATCCCGCGACGGCATCCACCACGCTGAGGACGATATCGCGTTGCTCCTCCGCAATATACTGGTCAATCACACTCCGTGTCCGGTCCAACACCTCCAGGGGCCCACTGGCCAGAATCAGGGTGATCAGCGAATAGGACACCAACAGGGCGGGAGCCAACGACAGCACAGAGAAATAGGTCAGCAGTGCACCCAGATCCCAGAGACGCTCGGTGTAGAACTCCCACGCCACGCGTTTGATCGCCAGGCGCCACCCCGCGGAGGAAAGCGGGCGGAGTTTATCCACATTGATTTCGCGGCCCGAGGTGTCGGTGTCCGCTGCTATCAGTGTTGCGTTCAGATATTCGCTGGGCTGTACCACGACCTAATCCTCCCATAGGTCACCCGCATGCAGCACTGGATCAATGCTCCATGAATGGTCACAGATTGGGCACAAGCTGCTAAAAGTATCTACCTTTGAGGGCAAAACAGCCCTGGTGCAGATAATATTAACACTAGAAAATGTGACATCAATCACTAACGGTAATCTGCCGTCGCCACCCCTAAGGAGCATCATGGATCCCGTCGCCGCCGCCAATATCTGGTTCGACATGTGGGCCACCAACTGGGCCCTCTCAACCGGACTCCCCCGCGAAACCTACCTACCGGCTGTTGTCATCACCACCCTATTGGGACTCCTGTCCTTCTAAACCCCCGGTACATGAGCGTGGCACTACCACTGCGGTTGTCGCGTTAGCGATGGCCCCTCTCCGTCACGAGGGGGTCCGTTGTTCATCCCCCGCTTCAGACTCACGCTGCCATTTCTTTTTAAGTTCACGCGATTTTCGGTATCGCCTCACCGCAATCATGCCGATGAACAACCCGATGATCATCGGCACCCACACCTTGGAATACTCCAGGAGAAATTCAAGCCACGGCGGGATATCTATCGTAGGAAGATCAAGGCGAGGCAGATTCCACTCCGGCCACGGGATAGTGATATCTGGCCAGGGAATTGACCAATTGGGCCACGGGATCTCAAAGTCCGGGAGTCGCTCAACAATCCAGGTGATAATTTGACTGATAAACCTCACCACAAACGGCCCTACAATGAGTACTCCCAGGGCCCACCCACCTTTGCTGAGCCCTCCCGCAAGCGGGTAGATAACCCTTTTCCATGGGGAGGCCGCCATCGCAGCGAAACGTCGGGCCGCCTGCGATCCCGTCGGCGGGTCGAGATCAACACCCGGGCTGCCCTGCTCCTTGTACACAATGGTGCGCACCCAGGAATCAACCGCATTGCTCTCCAATTTCAACAACGGCCCTTGTAGCACCGGGATCGGTTCAGTGAACTTGCCGTTTTGAAGTTTGTCAGTATTTTCCGGGGCCAGAGATACCCGCGCATTCTTGAGGGTTTTCAACCGCGCCACCGGTTGACCATCTACCAGGACCAGGACATGCCGTTTAATATCGTCCAGCACATATTCTTTGAGTTTCTCATCCGCTGTGGAAGCCTGTTCATCAGAATCCACAGGTGCGGGCGCACTCTCAGATTCATCAACCGGAAACCCGGGATCAATCTCGCTGAGCAACACTGCTGGCCCGATGTGTGCCTCGATGATTCCACGTTCAGGGTGTTTAAGATGCCACGTCTCTAGATCCACAAGTATCAGGCTATAGCCATCCCAGCTCACGGGCGCGGGTGAAGGCTTCGAAACGGTTCTGGGCACCGACCTTGCCCATGGCCTGTGACAGGTAGTTCCGGGTGGTGCCCGGTGCCAGATAAACCGCAGCCGCGATCTCTTCCACGCTCCATCCTCTACCGGCCAGCTCCAGTACTTCCTCCTCGCGTTCGGTGAGCGGGGATTCGCCAGCACTGATGGTCAGCGCAGCCAACTCCGGATCGATATACCGGCGACCTGTATAAACATTCCGGATAGCCCCGGCGAAGTCTTCTGCAGTGGAGGTCTTGGGCAGGAAACCCAGAATGCCATTGGCGAGCGCACGCTTGAGTTGGCGGGGCCGCGCATGGCTGGTGACGATCAGGACCGGGAGATCCGGTGTCAGCTCACGCAGTTGAATGGCGGTGTCAATGCCATCGATACCACCGAGTTGGAGATCGAGCACGCACACATCAGCACGCATCTCACCCTGGGTGAGTCTCTTTCGCCACCAGGCCAGCATGTCCTCACCGGAACCGCACACCGCTGCCACCTGAAGATCCTCCTCCAGGCCCAGCAGGGTGGCAAGCGAACTGGCCACCAGGGCCTCATCATCAGCAATGGCGATGGTGATCATCAGACAGCGTCTCCTTCTGGGATTAATCGGACGGTGAACTGGCCCCCCTCGCAGGCGACCCGGAGCGATACACCGGCGGCCTGCGCTCGTTGTCTCAGGGCATCCAGTCCGGAGAGCCTTCCCATAGCGGTGGTCACCCCGTCATTGGTCATACGCACCTCGGATGCGGACAGATCAAGATCAACATGGGTTGCGTCAGAGTGTCGCAGCACATTGGTGGTCGCCTCGCGCACCAGCCATGCTGCCAGTTCACGTTGGGGCGCTGGAACCTGATCAACCGCGCCGTGTATGCGGAGGGTGATGCGGGCGTCGTTAAGCAGGCTTTTTGCGCCTTCCACCTCGGTGGCCAGGTTGATGGAGCGGTAACCCTGCACCACCTCACGCATCTGGGACATGGACACGCGGGTGAGTTTCTGCAGGTCACGGAGTTCACCCTCGAGGCGGTCATCACCGCGTTTGGCCAGTGCGAGGGCCAGTTCGGATTTCAGGGACATCGCGGCCAGGTGTTGTCCCAGGGTGTCGTGGAGTTCCTGTGCGAAACGCAGACGTTCCTCTGTGACCCGCAGGGAGGCCTCGAGTTCACGGGAACGTTCCACCTCTTTCATCACATTGACGGTCCAGATGGACATGCGCACGGTCACGGTCATCAGAGGTGGCATGATCCACCACCAGTAGGAGTCCGGGATGGTCGCCCCCATGAGGAACCCCGCCGTTGCGGTCAATCCGATGATGATGATCCAGCGGTATCTCAACCATGGAACATATACAAAGCACAAGACAAACAGGGACAGGACTGAGACGATGGCCGCAGCCTGCCGCTCAACCGGTTGGAATGCGGGATGTTGAAGTGCCAGGGAACCCGCAAATCCCAGCAGGGTGAAAATTAACCCCAGGCGGAAAACTGGACCCACCGGGCGGCGTTCACGGGTGTTCAGATCCGGGTGGAGTTCAAAAACCCCGATGGCGAAGGCGAGGAGAAGCAGGATATAGCCACTACCCACCACCATCCGCCATGGTGCAATGTCCATTGTTGGCACAGCATTGATCACAGCCACCAGATAACCCAGCGCCACCGACACGGGGATGAGCTGCAGGGACACCCTGGTGTACAGGGCGTACTTCCCCACACCACCAAGACCCCGCCACCGGTGCAGCGGGGTAATGAGGTTGTCCAGTCTGGCCGAAATGGTGTCAGTCATTAGAACCTCATATTAGCGGTGGGTATCCCAGCGCATCGTCTTCATCATGGCCAGCACCGCCAGCACAACCCAGACCACCACGATCAGCAGTGGTTGCACAGAGGCTCCCAGCACACCGGTGAAATCTAGAGGTGCAACATCGGCCATAGCGTCTGGGAAGGTGTTGCCCGCCCAGCCAAACTGGGCCAGGTCACTGATCAGTGCGAAGGGGGTGTAGCTGATGATGTCTGCGAAAATGCCATCACCGAAAACAGGACGGAGCGTGCCGAGTCCCGCCATGGCGATGGTGAACACCGGCAGTGAGGTCAACTGGGCGGCTTCGGCATTACGGGTGAACGCACTGGTGACAAACGCGAGCGCACTAACCAGGATCAGTCCGAGGACAACAGCGAGCACAAGCGGGATCAGGTTGACCGGGGCGGGTGCTCCCATCAGCATCAGGATGGGAATGATGGCGATGGAGAAGGCAATGGTCAACAGGGCGCCCGGGATGCAGATCGCGCCCAGGATCTCCCAGTCCCTGGCTTCACCGGTGCGCAGCCGTTTGAGCACACGTTCATCGCGGCGGGTGGTCACCATGGACAACACCGTGTAGAACTGCACGAACAGCAGCGTGTACAGCACGAAGATATCGAAGGTGTTGGCGGCTTCTATCGCGCCGCGGCCACCGATGCTGAAGAGCACCAGTGGGATGCCGAGGGGAAAGATGGTGGCCATGAACAGCAGGGTTTTATTGCGGCGGAACTGCATCCATTCAGCGGTGCCCAGTGCTTTTAATCGGGATGCGGAGGTGCTGCGGGTGGTGCGGGCGCCAGGTCTCATCATCGGGGTTGCGGTACTCACGGGTGTTCTCCTTGGTTGCAGGTGGGGTTAATTCGAGGCGGTGACGGGTCCAGCGATGTCCATGAACACTGATTCCAGCGTTGCCGGGCGGGCGGCGAAACCGGTGAGCTGCACCCCGTGGGTATCCGCCCACTGCAGCAGTTCCAGGGTGTGGGCCTGCAGCTGACGGGTGGAGATGATCACCCGGTCGGATTCATGGGCAACCCGCGCTCCGTTGAGGTTGGGTAGCTCCGGAATGGAGCTTGAGATGGTGAACCTGATCTCTGAGCTCACCTGCGCGATCAGTTCCCGGAGTGTGCCCTCCACCGCGATCTCACCGGCATGCATGATGGCGAGCCGATCAGCGAGGAATTCCGCCTCCTCCAGGTAATGGGTGGTCAGGATCATGGTGACACCGCGGTCTTTCAAGGTGCGCAGCAGCTCCCAGGTCTGCCGGCGTGATTCCGGGTCCAGGCCGGTGGTCGGCTCGTCCAGGAACAGGATCGAAGGATCGCCGAGCAGGGCGCAGGCCAGATCCAGGCGACGTTGTTCGCCACCTGATAACGAGCCGACCTTGACGTCCGTGCGGTGGGTGAGGGAGACGTCGACAAGCACGTCGTTGATTTCGCGTGGGTGGGAGCACGTGCCGTGCCACATCTCCATGGTCTCCTGCACGGTCAGCTGGGACGGCAGGCCACCGGACTGCAGCATGATGCCGAGTTCTGGGCGCAGCGTCGCGCGGTCGTGCAGCGGATCCAGCCCGTTGATGCGGACCTCACCGCTGGTGGGCGCAACAAGTCCTTCCAGCACCTCCAGGGTGGAGGTCTTACCCGCCCCATTGGTTCCAAGGAGACCGAACACCTCCCCCCGCCGCACATGGAAGGTGGAGCTTTTCACTGCGTCATAGGTCTTGTCACCGGTGCCGTAGGTGCGGGTGAGATCAGACACCTCGATGACGGTGTCCAGTTTCTGCGGGTTCAGTGTGCTTGTCATGACACTGATTCTTCCCCCACAGCGTCTATGCAGGTAGAGCCATATGTCAGGAGTGCCGGTTCATGGTGTCACGCATCTGGCATGACAAATGTCATGTGTGCTTATCGACGCCCCTTTCACCCCACGTGGTGCTAATGGGCGTGGGACTCACCGTGTCCTAATTGTTCCGCCGGCTGGCCGCCGGGCTCCACAATGATGAACTGGCCCATCATTCCCTGGTCCTCGTGGTAGAGCATGTGACAGTGATACATGTAGGGCCAGGCCGGATCGGGATAGTATCCGAATTCCACAGCCAGGCGGGTGGTAGCTCCCGGGGGCAGGCTGACCGTATCCTTCCACCCCTCGGTGGGAACTTCCACGTCGGTGCCTACCAATGAGAGCACCCGGAAACGCGCGTTGTGGATGTGGAAGTTATGTGGCCAGTCCGAGTTGTCATTGGTGACCTCCCAAATCTCCGGCCCCTCGTGATCAATGACCACATCCACCCGCTGCATATCCATCATCTGGTCATTGATGGAAAAAGTGTTGAGGATGAAGGTCCGCTCAGGGGCGTCGATGAGATCGGGTTCCTGGCGGGCTGCCGGGTCCAGCACCCCGGGGATGGCGGGGGCCTGTGCTGCGTCTTCAGCGGGGCCGGCGATGGTGAGCAGGTCGAAGGAATCCGCGAAGCCGAAATCCGGGGTGTACTCATCATCAGGGACTCCAAAGTTCTCGGGGAACGCCCCCGACCGGAGGGTGATGTCCTCGCCTGGTTCCAGATCAACCAGGATCTCCCATCGTTCACCGGGGCCGATGATCAGGCTGGTCACCTCGCGTGGCTCGGCGAGAAACCCTGAATCACTGGCAATCACCTGGAAGGGGCGGTCATCGGAGAACTGCAGGTTGAAAAACCGCATGTTGGAACCATCAAGCACACGGAACCTCACCCGGCGCGTCGTGGCATCAAAATGGGCATTGGTGATGCCATTGACGGTGGGGGTATCACCGAGCAGACCCAAATCCGGGAGATCCTCCTCATCCAGGGAACCGTCCTCGTGGAAGCGGTGATCCATGAGCACCAGGGGGATGTCATCCACCCCGTAGTCTGTGGGGATATCGAGGGAATCAGAGACCTCATCCTCAATGACGAAGGCCCCTGCCAGGCCACGGTAGGCGTGCAACCCGGTGAGTCCGTGCGGGTGTGGGTGGTACCAGAGTGTGGCGGCGGTGTTGGTCACCGTCCAGCTGGGTGACCAGGTCTCCCCCGGTTCAATGGGAGAATGTGGCCCACCATCGGCTTGGCCTGGCAGTTTCATACCGTGCCAGTGGATGGTGGTCATCTCATCCAGCTGATTGGTGATCTCCACAGTGACCTCATCGCCTTGTCGCGCGGTGAGGGTGGGGCCCAGGTGCGCGCCGTTGAAGCCCCAGGTGCTGGTGGCCACATCGGGGAGAATCTGACTCTGTCCCGCCTGGGCGTTGAGCCGGTAGGTAATCCTATTTCCGTCCCGTTCCCCCTCTGCCAATGGTGGAATCGGGAGTGGGCGGGGTTCACCGCCATAACCGCGCGGAATGGAATCAGTGGAGCAGGCCGCCAGGAACCGGGAGGCGGCGAGGGATGCCACCACCACTCCTGTGCCCTTGAAGAACATCCGACGGTCAACCTTTGGCAGCTGCATGCGCCCACCACTCCTGATTTTCTACGGGATTTACACTGAAAATAGTCTACGGTTTTGAGGTGCCGCCCACCAATGGTTTGTGGTGGTTGCGGTGGGAATGCGAGCAATACCACTTACAATGACGCCATGCGCACAGACCGCCCCAACCCAGCAGACATGTCGGAAGAAGACCTGGAGGAGCACAATGCGAAACGCTTCATCTGGTCCAATGGCCTGCAGAATGTGGGCGATCAGATCGTGGCTGCGAAGACCGTCCTGCCCTGGTTGATCCATGCCGGTGGCGCCCCGGGGTTCCTCATCGCGCTGCTGGTACCCATCCGGGAATCCGGTTCGATGCTCCCCCAGGCAGCCATCACCCCATGGGTGCTGCGGCAGGCATCACGCAGCCGGGTGTGGATCATCGGTTCGATAGGACAGTTCCTCGCTGCACTGGGTATCGGACTGGCCGCACTCTTCCTCCGGGGGTGGGCCCTTGGCATCGCGGTGGTGGTGCTGTTGGGGATTCTGGCTCTGTTCCGTGCCTTCTGTTCGATCTCCTCAAAGGATGTTCAGGGTAAAACCATCACCAAGGGCCGGCGCGGTCTGATCAATGGGCGGGCAACCGCCATCGGCGGCGCCATCGGTTTGGTTACCGGCCTGGCCATCACCTTCTTCCTCGATGAGAGCTCGCCCTCCTGGGTGCTGGCTGCGACAGTCATCGCCAGCTCATTTTCCTGGCTGATCGCCTCCTTCATTTTCGCGGGGATTCTGGAGCCGGTGGTTAAGGAGTCAGGTGAGGGGGCTCGTGAGGCGACCCCGGGAAGACACCGCTGGTGGGCCAGCGGTGTCGAACTGATGATTCATGACAAGAACTTCCGGAACTTTGTCATCGTGCGTTCACTGATGCTGGTGACGGCGCTGTCGACGGCGTTCATCGTCACGCTTGCCGCGGAATCCGGTCAGAGCATCGGAGCACTCGGATTCTTCATTATCGCCTCCGGTCTGGCCTCCGTGGTGGGTGGACGGATCTCAGGTGTCTGGTCCGACCGCTCCTCCCGGGATGTCATGGCAGGTGGTGCGCTCCTGGGTTCACTGGTGCTCTTCGCCCTGGTGGCCAGCGCGCGGTGGGCACCGGATGCGGTGAATGTGATCGCCTTCCCCGCCGGGTTTTTCCTGGTGAATCTGGCACACACCGCCATCCGTGTCGCGCGAAAGACCTATGTGGTGGACATGGCTGAAGGGGATCAACGGACCCGTTATGTGGCTGATGCCAACACGATCATGGGTGTGATTCTGCTGGCGGTGGGGGCGATCTCCGGTGGTATCGCGTCACTGGGCACCCAGTGGGCATTGCTGTTTCTTGCCACGGTGGGCCTGATCGGCGTGGTGTTCTCCCGCACCCTCCAGGAGGTTTCTGCAGGAAAGTGAGACCGTGAACCGTTTCACCACCCCGTTAAAGCACCTTGTCCGGGCTTTGAACGATATGCTGTCATGCGTACATGTGCCCCCGGCTAATTAAGAATTTGAGGTCATCTTGAGCGCGAGCGATTCCTCCAGCGCAGTTGTTGTACTGGCAGCGGGTGCTGGAACCCGAATGAAGTCAGATCTTCAAAAGACATTGCACAGCATCGGAGGCCGCAGCCTCATCTCCCACAGTCTCCATGCCGCTGCGGGTCTGACTCCCGAGCACATCGTCGCCGTCATCGGTCACCGCCGTGATCAGGTCGGCCCAGCTGTGGACAAGGTTGCAGGCATATTGGATCGGGAGGTCCGCATTGCTCTGCAGGAGGAACAGAACGGCACCGGTCACGCCGTGCAGTGCGCCATGGACCAGCTGGAAGGTTTTGACGGGACCGTCATCGTCACCAATGGTGATGTCCCTCTGCTGACCTCTGACACCCTCGGTGCTCTGCTGGAGGCCCACACCGCGGCACCGACCGCGGTCACCGTGCTCACCATGAACCTGGATGACCCCACCGGTTATGGCCGTATCGTCCGCAACCAGGATGGCGAGGTCATCGCCATCGTCGAACAGAAGGACGCCTCTGCTGAGGAGCGCTCCATCACCGAGGTCAACTCCGGTGTGTTCGCCTTCGACGCCACCATCTTGAGGTCTGCACTGTCCCAGCTCCGGTCTGACAACGCACAGGGCGAGCTGTACCTGACCGATGTCCTGGGTATCGCCCGCAGTGAAGGCCACCCGGTTCGCGCCCATATCGCCGGTGATGCCCGTGAACTCGCCGGCGTGAACGACCGCGTTCAGCTGGCCGAGGCCGGTGCGGAACTCAACCGTCGCACCGTTGAGGCCGCCATGCGCGGTGGCGCCACCGTGGTCGATCCGGCCTCCACCTGGATCGACGTGGACGTCACCATCGGCCGTGACGTGGTGATCCGTCCCGGCACACAGCTGCTCGGATCCACCTCCGTGGGGGATGGCGCCGAGATCGGCCCGGACACCACCCTGGAAAACATGATCATCGGGTCGGGTGCGTCGGTTATCCGCACCCACGGTTCCGACTCGGAGATCGGTGATGATGCCACTGTCGGCCCATTCACCTTCATCCGTCCAGGCACCTCACTCGGGGCGGAGGGCAAGCTCGGTGGATTCGTGGAAACCAAGAAGGCCACCATCGGACGCGGATCCAAGGTTCCACATCTGACCTATGTGGGTGATGCCACCATCGGTGAGAACACCAATATCGGCGCCTCTTCTGTCTTCGTTAATTACGACGGCGTGAACAAGCACCACACCACCATCGGCAGCCATGTCCGCACCGGATCCGACACCATGTTCATCGCTCCGGTGACAGTGGGTGACGGCGCGTATTCCGGTGCCGGTACAGTGATCAAGGATGATGTTCCTCCGGGCGCCCTCGCGGTCTCTGGTGGTCGTCAGCGCAACATCGAAGGCTGGGTGCAGAAGAAGCGCCCGGGTACTGCAGCAGCGGATGCCGCTGAGGCAGCACAGAACTCTGTCCCTAACCAGGAAGGCTAAGCAGACTCACCATGACTGCTCACTGGAAAGAAAACAATAAAAACCTCATGCTCTTCTCGGGTCGCG
Organism: Corynebacterium faecale; assembly: GCF_030408735.1. Taxonomy (NCBI): domain Bacteria; kingdom Bacillati; phylum Actinomycetota; class Actinomycetes; order Mycobacteriales; family Corynebacteriaceae; genus Corynebacterium; species Corynebacterium faecale. The sequence continues at coordinate 897,410 of NZ_CP047204.1, read as the reverse complement.
CGCACCCGGAGCTGGCCGAGGCCGTCGCTGCTGATCTCGGTGTGGAGGTCACCCCCATGACCGCCCGCGACTTCGCGAATGGTGAGATCTATGTGCGTTTCGAGGAGTCCGTCCGTGGCTCCGACTGCTTCGTCCTCCAGTCTCACACCCAGCCCCTGAACAAGTGGCTGATGGAACAGCTGTTGATGATCGACGCCCTCAAGCGTGGTTCCGCGAAGCGCATCACCGCCATTCTGCCGTTCTACCCCTATGCGCGTCAGGACAAGAAGCACCGTGGCCGCGAGCCTATCTCAGCACGTCTGATCGCTGACCTGCTCCAGACCGCCGGCGCTGACCGGATTGTCTCCGTGGACCTGCACACCGACCAGATTCAGGGCTTCTTTGACGGCCCCGTTGACCACATGCATGCCATGCCGATCCTCACCGACTACATCAAGGACAAGTACGACCTGTCCAACATCGTCGTGGTCTCCCCGGATGCGGGACGCGTGAAGGTCGCCGAGAAGTGGGCCAATACCCTGGGCGACGCGCCCATGGCATTCGTGCACAAGACCCGTTCCGCCGAGGTGGCCAATGAGATCGTGGCCAACCGTGTCGTCGGTGACGTCGCGGGCAAGGATTGTGTCCTGCTCGATGACATGATCGACACCGGTGGCACCATCGCCGGTGCCGTCGGCGTACTGAAAGAGGCTGGTGCCCACTCCGTGGTCATCGCCTGCACCCACGGTGTGTTCTCTGATCCTGCACGTGAGCGTCTCTCCAGCTGCGGTGCTGAGGAAGTCATCACCACCGACACCCTCCCCCAGTCCACCGAGGGCTGGAGCAATCTGACCGTCCTTCCGATCGCCCCGCTGCTGGCACGCACCATCAACGAGATCTTCGAGAACGGTTCTGTCACCACCCTCTTCGAGGGCGACGCCTAAACCCCGGGAGCTTCAACCATGTCGGAGGCATTCATCCACGTCCGACAGGCCCTTGATCCACTGGCTGACCCCGCACGTGCCGCCCAGATGAGGGCGTATATGCGGGGTCAGTTCCCTTTCCTGGGAATCAGTACACCGGTGCGACGCGAGGCCACAAAACCTGCACTCCGGACCATGAAGAATCTGGATCAATCATTCATCACCGATTGTTTCCAGGCTGAGGAACGCGAACTGCAGTACGTAGCCTGTGATCACATCCGGGGTGTGGGAATCACTGACCCGGAACTCGCCCACTCTCTCATCAGGATCAAGCCCTGGTGGGACACCGTGGATGCACTGGCAAAACCAATCGGAGCTGGTTCAGATGCGTCAACCATGCGAAGATGGGCCGTGAATGAGGATTTCTGGGTTCGGCGGGTGGCCATCATCCACCAGTTGGGCCTGGGGCACCGGACTGACCTTGAGCTGCTCAATTGGATCATTCAGCAAAACCTGGGGTCCGAGGAATTCTTCATCAACAAGGCCATCGGATGGGCATTGCGGGATCTGGCCCGTCACAACCCCTCCTGGGTTCGGGCCCATGTGGACAGCACAGAGCTCTCACCACTGAGCAGGCGGGAAGCCCTGAAGAATCTCTGACACCATCCCCTTATGGTTTGTTCCACGGTTTGCCACCGTGCTACCCTTTTCAAGTCTCGGCGAGGGCCGGTCACCGTGGATAATTCTCCGGAGATCAGCCGTTATCGACGCGATCTAGACTTCCACAGGCTCCATGTTGCCGCTTCACCGCGGTGACCTCCACCAGAGAGCCTGATGCCTGCGAAGACTCGACCAAGACATTCGAGTCGGTCGTGGGCTTTATTGTTTTCGCGGCCGAGTTTATCCGAATCAACCCATTCAAGGAGAAACACATGGCTAACAAGTTTGAGACCATTGAGGCTGCCAACCGCACCGAGTTCGGCAAGGGTTCCGCACGTCGCGCCCGCGTCGCCGGCCTGGTCCCTGCCGTCGTCTACGGCGCAGCACTGGAGAACAACCTCCACGTCACCGTCGACCACCGCGCTTTCGCCGGCCTGGTCCGTCGCAACGGCGTCAACGCCGTCATGGAGCTGGACATCGAAGGTGAGAAGCAGCTCGTCATGATCAAGCACATCGATCAGAACGTTCTGACCTTCAACATCGACCACCTGGACCTGCTCGCCATCACCCGTGGCGAGAAGGTTGAGGTCGAGGTCCCAGTCATCATCGAAGGCCAGCCTGCACCGAACACCATGGTTGTCCAGGATGCCGACACCATCCTCATCGAGGCCGACGCCCTGAACATCCCTGAAGAGATCACTGTCTCCGTCGAGGGCCTTGAGCTCGGCGCGCAGATCACCGCCGGCGACATCAAGCTTGCCGACGATCAGGTCCTGATCGACGAGGCTGACGTGCTCATCGTCAACATCGTTCTCCCAGCTGTTGAGGAAGCTCCAGCTGAGGACGGCGAGGACGAGGCTGAGGCTCCTTCCGAGGCTTAAGCACTCCCCAAGCGGGGCCGCTGATGTGATAGTGCACGATCACATCAGCGGCCCTTCTTTTGTACCCAGCTCCCCTGTGGTTTGACCTGGGTGGAGGGCATGGTTGACTAGTTAGTGTGAATGACTCCCCTGTTCTTGTGGTGGGCCTCGGCAACCCGGGCCCCAAATATGTTGGCACCCGCCATAACATCGGCTTCGAGGTGGTGGAGGAGTTGGTGGCCCGGAATCATGCGAATTTCAGTGTGCATAAGCGCTCCAACACGGAAACCGCCCAGTTACCCGGGATGATTGTGGCCAAGCCACGCAGTTTCATGAATCTGTCCGGCACCCCGATCCGGTCACTGTGTGACTTCTTCAAGATCTCGCCCGCCAATGTCATCGTGGTTCATGATGAGCTGGAACTGGATTTCGGTGAGCTGAAGCTGCGCCAGGGTGGTGGGGATCACGGGCACAACGGCCTGAAATCAACCAGCAAGTCCCTGGGCACCAAGGACTACTGGAAACTCAGCGTGGGTATCGGGAGGCCACCGGGACGGATGGATGCGGCTTCTTTCGTACTCAAGCCCTTTTCCAAACAGGAACAGGACAACGTGCCGATCATGGCCGCCGATGGCGCTGACCTGGTGGAGAATCACCTCCGGGGACTCTGACAGCCCCTACCAGCGTCGTGCATGTTTGACGGCCTTCGCCAGGGCGGCATCATCCAGATCCAGGGCACCGGCCTTACGCAGCCGATGTGCAACAGTCGGGCATGAGGAACAGCGGGGATTGTCCTTGCAGCACTTCTTCTTGACCTTGCCGCGTTCCAGTCGCTTCCGCACCTTGGCCATGGATTTGCCCATGGCCGTCTACTTTCTCCGTGCTTCCTTGAGCCGACGGGGAAGGTCAATGTCATCATTTTCCCAGGCCCCCGATTTGAGCAGGCGGGTGTACACCACGGGACAGTTCGTGCACCGCGGAGTTTTCTGACAGCACGTGGCCTTCAGTTTCAATCCCAGCGGATTGTGGGTCACCGTCACGCGTGAGGTCTTCTTCCTACGCTTGCTCATACCTTAAGAGTCTAGACCCCGCAGCTCCCCAACCCAAGCAAAATCCGGCTGCTCCGCCCAGAGGGAGAGCAGCCGGATCAGTGCGTCTTAGAGGGACACCGGCATGGCGCGCTCCGGGAACACCTTCGGACGGGCACCGGCGATCTCCTCGACAATGCGCACAACCTGGTTGGAGTAACCGAACTCGTTGTCGTACCAGACGTAGAGCACCAGGTGGCGACCCGTTGCAATGGTGGCCAGTCCATCCACGATACCGGCATGGGTGGTGCCCACGAAGTCAGTGGAGACCACCTCCGGGGAGCGAATCCAGTCAATCTGCTGACGCAGGTTGGAGTGCAGGGACACCCGGCGCAGGAAGTCATTGACCTCATCGCGGTCCACGTCCTGATTGAGGGTCAGGTTCAGCACAGCCATGGACACATTCGGGGTGGGGACGCGGATGGCGTTGCCGGTCAGCTTGCCCTCCAGCTCGGGCAGTGCCTTGGCGACGGCCTTGGCTGCACCGGTCTCGGTGATCACCATGTTGAGGCCAGCCGCGCGGCCACGGCGGGAGCCCTTATGGAAGTTGTCGATGAGGTTCTGGTCATTGGTGAAGGAGTGAACCGTTTCCACGTGACCGAATTCCACACCATAACGATCATTGATCACCTTAAGGACCGGGGTGATGGCGTTGGTGGTGCAGGACGCCGCGGTGACAATGTTGTCATCCTCGGCGATATCAGCCTGGTTGATACCGTAGACAATGTTCTTCAGGTCGCCCTTGCCCGGTGCGGTGAGCACGACCTTGGATACCCCCTTGGCCTGCAGGTGCTGTGCCAGTCCCTCGCGGTCACGCCAGCGACCGGTGTTGTCCACCACGATGGCGTTATTGATGTCGTACTCGGTGTAGTCGACGGTGGTCGGATCGTTGGAGTAGATCACCTGGATAGGGGTGCCGTTCGCCCAGATGATGTTGTTCTCATGATCGGTGGTGATGGTGCCATCGAAGGCACCGTGCACGGAATCACGGCGCAGCAGGGATGCACGCTTGATCAGATCATCCTCGGAGTTCTTGCGAACCACGATGGCGCGCAGACGCACGCCGTCATAGAGTGCCTCACGGGAGACGAGGATGCGGGCCAGCAGTCGGCCGATGCGACCGAATCCGTACAGCACAACGTCAGCATGCCTGGTGGATGGGTCAGCGCCGATGACATCTGCGAGGGACTCTTCCAGGAAGGCGCGCAGGTCGGTGCTGTCGGAGTTTTCAAAGTTGTAGGCCAGCTGTCCCAGATCGATCGATGCGGTACCAAGATCCAGTTCAACCAGTTCACGCAGGATCGCCAGAGTGTCCTGCAGTGGCAGTTCCTTGGTGGTGATGTGGCGCGCGTAGCGGTGGGACTTGATGATGTCGATGTCTGAGACATTCACAAGGAGACGACCGAAGACCGACACCACGACATTGTTATTGCGGTGCAGACGCCCGATGAGGGGCACCATCTGTTCCGCAACTGCGATGCGTTCGTTCCAGTCCTTGTGGTTGTTGGTCATTTAATGCGTCCTTCGATGGGTAGATGGAGAACAATCCCCCCTACCGTATATCAACCGGACGGATTTAATGCTTTCAATATGTGTTTCACTGTCCCGTCATTAATGTTACCAATTCCGGTTCCTACCAGGCAGTAGGCGTAATCCCAGTTCCCCAATGGTCCCGTCGCGGCCCGCAGTGGCGCTATCAGATGGTTCAGGTATGGGTAAACCGGGGGTAAACTTTCGTGTTCCCTCACGAACCTGGTCTCCACTCCCCTGGCATACCGCCCCGAGAAGGACCGACTTGACACAGTGGTTAATCCCATGTCGGGGGCGGAACGGAGGATGTCGCGGTTGGTCGGGGAGGTGCCCGCTTCGTCGCAAAGCAGGAAAGCGGAACCACAAGCAACCGCGGTCGCGCCCAGGGAGAGCACCCGCACCACATCTGCGCGGGTGGCCACGCCACCGGCAGCCACCAGCGGCGCGCGCACGCCCGCAGCCACCACTGCCTGAAGGAGATCGTCCAGAGAACGGACATCCGGTTCCTCTGCGATCGTCCAGCTGGAACGGTGCCCGCCAGCCTCGGGGCCCTGGACCACAAGCGCATCCGCACCCGCCTGCTCGGCCCGCCGTGCATCCTCCGGGTTGGTCACGGTCACCCAGGCCTCGATGCCCGCATGCTTGAGCGTGGCGAACTCATCAGCGGTGAACAATCCAAAGGTGCAGGAAATCACCGCTGGCCGCGCCGCCACAGCCAGTCGAAACTTCTCCTCCCACCCATTACTCAGATCCACCATGGGAACACGTGGCTCCCCCAACTTGAATTCACGGAACGGCTGGGTGAGCAACCCCGCAAGCTCATCCACATCGGAGGGTTTGGGCTCCTGTTCCTGAGGCCGAAAAAGATTGATGGCCACCCGACCGCGCAGCTGCACGAGTTCCGAACGGAATTGATCCACACCCATGGTTCCTCCGGCGAGAAATCCCAGGGAGCCAGCTTCTGCGGCCGCGTTGGCCAGGGCCGGGGTGGAAGGCCCTCCCGCCATCGGTGCGATGATGACGGGAAGTGACAGCGAATCGAGAATACCCATGCCAACCAATACTATTGATCAGGTGAGTTTCCTCTCCCGAATTCAAGCACTCTTCCGTCCCTTCGCCACCCCCGGTCTCCCCGATGCTGATTGGCTGGTGGTGGGCCTGGGCAACCCCGGTGCGAAATACGAATCAACCAGACACAACGTGGGATACATGTGCCTGGATGAGCTTCTCCACACCCACGCTGCCCCACCACTCACAGCGGTTCAGGGACTCAAGGTACAGATTGCCCTGTTGCCGAAGACAACAGAAAAGGCACTGGCGGTACGTTCCACCACCTTCATGAATCACTCCGGACAGGGCGTGGCGCCACTCGCACATCAGCTGGGTATTCCCCCTGAACGCATCATCGTGATCCACGATGAGCTGGACCTGCCCGCTGGCAAGGTACGCCTGAAAAAGGGCGGCAATGAAAACGGGCACAATGGGTTGAAATCCCTCACCGAGGAGCTGGGCACCCGTGATTACCTGCGCGTACGCATCGGCATCTCCCGCCCGCCAAAGGGCATGAATGTTCCCGACTATGTGCTGGCTCCCGTGGCTGATCAGCAGCCGGGAATTGATATAGCTGCGGATGCGGTGGATCTGATCATCTCCAAGGGATTATCTGTGGCGCAGAACGATATCCACAGTCGTTAAATTCATTCCCTCACCCAGTATCGTGGTGGGTGTCTGCGTCTGGTGTTGACAAGGCTAATGCCCCTCACCCCACCGGTACCGGTAGGCGTGAGAGGCACAATCATTCTTGTTCCGCAGGGACTTAGGTGCCAGCCCCCGCAGTTTCCGGGATGAGGCCGAATTCCGTGAGGACACTTTCGGTATGCTCGCCCAGCGCAGGAACCTTTGCCCACCGGGGTGTCATCCCAACCGGTAGAGAAGATGGCAGGAGCGCCTTCGCAGTATGCCCCTGGGTGGTCTCAACATCACGCCAGCGTTCACGTTCCTGCAACTGCGGATGCTCGTCATATTCGAACATATTGCGCAGTTGAGCATTGGCGATACCGATGCTATCGAGCTTGGCTATGAGATCTTTACTACTCATCTTCTGAGTGGCACCCTCAACAATCGGCATCAACTCTTCCTTATTGGCAAGGCGGTTGGAGTTGGGGGTGAAACGCGGATCATCGGAAAGCTCGGGTTGTTCGAGCACAACCTCACAGAACTGTTTCCATTCTCGCTCATTCTGAAGCCCCAGGAACACCGTGCCATCCGCCGAGTTAAAAGCACCATAGGGCTGGATGGAGGCATGAGAACTACCGGAACGCTTCGGAAGGGAGCCTCCATAGTTGGCGAATAGATGTGGTTGACTCATCCACTCACCAAGTGTTTCCAGCATGGAGATCTCCAAGACTTCCCCCTTACCGGTCTTAGCCCGCTGGATCAGGCTCGCCAGTATTCCTGAATAGGCGTACATACCCGCTGAGATATCAGCGATGGACGGCCCCACCTTGGATGGTGCGTCCGGAGTTCCGGTCACAGAGAGCAGTCCAGCCTCACACTGGATGATGAGGTCATAAGCCTTACGCTCTGTATAACTACCACCGGGACCGTAACCGGAGATAGACACATGAATCAGTTCCGGGTTGAACTCATGGCACTCTTTCGCACCGAGCCCCAGACGTTCCACAGCGCCCGGTTTGAGGTTGGAGACGAACACATCCGCTTGTGCTACCAGTGCTTTCAAGGCAGCCAGCCCATCATCACTCTTGATATCCAGTACCACTGACTCCTTGGTGCGGTTCAACCACACGAAGAAGCTGGAATCCCCATGAACGGTGACATCATAATTTCTTGCAAAGTCGCCGGTATCACGTTCAACCTTGATCACCCGGGCGCCCAGGTCAGCGAGTTGACGGGTTGCGAAGGGAGCAGCCACGGCTTGCTCGAGGGAGACGACTGTGAGGCCTTCAAGTGGGAGTGACATGGTGTGTCCTTTCAAGACTGTGGAATAAGTAGATCGTGTCAGCGTGGGCGGATTCTAGCTAACCGAAGACCATCGGAACCAAAGTGAGGGCGATGATTGTCACCAGAATTACTGAGATGGCGTTCATCCAAATACCGGTTCTCATCAGCTGGTTCATAGAGACTGCACCCGTGGAGTAGGCGATGGCATTCGGGGGTGTACCCACCGGCATCATGAAGGAACAGGTGCAGGCGAGGCCCGCAGCCATGGCCATGATCACAGGGTTCATCCCCAGTGCGATTGCCAAACCACCAATCACAGGAACAAAGGCCGCGGAGGTAGCGGTGGAGGAGGTCAGCTCGGTGACAGCCAGGAGCAAAAGCACGATGGCTAATACCATCAACCATTCCGGTGCGTTGCCCAGAACGGTCAGGGAACCGGCCAACCATTCAGACAATCCAGATTGTGTGATCTGAGAGGAGAGAGCGAGACCACCGGCGATAAGAATAAGCACATCCCAGGGCATTTCCCGGGTGTCTTTCCAATTCAAGATCATGACGCCGGTGCGGGGATTGGCGGGAATGGTCATAACCGCAACACCCGCGATAAGGGCGATGACGGTATCGGAAAGCCAGATATCATCACCGAAGATGAGTGGAACGAAGATCCAGCCCATTGCAGTGAGCGCAAAGATGACGGACACGATACGTTCACCACCGCCCATCTTCCCCAGACGGGTCAGCTCATTTTCGAAGATTTCGCGGCCCCCGGGAATTTCGTCGACCTCAGAACGCCACAGCACCTTGGTCAGCAGCACCCACCCGATGAAGGTGAAGACGATGACCGTAGGAATACCGACAGACATCCACTGGAGGAAGGAAACCGAGTAATCCAGTGGACCACGGATATAGGAGAGGATGACCAGGTTGACCGGGGAACCGATCATGGTGCCGAAACCACCGATGGTGGCGGAGTAGGCGATACCGATAACAAGACCGGTGCCCAACTTTGACTTATTGGGCAGCACTCCCTTCTCCTCCAGCATCTTCACCACGGTCATTCCCATCGGGATCATCATCATGGCGGTTGCGGTGTTGGAGACCCACATGGACAGCAGAGCGGTGGCGATCATGAAACCGGCAACCAGTCGCGCTGGTGCGGTTCCAATTCTCAAAACGATGTTGATGGCAATGCGCTTGTGAAGATTCCAGCGCTGCAGTGCCAGGGCGAGGAGGAACCCTCCCAGGAAGAGGAGGATGATTCCACTGGAGTAGTTTCCAGAAATGCTCCCCAGGTCCACTACCCCGAATGCCGGGAAGAGGATAAGCGGCAACATGGCGGTTGCAGCCAAGGGGACGGCCTCGGTAATCCACAACGCCCCCATCAGTACCGCGATGGCGGCCGTGACACGAATATCGTGAGAAACATCGTTGGGGATGATCAGCGCAACCACTCCGGCGAGGGTGACACCGATGGCCATTCCAGCGAACTTGTAATTCCGTGATCCTTGCGGAATTCCACGATCAAGTTGGCCTGGTGAGTAATCACGATCGCGGGTTGAGGGCGCAGAATTTGATGTCTGCGAACCGGGGACGGTCTGAGTCATGGGAATATTCCTTTTCGTGATGTTAAAGGGGATATTTCTTATCGCTTGCCTGCTCAATATATTACGATGACATGAATAGTGTCACGGCTCACAATACTTGTCAATAGCAATATGCATCACGGTTCTGAGCTGCTGATATGATCGTCGAGAGAGAAAAATATGGACCATCCTGGCCCATATATTGGCATAAGGAGTTCCTACATGAGTGAGCAGATCACCCAGTCAGATGCCGGCAAGAAGAAGGCTTCATTATCCAGCATTGCCGAAACATCTGTGCGGGAACGGATCCTGTCCGGTGAATTGAAATCCGGCACAGTGGTCCGCCCCGAGGATGTAGGTCGCGAACTCGGCATTTCCCAAACTCCCGCACGTGAGGCCCTCCAGACCCTGAAGGCCCAGGGGTTTTTAACTTCGGAAGCTGGCGTTGGGTTCGTGGTGGTGCCCCTCACCACTCAGGATATTTCCGATATCTTCACCGCCCATGCACTGCTGGCGGGTGAGATAGCGGCCAGGGCGGTGACCAATGCCGCCGAAGAAGACATAGCTGAGCTGGAGGCCATCCACTTTGAATTGATGGCAGCCTCAAAGCGTCGAGACTGGGAACTCGTGGAAGACCGCAACCATGCCTTCCACCGGCATATCACCAAACTGGCGGACTCCCCCAAACTTGCCCACGTACTCCGCATTGTCAGCCGATATATTCCCAGAACATTTTATTCATCCGTCGGCGGCTGGGTCGAGGCCTCCGTGCATGATCATGATGATATTTTGACTGCCTTCCGGGAAAAGGATGCCATCAAAGCGCGGGCTGCCATGTCAGAGCACATGGTCAACGCTGGCGAACTCCTCGCTCAGACCATCGCAACCGACTGAACCCGATAGGTTCTGAGCAAAATATTATGAGGCAGGAGACGCTAGATGCGTCTCCTGCCTCATAATTTTTTCAACACCTGACCAGGGCCAGGAGGGTATCAATCCTCGATGCCAGCGGCTTTCTTCGCACGCGCGTCCCAGACCGGATCCACCCCGGCATGCCCCGGGCCATGTCCGCGCAGGTAAACCATGATGGTGCGTTCAAAAGTAATGACAATGACACCGTTCTGGTTGAATCCGACGGTACGGACCACAACGATTCCGACATTCGGACGGGATCCCGATTCACGCTTGGACAGCACCTCCGACTGGGAATAGATGGTATCCCCCTCGAATACAGGATTGGGGAGCCTCACGCGGTCCCACCCGAGGTTCGCCATGACATTCATGGAGATATCTGTGACGGACTGACCGGTAACCAACGCCAGCGTAAAGGTGGAATCCACCAGGGGCTGCCCGAACTCCGTCTGCGCAGAATAGTGAGCATCGAAGTGTATCGGTGCCGTGTTCTGAGTCAACAAGGTCATCCAGGAGTTATCCACCGGCAGGACTGTGCGGCCCAGGGGATGTTTATACACATCGCCGACCTCCATGTCCTCAAAGTACCGCCCACGCCATCCTTCTACCGGTACCTTACGTTCCGTTGCTGCCTCGATCATTTCAGTACTCCTTATATACGTGCGGTTTTTTACTTTGTTGACTGTTCAAGGTCCTTTGCCCGGCCCCTTAGTAGCTGCGTGGCATATTGAGCACCTTGGTGCCAATGAAAGCCTTGATCAGGTTGTTGTTCACCGGGGCAACCTGATACATGCGGGTTTCGCGGAATTTACGTTCAACGTCATACTGATCAACGAAGCCATAACCGCCATAGGTATTGAGGCAGACGTTTGCGGCCTCCCATGACGCTTCGGAGGCGAGGTGCTTGGCCATGTTGGCTTCAGCACCCACGGGTGAATCATTATCCGCGAGCGCACAGGCCTCCCATCGGATGGCATCAGCCGCACGCACCTTCATATAGGCATCGGCGATCGGGAACTGAACTCCCTGGTTGGCGCCGATTTTGCGGCCGAAGGTTTCACGAGTGGAGGCGTAGGAACTTGCCCGTTCAATGAACCAGTAACCATCACCGATCGCTTCTGCGGCAAGAAGGATCCGCTCCATGTTCCAGCCATCGATGACATAACGGAAACCACGTCCCACCTCACCAACCACCGCGGAGGAAGGTACCCGCAGGCCATCGTAGATAACCTGGTTGGTCGCGTAGTTGAACATGGTGCGAACCTTGATCGGACGGAAGGCATCCGGCTGCTCGGCGCGGACCTGACGCAGGTCAACGAGGAAGAGGGTCAGTCCGCCATTGCGGTCATTGGCATCATAATCGCTGGTGCGGGTAAGAACGAGAAGCAGATCAGACTCATCGACGCGGCTGGTCCAGTTCTTATGACCGGTAATAATCCAATCATCTCCGTCCCGGACGGCGCGGGTCTGGATCGCGGAGGTGTTCGAGCCGGACACTTCCTCGGTGATGGAGAAGGCCTGGAGGCGGATTGACCCTTCGGCGATCCCGGGAAGGTAAGCATCCTTCTGCCACTGAGAACCGTGGTTGAGTACTGCCTTCATGGTGTATAGCTGTGCGTGACAAGCTGCGGCATGCCCACCTGAGCGGTTGATCTCCTCCATGATGATGGAGGCTTCGGTGATCCCGAGGCCCAGTCCGCCGTACTCTTCCGGAATCAATGCAGCCAGGAGCCCTTCCCCGGTCATGGCATCAACAAATTCCTGTGGGTACTCCCGCTTAAGGTCCTTCTCACGCCAGTACTCATCGGGAAAATCAGCACAGAGGTCCCGAACCTTGGAGCGGAGCTGTTGAATTAGTGGACGTTCACGGAGAAGCACGTTGGTTTCCATCCATTCGTCATCTGTGGCCGGGGCGGTGACGGAGATCTGGTCGGTGCGATCATTGAGCAGCATGTGATGAATCCCTTCGCTTATGTGATGTTGCATCTTCTGCAAAACTTATGAGACGTGGATCTCATAAAGGTCAATATATTGCACTGGTAGACTTTTTGCAAGCTTTTGATAAAGTTGCAGTTAGAACCTTGTTTCTTCAAAATATAGTGAGGGAAAATGAATTATTTTACCACTGGCACTACTGCACTTTTCAGCCCCGCCGATCGCCCCGACCGCGCACTTAAGGCGCTGGCGTCCCCTTCCGACCTGGTCATCCTGGACCTGGAGGATGCGGTGGCACTGGATCAGGAGAGCAAGCACATGGCGCGCACCGGGTTGCATCCCTTACTGCAGCAGGTCCCCGAACGAACCGGGGTGGTGATCCGCATCAATTCACCAGAAACAATCGAAGGCAAAAAAGATCTCCGCGAAATTGCCCACCTCTCCGGGATGAGTGGGCTGCCCAACTTCGCCATCATGGTGCCGAAACTGACCCTGTCCACCCCCCTGAATGAGATCCCCCAGAATCACCCCATCATCGGGCTCATTGAAACCGCAGATGCGGTACGCGATCTCTTTGCCATAGCGGCACATCCGCGGGTGGATCGCCTTGCACTCGGTGCAGTTGATCTCTCCACAGAGCTGAACTGTGACTCCACCTCGGCAACCATTGACCATGTGCGTGCTCAGCTGGTGATCGCATCAGTGGCAGCCGGGGTTGCCGCCCCACTGGAATCCCCATGTGTGCACTTTCAGGACACCGGGATTGTCAAGGACGCTGCGCGGAGGGCACGTCGGGATGGTTTTGGTGGGATGCTATGCATCCACCCGAGACAACTGGAGGGCGTGAGTGAGGCCTTCCGCCCCGACGAGAAAGACATCATCTGGGCTCAGAAAGTCCTGAATACGGGCGGAGCCGCCGCTTCAGTGGATGGTGAGATGGTGGATCGCCCGGTCCTCATGCGCGCACAGAAGATTCTTGCGGCCGCGGAATAGCAGTTGAGCTGATCAAAACCTGATGCGCCTTGAAGAAGTTCGTCTTCAAGGCGCATCAGGTTTTGATCAGCGGTGTCGTAGGGACCTACACCCGGCTGGGGACATCAGCGGCGGCGAGCACCGCGGCGTCGTCAAGCGCAAGGTCCGAAACATGGGCCAGCAAGGCACGTGCCATTTCTGGTCCCACCAGGCCAGCAGCCTTGTTTTCGATCTGTTCCCAGGTTGCCCGCTTACCGGAGGATCCCACGAAGGCATCCTCAAATTTCTCAAACTCGGTACCATCCTCAAGGACCACCTTGACGCGGGCCTGCCATGCTGCGGGGAAAGCCGCCTCAATAGCCTCATCGGTATAACAATTCACCTTGGGAATGAGATCACTGAGTTCGTTTGCGATCTCGGGCGCGTTATCAAAATCAGCAACTGTAGCCTCGCCGGTCTTCAGCGCGAGGGCTGCGCCGAAGGGCATGTTGAACTGTGCATCAACGGCACTGGTTACGGTGTTCTTCCGCTCACGAGGTAATGAAACCAGGGATGCTCCCGCGCTAATAACTGCAACATCAATCCTGTCTACCTTTGTGATATCCAATTCCGGATTCTCCGCCCGGATCTCGCGCAGCAGGTCAATACCACCGTGCATATAGCGACAGCAGGGATAAAATTTGATCGAGGTGTCCCATGCCGCCGAACCTGCAATCAGATTGAGACCGCGCCCCTCCACCAGCCCGCGACCATATTGGGTAAGGAACCCATCGCGACCCTCTATTGAGGTGAGTGGTGCGGTGAAGCCAGCTTGTGCCAACCTCGCCGCCCGGATTCCCGCAGCGGCAGCATTGCCCGAATTCAAACGTTTGGTCCAGGACCCATCGGAAAGAAACTCCAGGCTACCGGCGGTGATATTCGCAGCAATAGAGATCGCATTCGTGGATTGCGTCGCATCCAGCCTGAGGAGATTAGCCACCGCAGCCGCCGATCCAAGTGCGCCGGCTACGCCCGTGGGATGGAATCCACGGCCATAGCTTTCGGCAGCACCGAGGAGCACACCCACACGGCACATGACCTCGTAGCCCACCGCAGCCGCCGCCAAGAGGTCGCCATAGGAGGAGCCTTCCTCCTCGGATACGGCGAAGAGAGCAGGAAAAACAACAACAGCCGGATGCAGAGAGCTTTCTTCAAAGGTGTCATCCAATTCAAGACCATGGGCAATGGTGCCATTGACCAGAGCCGCATGCTCAGGAGTAGCGAACGTCTCTCTGCCGGGCGCTGACACCACCCGCGATGGTGCGGCAGGACTCGCCTCATCCCAGGTCGGGACGGCCCGGCGCACAACTTCAGCCGACTCACGATCTAAACCGCCCAGGGTAACTGCCGCATAGTCGGCATGAAGAAGGCGCATCCACCCCTCATAGTCAGCAGAGAGCTGGTGTCGCTGGGATACAAAGGCGCCGATCTGCTGAGCAAAAGTCTGGGTTTCCGGAGCCTGGATGGCGTGATTCTTGGGATTCATGGACTTCTCTTTCCTTGAAGTGTGTAGGTCTTAAGCTATGGAGTGCATCGCACGGAAAGACCTCACCCGATGCGCATTGAAATCCAATATATCGACATGTGACGCAGTTCGCAATAGATTGGCCGCTTTGACATAAAGCACACCGTGGTCGTGGGTTTTTGCAGGTAAAATCAGTCTTTGACCCAATTTACCCACCAAGCCTAAGCTGCAGCACAGATATATTTTTAGCCGGATTCACTTTTTTCAGACCAATTTTCAAACCCTTCGTAGGCACCAAAATAACACCAGAACACACCAGATAGGGTTCGGCCCGCCCCAGGCGCTATCCTTAATAGCCATGAGCACCACCAGCACAGCAGTAGAAGCACAACGCCGCCGGACATTCGCCGTCATCGCACACCCCGATGCCGGTAAATCGACCTTGACCGAGGCGCTCGCTCTGCATGCGCACATCATTTCCGAGGCTGGTGCCACCCACGGCAAGGCCGGACGCAAGGCCACCGTCTCCGACTGGATGGAGATGGAGAAGGACCGCGGTATTTCCATCGCGTCCTCCGCGCTGCAGTTCGAGTACGCGCCCGAGAATCATGAGGGTGAGCCCTACATGATCAACCTTGTCGATACCCCTGGTCACGCGGATTTTTCGGAAGATACCTACCGTGTCCTCATGGCCGTCGACGCCGCCGTCATGCTCATCGATGCCGCCAAGGGCCTCGAGCCGCAGACCCTGCAGCTGTTCCGCGTGTGTAAAGCCCGCGGCCTGCCGATCATCACCGTGATCAACAAGTGGGACCGGGTCGGTCGAACCCCGCTTGAGCTTGTCGACGAGATCGTCCAGGAAATCGACCTCCAGCCCACAC
This sequence comes from Corynebacterium faecale, assembly GCF_030408735.1. NCBI lineage: Bacteria > Bacillati > Actinomycetota > Actinomycetes > Mycobacteriales > Corynebacteriaceae > Corynebacterium > Corynebacterium faecale. Next base: position 881,622 of record NZ_CP047204.1, on the reverse strand, counting down.
CATTGTTCTGGCCGGTTGGTGAGGCCGGTGACTTCCGAGGACTGGCACGCATCAATGAGGATGGTGAGGCCGATGAGTACATCCACTTCACCCGTACCGCCGGTGGCTCCACCATCGCTCCGGAAACCAACTACTCCCCTGAGGAGGCAGCTGCCCGCGAGGGCGACGTGTGGGAAAACGCCACCGAGGAAGCTGAACTCCTGGCCGCCGATGGGGCTGTCCATGATCAGGAGATGTTCCTCTCCTGCACCACGTCCCCGCTGATCTTCGCCTCGGCAATGCTGAATTTCGGTGTCCACCAGATTCTGGATGCCCTGTGTGCCCTGGCCCCGTCCCCGCAGGGCCGCGAAGTGGATCCGAAGGCACTCGAAGCAGCCACCGCCGCCATGGATGAGCGTCGTGATGTCACCGACGAGTTCTCCGGAGTGGTGTTCAAGGTCCAGGCCGGTATGGATAAGAACCACCGCGATACCCTCGCCTTCATGCGGGTGGTGTCCGGTGAATTCGACCGTGGCATGCAGGTCACTCACGCGCAGACAGCCCGGAGTTTCTCCACCAAATACGCCCTGACGGTATTCGGCCGCACCCGCTCCACCGTGGAGACAGCCTTCCCGGGTGACATCGTGGGTCTGGTCAACGCCGGCGCACTTGCCCCCGGTGACACCATCTTCGAGGGTCGTAAGATCCAATACCCACCAATGCCGAAATTCGCCCCGGAGCACTTCCGTATTCTGCGTGCGAAGTCTCTGGGCAAGTACAAGCAGTTCCGCAAGGCTCTCGAGCAACTCGATTCCGAGGGTGTTGTCCAGATCCTGCGCAACGATATCCGTGGCGATGCCAACCCGGTCATGGCTGCTGTCGGCCCCATGCAGTTCGAGGTCATGCAGGCACGCATGGAGGTCGAATACAACGTGGAGACGGTCGCCGATCCGATTCCGTACACCGTGGCCCGTCGTACCACCGCAGAAACCGCAGTGGAGCTGTCCAAGCAGCGCGGTGTGGAGATTTTCACCCGCACCGATGGAGAGATCATTGCACTGTTCGGTGATAAGTGGCGTCTGTCCTTCATCGAGAAGGAGCACCCGGAGTTCGTACTGGAGTCACTCGTGGCTGAGTAGTCTCTCCCCCTAGCCAAGAACCCGCCGATGATTCCCCGCGAATCATCGGTGGGTTCCTGGCTTTTCATGATTGTCCACAGGCCCGAAGCAGGCCGGTGTGGTTATCCACAGCCAGATTCGAGGTGTCCTGGGCAGGGCAGCACTTTGGGTTTAGCGTGAGGGACACAGTGAAAACCACGATCCCCGCCGGAAGGACCACCATGAAACCCATCCACTTTTACTGCCCCGACTGCGACCACACCCACGTTGGACTGCCAGTGATCTCCAGGCCGTATCCAGATGTCATCGCCACGAAAATAAACCGGGTGTCCACCGACCGGTTGCGTCTGGGCAATGATGCCTGCCGGATCATGTACCCCAAACCCCGGAGGAGTTTTGTCCGGGCCAATCTGGATATCCCGATCACCGATGAGGATGACTCACTGCCGTACGGACTCTGGGTGGAACTGTCTGAGCGGGATTTCGATCAGTACAGGCGCTGTGAAAAGCACAATATTCCGCTGATCATCGATGGGTGGCTGGCTAATGAGGCCCCCGATTTCCCTGGCACGCTCGGCATTCCGGTGCAGATAGTCACGCGGGCCTTCCCACTGCGCCCCCTCCTGCAACCAGTGGAGCATGATAATGATCTCTGGCGGGCCTTCGAATACGGCATTGAGGACTGGGAGGCCCAGCTCCGCATGGAGATCGCCACTCTCGCCTCCGCTGAACCCGAGGAGCAATCCCGGGGTCATGCCGCCTGATCACCGGGTGCCACCGGATCACACCAGGGCTATCGCACCCATTACCGTCAGGATGATGGCCACGAGATAGCCCGCCCATTTCGCCAGGGCGGTCCTGTTGTGGCCCGCCTTCTCAAACATGACCCCGACGGGGCTGTCCGGGTAGGCACGAACCCAACCGACCAGGAACGCCACGATGGTGGGCAGGCTGAGTGCGAGGCTGGCGTAGATCACCAGCCCTCCATATCGAACGGCCACACTGAAATCACCCGCGCTGAGTACTGCCAGACCTGCGTAGAACGGTGCGGATGTGGCTGACTGGATGAGGCCGAGAATGAAGCCCGCGACAACGGTGATGAAGGAGGGTTTCCTGACTGGAGCCAAAAATCGCTCAATCATCTCCGTATTGCCGTCACCTTTGCTGAGCTTGGTGGCAATGAAGGAGATGACCCCCACCACGATCAACACGATGCCGAACACCGGCGAGTCGAGGAACTGCTGGACCAGGTCATCCAAGCCGTCGAAGATCACCATGACCACCAGGCACAGCAGGAATACACCCAGCCAGTCACCGAGGATCAGCAGCGTGGCAATCAGCCCGTATTTACCGCCACGTGGCAGGAACGCCGCAATGGCCACGATGATTCCGATGAGTAGGACATTTACTGAGTCCAGTAATGCGAAACTCACGGCAAGCAGCACAGGGGGCACTCTTTCAGTTGATCAACAGGGAATAGTGAACACCCCGCTCCCCGCATGCGCGACCTGGTCGCGGATATCAGGGGGAGCAGGGCACCTCATTTAAGGTCGGATCAGATCAGGGCAATGTTACGTCCTGTTACTTCTCCGCAGGGGCGTCCACCGGGTTTTCGCTCACAACGATACCGTCGGAATCCGCATACAGGTAATGGCCCGGGATGAAGTCCACGCCACCGAAGGAGACCACCACATCACGGTCGCCTTTGCCGGTCTTCGATGATTTGCGCGGATTGGTGCCGAGCGCCTTGCAGCCGAAGTTCATCTCCCCGATGACAGCGGAGTCCCTGATGGCGCCGTTGACCACCACACCGGCCCAGCCGTGGTCCTGGCCCAGGCCGGCGATGATGTCTCCCACGAGGGCGGTGTGGACGGAGGCGTCACCGTCGATGACGAGCACTCCGCCAGGGTTGTCCTCGCTGAGGATGGATTTGAGCAGCGCATTGTCCTGGAAGCATTTCACGGTGGTGATCTGTCCGTGAAAGTCGATGGCACCTCCGAGATTCTTGAACTGTGTGTCGCAGGAGCGAACGTCATCGCCGATGATGTCCACGAGGTCGGCCGTTGGAATGAAGGTACCCAAGTTGTCAGTCATGGCACCAGCATAAAACCAAAGCAGGCCACCTGTCCCCCGCATCGCCGATTATCCAAAATTCCAACTCCTGCCAACCAGGACACACCCCCGCAGAAACATCGGGTGCATCACAAACAGGCCCCGGCATTAGTCGGCACCCGCCACCCACCCCTAAACTTGCATGCAGTGTGCAAGTTTTCATGTGGTGTGCACCGATGCCGCTCCCTCCCCGATAGCGCATCAGTCCACTCATGTGCATGTCACAATCCTGATGTCACTATGAAAAGTTAAGGAATCATGTCGAAGTTCCTCTACAAGATAGGCTCACTCGCCTATCGGAAGAAATGGCCTTTCCTGGCCCTCTGGATGGTGCTGCTGATCGCCACCGCCACCCTCGCAGGGCTGTTCGCGAAGCCGACCACCAGTTCCTTCTCCATCCCAGGTCTGGATTCCGTGGTCACCATGGAGAAGATGCAGGAACGTTTCCCCGCCTCAGAGGACGCCACCAGCGCCCCCACCGGCAGCGTGGTCATCCAGGCCCCGGAGGGCAGCACCCTCACGGATCCTGAGGTGGCGGCCGAGGTCAACGCCATGCTCGCGGAGGTCCGTGGCACCGGTGTCCTCGTTGATCCGGACACCAGCGTGATCGATCCTGTCATGGCTGCTCAGGGACTGTCTGCCCAGATGACCCCGCAGCTGCAGGCCCAGGGTGTCCCGGAGGAGAAGATCGCAGCTGACCTTGCTGCCATCAGCCCCTTGAGCCCCGATGAGACCACCGGCATCGTCTCCATGACCTTTGATGCTCCGGCGGTCATGGATGTCACTGCCACTGACCGTGAAGCTGTCACGGACATTCTCGATGAGTACAACGAGGGCGAGCTGACCGTTGTCTACAACGGCAACGTCTTCGGCGCCGCCGCGACCACCATAAACATGACTTCCGAGATCATCGGTCTGCTGGTCGCCGCCGTCGTCCTGATTGTCACCTTCGGTTCCTTCATCGCCGCCGGCATGCCGCTGATCTCCGCGATCGTCGGTGTCGGAATCGGTGTGCTCGGAGTCTCCCTGGCAACGGTCTTCTCTGACGATATCAATGACATGACCCCGGTCCTGGCCACCATGATCGGTCTGGCCGTGGGTATTGATTATGCTCTGTTCATCGTCTCCCGTTTCCGCAATGAGTTGATCTCCCAGTCCGGGGCGAATGATCTGGAGCCGAAGGAACTGGCCCAGCGTCTGCGCACGATGGATCTGGCCACCCGCTCCCACGCCATGGGTATGGCTGTGGGTACCGCCGGTTCCGCCGTCGTATTCGCCGGCATCACCGTCCTGATCGCACTGGTGGCCCTGTCCATCATCAACATTCCATTCCTCACCGCCATGGCACTGGCTGCCGGCGCCACGGTCCTCATCGCGGTCCTCATCGCGATCTCCTTCCTCCCTGCACTGGTCAGTCTGCTCGGCACCAGGATCTTCGCAGCCCGCATGCCTGGACCAAAGGTTCCGGACCCAGAGGATGAACGCCCCACCATGGGACTGCAGTGGGTCCGCCGGATCCGCAAGCGCCCACTCACCCACCTGCTGGTCGGTGTAATTCTGCTGGGTCTCATCGCCATCCCTGCTGCAAACATGCGCCTGGCTATGCCCACCGATGGCACCGCCACCCCGGGCACCGCGCCACGCACCGCCTATGACATGACAGCCGATGCGTTCGGTCCGGGCCGAAACGCCCCGATGATCGCACTCGTGGATGCTGCAGACGTGGCAGAGGAAGAGCGCCCACTGGTCTTCGGCCAGGCTGTGGAACAGTTCCTCAGCACGGATGGCGTGGCCAATGCACAGGTCACCCAGACCACTGAGAACTTCGACACCGCCCAGGTGCTCATCACCCCTGAGTTCGACGCCATCGACGAGCGCACTTCCGACACCCTCGCGCAGCTGCGTACAGATGTCAGTGAGTTTGAGGACACCACCGGTGCCACCTATGGCATCACCGGTGTCACCCCGATCTACGATGACATCTCCGAACGTCTCTCCGATGTTCTGATCCCGTACATCGCCATCGTGCTGATCCTGGCCTTCATCGTGCTGCTGCTGGTGTTCCGCTCCATCTGGGTTCCGCTGATCGCAGCACTCGGATTCGGCCTCTCTGTTGCCGCAACCTTCGGTGCCACCGTGGCGATCTTCCAGGAGGGCTGGCTGGGTATCATCTCTGATCCGCAGCCGATCCTGTCCTTCCTGCCGATCATGCTCATCGGTCTGGTCTTCGGTCTCGCCATGGATTATCAGATCTTCCTGGTCACCCGCATGCGGGAGGGGTTCACCAAGGGCAAGACTGCAGGCAACGCCACCTCCAACGGTTTCAAGCATGGTGCCCGCGTGGTCACGGCTGCTGCCTTGATCATGATCTCGGTCTTCGCAGCCTTCATCGCGCAGGACATGTCCTTCATCAAGACCATGGGCTTCGCACTGGCGATCGCCATCGTCTTCGATGCCTTCATCGTCCGCATGACCATCATCCCGGCCACCATGTTCCTGCTCGGCGACAAGGCCTGGTGGCTGCCGAAGTGGCTGGACCGGATCGTGCCCAACATCGACGTCGAGGGCGAAGCCCTCAGCGAATACGATGAGAAGCGCACCCGCGAACTGCAACACAACCAGAAGGAATCCGTGGGTGTCGGGGCTTCGTGAGACCAAGAAGGCCGCAACCCGCACCGCACTGTCACGGGCTGCCGCGGAGATCGCTCTTGATGAGGGTCCGGAGGATCTGACCGTCGCCGCCATCGCGGCGCGGGCAGGGGTATCCACCAGGACATTCCACAACTACTTCACCTCGCGTGAGGAAGCACTGCTGGAGTTCATCTCTGAACGGGTCCGGGATCTGGTCAGCCAATTCGACGATGTTCCGGAGGACCTCGGTCTGCTGGAGGCGGTGGAACACCTGGTGGTGGAGCACCTGCGCAGGGGTGAATCGGAACTGGATTCCTTCAGGGCGCTGTTCCGCATCTCTGAGATCCTCGAAGGCATCACCCCCACCCCGGAACACCCGGAGACCAACATAGTGGTGGTCCCGCTGCTTCCGGCGATGCTCCCCCGCTCCCCCGGCCTGGATGATTTCGAGGCCTCGGTGTCCATCCACCTCATTTTCTCCGCCATGCGGGTGGCACTCGAGCGGTTTTACCGCCTGCCCGAACCCCGCGATATCGAGGTCGGTGTCGGGCTGGTTCGCCGGTCACTCCGCCTGATCAATCTGGAACCTTAAGACCCCAAAAAGAGCTTGTCGACGCCCACAGGTGGGGCGTCGACAAGCTCTTTTTGGTGTTGCGCTAGTTGTTGTAGACGCTGCCGGTGGCGCTGGACAGGGAGTTCAGCGCTGAACTCCCGGCCACGAAGTCACGCGCGGAGCTGGTGTTGTCGGAGCTCTCGGAGCTGCCGCCCACCGCGCCGAGCACCTCGCCGGTGCTGCTGCCGGAGGACAATGCGGAGGACAATCCATTGGGATTCAGGCCATTCGGGTTGTACTCGGGGATCGGCCCGCCATCAAGTCCAAAGCCCTGCATCATCAGGGGGAAGAAGCGGTGGAGTGCTTCGTTCCAGTAGTCCCAGGCGTGGGTGCCGGTGGGGCGGAAATCATAGTTAATGGTGTCGATGCCCTGGAAGTCCGTGGCGGCTTTGAGGTTATGGGTACAGGAGTTGGACAGCGCCTCGATGCGGAAACCCACCGTGATGCGGTTCTTCAGGCCGTCCTCATCCTCAGGGGCGTTGTCGCCCTCCACATCCACATCGGACCACACACCGGAGGCGGCGAAGACATAGAGGTTGTCCTGTTCGCCCAGCTTGTGGGCGTTGATCACTGGATCGTTGTAGCGGGAGTAGTCACTGTCCACCGCGCCGAAGATCTGAGTCGGTGTGGCGTTACCGCTGTAGATGGTGGCGGCCATGCCACGGCGTCCCATCCAGGAATTGGTTTCCGCGCAACCGGACAGGGACCCCACGGATGAGTAGTAATTTGGCATATGGGATGCGATATTCAGCACCGATCCACCGGACATGGACATGCCGATGAGGCTGCGCTGACCATCGGCACCGATCGCCGATTCGAGTGGCTCAGGCAGTTCGTGGGTGAGGAAGGTTTCCCACTGCTGTTTGCCCCCGAGGGATTCATTCTCCTCCACCCAGTCGGCGTAGAAGCTGAAGGAACCCAGCATGGGCATGATTACGTTGACGTTGTTCTGGCTCATCAACTCCTGCATGTCGGTCTTGGTGATCCAGTTGGCGCTACCCTGCCCACCATCACCACCGCCGAGTGCGTAGAGGGTGGGGCGTGGAACAGAGTTATCCTCAGGCACGATCCAGACCAGCGGGATCCACCGCTCCATGGAGGGCGAGTAGGCGTTGATCTGTCGGATCCGGTCACCGTCAACGTTGGCGAAACGGGCCAGACGTGCCAGCACCTCGGGGTCCATGTCGATCTCGGCTTTCGGCAGGTGTGCCTTGCCGTTCGGGTAGCGCGGATCGAAGTCCTGGGTCCGGGTGGAGGTCACGATGCCCGATGAAGCTGAGGCATCTGAGGAACCCCAGCCGGTCAGCTGCCTTCCCACCAGGGGAATATCTGACAGCCCTTCAGGGCGGTCCTTGATGTCATCGATGGGGTTATAACGGATGCTTGGATCCATGCCGTAGTCATATGCCCAGGACACGGGGGTCCCTGCGGCGAGGGTACCCAGGGCCACGGTGGTGGCGACCGCGGCAGTGATGATCCTGGATGAAACTGTTCTCACGGATTACTCTTCCTGTCACGTCAAACGAGAATTTATGAAATTTTAAGGTCGATCTAATCCATCTTCACAGAACACCCCCCTCGGGAACAAGCTGGATCAGGCACCACGCCGGTGGGGCACCCGACAGTGGCATCGGGGAAAACATTGAATATCCTTGAGGAATGCACCTCCCACACCCCGCGTCCCTTTCCGATGTCATCACCGACGGCCTTCTCGCCCAGTCCAGCGTCGACCGTGCGTTCGCCGGGGAACTCGGCAGGGTCCAGGGGGTGGAATTCAACCTTGATCAGGACCAACTGACCGCCCAGGTCCGGATCAACCGCGCCGAGGGAGGCGCCGTGGACACCACCGGCACCGTGGTGGCGTGGATCAAGGGGGATGAGTTCACCTGGGTGAGCGAGCTCGGCGCCGAATTCGACATTCCCGAGCTCCACGGCACCCACCCGGTATCCGATGGGCTCATCCATGCTGCACGGACACTCCACCGCAACGCTCCGGCATTCATCGCCGACTTCCGTGACCGAGGCCGGGCGCTGGTGATCATCCATGCCGAACCAGCTCTGCGCGACGCCCGCTCCGACCTCATCGACGGCCTGTCCACCCTGCCCGACGGCATCGACGCATCCCGCGCGCTCACCGCGTATGCGGCATTCCGCGACCTGGGACTCCGGCAGGGCCCCAGTTACCTCGCCTTCAGCGACGGCACCACCGTATCCTTCCGGAACGGACGCCCCTTCGAGATCTCCGGCGGGTTATCCCTGCGCGATGTCCGCGCCGACTCGGCTTTCTCCTCGGCTGAGCACCAATTGCTTTTCGACGCCCTGTCCCCCGACGGCCAGGTATCGTACAACCCCCAGGCGGGCACCGCCCTCATCGACGGCCAGCTCGAGGTTGCGGCGCTCCCCCTGGCCACCATCGAGGACAACACCTGGCGATGGGCCTGGTCGGATACCCGGGTCCCGGGTCAGGCTACCGCAGGTCTGCGTCGCTTTGGCCTGGACAACGGTCTACTGCCAATGGTTACTCCCGCCCTCCCCCTAGAGGAGGCGCGGTCACTTGATCTGATCAGCGTGGCCAAACCCGTCCTGCAGCGGTGGACACATGCCACCGTGGACAGCGGAGCGGGTTTCCGCATCGTGCTCGTGCTCGACCATGCCCGCCTCCACCTGCCGCCGGCGTCCCACGCGGCGATCGAGGCGACGCTCTACACCGGGCTGGCCCCCGACTTAGATGCACGCCGTGCGGTTGCGGCCTATGCGTCACAGCGCCAGGTGCCTTTCGACGGTTCCGTTCTCACCGTGGATAATCAACAGGTCACGGTGGACTTCAGCGGAAACCAGCTCCACTCGATCAGCTGACCGCGATGACCAACCCGACGATAAATATCGCCGGGATGATGATCACCGCGATGAGCCCCCACGATGCCGGATGGGCCATGTTCACCACAGTGGTGTGTCCATCATCCATCTCCACGAACACCCGCGTATCAGCGGGATTGTGATAGACCAGCCCCCATTTCAGATCCGCCTCATCCTCCTGAACAGGCAGCACACGGTCGATGGACACCTGGCCCCTCCGCAAGGAAACCAACAGTGTCCACGCCAGGACCGCGATCAGCACAACATAGGTACCCATCTCGAACGCGGTGACAAACCCCGGGCTGTTGAGACGGATCGCGGACACCGCGAGGATGGCGGCGAAGAAGAAACTGAACCACCCCAGGCATGCCTGGACATTGTTGAGGAACGCCCACCTGCGCCCCAGCGTTGCCGGTGATGCCTCCGGATGACTCTGGTGGAGACGGTCGGACTGGGATGCGATCAACAGTGATATCCCAAGGGCGATGACCAATGTCAGAACAGGGCCCGCGATGACGCGGGCGATGAGCGATCCCATCCCCATCGGTGGGGAGTAAGCCCCTCCGAGTGCGACCAGCCCGTTGTTCACCCGGGCCGGCATCTGTTGCGGAACCAGGTTGAGCATCGTCGCCGATACCCCCACGCTCACCACGATCAATCCGACGATACCGAGGTACCAACCCCAAGGCACGGGGATCTTTGCCAGCGGCCTCACTCCACACCTTCCTTCAGGAATCATGGCCCATCAATCAAATGGGCCACACTCAAGGTATCAAAAGGTGTGGAAAAACCCCGCACTCACGACAACAAACCGCGGTAGAGCGATTCATCCACCTCTGAATAGTCCGCCGGGGTGAAGGCTGCGTTGCGGTCCTTATCCACCAGCACCGCACGCACCCCCTCGGCGAAATCGGGCTGAAGAATCATGTGGAGGCTGACGGCGAGCTCATTATCCAGGCTCTCCCTCAGCGTGTCGGTAGTCCGATTCGCCTCCATCAGGATAATCGCCGCCACCACTGCTGACGGGGATGCACCGCCCATGAGGTCGCGGATCCGGTCAACAAAATCACGGTCGGTGTGGGTGTTGAGGGCTTCGTCGATAAGCGACCAACTGGGGAAGGCAAACGTCGCCTCGATCTGGGGCGCCACGCGCGCCAGCCCGCTTTCCTCCTCCGGTTGGGAGCGGAACTCATCGAGCGCCTCCTCAAGGGATCGCTCAATGACGGTCTGCTTGAAGGCCTCGACGTCCTTGGATTCGATGAAATCAGTGGCTACGCCCGCCCACAACATATCCGCCGGGCTCATCCTCCACCCGGTTACTGCCAGGAACTTTCCGATCGCCGGTGTGGTGACCCGCTGGATGAAGTGCGTGAAACCGACATCCGGGGTGTAACCGATGGCCATCTCCGGCATGGCGGCGAAGGATTTCTCGGTGATCACACGATGGGAGCCGTGCACGGACACGCCCAGCCCGCCTCCCATGACCACACCGTCAATGACGGACACGATCGGCTTGGGGAAGGTGCCCAGCTCATCATTCATCACAAATTCCTCGACAAAATAACGCTCACCGGCCTCTGCATTAGCGGCCAGTACCGCCTCCCGCACCGCACGGACATCCCCGCCCGCACAGAACGCCCTGTCCGTGGTGGAGTAGATCATCACCCGGTGCACGGCGTCATCATCAATCCACTTATCCAGCGCTTCCTGAATCAGGTCAACCATCTCCTGGTTGAGGGAGTTCAGGGCTTTGGGGCGATTGAGTTCGATCACACCGGTGGAGTTCCGGGCGAAATAGTTGATTGACCTGTTGTCGGTCCGGGGTGCGAGGGCGGAATCTGAGTGGTTCAGGTTGTCATTCATGAAAACAAGTGTGGCACATCACAAGATTTCGTGATGGGAGTTGGCGGTTCATGTGGGGAAATCCGGGGGATGGCCCGGCGGGGAGAGCTGTGGAAGAATGGGAAATAACACACAATCAGAAGGGAACCCACGTAAATGGACTTTCGTCTTGTGGTAACGGACATGGATGGCACGCTACTGAACTCAGAAGGGAACATCCCCGAGGCGTTTTGGCCACTGCTGGATAGACTCCGTGACAATGACGTCGCCTTCGCCCCTGCCAGTGGCCGCCAGCTCGCCACCCTGCAGAGCCAGTTTGGCCGCGCCGGCGAACCGATGTCCTATATCGCAGAGAACGGCACCGTGGTAGTCCATGCAGGTGACGTCATCTCCCTGACCCCCCTCTCCCCCGACGCCGTCCACGCCATCATCGACGCAGCCCGCGCCGCGGATGTGGACATGGGTGTGGTGGTGTGCCGACCTGAACGCGCCTTTGTGGAGCGCAACGATGAAGCCTTCCGCGCTGAGGCCTCCAAGTACTACTTCTCCCTCACCGAGGTGGACGATCTGTACGCCGAGGTCAACGATGAGGTGATCAAGGTGGCCGTTTTCACCTTCGAGGACGCCGAGACGGTTGCCGCACCCCTGCTGCGTCAGGCAGCCCCGGAGGACAAGGTGGTGGTATCCGGCAAACACTGGGTGGACATCATGGATCAGTCCGCAGACAAGGGCCGCGCCCTGACAACACTATGCGACGCAATGGGCATCCCCGTGTCCGCATCCGTGGCCTTCGGTGACTATCTCAATGACATGGAACTTCTGCAGGCCGCTGGCACATCATATGCCATGGCCAACGCACATCCTGACATCGCAGCCATCGCGGACCGCTCAGCACCGAGCAACACCGAGGACGGTGTGCTGATGGTGCTCGACCAGATGCTCAACGAGGATTAGAGGAACTGAATCCCCGGCGGCTACTTCTTCGCGGAGTCTTTGCCTCCAGAGCGCTTCGTGGCTTTAGTGGCTTTGGTGGCTTTGGAGGTCTTTTTCTCCTTCACCGCCATCTTGGCATCCTTCTGCTCAGCTTTTCTGCGGGTTTTCTTCCTCTCCGCCTTCGTTGCGGCAGCCTCCTCTGCAGCCTGCCGCTCAGCTTCCTTCCGGGCGGCCTTCTTCTCCGCCTTCAGAGTGGCTGCTTCCTGCGCCGCCTTCTTCTCGGCTTCCCTGCGGGCCGCTTTCTTTTCCGCTTTCTTTTCCGCCTTGGCGGCTGCTACACGATCCTCTTCAAAGCATGCGGCCAGGTCGGGAACATAACGGAACTCATTACGGGGCGGACGGGCATAGTCATCATGACGTTCCGGCCGTTCTGGAATCTCCGGCAGCGGACGGTTGATCTTCTCGTAGGGAATCGTATTGAGGATATGCGAGATGACATTGATCCGGGAGCGCTTCTTGTCTTCCGACTCCACGGTGTACCAGGGCGCCGAGGGGATATCGGTGTGGATGAACATCTCGTCTTTCGCACGTGAATACTCCTCCCACTTGGTGATGGACTGCAGATCCATCGGAGAGAGTTTCCACCGGCGCAGCGGATCACTGAGACGATCCTGGAAACGTTCCAACTGCTCTTCATCAGAAACAGAGAACCAATACTTCCGCAGATGGATGCCATCCTCGACCAGGAGGCGTTCAAAGATGGGTGCCTGATGCAGGAACCTGCGGTACTCCTGTGAGGTACAGAATCCCATGACGCGTTCCACGCCTGCACGGTTGTACCAGGATCTGTCGAAGATTACGATCTCACCGGCGGTGGGCAACTTTTCAATATAGCGCTGAAAGTACCACTGCCCTTTCTCGCGTGAGTTGGGCGTGGGGAGCGCCTCGATGCGCGCAGATCGTGGATTGAGATACTGTGTTATCCGCTTGATGGCGGAGCCTTTTCCGGCGGCGTCCCGACCTTCCATGACGATGACAACGCGTGCGCCGGTTTCCACCACCCACTGCTGCATGTCAACCAGTTCAGCCTGAAGTCTTTTCAGTTCTTTCTCATAGGCCTTCCGATTCAGCTTGGGAAGATCCTTGTTGAAGGTGGGCATCGGGGCAGTTCGCTTCTTCTCCATAGACCAATCCTACAAGGGTTAAGGGGCAGCAAAATTGATAAATCCCCACCTTCTGGCCATGACGGAACCATAGGTGGGGTAGAAAAACTGGGATTGCTGATGGATTTCAGTAGACCGTGAAATCGTGGAACCGCTCCCAGCCCTTCTTTTTAGGAAACTCACTTTCCACAATGAGCGGTGTCTGCTGGAGCAGGGGCGGCAGAGTTTCCTGAGCACGGATATAGCTCTCGCTTCTCTTGAAACTCACCGCCCCATCATCAGTGAAGACACCGATCAGGACATATTCGCCCGGATAATCGGTGCTGCGAAACCACTCGAAGTAGAGACAGTTCTCATCCGCCTTGGCCTCCTCGGTGAACTTATCAACGGTGTAGCGGAAAGTCTCGACGTATTTTGCCTTGGGCTTGAATCGGAGATTAACAATATGCATATCTCTACCCTACCGAGATTTCCCACCTTATGTCAGGGATCACAATCCGCAAACACTGTGTCCCAGCTTTCAGCAATGCATGATTAATGCAAGGACAGCCGGAGGGCCTGCGGGATGCCCCTTACTTGACGGCGAACTCCGCCATTCGGTCCCATTCGGTCTTGCCTTCAATGAGGGTGTTGATGATCTGAGGGGTCTCCTTCAGGATCTTCGGGAAGAGTTCGCAGGCCTCCTTGAAGTGCTCGCTCTGCACATGCGCTTCGGCTGCGTCATCCTCAAACGCCTCGATGAGAATGAATTCCGATGGGTCATCGGTGTTGACAGACCAGTCGAAGAAGATATTGCCCTCCTCCGCGCGGGTCTTCTCGGTGAACTCTGCGACCTGCTCGCGGAAGGTGTCGACAAACTCTGGCAGTGGACGGAAACGAACGTTAATCAGAATCATATGACCAACTGTACCGAAAGTGCCCGGCCACGGACCCCGGACCACACCGCTACACTGTGACTCAACCCACATCACGGAGGTTGGTGGATATGACGGACGCCCTTGATAATGCTCCCCTCTTAGAGCTTGAGGTTTCAGAATGGCTGAATCATGAGGGGCTGACACCCGAGGATCTGCGCGACAAGGTGGTGCTCATTGAGGTCTTCCAGATGCTGTGCCCCGGATGTGTCAACCATTCCATCCCGCAGGCGGTGAAGATCCACAGGAAAGTGGATGATTCACAGTTGCAGGTGATCGGCCTACACAGCGTGTTTGAACATCACGAGGTGATGACACCACAGGCGCTCAAGGTGTTCCTGGATGAGTTCGGTGTGAAGTTCCCCGTGGCCGTGGATAAACCACGCGATGGTCAGCGCATCCCATCCACCATGAAGAAGTACCGACTGGAGGGCACTCCCTCGACGATCCTGGTGGATAGGAAGGGACGCATCCGGCAGGTGCAGTTCGGGCAGATGGATGACTTCGTACTGGGACTGCTCATCGGCAGCCTGCTCTCAGAGCAGGATTAGAGGCTGCGGGCCGTGAGCCCGGCGCGGACGGTGGTGGCGGCGATCGTGGCGGCGTCGACAAGCGTTGCTTGTTTGTGCAGCGCGGCGACAAGCGCTGCAGCGTAGACATCGCCGGCACCCTTGGCGGTGGAGTCCACCAGGGGGTTAGGCACCTCATGGATGTCCGTGCGAGTGACGATCAAATCAGTGACCATCTCGGAGCCAAGAGCGAAACTGGTCACCACCACCCACTCGCCATGCTCACCGAGGAGTGCCCGGGCACGGGCTGCTGCATCTCCGGGTGTGTCCGCAAGGTGGGTGAACTCGAAAGCGTTGGGCACCAGTCCGGTGGCCAGCGGCACGAGGTGATCACGCAGGGCCACATCGATGCCGGGCGCGGTGTAGACCCCGACATCGGAATCACCGATGGTGGGATCAACCACCACTGTCAGGTGTGGATGGGTATCGCGGATATCCCGCAGCCATGCCGCCACCACCTCGACTTGATCGGCGCTGGCGAAATAACCGGTGGCGACGGTGGAGATCTCATCGATGAGCCCCAGAACCACCAGATCATTGAGGGTATCCGCCAACCACTGGGCATCATGGGGTGCCGTGTGGCAATTGACGTAGTGGGGCATGGCGCTGAGCACGATGGTGGGGATGGCCAGCACCTGCAGGCCTTCACGGTGCAGCACCGGCAGCGCGGCGCTCATGCCCACGGTGCCATAGACCACCTGGCTGCCGATGAGCAGCACATCAGCCGGTTGCTGATTCATCTCAGCGTGTCTGCGGTGCTCCCGCTGCAGCGCAGCTGCTTCAGACGCCGGTGCGCCCTGTCCCACCCGTGCCATCTAGCCCTCGATCTCTTCGCCCAGCTCCAGCCACTGCATCTCCAATTCAGCGTGCTCCTCCCGGACCGCGTGGAGTTTGGTGTCCAGCTCGGTGAGCTTTGCGGTATCCATCTGCTCCGCGGCGTCGGCGAGCTGTTGATTCAGCTTTTCCACCTGCTGGTCCAATTTGCCCATCTTGCGTTCCAGGGCGTTCATCTCCTTGGTGATGCGCTGGTGTTCCTGCGCGGAGATAGCCGGGGCGGCCGGCTGGGCTGTAGTGGCCGCTGCGGCGGAAGTCTCCGTGGCTGCACCGGAGCCGGATCCCATTCCCCCACCAAGGTCGAGCACACCACTGCCCTCAGCCTCAGCCATCGCGGCGCGGCGGGCCAGGTATTCCTCGATTCCGCCGGGAAGGTTGGTGAGGTTGCCATCGCCGAAGAGCGCCCAGGTGGAGTCGGTGACACGTTCGATGAGGTAACGGTCGTGGGAGATCACCACCATGGTGCCCGGCCAGCCATCCAGGAGGGATTCAAGTTCCTGCAGGGTGTCAATGTCCAGGTCGTTGGTGGGCTCATCCAGCAGCAGCACATTCGGCTCAGCCATGAGCACACGTGTGAGCTGAAGGCGTCGACGCTCACCACCGGAGAGGTCCCCCACCGGGGTGCGCTGGCGCTTCGGGGAGAACCCGAGGCGTTCAGCGAGCTGGGAGGCGGACACCTGCTTGTCACCGATCTGGACATAAGAGGCTACATCCTCCACGCAGTCAATGAGGCGACGGGACAGGTCAAGATCATCGAGTTCCTGGCGCAGCCATCCCAGCCGGACAGTCTGGCCTTCGATGCGTTTACCTGCTGCCAGGGGATGTTCACCGGCGAGGGCGCGCAAAAGGGTGGTCTTTCCAGAACCGTTAACACCAACCAAACCGATGCGTTCACCCGGTGCCAGACGCCAGGTGAAGTCCTCCACCAGGACGCGATCATCCGGGGTGGTGATGGTGGCGTCTTCCAGCTCGATGACCACACGGCCCTGTCGCGATTTGGAGAAGGCCATGAGTTCGACCTTGTCGCGGGGCGCCGGAACATTGGAGATCAACGCCTCGGCCGCCTCGATGCGGTACTTCGGCTTGGAGGTTCTGGCCGGTGCACCGCGGCGCAGCCAGGCGAGTTCCTTGCGTGCCAGATTCTGACGACGCTGTTCAATGGCATCCGCCTGACGGGTGCGCTCAGCACGGGCGAAGGTCCAGTCGTTATAGCCACCCTCATAGGCATCGACCACGCCATCGTGGACTTCCCAGGTAGTGGTGGCGATCGCGTCAAGGAACCAACGGTCGTGTGTGACCACCACGATGGCGAGCCTACGGGACAGCAGGTACTCCGCCAGCCACTGCACGCCTTCCACGTCGAGGTGGTTGGTGGGCTCGTCGAGGATGATGAGATCAAGGTCCTGCACCAGTGCGGCGGCGAGGTTGGTACGACGGCGTTCGCCACCGGAAAGCTGCCCCACCTTGGTGTCCAGGCCCAGATCCACGATGCCCAGTCCTCCCAGGACATCACGCACCGTGGCATTGGACGCCCATTCGAAGACCTCCAGGCCGAGTGGTTTGAGCACCACATCAGCCACGGTGTCATCATCATTGAGTTCCGCGCGCTGGGTCACCACAGCCATACGCAGATTGGAGTTGTGGGACACACGGCCGGCATCCGGGGGTTCGATACCGGTGAGCACCTCAAGCAGGGTGGTTTTACCGCCACCGTTGAGGCCGACCACACCGATGCGGTCGCCGGTTTGAACGCCGAGGGAGACACCATCAAGCAGCGTCTTGAGTCCCCACGTCTTGGAGACGTTCTCCAGATTGATCAGATTGGCCATTGTTGTTTTCTTCTACTCCGATTCGATTGAGACGATATGGGCCCCGCGGTTCTTCCCGGGGACAGGACTGATGGCCGCATGTACTGAGAGGCCGAGGCCTTCGTCGAGAAGCGCGTCTGTGACATCGCGGGCGCCCTGCTCATCGCGGCACAGCAGTGCGATGGTGGGGCCTGAACCGGACACCATCGCGGTGAGCGCACCGGCACGGATGCCGGCGAGCTGGGTCTTGCGCAGATCCGGCCGCAGGCTGAGTGCCGCGGCGGCGAGATCGTTTTCCAGCACATCGACGAGCTGCCAGACGCTGCCGTCCACCAGTGCCTGGCTCATGGCGGTGACATCCATGCTGGATGGCAGGCTCATCTCATCGAATTTCCGAAAGACCTCCGGTGTGGACAGCCCCTTCGGGGAGACCACCAGCGACCAGTGATAGGTGCCACGGTTGAGCATGTCCACCAGCTGCTCGCCGCGCCCGGTGCCCAGCATGGTCCCGCCCAACAGACAGAAAGGGACATCAGAGCCGAGCTCTGCGGCGACTTCCAGGAGGGTATCCTCGCCGAACGGCCCGATCCACGCATCCACCGCACGCAGGGCAGCCGCGGCATCCGCGGACCCACCGGCCATGCCACCGGCAACCGGGATGCCCTTCTGGATGTGCAGCTCCACCATGGGCAACGGCCCGTCGTTGGTGGCGCGCCAGCGCGCCACAAGAGCGTCAACCGCACGCCAAGCCAGGTTGCTGGGATCCGTGGGCACGCCACGGGGCCCGGTCACAGACAATTGCTTAACGACGCTCCCCTGTTCCGGCGCATCCTCATCCAGTGTGGTCAGGGTGATGGTCTCAGCCAGATTTATTGTCTGAAATACGGTGACCAGCTCGTGGTAGCCGTCCTCACGGGCAGGTCCCACACCGAGGTGGAGATTGATTTTGCCCCAGGCTTTAGCGGTGATCTTCACTCGGTGCTCACCCCCGCGAGCCGGACATAATCTGCCACATCCAGTTTCTCACCGCGCAGCTGGGGATCGATCCCCGCTGCAACCAGTGCCTCCTCGGATGCCGGGGCGGAACCGAAATGACCCGACAGTGCAGCGCGCAGGGTCTTTCGTCGCTGCAGGAAAGCCGCATCAATAACCGGCCAGACCTTGGCCCTGGTCTCATCATCCTGGGGCCAGGGGGTTTCCACCCGGGTGATCTTGACCAGACCTGATTCAATCTTGGGTGCCGGCCAGAACACATTCTTTCCGATGGTTCCCGCCTTGGACACCGGACCGTAGAAGGATGCCTTCACACTCGGCACGCCGTAAATCTTGGAACCCGGATCAGCAGCGAGACGGTCAGCCACCTCGAGTTGAACCATGACCAGCACCTTGGTGATGGTGGGGAACTCCGCCAACATGTGGAGCAGAACAGGTACCGAAACGTTGTAGGGCAGGTTTGCCACCAGCGCGGTGGGCTGGGTGCTGAAATCGGATTGCTGGACCTTGAGTGCGTCCTTCTGCACCACGGTGAGCTTGTCCGCCAACGCCGGGGCACGCCAGGCAAAAGTGGCGGGCAGTTCTGCAGCCAGCCGGGGATCAATCTCCACCGCAGTCACCGCGGCAGCGGACTCCACCAGTGCCAGGGTGAGCGAACCCAGCCCCGGACCGACCTCCACCACGTGATCATCTGCGGTCAGGTCAGCAGCGGTGACGATTCGTCGCACCGTGTTGGGATCATGAACGAAGTTCTGCCCCAACTTCTTGGTGGGCGTGACATCGAGCTTTTCCGCCAGCTGACGGATCTCCACCGGTCCGAGCAGCTGTGCACCTGAAGGTTCTTCCATAGCACCCCAATCTACCGCCCTGACGCGGGATTTCTACTATCGGCACGCGCACGGTAGACGCAAGGGAGAGCCGGCCTGCTCTCGCGGCATACAGGCAGCGTTCGTTGTTAGCGGATTCCCAACTTGGCGGTGCAGGCAGGCCATGCGCCCCAACCCTGGGCGGCCTGGACCTTCTCTGCGACGGCGATCTGCTGTTCGCGGGAGGCCGATGACGCGGTGGAGGCATACTGTCCGCCACCGTAGGCCAGCCAGGTCTGTGGGTGGAACTGCAGGCCACCGGCGAAACCGTTGCCGGTGTTGATGGACCAGTTGCCGTTGGACTCACACTGCGCCAGGGAATCCCATACGGAACCGTTGGACACGCTCGGGACGGCAGGAGCGGTTTTGGTACCACGCTTGATGGTGGCCGGGGTGGCCGCGGTGAGCTCAACCTCGTGGGCGACTGTGTTCTCGGCCTCGACACCGTTGACGGTGACGATCTGGCGGGTGATCTCCTTGGTGCCCGGAGTACCCGGGGTGACCACGGTTTCCTTGCCTTCATCCGTTTCTGGATCATCAACATAGGTGACCGGTGCGTCGAATTCGACGGTTTCGGTGAACTCGGAGGTTTCCACCCTGTCGATGACAATCTCGGTGTTGGTGGAGATCTTCTGTGCCGGATCCAGGTTGAGGCGGTCATCGGCATCCAAGGCAACACCACGGCGCTCAAGTACTTCGCCGACAGTGTCTGCCGCGATGGAGGTGTAGACCACCCGTCCGCCATCATTGATGGAAATGATCTTCGGCTTGGTCACCTTCAATGCCAGACCGGACTCCGGAATGGCGGCATCCGGATCAACATCGATGGCATCTGCCGGGGTGACCTCATCCAGCTCGCCGAGAAGATCCTCGACGCTGATGGCAGTGGTGGTCAGGGTCTTTTCTTCCCCTTCCACCACCAGCGCCACCTGCTTGGCGGTGCGGACAGTAACCACGGAATCATTGCTCACGGCGGAATCCGGAGCCGGGGACACGAAGTCCTGCGCACCCAGTTCCACACCGGCCTGCGCAAGCACGCCTTCGACGGTGCCTGACATGGTCACCATGGCCAGCTGTTCGCCGTTGACATCCAGGACGATGTCCTTCTTGGTATTTGCTGCGGTCACGCCACCGATGAGCAGGGTGGCGAGCATGCCTCCGGTGGCCAGACGCAGCGGCACCGAGCGGGTGCTGTTGATTCGGCTGATCCGGGATTTCTGATGAGTCGCCATAAAAATGCTTTACTTCTTCGCTCTCGGGGTGATGAACACTTAGTCACAATACGATAACAACCGACCCCCGTCCAGAGGCAAACCCAGTGGTCCCCCTTTCCAGGGCCCAGCAGTCCCAATCACCCCACCCGGCCCACATGACCACGACAAACCAGTCGCACGTGAGCTATATCACGTTATTGGCCATGCAGGCCGAAAACGCGGTCGAAGTTAGCATTGAGCGCCTCCGCGAGCTCCTCCACCGCCATGCCACGGACCTCCGCGATACACAGCGCAGTATGACCGATCAGCGACGGCTCATTCCTGCTCCCCCGGAACGGTTCCGGAGTCATATAAGGCGCATCCGTCTCAATGAAGATCTGCTCCAGTGGCGCGATTCGCGCGGCCTCCCGCAACTCATCATTGCGTTTGAAGGTGACATTGCCCGCGAAACTCAACACATATCCGCGATCCAGCGCCTCCTTCGCCATCCCCAGTGGAGAGGAGAAACAATGCAGGATGGTCTGCGGGGCACGCGGGGAATCCGCCAGCACCCGCATCAGGTCTGCATCAGCTTCACGGTTATGGATCATCAGGGCTTTACCTGAACTCACCGACAGATCGATATGCCAACGGAAGGCCTCCTCCTGCGTAACCAGGTCAGCGGTCCGCTCCGGATCGTGGGTGATCCAATAAGTGTCCAGGCCGGTCTCCCCCACCGCCACGCAGGCAGGATCCGCGGCCATCTGCGTCAAGCGTGCCCTGGCAACCTCATCCAACTGCTGGGCCTTGGTGGGGTGAATGCCGCATGCTGCCCAGACATTAGTGAATTCCTGCCCCGCCGCCAACGCAAGCTCGGCTTCAGCGAGACCATCACCGACGGTGCAGATCTTCTCCACACCGGACTCCCCGGCGCGGGCCACCAGGGTTGCGGTGTCATCACTGCATGATGCCAGGTGGGTATGGGCATCAATGAGACCAGGGATGAACTGGGCGGGAACAGGAGTTGGGCGTGGCTTCTTCTTAGACATAGGCCTTATATTCTAGACGCATGAAGGTCATTGATCTCGCCCACCCATTCCAGCCAGGTCAACCTCACTATCCGGGTGACCCCGACCAGATCACGGAGCAGGTCGCAGACATTGAGACCGACGGCTTCCTCATGCACCGTTATCACCTGGTTGGTCCGTGGGGAACCCATGTGGATGCGCCCTCCCACTTTGATCCCGCGGGTCGCACCCTGGATCAGATCGCAGCAGATGAATTGGTGCTGCCCATATATACAGTGCGTTTTGACCAACCCGGGCTGGTCACCCCGGAGTATCTTCTGGATTTTGAAGCCACCCACGGGACACTCCCCGCAGGCTCTTTCGTCGCTCTGCACACCGGCTGGGTCTGGGGTGCGGAGGGTATCGCGCCCGGGTGGAGCATCCCCGCGCTGGAGCTGTTGCACCACCGGGGTGTCACCGCCATTGGCCATGATCTACCCGACACTGATCCCGGTCTTGACGCCCAGAGCTGGTGGCTGCATCATGATCACTGGCAAATTGAAAACCTCGCCAACCTGGACCAGGTGCCAGCCACTGGAGCCACCATCGTATGTGGGTTCCCGGTGCCGATCGCCGGCGCCAGCTTCCCGGTGCGACCCCTGGTACTTATCCCCGACTAGCCAGAGCGAAGGGCAGGACGTTGAAACCGGTGCGTTCGGCGATGCCACTTCCGGCCACGGTCACGGACCAACCGGTGTCGATGAGATCGGTGACCAGGAGAATCGGACCGTCCACGAGGTTTAATCCCTGCGACCAGTCCCACTGGTTCAACAGTGCAGAGACCCGGTAGGCGGAGTTCTGGGCTGTCACCTCAACTGCTCCCGGCGCCACAGGTAACACCCCCGCGTAATTCATCCGTCCCACGCGCGCGATGGCGCCCGCGGTCTGTTCTATCAGGGCGGTGGCTTGTGCATCGGTACTGCCCAAGGCCACCACATTGGCGGGGCGGGTGCTCCAGTCCCAATCCGCCAGCACGGCGATGATGCGTGTCATCCACGGTTCCTCGGGGAAGGTGCCGGAGTCCAGGAGCTCACGCAGGGCGGGTCCACGGCCGATGTCATTGAGACGACCCAGTGCACGCCCTTCCTCGATTCCCTTGATCTTCCCCTTCATCCCGATGCCCGTCGGCCACTGTTTTCTGGCTGCCACCCGCATGCCCGGTGCGCTGAGCTGTCTGCCCACTTCAGCAGTCACGGTCTTGTCGGATTCAGTGGACCAGTAGTTTCCGGTGCAGTTGTCACAGCGCCCACAGGGGTCGGTGGCGGTGTGATCATCAAGTTCCCGGCGCAGATAGAGCATGCGGCAACCATCAGTGCGCTGGTAGGCGATCATGCTGTTTTGTTCATCAGTGCGGGCCTGCTCCAGGCCACGGTAGCGTTGCGCGTCATAGGTCCACTCTGCTCCGGTGGAGATCCAACCACCACGAACCCGTTTCACCGCACCATCCACGTCCAGTACCTTGAGCACCTGTTCCAGGCGGGAACGGGACAGATCCACCTGTGACTCCAACTTGATGGTGGATTGGACGTCCCCGGTGAGCACGCTGAGCAACTGCCGGACCACTGGTTCCTGTGGGAAGGATACCGAGGCGAAGTATTCCCAGATCTCTTTGTCCTCGGTACCGGGGAGCAGGATGACATCAGCGCGATCGGTGCCACGCCCGGCGCGGCCGATCTGCTGATAATAGGACACCGGTGATCCCGGTGCGCCGAGGTGCACCACAAATCCAAGATCGGGTTTATCAAAACCCATGCCCAGCGCCGAGGTGGCCACCAGTGCCTTGATCTCATTATTGATCAGCGCGTGCTCAAGGCGTTCACGCTCACCGGCCTCGGTGCGTCCGGTGTAGGCTGCCACATTCCAGCCCACTGCGTTGAGTGCGTCCGCGAGGTCATGGGCTGCTGCGACGGTGAGACAATAGATGATGCCGGAGCCTTCCAACTCCTTCAGATGACTGGCGATCCAGGCGGGGCGGGCCGTGGAATCAGGAAGGTTCACCACCGCGAGGTGGAGGGATTCACGGTCCAAACCGCCGCGGAGCACACCGGTGTCTTCGCCCAGCTGCGCCCGGACGTCTTCCACCACGCGGTCATTGGCGGTTGCAGTGGTGGCCAGCACCGGAACGCCGGGTTCCAGGCCGGCGAGCAGATCACGGATACGCCGGTAATCGGGGCGGAAATCATGTCCCCAGTCGGAAATACAGTGCGCCTCATCCACCACCACCAGGCCGGTTTCCGCCGCCAGGCGGGGCAGGACGGCATCACGGAAATCCGGGTTGTTGAGGCGTTCCGGGGAGATCAGGAGAACATCCACTTCTCCCCCGACAACCTGTCTCTGGATCTGATCCCAGTCGGTCATGTTGGCGCTGTTAAGTGTGGCGGCTTTAATACCTGCACGTTCGGCTGCTGAGACCTGGTTGCGCATCAGGGCCAGCAACGGGGAGATGATCACCGCGGCACCGGCACCCCGGGTACGCAGCAATTTGGCGGCAATGAAGTACACCGCCGATTTACCCCAACCCGTGCGCTGTACCACCAGCATGCGCTTTTTCTGATTAACAAGTGCGTCAATGGCTAACCACTGATCATCACGTAATTGGGCCCCCGGTCCGGCGATGCCTTCAAGGAGTTGGTTGGCTTCTTCTCTCGTCGCATTCATGCCCTCCACCTAACACCATGGGGTGGACACGGGGGTGCCACGGTCGTCGAAAAGCAAAAAGCAGCGGTTAGTGCTGAACCGGTGCCCAATCGGGCCCGGTTTCCCCGAGCTCGGGGTCAAGCTTTGCGACGAGCGGTGCTGGCTTAGTCAACGCCGTTCCCGGAATCATGTCGATGCGCTCCCACTTCGCGGCCTGGGCCTTGTAGTCACCCATGATCACCGGGTAGGTGTGCTCAGGGTCGGGCAGACCAACACCGACTGGCTGGCGTGGGGAGTCATTGCTGACCTCCACGATCTTCGGGGTGGCTGCCCAGATGCCGTCACGGCCGAGGGTCTCGTGGACTTTCTGTGCGGTGTGCGGCAGGTACGGGGTGAGCATGGTGTTGCAGTCAGAGACCACCTGCAGGGCGGTCCACAGCACGGTGGCCAGACGTTCCCGCTGGGTTTCATCCTTCGCCAGCTTCCACGGCTCCTGCTCAGCGATATAGGCATTGGCCTCGCCGACCACGTGCATGACCTCGGCGATGGCGTTTTTGAACTTGGACAGCTCCAGGTTGGCGGCAGCAGACTCAAATGTGGCCGCAGCCAGATCGAGGATGCGCTGATCGGATTCAGTCAGGGCACTCGGGACCGGAACCTCACCGAAGTTCTTGTGCGCCATGGAGACGGTGCGGTTGACCAGGTTGCCCCAGCCGTTGGCCAGCTCATTGTTCACGCGGCGGACAAACTCATCCCAGGTGAAGTCGGTGTCATTGTTCTCCGGGCCTGCAACGGCGATGAAGTAGCGCAGGGCATCCGGACCGAATTCCGCAAGGAAATCCTTGACGTAGATGACCACGCCCTTGGAGGAGGAGAACTTGGAACCAGACATGGTCAGGAACTCAGAGGACACGACCTCGGTGGGCAGGTTCAACTCACCCAGGTCACCGGTCTGACCACCACGGGATCCCTTGCCCGCATAACCGAGCAGTTCCGCCGGCCAGATCTGGGAGTGGAAGGTGATGTTGTCCTTGCCCATGAAGTAGAAGGACGCGGTTTCCGGATCATTCCAGAAGGTGCGCCATGCCTCTGGGTCACCGGTGCGGTAGGCCCATTCGATGGAGGCGGAGAGGTAACCCACCACGGCATCAAACCAGACGTAGAGCTTCTTGGCGTTGTTGTCCTGCCAGCCTTCAACAGGAATCGGGATGCCCCAGTCGATGTCACGGGTCATGGCGCGCGGGCGGATATCATCCAGCAGGTTGAGGGAGAACTTCAGCACATTGGGACGCCAGTCCTCGCGGCCCTTCAACCACTCGGTCAAAGATTCCGCCAGTGCGGGGAGATCAAGCAGGAAGTGCTCGGTTTCCACAAAGTTCGGGGTTTCCCCGTTGATCTTGGAGACCGGGTTGATCAGGTCTGCCGGGTCCAGCTGGTTTCCGCAGTTGTCACACTGGTCACCGCGGGCACCGTCAGCTTTACAGATCGGGCAGGTGCCCTCGATGTAGCGGTCCGGCAGGGTGCGCCCCGTTGAGGGGGAGATCGCACCGAGGGTGCTCTCCTTGATCATGTAGCCATTGTCGTGGAGACCACGAAAGAGCTCCTGCACCACGGCGTAGTGGTTGGAGGTGGTGGTGCGGGTGAACAGGTCATAGGACAGCCCGAGGCCGGTGAGATCCTCGACGATCTGGCGGTTGTATTTATCCGCCAGCTCCTGGACTGTCACGCCTTCCTTGTCGGCCTGCACCAGAAGTGGGGTGCCGTGCTCATCGGTGCCGGAGACCATGAGCACATTGTTGCCACGCATTCGTTGGAACCGTGCAAATACGTCAGAGGGGACACCGAACCCCGCCACATGTCCAATGTGGCGGGGTCCGTTGGCATACGGCCAGGCAACAGATACGAGCACGTTCTTCGTCATGCGTACCACCTTAATTTATGCCCGGCATAAAGGCCGTATCAGGTGATGCTTATCGACGCTTGGTCACGCGGTTTGCCTGACGCTCGCGCTTGCGGCGGGCAAGCTCTACACGTCGCTGGTGCTCAGAGTGCACGCGACGCTCGCGTGCCAGACGGGCGCTGAACTTCTGCTGTTCGCGGTATTCCAGGTAGATCACGTCATTGCGCAGATCCTTGAGGATGGCGAACATCAGGCCGATGATCACGAACAGGAAGGGGGTGGCCGCCACGATGGTGACATTCTGCAGGTTGTTCAGGGCAGAATCACCGCCGGAGATCAGCAGGGTCAGGCCGATGGCTGCGGTGGCCAGGCCCCAGGCAGCGGCGACCCACTTGTTGGCATCGAGCTGACCCCGCTGGCTCATGGAACCCATGACGGTGGAGGCGGAGTCAGCGGAGGTGATGAAGAAGGTACCCAGCAGGATCATGGCCACAATTGCCATGATCTGGCCCCCCGGCAGTGCCTGGAGGAGGCTGAAGAGCTGTTCCTGGGCGGAACCGGTACCCCAGATGGATTCCCCATTCTGTTCCATGACAATGGCGGTGCCACCGAAGATGGAGAACCAGACGGTGGACACACCGGCGGGGACCAGCAGGACGCCGAGAATAAATTCCCGGATGCTGCGACCACGGGAGATACGTGCCAGGAACATGCCCACAAATGGTGACCAGGAGATCCACCAGGCCCAGTAGAAGATGGTCCAGCCGCCCAGCCACTCACCGGCGGTACCATCGGCACTCATCGCGGTGCGGCCCGCCATCTCGAAGAAGCTGGAGAAGTAATTGCCGATTGATCCGGGAATCAGATTCAGCACTGACACGGTGGGTCCGGCAACAAAGACAAACACAGCCAAGAGAGCTGCCAGCACCATGTTGAAGTTGGAGATGTACTGGATGCCCTTGCCCACACCTGAGATGGCCGAGAGAATGAAGGCCAGGGTCAAGACGGAAACAATACCCACGATGGTCCACTGACCGGGGTTGTCGATGATATTGGCGGCGGACAGGCCCGCACCGATCTGCAGGGCACCCAGGCCCAGGGAACAGGCGGTACCGAAGACGGTGGCGATGATCGCGAGGGTGTCCACGAGCTTGCCCAACCAGCCATCAGCACCCTTCTGGCCGATCAGCGGGACGAAGGCGGAACTGAGCAGCTGTTTACGGCCCACGCGGAAGGTGGAATAGGCAATGGCCAGGCCTACGATGGCGTAGATCGCCCAGGGGTGCAGGGTCCAGTGGAACAGTGTGGACGACATCGCCGTGCCGACTTCCTGAACCTCATGCCCGGGCACACCATTGCGGTAGAAGATCAACGGCTCTGAGGTTCCGTAGAACATCAGGCCAATGCCCATGCCGGCGGCGAACATCATGGAGATCCAGGAGACCGTCTTGAACTCCGGTGCTTCATCAATGCGGCCGAGTTTGATCTGGCCGAATTTACTGGCGGCGATCGCAATCGCGAAGAACACGAATACTGTGCCGAAGAGGATGAAGGCCCAGCCGAGGTTATTCACCACAAAGTTCAGGGCGTTGCCGGCGA
Source organism: Corynebacterium faecale (assembly GCF_030408735.1). Taxonomy (NCBI): domain Bacteria; kingdom Bacillati; phylum Actinomycetota; class Actinomycetes; order Mycobacteriales; family Corynebacteriaceae; genus Corynebacterium; species Corynebacterium faecale. The sequence continues at coordinate 853,995 of NZ_CP047204.1, read as the reverse complement.
AGTTGGAGAAGCTGTCGGGGAAACCAATACCCCACACCACGGCGCCAAGAACTACCGCCAGCGCGGGGAGGATGACTGCCCACTGCAGCTTGGCATCAGTGCTCTCGCCCTGGAGGATAACTTCAGGCTCAGAATCAGCCACCTGCTCAACAATGGTGTCGGGATCTTCTAAGAGTCCCGCTAGCTCTTCCGTGGCGGTGAGTTGTTCGATCTCATCCCCCACCAGAGTCTTATCCGCATTTGGGTCAGATGTAGTCATGGAACTCACTATTGTGTGGAATTAGCTGAGAAGCAAGCCTGTGAAATCTGCTACCGGGGCAGAATCAACCCTCTCAGCAGCTGTTTTATCAAGCTGTGACGCAGTCCCCCCGCAGACCACCTGACCTTTTAGCAGCAGGCCGTCACAAAGGTATAACGATTTTATTCCCGGGCTGAAATCACTGCATCATAGAGCTCATTTTTACTCAGCCCGTAGGTTTTAGCCATGTCCGCGCATACCGCCTTGAGTCGCTCGCCTGCATCCACACGTTCCTGGGCCGCCTCCACCAGGGACTCCACATCAACCTTGATATCCCCTGCGCCTTCAATAACCACGGTGATCTCACCGCGCACACCGTGGCTGGCCCATTCAGCCAGTTCCGGCAGGGGGCCCCGACGGACCTCCTCATAGGTCTTTGACAGCTCCCGGCACACCGCAGCCCGCCTGTCCCCGAGGACCTCGGCGGCGTCGGCAAGCGTTTCGGCGATCCGGTGGGGTGATTCAAAGAAACACACCGCCCGCTGCTCCGTCTTCAGGCTCTCAAACCAGGTGATCCTGGCGCCATGCTTACGCGGGGCAAAACCATCAAAGGCGAAACGCCCCACATGCAGACCCGACAAGGCCAAAGCCGTGGGCACTGCGGAAGGCCCGGGGAAACAGGTCACCGGAATGCCCGCATCATGGGCGGCATCGATGAGGGCAAACCCCGGATCGGAGACCACCGGCATGCCGGCATCGCTGACCACCAGCACTGTCCCGGTGCGCGCTGATTCGATGAGACGCCCCACCCTGGACACTTCATTGTGGTCAAAATTAGAGACCAGCTGGCCGGTGATCTCCACACCGAGGGCCGCCGCCAGGGCCGCTGTTCGGCGGGTATCCTCCGCCGCCACGACGGTGGCATTTTCCAGGGCATGAACCAGACGCGGGGAGGCATCCCCGATATTGCCCAGAGGCGTGGCAGCAACAATGATTCCGGCGGGCAAGGTCAATTCAGCAAGATCCATTACCCCAGCTTCCCACAAAATCCTCCACAGGCTCTAAGATCAAGCGGGTGAGCCAAGCCCTACCTGTTCGTAACCAGGTGCGGGACCAGGGTATGTTCGCTGGTACCCGACCACCCGCGCCGCCGACATTCCGATGGACCAGCCAGGACACCTGGACATGGTCTATCATCGCGATCTTTGCCACCCTGACCCGTTTCATAGGCCTCACCAGCGCCACCTCATCCGGCACACCGGTCTTTGATGAGAAGCACTACGTGCCGCAGGCATGGGATATGGTGCAATCCTGGATCAACCCGGTCACCGGTGGCATCGAATCCAACCCGGGTTTCGGTCTGGTGGTCCACCCGCCCCTGGCCAAACAGATCATCGCCTTTGGTGAGATGATCTTCGGTTACACCCCCATGGGTTGGCGCGTCATGGTGGCGTTGTTCGGCACCTTGACGGTTCTGGCGATCATGGCGTTGACCCGCAGGCTCAGCGGCTCCACCGTGGTCACCTTCATCGCCGGTGTCATCGCCACCGCCGATGGTGTGCTCCTGGTCAGCTCCCGATTCGGCATGCTTGATATCTTCCAGGTCTTCTTCATCACCGCCGCCGCATGGACCCTGATCAGGGATCACCAGCAGATGCACCACCGCCTTAACAATGCAAGCGGCTGGGACGATGAATTCGGTCCGCGCTTCGGCTTCCGATGGTGGCGTTTTGGCACAGGAATCCTCCTGGGACTCGCCCTGTCGGTGAAATGGTCGGGGCTCTATTACATCGCCTTTTTCGGACTGGCCAGCGTGTTCCTGGACCTGTGGTTGCGCAAGAGCTACGGCGTGCATCGCTATATTGTGGGCACACTACGCCATGATGTGGTCCCGGCACTGGCCTCCCTCGTACTGATCCCCGCCCTGCTCTACATCTGGAGTTGGCGTGCCTGGTTCGCATCGGAAACCTCCGTCTACCGCCATGCGCAGGCTGATGGCACCATCGAGGGCAGTTCCTTCCTCCGGTTCCTCCCCGACTCCATCGCCGGTTGGCTGCACTATCACTTCAGTGTGCTGGAGTTCCATGGCTCCCTGACCACATCCGGCGGCCACAGCCACCCGTGGGATTCCAAGCCGTGGTCCTGGTTGGTGGCCGGACGCCCCATCCTCTACTTCTCCTCCACTGACATTGAGTGCGCTGTCGGGGATACCTGCCGGCGCATGATCTACCTCTTCGGTACACCCGCCATCTGGTGGCTCACGGTGCCGGTGATTTTCTGGGCGGTGTGGTCACTGTTCATCCGCAGACAGCGCGCCTATGTGATCCCCCTGGTGGCTTTCGCCGCCGGTTTCCTGCCCTGGTTGGCGGCCTATGACCGCCAGATGTACTTCTTCTACGCCGCCGCTCTCGCCCCATTCCTGGTGGTCCTGCTCGCATTGACCTGCGGTGAGCTCTGGCAACGGGGCCGGACACTGCGCAACGGATTGACCTACGGGTCCATGATCGTGGTCGCCTACATCGCCCTCGTGGTCACGATGTTTGTGATCTTCTCCCCGATCCTCTACGGCTATATCGTGCCGGATTGGATCTATGACTCACTGATGTGGCTGCCGAGCTGGCGGTAGACATCAAAAGGGTGTTGATAGAGGTAGTCAGCTTGAGTAGGTGAACTCCCTGCCCGCGTGGTCGGTGATGTGCACCGTGGCTTTATCGCTGTCCAGTTTCACCCGGACCCAGTCGCCTGTGTCCACGCCCTGATCATCCAGGGCGTAGGACCGGTAGGTGATGCGGGTATTGTCGATATCCTCGACTTCGGTGCGCGCGGCATACAGCCAGGGGTTGTTGCGGCGCAGAGCGATGAGATCATGGTGGACCTGATGCATCCAGGTACCCAGGGGTGAATACTGCTCCGGCAGCGGTGGGCGGACCTGGTCATCACCACCCACGCGTTCCTCCTTCAGCCCGGTCACTGCCTGTTCATCGCCGTAGTAGATGCTGGGTGTACCGCCCACGGTGAATAACACAGATGCGGCGAGCACAGCCAGTTCAGGGCCCACCTGGGTGGCGATCCGGGTCACGTCATGATTGCCCACGAAGGTCTGCGGCACAAAATGCTCCAGGAACCCGTTGTGTCGTTGCAGGGTCCATTCCAGCTCGAAGAAATTCTTCTCCTTCAGGCTGCTCCAAATGGATTTCCACAGCTCATACTGGGTGATGGAATCCAGACCGGAGGACGCCACATAGTCCGCATAATCCCCGTGGATCATCTCACCGACAATCCAGGCATCCGGGTGTGTCGCCCGCACCCGGGGCAGCACCTTCTGCCAGAAGGCGGGATCAATCGCGTAGACGGCATCCAGACGCCACCCGGTGATCCCCCGGTCAAGCCAGTAGATCATCACCTCGGCGACCAGGTCCACCACCTCATCACGGCTGTGATCCAGCTCGGCGAGTGCATCATGGCCTTCGAAGGAGCCGCCGGTGGTCAGTTCGATGTAGCCCGACGAGCTGGAGACGTGATTGAAGACGCCGTCGAAAAGCACACCGATGCCACGCTGCCCGGCAGCGTCGAGCAGCGCAACCAGGTCGGACTCATCCCCCAGCCGCGGGTCAACGCGGAAGAAGTCTGAAGTGTCATAACCATGTGTGTCAGAGGCGAACACCGGCCCCAGCAGGATGGCGTTGCAGCCGAGCTCGACCACATAATCCAGCCAGCCTTCAAGGGTGGGCAGGCGGTGGGTCAGCGGCTCGGGCCCGGTGGGGCGGATCGGTGCGCCGGTGGCACCGAGCGGGTAGACATGCCAGATGATTGCGTGCTCAGCAAAACTCATGCCTTCAAGCCTAGTCACATTGGCGTGGCGTTGAGGGAACCCCAGGTCCGCCGCAACACGCCCGCCCCCCTACTGTTCAGCCAGGTCAGACCCAGTACCACCGCGGAGATCAACGACAGCACAATGGTGGTCGCGGTGGTGGAATCAGCGACACCGAACACCAGATCACGCGCCGCGAACCCCAGGTTGAAGGTCCACAGCGCACCGAACACCGGCAGCATGCCGGGGATGATCTGCGGCTTCCACGCCGCAAAGAACAGGCCCACGGCCAGCCCCAGGCGGAAGGTGGCGGCCTCTCCGATCAGCCGCGCGGTGAGCGGGTCTTCCTGAATGCTTATCGACGCCGTGTCCCCCAGCATGGACACCGCCCACAGGGTGTACACGGCACCCAGAATCACCAACAGGATCCGCAGCACCGTCGACGCGATGACCCGGGTGTTGGCGCGGCGACGCCACTGTGGCTCCACCTCGGCGAGAATGATCTCAGACAGATCCGGAGGCACCATCGTGCGGGGCTCCGCGACCCCCAGGTTTAATTTTCGGTTGAGCTCCGCCGCACGGTCATAGTAAGTCCGGCAGTCGGCACAGTGCGCGAGGTGCGCATCAAGGACCGCTCCATCCATACCGGTCGGCTCCCCGTCCAGGCGTGCGGACAATGCGGCCTGGACGGCAGTACAGTCAGCCACGTGTGAGAACCCCGTCGATGCTGGCCCTGCCGGAACCGAATACCACGATCATCATCAGGGAGACGATGATCAACAGAGGGAACTCCACGCCGTTATCCGCCACAAAGAAACCGGTGCCCAGATGCACGAAGTAGATGGCCGCCAGAATCAACAGCGCCAGCGCGCCGGCAACGAATGTGGTGAGCAGACCCACCACCAGGAAAGCCCCGCCGAGGAGTTCAGCCACGGCGGTGATCCAGACGGACAGAGTGGGTTGTGGGACACCCCATGCGGAAAACTGTCCCGTGGTCTGGGTGATGCCGCTGATGAACAGCTTCTCCCACCCGTGCGCCACGAAGATGATTCCGAGGACAACGCGGAATATCAGCAGCGCTGCGTCCCTCACGACCGGTTTATCCATGATTGACAGGTTACCTCAGGCACCTTGCACAGACGATGCCGACGGCGTGGTATCCAGCTCATCATCCACCATCCGGTTCCGGGCCGCACGGTACCCCACAACCCCCAGAACGAGGGTGCCGGCGGCCAGGGCCGCCAGGATCGGCCCCCAGGAACCCACCACCTGGAACATCGCCCCCACCAACAATGGCCCCGATGCGGCCAGCAGATAACCCACCGGCTGGGCGAAACCGGACAGGCTGGCGGTCACCCGTGGATCCCGGGTCCTGGCCGGGATCAGGGCGATGGCCATGGGGAAGCACAGGGCCCCCACTCCGAGGAAGAAGGACCACAGCCACCAGGCCTGAACCGGGAAGAACCAGACCCCCAGATAACCGATCAACATGCTCGCCGCGAAGAATACCGGCAGACGCGCCAGGTGATGGTCTCTCGTGCGGGCGATGGTCACCGGCATGATGAAGCCACCGATGATACCCAGCACTCCCAGAATGGCCAGCGCGATGGACGCATTTCCTGCACTGACCCCGCTGTCCACCAGGATCTTGGGCAACCATCCCATCTGGATATAGGCATTCATGGACTGCAGCCCGAAGAACAGCATGATGAACACCGCGGTCGGGGACGTCCAGATCTTTCCCCTGGTGCCACCGGTGACGGTCTCAGCAGGGAAATCATAACGCCTGCTCGCCCACATCGGCAGCCAGATCAGCACCTGGGCCAACCCGAAGAACGCCCAGACGAAGATCGCCCACCGCCACCCGTCCACGCCCTGGAAGAACAGAGCAGACAAGGGACCAACCGTGGAACCGAGTCCCAGCACAGAGGTGTAGACGGTCATCAGCGCCACGGTGTTCTTCCCACCGTGCAACTTCACCCACGCGGGGAGCAGAATATTCGCGATGGCGATGCCGACGACGACGAACCCGGTGAGGAAGATGAAACTCCAGATATCCCCCACCCACGGCCTGGATGCCAGACCGATCAGGCCGATGACCATGCCGGTGGTCAGAGCCCCGGACAGTCCGATCTTCCTGGCCAGGGGAACCGCGGCCACACCGAAGACCGCGAACGCCAGACCAGGTATGGCGGTGATGATGCCAGCCACGGTTTCGCTGGCGTCGAATGCCACGATGATCTCATCCAGGACCGCACCCACCGAGACAATGGCGGTACGAAGATTTAAAGCCGCCACGAGGACGGCTACAAAGGCGAAAACTGTGGTTCCGCGGGATAGAGCTCTGGCCATAACCGGCAACTCTACCCCGGGGAAGCAATGGGGAGGACGCATCCCCCCGGCGGGCGCGCTGGGTTAACTCACGCGGCGGGCACCATAGGAGCGGTAGTCATCCCCATTGTGTTCGATCGGCTGGTCGAGAGTGGACAGACCCTCGAAGTCAGGACTTTCATCATCCAGTTCCAGTACCACCGCACCGGGGCGACGCAGACGCGAGGGCAGATCCTCAGAGTTACGGACACCCATGCGGGAGCGACGCAGCCTCCGGATACGACGGGCACGGAGCTCATTCTCCGCGCGGACCTGACTGCGCAGCGCGACCAGGTAGAAAGCAGTGACTGCCACCGTGAGAACCGGCAGGAACCAGGCTCCCCCACCGAAGATGAACCCGAGGATCAGCGTGAACACCACGGCCAGGCCCAGTCCCAGAAGGGTCCTCTGACGACGGAGATACTTGCTCTGGGCCACCTCACGGTCAGCCCGGGGATCGTAGTAACCACGGCCACGGCGACTCTCCGCGAAATCCATATCCGCCTGGGTCAGCTCACCGTAATCAGCAGCATCCTCCGGGGCGTCCGCTGGGTTCCCGGCATCCTGGTCACCACTGTGGGCGGCACGGTATTCCGCGGTGGCGCGTACCCGCTCCTCATGGTGCATCAGATCGATCGGGGTGTTGTAGGAACCATCCATCGGATAGTGATCCTCGGCGTTCCACTCCTCGATGACCTCCACCACCGGGGCGTCCTGCTCCACCTCTTCCTGATCATCAACCAGGGCGACCACCACAGCGGTGGCCTCATCATCGGCGGCGACGTGGGAGGTGGTGGTTTCCGGCTCGACTTCCGTGTTGTCAGGAATGTCATCCGGGTCGCGCTCCTCCGGGACATCCTCACGGCGGTGCCTGAAGATGCTGGGGGAATCCACGATCTCATACTCTTCGTCAACAGGATCCTGCGCGTCAATCTCCTCGTCCCCGGCATCACCTGCCAGGCGGGGACGACGACGCACGGGCACACTGTTGCCACCCTCGAGGATGACGCGGGTTTCGTCGAAAGCCTCACCAGCCTTGCGGATTGGCTTCTGGCCACGGAGAAGCAGCGGTGCGAGCACGACAAGCCACACCACCACTATCAGGCCGATCAAGAGGAATCCGGACACGTGAAGCACCAAACCTTCCGAGACGGGTGCAATTGCTAAACAGTTACGACAGTAATAGGTGTGACGGTTTCAACACGACTGCCACGCCGAAAAATTATGGTCTCAAACGACCCGCGAGAATGAGTCGGTCAACCGCGGTGGTCGGATACTCATCAGCCAGCAGAGCCACAAAATGATGATCCATCCATCTGCCGTTGATGTGCAGGTTCCGGAGAAGATAACCCTCATCCCGGAAACCACTGTGGGCGAGTACCCGCCCTGAAGCTGGATTGCTGGGCAGATAGGTGGCGGTGAGCCGGTGCAGGCCGGTGCGTCGAAAAGCATGATCGACGCCGAGCGCGCAGGCGGCCGAGGCCACTCCCCTGCCCGTCACGCCACTATAAACCCAGTAACCGATCCACGCATCGGAGATTCCACCGTGCTGGATATTACCAATGGTCAACTGCCCCACGAAGCGCCCATCCAACTCGATCACCATCGGCAACAGAGCGCCCTGGCGTGCAGATTTCAGCAGGTAGGAGGCGGTTTCCCACCAGGACAGCCGAGAATGGGACTCACTCCAGGTACCGGACACGGTGGGCTCCACGGGACGGAGATGCTCCTCATCCCGCATGCGCAGATCCGACCACGCACGGAAATCACTCCGCTTGAGGGGACGCAGACGCAGCTTCCCGCCCATCGGCAGAGTCACCCTGGGTGTGGGTTCCGGCCAACCCGGATGGGTCAGGTGCGGACGCTCCCATTCCGACTTGGCTGTGAATGCGTTGAACACCTTCATCTGCCCTCATCGACCCTGCGCCAGGAAGATGACATCCACGACATCCCCGGGGCGGATCTCCGTAACATCCTCAGGGATCCGGATCATGGCGTTGGCCTCCGACAGACCAGCCAGCAGGTGCGATGGGGCGCCGGTCGCGCCACCGAGCGCCTCAACCAGGTAGTCCTGGGTCTCAGCGTCCCGCATGAGACGGGAACGGATGAAACCTTTCCGCCCAGCCACCGAGGCCACGTGGTTAAGGGCGCGTGCCCGCACCACACGGCGGTTGGCATTGGACTTACCCAAACTGAGGCGGATAAGCGGGCGCACGAAGGTCTCGAAGATCACCAACGAGGCCAGAGGATTGGAGGGCAGCAGGAACACCGGGATGCGGTTTTCACCCAGAAGTCCGAATCCCTGCACCGAACCCGGGTGCATGGCCACACGTTCGGTATCGATCTCGCCCAGTTCGCGCAACACCTCACGCACGCCCTCGGACGCGGAACCGCCCACGGCACCGGCGATCACCACCATCTCCGCGCGCAGCATCTGGGATTCGATGATCTCCTTGATGCGGCGTGGTTCACCGGCGGCGATGCCATAGCGGTACACATCCGCACCGGCCTCCCGGCCTGCAGCTGCCAGGGAATAGGAGTTGACGTCGAAGACCTGCCCGAGGCCGGGTTGGCGGTCAATGTCCACCAGTTCCGGCCCGACGGAGATCACAGACATGCGCGGGCGCGGGTACACCAGCACCTTCGGACGCCCCACCGCGGCGAGCAGACCGATCTGGGCGGGACCCAATACCGCACCGGAGCTGACAGCGACGTTACCCGGCTGGATATCATCGCCTTCCTTACGCACGAATTCACCGGAACGGACCGGGCGCTGCGCTGTCACACGTTTGCGGCCACGGTCACTCCAGGCGAGTGGCAGGACTGCGTCGGCAAGCATCGGTAGGGGCGCGCCCGTCTGCACGCGCACCGCCTGCTTGGGCTGCAGGCGGAGTGGCTGCTGGGACCCCGCAGCCACCTCCCCCACGACCGGCAGGGATTTCTCCGGGGGCGCAACGGGGACCTCCCGGCTCAGCGAGCGCTCGCCACCGACATCAACCGCGCGTACGGCATAACCATCAATCGCCGCCTGGGCGAATCCAGGCAGCGCACGTGACGCCTGTACGTCCTCGGCGCACATCAATCCGAATGCCTCGGCGATGGCGATACGCACCGGCTCGGGTGTCACCGCAGCCTGCGTAACCATTGCCAGCTGTTGTTCGACTGATCGCAATGGGACCTCCTTCATGAACAGCAGCTATTTTACGTCAGTTGCGTGAATACCTTGAACGGTAGCCGAATCTTCTCCCCGGAACCGGTTTTTCCTTGTCCGCTCCGGAAGGGGTTGCGCCATGGCAGCTGACGCTGCCCGGTTCACCACAACCTCCCGGGTGACACCTACCCGGAAGCCCCCTGGGCTACGTCGGTGATGTCCTGCTCGGCAAAAACACCATGCTCAATCATGATCTGGGTCAGGGCCCGCTTCAGCTGTGGACCATATTTAGGGTGGGACAGGCCGAAATCCACACAGGCGGGGATGTACCCACCGGGGTTGCCCAGGTCATGGCGCTTACCGCGATGCACCACGATGTGGACAGGGTGGCCTTCATCAATGAGCAGGGCGATGGCATCAGTCAGCTGCAGCTCGCCACCGGAACCGGGAGTGATCCGGCGCAGGGCGTCAAAGATATCGCGGTCCAGGAGATAACGGCCTGTCGCCGCAAGGTTCGAGGGCGCATCCTCGAAGGCAGGCTTCTCCACCATCCCGGTGATCCGCTTGATATCAGGATCCTCACCGGCGCCTTCCGCATCCTCCACCTTGAAGATGCCGTAATTGGACACGTCCTCATCAGCCACCTCGACGGCGCACAATACTGACCCGCCGAAGTTGGCACGGACCTGTGCCATCCGTTCCATGACACCGGTTGGAAGAACCAGGTCATCGGGCAGCATGACAGCCACCACGTCCTCATCATCATCGAGGATGGATTCAGCCAGACCGACCGCATGGCCTAACCCGAGTGGGCGTTCCTGGGTGACCGGTACAGCCTCAATGAGCCCGGCTGCACGACGGATCTTCCCCAACTGCTCAGTCTTGCCACGTTCCTCGAGGGTGTTCTCCAATTCGGTGAACCGCTCAAAGTGGGCCAGGACGCCGGCCTTGTTGGGGGCGGTGATGATGGCCAGGCGGGTTGCCCCCAACTCGGCCGCCTCCTCAGCGATCAACTCGATACCGGGGGTATCAACAACGGGCAGCAGCTCCTTGGGCACGGTTTTGGTGGCCGGGAGGAAGCGCGTTCCCATTCCTGCAGCAGGCACCACGACGGTCTTTACCGCGTTCACGTGCTCATCGATAGGCAAACTCATGTCGCCAACACTACCCCGCAGCCCCATGACCAATCAGGGTGCCCCACCTGAAATAACCGTTATCCTTAGTTTTATGAGCGAGAGCAAACAACAGCTGCGGGACAACCTCCACGAGGCGCGCACAGCCATGTCGGATGATCTCCGCGACAGGGAGAACGCCGCCCTGATAGCCAATGTCTCCTATTACCTCAGGTCAAAGCGTCCACAGCGTGTGGCCGCTTATGTCCCCACCCGCAGTGAGCCCGGTGGGCGATTGCTTCTCGACGCGCTCCAGGCCGAAGTCCCTGCGGTTATCCTGCCCCTTGCGCTCCCCGATGGGCGTATGGACTGGGCCCTCTACGAGGGCCCCACCAGCCTGGTCCCGGGAGCCTATGGAATCCGGGAACCCGCAGGTACCAGGCTGGGGCCGGAAGCCCTGAACTTCTGCGATGTGGTGATCGCACCTGCACTGGCCGCCTCACCCGACGGTATCCGCCTGGGCAAGGGTGGTGGCTTCTACGACCGGGCTCTGGCCACCGGCATCAAGGGCACCACGATCGCCCTGTTGTACAACGGTGAGATCCGTCAGGACATCCCGGTAGAAGAGCATGATCTACCGGTGAATATCCTCATCACCCCCGCGGGAGTACGGAACCTCGGGCGCATCTGAACAGTCCAAGTGGGTATGGACGTTAAAACCACCCTCACCACTCCCGGATGGCATCGTACGCTGCTCATCCGACGCTCCCTGGCAGCTTTTCTTCTCCTCATCGCCGCCATTTTATTCATCCGGTCCCTGATCAGCACCGATCCACAGGTCGCGGTATTCGTCTCGGATATCCCGGCCGGGGCGGCGATCACCGCATCCGATGTGAATCTGCAGAACATTCCATCGGCACTGGTACCCCACACCGCGGTCCTGGACACCTCCGACGCCGTGGGGCGCATCGCCGCATCTGCCATCACCGCGGGCGAAATCGTCACCTCTCCCCGGTTCGTGGGAAATGAACTCATTGCCTCCTTTGTGGGAAATGGCACAGAAGATTTTTCCGGTGAACAACTCCACATGGTTCCACTCAAACTGGCGGACCCCTCGGTGATTCCGCTCCTCCACCACGGCGATACCATCTCGGTGATCTCCCATGACCCCGGTTCCGGCCTCCCCCACACCATTGCTGCTGGTGGAAAGGTAGTTCTTGTAGGTGAATCAGGCACATCCGATCCCTCAACCGTGCTCATTGCACTGCCGGAATCCTCATCCGGACTGGTGGCTGCCGCTTCCCTCAGCGCCCCGCTCGCAGTGGTGCTGACAGGGGACAGATCCGGGTGAACAAACTTTTATCCCCGTCGAAACAAATCAGGTTTCCGCTATAGTGCTTTTGTTGTTCCACCACTGGCCCACAAATGTCTACCTGATCAAGGAGCGCCCACCCATGTTGAAGGGTTTCAGAGATTTCATTCTCCGCGGCAATGTTGTCGAGCTCGCCGTCGCCGTCGTCATCGGCACCGCATTCACCAGCATCGTCACTGCATTTTCCGACCACATCATCAATCCGCTCATCGCATCCGTCGGTGGCGCAGATGTATCCGGACTCGGTTTCCACATCTTCAGTGACAACCCGAACACCTTCATTGATTTCGGCGCCGTGATCACCGCAGCGCTCAACTTCCTCATCATCGCCGCCATCGTCTACTTCGTACTGGTGGGTCCGATGAACAAGCTCAATGAGGCGCTGGCCAAGCGCAAGGGTGTTGACGAAGAGGAGGAGGCGCCGGCTTCCCTCGAGGCGGAACTGCTCACTGAGATCCGCGATCTCCTCCAGGCACAGAAAGCTGCCAACAATCAGCAGGACGGCAAGAACACCCTGTAAAACAGCGAAACCACCCCAAGACCTTGGGGTGGTTTTTCATCTCAATGATCACCGCTGGTGGACAACGGGTGCTCCTCATGGAGCCGGAGCGCTCTAGTGGTAGTGCGGTGGCCGTTGCTCCAGCCAGAACTCCTCACCGCTGGGGGCGTCATCCTGCTCAGGATCCAGAATTACCTCCCGGACCTGATCCCCGACGGGAGTCGGTCCGGGGGTGTCGGCGGTGCGATCATAATCCTGCGCGGGTGACGCGCGGAAAGCTCTCCTGCGTTTCTTGGTCATGGGCGCTCGACACTCCACTCAGACAACAGAGGTCTGCATCTGGTCCACAACAAAGTGCACCAGTGGGGTCAGGGTCGCCATCCCATCGCGGATCGCCGCCCGGGAATCCGCCAGGTTGACCACAACGGTGGAGCCGGAAATGCCGGAGATACCCCGGGACACCGATGCATCCACCGCACCGCATGCCATACCGGAGGAACGCAGAGCCTGGGCGATACCCGGAACTGTCTGATCAAGCACCGCGCGGGTAGCTTCAGGGGTTCTGTCACGTGGCCCGACACCCACACCACCGATGGTGAGAACCAGATCAGCACCGCCCACAACCGCAGTTTCAATCGCCTGGCGGATCTGTGACTTCTTCGATGGGACCAGCACCACTGCGTCGACGTTAAAATTGGACTCCATCAGGAGCTCCGTGACAAGACGACCATTCTCAGTGGAATCATCATCCGCGTAATCATTAACCAGGACCACGAGTGCCCGACGCTGCACGGCGAGAGTGGACTCCTGCTCAGTGGCCTTGAGAAACTCCGGGTCCGGTTCAACATTTGGAAGAGGCTGACGGGACTCCACGACCTCGGTGAGATTCCCCAGCGTATCGTTACTCATCGTTCCTCGCTCAAACTTGTCATTAACTTGCCGTTAGCTTGCTTTCAGCCCGTTACTGCCGAATTGATCAGATATTTTGTATAAAACTACTCGCTGGTGAGAGTAACCTCCACCTCACGGGTTTGCGAGGTGTCCTGCTGAGTGACTGTTAGAGTAACTGTTTCTCCGAAGTCATGTGAGCGAACAGCCGCAATTAATGCATCAGCACTGTCAATCACACGATCGTTGAGCTTGGTCACCACATCTCCCGGCATAAGTCCGGCCGCGGCTCCCGGCCCTCCATCCTGCACACTGGCGATCAATGCGCCGGAAACATTGGCACCGTTGGCCAGGGACACACCGATCATGGGCTGCATCACTGCACCGGTTTCAATGAGCTGAGTGGCCACCCGCTTGGCGTAGTTGGCGGGGATGGCGAAGCCGAGGCCGATGGACCCCCCGGTGTCACTCGCGGATGAGATGGAGGCGATCACCGAGTTCATGCCGATCAGATTGCCCTGCATATCCACGAGCGGACCACCCGAGTTTCCCGGGTTGATGGCCGCATCGGTCTGGATCGCATCAATCAAAGAGGATTCGCCCCCTTCCCCGGAAGCCCGGACAGGGCGGTTGAGGGCCGAGACGATACCGGTGGTGACAGTTGAGCTCAGTCCGAGCGGGGACCCGACCGCCATGACTTCCTGGCCCACGGCGATGTCATCAGAATCACCAAAGTTGATCACGGGTAGATCCGTGGCGTTTCTGATCTTGATGACGGCAATGTCGGTGGAGGCATCCCCGGCGATGAAATCAGCTTCTGAGGTCGAACCGTCGGACATGGTGACCCGGAGAACCCCGTTCTGTTCCACCCCTGCCACCACATGGTTGTTCGTCATCACATAGCCGTCGGAGGAGATGATGGAACCCGACCCTTCAGAGGCGGAATTCCGGGTCAGTGCCTGGATGGAGACCACGGAGGGAAGTACCTGTTCGGCCACCTGTTCAGCGGATCCAGGTTCCGCATTGGTTGTGCGTTGCAAACTCGGCTGGTCCAGGGAGTTGTAGGCTCCGGTGCCGGAGGAATCAGATCCGAACTGCGTGGTGGCTACGCCGACGATGCTGCCGGCCGCCACTGAGCCCACCAGCATGAGGCCAAGCGCGGTCCCCAACCCCACCGTCTTCTTCTGCTTCTTCGCCGGCGCGGTCCCGGAAGGTGCCGGGTCTGAATCCCAACTGGTCCAGGCCGGGTTCACCGGGACATCAGAACTCGGCGATGATGTTCCCCACGACTGGTAGGCGCTACGCACAGGTTCAAAGGTATTGGTCTCTGAGGGTGGTGCGGCGTTGTCATCTTCGTTGCGGGGATATGGTGTTGTCATGTCTACGATTATGGTCTTTCTGACTGGAGCACCACTTCAATCACTCTGAACGATTGCTGTGAGGTTGGTGAACGTTTGAGGGCTGCCCCGGACTGAGGAGGTTGTTGTCCTGGGTACCAGGGAAAACCATGGTGATCCTGGTCCCACCATCATCCGATTCCCCCACCTCAATGTGGCCGGAGTGCCGTTGGACCACCTGTTGGACGATCGCCAGGCCCAGGCCGGACCCCGGCATCGATCGGGATTTCACCGCGCGGTAGAAACGCTCGAATACCAATTCGCGTTCCTCCTCCGGGACTCCGGGTCCGGAATCATCCACGGTGACCTGGACATGCTTGTCATCGATGACGGTCATGTCCAACCGGACATTACCGTTTTCCGGAGACCACTTCACGGCATTGTCCAGGACATTGACCAGGGCACGCGTCAGGGCGAATCCGTCTCCATTGAGATACCAGGAAACTGTCTTCGTGGTGATGGTGACATCATGGCGCCGACGATCCACCCGCTCCACCGCGCTGTCGAGTACCCGGTTGAGATGGATGGGCTCAAGAACCTCGATGTCCTGTTCCCGGGTGAGATCAACCAGGTCACCGATCAGGGTGGACATCTCCTCCATCTGCGCAAGCACGTCCCGTTCCAGGTCGTTCCGATCCTCTTCCGGGATCTGTGGCGCGTTCGGACGGGTGGTCATCATGAGCAACTCGATATTGGTGCGCATGGACGTCAACGGAGTCTTCAACTCATGCCCAGCATCTGCCACCAGCTGAGACTGTCTCATTCGTGAATCCCGCAGGGCTTCAAGCATTTCGTTGAAGCTCACCGTCAATCGCGCGAGCTCATCATTGCCCACAACGGGTATGGGACAGAGGTCATCTGTCCTGGCGATGTTCTCCACGGCGCGCTGCAATCTGGACAGTGGCCTCAGGCTCGCGCCCGACAGGATGAATCCAAGCACGATTGACGCCAGCACACCTGCGATACCGAGGACGAGAAGCAGGATTCCCAACGAGGTGATGAGCTCCCGCAAGTAGCTCATCTCCTGGGTGAGGACCACTGTTGCCCCCTGCTCATCATGTTTGATCAGGATCCGCATGCCCGAGGAAGTCAGAGTCTGGGTGTTGGGCTGGGATCGGTCAATGGGCAGATCCCCAGGCAGTGCGATACTGTCACCGATGACATATTCCCAACCCGGTGGGGATAACGCGATGCTCAGACCACCGTCATACTCCTTGACAATCTCCATTTCGGATTCGACGCGATCATAGAAATCAGGGTCCTGCGCACGCTCCAACATGGTGGTGGCCTTGGCGTCCAACGAGCGGTCCACTGCTGATATCAGCGCATTGGACACGGTCCAATAAGATGCCACGGTGACAAGGCCCACTGTGAGCGCAACGAGGACGGATCTCAGCAGTGAGAGCCGCCAACGCAGGGAAGTGGTGAAACCCCACCCCTGATGTGGTTGTTCTGTGGAATCCAGTGGAACCTCGACGGGCTCGTGCGACGATCCGATGCGTCGCAGGGTCACGGGGCAGTCTCCCTCAACACGTAACCAACACCGCGAACGGTGTAGATGAGTCGACTCTCCCCTTCCTGCTCAGTCTTACGGCGCAGGTATCCGATGTAGACCTCGAGAGCATTACCTGAGGTGGGGAAATCATATCCCCAGACATCTTCAAGGATGCTGTTGCGGGACAGCACCCTGCGGGGATTTTTCATGAGTAGTTCCAACAGTGCGAATTCGGTTCGCGTGAGACTGATGGGACGCCCACCGCGACTGACATCACGGGTATCCGGGTTGAGTGTGAGATCCCCGAAAGACAGTTCAGCCTGCGCGGATGATCCGCCGTTACCGTTAGTGGGCTCCAGTGCGGAGCGACGAACCAACGACCTGACCCTGGCCAGAAGCTCTTCCAGTGCGAAGGGCTTGGTCAGGTAGTCATCGGCGCCGGCATCCAGGCCACCGACACGGTCTGAGACGTTGTCCCGGGCGGTGAGGATGAGTATGGATCGGTCATCACCCTGACTACGCAGCGTGCGACACACTTCCAGTCCATCCATGCGGGGCATCATGACGTCCAGCACAACGATACCGGGCTGTTCACGTTCGATGACCTCTAACGCCTGCACACCGTCTTCGGCGGTGACAACGTTATAACCATTGAATGTCAGTGATCGCCGCAGCGATTCCCGTACAGCTGGTTCGTCATCAACAACGAGAACCTTCATTGACTTACTTCCCTCAGTTATAAGTGGAGGTTATTTGATCCGGAATGTCACTCTGCCATCAATAGCCTCAAAACTTCTTCAAGGATCCCTTGAATTTTCCTTATATTAACACTGTATACAGCAAAGAGACCGGATACGGTCCCCGTAATCAGGGGGCATATCCGGTCTCTTACTAGATTCTTATAAATGCCTTGGTGGCATTTAAGGAAATCCTGTTGAGTTGTTCTGTTTTAGAACTGCTCGACGTCAACCAGGCCAAGCTGCGCAGCCTTGACCAGGCGACGTGGGATGCGAACGGTCTGGCCGTCGATCTTCACGTCCTGGAGGGCGACATTGTCAGCCTTCCACTGGGAACGACGCATACGGGTGTTGGCGCGAGACATACGGCGCTTTGGAACTGCCATTGCTTATTCTCCTATGCCTTCTTCTTACGGCGAGCCATGCCGCCGAAGCGACGCTCGAACTTCTCGACTCGGCCAGCGGTGTCCATGACACGCTGTGCACCGGTCCAGAATGGGTGGGACTCACTGGTGACGTCAACGACGATCAGCGGGTACTCATTGCCATCTTCCCAGTTGATCGTGCGATCACTGGATGCGGTGGAACGGGTCAGGAACTGGAAGCCAGTACCTGCGTCCTGGAATACCACCGGGTGGTAACCGGGGTGGATGTCCTTCTTCATTTACTCTCGATTCCCTCAGGATTGAAACTACGGATCGGTTCCCCAATCTTTGGGGATCGTGTCCGAGTTGGGTTCGGTGAAGTATGCACTGCCAAAACCGGCAATGAACCTGTAATACTTTACATGAGTGGCGGGGGATCTGAAAATCACCTATACACCACCACCCACACAGTCGCCATCACGGCCAACCTCCACCCGCGACAGTATCCTCCACCGTTGCAGGCCACTGCGCATGACGATATGATGAATTCATCATATCTGCATGTCAAGGAGGACTAACGTGTTGAGTTCAGATCAAATGCCTCTCTACGAACGCAAGGCCAACCTGTTCAAGGGGCTGGCACACCCCTACCGGATCAGAATCCTGGAGATCCTCTCCACCCAACCGGAAGTGCCGGTGTCCACCATGATCCACGACACCGGACTGGAATCATCCCATTTATCCCAGCACCTCGCCGTCCTCCGCAAGTACGGACTGGTCACCTCGGTGAGAAATGCCAATGTGGTGTCCTACAGCCTCACCCACCCGCAGGTGGCGGATCTGCTGCGCACTGCCCGCCTCCTGCTTAACCAGATACTGACCAGCTCCACCGACGAATTATCCTCCATCAATGCACTCCCCAGCATCGAGGGGACCAGGGCATGACTGGATCCGCCACACCGACGAACAGGTCGGAGGGGACAAGAACCACCAGAGTCGGGCAGTGGCGTGGCCTGTTGCCATCCATGGAGGATTACGCCAACCTCCGATACACCTGGCGTTCGGACATCACCGCGGGCATCACCGTCGGCATTGTCGCACTCCCACTGGCCCTGGCGTTCGGTGTCAGTTCCGGAGTCAGTGCCGAGGCGGGATTGATCACCGCCATTGTCGCTGGTCTCATCGCGGCCATCTTCGGCGGTTCCAACGTTCAGGTATCCGGTCCCACCGGCGCGATGGTGGTGATCCTCGCCCCCATCGTGATAGCCCATGGCATACCCGCCGTCGCGCTCGTCAGCTTGATGGCGGGCATCATCGTGCTGCTAGCCGGCATCCTCAAACTGGGGCGCACGGTCAGTTATATCCCCTGGCCCGTCATCGAGGGGTTCACCCTGGGCATCGGGGTGATCATCTTCCTGCAACAGGTTCCGGCCGCTGTCGGATACGCCGGCTCACTGCCAGCCAACACCGTGGGTGCCGCATGGCATGCAGTGACGCACGCCGAGTGGCCCGGAGCCTTCCTCCCCCTGTCCGTGGTTGCGGCAGTGATCATCGTGATGCTGTTGCTCGGCAGGTTCGCCCCGAAGGTGCCGGCCAGTTTCGTAGCCATCGTGGTGGTCACTGTCGCGGTGCTGGTACTGAAGGTTCCGGTGGATGATATCGGTGAGATTCCCCGCTCCCTGCCCGCCCCGACCCTGCCCGCGATGGATCCGGAACTGATCCGGGCACTGTTGGGCCCCGCGTTCGCGGTCGCAGCCCTGGCCGCCATCGAATCACTCTTATCCGCCAGGGTGGCCGCCTCCATGGCGGATACCGGCCCCTACAATGCTGACCGCGAGCTGGTGGGCCAGGGACTGGCGTCCATCGGCGCGGGGTTCTTCGGGGGCATGCCCGCTACAGGGGCGATTGCGCGCACCTCGGTCAACGTCCGCTCCGGGGGCCGAACCCGCGCTTCGGCCATCATCCATGCCCTGGTGCTCCTCGCCGTGGTCTACCTCGCGGCCACCGTGGTCTCGGTGATCCCACTGGCGGCACTGTCCGGCGTTCTAATGGTGACAGCCGCCCGCATGATCAACATCAATGTGGCATCCCGGGTGCTGCGATCCACCCGCTCGGATGGACTGGTGTTCATCATCACCGCAGTGATCACCATCAGCGTGGACCTTGTGGTTGCCGTAGCCATCGGCATCGGGGTGGCCGCCTTCTTCATTCTGCGCCGCATGAGCCTGGACACCGGGCTCTTCCGCGAGACACTCCCCGGGGAGGCATTTGCGGGCGATGAACGTATCGCCCTGTTCCGCATCGAAGGCTCCCTGTTCTTCGGCGCCGCGGAGCGCATCCTTGACCAGATCCTGGACCATCGGGATGAGCATCAGATCGAAGTGGTCATCCTGCGACTGTCCCAGCTCCAGATGATCGACGCCACCGGTGCCAACCAGTTGACCGAGTTGGTCACGGCCCTGGAACGTCGTGGCGTCACCGTTCTGATCAAGGGTGTTCGCAAGGAGCACATCCACGTCCTCGGTGTGCTGGGCGCCATCAGGTCCCTGCGACATCCCACTCACCTGTTTGAGGATCTGGACACCGCCACAGCCCATGCGCGGGATCATATCGCCCATCGGATTTAGACTGTCCGCCGTTGCGGGAAACCGGCAGGCATCCGTGCCCTGGTGTACCATCCGGGCATTGAATAACGCCGTGTCGCCCGCTCTCCGGGCACCGCCGGGAAACATGCCGGAAAACAGGGGCACAACTGCGGACCTGCTGGTCGCAGTCCCGCAGTGGCCCTACAGAATTCGCCCAGTGCTCCCCTGCCTAAAGCGGACAACAAGGGGATTAGGAGTTTTGGGGTCTCGTCTGTAAACTGGTCCCTTGCTGTTGTCGTAAATATTCGTTATCGCCCTCTCAGCTGGCATGCTCGCGCCCCGGGAACCTTCCGGTGCGGCGCGTCTTCTAACTGATTGTGGGCGGCTAGGAGAAAGCAAAGTTATGTCGGCACATTGCCAAGTAACGGGACGCCAGCCGAGTTTCGGCAAGTCTGTCTCGCACTCGCACCGACGCACTTCACGCCGTTGGAACCCCAACGTGCAGCGTCGTAAGTTTTTCGTCCCTTCACTGGGACGTTCCATCACCCTGACCGTATCCACCAAGGGCCTGAAGGTCATTGACCGCGACGGCATCGAAGCTGTCGTGGCTCAGATCCGCGCACGTGGGGAGAAGATCTAAAGATGGCACGTAATGATATCCGCCCCATCATCAAGCTGAAGTCTACGGCTGGCACCGGTTACACCTATGTCACCCGCAAGAACAAGCGCAACAACCCGGACCGTATCACTCTGATGAAGTTTGATCCGGTAGTTCGTAAGCACGTCGAATTCCGCGAGGAGCGATAATTCATGGCAAAGAAGTCTAAGATCGCCAAGAACGAGCAGCGCAAGGAAATCGTCGCCCGCTACGCCGAGCGTCGCGCAGAGCTCAAGGCCATCATCAGTAACCCGAACACCTCTGATGAGGATCGTCTGGATGCACAGTTCGAACTGAACCGTCAGCCACGCGATGCAGCTCAGGTCCGCGTTCGTAACCGTGACGCCCATGATGGTCGTCCACGCGGTTACCTCCGCAAGTTCGGTCTGTCCCGTGTCCGCATGCGCGAGATGGCTCACCGTGGTGAGCTGCCGGGCGTTCGTAAGTCCAGCTGGTAGGAGTACACACAATGAAACAGCGCAACAACGCTAAGCGTGTCCGCCTCGAGCAGACCCGCCGCCCAAAGAAGAACCCGTTGAAGGCAGCGGGCATCGAGAAGGTTGACTACAAGGACATCAACACCCTTCGTCAGTTCATCTCCGACCGCCACAAGATCCGTTCACGTCGTGTCACCGGTCTGACCCCGCAGCAGCAGCGCGAGGTTGCAACCGCCGTGAAGAACGCACGCGAAATGGCTCTCCTGCCGTTCACCAGCCGCTAAGTCTGGGAATAACGTAACAGCGACATCTTTAGAACCACCTGTTCTCATCTTCATGAGAGCAGGTGGTTCTTTCTATCTTTCAGGGTGTAGTTTTAGTATCGACACCTCCCCACCCACGACAAGAGGAACAACCGTGCTGCATCCCTCCCTGCTCGAGCTCGCCGAAAGTGCACCATTGTGCAGCAGTCCCGCCAATGTGCGTGGGGTGCTGGCGGAGTCCCTCGAACTGCTGAGTAATGCCTTGCACCATGGTGAGGCGCCCTCGGTGCTCGCGGGTTGGTTCTCCCGGGTGGTTACCGATGCGCTGCACTCCCCCGGCATCGACGCGGAGGTCGTTCTCACCGGCCCCGTGGGGCGGGGTGACGCGTTGCCCACCTCGCCCGTGAGGTGGCTGGCGGTCGTCGATAAGCAGGGTGTTGATCCGAATCCCGCGCTGGCCCGGCTGCTCACTGATGTAGGTTTCATCGCCGAGCCGGTTGGTGCCGCGACACGGCAGGAGTGGGAGGATCGCGCCCGCTCCGGTGAGAATGCGGCGGTGTACCTGGATGCGGGCACATGGGTGGCATCGATCACGCAGGCGGATCCGCGCACCTTGCTTGCCGACGCCCTGGCCTCACGTCCCCCGGCCATCGAGGTCGCCGACGGTCTACCGTCGCGTGAGATGAGCGTTGATATCCGCGGGAATCTGATGATCCCCACGGTCAATCTGGCGCGCTGGGCGGCATGGCAGGCCGGCTCCACCGCGCCGACCACCGCTGCGAGGCTTGCCGACGCCCGTTCAGCCAACATTCTCACCCCTGATGAGGCCGATGCCCTCACGCAGGTGTGGAAGGCCTCGCTTGAGCTACAGTCAAAGCGCTGGATGGACCGCATCCATGATCAGGACGCCACAGCCTGGGATATGCCCGCCCTCCAGCGTTCCACGTTCGGGGCCGCTGCACGGCTGTTGTCTCAGGTGATGAGCTCAGTGGAGCACCGCGTGAGCGATTAGTGCATCCCCAATGGTGGGATCTGCCTGTCAGGCACTAGAATCTTGTCAAATATCATTCACCAGTTTTCTCCCCGGATTGAAGGAAGTGCTACCAGGTCATGGCAGGAGCAGTCGGACGCCCTCGGAGGTCAGCTCCGCGACGGGCCGGAAAGAATCCCCGCGAGGAGATTCTTGATGCCTCAGCTGAGCTGTTCACCCGCCAGGGATTCGCCACGACCTCAACCCACCAGATCGCTGACGCGGTGGGTATCCGTCAGGCGTCCCTGTACTATCACTTCCCGTCCAAGACGGAAATCTTCCTGACCCTGTTGAAGTCCACGGTCGAGCCATCAACCCTCCTCGCGGAGAACCTGGCCAACCGTGAAGCCTCCCCGGAGTTCCGCCTGTGGGCCCTCGTGGCCGCCGAGGTGCGTCTGCTGCTATCCACCAAGTGGAATGTGGGCCGGCTCTATCAGCTGCCCATCGTGGCCTCTGAGGAGTTCGATGAGTACCACACTCAGCGCGAAGCCCTGACCAACATCTTCCGCAGCATCGCCACAGAGATCGTCGGGGATGATCCCCGGGCCGAGCTACCCTTCCACATCACGATGTCCGCCATCGAGATGCGTCGCAATGACGGCAAGGTCCCCAGCCCCCTCACCGGGGACAGCCTGCCGGACACCGCAATCATGCTTGCCGACGCCGCCCTCGCCGTCCTCGGCGCCCAGCTGCCGGACAACCGCGAGGAGCAGACCCTCGAACTGATCAGGCAGGCATCCGGGCAATAACCATCCGGGCCTGGGCGATCAACGGTTCATCGATCATCTGCCCGTCCAGTTTGAAGGCACCTGGGAAGTTCTCTGCTTCCGCCACCACACGCCTGGCCCAGTCCAGCTGTTCCGCCTCAGGGCGGTAGGCCCGACGCACGGTTTCGATCTGCTTCGGATGGATGCAGGCTGAGCCTGCAAAACCTGAACGCGCGGCATCCGCCGCCTCCTGGAAATGCCCCTGCTCATCATTGAAATCGGCGTGGACCGCATCAATGGTGAACTTCCCATTCGCCTTGGCATGGATGTGCATGAGCGCCCGGGTCACCCGCATCGTATCGCGGTAGCTGTCCGGCTGGGGTTCATCGGCGAGGAACCGGGAATGGGTGCCACCGAGCAGATACGTGAGGTCTTCTGCACCCCAGAACATACCAACCACGTCCTCGTGTGCGGCGAGGCTGGCAATGTTCACCACCGCCTGGGGTGTTTCCACCATGGCGATCACCTTCAGACCACTGAGTGCCTCCGGGATGGAATCGGTGATCTTAGGCACCATCACCAGGGTGTAGGCAGTGGTGCGGACGAAGGCGACATCATCGGCGAAGTGGGGATCATCAGGACCGACAACCCGGACGATGGTGTCTTTCGGATCCAGTCCTGATTCCCTGATGTTGTCATAGGCGCCTGCACGGTCCACGTCCCCCGCACCGTCCTCCAGGTCGAGGATGACCATGTCGGCGCGTGCTGCGGCCTTGGGGATGATCTCGCTGCGGTTGGCGGGGGCGAAGAGGATGGCAGGACCGGTAATCAATTCAGACATACCTATAGTTTTACGCGTTGAAGAGGAAAAGGGCAGTCCTTTCGGACTGCCCTTTTCCTGCTACTCCCCCACCGTCTAGTGGGAGAAGTGGCGTGCTCCGGTGAGGTACATGGTCACGCCGGCCTTATTGGCAGCTTCGATGACCTCATCATCACGGATGGAACCACCCGGCTGGACGACAGCGGTGACGCCAGCCTCAGCCAGCACCTCGAAGCCATCGGCGAAGGGGAAGAACGCATCCGAGGCAGCCACGGAACCCTGTGCACGCTCGGCGCCTGCACGATCAACGGCCAGACGTGCGGAGTCCACACGGTTGACCTGTCCCATGCCCACACCCACGGTGGCACCATTCTTGGCCAGCAGGATGGCGTTGGACTTCACGGAACGAACCGCGGTCCAGGAAAACTCCAGATCCTTGAGGGTCTCCGGGGAGACTGCCTCTCCTGCTGCCAGGGTCCAGTTTGCGGAATCATCACCCGGGGCATGGATGAGGTCACGTTCCTGGACGAGCAGGCCACCGGAGATCTCGCGGGACTCGAAGCCCTCACGAACCGGTGCCTCTGCCTGGAGGATACGGATATTCTTCTTCTGGCTGAGGATCTCCACGGCGCCGTCCTCGTAGGACGGGGCGATGATGACCTCGGTGAAGATCTCAGCGACCTGATTAGCCATCTCGACTGATATCTCACGGTTGGAGGCGATCACACCACCGAAGGCGGACACGGAGTCACAGGCATGTGCCTCACGGTGTGCTGCTGCGATGGATTCATCGGACACCGCGATGCCACAGGGGTTGGCGTGCTTGATGATGGCCACACACGGACGCTCATGGTCCCAGGCGGCGCGCCAGGCGGCATCCGAGTCAGTGTAGTTGTTGTAGGACATCTCCTTGCCATGGAACTGCCTCGCCTGTGCCAGACCACTGGCATCATGGTTGACATACAGTGCCGCGGCCTGGTGCGGGTTCTCACCGTAGCGCAGGGAACGTGCCAGGGTGCTGGTGGAGCCGATCCAACCAGGGAACTCCAGCTCGGTGTCGGCTGCAGCCAGTTGCTCACTGATCCAGGTGGCGACGGTGACATCATAGGTGGCGGTGTGGCGGAAGGCCTCTGCTGCCAGCTTGGTGCGCTCCACACGGGAGAAACCGCCCGTGTTGAGGACAGAGACAACATCCTCATAGCGGTCAGGTGAGGTCACCACTGCCACTGAAGGGTGGTTCTTGGCCGCCGCACGGACCATGGAAGGTCCTCCGATGTCGATCTGCTCCACGCAGTCATCAAAACCTGCGCCGGAGGCAACAGTCTCAGCGAAGGGGTACAGGTTGACCACCACGAGCTGGAACGGAGAAACCTCAAGTTCCTTCAGCTGACGGAGATGGTCTTCCTTACGGGTATCAGCCAGGATGCCGGCGTGAACCTTCGGGTGGAGGGTCTTGACACGGCCCTCGAGGCACTCCGGGAAACCGGTGAGTTCCTCAACCGGGGTGACAGGGATTCCGAGTTCGGCAATCCGGGAGGCCGTGGAGCCGGTGGACACGATTTCCACACCGGCATGGTTCAATGCCTTGGCCAGATCCTCCAGACCGGTCTTGTCATACACACTAATGAGTGCGCGTTTAATTGCCTTACGATCATCGCTCATGAAGGATTAGCCTCTCCAGTTGAGTTGTACGCCACCCTGAACGCGGGAGATTTCCACACCATTCAGGACTTCTACAATGAGTTTACGCTCCACCTGCTTGATTCTTTCATGCAGGCGGGTTTCATCATCGCCGCCCTCCACCGGCACCGGTCGCTGCGCGATGATGGGGCCGGTATCCACACCTTCGTCCACGAGATGGACGGTGGATCCGGTGACCTTCACCCCGTATACCAGGGCATCCCGGACAGCATGGGCCCCTGGGAAGGATGGCAGGAGAGCCGGGTGGGTGTTGATGATGCGGGAGGGAAACCTGGATAGGAATCCCCCACCGAGAATTTTCATGAATCCCGCTGAGACGACCAGATCCGGTTCATGGGCGGCCACCGCATCGGCGAGTTCCGTATTCCAGGCGGCACGATCACCACCCAACGGCACAACCCGGGTACTGATGCCAGCGTTCATGGCACGGTCGATCGCGCCGCACCCGACATCAGAGACCACACCGACGATCCGGTAGCTCCCCTGGGCATCAATCAGAGCCTGCAGCAGCGTTCCGGTACCCGAGGCCAGAACAACAATGGTGGTTGTTGAGTCAGAATTCACAGACACAATGTTAACGGTCGGATCCCCGGGAACCATCATCGGTTTCCTCGGGTTGATGGTCAGGCTCATTGTCTGCGGTGGCGGCGGGCTCTGATTCCTCAGTGTTTGCTGATTCCTCAGAGGTTTCTCCCTCCGGTTCAGTGTCAACTCCGTCTGGAGACTCCATATATACAGCCTCCTCGGTCACAGGCTCTGGATCTACCTCTGGCCCCGCTTCAGGCTCACGGTATTCCTGCTCGGCAGGGTATTCAGGGTCCACAGACTCTTCCACCATCACCGGTGTCCGCATGTTGGAACGCAGCCTGTCAATACCCGAGATGAGCAGCCCCACAACAACGAGATAACCAAGGACCAGGCCAGCGGCTGACAGACGGTTCAGGCCCACATAGCCGTACACACCCAGGGGTCCACCGGCGAGCAGAGACAGCAGGAGGAAGAACGCCGCGCCGAATACCGCGGCGGAAAGGGCCACCACCAGGCGCACGGGATTCTTCAGGCACACCCATACGGCCACAACCGCGGGGATCAGCAGAAGAACCACCGCCCACTGTGATGCCGTGGCGGGGATGACCGCCAGGACCGGCAGAGGTGGAAGTGGAACGAGGGTGACACTGAAAAGGCTCACGGTCCCGTCACCGAAATAGAACGGAGCGCCAACGAGCACACCCATCGCAGAGATGATCACGTTGGGCAGGTAGAGCAGGCTCATCACGATCAGAGCCAGTGCAGCTCCCCCGTCTTCATATCCCGAGAGGGAATCCAGGAAGTTCCGGTAGTTGATGGTGATCATCACCACGACCACGACCAGGGTCACGGCGGCGTAGGTGCGGAGAAATCTCATTGCCAGTCCTGCGGCATCCACCAGCCACTCCGGCGCACGATAGCGACGCATTAGTGCGCGCCACAACCGCGGCCCCATCCCAAGCCCCAGGGCGATCAGGTGCAGGAGCAGCACCCGGCCGAGCATGGAGGCAACCGGGGGAATGTCCACATCCAGCACTTCGGAGGCATCATAAAGCATGGCACTGGCGATACCCGCCAGCGACAGGGGCAGGGCCAGGACCAGCAGGGTGAGCACACCCAGATCCGCAATGCTCACTTTTTTCCTGACGGATCGATGCACCCTGCGGGCAACCGCCCACACCATCACCACCGCTGGCAGCATCGGGATCACGCCGATCACTTCCCCGCTGCCCACGACCGGACTCATGTTGAGTGCGAGCCACAGCTGCGCGATGGTTGCGGGAAGAGCGACCATGCTGGTTGCGGAGAACATGAGGACGGCCACTGCCGCCACCACCACGAGGAGAACTGCCACCCCGTGCGGAATCAGCACCGCGGGCAGCAACCGACGCAGCCTAGACTGCTGAACCGCGGTGGACTGGGCAGGTGCGGGGGCCTGTGGCTTCGGGCGGCGGCGACGGGCCGGGCTCGGCCGTGAATGCGGACTATTGTTCGTGCTCATCGTGATCAACTGTGCCACGCCCGGGCCCGAAATTGTGGGTGGCACGACGGTATAGCCAAGGACCGGGTATCACTCCTGGGCCGTCGGCTATTTGTCCGGTGAGGGAAATTGTTACGTGATATTCATCCAAGGGACTGTTCCGGGACGCAGTCATGGGAGCTTGAATCCTGCGGAATGCGACCAAGATTACAGTTTGATGAAATTCTCATTCAACACCACATGAACAGGCAATCCCGCAGGTAAGGGCAAACTTATTGGTTTGGACAATCAAATCAAAGGGAAGTGAAAGAAGATCGTTGATAATATTTTCCAAATTTTCACTTGCACCATCGATTCTGAGACGCTATTGTTACTTCCGGTAGATAACAAGATGGTCACAATCCAGACACTAAACGTAATGCTTCAGTGAAATGCCTCGCGCATTTCCGTGGCTGGATGAGTGTGACAGAAGATGGAAGCAGGCCAAGTTGCAGGAGCAGACCCAGCGGGTGGGCAAGCACCGCAAGATCAGCACTTCCCAGGCGGCCAAGGGTCGCGTGGCTTTTGTTGCAGTAGCAACCGGTGCAGTGTCCACCGCAGGTGCCGGCGGCGCCGCAGTGGCGCAAGCCCAGACCGAGGCATCAGCCTCCGAGAACACCGTCACCGTAGATTATCAACTCACCGCCAATGAAGTTGAGTCTGACTACGTCGGCGGCAGCTCCGCACCCCAGATCCTCGCCATCGCAGAGTTCAAGCCAGTGGTGAACCTGGGCGAGCAGATCTCCAAGACCATTCAGTACAACGCGGAGCGCATCCAGGCCGACCTGGACAACCGCGGCCCTGAGGTAGTCAAGCCTGCCGAGGGTGCCTTCACCTCCGGTTACGGCCCACGTTGGGGAACCATCCACCAGGGCATCGACATTGCCAATGCCGTGGGTACCCCGATCCTTTCCGTCATGGACGGCATCGTCATTGATTCCGGCCCGGCCTCCGGCTACGGCAACTGGATCCGCATCCAGCACACCGATGGATCCATCTCTGTCTACGGCCACATGGAAACCTTGGATGTTTCCGTCGGGCAGACCGTCCGCGCAGGCGAGAAGATCGCCGGCATGGGCAACCGTGGTTTCTCCACCGGCTCCCACCTCCACTTCGAGATCCACCCCGCAGGCTCCGGCCCGGTTGACCCGCAGCCATGGCTGGCAGCACGGGGCATCACACTCTAAAACCTCCGATCCCCCTCACCCCGCTCACGGGGGATCACCGCCTCACCACGAGGGCGATTCAGCTTGCAAAAGCCGAATCGCCCTCTTTGCTATTTCCGTAATTCCCACCCCCGCACCCCGCCCACCCTTGCGCCCTAATGGTTACCGAGTAATGATTAGGGTTGATTACCCAGTAACCAATTTCTTTCACGCGCTTCTTGTTACCTCCTATATAAGGAATGCCATGTCCATCAAACATGCGCTCCTGGCACTGCTCCTGGATGAACCCCGTTCCGCCAGTCAACTGCAGTCCCAGTTCGCAGAAACCACCGCCGGGGTGTGGCCGCTCAACATCGGCCAGGTCTCACAGACCCTGACCCGCCTCCACCGCGATGGCCACATCGAAGCCGCCGGCACCACCACCGGCCCCACCGGCCACAGCGCCGACACCTACAAGCTCACCCCCGCAGGCACCCAGCTGGTCACCGACTGGTTCAGCACGCCGGTGGTCCAACCTGTTGCGGAGCGCGATGAGCTGGTGACCAAGGTCGCCCTCGCGCAGACCCGCCCGGATCTTGACCTGATCCACCTCCTGGACACCCAGCGCGCGTCCATCATGGAGGACCTCCGCGCGCTCAACCGCCGCACCCGCAACCTGCCGGATACCCGGACCACTGACCGGTTGCTCGTCGAAAAGCGCATCTTTGAACTTGAGGCACAGGCCCGCTGGCTTGACCGCGTTGAAACCCTCCACACCCCCGAAAGCGAGAACGGCCATGAATAGCACCCAACCCGCAGCCCTGGAACTGCAGAAGGTCTCGTGCATCTTCGGCGAAGGAGCCCGGCGCGTCGTGGCGCTGGACAGTGTCTCCCTCACCGTCGAACCGGGCGAGTTGGTCGCGGTCATGGGACCGTCCGGATCCGGAAAATCCACCCTGCTCAATGTCGCGGGACTCCTGCAGAAACCGACCTCCGGTCGGGTGCTTATCGACGGCGCCGATGTCTCACAACTCAGCCCCACCCGCGCGGCCCGGGCCCGCCGGACCAAGGTCGGTGTGATTTTCCAGAACTACAACCTGGTGTCCACCCTCACCGTCGGTGAGAATATCGGACTTCCACTGGAACTCGATGGTGCGGATCCCCGCGAGGCCGTGGAGATTGCCCTGGAGGAAGTGGGACTCGCCGGTCTGGCGAACCGCTTCCCCGAGGAGATCTCCGGTGGACAGGCACAACGTGTGGCCATCGCCCGCGCACTCATTGGACCCCGCACCGTTCTGCTCGCCGATGAACCGACCGGAGCCCTGGATACCAGCACCGGTGAAGAAGTTCTGCGGGTATTACGCTCACGCATTGATGCCGGTGCAGCCGGCATTCTGGTGACCCACGAACCCCGCTTCGCGGCCTGGGCGGATCGCACCATCATGGTGCGTGATGGGGTGATCCAGCCATGAGTTCCTTTGCTGCCGCCACCCGCCCGACCCGGCGCGATGTGGTGAAACATCCGTGGCGGTCGCTGGCTGCCATCATCCTCATCATGATCCCGGTGGTGCTCGCGGCCATCGGTGTGGTCCTCAGTGGTTCCGAGTCCAGTTCCTATTTCCTCAACAATCCCCGCACCTCCGCGACGTATATGGGTGGGGTGTGTGAACAAAATGTCAATGGTTATCTGTCTGAGTGTGAGGGCGAGCCGGATACGCAGAGTTCTGAGTATGAGCTCTTGCGCCAGAACATCCCGGAAGGATTCACCGCCACGCTGACTCTCAGTGGCACGATCGAAGCCACTTTTGGTGACCAGTCTGCAAACCTCTACTTCACCCAGACCACAGCCGATATGGCCCCTGAGCCGGGTGAGGCGTTTGTGCCCCAGCGGTTCCTGGATACCCTCGGCGCAGAAATCGGCGACACCATCACCCTGGCCAACGGTGCCCAGGTCACTGTGTCTGCCGTGACCCCGTCCGGCACGACGGTGTTTCCCGAGCCCACGATCACGTCCCGGGAAGACTACTCGGGCCTGGCTGATAACGATTACTACGGCAACTATGGGGGTTCCTGGGCCATCACCGGCCCAGAGGCCTTCACCTGGGATGATGTGTTGACTCTCAATGCCGTCGGCTTCACAGTGACATCCCGTGATGTGATTGACAATCCCCCGCCTGCGGATCAGGTCGCGTTTGAAGAACAATCGGCACCCTACTCACCCAGCTATTGGGATTATATCGCGGGAGCCATCTGGTTCGTGCCCATGGCGATCGTGGCCTTCCTTCTCCTGATGCTCATCTCACCGGTGTTCACCATCTCCGTTTCCCGACAGACCCGTAACTTCGCCCTGCTGGCTTCCCAGGGGGCAACTCCCCGGCATATCCGCTGGGCTGTGCTCATGTATGGCCTGTTCGCGGGGCTGGTGGGGGCCACCCTCGGCCTGTTCCTCGGCACCGTCGGAGCGGCTGCATGGTGGTCGGCGACCTACCCTGCCTGGCCCGTGGTCATCGACTGGCACTGGTTGCTGCTGGTATGGGGATTGGCGGTGGTCGGCTCCACAGCTGCTGCCTTCCTGCCGGCCTTCATCGCCGGGCGCTCCAGCATCATCCGCGGTGTGCAGGGCGGTGAGGCAGACCGCATCATGCGTTGGCGGAGATGGATGACGATCGGGCCGGTGTCGCTGGTGCTCCTGGGCCTGATGTTTTTGTACCTTCAGCTCACCGACAATGCGGGCTCTTCACAGATCTATTCCGACAGTGTGTACGTCCCGTGGCGGGAGACCCTGCATGGTTTCGGAACGCTCTTCGCGGTTATCGCAGTGGTGGCTTCCGCGCCCATGATGGTGTGGCTGCTGGGTCATCTGAAGGGTGCGCTCGCGGTGCGACTGGCATCCCGTGATCTGTTGCGCCAATCCATGAGATCCATTCCGGCGGTTGCCGCCCTCGCCGGTGTCATCTTCATCGCCACCACCCTAATGATGTCCTCAGGTGCAGAGTCGGAGAAATCCACTGCGGCGACAAACTCCGTCTACCCGCAGGGCACGATGTTTCTGTCGCTGGATAACGGCATTGAATCCGATCTGGATGCCGCGGTGGAGAAGGTGGATGCGCAGCTTGGTGGTGTCCAGCGCATCGATGTTTACGGATACCGCGATCTGGATTCCTGGCTGGAGGTTGATGGCTACACCTTCGGCTACTCAGGTGACCGCGACTGGGTATATCCCGTCAGCGATTCCCTGGGGGGCACCATCGGTATCGCCTCACCGGAACTGATGGATTTCTTCGATGTGGATGACGCTGATCTGGGTGGGCGGGCAGTCCTGATTTCTTCCCTGGATGAGCAGCTGCAGGATGTGAGGCTGCAGGTGAACAGGTATGACAACCGCAGCTACGACACTGACGATATCGCTTCCACCCTGGTGGATACCCACCCGGTGTTGCCTGCCCTGTCAGGGGATCATCTGGTGACCGAGGAGTCCTTTGCCGATCTGGGTCTGGAACGCAGTTATCTGGGTGCGGTGCTGGTGCACGGCGAACCGATCAACAGCAGTGATACCCGAGCGATTCAGGATTTCTTCCTGGACACCGCCGGTGTGGGACTGAGTTTCCCCACCTGGAATTCGAATCAGAATCGGGACAGTCTGGTGTCGGCTGCCGCAATCACCGGGCTGATGATCGCGGTGATGGCGCTGGTGCTGGCTCTGTCCTCCCAGCAGATCCGTCGACAAAAGATCGTTCTGGAGGCAGTGGGTGCCGCACCGAATCTGAGCAGGTGGTCCAATGCCCTTTTCGGTGCGCTGTGTGCCCTCGGCGCGGCCCTGCTGGGGTTGGTCACCGGCCATATCGGGGCTGCCCTCACTGGATCATTGTCCAAGGTCAATGAGGATGGGGTGACCACCTTCTATGGCTCGCTTCAGTTCATCGAACCGCTCTGGCCGATGATCCTGGGCACCCTGGTGATCGCCCCACTGATCACCGCTGCCATCGGGTGGGCGTTCACCCCGAAGGTGGAGCTGTCTGAATACCGGGACTAGAGCTTCTCCATCGGCACACCACCGATGAGCATGAGGCGCACCTTGCCGGCGGAGCCGAAGTCGATGGTCACCGTCGCCCTCGGCCCGCTGCCATCGGCGGCGAGGACGGTACCGAGGCCGTACTTGTCATGATTGACGCGGTCGCCCACAGCCAGGTCCAGCTCCTTGTTCCTGGTCGCCTTGGTGGGGATGCTCGGACGGCTCGGAGTGGTCTTCCTGGTTTGGGAACCGTACCCACCGGAGGAATAGCCACCACCGTAGGAGGATCCGGACGGCGCCCAGGCGGAGCCATAGGAGCTGGTGGGTTCCTCACGGCGCCAGTCGATGAGATCCTCCGGGACCTCCTGCAGGAAGCGGGATGCCGGGTTGGTCACCGGGTTACCCCAGGAGCTGCGCAGCATGGCGCGGGTGACATAGAGGCGCTTGCGTGCGCGGGTGATCCCGACATAGGCCAGGCGGCGTTCCTCTGCCAGCTCCTTGGCATCGCCGAGGGACCGCAGGTGCGGGAACTGTCCATCCTCCCAACCCGTGAGAAATACCACCGGGAACTCCAGGCCCTTGGCGGTGTGCAGGGTCATCAGCGTGACCACGCCCTGTTCTGTATCCGGGATCTGATCGGCATCAGCGACCAGGGAGACACGTTCCAAGAAGGCCTGCAGGCTGCCCGGCTCCGGTTCGTTGTCATTGACCTCGGGTTCGCTGCCGTCCATGGTGTCATAGGCCATGCGGTTGGCTGCATCGGAGGAGAACTCGCGTGCAACCGAGACAAGCTCGTTGAGGTTATCCAGCCTGGCACCATCCTGGGGATCATTGGAGGCTTCCAGCTCAGCCTTGTAGCCGGTGATGTCGAGGATCCGGCTGATCACCTGGCCGATATCCGGCATGCCGGTGACCTCGTTGACCATGCCGGGTAATTCACTACGCAACGCGTCCATTAATTCGTTGAACTTCACCACCGCATTGCGGCCCCGGGAGCCAAGCAGGTCGACCTTGTCAGCCGCCGCGTCGATAAGCGCCTGCCCGAAGCTGATCCGGTTATTCTCCCCGTGCAGGGCGATGAACGCCTGGGCGCGGTCACCGATGCCGCGCTTGGGGGTGTTGATGATGCGGCGCAGATTCACGGTGTCATCGGGGTTCTCCAGGACGCGGAGGTAGGCGATGATGTCACGGATTTCTTTGCGCTCATAGAACTTGGTGCCACCCACCACCTTGTAGGGCACACCGGTGCGGATGAACACCTCCTCCAACGCGCGGGAGGAATTATTCGTGCGGTACATGATCGCCATGTCCGAATAATTCATGCCGCGATCAGCCAGGGCGTCAATCTCGGAGGCGATGAAGCGGGCCTCATCGTGTTCATTATCGGCGACATAACCGATAATCTGCTCCCCCTCCCCCAGCGCGGTCCACAAATTCTTGGGCCGGCGGTTCTCATTCTGGGAGATCACCGCGTTGGCGGCGGAGAGAATCGTCTGCGTGGAACGGTAATTCTGCTCCAGGAGGATGGTGCGCGCATTGGTGAAATCACGCTCAAACTCCTCGATATTGCGGATGGTGGCACCACGGAAGGCGTAGATGGACTGATCAGAATCGCCCACCACACACAGCTCCGAGGGATCCTGGTCCGGGCGGCCCACCAGGGTGGAGATCAGTTCATACTGGGCATGGTTGGTGTCCTGGTACTCATCGATCAACACATGGCGGAAGCGGCGACGGTAGTGGTCCGCCACCTGTGGGTGCTCGGTGAAGATCCGCACCACCTCGCCGATCAGATCATCAAAATCGACGGCATTGGCACGGCGCAGGCGCTGCTGGTACTCCACATAGACACGGGCCACCACGTTCTCAAAAGGATTATGGGTGCGTTCGGCATCCGCCAGGGCATCGGCCGGGGTGATCAACTCATTTTTCAGGTTGGAGATCGCCGAGGACAGGGTCCGGGCGGAGAACTTCTTGATGTCCAGCTCCAGATCCTTGGCGATCATGGTGAGCAGACGCCTGGAATCATCCGAGTCATAGATGGTGAAGTTGGTGTTCAACCCCTCCACCAGCTGTGCCTGCTGCCGCAGAATGCGCACGCACACGGAGTGGAAGGTGGCCACCCACATGCGTGCAGCCACGGGGCCCACCAGCTGGCTGACGCGCTCACGCATCTCGGCTGCAGCCTTGTTGGTGAAGGTGATGGCCAGGATCTGCTGGGGGTGCACACCCCGGTAGCGCATGAGGTAGGCGATGCGCCGGGTGAGCACAGCGGTCTTGCCGGAACCGGCACCCGCCACGATCAACAGCGGGGCACCGATGTGTTCCACAGCAGCCTGCTGCTGTTCGTTGAGCCCGGAGGTCAGTTCAGCTCCGACCTGGGCACCGGGTTGTTCACCCGTCTGGGAGGGAAGGGGGGCGAAAGGATTGTGTGCAGTATTCATCACCTATCAACCTACTAGGTGGGGTGGACACCCAGCCCCGGCCTGCGAACATGGCAGAATAGTGTCCATGACTAATGCTGATGAAAACTTCGAGATCAGAATGCCCACGGGCACGGATGACCCTCTCTCTGATGCGGAGATTCAGAAGTATCGCGAAGAGATCGACCGCCTCAACCGTGAGATCCTGGATTCCGTGAAACGCCGCACCCAGATCGCCCAGGTGATCGGCAAGACCCGCATGGAATCCGGTGGTACCCGCCTGGTGCACACCCGCGAAGTGGCCATCATCAACCAGTTCCGTGATGAGATCGGCGAAGAGGGACCAGCCCTGGCGGCCATTCTCCTGCGCATGGGACGCGGCAAGCTCTGAGCAGATGTGACTGCCCACCACCCGATCACCCTTTCGTGACCGGCATCACTTAGGTAGGGTCGGGTTATGGATACCCGAAATATCATCAAGCACTCTGATCCGATCCGGCACGATGATCTGCGGGGCCTGGCCAAACAGTCAGGACCGGCAGTGTCCTTCGTGATCCCGACCCATCGCGGCGGGGTGGAGAAACTCTCCGACTCCCAACGGTTGCGCCCACTGCTGGCCGAAGCCCGCACGACGCTGGCCGGGCAGTATCCGGACGTGGATGCCGATGCCCTGCTGGCCCCCGTTGAAGCCATGATGAGCGATGAGATGTTCTGGCAGACCCAATGTGACGGACTGGCGATCTTCTCCGCCCCAGGTGGAACGCGCCATTTCCGCGTGGACCGCAGCTTCACACCCCAGGTGACCGTTGGTGACCACCCCAACCTGCGCCCGATACTCTCCCTGGTCACCAATGACCTGGAATTCCTCATCCTCGCCCTCAGCCAGAACAAGGTGCGTCTCCTCGCAGCTGATCGTGCCACCATCACCGAACTTCCCCTGGAACTCATCCCCGCGTCAGCCGAAGATGTGGAGGGCTTCTCCACCCGTGAACCGCAGTTCCAGCATCAAACGGGACACAACGCCCCGGCACACGGACACGGCCCCCGTGAGCACAATGTGCTCAGTGGTTTCCTCCAGAACGTGGGTAAGAACGTGGAGAAGAGATTCACCGGTGACAAGCGCCCGCTGGTTCTGGCCGGCGTGGTTGAGCACCAGGGTGCCCTGCGGGACCATCTCCACAATGTCACCATGTTGGATTCCATCGTGGCGGGCAATCCGGATCGCCTCAGCGACGCGGACCTCCATGCCGCGGCCTGGCCCCTGGTGGCGGAGGAATCCACCCGCAGGCATGAGCAGCTCATCGACCGCCTCTCCGAAGCCCTGGGCACCGGCCTGGCCACCAATGATCCGGAGCTGATCATGTCCGAGGCCATGACCGGCCGCGTGGAAACCCTGGTGGTGGCGGAACGTGTGCTGGAAAACCATCCACGCAGCGTGGAGCTGGATGGCGCCATCTCCAACACGCTCATCAACAGCGGTCGGATCGATGTGGTTTTGGCGCTCCCCGATGGACAGGCGGCCGGTGCCATCTTCCGCCACTAAAAAACTGGGGGCCGAGCAGCCTGGGGAACGGCCTTTCAGCTAACCCTGCGCGCCCACCTGGTTCCGGGCTAAGTTGAAAGGTATACCTTTCCCCCCTTCTCACCGAGGAGTTTTCATGGCGAACGACATCACGACCACCGCTGCCTGGCAGGCATTAACCCAGCGTTTCGAGGATTCAGCGGGCACCACCCTGCGTGACCTCTTCCAGGACAGCGAGCGCGCGGACAAACTCACCTTTGACGCCGCCGGTCTGCGGGTCGATCTGTCAAAAAACCTGCTTGACGACGCCACCCTCGCCAACCTCGTCGCCCTCGCAGAGGAAGCAGGGCTCAAGGACCGAATCGAAGCACTGTTCCGCGGCGACCACATCAATAACACCGAGGATCGCGCAGTGCTGCACACTGCACTCCGCCTTCCTGCGGAGGAGGATCTCACCGTTGATGGCCAGGATGTGGCAGCCGATGTGCATGAGGTCCTCGGTCGCATGCGTGATTTCGCCACTGCCCTGCGTTCCGGTGCCTGGCTCGGTCACACCGGGCGCACCATCAAGAAGGTGGTCAACATCGGCATCGGTGGTTCCGATCTGGGCCCAGCCATGGCCACCAAGGCACTGCGCGCCTACGCCACAGCGGGTATCACCGCGGAGTTTGTCTCCAACGTTGACCCGGCGGACATGGTTTCCGTACTCGAGGACCTGGATGCAGAATCAACGCTGTTTGTCATCGCCTCCAAGACCTTCACCACCCAGGAAACCCTGGCCAATGCCAATGCCGCCAAGAACTGGCTCATCGAACAGCTCGGTTCCGAGGACGCCGTGGCCAAGCACTTCGTCGCCGTATCCACCAACGCGGAGAAGGTAGCCGCATTCGGTATCGACACCGAGAACATGTTCGGGTTCTGGGACTGGGTGGGTGGCCGTTACTCCGTGGACTCCGCCGTCGGACTGTCCCTCATGGCGGTCATCGGACCACGCGACTTCATGCGGTTCCTCGGTGGATTCAACGCCATGGACGAGCACTTCCGTTCCACTGAATTCTCCAAGAA
Organism: Corynebacterium faecale; assembly: GCF_030408735.1. Classification (NCBI taxonomy): domain Bacteria; kingdom Bacillati; phylum Actinomycetota; class Actinomycetes; order Mycobacteriales; family Corynebacteriaceae; genus Corynebacterium; species Corynebacterium faecale. The sequence goes on along the minus strand of NZ_CP047204.1, from coordinate 816,145 downwards.
CGTCCCAGTCCTCATGGCACTGCTCGGTGTCTGGTACTCCGACTTCCACGGCGCCGAGACCCACGCGGTGCTCCCCTACTCCGAGGATCTCTCCCGCTTCGCCGCCTACCTGCAGCAGCTGACCATGGAATCCAACGGCAAGTCCGTCCGCCGCGACGGTTCCCCCGTCACCACCGGCACAGGCGAGATCTACTGGGGTGAGCCTGGCACCAACGGCCAGCACGCCTTCTTCCAGTTGATCCATCAGGGCACCCGCCTCGTCCCGGCTGATTTCATCGGCTTCGCCCGTCCGAAGCAGGATCTCCCCGCCGGCGACAAGTCCATGCATGATCTGCTGATGAGCAACTTCTTCGCCCAGACCAAAGTGCTCGCCTTCGGCAAGACCGCCGAGGAGATCGCTGCGGAAGGTGTGTCAGCAGACCTGGTCAACCACAAGGTCATGCCGGGCAACCGCCCCACCACCACCATCCTCGCGGAGGAGCTGACCCCGGCGGTGCTCGGCGCACTCATCGCCCTGTATGAACACATCGTTTTCGTCCAGGGTGTCATCTGGGATATCAACTCCTTCGATCAGTGGGGTGTGGAGCTGGGCAAGCAGCAGGCCAGCAACCTCGCCCCGGCTGTCTCCGGCGAGGTCGACGTGGACTCCGGTGACTCCTCCACCGACGCTCTGATCAGGTGGTACCGCACAAACCGATAGGTAATCCCTTATGGTGAAGGGGTGAGATACCCCCGTCTGATGGCACTGACCGCCATTGTCTTAACCGCCTCGAACCTCCGCGCCGCAGTCACCGCACTCGCGCCACTGGTGTCTGAGATCCGGGAGGACCTGTCGGTCGGTGCTTCTTTATTCGGTGTCCTGGGGATGATCCCCACCGCAATGTTCGCCACCGCCGCTTTCGTCCTTCCCGGGTTGAAGGCGCGGCTGTCCACATCGCAATTGTTGATTCTGGCCATGGCCCTGACCGCGGCCGGACAGACCATCCGTGTGCTGGGTGGTCCGATCACCCTGCTCACGGGTTCAGTCCTGGCGTTGTTCGCCATCGGCATCACCAATGCGCTGATGCCCCTGGCCGTCCGGGAGTACTTCCCCAACCGGGTCGCGGCGATGTCCACGACCTATCTGATCATCGCCCAGATCACCCAGTCGATCGCCCCGATCCTCGTGGTGCCCATCTCCACCTGGGCTTCCGTCGTGGGAATCACCGGTTGGCGGGTCTCGCTGGGTTCCTGGGCACTGTTGGGATTGGTTGCTGCCATCAGCTGGGTTCCGCTGCTGGCCTCCACCATCCCCAGAGCCGAAGTGAGAACCCCGCAGCCTTCGATGGCGATTCCCGTGTGGAGAACCCCCGTCGGGGTCGGTCTGGGCCTGATGTTCGGGTTCACGTCCTTCACCACCTATTCACTCATGACGTTCCTGCCCCAGATGGTTCCGGACGCCTCCCTCGGGGCGGCACTGCTGGGTTGGTGGTCCATCCTCGGGATACCGCTCAACATCATCGGACCATGGGTGGCGGCCCGCATGAACAACTGTTATCCGGTGCTGGTGCTGGCCTCGGGGGTCTTCCTGGTGGGCAATGCCGGGTTGTGTTTCGCACCGATGGCCGCCCCCTGGCTCTGGACAACCCTGTCCGGTTTGGGGCCCCTCGCCTTCCCCATCGCACTGACTCTGATCAACGTGAGAGCCCGCACCACGGGAGGGGCCACCGCGTTGAGTTCCTTCGGCCAGGGACTTGCCTATACAGTGGCATGTATGGGTCCCCTCCTCACCGGTGTCATCCTCGACACAACAGGCGGATTCACCGTGGTGTTCGGCATCTTCCTGGCAGCCACCGTGGTTGTTCTCGGTGGTGGTTTCTTTGCCACCCGCCAGGTTTATGTGGAAGACCAGGCAAGGAACTAGGAGTTTCCTATGGGTTCAGAAGACTACCTCCTCAACTCCTACGACAGATCGGTGGCGAGGCGTACTCTCGAATCGCACAGAGACAACGGCAACCTGGCTCACGACGAGTTTGAGAACCGGAAGCTTCTCCTCGCTGTGGCCCGGGACGTGGGTGATCTGGAAAGGATCTTCCATGATCTGGGTGCGATGCCCGACATCAGCCGGCCGAAGGATGCGTTTCTGCAGCCCCGTGTTCGGCGTGTAGCACGCCTGGATGTCATCTTCATGGTGGCTTTCCTCGCCTTCGTCTGTGTCGCGGAGTTTGTTCTCCAGGCACAGTGGACCGTGTTGCTTCTGTGTGCCATCGTCTTCGTTCCCATGATTCCCCGCGCCTTCGTCGAGCTGAATCGGGAGGAAGAGCTCCACTATTACGAATCAGGAACTAAAAAGAAGTGATCATTGACTGGGTAATCCGCATCATGGAAGTACTGGGCGCACCGGGGGTGGGCCTGGCGGTCTTCCTGGAGAACATCTTCCCGCCGATTCCCAGCGAACTGATCCTGCCACTCGCTGGTTTCACCGCGTCACAGGGTAATTTCAATGTGTGGGCCGCGCTGGTGGCCTCGGTGATCGGCTCCGTCACCGGTGCGTATCTGCTCTACTGGGTCGGTCAGGCGTTCGGGGCCGACAGGCTTCGTCGGATCGCTGACTGGATGTGGTTGGTGGATGCCAAGGATGTGGATGATGCTCTGGCGTGGTTCGATAAGTACGGAACCTGGTCGGTGTTCTTCGGCCGTCTGATCCCCGGTGTGCGCAGCCTCATCTCCATCCCAGCGGGCATCGACCGCATGAATCCCCTCACCTTCGGTCTGCTCACCACCGCGGGCAGTCTCATCTGGAACTCCATCCTGATCTGGGCGGGGGTCCAGCTGGGTGAGCGGTGGGAAACGGTCACCCGGGCATTCGAGAGTTACTCCTCTGTGGTCTACATTCTCGTGGCGCTGATTGTGGTTTCGGTGTTGTTGTTCCTCATCCGACGCCACCTCACCCGCAGAGCTACCGCCAGTGCTGATCCGGGTAAGGATTAGAGCCTGATCATCGGCTCATAACCCACGGGGATGTGGCCACTGTCTACGATGTGCTTGCCGAAGGGGAAGCAGGTCACGGGGATCATCTTGATATTGGCTATCGCAAGCGGGATACCGATGATGGTGACGGCCTGTGCTGCCGCGGTGGTGACATGGCCGATTGCCAGCCACACCCCTGCCACCAGGAACCAGATGAAGTTGGACACCGCGGACAGCCCGTTGCCGCCGTGGATTTTGCGCACCACGGTCCGGCCAAAAGGCCACAGCGCATAGTTAGCCATGCGGAAGCTGGCCACACCTGCCGGGATCGTGATGATGAAGATGCAGGCGATGACGCCGAAGATCAGGTAGCCCAGTGCCAGCCAGATCCCGCCGAAGACAAACCAGATGATGTTAAGTAGAAGTTTCATGTCCCCCGAGCGTAGATGAGTGGGGCTGGCAGCGTGGGCACCACCAGATGATGCGTTCGCCCAGTTCCGCTTTCACGATCCGGGTGCCACAACGACGACAGGGTTTGTTGTTCCTGCCGAAGACATAACTGGATTCCCCGGCGCGTCGCACACCGGTGGTGACCCGGATGGGTGAATTCCGGTTCTCCCACATCAGCCGTCTGGTGAGGTGGAGGGCCTGATCCACATCCACCATGCCCACGGGGGTCGCGGGGTGAACCCCCATGAGAAAGCAGATCTCTGCGCGGTATTCATTCCCCACTCCTGCCAGGTTGGACTGATCCAAGAGGGCTTCACCGATGGGTCGGCGGGGGCGGGCGAGGATGTTGATCCGGGCGAGTTCGTCATCAAATTCAGGCGCCAGCACATCCGGGCCAAGGTAGGCGATCTGGTCCGGATAATCAGAGGCGTGGAAGACCCGGACGAAACCGAGGGAATGCCCGACAACCTCGATGGTCTGTTCGCCAGACAGGTCCAGCACCACGCGGGCGGTATGGCCGGGTTTGCGCCAGCGGTCACCTTTGCGGTGGATGGCCCAGGTTCCCTCCATTTTGAGGTGCGTGTGCAGGATCTGTTCACCGAATTGCATGAACAGGTGTTTCCCATAGGGCCAGACACGGTGGACGGTGTGTCCGGTGAAATCATGCAGTGCCACGGATGGCACGCGCAGTGAGGTGGCCAGCACTTCCCGCCCCCTCATGAATTGGAGGCGGCGGGACAGCTGGAATACGGAATCACCCTCTGGCATGTGTTCAGACTAACGCCGTCCGAAGCCTCCACGAAACGGCCTGTTCGGGTTCTGGCCGGAAGGAGGGTCGAAGGGGACGGGATCGTCGAAGGAGAGTGTGTCGTGGTCACGCACCGGTGTAGCAACCGGGGCACCGGACCGGAAACGCATGCCACGCGGGGTGATGGAGGCACCGGCGGCGCGGAAACCTGGCAGGAGCGGGGAGTCGAATACCGACTCGCCGTTGATCTTCTCCACCACCAGCTTCTCCTGGGTGGCCAGCGCCCGGGCGACCAGGGTGATCTCATCGCTGAACAGCGTGAGGATGCGACCACCCCGGGTGAGATGTGCCAGCAGCAACCCGTCGGCGATGACCACGGTGGCTCCGGCTGCCCGGCTCGGGCCCTGTTCCGGCCAGGGCAACGCGGCACCGTAGGGGTTGGCGGGGTCGGCTGCGGCCAGCAGGTACACCTCTGGCTCGGTGGTGCCGGACGGCCAGCCCTCCACATCGGGGGAATCATCCATGCCACGAAGGCGGTCGATGATGGCCGGGGTGGAGAACTGTGCCGCACCCAGTCCCTCAATGAGATAGCCGCGCATGGCTTTGCCGTTTTCTTCAAAACCGGAGAGCACCTTGTAGGCGAGTGCGAAACCACCGATGACATCCTCGGCGACCACGCTGCCGCGGGTGACCACACCATAACGGTCCAGCCACGCCTCACCGTGGGCCAGCGAACGGGTTGTAGCATCACGCGCGGGTGACACCGACAGCGACCACCTGCCACGCATGTCCGGCGGTGAGGATTCCGTCTGGGCGAAGGAGGTGCGCCCCATGCGCAGGCGCGAGCGGTTGGGGCGTCGTTTGGCGCGGTGTGCAGTGGTGCCCGACGCCAACCGTGCCCGCACCGGTGCGAAGGAATCGGGGCTGACCAGGCCCGTCTCCACCAGCCCCCAGAGCGCCTCGCGGAGCAGCTCAGGTGAGATGTGGCCGGTCACCAACCCCAGATCCTCACCCGTGGCATCAGTGAGGATGTCCGCGAAGCGGAATCCCCCACCCGGTGCCAGTACTTCCAGCACAGACTCCTGCAGAGCGGTCAGTCCTGTGGTCACGGGTTCGGGCATGAGCTGCGCTGCGTAATCCGCGGGCAGCAACATGATCCAGGGGTCCTGTGAACCAGCCTGACCGGCACCAACTACCAGCACCTCACCGCTGGCAGTCAATTCATCCAGGTGCAGCGGTGAGTATCCACCCACCCGGCGCGGCAACACCAGGTCTTCCCAGGCACTCGCGGGCAGGCGCACACCGGCGAGCTGTTCGATCACCGCGAAGGTGCCGTCAACACCGCGAAGCGTGGGGTGCTTCCCCACCGCGGCCACCTGCTGCCAATCGAGGAGGAACCGGGCAAAAGCCGATTGTGAGACGGGTTTGGTCTGTTGTCTGGCGATTGCGAGGCTGCGGGTGCGGATGCGTCGCAACACCTCGGTGGCGCAGTATTCCTGTTCCTGCACACCTTGCCGGTAGCGGCCCTGCACCACATCGGCGTTGCGCAGGGCGGTGTGGGCGGTGGCGATCCCGAGGCCGAAGGCATCGGCCAGGTCCTGTGCCACGAATGGGCCGCGGGTGCGCACCCACCGGTTAACCAGCTGTTCCAGGGCATCGGTGATGGTCTCCACCTGGGCAGGAACACCTGGTGGCACCGGCACGCCGAGGGCGTCCCTCAGCAGCGGCGCATCGAGCACCTGGGCCAGGTGGGGTCGGCCGCTGATGCGCACCATCATGGCTCGGTCCCCCAGATCGGGGTTCTCAAAGGAGATGTGCTCGGGTAATTCATCCACTGGGATGGGCCCCAGGATGCGCAGGCTGTCCGCCAGTTCCTCATTGGTGCGGGCTCTACGGTCCCCTTTACGCTGCAGCTGGGTGTGCACCTCCTCGATCACATCCGGGTCGAGCAGCTGACGCAGTTCCACCTCGCCCAGCAGTTTGGCCAGCAGGGAAGGATCCAGCGCCAGTGCTGCGGCACGCTTCTCCGCAAGTGGCGAATCCCCCTCATACATGAAGGCACCGGTGTAATTGAACAGCAATGAGGAGGAGAACGGGCTCGGTTGCTGGGTGGTCACCTCGGCGATGCGGATCTTGCGCAGCTGCAGATCCTGAACCAACTCCCGCAGCGCAGGGAGGTCATACACATCCTGCAGGCATTCACGCACTGTCTCCAGGATGATCGGGAAACTCGGATATTTACGCGCCACGTCCAATAGTTGGGCGGCGCGTTGGCGTTGCTGCCACAACGGTGCCCGCTTGCCGGGATTGCGCCGCGGGAGCAGGAGTGCCCGGGCTGCGCATTCACGGAACCGGCTGGCGAACAACGCTGAATTGCCCACCTGCTCCGTGACCGTCTTCTCTATCTCATCCGGATCAAACATGAACAGGGATCCGCCGGGTTCCTCCTCCCCCTCGGGCAACCGCAGCACGATGCCGTCATCACCGGCCACCGCCTGGGCATCCATGCCGGTCAAATCCGCGATCCGGGCACCGATTGCGAGTGCCCACGCGGCATTGACTCCCCTGCCGTATGGGGTGTGCAGGACGATGCGCCAATCCCCCAGCTCATCCTTGAACCGCTCCAGCACCAGGGTTCTCTCATCAGGCAGGACACCGGTGGCCTCCTCCTGTTCACTGAGATAGGAGATCAGGTTGTCATGAGCCCAGCCCTCCAGACCGGAATCACCCGGATTTGCGAGGACGTGGCGTCGATAAGCACCCAGGGCCCGGCCCAGCTCGGCGGGGCGACCGGCCTGGTCGCCGGTCCAAAAAGGCAACCTGCCGGTATGTCCCGGCGCGGGTGTGACCAGGACCTGATCACGCGTGATCTCCCCGATGCGCCAACTGGAGGCACCAAGGGTGAACACATCTCCCACCCGGGATTCATACACCATCTCCTCATCCAGCTCACCCACGCGCCGGGGTGTGCCCTCCCCGCCCATGAGGAAAACGCCGAACATGCCACGATCCGGAATGGTGCCGCCGCTGGTCACCGCCACCCGCTGCGCGCCGGGGCGTCCCTGGAGCATGCCGGAGACACGGTCGAACACCACGCGTGGCCGCAGTTCCGCGAAGTCGGTCGATGGGTAGACGCCACTGACCAGGTCAATGACAGAGTCGAAAACATCCCGGTCCAGTTCCCGGTACGGATGCGCCCGGCGCACCGTGTCAAACCAGTCATCCACGTTGATCTCCGTGATCGCCGTAGCTGCCACCGTCTGCTGCGCCAACACATCAAGGGCGTTCATGGGAACTTTCAGTTCCTCGATCAGCCCCTCCTTCATGCGCTGAACGGTGATCGCAGTCTGTACCAGGTCCGAGCGTTGCTTGGGGTAGAAAGAGCCTATCGACGTCGCACCCACCGAGTGCCCGGCGCGCCCAACGCGCTGCAGGCCACTTGCCACCGACGGTGGAGATTCCACCTGGACCACCAGGTCAACCGCACCCATGTCGATGCCGAGCTCCAACGAGGAGGTGGCCACCACGGCCTTGAGCGTGCCCTCCTTGAGCATCACCTCGGTGGTGGCGCGTTCATCCTTGGACACCGAACCGTGGTGGGCGCGCGCGATCACCGGTGGAGCCTGTCCCACCTCGTCCGCTGAGACCATCACCTGGGCCGGCGGGCGGCGGCGCTCCGCGGATAACGATTCCGGATCGTGTTCCAACGCCCAGATCTCATTGAGGCGGCTGGTCAGGCGTTCTGCCGTGCGGCGGGAGTTCACAAACACCAGGGTGGACCTGGCCGACATCACCTGGTTGTATACCTGCTGCTCAATGAACGGCCAGATGGAACCCTGCGTGGGCAGGGCTGATTCAGCCTCACTCGGCCCACCGAGCCCGAGCGGGTCATCAATGACAAACTCCCCGATGGTGGATCCCGCCTCCTGGATGGGCAGATCAGACATATCCTCCACGGGGACGGTGACGGTCAACTCCCACTTCTTCTCCGCGGGTGGTGCCACGATGGTGACGGGACGGTCGCCGCCGAGGAACTGGGCCACCCGCTCCAGCGGTCGGACGGTGGCGGACAGTCCGACACGCTGGATGGGTTTCCCTGCCAACCGTTCCAGCCGCTCCAGGGTCAGCGCCAGGTGCACACCTCGTTTGGTGCCGGCCATCGCGTGGATCTCATCAATGATCACCACATCCACGTCCTTGAGGGTCGCTCCCGCCTTGGAAGTGAGCATGAGATAGGCCGATTCCGGCGTGGTGATGAGGATGTCCGGGGGTTTACGGACCTGGCGGGCGCGTTCGGCACTCGGGGTATCCCCGGAGCGCACACCCACCGTGATGTTGGGCACATCCAGCCCCATCCGGGAGGCGGTGCGGGCGATGCCCGTCAGTGGTGCACGCAGGTTGTTTTCAATGTCCACACCCAGCGCCTTCAGCGGCGAGATGTAGAGCACCTTCACACTGCGGCCCTCAACCGGGGTGGGGGCGCCGGTATCCAGAACCGTCTGACCAGTCTGTTCCACCAGCGAATTCAACGCCCAGAGAAAGGCGGCCAGAGTCTTACCGGAACCGGTGGGTGCCACCACGAGGGCGTTCTCCCCCTCGGCCACAGCTTTCCAGGTCCCCTCCTGCACCGGGGTGGGCGCCTCGAACACATCGCGGAACCACTCCGACACCTGAGGGCGGAAACGGGAGAGAATGCTATTGGCCATGCCTTAATGTAACCAAAAGTCTAGAATCAAGGTCATGACTGCTCAGATCAATGATTCCATTCTGACCAAGCGCCTGGCGCAGGGAACCGGAGAGATCCTCAAGGGTGTCCGCAATGTTGGCGTTTTGAGGGGACGCAATCTCGGTGATGCCGGTGATGATCTGGCACAGAACTGGATCGCCCGGGTTCTTGAGCAGCACCGCCCCGATGACGGTTTCCTCTCTGAGGAGGCCGCCGATGATCTCGCGCGTCTGAACAAAAACCGCGTCTGGATCATCGACCCACTGGATGGCACCAAGGAATTCGCCACTGGACGACAGGACTGGGCGGTCCACATCGCACTCGTCGAGGACGGTATCCCCACCCACGCAGCCGTCGGACTCCCCGACCTGGGTGTGGTTTTCCACTCCGCCGATGCCCGCGCGGTCACCGGTCCGCTGTCCAAGGTGGTGGCCATTTCCCATAACAGGCCCCCGCAGGTGGCTAGCCACATTGCCACACAGCTCGGCTTCACCACCGAGGCCATGGGTTCCGCAGGTGCCAAGGCCATGCATGTGCTCCTGGGTGACTACGATGCCTACATCCACGCCGGTGGAATGTATGAGTGGGATTCCGCGGCCCCGGTCGGGGTGTGCAAGGCCGCAGGTCTGCACTGCTCCCGCCTCGACGGTTCGGAGCTGACCTACAACCACAAGGACACCTTCCTTCCCGATGTGCTGATCTGCCGTCCGGAACTGGCCGATGAGATTCTCGAGCTGGCAGCCCGGTACCTGGAGGAGCACGGGTCTTACTAGAGCTCCCGCCCCGGAGGCGGTCACATGAACCTCACTCCGGGAGGTACGCCACAAGGTTTCACCCGGCTCCTTTGCCACGGCTACACTCGGGAATCATGACTGCCATTTCCACCCCGTACGAAGACCTTCTGCGCAAGATCAAGGCCGAAGGTGCTCACAAAGGCGACCGCACCGGCACCGGCACCACGTCTCTTTTTGGCCAGCAGATGCGTTTCAACCTCGCGGATTCCTTTCCGCTGCTCACCACCAAAAAGGTTCACTTCCATTCTGTGGTCGGTGAACTCCTGTGGTTCCTCAGCGGGGATTCCAATGTGAAATGGCTCCAGGACAACAATATCCGCATCTGGAATGAATGGGCCGATGAAAACGGCGAACTCGGTCCCGTCTACGGCGTGCAGTGGCGTTCCTGGCCCACCCCGGACGGTCGCCACATCGATCAGATCGCAGGAGCACTTGAGACCCTGCAGAACAACCCGGATTCCCGTCGCAACATTGTCTCCGCCTGGAATGTCTCCGAGCTGGAGAACATGGCCCTGCCGCCATGCCACCTGTTGTTCCAGCTCTACGTGGCCGATGGCAAGCTTTCCTGCCAGCTCTACCAGCGTTCAGCGGACATGTTCCTGGGTGTGCCGTTCAACATCGCCTCCTATGCCTTGCTGACCCACATGTTTGCCCAGCAGGCAGGCCTTGAGGTTGGTGAATTCGTGTGGACCGGCGGTGACTGCCACATTTATGACAATCACAAGGAACAGGTGGATGAGCAGCTCTCCCGTGAGGCACGCCCCTACCCCACCCTGGAGTTGAACAAGGCGGCGTCCATGTTTGACTACACCTTCGAGGACATCGCGGTCAGCGGTTATGATCCGCACCCACTCATCCGGGGCAAGGTCGCCGTATGACCCTCGGCGCGATCTGGGCCCAGAGCCTCGACCGGGTGATCGGTGACGGTCAGGGCATGCCCTGGCACATCCCTGAAGATCTCAAACACTTCAAGGACATCACCATGGGTGAGCCGGTGATCATGGGCCGAAAAACCTGGGAGTCCCTGCCGGAGCGATTCCGCCCGTTGCCGGGCCGTGAGAACTTTGTGTTATCCAGGCAGGCCGCCGGCGCCTGGTCCGCAGGCGCCACCATCATCCGAGAACTGCCTATCGACGGGTGGATCATGGGCGGTGGTGAAATCTACGCCGCCACGGTAGCTGACGCCGACGTTCTGGAAATCACCATCGTGGACGCCACTTTCGCTGAGGAACTGGGTGACAGAGCCGTCTACGCCCCGGAGATTCCTGCAACCTTCACCCTGGATGAGGAAACCGACTGGCAACAGGGTGAAACCCATCGTTTCAAGTTCCAACGCTGGGTGAAAATACAACCAACTGCTTAAAATCCAAGGAGATAACCATGTCACACGCCACTATCTACGCCACCGACTGGTGCCCCTACTGCGCATCGCTGCTCAGAGGCCTCAAAGACCTTGATCCATCCGAGTATGAGGTCATCGATGTGGACCAGGATGAAGAAGCTGGCGAGTGGGTGAAATCCGTCAATGACGGCAACCGTATCGTCCCCACCGTGAAATTCTCAGATGGCACCCATGCCACCAATCCCCCGGCTGCTGACGTGATCATCAAGATCCAAGACCTGTCCTAGCCCCCGAACCATGGGTGTGTACCCCGCCGCACCCCTTGCATCGACCCCGCAAAACAACAATGACGCCAGACAACATGACCACCCTCCATAACGAGAGTGTCCATGTTGTCTGGCGTCAACGCCGATGATGATGTTCTATCTACTCATCATCAAACATACGAGCCATGTCTTCTGGCGACAGATCCGTGTTTACACCCGCAAACGTGGCGGAGAAGATCTCCTGCAGGTAGCGATCGCAAGCAGCGCTGAGCTGCTTGGCATCGTATTTGTTGAGCAGCAGGACGCGACGGGTGGAACCGTCCTCCTGGATCTCATCAACTGCCAGTGCTGGGACATTATCCTTGGTGATCTGACGGACAACGATTGGTCGGCGCTGCACATCGTGGAACGAAGGCTTCAGCTCAGACATGATGACTCCTTGAAGTAAGTTTCGAATACCACTCAAGTCTACTGAGTAACAGCGCCTTCCGAGATAATTTCGGGGTTATCTTGCCCCATTTTTACCCCTCATGTGGTCATGCGCTAATCTAGTCCAGTACGCCTTGGTAGCTCAGTGGATAGAGCACCGCTCTCCTAAAGCGGGTGTCGCAGGTTCGATTCCTGCTCAGGGCACAATGAAGCTAAGCAATCCCCGCCCACCAGCACAGATACCGCATGGTGAGGCGGGGTTTGCTCCATCTGCCCATGTCCCAGACTGCGTTTTCATGCAAGCTGCGAACAACAGAGTCCTGCAATACAAACGATGATATTTTCCCTGCCACCCCTATATGCGAATAGGTTCCCCCTTCCCGGATCCTGCAATTTCCGCCCCGGGGGCGGACAAGTTGGGGACTTCGACCTTCGAAGGAAAATCAGCGATATACCCCGGGCCAAAGGAAAAACCATTAATTATATTCAGTTTTTATGGGTATATCTCCTCACACTCGTCAGCGGATGCCCCCTACCGTGATTCGGGAACTTATTTTGCAAGGAAAAAACCTTAATAAACCTTAAGGTTTCTGCAGCTAATGAGGGGGAAATCCCACTTCCTTGACAAGCTTGTCCACGTGGCTGGAAAGCTGCCCCTACACCCCTACACCCCTACACCCCTACCCACAACGCCAATAAATAGCATTTACCTCTCAGTTTCCTCTTTTTTTCGATGAAACCTCTTTTTCTTTAGTCGTACCATTGTTATTCTTTATAGATACTGTCGGGCTCTACTAAAGAAGGGACTAATTCTTGGCTCCGTCTATAAAGAAAGAGACGATCTCTCACACACTAGGTTTTCGTGGCTACACAGCCATCACCATGGCAGTTCTACTCTCCTTTGCCTACGGGTTGCAGATGTATGCAACCGTCCCAGCATTTGGTGCACTGTCAGAAGAATTCTCACTTGATTTAACTCAGATCGGCCTTCTGGTCTCTGTCTGGTTCCTCGGTTATGCCATCGCGCATGTGCCTGCTGGCTTTGCCGCAGCAGCCTGGGGAATAAAAAAAGTAGCAGTCTGGGGCGCTTTCGCCCTCGCTGCATCCACCCTCATCTTTGTCTTCGCTGAAAGCTACGGGATGCTGATCTTCTCCCGCGCTATCGGTGGAGTGGCAATGTCTTTCATGGCAGGTGCCGCCTTCCCGCTGGCCACTGCATGGGCCCCACCACAGCATTCACGCATCATCGTCGGCGGACTGGTCAACGGTGTTGGTTTCACCGGCGGTTCTGCACTGGGCCTTTATGTCTGGACCATGCTGCTCAATTCCTACGGGTGGCGGAATGCAACTTTCATCGCTGCCGTAGTGGCATTAGTGATAGCCATAGCCTCCATCTTTTTCGTGAGCACCCCGGCTCATCTACGTGAGCTCAACGGTGGGCATTTCTCCCTTAAATCCACCGGTCAGGTACTGCGCTCCCGTTCCATCTGGGCAATCGGCATCGGAAGTATCTGCGGCTATGGTGTCCTCTTCACCGTTTCCCAGCTTGGCCCCACGTATGTGGAATCGGAATTCGGATTCTCTGCAGAGTCAGCTGGGCTGCTTGGTGCGGTGATGTTGTTGCTGGGAATCCCGGCCGCACTCATCAGTGGTCGCATCGCAGATAAGGCACGATCTTTCCTGCCGACCCTATGGATACCAGCCGGACTGCTTGTTCTCATGCTGGCAGTTATGCCATTCATCAGTGGTACCCTCCTCTGGATTGCACTTCCCCTGGTGGGCATTCTGGGATCGATGTACTTCTCCCCCGCCACTGTTGCCCATGCTGAATACCCAGATGAGGTCTCACCGCAAAACTATGCCACCGCTTTCGGGCTGGTGCTCTCTCTGGGCAATATCGGCGCCTTCCTCTTCCCTTATGTCTATTCCCTCAGTACCGGCTATGTCGGCGCCCGGTGGAGCTGGATGGTGCTGGCTGCAATTTCTGCCGTGGCATGGCTCGGTTTCTTCTTTGCCAAGGAACCTCGTACCCCCGAGAAAATGAAATCCGAGACCCCCAAGGCTCGAAAGTCCACAGATAATTACGCATTGTGGCAATGACTTCTCATTAATTCATAATTTGGTTTTGCCACCTCGGCAGCCCCCTGGAGGATCCCTATCCTCAAAGTATCGCTCGACTAATTCACCTGTGTCCCCTGTCCCGGGAGATTCCCACGGCCAGGGGCACAGGTATTTCTTTGGCCCTAGGCCCCGAGGACATGGCCCCACAGGCCTGGGAGCCGCCCTGAATAGAGCTTTACCGGCTGGCGGGGTTTCGGCATGCCCAACAGTCAGACAGAGACTTTCGGGTATCGCGACAACCTGAGGGGACTACACCGCAGGGACGGTTCAGTACGGCTGTGCACAGTGCCTCCCTCACGCGCCAAGGAAATACCCGAGATTCACAAACAGGGGGTAGGGGAAAAGTATTTTCCCGGCCAGGAACAGCACACCCCCACACTGGGACCTTCCCCGTTACTTTGAGAGTATCCCCATAATGGGGATAGTCGCTGGGCCCGGTATGGCTTAATCGCCCTGTAGTTCACATGATCCGGGGGGTGTTGCCGCCGGGACTCCAGGACAACCGTTGACTGCTAATAGGGACACGGACGAACCAGTTGAGGTTCAGTTCTCTTTGTAACGTGGGTGCCAGCATCGGATGTCATGACACCAGCGACGAGTTTGACCCGTCACTGTTGCTACGACATTCAAGGAGGCCGGTAATGACCACCGGCAACACCCATGACGTCACCATCGGACTCGACGTCGGAAAAACCGCCCACCACGCTTGCGCGATGCTCAGCTCAGGCGAAATCATCTACGACAAACCCCTACCCCAAGACGAAACCCAGCTCCGGAAAGTCTTCACCGACCTGCAGCAACATGGCACAGTCTTGATGGTTGTCGACCAACCCAACACCATCGGTGCCCTGCCCATCGCCGTCGCCCGCGATGCCGGCTGCCTGGTTGGTTACCTCCCAGGTCTGGCCATGCGCAAGGCCGCTGATCTCTATCCAGGGCGGTCCAAAACCGACCGTCGGGACGCCTTCATCATCGCCGATACCGCACGGACCATGCCGCATACCTTGCGTGCTGTCGACCGCGACAACGAAGTCTTGTCAGCGTTGAAGATGCTGTCAGGCTTTGATGACGACATCGCCAAAGACTGCACGAGAACCATCAACCGATTGCGCAGCGTGCTCACCCAGATCTACCCCAGCTTCGAACGAGCACTGGTCGGTGATGTGATCACCCGACCCTTAGTGTTAGAGATGCTGATCCATTACGGCGGACCAACGAAGATGAAAAAGGCGGGATACCAGCGTGTTCACACCTGGATGAGTAACCGCGCGAAGAAGGATCCCACGAAGCTGGTGGATGCTATCTTCGACGGTTTGAAAGCCCAAACCGTCACGGTACCTGGAACCGCAGCTGCTGAGATCGTCATCCCGCAGTTGGCCACCAACATCAAGTCCCTGCTGGAACAGCGCAAAACTATCGCTGAACAAGTTGAGGAGTTACTCGAAGAATTCCCTCTTCACCAGGTCTTGATATCTATGCCGGGAGTTGGCATCAAGACCGCAGCCAATATCCTCCTGGCTGTCGGTGACTGTTCTGACTTCCGATCCGCAGGGCACCTGGCCGCTTATGCCGGGATCGCCCCGGTGACACGAAGATCTGGCACATCCATCCGTGGCGAGTTCCCCGCTAGATCAGGCAACAAAAGGCTCAAGAATGCGTTGTTCTACTCCGCGTTCGCATCCTTGCGATCTCATGAAGCATCGAAGACCTACTACGAACGGAAACGAGCCGAGGGCAAGCGCCATAACGCAGCCATCATGTGTTTGGCCAGGCGGCGGTGCAATGTCATCTACGCGATGTTGACCCGAGCTGAGTTCTTCCGGGAGGTTCCCTCCAGGGCCGCTGCCTAATTCACTGCCAGCACGATCAGCTGGTCAACAATGAACACGCTGACCAGCCGATCAGCCATGCTGATTACGAGAATTAGAAGTTACCCCCGAAGTGGTTTCCTGAGTACAGGGCCCACCTCTTGACAAAAACATAGGGACACCCCCCCTCTGGAAGTATCCCTACCCGCAGCCACAAATTTTCCCCCAGCAAGCAATCACCCAGGGCATCCCCCAGAAATGGCACATGAAAGCGATTCTTGGAACCTGCAGGAAAGCTCCTACCACAAGCCCCTCACACTGCCCGATAAATAGGCAACCGCACCAATTTGATAAAAATTAATAATCATATCATATTCAAAACTTAACTTAAAACCGTCAAACTTTGATTAGTTTGGATTGATAAATCCTGTTATATTGATCCAGCACTCGAATCACCCCGCAAGCAGAGTTACGTGTATTAGCTTTTAAACGGGACCGGAAAGTCGCGGCTTTTTGCCCCGACCACCTCATGCTTCGGGTTCAACTCAATACTTCGGTCCCGAAGTTATGGAGGAGATTTGGACGGCTTTCAGTTCAGTTCATGGGCGACTATTTTGATGTTAGTCGGATTCTTCGGAGTAACTTTTCTCATCACTCTGACAATCCGGGAACGTAAAGAAAACGTCGACGGTTTCATGGTTTCCAGTGGAGCTATCGGCTACGGTTTCTCAGCCTCATCAATGACCGCGACCTGGGTATGGGCAGCTTCCTTCTACGCTGCAGCCGAGGCAGGTTATATCTACGGAATCTCCGGCCCCATCCATTATGGATTGTGGGGCGCGCTGATGATTCTCTGCATTTACCCCTTCGGAATGCGTTTCCGAAAGCTTGCGCCACATGCGCACACTCTCGCTGAGCTGGTTCACGCTCGGCATGGCTCTTCAAGCCAGATGCTGCTCGCAGTGTCGAATATCGCCGGCAGTCTCATCAGTCTGACCGCCAACTTCACCGCCGCCGGTGCGCTGATCTACATCCTGACCCCCTTCAGCTTCGGCACGGGCGTCCTGGTTGTTGCAGTCGGTGTTCTCGGCTACACCATCTGGTCCGGCTTCCGTGCCTCAGTCCTTACAGACTATGTACAGCTGGTGGCCATGATGGGTGCAGCGGCGATCATCATTCCGGCGATCTTCTATGCTGCGGGCGGACCCGACATGCTCACCATGGGCATGGAGACCCTGCGGGATCAGGATCCACAGAAGGCTGACTTCTGGTCGCAGGATGCCTTCCTCTACCAGGGTGCCCCCTACATGGTTGCTGTCCTTGCCTACGCAGTTGGCAACCAGACCATCACCCAGCGACTCTTCGCTGTGCGCATTGACCGCATCAAATCTACCTTCGTGACCGCCACCCTGGGTTATGCCGGTACCGTCATCGGTCTGGGCATGATCGGTGTTCTTGCGGCCATGATCGGTATGGATCCTGCAGATGGCAACACCAATAACCTGATCCCACAGATGGCAGTGGAATTCCTGCCGGCCGCTCTGATTGTGGCGCTGTTCATCATGGTGATCGGTTCCCTGTCCTCAACTGCGGATTCTGATCTCTCCGCACTTGCCGCCATCGCCATGACCGACATCTACGGCAAGAATATTGCCCGCGGAAAGGTCAAAACCAAGACAATGCTGCTCGTGGGCCGCATGACCATGATCGGTGCAACTGCAGCCGGTGTGGGCTTGGCATTCGCCAACTTCAATATTCTGGATCTACTGGTATTCGTGGGCGGACTCTGGGGCGCCCTGGTGTTCCCGGTCATCGCCAGCTTCTACTGGAACCGCATCACCAGCCGTGCATTCGTGATCTCCGTGGCTGTTGCAGTGGCCTTCTTCCTGCTGACCCGCTTCGACCTGATCCCAATGTTCGGTGTTCAGGCAGTTATCTTCGAGCTGCTGGCTGCCACCGGTGCCGCCGTTGCAGTGGGACTGCTCGCCTTTGGTTTCCTCGGCCGCTGGGCTGGTGGAATTGCCGGCACATTGATGTTCGTGGCCATGGTGCCACTCTTCCTCGGCTTCCTGCATGACTACCCGACCCTGCTCAGTGCCCTGGTTGCCTACGGTATCAGTGCCGTGCTGTGCGTGGGCATCAGCCTGCGCAGCAATGAGCGCTTCGACTTCGATCTCATTGATGAACGTGTGATGTCCTTCCAGGGGGCTGCGGCACAGCCAACGCTTTCCACTGAGCCAACAGCTCTGATGGAAGAGGGCGCCGGAGCCACCGCCGCCCACGTTGCTCCGAAGGGAGGTACCCGATAATGGTAACCGCAATGACTTTCTACATCCTGGTCTGGCCGGTACTGGCTGCGCTGGTACTGATCCAGCTCACCATCGGTGTCATCAATGACTACCGGGATGCACACCGGGAGGGCCGCAAGGTCGTCTAAACCACCTATCCCCTTTCACCACCGCGGCAGTTGCGCACGATGCAACTGCCGCGGTGGTTTTTCTTCCTCACCGACCCCCTCGAAATCTCCCTCCCTCCCCTTCACCTGCGCGAAAAGTTCTGCGGTGAACGCAGCTGGTGTCCTTCCGTTGGGGATATGCTGGAATCAGCTGAGGTATTAAATCTGATAATCCTTAGGGGAAGGCAGCATGATGCAACCGTTCTACGATATCTCCGGGCCCTGTAAGAGAAGTGACTTCACGGAGGTGAAGGGAACCTATTATTACTCCCCTACTCTCCGCACGATGTTTGTGCAGGAAGGTGCACAGGAACGCAAAGAGTTCTTTTCCCTTGTCACCCTGGTCCCAGAACCTGATAACCCCTATAGCAGTTCCGGCCATGCGATCTCAGTTCGGTGGAATGCTCAGGTAATCGGTCATATCCCCTCAGGAATATCTACTGAGTATCGCCAGATCGGCCGTATCGCTGCCAGTGGTTTCACCGCACTGACGGTAGCCCGGGTCTGGGCTACAACCCGCTCAGATGGTCAACGCGGTTATTGGGTATCGGTGGCGCTGCCTGAACCATCCCTCCTCTATCCCATCAACGCTGCGCCATCACAAGCCTGGACGCTTCTTCCCGGGGGATCTGTTTCCCAGGTAACCAAAGAATCAGACCACAGGGATGTGCTCAGTGCTTATTGCCCGAAGACACAGGAAAACCATATTCTTGTCACCCTCCATCTGATGCCACCCACAGAGAAGCGCCCCTGGGAAGGCGTCGAGGTCCGCCTCGATGGCAACCGTATCGGTGAGCTGACACAGTTGACCAGCGGAAAATATGTTTCCACTGTCCGTCATTACAGTATTCAGGGTGTGCTCAGTGTTTCCCGGGCCACCCTTGACCGGGCCGGCGAGGTGAAACTTTTCGCCGCTACCGCTGATCTGCTCAGGCCAGAGGATCTCACCCTCAGGCCTGATCTTCCTGAACTCATCCCCTATGAGGCGGATCCCTCGAATTATGATGTTCCTCCCGCATATCAGGAAAATTCCTCTGATAAGAATAAAAAGGCAACGGTTCAGCTACCATCCAACTCTGGAGCTCTGCTGGATTCCACCCCCTGGGCGCAACTCCTCGAGCCTGATACCTCCCCCAGGGCAACGCCTTTCCAACGGGGTTATACCCGGTCCGCCATCAGCAGAAGTTTTCCCAATACCCGTGTGCCACGCTTGGATTATGCCAGTGTCGGACAGTGCGAGAAGATCCTCCACTATTTCAACCAGCCGGTAGAAAAGCTGCATCAGGGCGGACGTGATTCCCTGAAGCTGTGGTGGCTCAGCATCGTGTTCTTCCTGCTCACCGGTTTGGCGCTCTCCACAGTCATCCTGGGACAGATCATTTTGTTGCTCATGGCGGGTGTGAGCATCCATCACTTCTGGACCCGCACTAAACTTCAACCCCCCTTCCACCAACAGAGATAAAAATCCGCCCCGCACCCCTGCCCTGTTCAAAAGGAAGGAGATGCGGGGCGGATTCTTCTCTCAGGCTGGTCCCCTACCCCAGTCCGCACAACAGTGGGATGAGGGGGAAGGTGACCTGTGAAACTACCTGTTATTTGCCAGCTGGGTAGGTGCCATCAGCACCGAGGCGGGCTTCTGCGTCGATAAGCAGGTTGATCTCAGCCTGGTGTCCGCCGCGCTCAGGCAGGCGACGTCCGTCGATCTGCTCGAACAGTGGCGCACGACCGACCATGCCGGCCTCCAGGCGGTTGGCACCGGCGCGGAGACGCTCGGTTGCGCGCTTGCGCCATGCCTCGACGTCCAGGCCTGCGTTGCGCATGGCCTGCTCGAAGACACCGCTGGTGGCCATGACCACCACGGCAGCGACGTGACCGAAGCCGAGGGAGGTCAGGACGCCCGCCTTGATGGCGCCTGCTCCCAGATCCAGAGGCTCACGGAGCCAGACGAAGTTCTCGCCCTTGGCGGCCATCTCCGGATCAACGCAGTCCAGGGACGCGTTCTGTGGCAGCTTGCCGGACTCGAGCACGGACACCAGACCACCGATCTGGAACAGCGCCGCACCGCCCTTGGAGTGACCGGTCAGCGACTTCTGGGAAATGATGAACATCGGGTTGTCCGCTTCGCGGCCGATGGTCTTCCACAGGATGTTGTGCAGCTCGGACTCGTTTGGGTCGTTGGCGTTGGTGGAGGTGTCGTGCTTGGACACCACGCGGACATCGTCCGGGGTGAGGCCCAGGCCCTTGAGCTCCTTGGCCAGGCGGGAGTTGGTTCCACCGCGGGCCGCACCCAGTGCACCGAGACCCGGTGCCGGGATGGAGGTGTGTGCACCGTCAGCGTAGGACTGTGCGTGTGCCACCACGGCCAGAACCGGGAGACCCAGCTCAGCTGCGAGGGAGGCACGAGCCAGCAGCACGGTACCGCCACCGGCGGCTTCGAGGAAGCCTGCGCGACGTCGGTCGTTCGCACGGGAGATGAAGCGTGGGTCGATTCCCTTGTCCAGCATCGCCTGGGTATCGGCGGTGGCGTTCATGTCGCCGAAGCCGGTGAGGGATTCAACCTGGATGTCATCGATACCGCCGGCGACAACGAAGTCAGCCTTGCCCAGACGGATCTTGTCCACGCCCTCCTCCACGGAGACAGCTGCGGTTGCACATGCTGCGACCGGGTGGATCATCTGACCGTAACCACCGACGTAGGACTGCATGGTGTGTGCAGCAACCACGTTCGGCAGGGTCTCCTGGAGGATGTCGGAAGGACGATCCTGGCCCAGGAAGCGGTTGACGAACAGCTTGCGCAGGGACTGCATGCCACCGATACCGGTGCCCTGGGTGGAGGACACATCAGCTGGGTGGACGGACTGCAGCAGCTCAGCTGGGCTGAAGCCGGAGGACAGGAAGGCGTCCACTGCGGTGACCAGGTTCCAGGCTGCGATGTTGTCCAGCGCATCGATCATGGAGGCTGGGATGCCCCACTTGGCTGGATCGAAATCGGTCGGCAGCTGACCTGCAACGGAGCGGGTCAGGGTGGCCTTGCGTGGCACGAAGGAGGTGGAACCCTTCTTCTTGGTCACGGTCCACTCACCGTCAACCTGTGAGATCTCAGCGGTGGCGTCGGCGTCCTGATAAGCCAGGGCCTCGTCCTCGGAGGTCACGGAGAAGGTGATGTCGCGGTCGAGGAAGATCTCGGCTGCGTCCATGGAACCGCCCTCGACCAGGAATGCGTCGTTGACCAGCTCGCGGATGCCACAGCGTGCGACAACCTCATCACGGTAACGGTCGAAGATGTCCTCTTCAGGAACCTCGGTGCCGTCAACGTCGTACCAGCCCGGACGTGGATCCTCGGACCAGGTGATCAGGCCCATCATCCAGGCGAGTTCGACAACACCGGCGGCGGTCAGCTCAACGCTGCCGTCACGCTGGATGCCGTACTCGGCCTCGAAGCGGGTGCGGCCGGAACCCCATGAGGAGATCTCGCCCACGCCAACCATGACGATCATGTCATCGAGATCAGTGGTGACCTCGCCGACCTCGGCACCTGGAACCTGAACTGGGCTCTTAGGTGAAGGCAGAGCCTTGATGATGGCTGTACCGGAGTTATCTGCTGCAACCTCATCCTGCTCGAGGGAGGCAGCCAGCTCGGCGATGGAGATGCCGCCACCGAGACCACCGGTGAGGTCGTAGTCGATCGGAGCCTCGAGAGCCTTCTTGCGGGACTCTGCAGAACCCAGGCCGAGCAGCTCGGAGGAGATCTCCTCCGGGGTGTAGACGTGGATGCCCAGCTTCTCAGCGGCAGGGATCAGGACGTCGTTGCGGCCCATGAGACCGGTTCCGGCGACCCAACCGATGCGTGCCTGTGCCAGGGTGACGTGGTTTGGCCAGCCGGTCTCGGAGCCCCACTTCGCCAGGATGGCGTCGAAGGCTGCCTTGACCTCACCGTAGGCGCCGTCGCCACCGAACATGCCACGGTTCGGGGAACCCGGCAGGACGATGTGGACGCGCTCACCGGCACCACGGGATGCAAGGTCAGCGAGACCTGCGATGGTGCGCTCCACGGACCAGAGCAGCAGGCGGGCCTGGTTCTCGGTCTGTGGGCCTGCATCGGAGAGGTTTCCGGAGACAGACGGCGCGGCGAATGGGTATGCCAGGGTCGGGGTCAGAGCTGGCTTGGTCACGGTGACGGTTGAACCGACGGTGACGCGCTGCTCATTGCCGATCCAGTCGATGACTGCATCAACGTCGCGGTAGGAGGACATGTTGGCTGGGACGATCCACAGCTTCGCGCTCGGGGAGGCGTGCTGGGCGTACAGCTTACGGGCGTACTCCTTACGGGCCTGGGACACGTTGGAGGCGGTCATGATGACGGTTGCGCCCTGTGCCAGCAGGCGGCCGGCGACGGCACCTGCGATGGACTCGGGAGCTGCACCGGTGACCAGTGCGACGTCCTCGGCGTGTGGCTCATCAGCGGTTTCGAGGGCAACCTTGGCTACCTCGGAAAGGGTGGTGGCAAGGGTTGCATCCTCGACGTGATCAGCCCACCATGCGGCCTGCTTGGCCACGGTCTCGCCGGTGCCGGTGAAGCGGTCGGTGGCGATGTCTGCGCCGTTGGCCAGACGTGCCAGATCCTCGCGTGCGGAAGCCCAGCGGTCATCAAACAGGATGGCGCGCTCAGCGGAGAATACCGGGGTGACCATCTTCTGCCAACCTGCACCCAGCTCAGCCTCAACGGCTTCGTAGAGCTCGGTGTCAGCCTCTGCCGCCTCAACCTCGTTCTTGGCATCCAGGCCGAGCTGGCCGAGGATTCCGCGTGCGATATTGGCCAGTACGCCCTCTTCACCGGTGACGGTGGAGGCATAAGCGTCCAGGGCTGCGGAGTCGACGACCCCACCACCTGCGGCGGAACCACCGGCGGACATGGACACGGAGGTGCCGTTGGCTGCTGCGACGTTGTTCACAGCGGCGTCGATGAGGGAATCAACCTCACCCTTGTTGGCTGCAGACTCAGGCAGGGTGCCCAGGTTGCCGCCACGGACCGACTCGCCCTCGCGGGTACCGAGCAGGAGCTCGACCTCCACGTGTGCGACCCAGCTCTCGGGCAGACCCCAGGTACCGGTGACGCGGTCACCGACATAGGAGGCCTTCAGGCCGGCTGCACCCAGCAGGGCACGCAGGCGGGCACGGATGGCCTCACCCAGGACCGGCCCGAATGGCTTGTAGCCCGGTGCTGCGGTGACCACGCGGCCCTGAAGTGTTGCCACATCAGCGTCGGCTGCGCCGTCAATGGTCGGAACAGACAGCTCGGTGGACATGTCCATGAGCATCTGGTTACGACGTGAGGAGACACCGTTGGTCAGGGTCTCGGAGGTGTCGGCTGCGGTGATCTGATCGATCTTGATCTTGTTCTGCAGTGCGAACAGGGTCATGATCGCGTTGGAGGCGTTGTACTTCAGCTCTGGGGCGTCGGCAACGGCAACCGGTGCGGCAGCCGGAGCTGCAGGGGCCGGGACAGACTCGGTGACTGGAGCCTGGGTGGCGGCTGCGGCCGAAGCGGACTCGGCAGGTGCGTCGTCCTCTTCGATCTCAACAACCGGTGCCTGGCGGACATCATTGAGCATGACCTGATCCTGGTCGCGCTCGACGTTGAAGACCGGGCGGTGCTCACCGATGACATCCATGGTGCGCAGTGCCAGGTTGGTCAGGGTCGGGGATGCTGCGAGGCCGACCTCGATAATCTGGTCGACGGAGTCGATGATCAGGGCCTGGGTCTCGATCCAGCGGACCGGGGAGGCGAACTGCCAGGACAGCAGCTCGATCAGGAGCAGACGCGCAAGGGCGTTTTCCTCCATGTCCTCCACCTTGAGGCCCTTGAGTCGCTCGGAGGGAACGACAGCCAGGATGGTGTCCACGAAGTCCTGGGTCAGCTCGAATGGACGTGCCACCAGGTTCGGGATGTAGCGGCCGCGCAGAGCATCGATGTCGATGGTCTCCGGGAGCAGCTCATCCAGCTTCTGTGCGAAGGCGGGAACGCCAGGGCGCAGGACGCTGGAGTGGAATGGGACGTCAATGCCCGGGATGTCCACGTAGGCACGTGGGTTCGCGGTGGCGGAAGCCTTGAGAGCCTTCAGGCCCTTCAGGGTGCCGGCGACGGCGTACTGCTGGCCATCAACGTTGTAGTTGACGATCTGCAGGAACTCACCGGACTCTTCAGCAACGCGGTCGATCCAGTTCTCCACCTCAGTGCCGGACAGTCCGATCATGTTCGGACGGAAGGCCGCCAGAGCGTAGTCGGAGCGGCCCTGTGCATCACGTGGGACCAGGGAGTGCATGGCGGAGCCGCGGGAGTACACCACATCGATGACACCTTCGAGTTCGAAGATATTGCCCAGGGATGCCAGGGCGGTGTATTCACCGAGGGAGTGACCCGCGTAGAGCGAGTTGTCCACGATGGCGCCGGCGGCCTGCAGGCGTGCGGTCTGTGCGTAGGCGACCACAGCGAGTGCGACCTGGGTGAACTGGGTCAGGTTGAGCACGCCCTTCGGGTGGACGAAGGTGGTGTCACCGACCTTGAGCTCGATCGGGTTCTCATCGATGACCTGCTGGATGGAGAAACCGAGGTTGGCGCGGGTGTGTGCATCTGCACGCTCCCAGACGGCGCGGGCCTCCGGGCTGGCGTTGCGGTCGCCCTGGCCCATGCCCTGGGCCTGGATGCCCTGGCCCGGGTAGACATACGCGGTGGTCGGAGCCTTGAGCAGTGCCTGGCCACGGGAGACCACGTTGCCGTCGATGCGGCAGGTGACCTCGTAGGCAGGCTTCAGGCCGGAACGACCGACGCGCTCGACGGTGATGTCGACAACATCGTTGAGCTGGACCATGCCGTACATGGAGTAGGTCCAACCGACAACCTCGGAGCCGAGGCCGGCCAGGTGCTGGGCGGTGGCGGACAGCCACATGCCGTGCACCAGGGGCGCGTCGAGGCCGACGAGCTTGGCGGCGTTGGCGGAGGTGTGGATCGGGTTGTAGTCACCGGAGACCATGGCGAACGGGGTCATGTCGGCCGGTGCGGTGACGGTGGCGGAGCGGACGAAGGAACGAGGGGTGTCCTCGATGACCTCGTCGCGTCCACCGTAGGACTCAGCAGGCTGTGCCATGTCGGTGGTGGTGATGCGTCCGCGGATGGCGAAGCGGGTGACCAGCTTGGCCACCACCTCACCCTCGGAGGACAGGGTCAGACGCACGGTGACGATGCGGCCCGAGGAGGACTCCTCGATGGAGGCACAGCGGGATTCAACGTCGATGGTGCGGCCGTCGGCAAGCTCCTCCAGTGGGACGCGCAGGTCCAGGAGGTGGTCGAGGTGGACGGCGTTGAGCAGACCCTCGATGACGGGGTAACCGTCGGCAAGCTTGCCGGTGCCCAGTGAGGCGTAGAGGGCGGGCCAGCAGACGCCGACCAGCACGTCGCCGGTGCCGACGTTGTGCTCCTCCAGTGCTGCGCCGGTGACGGCGGTGTGCGCGACGAGCAGTTCGCGTGGCAGGGTGAAGGAGTCGCGGACATAGCCGAACTCGGTACCATCGTCGATCTTGGTGGGCAGTGCCTCGATCTTGTCGCCTGCGGCGGAGACGGATCCGACACCGGCCACGCCTGCGAGCAGTGCGTAGACGGACTCGGGCAGCTTCTCACGGGAGACAACCGGGGAGGCGCCGGTGGCCACGGCATCGCTCAGCTCGACGGGGATGTCGACGTGCTTGACCAGGTACGGGCGCTGCTCGACGGGGATGTCATCGAAGACGGAGTCGGCCAGGATGCGGATGATCCAGTAACCGTCCTCCTCGATGAGCTCGAAGGCGCCGTCCTTCAGGACGTTGGCCGGGTTGTCGATGAGGTTGCCGTGCCAGACGATATGCGGTGCGGACAGCAGCAGCTCACGTTCGTTCTTGGCGTCGTTCAGACGGGCGTAGATCTCCTCCGGCTCACCGTCGAGGGCCTCAACACAGGCCTCCTCGAAGCGGCCGAGCAGGTCGGCGACAGGCTCGTCGACGCGGTCAATGCCGGCGACGGAAACTGGTCCGGGGATAACGCGGACAGCGTTGGCATCGTAGCGCTCATTGTGTGCCTGCCAGAGGGTGTCCAGGCCCCACCAGCGGGCGAGGTCGGCATCGATGGCCGGAACCCACGGCATGGGCTTGTGGTGCTTGCGGCACAGACCGATGAACCACGCGGCGTCGCGCGCGGAGACCTTGAGCTCGCGGGCGTTCGGGTAGGTGGCAAGGAGCTTATCGACGGCTGCCGGAGCATCCTCGATGGAAGCCAGATCCGGGAACAGGGTCTCGATCTCACCGTGGTCGGCGTCATTGAGGCGTGCCTCAAGGCGGTGCACCAGGTCGAAGAGACGATCATCCCAGGTTGGATCCTGTGATGGGTGGGCAAGGTCAACCCAGCGCTCGATCCACTCGGCGTAGGTCATCTCCTCGAGATCGCCGAAGAAAGGCTTGGCGGTCTTGTTGAGTGCTGCGATGAGCTCCTCGCGGTGCTCATCAACATCATCGGAATCGATGGAGGAGATCAGACGGGATGCTGCTGCGGAGTCATTGTCCAGCTCGTACATGTCGGCGTGGAGGTGGGACAGACCGGAGGTGACGCCACCGCGGGAATCACCGCGGCCGACCCAGCCACCGGCATCCTGTGGGTCAACACCTGGGGTGTCAACGAGTGCCTGCTTGACCTGTGGGGAGGTGGTCGCCTCCTTGGTGGCCATGGCGGCGGTGCCCACGATGATGCCGTCAACCGGCATCTTCGGGTAGCCGAGGTCCTCGGACCACTGGCCGGTCAGGTAGTAGGCAGCCTTCGCCGGGGTGCCGATGCCGCCACCGATGGCGAGCACGACGTTCTTGCGGGCACGGATCTCCGCGTAGGTGGTGAGCAGGAGATCATCGAGGTTGACCCAGGAGTGGTGTCCACCTGCATGTCCGTCCTCCACCTGGATGATGATGTCGGAATCCGGGTTGCCATCAGCAATGGCCAGGGTTGCGCGGATCTGATCCACGGTGCCCGGCTTGAAGGCGATATAAGGGAAGCCGTCCTCGTTGAGGCCGTTGATGAGCTCGGTGGCCTCCTCGGCTTCAGGGATACCCGCGGAGACGACAACGCCGTCGATGGCGGTTCCGGCGGCACGCGCACGGGAGACGATGCGCTGGGCACCGAACTGCAGGTTCCAGATGTAGCGGTCGAAGAACATGGAGTTGAACTGGGCTGCACGGCCCACGTTCAACTGCTTGACCAGGCCTTCCTTGTTACGGGTGAAGACCTCCTCTGAGTACTGTCCGCCACCGGCCATCTCGGCCCAGTAGCCGGCGTTGGCGGCTGCGGCGACGATGGTCGGATCAACGGTGGTCGGGGTCATTCCGCCCAGCAGGATCGGTGAATAACCGGTCAGGCTGGAGAAACGGGTCTGGACCTTGGTTTCACCGGTGGGGAGCTTGACCAGCTTCGGTGCGAACTCGGACCAGTCGGCGGAGGTCGGGATCTGGAAGCCCGGGCGGGCCAGGTTGTCGCGTTCTGCGGCGGTGTAGGCGGGCAGCTGGGTGATGCCGGTGCCATCGAGCAGTGGCGCGGTGAACCGTGCCAGGCCGGAGTCCAGGGTGAGGACATAGTCAGCCTTGAGGTCAGCGATCTGGGCGACCCAGTCGGAGGACTCGACGAGGATGGCGTAGGCCAGCTTCTTCGCGTCAACATCCAGTCCGCAGGTGGTGGACCACTCAACAGCCAGGTCGGCTGCTTCCTGCATGGAGGAATGGTGGAAGGGGATGGCAACCGGCAGGTAGTCGAACTTCGGCTCGAGCAGGGAGCCGCCCTTGCGCTTGTCGGTGATGTCCTCGTTGAAGGAATCAGCTGCGCGCTGGAGGGCCGCTGCGGCCTTCTTCAGCTGGGCAGGCTGGGCGGAGATGACGAAGTGGGTGCGTGCGTTGCGCAGTGCCACTTCAGCACCGTCGACCTCTGCGATGGCTGCTTCGACGGTATCGCGGTCCAGGCCGCGGACGGAGAGCATGTGATCGCCCTTGCCGGCGAACTGGGATGCGGCTGCACCGAGCAGGATGGCGAAGGCGAGGACGTCTTCCTCGTTGACGGCCGCCTCGACACCGAGGATGCCCTGGGAGTGGCCCAGGCGGGTGGCATTGTCCACATCCAGACCGAGATCACGCAGCTGACGGGAGGCGGCGACCTGGCCCAGGACGATGCCCGGGATGGAGACTGCGGGCTGCGGATCGATATCGGAAGCATGGTCCGCGTCTTCACGGGTCAGCTCATCCAGACGTGCGAGGGATCCCGGCACGATGGAGGTGACCTGACGCGCGAAGGGGGCGGTCTTGGCGCGGGCGCGCGACAGCAGCTCGCGGAGGTGCGAGGCGGCGATGTGGTCGACGCTGGCGTCGGCGATCACCTGCTGCCAGGCGGATGCCTGACCTGCGTACAGAATTGCTGGTTCCTTAAAGGAATGCAGCGGTGTCAGTGAAGAGATGCTCACGAATTAAAGCTCCTAAGTCTTGGGAATGGGCACAGGTGTCCCATGACCACTTACGAATGCGTAGGTTACGCGAACGTATCCCAAGAAGGTGAACAAACCCTCACGTTTCTCTCCGTAGTGTTTGTTTCCGCAGGAAAATGATGACCCTGTGTGTGTAAAATCACAAAATCACGGCGCTTCACAGGTGCGTTTATCACGAACCCTGGCTACGCCGATTACATGTTGTTATTGTTAGCCATTGTTAAACGTGGGACCTAAGTGAAATCGGAGACCCCTTCATGAACACACCCATCAACCGCAGGACCTTTCTCAAGGTGGCCGCTGGCGCAATGGTCATTGACGCAACCGGTATCGTCGCCGCACCGAGGGCCTCTGCACGCGGGCCAGTCCTGGGAACGGTCATTGATTATGCCGCCGGTGTCCCCAGCGCAGCCTCCATCAAGGCAGCAGGGCACCTCGGTGCGGTGCGCTACGTATCCCAGCCTCGCCCGGGAACGGAAAACTGGATGCTCGGCAAACCGGTGACACTGGCTGAGACACGCAGCTTCGAGTCCCATGGCCTCAAAACCGCCTCGGTCTACCAGTTCGGCAAAGCAGACAATGCAGACTGGCTGAACGGCGCCGCAGGTGCAGCCACCCACGCCCCGCAGGCCATCGCGCTGCATGTGGCTGCCGGTGGCCCCACCGGTCGCCCCATCTACGTCGCCATCGATGACAACCCCTCCTGGAATCAGTATGCAAACCAGATCCGTCCCTATCTGCAGGCCTTCCGGGTGGCCCTGGAAAGTGCCGGATACCGCCTCGGCATCTACGGCAACTACAACGTCATCGACTGGGCGGTCAACGATGGCCTGGGTGAATTCTTCTGGATGCACAACTGGGGCTCCGAGGGCCAGATCCACCCACGCACCACCCTGCACCAGATCCGCATTGACAGGGACACCCTTGACGGCGTGGGCATTGATATCAACAATGTCTATGCACACGACTGGGGCCAGTGGACGCCGGGCGAAGTCATCGATGGTGTGATCCCGTCGATCCCGGACTATCAGTACCCCGCCCCGGACTCGCCCCTCAATCCCCAGGCCATCACCGACCTGATGAAGCTCCTGGGTAACCTCTCAAGCTAGTAGAGTGTCGTGACTAATAGTCTCGGTTGAGGGATGATGATGGTGGTGGGTTCCTTCCCCCAATCACCCACCGTAGGTGAGGGTAGTAATGGCCAGACCAAAATCCCGACCGGTCACACTCAACGAGGCTGACCGGGCATGGTTGACCACCAGAGTCCGTACCGGCTCCTTCCCGGCCCAGCAGGTACGCCGAGCCCGGATCCTCCTGGAGCTGGACGAACACCACCCCGAGCGATTGCACCGCGGTGAACCGGTACCCACCCAGGCCAAGGTCGCCGAACTCGCCGGGGTATGCACAGACACCGTGGTTAAAGTGGCCAAGGCCTACGCGCAGCGTGGCGGCGACGTAGCCGACACCGTCACCCGTAAGCGGCGTGTGACCCCACCGGTGGCACCGAAGGTCACCGGCGATGTCGAAGCCCGTCTGATCGCCCTGGCCTGCAGCAACCCGCCGGAGGGGCATGCCCGGTGGAGTCTGCGGCTGCTGGAAAAACATGTCCTGCTCACCGAGGGTCTGCCCCCGCTGGATCATTCCACCATCGGCCGGGTGTTAAAAAAACGAAATTGCAACCTCACCTAAAGGAATATTGGGCGATCCCGCCGACAGCCAACGGGGAGTTCGTCGCCCGGATGGAAGATGTCCTGGAGGTCTACGCGAGGGCGTATGACTCGGAGGTCCCGGTGGTGTGCATGGATGAAAAGCCCTACCAGCTACTGGACTACACCCGACAGGCCATCGACGCACAGCCGGGTCGGAGCCGCAAGGAAGACTACGAGTACTCCCGCAAAGGGGTGTGCTCCATTTTTGTGTGGGGCGAGCCCCTGGCCGGGCGACGCCGGGTGCACGCCAGGCCCCGGCGTACCCGGGTGGACTGGGCACATGAGGTCGAGACACTGCTCACGGTGGATTACCCCGACGTGGACAAGGTCGTGCTGGTCATGGACAATCTCAACACCCACACGCTGGGTTCGCTGTATGAAGCGTTCCCTGCGGCCAGGGCTCGGGAACTGGCCAACCGATTAGAGATCCATTACACCCCGAAGCACGGGTCCTGGCTCAACATCGCCGAGATCGAACTCTCGGCCCTG
Organism: Corynebacterium faecale; assembly: GCF_030408735.1. Lineage (NCBI taxonomy): Bacteria > Bacillati > Actinomycetota > Actinomycetes > Mycobacteriales > Corynebacteriaceae > Corynebacterium > Corynebacterium faecale. The sequence continues at coordinate 785,321 of NZ_CP047204.1, read as the reverse complement.
TCACGGCAATGCCTCTCCCGGCGGATCCCCGACATCGGCACTCTGAACCGGGAACTCCAGTCCTGGCAACAGGCCGTCAACACCGAGCAACGACCCGTGAACTGGCAGTTCACCACCGACGACGCCCGCACCAAACTCCGTCATCTGTACCCAGAACATTAGTCACGACACTCTACTAGAACCTGATCAGTCCTCATCCCCGTTGACCTCATCCAGCTGGTTCTGCACCAGCCGGGTGAGGTCTTCTGCATCTCCCGTCACTGCGGCCGCGACCACGAAGCCCTCCCCGAAAGACACCGAGGAATGCAGCTGGCGATCATCCGACCAACCCCATTTGGTGCCGATCACCCCGGGCAGCACATAGGTCCCCCAGTTCTGCTCATAGCCGTCCGCTGCAACCGGATCCGAAGCCGCCATGGCCACCAGGATCGGTGAGGTGGGATCCTTGTCAATGAGGGCAGCCAGGAACTTGACCACATCGTAGGTTGAGGTGACTGAATAACCCCAACGTTCCGCTCCCCTGGTGGACAGCAGCCCGTACTTGTCCGCGGTGGCGTCGATGGCCTCCGGATAAGCATCAAACAGCACCTCCGCAGAGGAATCAGAGGAGGTGCTCACCATATCCACCGCGAGATACTTCTCATCCAGGTCGCCGTGTTCGAACACATAGTCCGCGATATAGAGCTTGCTCAGGCTCAGCGCAGGACGGGCGAAACGTTCTGTCGCGGTGCCGGTGCGGAAATCATCGTTCAAGCTGAGAAAGGACACCTGTGAACCGGTGGAGTTCTCTACAAAGCTGGAGTACTCAGAATGGCCGGTGACATCAGAGCCCGCGCTCGCCTTCCGGGTGGGCGCATCCTCACTGGCAGCACTCCCCTGCTGCTGATCGTCAGATTCCGGGAGGATCAGGAAGGGACCGACCACCGCGATGACGGCGACCAGCATAAAGGTGGAGAGCCGCCACCCGCGGTGAACCTGAGAAGAAGTTGACACGCCGACTTATCCTAGTACATGCAGAAACCACCGCTGTTCCGTATGAAACAGGAACAGCGGTGGTTTCCAGTGTGTGCGGAAGGATCTGGAATCAGATCACAACCTTGAGCGGGAGATTAGTGGGTAGCTGCCTTCTCAACACCGACACCGGTGAGGGAACGAACTTCCATCTCAGCTGCCAGGTCATCCATGTTGTCAGGCTTACCAACCAGGGTGCCGATATAACCGGCGATGAAGGCCAGTGGGATGGAGATGATGCCTGGGTTCTTCAGTGGGAAGATAGCCCAGTCCGCGCCCGGAACCATGGAGGTATCGGTGCCGGAAACCGCCGGGGAGAAGAAGATCAGCAGCAGTGCGGAGATCAGGCCGGTGTAGATGGCGGCGACTGCACCGGTGGTGTTGAACTTCTTCCAGTACAGGGAGTACAGGATGGTCGGGAGGTTGGCGGACGCTGCGATAGCGAAGGCCAGGGCGACCAGGAAGGCGACGTTCTGGGTCATCGCGAGGATGCCGAGGACGATGGAGATGATACCGATCACGATAACGGTGATGCGGGAGACGCGGACCTGCTCAGCTTCGGTGGACTTGCCGTCACGGAGAACAGCGTTGTAGATATCGTGTCCGACCGCTGCAGAGGCGGTGATGGCAAGGCCTGCAACCACGGCGAGAACGGTGGCGAAGGCAACCGCGGAGATCAGCGCCATGAAGATGGAGCCGCCGAGTTCGAATGCCAGCAGTGGAGCAGCTGCGTTCTGTGCGCCCGGTGCTTCGAGGATGCGGTCCGGACCAACGAGTGCTGCCGCGCCATAACCCAGGATCAGGGTCATCAGGTAGAAGGCACCGATGAGGACGATGGCCCAGGTAACGGACTTACGTGCCTCGAGAGCGGTAGGAACGGTGTAGAAGCGCATGAGAACGTGTGGCAGACCAGCGGTACCCAGGACCAGTGCGATGGCCAGGGAGATGAAGTCCAGCTGGCTGGTCAGGTTCGCACCGTACTGCAGGCCTGGCTCCAGGATCTGGGTGGCCTCATAGCCCTTGTTGGCGAGGTTGTCGGAGACAGCGTGGGTGGCAACAGCCTCATCCAGGAGGGTGGAGATGCCGCCGCGGACCTTCCAGAAGGTGAATACGGTCATGACGCCAACGCCGCCGACCAGCAGGACAGCCTTGATCATCTGGACGTAGGTGGTGCCCTTCATGCCGCCGAGGAGAACGTAGGCGATCATGACCACGCCGACGATGGCGACCACAACGGCCTGCCAGACGAACTCGTGGATGTTGAGTAGAACGGACACGAGGGAGCCTGCGCCAGCCATCTGGGCGATCAGGTAGAAGAGGGTGACGGCCAGGGTGCCACAGGCTGCGGCCACACGGACCGGCTTCTGCTTGAGGCGGAAGGAGAGCACGTCCGCCATGGTGAAGCGGCCGACGTTACGCAGTGGCTCAGCAACCAGCAGCAGGGCGACGAGCCAGGCGACGAAGAAGCCGATGGAGTAGAGGAATCCGTCATAACCGTTCAGTGCGATGGCACCGACAATTCCGAGGAAGGACGCAGCGGACAGGTAGTCACCTGCGATGGCCAGACCGTTCTGAGTACCGGAGAAGGACGCGCCGCCGGTGTAGAAGTCGGTGGATTCACCGGAGCTCTTGCCCACGCGCATCACCACGGTCATGGTGACCACGATGAAGACGACGAAGACCGCAATATTGAGGATCGGGTTACCGACACCTTCTGGTGTCGCTTCCTGAGCGAGGAGGATAGTGGAATTCATAATGGATTAACCTTCCATCTTCTTGCGGATCGCAGCCTGACGTGGCTCCAGGTTCTTGTTCGCGAACATGATGTAGACGTAGGTGATCACGAATGTGGTGAGGAACTGAAGGAGCCCGAAGAGCAGGCCGACGTTAATGGAACCAAACACAGGAGTGGACATCCACTCTGATGCAAAGGTCGCGATCAGAACGTAGGCGATGTACCACACGAAGAAGGCAACGGTCATGGGGAATGCAAAAGAGCGGAATTTGCTTCGGAGTTCGCCGAATTCCTTACTCTCTTGCATCGCCCGGAATTCTTGAGCAGTCGGCTGGCGACGCTCCCGGATAGTAGGTTCTGCACTCACTGGAAATTCATCTCGCTTTCATATCCCTCGAGCAGGGAGTTGGTAACCGGTTACCTCGGAAAGTGCCGGCTTTCCTGGTAACTGAATGTTCTTCAAACGTCTGGCCCACGACCGCGAAGTATGTTGTCGATCACAGCTAAACGTGTGAATGTGAAGTTACCTAACTCACATTGCAATGCGATAGCGATTCGTTAAAGTTTTCCCAAATTTTCACACCCGACCCCCCAGTCAAATGCATTGACCAGCCTTTATAGCGATTTACGATCTACCCCCAAAAGGGCACCCTCGCGTGCCTTTGTTATTTTTGCAAACCTCTGCTTGCAATAGTTAACGGGCTTCACAGAAGGTGATTTTGGTTAATCTTGGGAATTTTAAACAGGAAAATTCCGTGGATCAGTGTATAGGCGACCCGATCCCCCACCGTGATCCATGGCTGTGAGGCTGGAAACCTCATCAATCGAAAGAGTGAGTTTATTGACATTGAGATTCTCCAACAGCCGTTGACGATGAGCCGTTTTAGGGATCGCCACCAACCCTGATTGCACCAGCCAACGCAGAACCACCGCGGCAGGATTCACCCCATGTTCCTGCGCGATCCCGGTGATCACCGAATGGTTCAGCACATCACCCCGCGCCAGGGGCGCCCACGCGGTGGTGACAATTCCGAGTCGCTCATGAAGGGCCCGCAAGGGAGCCTGACTGAATCCCGGATGCAGTTCCACCTGGTTGACCGCCGGCACGATCCCGGTCGCGCTCACCAGATCCTCCATCACCTCCTCGTAGAAGTTCGCCACCCCGATGGATTGCACCTGCCCCAGTCCCTGGATGGTCGCGATCGCCTCAAAGGTCTCGTTGTACAGTCCCCTCTGCGGGCACGGCCAGTGCACCAGATAGAGATCCAGATAGTCCAGACCCAGCAGAGTCAGTGAGGTCTGGAATGCCTTCTGCGCCTTCTCCCGACCCTGATCGTCATTCCATACCTTGGACGTGATGAAGAGTTCTTCCCGGGTCACCTCCCCCGCCCGGATGGCATCCGCGATGGCGCGGCCCACCTCCACCTCGTTGTCATAGAGCGTGGCCGTATCGATGTGCCGATACCCCATCTCCAACGCTGCCCGGACCACCCGATAGGCATCATCGCCATGGAGCATCCAGGTGCCCAGACCGATCTGTGGGATCTCGGAGCCATCGGCGAGGGTCAAGGTCGGGACAAAAACATCATTGTTGGCCATAAACCCCATTCAACACCACCCCATCCGGTGGCGAAACGCTGTTTTCACCCGAGTTGACCCCTCTTGAGCCGATAGTGTTTAAAACATGACACGCACTTCAGCGAAGGATCTGATCGCACAGGTTTTGGATGATGGAAGCTTTTCTTCGTGGGACACCCCACCGGAATACGGGGACATCGATGATGACTACCGTGCGGCCCTGGCCCGCGCCCGCGAGAAGTCAGGGGTTGATGAGTCAGTGATCACCGGTGAGGGCACCGTCGATGGTGCCCGGGTGGCGGTCATCCTCTCTGAGTTCGCCTTCCTCGGTGGATCGATCGGGGCAGCCACCTCCCGGCGTCTCATCCAGGCCATCCACCGGGCCACTGCGGAGCGTCTCCCGCTGCTTATCTCTCCGGCCTCCGGTGGTACGCGCATGCAGGAGGGCACCCCGGCCTTCACCATGATGATCTCCATCACCACCGCTGTGTACCGCCACAAGGATGCCCACCTCCCTTTCCTGGTATATCTGCGCAATCCCACGATGGGTGGCGTGATGGCATCCTGGGGTTCGGCAGGACATTTCACCTTTGCGGAACCGGATGCACTCCTGGGGTTCCTGGGCCCCCGCGTGGTGGAGTTGACCACAGGCACCCCCATGCCCGATGGTGTGCAGACGGGTGAGAATCTGGCGGAGCACGGGGTCATCGATGGCGTGGTCTCCCCCACCCAGCTGCGTGCCGCCGTGGTGAAGATCATGAGGGTGTTGAGTCAGGCGTCGCCAAGCACACCCCGCGAATTGGCCGCACCTAGCGGCCCACGCAGTGCCTGGGAGGCCATTGTCAAAACACGCGAACCCGGTCGCGCCGGCATGGTTGACCTGGTTGACCACCTTGGCCACAACGTAATCAAACTCTCCGGCACAGGCGACGGGCGTGTCTCCCAGGCCACCACGGTGGCCCTGGCCCGTATCGGTGGGAGGCCCGTGGTGCTCATCGGGCAGGATCGACATCACCTGCCACTGGGCCCGGCCGCACTCCGTTTCGCACGCCGCGGTATTTCGCTGGCGAAGGAACTCCAGCTGCCCATCGTCAGCATCATCGACACCCCCGGCGCGGAACTGTCCCGCGATGCAGAAGAGAAGGGCATGGCCGGCTCCATCGCCCGCACCCTGGGAGAGCTTGTCGACGCTCCGGTGCCCACCGTCTCCGTCATCCTCGGCCAGGGCTGTGGTGGCGGCGCGCTCGCCATGTTGCCCGCTGACCGCGTGCTGGCGGCGGAGAACGCGTGGCTGTCCCCGCTCCCACCGGAGGGGGCGTCCGCGATCATCTACCGCGACACGTCCCATGCGCCGGAGATGATGGAGCGGCAGGGGGTATCAGCCCATGCGATGCTGGGATCCGGCATCATTGACGGGCTGATTGCTGAAACCGATGATTTCGTGGGCGAGGTTGTCGCTGCAATCGACAACACCCTCCACGAATTGGAAACCAATCCGGAGAGGGTGGGTCGGGAACAGCGCTTCAGGCACTATGAGCGCCTGGCTGAGCTGAACTAAGACATCAGTTATGCGCTGATCAGATCGATCATGAAGACCAGGGTGCGGCCGGACAGGGGGTGTCCGCTGCCCTCTGGGCCGTAAGCGGCCTCCGGTGGGATGGTCAGCTGACGGCGTCCGCCGACCTTCATGCCCGGGATGCCTTCCTGCCAGCCGGCGATGAGTCCATTGAGGGGGAACTGTACGGACTGTCCGCGGTCCCAGGAGGAGTCGAATTCCTCACCGGTCTCGAAGTCAACGCCGACGTAGTGGACCTCGACGACACCTCCGGGCTGTGCCTCAGCACCCTCGCCCACGATGATGTCCTCGATGACCAGGTCTTCCGGTGCTGGACCGGACTGGGCGTCAATCTGTGGCTTTTCCATGTGGTTCACATACTCCTTGAAAGATCGTGAAATTTTTGGCTCCGGACACAGCGAAGGCCGGAACCATCGCCTGTCATTATGACAGATTCATGGGCTCCGGCCGAAGCTGAGTGCACGAAGGTAGCGTGATCTAGGTTTTAGCGCTCTTCGCGGGGAATGATCTTGCGTGCGGTCTCACCGGTGTAGATCTGGCGTGGGCGGTTGATCTTGGCACCAGGGGCACCGAGCTGCTCGCGGTAGTGTGCAATCCAGCCTGGAAGGCGGCCGATGGCAAACAGGACGGTGAAGAAGTCCTGTGGGAAGCCCATGGCGCGGTAGATCAGGCCGGTGTAGAAGTCCACGTTCGGGTACAGCTTGCGGGAGATGAAGTACTCGTCGTTGAGTGCGATTTCCTCCAGCTTGAGAGCCAGATCCAGCAGTGGGTCGCCACCGAGGTGATCGATGATCTCGTGTGCGAGATCCTTGACGATCGCAGCGCGTGGGTCGTAGTTCTTGTACACGCGGTGTCCGAAGCCCATGAGGCGGACACCCTGCTCCTTGTTCTTCACGCGGTTCATGAAGTCGGTGGCGTCGCCACCGTTGGCGGCGATCTCCTCGAGCATCTCGAGAACAGCCTGGTTGGCACCACCGTGCAGTGGGCCGGAGAGTGCATTGATACCACCGGCGATGGAGACGAACATGTTGGCCTGTGCGGAACCAATCATGCGGACGGTGGAGGTGGAGCAGTTCTGCTCGTGGTCAGCGTGCAGGATGAGCAGCTTGTCCAGAGCCTTGACCATGATCGGATCGATCTCGTATGGCTCGGTTGGGTAACCGAACATCATGCGCAGGAAGTTCTCGCGTGCGTTGAGGGAGTTATCCGGGTACATGTACGGAGCACCGTTGCGTGCGCGGTGAGCGTACGCGGCCAGCATGGGAATCTTCGCCATCAGGCGGACAGTTGCCTTGTCCAGCTGTGCCTCATCCAGTGGGTTCAGCTGATCCTGGTAGTAGGTGGAGAGAATATTCACCGAGGATGCCAGGGTTGCCATTGGGTGGGCGTCGCGTGGGAACACGTTGAACTGGGACTTGAAGTCCTCGTCCAGAAGGGTGTGGTGGCGGATCTCGTCGTTGAACTTATGGAGCTCTTCCGGGGTTGGTAGCTCACCGTTGATGAGGAGGTAGGAAACCTCATTGAAGGTGGCGTTCTCTGCCAGATCCGCAATGTCGTAGCCACGGTAACGCAGGATGCCTGCATCACCATCGATGTAGGTGATCTTGGATTCGGTGGAGCCGGTGCTCACATAGCCCGGATCAAAGGTCACCAGGCCGGTATCAGACAGCATCTTGCCCAGGACGACACCGGAGTTACCCTCGGTGGCCTCCATGATGTCCATCTCAAACTCGCCGCCGGGGTAGTGCAGTACAGCCTTGTTGTTATCAGTAGCCACGATTTCCCTTTCAAACTTTTTTAGTCGGTACTTCTCGGATTGCGGGAAGGTACCAGATTATAAAACCAGGTCGGACGTATCACGTGTAGTGAGATTGTTGTCGCGCGACACAAAAGTTTCCAAACTGGTCCGTTTTACACGCTATACCGACGATTGCCGTTTAGCCATATCCCGGTAGAAGGCCACTTCCCCCCTCTACAGACTTGGATCCCCATGACTCCCGGCCACCCACACCCACCGATATCAGTGAGTGCGGTCACGCCTGGGATTGTGCCGTCTTCCTGCTATGGAATTATGTTTCGTCATATCTTTCGAAGCCGTGAATCCAGGAGTGTTTCCCGCATTTCCAGACCACGTTTCCGTCACGCCAAGTGGAGCATGGCACAGTTTAGCAAAGTTTGTGATGTGCATGACATTAAAGCGGATATTTCCCCCTTCCCCACGTAGACCCAGCAGAGAAAACCCATCTACAACGGATATTCGCAGCGTTGGGAAACATTTTTCACATCACCTCCCGCAGTACCCCCATTATGGTGATAGATCACATACCGCTAATACTGCAGTGGGTGTGGGAACACGTCGAAAAGCACCGTTGCACACCACAACGGGCGGTGCACGCCGCCACCGGTGTGCGCCCATCCGGGATGCATTCAACTGGTTCCCGACGGCATACGGTTATAGTGATCAAGTCAGATAAAGGCGATGGCCGCTACGCGACCTCACACTCAAGCCCCACTTCCAAGCGCAGAAAGTTGCCCGAAGACATGACCGACTTCCCCACCCTGCCCTCCGAGTTCATTCCAGCCGACGGACGTTTTGGTTGCGGCCCGTCCAAGGTCCGCTCCGAGCAGATCCAGGCGATCGTTGATGGTGCATCCTCCATCATCGGCACCTCCCACCGTCAGCCAGCAGTGAAGAATGTCGTCGGCTCTGTCCGCGACGGCCTGTCCGAGCTGTTCTCCCTGCCTGAGGGCTATGAGATCATCCTCTCCCTGGGTGGTGCCACCGCTTTCTGGGATGCCGCAACCTTCGGCCTGATCGAGAAGAAGTCCGGACACCTGTCCTTCGGTGAGTTCTCCTCCAAGTTCGCCAAGGCCTCCAAGCTGGCCCCATGGCTGGATGAGCCAGCCGTGGTCACCGCGGAACCAGGGGACGCCCCGGCGCCACAGGCTTTCGAGGGTGCCGACGTCATCGCCTGGGCCCACAATGAGACCTCCACCGGCGCGATGGTCCCCATCGTCCGCCCGGAAGGCTCCGAGGGATCCTTGGTCACCATCGACGCCACCTCCGGTGCCGGCGGCCTTCCGGTGGACATGAAGGATGCCGATGTCTACTACTTCTCCCCTCAGAAGTGCTTCGCCTCCGACGGTGGTCTGTGGCTCGCCGCCATGAGCCCGGCCGCCCTGGAGCGCATCGAGAAGATCAACTCCTCCGACCGCTTCATCCCCGAGTTCCTCAACCTGCAGACCGCAGTGGACAACTCCCTGAAGAACCAGACCTACAACACCCCGGCCGTGAGCACCCTGCTCATGCTGGACAACCAGGTTAAGTGGATGAACGAGAACGGTGGCCTGGACGGCATGGTCGCCCGCACCACCGCCAACTCCTCCACCCTGTACAACTGGGCCGAGGCACGCGGGGAGACCACCCCGTATGTCGCCGACGCCGCGAAGCGCTCCCTCGTGGTGGGCACCATCGACTTCGATGACTCCATCGACGCCGCCGTGGTGGCCAAGATCCTGCGTGCCAACGGCATCCTGGATGTTGAGCCCTACCGCAAGCTGGGCCGCAACCAGCTGCGCGTGGGTATGTTCCCAGCCATCGACACCGTCGACGTGGAGAAGCTGACCAAGGCCATCGACCACATCCTCGATGGTGGATTCGCCAAGAAATAACCCCCTGAAGCTGCACCCTTTGTTGCAACTTTGATGAGACGCGCTGACCCCTTGGCACGGGACAGCGCGTTTTTTCGTTAAGCTTGGGCAATACATCGCGGTGGTCATACCCTAAGGAGCGGTCCGGTTCACCACCGTTCGCACAACTGCCATCACCGTCACCACCTTCATTATGTGAAGCTAAAGGAGTCAACATGCGGGAAATTTTCCTGGTCAGCGGTGATTCCACCGAATCATCGCTGGTATTCAAGTCCTCTGCTGAGGACGGCGCCGAGGAATTCTTCATCGCAGTCACCGACGATCTCCGCGCGATCGTGTCCGGCATCAGGCCTGCGGCCGACGAGGATCTGGCCGGACGGGACTGGTCCCACAACAGCAGCGAAACTTCCGGTGGCACGGAACGAGGCTCCTACACCGTGGCCACCGGTCCGACCCCCAGCTTGTCCTCCGTCGATGGCGAGGACCACACCGGGGAGAATGTGACTGCCCCCGCAGCGGAAACCGGAGCGGAGGCCGCTGAAGGCGGCACTGACCGGGTTGAGGGAGCTGCCGGCACACCAGGGGACTCCCCGGCTGTTCCCACTCCCAGCGCCGGTGCAACCCCGTTGCGACACCCCCGCGAGGAACGGGAGATTGATCCAAGGATCAGCGCACCATTGACCATGCCACCGCGTGAGATCCAGGCACGAATCAGATCCGGCGCCACCATCGTAGAACTGGCGGAGGAGAACGGTGTCACCGAGGCACGCATCGAGCCCTATGCCCACCCGGTTCTCCTGGAACGCGCCCGCATCGCGGAGCTTGCGAAACAATCCCACCCCGTGCGGGAGAACGGTCCGGCCAAGCTCACCCTCTGGGAGATCCTCGCCACGGCTTTCGCCACCCGCGGTCATGATCTGACCACCGCCAGGTGGGATGCCTACCGTGACGCCTCCAACCAGTGGATCGTGCGGGTCGACTGGAAGGCCGGCCTGAGCGACAACCACGCGGAATGGTCCCTCAACCTACACAACACCAGCTCCCCCACCTCAGACCCCCGCACCCCGGTTGCCGCCGATCTCATCGACCCTGAATTCATCCAGCCGGTACGCACACTCACGTCCATCGGCGGCGGGCAGCAGTACGCAGGTGACCATGGAGATCACTCAGGCGATTCCTGGGATGACAGCGAGCCTCACGGCGAGAGCTCAGGCAACGAAGACACCACTGATGGCTCCAGCCAGGAGTCCACGCAGGATCACAGAGACGGCCCGGAGCATGACCCCGGTGATGGATCCGCTCCGGAGCCGGGCGCAGAGGATGCGCCCCGCAACAGGCGGCGCAAGGCGGTCACACCGCACTGGGAAGATGTTCTCCTGGGAGTTCGCGCCAATACCCGGCGCCCGAAGAAATAGGACTGATGACCCATGCCCCGACAGCTGGGAGAGAATGCGGCGATCGTCACCTTCTGGTTTGTGACGGCAGCTGATCCGCAGGCAATTATCCGTTCAGGACCCCGTGCAGACAGGGGATTCGGCCGCAAGTACCTGGCCCAGTTGAATCCCTCATGGCCCATCACACCGATCGGACAGTTCTCCCTGAACAGGTCTGTCCCGGCATCGGCGAATGAATTCTACATCGCCGGCTTCCCCGGAGTGACCATCCTCCAGACCGCTCTGGAGGATGTCACCTCACTCAGCCGACTTGATCCCCGGATCCTCAACTCGATCCCGGCATCCGAAGTCTATGTTTTCGCCGTCAACGACGAGACCACCCTCGGCGGATTCGCCCACCTCAAAGGCGGAACGGTGAAAAGATCATTCATCGCACGGGAGGAACGGGTCTTTGAGGACGTCGGAGTTCCCGGCGGCTTCGAAACCCCGTACTGGGCAGGAAAAATGGGTGAACGGAGATCACCGTTGTCCCTTCCCTTCAATCCCATCGAACTGGTGAAGGAAGCGCAACGCGCCTGGTTGGGTTTCGACGTGACCAGCTCCCCGGATATCAACGTGGTGGCTTTCGCGGTGGATGGCCGCCCAGAACCCAGGATCTCCACGCCCCGGCCCCGGCCCACGATCAGCACCGTGGATGACCTCACCCAGAGCTCGGCTGAGAAACTCGGCTTCCGGGAATCCTCCGACTATGACGACTATGAACGCCATGACACCCCTGACCGCGTGGTCCCCCGCCGTGCCTCCACCAGCGCGAAGCAGGTGGCCCGCTCCGCGCAGAGTCTGGGGAAAACACTCTTCAGGGCCGGACGCGAGCTAGGTTCCACCATGGCGGAGAAACTCCGTCACACGGACCGGACCGCACCCACTGGTCGTGTCTCAGAGCCTGGTGGAACCCCCCAATCAGAGCGCCCAGACCACTCTGGCTACACTGACCACCCTGACTCAAAGCGTCCTGAACCGCGGCCCCGCCCCGGTGATGATCTCTACACCGACACCCCCGAAGAGAAGTAGGGGCAGGGCACGAAGTCAGCTCCGTGGCCGCTGCGAACGATCGCGTTCATAGAAGGCGATGGCAGCAGAGGTAGCCAGATTGAGGCTGTCGGTGCCGGGTGCCATGGGGATGCGGGCACGGACATCGGTGGCACGCATGGCGTGCTCGGTCAGCCCCGGTCCTTCCGCACCGACGAGCAGCGCCACCTTTTCCCTGCCTTCCAGTGCATCCTCGAGGTGCACCGCAGCCGGATCCGGAGTGAGGGAGACGAGGTGGAAACCGGCCTCGCTGAGTTCCTGCAACGACCGCTGCCAGGTGGTGGAACTGCCGTCGAGGTGCGCGTATGGGAGGCGGAGGACATGCCCCATGGATACACGCACCACACGGCGGTAGAGCGGATCAGCACAACCATTACCGAACAGAATGGCATCCACGCCCATGCCGGCGGCGTTGCGGAACATTGATCCGATGTTTTCGTGATCACCCACACCTTCGAGCACCACCACGGTGCGTGCGCCGTTCAGCACATCGGCCACCGTGGGTTCAGGCACCCGATCCGCGGCAGCCAGAAGACCCCGGTGCATGTCGAATCCGGCGACCTCAGCCAGTGTCTCGCGGGTCACCTCATAGATGGGGACGTCCCCCACCTCGTGCTCCGCCAGGAAAGCATCCAGCTTCGCCCGGAAACCGATCAGGGCACGCACCGGGAACCTGGATTCCAGGAGTCGGCTGATCACCAGTGGGCCCTCCGCGATAACCAGTCCCTTGCCACCGGGGAGATCAGGGCGGGAATCGGAGCGGTTGAGGTCGCGGATATCATCCAGGCGGGAGTCCGCGGGATCGGAGACGGTGACCCGGTTCGCAGCTGTCATCGTCAGGACACCGCGTCCATGATCGGATCAATGGCGAAGAACACCACGAACAGGCCGGCAACCAGCCACATCAGCCAGTGAACCTGCTTGCCCTTTCCTGCTGCCGCGGACATCACTGTGTACAGGATGAAGCCGACGCCGATGCCGTTGGCGATGGAGTAGGTGAAAGGCATGGTGACGATGGTGAGGAAGGCCGGGAAGGCAATGTAGAACTTGGAGAAATCGATGTCCCGGACCTGTGCCATCATCATCGCTCCCACGACGACCAGAACCGGTGCTGCAGCTTCGATCGGGACGATTTCATACAGCGGGGTGAGGAACATCGCCAACAGGAACATGGAACCGGTGACGATATTGGCCAGGCCGGTGCGGGCACCGTCAGCGACACCCGCGGAGGAATCGGCGAACACCGTATTGGAGGACGCGGAGACCGCCCCGCCGACGATGGCACCTGCTCCCTCCACCACCAGTGCCTTTTTGATATCCGGGAGGTTACCGTCCTCGTCGGTCAGCTTGCCCTGCTTGCCCAGGGCGGTCATTGTGCCCATGGCGTCGAAGAAGTTGGCCAGGACCAGGGTGAAGATCAGTAGCGTGGCGGCGAGGACACCGACCCGTGAGAATGCACCGATCAGATCAACGGCACCCACCAGGGACAGATCAGGCATCCCTCCGAAGGAGTCGGGAATTCCCGGAACAGCCAGGGACCATCCCTCGGGGTTGGGCTCACCATCTTCGAAGGACGGGCCGGCACCGAAGATGGCCTCAGCGATGATGGCCAGGAGGGTGGTGCCCAGAATGCCCAGGAACAGACCCCCTCGGACATTACGAACCACGAGAATGCCACACAGAAGTACGCCGAGCACGAAGACCAGGGTTGGCCAGGACGCGATGGAGCCGTCAATTCCGAGAACCACCGGGACCGTGGTGCCTGCCGCATCTGGGATACGGCGGACGAAACCGGCATCAACGAGGCCGATCATGGCGATGAACATGCCGATGCCCACGCTGATGGCGGCTTTCATTGATGGCGGGATGGCACGGAAAACCGCGACGCGGAACCCGGATACCGCCAGGATGACAATCACCACACCATCGAGAACCACCAGGCCCATTGCTTCGGGCCAGGTCAGACCTTCACCCGCAACGAGGGTGACAGCCACCATGGTGTTGAGACCGAGGCCGGCGGCGATACCGAAGGGGTACCTCGCGATCATGCCGAAGGCGATGGTCATGACACCTGCGGCCAGAGCGGTCACCGCGGCCACCTGGGGAATGCCGAGGGTGTCGCCATTAATATCCTCGGTGGTGCCCAGGATCAACGGGTTGAGGATGATGATGTAGGCCATTGCGAAGAAGGTGACCACACCTGCGCGGATCTCCGTGGCGATCGTTGATCCCCGTTCGGAGATCATGAAATAACGGTCCAGGGTGCCCCTGGTATCCGTTGCATTTTTCGACGTCATAACCGCAAACCTGATTTCTATGTCTGTGGAGCACCTCACCGAGGCGCATGGAAAACGATCTGAGTGGCACCCGCCTGATGATTCCGGCGGTGACATGGCTCAAGTGCCCCTTCTGGCTGAAAAGAGCAGAGAGTACCGGTGACAGGCGGACACTGTTGGTACTACTAGTGCGTAGAAATTGTTTCACCTGTTTGTCTGCCCAGGCAACTCCAGAGCGCTGTAGGAGGTGAAATGTGACCCGGATCAGGCAGTGCGATACTACCGATGCTACTGTTTGGCTATCTTAATAGAGGTCTTCCAGACCTTAAACCTAGTTGGAAAGGTTCAACTACGCACCGTGGTGACCACAAGTTTTCACATGGTTAACGGACGTGTCCGTTACTTTTCCGGACATCTGCGAAGGTTGACCGACACCGCCCCCTATGCCTCAACATACGAGCAGGACATCCGCCAGCGTTTAAGGGGCGCCGGTTCTGATGTATTCGCAACGGTCCAGGTGGAGAATCATACATTCAACGTGGAGATCCGTCCTCCGCGCCCGTTCCAGACCACCCTCACCGTGGATGTCCACGGCCACCGCGATGAGCGCCTGCGGCCCGGCATCAGGGGGCGCGACCAGGCCTGGCAGTCACGCACCCTCGCCACCTCACGGCGGCGTGGTGCGGATGCGGGTCTGCTTATCGACGAACGCGGACACGCCATCAGTCCCATCGAAGGATCGCTTCTGGTGTTGAAGGGTGAGATGGCCTTCCATTCCACCCATGAACGCGCATTGGCCTCCGTTCTGGAGGAACCCGTTCTGGAGTACCTGGTGAAGCAGGGATCCACCCCCAAAGCCCGCCCGGAGGGTTTCAACATCGAAGAGCTCCGTGGCGCTGAAGTCTGGTTCTTAAGCTCCTACACCGGAATCCAACTGGTGACGGCATGGCTGGAATACAGCAGCACCTTCAAGGTTCCGGAGAAGCGTCCCGTCGCCCCGTTTGTCCCCACATTCTCAGAAGTGAACCATTACCTGTGGGATACGGCTGAGGAAGTCTAGAATCCTAGGTCATGCCCCTCGCTAAACTTCTCACCTCCGCCCTGCTGTCCACATCCCTTCTATCCTCCGGTTGTTCCGTGGATGATCCCGGCCCAACGGGTCCGGATGATATCGATGACACCGGGGTTCAGCGCCTGGTACCTGAGATCGTGGACACCCACCCTTTCGATGAAACAGCCTTCACCCAGGGACTGGAAGTTGATGGCGACACCCTGATCGTGGGCACGGGCCAGTACGGCACGTCGGAGATCTACCGCACTACCCTTGATGGCGAGCGATCTGATGTCCACCGCCTGGAGGATCGGTTCTTCGGCGAGGGGATCACCCGCGCCGATGATTATGTCTGGCAGCTGACCTGGCAGGCCGGCATCGCCTTCAAACGTGATGCCGTCACCCTCGAAGAGATCGAACGTATTTCTTATGAGGGCGAGGGCTGGGGCCTGTGCTCCATGGGGGACACCCTGATCATGTCTGACGGCACCGCAGAGATACGGCATCTCGATGCCGACACCTTCACGGAATCGGACAGGATCACCGTCACACTCGATGGCACACCGGTTCCCTCCATCAATGAACTCGAATGCGTTGACGGCCAGGTGTACGCCAATCTTTTCCTGGATACCGACATCATCCGTTTCGATCCCACCACAGGTGTGGTCTCCGCGGTCATCGACGGCTCGGTTCTGCCCAACAACGCACAACCCGATCCTAATAACGTCCTCAACGGTATCGCCCACATCCCGGGCACCGACCGTTTCTACCTCTCCGGCAAGCGTTGGCCCGACCTCTATGAGGTCCGGTTCATCGAGGCTGGCTAGAATCAGGACTCATGGCGAGCCGGAGAACCAAGACCAAGAACATCATCCAGATCGGCGCACTCCTCGTGGCAGTGCTCGTGGTGGTGGTGATCTCCGTTGTGTTCCAGAACTGGTGGAACGATAGACCCGAACCGGAACCGGACACCGTCTCCATCACCGCCACATCACCTGCCGGCGAGGTTGAGGTGTTCCCCTTCAGCATCTGCGAGCCTGGTGTGGAGTGTGAAGAAAATGACATCCCCACGCTTGTCGTAGGTGAGGACGAGGAACTCCACCTGGCCATCCCGGAGACCATCCACGATCACGACTGGTACCTGCTGACCATCTATGATGACCCCGCAGCAAATGACGAGTTCTACCACACCAGCTATGAAACCACTGAGGCCACCGTCCCTGGTTCCGTCGATCCTCTGGTGGAGGGCGGTGAGCGCCCCCGCCTGATCGTGGTGGAGATCGCCTCGGTCATGATCGGAACCGACGACGAGGGAGTGGAAACCCCCTACACCACGACCTGGTCACTGACCACCGTCGAACAATAACGTTTCAGACCATCTCCCCCGAGATAGCTCAAGGCGGGTGGAACCGTAGATCATCACGGTTCCACCCGCCTTGTTGTCGTGTTATTCCTAGATTTCCAGTTCCTTGGCCACGGCGCGAAGGATCTTCGCCACCTGCTCCCCCACCTTGCGGTCCGGGTAGTGACCTTTCAGCAGAGCGGGCTGGACGGTGCCCTCGAGCATGGTGACCATGTCCGAGATGATCCCGTTGAGCTCCTCTGGCTTGTAGGTGTGCTGCGGGCGGCGGCGTGGGGTCTCCAGGACTTTGACGCGCAGAGCCTGCGGTCCCTTACGTCCGGCAGCGAAATCGAATTCGATGCGCTGACCCTGGTGAAGTTCCGTGACCCCCTTGGGAAGCACCTGCTTACCCACGAAGCAGTCCTCTTCGCCGGGATTGGAGACAAAGCCGAAACCACGCTCAGCGTCATACCATTTCACAGTTCCGACGGGCACTTGTCCTCACCACTTTCTTCTCAGTAGAACCGCCCAACTGTCATTGGGCCGAAGAAATTATTATACACTCGCTTCAGTCTGGCTGAAATTCGTAATCCCGCCCTGTTTCATTACGGATCTACCTCAAATGTGACATAGTTCATATCCTTGGTTTTATTGACCTTGACCTGCATGAACCAACTGAATGCGAGAATTCCTCAATCAAGTTCTCATAAAAAACGTGACACAATCGTGACTTTCGGTCTACGGTATCCCACAGGCACCGTGAGAGTTCATCCATTTCCGGCTCATCGCCAAACCCTGTCTGGGGCCGGCGGATGAAATTCCTATGCGGGTGCGCAGGACTTAAAACCATAAACCGCTTCTATATCAATAGAAGAAATTGCAGACAGGGACGGGGAAACCACCCGCTCATTCATGGGCACCGGAGGTAACTCCTTGGGGTGAAGCCGGATCCTTCCGGCAGGGCACATCCTCCGCCCTAACCCGACAGCTAACCTCGACGGCGACAAATGAGAGGAAACTTTTCATGGGACGTCATTCAGCCAAGACCAGCACCCCGTTCGTGAAGATGGCAGCCACCACCGTGGCCTTCGGCGCAGCCGCAGTCGCCTTCGCACCGGCCGCTTCCGCCGCCCCTGACTCCGACTGGGATCGCCTCGCACAGTGTGAGGCCGGTGGCAACTGGGCCATCAACACCGGCAACGGTTACCACGGCGGACTGCAGTTCTCCCCCTCCACCTGGCGTGCCTACGGCGGCGGCGAGTTCGCCCCGACCGCCAACCAGGCCACCCGCGAGCAGCAGATCGCTGTTGCCGAGCGCACCCTCGCCGGACAGGGCTGGGGCGCATGGCCAGCCTGCTCCCAGCGCCTGGGTCTGAACTCCGCTCCGACCCCACGTAACCTGAACGCACCTGCACCAGCTCCGGCACCGGCACCAGCAGCGGCTCCGGCCCCCGCTGAGTACCAGGCGACCGCTGGCGCGAACAACAACATCGCCATCGGCTCCACCGACCTGCAGACCATCACCAGCGTCTACGGTGCTGTCGCCGGCACCCTCGCGCAGTACGGTGTCCAGATTCCAGCTGAGGTCGAGGCCTACTACAGGTCCGTCGTCGGCTAAACAGTGTTCACTGTAGGATCCCCTACCCGGCGGATCCACAGAGCTCACAAAAGGGAGTGCACGTCACCTGGTGACGTGCACTCCCTTTTGCTTTATTGACAATCAAAACGACAGCGGGAACACGAACAGTAGGGAAAACGGTCAGAGTTGGCCGACCGTTTTCCCTACTGTTGTCTTAGCTTGTCTTAGCTGTCCGCTCCGCTGTTAGCGGTTGATGCGGGTGTATGGGTGGAGGTAACCGACGGTCTCGGCAGGAACCGGGAACTCGTTGTCATCTCCCCATGGGCTGGATGCGCCAGCGTGCGGCGCGGTGAGTTCAGTGACTACGTGACCTTCGCTCGGGTCGTGATCGGGCCAAGCCGGATCCACGTACCCCTTCTTCTCTACATTTGCCATGTGTCCCATTCTTTCAAACTCTGCGATCAAAAGTCACCTCAACTGTGCCTAAACTTGTAGACATCATGAAAAAAGACTCCCCCGTTCCCACCCTCAGGGGGTGGTTGGAACAACTCGATGATGATCAGCTGTCTGGAATCCTCCGAAACCGACCCGACACCGTACTCCCCCTCCCACCCGGAATAGGGTCCCTTGCTGCGCGTTTACAGCTCCGGGCCTCCCTCCAGCGGGCCATGCACAAGCTCAACGCCTTAGACCTCGCCGTTCTGGAGGCCGCAGCCAACGCAGGCGCGGAGCTCCACCCCGTCACTGCCCCCGAAGTGGTGGAACGCCTGGGGCGCGCACTGCGCCACCACGATGAGAAGCCCACCACGGATCAGATTCAACAGGCACTCGACAGGCTGCGTGGATGCGCGTTGATCTTCGGCACTGACCAGTTCATGATCATGCAGGAGGCCATGTCCACACTGCCCACCAGCTGGCAGCTCCTGCCGGAGGAACACGGGGCTTCCCTGTCGTTGTTGTCGTTTGAGGAGGCGTCGCAAAGCATAAAAGCCCTACCGGCGCGGCACCGTAAGATCCTGGCCACGCTGGTCACCTCCGGCGGCCTGGGGTTGACGCGGGACGCCGCGCTGTCGGCGGACCCCGGCCGACCCATTCCACAGTTGATCACGGCCGGTCTGCTCGCCCGGGTGGATGAGCAGACCGTCAAACTGCCCGCTGTGGTGCGCAGGGTGCTGGAGGGGCATGAGGCGGTGGCGTGGCGTGTGGTGCCGGTGGCACCCAATGCCATTCCAGGTGCGGATGATGCCGGTATCGCGGCCGGGTTGGAGGTGGTGCGGCAGCAACGCATGCTTATCGACGCCCTCTCCCTCGCCCCCGCCTCCACCCTGAAGGAGGGCTCCCTCGGGGTGAGGGTGCTGGCGCGACTGACCAAGGCCCTCCAGGTGGATGAGGAACACATCGCCCGTCTCGTGAGCCTGGGTGTGGCAGCCAACCTGCTGCGCCGTGGAGTTCCCGATCCTCTGCCCGAGGACGATGACGGCGGAGACTACATCGCCCCAACCGACCTGGCCGGGGACTGGCTGCAGGCTCCCCTGGGCGAGCAGCTGGCCGTGCTTCTGCGGGGTTGGTGGACACAGAACCTCGCCGCCTGGCTGGTGGGTCGGGCGGATGAGAAGGATAAACCGATTCATCTGCTCAGTCCCGCCACCAAACGCGACACCCTTCCGGAGACCCGACGCATGGTGGTGGAATCCCTGTCGCGGGTCACCGAGGCCGATTTGGAGGATGATCTCTTCTTCCACCACCCGCTGGCTGCCTCCCGCATCACCGGTGAGACCATCTCACATCTGTTGGATGAGGCCCGCTGGATCGGGGCTGTCGCCAACGGCGGGGTCACCAGCGCCGCCCGGATGCTCGTGGCTGCCCCGCCGGGTGCCGTACCCGGAGTCGACGACCTCGCCGCCGCCATCAAGGCTCCGGCACCCGTGGATTATTTCATCGTCCAGGCAGATTTCACCATCATGGTCCCGGGGCCACTGAAACCTGCGATGCAGAAAACCATGGAACAGCTCGCGGACCTGGAATCCCCGGGGCTGGCCAGTGTGTACCGCATCAACGAGAAAACCTTCCGCCATGCGATGGACCTGGGACTGACGGCCACCGACATTGAGGAGTTCCTCACCCACCACAGCGCCACCGAGGTTCCCCAGTCGGTCATGTATCTGCTCCGGGATATCGCCCGCAGGCACGGCACACTCCGCGGCGGGCCGGCGATGTGTTATCTGCGTTCTGATGACCCAGCGCTGCTGCACACCGCGGTGGAGGCTGCCACTGAGCTGGACCTGCGCCAGATCGCGCCCACCGTGGCGGTGTCACAGGCATCGCTGTTCCAGGTGATCAGCCTGCTGAGGAAGGCCGGTATGCAACCGGTGGCGGAAGATGCCCTGGGGGCCAGCCTCAGCCTGGCACCGTCACCGGCGCGCGTGCCGTCCGCGGAACAGCCCCGGCCCAAACCGCAGCTGGATGAGAGCCGCATCCGGGCTGCGGTGGCGGCCATCCGTCGGGAGGAGGCCGCTCATGCCGGCACCGTTTCCGATCAGCCCACCCTGGCTGTGCTCCAAGCTGCCGTGCGGGGCAACCGATCCGTCACGCTGGGATTTGTGGATAAACAGGGCGTGGCGGTGCACCGGGTGGTTAAACCGCTGACGGTCACTGCAGGGCAGGTGGATGCCCTCGATGAGAGCACAGGCTCGGTGCACCGGTTCATGCTGCACAGGATCACAGAAGTGATAGTGGATTAACGGGAAAACAGTGACATAATGGAGGTTTGTATATCGATAGGAGACATATTTCGTGGCCTTTGGCGATGGACCCCTGATCGTCCAGTCCGACAAAACCGTACTACTTGAGATCGGCCATGCTGCAGCCGGTGACGCCCGCGCCGCGCTCGCACCCTTCGCGGAGTTGGAGCGCGCCCCTGAGCACATCCACACCTACCGCATCACCCCGCTGGCACTGTGGAATGCCCGCGCCGCGGGCCATGATGCCGAGCAGGTGGTCGACGTGCTCGAGCGCTACTCCCGTTTCCCCGTGCCCCAGGCACTGCTTGTCGACGTCGCCGAAACCATGTCCCGATACGGTCGCGTGCGCATGCACAAACATCCCGCACACGGCCTGATCCTGGAATCCGCTGAACCTGCCATCCTGGTGGAGATCTCACGCCACAAGAAGATCAAGCCGATGCTCGGCCAGCAGCTGGATACTGAAACCATCGCGGTGCATCCGTCTGAGCGTGGCCGGCTGAAGCAGGAACTGCTCAAGATCGGTTGGCCGGCGGAAGATCTGGCCGGTTATGTCGATGGTGAGGCGCACCCGATCGCCCTGTCCACCGACACCGAGGACTGGTCACTGCGTGATTATCAGAGTCACGCCGCCGATTCCTTCTGGGAGGGCGGTTCCGGCGTGGTGGTCCTCCCCTGTGGGGCGGGAAAGACGATGGTGGGTGCAGCCTCCATGGCACGTGCCCAGGCAACCACCCTCATCCTGGTCACCAACACGGTCGCTGGCCGACAGTGGAAGGATGAACTGCTGCGTCGAACCACCCTCACCGAGGATGAGATCGGTGAGTACTCCGGCGAACGCAAGGAGATCCGTCCCGTCACCATCGCCACCTACCAGGTGGTCACCCGCCGCACCAAGGGTGAATACAAGGCCCTGGAGCTCTTTGATTCCCGTGACTGGGGCCTGATCATCTATGACGAGGTCCATCTTCTCCCCGCACCGGTGTTTCGCATGACCTCTGATCTGCAGTCCAGGCGCAGACTGGGCCTGACCGCCACCCTTGTGCGCGAGGATGGTCGCGAGGGAGATGTCTTCTCCCTCATCGGCCCGAAGCGTTACGACGCCCCCTGGAAAGACCTGGAAGCCCAGGGATTCATCGCCACCGCCGATTGCGTGGAGGTCCGCACCACCATGACGGATTCGGAGCGCATGGTCTATGCCACCGCCGAGTCAGCCGACCGTTACCGCCTGGCCGCCACCGCCCACACCAAGGTCCGTGTGGTGCGCAAGATTCTGGAACAGCACCAGGGCCAGCCCACGTTGATCATCGGCGCCTACCTGGATCAGTTGGAGGAACTCGGGGCGGAGTTCAACGCCCCCATCGTGGACGGCAAGACCTCCAACAAGAAGCGCGGGGAACTCTTTGATCAGTTCCGCTCCGGTGAACTCACCGTGCTCGTGGTGTCCAAAGTGGCGAACTTCTCCATCGACCTCCCCGAGGCCGCCGTGGCCATCCAGGTCTCTGGCACCTTCGGGTCGCGCCAGGAGGAGGCCCAACGTCTGGGTCGCCTCCTGCGGCCCAAGGCCGATGGTGGCGAGGCCCACTTCTACTCAGTGGTCAGCCGCGATACCTTGGATACCGAGTACGCCGCCCATCGCCAGCGGTTCCTGGCTGAGCAGGGTTATGCCTACCGGATCATCGATGCTGATGATCTCCTATTTCCCATTACAGAGAAAGAAAAATAAATGCCCAACTTCTCCTTCGACGTGGATGAAGCCTACGCAAAAAAGAACAACGAATTCCTCCGCGACACCAAGCGACTCCAGGTCTCTGCGTTGCTCTTCGGTCTGGTGCTCCTCGCCGTCGGTGGTGGCCTCTACTACCTCGCCGACGGTGCCGTCTGGGGCTGGATTGTGCTGATCATGATGGCCATCATGGCCCTGATCAGTTTCATCATGATCCCAATTCTGCCCCGCCAGGTCGGTTCCGCACAGTCGCTCTACAACCAGTATCCGCTGGTGCCTGCCGTGGTCGCAGAGATCAACCCCCGCGATGTGGTCCTGATGGCACTGGTCAACCTCAACGTGGATGAGACCCGTCCCCCACGCTGGGCTCTTGCCCTGCGCACCGTCACCCGCCTGGGTGTGCATCAGCGCAAGCTCGGTGAGCGGGTGCCCGCGGTTGCGGTGAGTGGTCGACGTACCGTCCGTGATCAGGAGCGTTGGGATGAGATCAGCCCCATGCCGATCACCTGGGGCACCACCGACACCGATGTTGTCCGCACTGCCGAGAAAACCATCCCCCACGACCTCTGGAACAAGCTGGAGAAGAACCGCAACAAATTTGATCAGGTCAAGGAAACCCGCATGAACCTGTTGGAGCTCTAGAAAAGCTCATAACCGGGAGCGCCCACCACATTCACGTTGGTCAGCGCTCCCGGTTTTCTCTTTCCTGGGGTACAGGATCGCAGAAAATCTCAATGAGTTGGATGCTCACCTGATTTCCCTGCACCCAATCATGTCCTCAGTGCCACATGCTGAAATCTGGACGGCTACAGATTTTTAAAGAATCCCTGCTGCCCTGAATCGTTCTGCGGCGGCAAGCATCGTGTCCTCCTTCTTACAGAAGGCAAACCGCACCTTCGAGGACCACTGTTCAGGATTATCGACGAACGCCTGCACCGGGATGGCCGCAACCCCGACCCGTTCGATCAGATCAAAACAGAACTCCGCCCCATCCCGGTTCCCGATATCAGCAACAACAAAATACGTGCCATGCGAGGCATGAACCTTCACCCCTGCGTGTGTGAGCGCTTCTGAGAGAACATCACGCTTGGTCTGCAGGTTTTTGCGCATCTGATTGATCCACGGCTTTTCATTGACAACAGCATGCGCGACAGCTGGCTGGAATGGAGTGGCCCCCACATAAGACATGAATTGTTTGGCCCTGATGATGGCATCAAGGATCGGCGCCGGCGCCAGAGCCCACCCGGTTTTCCACCCTGTGACATTAAAGGTCTTAGCCGCCGATGAGACTGTGATGGTGCGATCCCACATACCGGGGAGACTCGCCACCGCGGTGTGCTCAATCTTGTTGAAGGTCAAGTGCTCGTACACCTCATCAGAAAGCACCAGCAGATCATAGGCACGTGCAATGCCCGCCAGGGCCTCCAATGAACGCTTGGAGAAAACCGAACCAGTCGGATTATGCGGACTGTTAACAATGATCATTGCAGTTTTCTTGGTCACTGCTGCATGGAGCGCATCGATATCGAGAGCCCAGGTGTCCCCATCTTCCTTAAGCGGCACTGCAACGCGGGTTGCACCGGCCAAAGCGATGGCGGCTGCATACGCATCATAATAGGGTTCAAAGACGATCACCTCTTCCCCTGGTTCCACCAGACCGAGCACGGAGGCAGAGATCGCTTCAGTGGCTCCGACAGTAATCAGAACTTCAGTGCCCGGATCATATTCAACCTTGAAGCGTCTATATCTATCCTCAGCAATCGCAGACCGTAGCAGCGGATCTCCCCTGCCTGCCGAATATTGATTGTTGCCATCCAGGATCTGCTGCGTTGCGATCTCCAGCATGGATCGTGGACCATCCTCATCAGGAAAACCCTGCCCCAGGTTGATGGCTCCTGCGTCCGTGGCCTTTTGCGTCATGGTGGCGAAAATGGTCTCACCGAAGGGACGGAGACGATCAACAACAAATTTGTTCTTCATGCGGGC
The DNA here is from genome assembly GCF_030408735.1 of Corynebacterium faecale. NCBI lineage: Bacteria > Bacillati > Actinomycetota > Actinomycetes > Mycobacteriales > Corynebacteriaceae > Corynebacterium > Corynebacterium faecale. Next base: position 760,586 of record NZ_CP047204.1, on the reverse strand, counting down.
AACTCTATTGGATGGGGTAAGACAGGGCAGACATAAGTCCTGTCAACCTCAGAGCAGAAACAAAAAAAGGGGGGTGGTGGCCCCCATTCAGGACCACCACACCCACACCCCCAGAAACAACAAAAGAGGAAGGATACACACAATCACTTGTGTGTATCCTTCCTCTTCTTACATCATTAAGTTTTAGGTCGGCGGTAACCTACTCTCCCACACCCTCCCGAGTGCAGTACCATCAGCGTAACCAGGCTTAGCTTCCGGGTTCGAAATGGGACCGGGCGTTTCCCTGCTACTATCACCACCGACACAACCAACAGGCCACACACCACCAAGGGGTGTGTACGTGTGCTGTGCTAGACACTGCATAGTGGACGCGAACATCATATTGTTCTGTTTTGTTACATTGCGTTAATATCCAAACCACTAGGGTTTGTGTCGGTAAATTAGTACCAGTCACCTCCACACCTTACGATGCGTCCAGATCTGGCCTATCAACCCCATAATCTATAGGGAACCTCAAAAGAAACCTCATCTCGAAACAGGCTTCCCGCTTAGATGCTTTCAGCGGTTATCCCTTCCGTACGTAGCCAACCAGCCCTGCTCCTGGCGGAACAACTGGCACACCAGAGGTACGTCCGTCCCGGTCCTCTCGTACTAGGGACAGCCTTCCTTAAGTTTCAACGCGCGCGGCGGATAGAGACCGAACTGTCTCACGACGTTCTAAACCCAGCTCGCGTACCGCTTTAATGGGCGAACAGCCCAACCCTTGGGACCTACTCCAGCCCCAGGATGCGACGAGCCGACATCGAGGTGCCAAACCATCCCGTCGATATGGACTCTTGGGGAAGATCAGCCTGTTATCCCCGGGGTACCTTTTATCCGTTGAGCGACACCACAACCACAAGTAGGTGCCGGATCACTAGTCCCGACTTTCGTCCCTGCTCGAGCTGTCACTCTCACAGTCAAGCTCCCTTGTGCACTTACACTCACCACCTGATTACCAACCAGGCTGAGGAAACCTTTGGGCGCCTCCGTTACATTTTAGGAGGCAACCGCCCCAGTTAAACTACCCACCAGGCACTGTCCCCAACCCAGATCATGGGCCAAGGTTAAGACATTCAATCCGATCAGAGTGGTATTTCACCAACGACTCACACACAACTAGCGTCACATGATCAAAGTCTCCCACCTATCCTACACAAACCGAATCAAACACCAATACCAAGCTATAGTGAAGGTCCCGGGGTCTTTTCGTCCTGCCGCGCGTAACGAGCATCTTTACTCGTACTGCAATTTCACCGGGCCTGTGGTTGAGACAGCAGGGAAGTCGTTACGCCATTCGTGCAGGTCGGAACTTACCCGACAAGGAATTTCGCTACCTTAGGATGGTTATAGTTACCACCGCCGTTTACTGGGGCTTAAATTCTCAGCTTCGCCTTTAACAGCTAACCGGTCCTCTTAACCTTCCAGCACCGGGCAGGCGTCAGTCCGTATACATCAACTTAAACGTCTTCGCACGGACCTGTGTTTTTAGTAAACAGTCGCTTCCCTCTATTCTCTGCGACCCACACCAGCTCACAGTGTAAAACTGGTCACCTGTGTGGGCCCCCCTTCTCCCGAAGTTACGGGGGCATTTTGCCGAGTTCCTTAACCACAGTTCACCCGAACGCCTTAGTATTCTCTACCTGACTACCTGTGTCGGTTTAGGGTACGGGCCGAATATGCACTCGCTAGAGGCTTTTCTCGACAGTACAGGATCACCGAATTCACCCCAAAAGGGCTACGCATCACGCCTCGAACACAATGAGATACGGATTTACCAATACCTCGTTCTACACGCTTACACCACAATCCAATAAGTGGCTCAGGCTACCTCACTGCGTCACCCCATCACTTAGCTACTACCAGATCAGGTCCCACGCACGCCACCACCACCAACCCGAAGGTCAGTAGATGATCTTGTGGGTGGTTAGTATCACTGATTCACCATGGGCGCGCACACTCGGGTACGGGAATATCAACCCGTTATCCATCGACTACGCCTGTCGGCCTCGCCTTAGGCCCCGACTCACCCTGGGAAGATTAACTTGACCCAGGAACCCTTAGTCATCCGGCGGATGAGTTTCTCACTCATCAATCGTTACTCATGCCTGCATTCTCACTCGCACACACTCCACAACACCGTCACCAGGCTGCTTCAACGCATGCACGACGCTCCCCTACCCAACAACACCAAAAAGATGTCATTGCCGCGGCTTCGGCGGTGTACTTAAGCCCCACTACATTGTCGGCGCGGGATCACTCGACCAGTGAGCTATTACGCACTCTTTCAAGGATGGCTGCTTCTAAGCCAACCTCCTGGCTGTCTTCGCGACCCCACCTCCTTTTCCACTTAGCACACCCTTAGGGGCCTTAGCCGGCGATCTGGGCTGTTTCCCTCTCGACTACGAAGCTTATCCCCCGCAGTCTCACTGCTGTGCTCTAACTTACCGGCATTCGGAGTTTGGCTGATGTCGCTAAGATGTTGGTCCCGCTAAACCATCCAGTAGCTCTACCTCCAGTAAGAAACACACAACGCTGCACCTAAATGCATTTCGGGGAGAACCAGCTATCACGGAGTTTGATTGGCCTTTCACCCCTACCCACAACTCATCCCCTCAGTTTTCAACCTAAGTGGGTTCGCGCCTCCACGACGTCTTACCATCGCTTCACACTGGCCATGGGTAGATCACTCCGCTTCGGGTCCAAGACATGCCACTCAAAACACCCTAGTTAGGATTCGGTTTCCCTACGGCTACCCCACACGGGTTAACCTCGCGACATGCCGCTGACTCGCAGGCTCATTCTTCAAAAGGCACGCCATCACACCACAAAGGATGCTCTGACGGATTGTAAGCACACGGTTTCAGGTACTATTTCACTCCCCTCCCGGGGTACTTTTCACCATTCCCTCACGGTACTAATCCGCTATCGGTCATATCAAGTATTCAGGCTTACCGAGTGGTCCCGGCAGATTCACAGCAGATTTCACGAGCCCGCTGCTACTCGGGTATAACAACCACATCACCACAATGACCTTCATGTACAGGACTTTCACCTTCTACGGCAGGCGTTTCCACACCACTTCCACTAATCATCATGCGCAACGCCAGTGTCCGGCAGAACACAATCGTCATTACCCCACAACCACCTACATGCAACCCCTGCCGGGTATCACACACATAGATTTTAGCCATCATCCGCGTTCGCTCGCCGCTACTAACGGAATCACAATTGTTTTCTTCTCCTACGGGTACTGAGATGTTTCACTTCCCCGTGTCAACCTCCACACCGACTATATATTCACCGGCGGGTAACCACACATCACTGCGGCTGGGTTTCCCCATTCGGACATCCTCGGATCAACGCTTAGTTGGCAACTCCCCGAGGCATAACGCAGCCTCTCACGTCCTTCATCGGCTTGATATGCCAAGGCATCCACCGTGTGCCCTTAAAACAAACACTAAACACACCAACCACAAAGGCTGGTGCCACGTTCGGATACACAATAAAACTTACAAAAAATAAAGATGCTCGCGTCCACTATACAGTTCTCACACAACACAACACCCACACCAACAACAACCACACACAAGGTGATCCTCATTGATCTGAATGCCCAAGGGAATAACCAATGTCATCCCAGACACCCAACAGCATGCCAAATATTTACTTCCCACAAGTATGGGTTTGTTTGCCGAACACAGGGTCATGATCCACCCGATTATTATTTGTTGATGGCAACCACGAACGGGTTCCAACACCAACACCCCAACAACATCAACACTGTTGATCGTGGGGTTAAATTTAAAGCTCCTTAGAAAGGAGGTGATCCAGCCGCACCTTCCGGTACGGCTACCTTGTTACGACTTCGTCCCAATCGCCGATCCCACCTTCGACAGCTCCCTCCCGTAAACGGGTTGGGCCACTGGCTTCGGGTGTTACCAACTTTCATGACGTGACGGGCGGTGTGTACAAGGCCCGGGAACGTATTCACCGCAGCGTTGCTGATCTGCGATTACTAGCGACTCCGACTTCATGGGGTCGAGTTGCAGACCCCAATCCGAACTGAGGCCGGCTTTAAGAGATTAGCTCCACCTTACGGTGTGGCAACTCGCTGTACCGACCATTGTAGCATGTGTGAAGCCCTGGACATAAGGGGCATGATGATTTGACGTCATCCCCACCTTCCTCCGAGTTAACCCCGGCAGTCTCTCATGAGTGCCCACCATCACGTGATGGCAACATAAGACAAGGGTTGCGCTCGTTGCGGGACTTAACCCAACATCTCACGACACGAGCTGACGACAACCATGCACCACCTGTACACCAGCCACAAGGGAAGCTACATCTCTGCAGCGATCTGGTGTATGTCAAGCCCAGGTAAGGTTCTTCGCGTTGCATCGAATTAATCCACATGCTCCGCCGCTTGTGCGGGCCCCCGTCAATTCCTTTGAGTTTTAGCCTTGCGGCCGTACTCCCCAGGCGGGGCGCTTAATGCGTTAGCTGCGGCACAGAAGACGTGGAAGTCCCCTACACCTAGCGCCCACCGTTTACGGCATGGACTACCAGGGTATCTAATCCTGTTCGCTACCCATGCTTTCGCTCCTCAGCGTCAGTTACTGCCCAGAGACCTGCCTTCGCCATTGGTGTTCCTCCTGATATCTGCGCATTTCACCGCTACACCAGGAATTCCAGTCTCCCCTACAGCACTCAAGTTATGCCCGTATCGCCTGCACGCCCGAGGTTAAGCCCCGGGATTTCACAGACGACGTGACAAACCACCTACGAGCTCTTTACGCCCAGTAATTCCGGACAACGCTCGCACCCTACGTATTACCGCGGCTGCTGGCACGTAGTTAGCCGGTGCTTCTTCTCCAGGTACCGTCACATATTCGCTTCGTCCCTGGCGAAAGGAGTTTACAACCCGAAGGCCTTCATCCCCCACGCGGCGTCGCTGCATCAGGCTTTCGCCCATTGTGCAATATTCCCCACTGCTGCCTCCCGTAGGAGTCTGGGCCGTGTCTCAGTCCCAATGTGGCCGATCACCCTCTCAGGCCGGCTACCCGTCGACGCCTTGGTAGGCCATTACCCCACCAACAAGCTGATAGGCCGCAGGCTCATCCCACACCGCAAAAGCTTTCCACCCCCCACACTAAAGGGGGGTCATATCCGGTATTAGACCCAGTTTCCCAGGCTTATCCCGAAGTGCAGGGCAGATCACCCACGTGTTACTCACCCGTTCGCCACTAATCCACCCTGCAAGCAGGGCATCATCGTTCGACTTGCATGTGTTAAGCACGCCGCCAGCGTTCGTCCTGAGCCAGGATCAAACTCTCCACAAAATATGAAAACAAAATTTCCAAGGCCGTGAAAAGCCTGAAAAACCTAGCAAAACAAACAACACACACCCACCCTAAGATGAACTGCGTGTCTGGCTGTTTCAACCAAATAATGGTTAATAAAAAAACATTCTTCCCAACCCCCACTTAAATCCCTGACGGGGAAAAGCATGAAGGAGGCCAGGTGTTATCGTAATAAACCATGCACAAAATTAAACGACACCAAGGACCAGCCTTGGTAGCCTTTATTTACAGTGGTTAGGGTATATGCATCCCCACCACCCGGCATGACCACTACCACCCCAAAAGAGGCGATAGTACGACAAACAAAAAATAAATGGCACACTATTGAGTTCTCAAACAACATTCACACACCACATCCACACAACACATTGTGTTGGTCTCTGTTGGCAGCTTGATCGACTATATAGATTCACTTGCCAGAAGTCAAAAACCTTAACTGGAGTGTTTCTCATGTCTTCGCCACTCTGTAACCTCTCGGCTGTCTCGGTGGCGTGGTCATTAATTTACCCAAGGTTCATGTTCTTCACAAATCCGCAGGTAGAACGTCTTTAAACCCTAGAAATGACAGTCCCAAGCTCACCCGATGGCTCTTTCTTTACTGTGGGGGCCGGGTTTTTCGTCGTCAAGCAAAAAAGAAGGCCCCGGGGAGCGAACCCCGGGACCTATCTATTACGTCTTTCTTTAGTGATAACAGGCGATCCTGCCGTGTGGGCCCTCAATCACCTGAATCTCGGTGTTGAAGATATCCGAGAGAATGTCATCGCGCATGATCTCTTCCGGAGTACCCTCCTTCTCAATCTTGCCGTGTTTAACCGCCACGATGTAGTCGGCATAGCGGGCGGCGAAGTTGATGTCGTGCAGCACCACGATGATGGTACGACCGAATTCCTCAGCGGCGTGCTCGAGGTGCTTCATCATTTCAACCGAGTGCGCGATGTCGAGGTTGTTCAGTGGCTCATCAAGGAGGACATAGTCTGTCTCCTGGCATAGGACCATGGCAACATAAGCGCGCTGACGCTGGCCGCCGGAAAGCTGATCCAGGTAACGGTCTTCCAGCTCGGTGAGATTGAGGAAGTCGATATAACGGGAGATGATCAGCTCATCATCCTCCGTGAGGCGCCCCTTGGAATACGGGAAACGTCCGAAACCCACGAGCTGACGCACGGTCAGCTTGGTCACGAAATGGTTCTCCTGGCGCAGGATGGAGATGATCTTGGCCAGATCCTTTGAAGAGGTGGAGGAAACATCATATTGCGCCACCTTGATATCGCCCTCATCGATTCCGAGGAGACGTCCGACCATGGTGAGCAACGTTGATTTGCCGGCACCGTTGGGTCCGACGAGTGCGGTGATGCCCCCGGCCGGGATCTCAAGGTTAACCGGGCCGATCGCAACGGCGTCGGAATACTGCTTCCGGACGTTGGTTAATGTGATCACAGTCTGCCCTTTCTGAGGATGACGATGAGGAATACGGTGCCGCCCACCAGCTCAATGATGATGGAGACAACGCCCTGTGCGCGGAACACGTGGTTCATGATGAAATACGCACCGGTGAGGACCAGGTATCCGATCAGTGCGGCCATGGGAAAGACAAAACGATGGTCATAGGTGTCGGCGAACTGATAGGCCAGGGTGGCCACCAGGAAACCGAGGAAGGTCATCGGTCCGACCAGCGAGGTGGACACCGCCATCAGAACAGAAACGAGCACCAGGGTGAAGATCGATGCTGCGCGGTGATTGATGCCAAGGTTGGTGGCGGTATCCCGGCCCAGTGCCACCACGTTGAGTGTCTTGGAGAATCCGACAAGGAGGACGGCCGCGATGACCACGAGTGGGATCGCAATCGGGAAGTACTGCGTCTCGGCGTTGTTGACCGAACCGAAAAGCCGCGCGGAGAGAATATCGAACTCGGATGGGGTGAGCATGCGCTGCATGAACGTGGACACCGACCCCAGTCCACCGCCGATGACGATGCCCACCAACAGCATCGCGTGCATGTTGCCACGCTTGCCGGTCAGCAACCAGGTGTAAAGAGTCAGCGTCAGCAGGATCATCACCACCAGCTGCCCCACGAACATCTCCAGATTGCGGGTGGCCAACAGGGCCGTCGCACCGAAGAGGAACACCGTGCTGGTGTGGATGACCGTATAGAGGGATTCGAATCCCATGATGGATGGGGTGATGATGCGGTTATTGGTCACCGTCTGGAAGGCCACGGTGGCCAGTCCCTGACAGATGGCCACGATCAGCATCACGAAGACCGCTTCCATGCGGCGTTCCGCGATGGCTGCGAATGCGGGGTGCCCCACCGGCATGGGGTTCTTGTACCAGATCAATCCCCAGGTGAAAGCCAGTGCTGTGACCAGCAACATCGCCATGATGATCCAGTATTTGCGCTTGGATCTCGCCGTCTGGAAGGCGCCGGAAGAGCGCCTGGATCCGATCGGGTTGGCCAGCTCTGCGTCGACGTAGCCCTCCACCTCATAGGATTCACGCATGGTCTCCATGCGCTCGAGGTAGGTCGGGTCAGATGAAATGTGTTTATCCACGGCCACGCTGCCTCACAATCAGGTAAACGAAGACCACGGCACCAATGATGCCCAGCACCACGGACACCGGGATCTCAAACGGTGCGATGATGGTGCGGCTGATCAGGTCACAGACCGTCACCACCGCCACGCCGGTCAGGCAGACCCACGGGAGGTTGGAACGGAGATCATCACCACGGAACATGGAGACGATGTTGGGCACGATCAGGCCAAGGAACGGAAGACTGCCCACCACGACGGTGACTACACCGGTAGCCACGGCGATCAGGCCGGTACCGATGAGGATCATGCGGTTGTAGTTCAACCCCACGTTGGTGGCGATCTCCTCGCCCAGACCAGCGACGGTGAGACGGTCCGCGAAGATGAATACCGCGATCACGATCACCACGATGATCCAGAGCACCTCATACTGTCCGCGGTACACAGTGTTGAAGGATCCTGCGAACCAGATGCCCAGCTGCTGGAGCATATCGGTCTGCAGTGCGAAGAAGCTTGATACGGAACTGACCACGGCGCCGAGCATGATGCCGATGATCGGGACGATGAGCGAGGACCGCAGGGTCACACGCTTGAGGAACATGAAGAACACCATCGTGCCGATGAAGGAGAACAACACGGCGCCCACCATCCGGTCCAGGATGGTGGCGGCGGGGATGAAGTACATGACCGCCAGCAGGCCGAGACCTGCCCATTCCGTGGTCCCCGTGGTGGTGGGTTCCACAAATTTGTTCTGTGTGAGCAGCTGCATCACCAGACCGGACATGGCCATCGCGGCGCCCGCCAGGATCAGTGACACTGTGCGGGGGATGCGGACCGCCTCGAACATCAGCTGGCCGTCATCACCACCGAAGATGTCGTACTGCCCCGTGAACAGCGACAGCACAACCAGCAGACCCACCGCGATGAATCCAACCAGGAGTTTCCAGTCAAAGAGTTTCGTGCGGGTGCGTTTACCTCGCCCGTCGGCACCTCGTTCGGTCCCGCCGGCAGCGGTCGATGACGCATTGATGGCTTGTGACATCAGCGTCGTCCTCTCCTGCTGCGATATGCACTGGATTGTGCGTTCAACATTCGTTGTTACCTGGTTTCTAGCGGTGTTCTTCTCGGTCTGATCACTATCGCCCGGACTCTCAGAAACACCATCTCTGGCCCTCCATCACGTCCGAGCATCATTTCTGTCAATCTGCTGCAGCAGGAACTAGCGTCCCTGCTTCATATATGACAGCCTGTCATATTCAAGCCTTACCTAAGAAATCCATTCCGGATTCTTGTCAGCTCATCCCCTACGTGGGCTGCCGGCTGGGGTCGGGCGTGGGGGCTGAAGGGCCCCACACGCATGCTTATCGACGCCCCACCATTCGCCCCGGTGGGGACACTAGTCCTGCGCAGCTTCCTCGAACAGGTCTGCCAGTCCATTGAGGATCTCCGTGTAGGTGATGATGTTCTCGTTGGTGTAGGTATCCGCAGGTGCGATGTAGACCTTGCCCTCCTTGATTGCGGTCACATTGGCCATGACCTCACTCTGGGTGATGATCTGCTCGGCTGGGGTGTACTCAGCCTCATCACGGGAGGTGGTGCCGCCATCGCGGTCCATGACGAGGATGAGGTCCGGGTTGGACTGTGCGATCGCCTCGACGTTGATGTCATCTCCCTCATGGTTGGTGGAGGAGTTCTCCACCTCCAGGGCAGGGGTCAGTTCGAGCAGGTCAAAGATCGGACCGTAGGTGCGTCCAACTGATGGTGCGATGAAGTTGATATTTCCACCGGAGACATTGACGGCCATCACAGACTGGTCGGAGATCTCAGCATAAGCCGACTTCGCACGCTCCAGGGCCTCGTTGAACTCATCAACCAGGGTGGCGGCGTCGTCTTCCTGGCCGAAGATCTGGCCGAGGCTCTCCACCTGACGGATCAGTTCCTGATCCAGTGGCTCACCGTCACGTGGGTCCAGCTCCACGATGGTGGCACCCGGTGCGAGGGTCACGATGTCATCGTAGTACTGGGCGAAGCGCTGACCGTTGATCACCAGATCAGGCTGCGCGGCGGCCATGGCCTCCAGGTCGGGTTCGCGGTGGGAACCCATGTCGGCGATGTTCGCATCTTCCTTGTAGGAGGTGACGGTGAACGGAACCAGGGTGACCGGTGCTGCAACCAGGTCTACATCCCAGCGATCCAGCAGCTCGAAGGCACGGTTGTCAGTTGCGGCGACAGCGTCAGCGGAAGTGATCTCCTGGGTGCCATGGTTGTCCTCGATGGTGATGACCTCAGCTGCGGCCGAGGTGGTCGCACCGTCAGAAGAGGTGTCGTCGGTCGAAGAGCAACCGACAAGTGCGAGTGCTGCAACGGTTGCGACGGAAATGAGCTTGAAGCGAGTGTTAACCATGACGTCCTTTATGGATTCTGCATTCTGGGAGGCGTCCCTAAAGAAACGCCCCGAAGTTTGTGATGATGTACGGCCCATGTAGGCCCGTGAGCACGACAACCCCTCTAGCGATGCCACCGGCCATCATCCGTCCGGATAATAGGTGACACTTACTGAGGTTAGGGTACCTAAACCAAAAAGCTAACACAGGGAGTTAACTTAGCCAAACCTTTGCAATTCAAATCACACCCTCACCCCTTTATGATCCAAGCGATCCCGACGATGAGTCACACTGGGCCGCCCGCCACTCCCCTCCCCCACCATTGCGAATATCCCCTGCACCCCGCACCGATCACATTCCTGCCAATTATTCGCCAGCCCCCTGTGACATTGCCCCCTCCCCCTTTCATCCACACCCCCACCGCCTACACTTATTTTCCGACAGCGCTCCACAGCCTTATCCCCCTGATGTGGGTTCACGGGCGCATTATTCGTTCACGCCGGAGGTTTTCCAGTGTCCACACCAGTGTCCACACCAGTTTCCGCACCCGTGTCCACGGACACTCAGACACGCCTTCCCTCCCCACCTGCATGGCTGGGTTGGGTGCTGCTCATCGGTGGCCTCATCGGTCTGGCATGCTCGGTCATCATTATGAGTGAGAAACTCATCCTCCTGGAGAACCCGGACTACGTCACCAGCTGCGATCTGAATGAGGTCGTGTCCTGCGGGAGCGTGATGAAATCCGGCCAGGCCGCCGCCTTCGGCATCCCCAACCCCCTGTTCGGCATCGCAGGTTTCGCAGCAGTGGCAGCCATCGGCGCCGGAATCCTCGCTGGAGCACGCTTCCGCGGATGGTTCTGGTTCATCGCCGAGATCGGTCTGCTCTTAGCCACCATCTTCGTTCACTGGCTCGCTTATCAGTCGATGTTCGTAATCCGCGCGCTCTGCCCTTACTGCATGGTGGTCTGGGCTGTCACCATCATCATGTTCGTCACGGTCACCGCCTGGAATGTGAAAACCTACAGCGGATATGACAATGGCATCGTCCGTGGGCTCTACAAGTCCCAGATTGTGATCGCATTGGTCTGGTTGCTCATCATCGCCGCAACCGCCGCCTGGCAGTTCCGTTTCTACTTCTAGATTTTCTGGGGCATAGCCAATTGCCCCTACGGCCACCACACCAACGAAAGAGCGCTCCGGTCGCTCAATCACTGCTCACTCAATAGACTTCAGACATGGCAAGCACCCGCAGTCAACCCTTCTGGAAGAACGCCCTCGCCTGGCTTTCCTTTGCGCTCAGTGGAGTGGTCCTCATTATGTCCCCCACCATGGGATCCTTCCGCGATTTTCTTGCCGGGGCGATCATCGGAACGGCCATCCTTCTTCCCGGCATCTGGTGGACCATCTGCAACTTCCGGGATGCCAAAGCACGCAATACCTATATGGACAGCCTCCGGACACACGAGGAGCTCACGCTCCTTCTCGGCCCCACGGACCCTTCGGTGGTGCGCGGCATGGGTATTCTCCGCCCACCTAAACCTGTGAAGCGTCACTGGATGTACTTGAGCATCGTGTCGGTCCTGCTGGTCTTTGTCGCGGGAATGGTCGCACCTCCGGTCGAGGAAGTCGGCGAAACGCAGCCGAATATCAGCGAAAGTCCATAGCTCTCAGCCGTGCAAGGCTTTCCCAGCGCTTACGGGAATGAGAAGAGCCCCTCCCCCTGAATTACCAGGTGAGGGACTCTTTTGTGGAGCTGCCGGTCGCGGAGGATTTCTTCTCACACTTGAAGACCGAAATGTATCACCATTACGACTTTAAGAATCATCTCTCGGCTAGGACAGCGGTGATGGAATATATCAAGGGGCAGGTCACAACCGGCGCCGCCCGCATAGTAATAATAAGGGGCTGTCACCGGCGAATGCTTTGACCGCATATCAGCAGCAGTATGGATTAGCAGCAGCGTAAGAAGAATGATCAATCAAGCTGTCTCAAAAACTTGATGAGCGCACGCATTGCAGTGTGCTGGATCTGAGACTTCACCGTTGCTTTGGGCCTAAACAACTACTGGGCATTCTGCCGCCTTTTGTTGACTTCTATCTCCATGTGGAGGGTGGAAAGCTAAGCTCCTTGTAACAACCTGCAAGCGCGTGGGTTGTAGAACTGGGTGTCAGTGAGGTGGACACAGATGTCCCTTATCTCTTGTTGGCCCTACACCTCGATGTCATCGCTGATGCACTCAGCATCACCATCTTCAAGAACGATTGTGCCCAAAATGTGCCCAAAGAGAATGATTAGCCCCAAAAAATAGGGATAGAAAAGCCCCCTACCTGCATTAACAGATAGGGGGCCTCGGTGGAGCTGCCGGGAATTGAACCCGGGTCCTACGCTACTTTGCCAGGGCTTCTCCGTGCGCAGTTCGCACTATGATCTCTGCTTGGCCCTCCGGCTAGGACGAACACTTCCGGATGATGAGCCCAGTCGGCGGTAAGAGTCCCATCCAAACCCCGCTGACGCGGTCGGATAGCAAGTTCCTAAGTCGATGCCAGGATCCAGGGCAGGAACATCCCTGGGCTGACAGACACGCGGTCGCTACTTAGGCAGCGAGGGCGTAGTCGCGCTGAGACTTCTCGGCGCTTATTGGTTTGCTGCGACGCTCACGGTGGTCTCCAGCCTTCACCGGCACGCTTCCCCTGGCTCAATCAACGTAGTCGAAACCATGTCAGCCCCGTTGGTTGTCTGCGGTGGGCTCGTGCGAGTTCCGCAGGATGCTCCACGTTACTGCATCCGCCCCTATTTTGGCAAGGGTGTTTCATTAAGCCATTCCATCAACACCACCGCGTGGTTGTGTTCGCGGTCGGCGGCGCCATAGAGCAAGGTGACATCCACTCGGGCGGCCTCACCCAGCAACTTGTCCAGATCCTCCGCGTCGCGATCATCCAGTTCGGCCCGGTATCTCAGGCTGAATTCCTCGAACTTTTCCGGATCATGGTTGAACCACTGTCGGAGCTCGCTACTGGGTGCAACATCCTTCAACCAGTAATCGGGCTGGAGTTCCTCTTTGGACACACCACGCGGCCACAGCCGATCCACCAGGATGGTGGTGCCGTGAGTCGGTGCGCCCTTGAGCACATCGTGAACCTTCGCGATGTGGATGGGCATCAACCGGTGATGCCCTTGATACGGCGGCCCAGTTCGCGGGTCACTTCGCGTTCCTCGGTGCGGCGTTTGATGTCCTGGCGCTTGTCGTAGTCCTGCTTACCCTGTGCCAGTCCCAGTTCCAGCTTGACCCGGCCGTTCTTCAGGTACAGCTTCAGTGGAATCAGGGTGCGGTTGCCATCGCGGACTTTACCCATCAGCGAGTCGATCTCCTTGCGGTTGAGCAGGAGCTTTCGTGTTCGCTTCGGGGTGTGGTTGGTCCAGCTGCCCATTGAATAGGTGGGGATGTGCAGACTGTGGAGCCAGACCTCGCCGTTGTCGATGATGGCAAAAGCATCAACCAGAGATGCCTTTCCTTCACGCAGGGATTTGATCTCAGTGCCCACCAGCACCACGCCCGCCTCCCAGGTGTCAAGAATCTGGTAGTCATGGCGGGCCTTGCGGTTGGTTGCGAGAACCTGGTTGTTCTCATCAACTTTCTTCTTTTTCTTCGCCATAGTCTTACCAGTGTACGGCAGGGCCTCTACTTGCGGACGTAATACCTCAATGTCACCTGCGCGATGAGTCCTGCCACGACCACTCCGATGCCGGAAATGACGGGCGCGATGGTCCAGATGTCGGTGGTGGTCACCGGGGCGATCAGCTGTGATTCATACAGCCCACGCAGGGCCTTGTCGATCACCAATTCCTTGCCCAGGAACAACCCTGCGGTGGCCAGGACCGCTCCGATGAGCGTGGCCAGCACCGCTTCCAACACAAACGGTGCCTCGGTGTACCAGCGCGAGGCGCCAACAATACGCATGATCTCTGTTTCCTCACGCCTGCTGTAGGCGGCGATCTGCACCATGTTGGCAATCAGGAAGATCGAGGCCAGGATCTGTACAGCCGCGATGAGGAAGGTGGCGTTGCGGATGGAATCCAGGTTGTCGGTGGCACCGCGGAGATCATCAACCTGGTCAATGACAGCGGTGACCTGGGGTAATTCACGCAGCGGGTCCAGCACATCCACGGCCAGTGGGTCCTCGAGACGGACATGGAAGGCCGCCGGCAGTGCATCCGGGGAGGTCTCGGCCACCAGGATCGGGTCGGTGTATTCGAAGACCTCCACAAACCGTTGATAGGACTGCTCACGGGAACGGTAGGTGATGGAATCAATGCCGTCCAGGCCCTCGAGCTGTTCACGGACCTCCACGCAGGACTCATTCAGGCAGTCAGCATCGGTGGCGGAGGTGTCCTCATCCAGCTGGATCATCACTTCAACGCGGTCGAGGTAGATGTCCTTGGTGCGGTCGGTCATGTTGGTCACCAGGAAACCGGTGGCCAACAGGGCCAGGGAGATGGAGGTGGTGATGACCAGTGCGAGCGTCATGGTGAGATTGCGACCCATGCCGCGCAGGGCCTCACGGAGAACGTAGAAGAATGACATGTCAGATCCGCCCTATCGCATTTCGCCGTAGACACCGTGGGCATCATCGCGGACCAGCTTGCCCAGACGAAGCTCAATCACACGGCGACGCATGTCATCAACAGTTCGGGCGTTGTGGGTGGACATGATCACGGTGGTGCCCAGTCGGTTGATGCGGTTGAGCAGGATCATGATCTCATCAGAGGTGTCCGGATCGAGGTTGCCGGTTGGTTCGTCGGCAAGCAACACCAGCGGGCGGTTCACAAACGCGCGCGCAATGGCAACGCGCTGCTGTTCACCGCCGGAGAGCTCATTGGGCATGCGGTTGGCCTTGCCTGCAAGGCCAACCATCTCAAGGGTTTCCGGCACGAGATCGGAGATGCGGTCCTTCTTCTTCCCGATCACCTCGAGGGCGAAGGCCACGTTGTCGTAGACATTCTTGTTCTTCAACAGTCGAAAATCCTGGAAAACATATCCGATCCGCTGACGCAGCCTGTTCACCTGCGCGCCTTTGAGTTTGTTCACGTGGAAGTCAGCAATGTGGAGATCACCGGAACTCAGGTTCTCCTCGCGGGTCATCAGCTGTAGGAAGGTGGATTTACCGGAACCCGAGGGGCCGATGAGGAAAACGAACTCGCCTTTGTCAATGGTCAACGAAACGCTGTCCAGAGCCGGGCGGGTTGATGTCCTGTAATTTTTGGTGACATTCTCGAACGTGATCACGCGTCACACTCTATCCAACCCCGGGTGCCCGGTGAAACGCCTGCGGTCATATTAGCCGGGTATTGGCAGAAACAGGCCTTAATTCTCCTGCTGCTGCGCCATGCGCCAGCGGATGCCCGCCTCCAGGAGACCATCGATATCACCATCGAGGACCTTGGATGGGTCTCCCACCTCATAGTTGGTGCGCAGATCCTTGACCATCTGGTACGGGTGCAGCACATAGGAGCGCATCTGGTTACCCCAGGATGCGTTGCCGCCAGCGCCCAGGGCGTCCATCTCGGCGCGTTCCTCCTGGCGCTGCTTTTCCAGAAGCTTTGCCTGGAGAACCCTCATGGCCGAAGCCTTGTTCTGGATCTGGGATTTCTCGTTCTGGCAGGTCACCACGATTCCGGTCGGGATGTGGGTGAGGCGGACGGCGGAGTCGGTGGTGTTCACGGATTGACCACCCGGGCCGGAGGAGCGGTAGACATCCACGCGGACATCGGCGTCCGGGATGTCAATGGAGTCCACATGTTCCACCACGGGCAGCACCTCAACCTCGGCAAACGAGGTCTGGCGGCGGCCCTGGTTGTCGAAGGGACTGATGCG
The DNA here is from genome assembly GCF_030408735.1 of Corynebacterium faecale. Classification (NCBI taxonomy): domain Bacteria; kingdom Bacillati; phylum Actinomycetota; class Actinomycetes; order Mycobacteriales; family Corynebacteriaceae; genus Corynebacterium; species Corynebacterium faecale. The sequence continues at coordinate 744,400 of NZ_CP047204.1, read as the reverse complement.
GACCAGACGGTGGGCACCCTGCTCCACCGAGAGTTGGCCGTACATGTAATCACCGTGCACCACGAAGGTGGCGGACTTGATGCCGGCTTCCTCCGCGTATGAAATGTCATAGACATCCACCTTGTGACCATTCTTCTCAGCCCAACGGGTGTACATGCGCATGAGCATCTCAGCCCAGTCAGCGGCATCCACACCACCGGCACCGGAGCGGATGTTAATCACTGCTTCGCGGGCATCATATTCGCCGGAGAGCATGGTCTTGACCTCCAGGGCGTCAATGCCCTTGCGGAGATCAGCCAGCTCCTCGTCCACGATGGAGGTATCGTCGCCCTCCTCCTCCGACAGTTCATACATGATCGGAAGATCGTCCAGTCGCTGACGCAGGTCGGTGACTTTACGCAGTTCGGCCTGCACATGGGACAGTTCTGAGGTGACCTGCTGTGCGTGGTCGGGGTTATCCCATAGACCCGGATCGGCGGCCTGTGCCTCCAGTTCGCGAACGCGGTCGGACAGCTCCTCTGGGTTGAGGATCTTCTCAATGGTGGTGAGGGTGCTGTCGAGCTCGGAAAGTTCTGCAGAGATTTCGGGACGCATATCTGAATATGTTACCTGCTCTCAGTTTTCACTCCTCTATTCCTCTCTGATCCAACCCGCCCCCACATTCAGCAGAGTCAACAGCCACGATGCACAATAGAGGGCATGAGTAATACTGAGCAGGCGCATCCGGCCGCAACACTTGATGACATGATCGCCACCATCACCAAGACCTTCGTGATCGCCCATGAGCAGGACTCGGATGAGCACCTGGCTCAGGCACTGGTGTACAACGCCGGCCGTCTGGCCTGGCGCATGCGCGAAAACGGACTGGATACCGACTTCAAAACCTCGGTCTCCGACGTGGTCACGGATGCTGACCGCGCAGCGGAAGCTTTCGTCGCCGGTGCGTTGGAGGCCCTGCGCCCCGAAGACGGTGTCGTGGGTGAAGAGGGTGCCAACCGGGCGTCGCAAAGCGGGCGTTTCTGGGTCGTTGACCCGGTGGATGGCACCTATAATTTCACCCGCGGATCTGATTATTGGTGCAGCGCCATCGCGCTGGTGGAAGGCGATCCCAGCGCTCCGGAGCGTCTGCTGTTCGGTGCGGTGCACCGCCCCGCGATGGGTTATACGTGGTTCGGGGGGCCGGGAATCCGGACCACCCGCGATGGCAGGGAACTACCTGTGCTTATCGACGAACCCCTCTCCCGCACCGCCCTAGCCACCTACATCCACCCCACGTGGCTGGCCAACAGCGAGGTCAGCGCCGCGTGGAATGCGGTCGCCACCCAACCTGCGTCCCTGCGCATGCTCGGCGCCGGGTCCGTTGATCTGGGTGGTGTGGCCGATGGCACCAGCGGGGTGTGGATGCAGCACAGCGTCGCTGACTGGGACTGGCTGCCCGGCCGTGCGCTCGTGGAGGGTGTCGGCGGCGCCGCCATCAAGGTAGAGGCCGGAGGCGTGGAATGGTGTGTCGCGGGCAATGTTCAGGCGGTATCCGAGGTCGCGGATACCCTCGGCGAACTAGGATAGTTCCTTATGAGTAATTATGCAGACGATCTCGCACTAGCACTCGAACTGGCAGAGCTTGCCGATTCGATCACCCTCGACCGCTTCGAGGCCACCGATCTTGATGTATCCACCAAACCAGATATGTCCCCGGTCAGTGACGCCGACCTGGCTGTGGAAACCGCACTGCGGGAAAAAATCGCAGCAGCCCGCCCCGCCGACGCCATCCTTGGCGAGGAGTTCGGTGGCGAGGCGGAATTCTCCGGCCGCCAGTGGGTCATCGATCCGATCGACGGTACCAAGAACTTCGTCCGTGGGGTTCCCGTGTGGGCCACCCTCATCGCCCTGCTTGATAACGGCCGCCCCGTCGCCGGTGTCATCTCCGCACCGGCACTCGCGCGCCGCTGGTGGGCCGCCGAAGGCTCCGGTGCCTGGCGCACCTTCAACGGCAGCTCCCCCCGCAAGCTCTGTGTCTCCTCCGTCACCGACATCACGGATGCGTCCCTGTCCTTCTCCTCCCTCGAGGGCTGGCAGGCCCGTGACCTTCGGGAGAATTTTGTTGCACTCTCCGACACCACCTGGCGCCTGCGCGGTTATGGTGATTTCTTCTCCTACTGCCTGGTCGCCGAAGGAGCCGTGGATATCGCCGCGGAACCTGAGGTATCCCTCTGGGACCTGGCGCCGCTGTCCATCCTGGTCACCGAAGCCGGCGGACGTTTCACCTCCCTCGCGGGTGAGGACGGCCCCCACGGTGGCGATGCCGTGGCCACCAACGGCGCACTCCATGACGATGTGCTGAAGTGCCTCAACGGCTAACTCTCTGCCTGGGTCAAGATGGAAAAGGCACCCCACGGATCTCCCGTGGGGTGCCTTCTGTTTTAAGTGATTCCTATCGCCGGGAGCTACTCCCCCGCGAGGGTGAACCCACGCCCGGGGCCTTCCTGAAGCTCCATCTCGGTGAGGATGCGATCCATGTTCACCGACAGGGACGGCATGAAGAATGGCCCCTGGAGAGGGGTTCGGCAGGACAGATCGTGGTTGGGCAGTACACCTCCGGAGACCAGCCCCACCACTCGCCCATTGACGATCACCGGCCCACCGGAATCACCCCGCATGGCACACAGCTGTGACATGGTGAGACGCTCATCGGCGGTCCACACCAGACCACAGGTGAATCCGGTGGCCACACCGGACTTGCACACCTCCTGCAGATTGGAGGTCTTTCCGCCCAGACCGTTGACCGTCACGCCGTTGTAGGAATTGGAGATATCCGCATTGGAGCCGAACTCGATCACGGAATAATCATCATTGGCGCCATTGGACACGATTGTGCCGGCCTCACCCACCCAGAATGAGTCCGCGGAACGGACAGCGTCACCGGGTTTTCCGCAGTGTCCCGCGGTGATACCGATCTTGCGACCATCCGCATCCGTGCCGGTCACCGCGAGGGTGCACAGCGAGCTCTGACCGAGGTAGATCGGGGTGCCGGGGCCGAATAATGACCTGCCCTCCGCCTCTGTGGCCTTGGAGTCGGCAGGAACCGCGGGCTGGTTGAACCAGGATCCCGGCACCCGGTGGATGACCTCACCAGGGGTCATCGCCATGATCTGGGCCTGAAGGTCAGTGCGCACCGTGTAGTTGGGCAGTGGCTGTTCCACCCGGGGCAGGTCAGGGGCCAGCAGCGGGGTTTCCACGATCACACTCGCCCCCGGGGTCTCCCCCACGGTGCCGTATGGGTTGGAGGATGGGCGGGCGTCGGCTGGCAGCAGGCCAGCGTCAATTCCCGCGTCCACCCCAGCGGCGATGCTGGCGTTGATATTGCTGTTGGCGGCCTCGTCGAACTGCTCGGCCGGGGCGCGGTCAACGGTGATCCCGAACTGGGAAAGTGTCACATTCGCCTGATCAACCACTGCGGCGGTATCCACCCACTGCGCGGCATGCGCGGTCGGTGCCAAAAAGGTCACCCCGGCCGCCAGAATGGAGGTTGTCAAGACGGTACGGCGTGAAACCGGGAGGCGCATGTGTATCTTTAGTTCACTTTCACAACGAAAAAACGGGCAATGGAGTACATATTGCCATGCCCGTCGTTATTTTCGTCGCGCTAAACGCAAACTGTGATGCAATCGTCCGGAAGGGGCGTCGCTAACTGATCTCGATGAGTGATTGCCCTCCCTGGACCGCCTCACCCTCCTTGACGTTGATGGCACCGACCACGCCTGCAGCCGGTGCGGTGATCTCAGTTTCCATTTTCATGGCTTCCAGGATCAACAGCACCTGACCTGCTTCGATGGCATCTCCTTCAGCGACCAGGACCTTGAACACCGAGCCTGCGAGAGGGGCGACAACCGCGTTGGCGGCCACACCCTGAATGGAGGCGGTGGTGGGGGCAGCGGGGGTGTTTCCACGTGAGGAGCCGATGATGATCTGGCCGAGCGGTTTCTGCTCCTCCTCCACCTCCACCTCGACGCTGTATGCGATTCCGTTGACAGTTACCTTGAGTTTCATTGGTGGTGCCCTTTACAGACGATTCGAGTGGTCCTGGACGCGCTGCCTACCCTGCGCGGCCCAGGTGCGGTGACGGTGGAGTTTCACGGCTTTCACCTTGCCGCGGTTGCCCAGATACGCGGACACAGCCGCGGAGATCGCCATGAGGATGTCCTCCGGGATGTCGGCGTCGGAGCGTGCGCGGAGCTCTTTGAGCTCCGCCTCCACGGTGTCCAGGCGTTGCGAGAGCTTATCGACGAGTTCCTGAAGCTGCTGCTGATCCATGATCTATTCCCCTATGCCGGTCCGAGTCCGTGTTTCTTGGACGGACGGTGGGTGCGCTTGTTCGCCAGCACCATGAGTGCATCGGCGATCTGGAGGCGGGTTTCAGCAGGATCGATGATGTCATCGACCAAACCGCGGGAAGCCGCCATGAATGGTGAGGAGAAGGTGTCCTTATACTCCTGGATCAGCTCTTCCCGGCGCGCCTCCTGGTCTTCGGCTTCTGCGATCTCGCGTCGGAAAACCACATTGACAGCACCATCGGCGCCCATGACGGCGATCTCTGCGGTAGGCCAGGCGAACACACGGTCCGCGCCGAGGTCCTTGGAGCACATCGCGAGGTGCGCCCCACCGTAGGACTTGCGCAGCACCACGGTGATCTTCGGGACGGTGGCTGCGGAGTAGGCGTAGAGCATCTTCGCGCCGTGCCGGATGATTCCGCCATGTTCCTGTGCCACACCCGGCATGAATCCGGGGACATCCACCAGGGTGACCAGGGGGATGTTGAAGGCGTTGCAGAAACGGATGAAGGAGCTTGCCTTGTCGGAGGAGTTGATGTCCAGAACTCCGGACATCACCTGTGGCTGGTTGGCCACGATGCCCACGGTTCGTCCGACCACGCGGCCGAATCCGACCACGATGTTGCGGGCGAAACCTTCCTGGACCTCCAGGAAATCGGCGTTGTCTACGATCCGGGCGATTACCTCGCGGACATCGTAGCCCTTCTTGCCGTCGATGGGGACGATGTCCAGGAGGCTCTCATCAGGTTCTACCACCGGATCCGGGTCAACCACCGGGGGTTCCTCGGTGTTGTTCTGGGGCAGGAAACTCAGGAGCTTCTGGGCGATGAGGATGGCCTGCTCATCATTGTCGGCCTCGAAATGGATGTTGCCGGCCTTCGCCATGTGGGCGTCCACGCCACCGAGCTGTTCCGCCGTAACATCCTCGCCGGTGACGGACTTGATCACACCGGGGCCCGTGATGAACATCTGGGCCCCACGGACCTGGATGATGAAGTCGGTCAGTGCCGGCGAGTATGCCGCGCCACCGGCACAGGGGCCGGCGATGATGGATACCTGCGGCACCAGCCCGGAGAGCAGGACATTGTGGTAGAAAACCTTGCCGTATCCGGAGAGGGAATCAATGCCTTCCTGGACGCGGGCTCCACCGGAATCGTTGATGAACACGAATGGGGTGCCGGTGGTGGCGGAGGCGTCCATCATGGCTGCGACCTTCTCGGACTGCTTCTCACCTGCGGAGCCGCCCATCACGGTGAAGTCCTGGCTGGCAATGTGGACGGGGCGTCCGTAGACGGCGCCCACGCCGGTGACCACACCGTCGGCCGGGGCATCTGCCTTGTCCATGCCGAAATGGGTGCTGCGGTGTTTCGCGAACATCCCCGTCTCGCGGAAGGTTCCCTCATCCACCAGGTTGCTCACACGTTCACGTGCAGACAGCCGGCCCTTTTCGTGTTGCTTGTCAATCCTCGCCTGTCCTCCGCCGAGGCTGACGCGGCTTCGTTCCTCAGCCAGCGCCTCGAGGCGTTCCCGCATGCTTTTTTCCTGTGCCATCTTCTTCTACTCTCCCGGCTCTACCTTGACGGTCTGGCTACGGCCACCAACGGTGACCTTGTACGTGATGGGCTCCTGCAGTGCATTTGACTGCCCCTTGGCCGCAGCTTTCTCCTTCTCCAACTGCTCAGCGGTCTTGCCCACATTCTTCGGCCCCTCAGGACGAGTGGTGAAGAAGCCCGGGGCGACACCCGGGAACAGAGCATTGGTGAGCACATCCTCATCGGAGCCGTCGAATCCCTCGAGTCCTTCAGCCTGGGTACGGAGTTCGTCCCATTCCGGTTCCAGCAGGTCTGCCGGACGGACCGTGATCGGTTCCTTCTTGGCCTGGGCCTGGGCCTGGCTGATCAGGTCTGCATTTCTCTCACCGATGCACTCGCCGTAGTAACCGAGCATGAGGTCGGCGAACTCCGCAGTCATGACCTTGTAGCGCCCCATGAGCACGTTGAACACAGCCTGGGTGCCCACGATCTGCGAGGACGGTGTGACCAGTGGCGGATAACCCGCATCCTTGCGCACCAGTGGCACTTCAAGCATGACCTCCTCCATGCGGTCCTCTGCACCCTGGGCGCGGAGCTGCCCTTCCATGTTGGAGAGCATTCCTCCGGGGATCTGGGACTGGAAGATGTTGGTGTTGATCAGGGTCTTGGATTCAAATTCTGCATACTTCGGACGCACCGACTTGAAGTGGTCGCGGACCTTGAGCAGTCGATCCATGTCCAGGCCGGTGTCGTAGTCTGTTCCTTCCAGCATTTCGACCAGCGCTTCGGTGGGGTTGTGGCCCGGGCCGAGTGACATGGATGAGATCGCTGTGTCCACCACGTCTGCACCGGCCTCGATGGCCTTCTGCAGGGTGACCATGGTGACACCGGTGGTGGAGTGCGCGTGGACGTTGATCTGGGTGTCCTCACCGTAGGTCTCTTTGATGCCACGGATGATGTCGAATGCCGGTTGGGGTTTGAGCAGTGCAGCCATGTCCTTCAAGGCGATGGAGTCCGCACCCATGTCCAGGAGACGTCCGGCCTGCTGGATGTAGCCCTCCACATCGTGCAGGGGTGAGGTGGTGTAACAGATGGTGCCCTGGGCGTGCCCGTCCACCTTCTTCACTGCCTTCATGGCGTGTTCGAGGTTCCGGGGGTCATTGAGGGCATCGAAGACACGGAAGATGTCCATGCCGTTCTCCTTGGACTTCTCCACGAACTTGTCCACCACCATGTCCTCATAGTGACGGTAGCCCAGGAGATTCTGCCCACGCAGCAGCATCTGCAGCTGAGAGTTGGGCATCAGCTTCCGGAAAGTGCGGAGACGCTCCCAGGGGTCTTCGTTGAGGAATCGGATGCAGGCATCGAAGGTGGCACCTCCCCAGCACTCCACACTCCAATAGCCGGCCTTATCGATATCTTCACACGCATCAACCATGTCCTCCATGGCCATGCGGGTTGCCATCAGACTCTGGTGTGCATCACGCAGAGCAACTTCAGTTACGCCAATTTTTCGTGGGCTCATAACTTTCAATCTAGAGGTGTTATGCAGTTCTCGCCACGAAACTAAGAGTGTTATTGGTCATACCTACCGTTTAGGGCGGGCATCCGGTATCAGATTCCAGAACATATCGCTTAAGTTGTCATCCCCCCACCGCTGAAACCAAGGGAACCCCCACGGGACTAAACTGGCGGCATTGATCATTCCATAGAGATAAGGATCATTCCGATGAATACCCCTGGGGCACCCAAGAAACGTCTTCCCAGCGCTTTGAAAAAAGCCTCGTCCGGCGAACGTTCCATTCACCCCGCACTGGTACCGGGTATCAGCGTGGATGACACAGATGCGAAGTTTCCCACCAGCAAATCGGTGTTCGCTGTAGCACTGCTCTTTTCCGCCGCAGTCTTCATCTGGGCGGTCATCTCACCCACCGGCATCAATCAAGTGGGCACCACCATGCAGGGTTGGGTGGTGGAGAACTTCGCCTGGTTCTTCGGCGCTCTCATCGTGGCGGTCACTCTCTTCATGCTGGTGATCGGTTTTGCCCCCACCGGCAGAATTCCCCTCGGGGATGATGACAGCGAACCGGACTATTCCACCACGTCCTGGATCTCCATGCTGTTCGCCGCAGGTCTGGGCATCGGTCTGATCTTCTACGGGCCGATGGAACCGCTCATCCACTTCCTCACTCCCCCGCCGGGTTCCAGCCTCGAGGCGGAATCCAGCGGACTGGTCACCCAGGCCATCGCGCAGGCCATCCTGCACCAGGCATCCCTGGCGTGGCCCGTCTACGCACTCGTCGGCGGATCCATCGCATACGCCTCCTACCGACGGGGTCGCCTGCCACTGATCTCATCCCTGTTTGAACCTGTCTTCCCCGGTGGCAACAACCGTGTCCTGGGAAAGATCATTGATATCTTCGCCGTGCTGGTCACCCTCTTCGGCACCGCCACCTCCCTCGGCATCGGTGCCCTGCAGATCCAGACCGGCACCTCGATCGTCACGGGCCAAGATGTCAGCGGTGATACCTTCCTCATCATCGCGATCACCCTCCTGACCGTGATCTTCATCTTCTCCGCGGTATCCGGTGTGAAGAAGGGCATCCGCATGCTCTCCAATGCGAACATGCTGTTGGTCATCGGCTTGACCCTGTTCGCGCTGCTCGCGGGCCCGACTGTGTTCCTGTTGGACCTCGTACCCGCCACGCTGCTCACCTTTGTCGACGGTCTACCCGCCATGCTCACCGTCTACCCGAGCGAGGGCGAGACAGAGAAGATCTTCCTCCAGAGCTGGACCACACTCCTGTGGGCATGGTGGATCTCCTGGTCACCTTTCGTGGGCATGTTCATAGCCAAAATCTCCCGGGGCCGGACACTACGCGAGTTCGTCGTCGTGGTGGTGCTCGTCCCATCGGGCATCTCCATGCTGTGGTTCATCATCTTCGGTGGCTCCACCATCTGGCAGCGCATGAACGGCGGCGACATGGAGATCAAGGGTTCCGGCGAGAACGTCATGTTCGACCTGATGGGCAATCTGCCGTTCGCAACCATTACCTCCATCATCGTCCTCATTGCGATCGTGATCTTCTTCGTCACCGCGGCGGATTCCGCCACCAACGTGATGGGATCGATGTCCCAATCCGGCCGCACCGTCCCATCCAAACCGGTCACCATCATCTGGGGCTCCATGCTGGGCCTGGTGGCAATGTCGCTGCTGTTGGCCGGTGGTCAGAATGCGCTCTCTGGACTCCAATCCATCATGGTCACGTGCGCACTCCCCTTCGCGATCATTCTCGTCGGCGTGATGATCTCCTGGGCCATCGACCTGAAAAACGATCCGATGATGATCCGCCGAACCTACGCCCTCGCCGCGATCCGGAAGGGCGTGACGCAGGGTATCGATGAACACGGGGATGACTTCATCTTCGGTGTCACCCAGGTGAAGAAGGACGAGGGTGCCGGCGCTGACTTCGACAGCGAGGATCCGAGTCTCACGGAATGGTTCACCGATGCCACACCCGATGACCCGGAGGATCCCGACGTCATCGTCAAACGCAAACCGCGCTGACCGTCGCCCGCCCCGCGACGCAGGCGGGGCGTCGACAAGCGTGCTTAACGACGAAAAACATCAAGCTAAGTAAAAATATGTGCTTTTACCTGTCTAGATTCCACAGACAAACTTCTTGATGCCTCCCGACCCCCAGAATCCGGGTAAATCCCGAAACGCCAGAATCCCCTTCAACCGAAGCTGAAGGGGATTCTGGGAAGTAGTAGCGGGGGCAGGATTCGAACCTACGACCTCTGGGTTATGAGCCCAGCGAGCTACCGAGCTGCTCCACCCCGCGACGCGGTGCTGTATAAACATCACCTGAACCATCAAGCAATCTTGCTGGCTACGAGTGATGACTATACATGAGAACCCGATAAACCCCAATTATGGGTACCCACCAGGCAGTTATCCGTCAAGAAAAATAGATCTTCAACCCGGATGTGCCTTAGCGGTTTTGCTGCTATTATTCACGCGTAGCGCACCGGGAAGGTTTCCCTACGTAGAAGCACAGTATGCCTCTCGCTTTCCCGCCCTCCTTGAAAGGACTCCCGTTGACGGATTTCACCGCCTTCCAACAGATGGCACAGGCAATCGCCAATAACATCCTCGAGTTTCCACTTCTCATCGAACTCGTAGTTGGCACCATCATGCTCGCCCCGTTCTTCGATGCCGCCCTGCAGACCTTCGGGGCATCTTCTTAAAAATCGGTACCCTCCCCACCCCTATCTAGGAGTCCTTTCGTGCATTATTTTGAAACCTTCGCTGGCTTCTACTCCAACCTCCCGATAATCGGAAGTAGCCTCGGGCTGGTATTCAGCGCCATCAGTGGCCTGCTGTCTCTCTAACCCCAAGCATCACATTACAAATCCTCCAGGGCCCACCACGGCGCTGGAGGATTTTTCCTATCTTCCTGGGGCCCTGTCAGCTGATCTCATTGTCTTCTTGATCTTCACTGAACATGCTGAAATATTCCACGCCGTCAAATTGCCCGATAACTCTTCTCACTGCCCCATAGACCTGCATGCTCAGGGCATCCAAACCTGGATCACGCGCACTAGTGAAAACCAACCGGTAATTAATTGAGGAAAGCACATGATGGGCAGGGTCAACAGTCCCACCGAACTGTTCGTGCCAATAACCCTTCAACCCCATGATGTCTTCGTTCGATGGCGTGATAGCGGGACTCTGGTTCGCGGGCAGGAAACCCAGTTCCTGCAATTCATCCTGCAGCATGGTGGCGATGGTGTGCGTCTGGTTCTCACTGGCATATAAAAACAACTCTTCCAGATATCTCCAGCGGGTGATCATGCCCCCAAGATACAGCAGCTGGAACATCCCCGATCAACGCCAAAATCCCCTTCAACCGAAGTTGAAGAGGATTCTGGGAGTAGTAGCGGGGGCAGGATTCGAACCTACGACCTCTGGGTTATGAGCCCAGCGAGCTACCGAGCTGCTCCACCCCGCGACGCGGTGCTATTAAATTTCACCTTAATTGACAGGCACTGGAACTAACTTCCGTGTTCCTGACGACATTGAATAACTATACAGGCCACGTCAGATACGACCAAATCCCCTGATCAACACGTATGGCCCCGCCACTGTTCAACAGTGGCGGGGCCATACGGAGATCTCACTCAGGGAGTCCTGGCGGGGAATTTACTCTCCGGCGCCAGCACCCTGGTAGCCCTCGACTGCACGGTCCAGCGCATCGAGTGCACGGCCGTACTCTTCGAAGGAGCCATCGCGGGCGGTCTCCAGGTTACGGAGTGCTTCGTTGATGGAGTCGATACCTTCAGCTTCAGAACCAGCTGGAGCGGTCGGGGTTTCAACCTCAGCAGGGGTGTCTCCATCTTCAACAGGAACGTCAGTCTCAGGGACAACGACGCTGCCGTCTTCCTGAACCACTTCGATGTCCTGGGCTGCAGCCGGGTCGATTCCCGCCTGGGACAGAGCCTCAGCGATTGTCGGGGCGTAGCCAACCTGTCCCTTGTAGAAGACCAGAACACGCAGCAGCTTCGGGAACGCTGATTCCTGATCCTTACGCTGAGAGTAGATCGGCTCCACATAGAGGATCTCTCCACCGCCAACTGGCAGAGTCAACAGGTTGCCGTTGTAGAGGTCGTTGGATCCACGCCACAATGTCTGGTCCTGAGCCACCTGGTCAGAGGACATCATCGCATCCTGCGCCTGCTTCGGGCCCTGGGTCACAGCGCCGGTAGGAAGAACGCGGACGGTGATCTGACCGTAGGTGTCAGGATCAGAGGATGCTGACATGTGTGCGGACAGGTACTCACGCTGCAGACCACGGAACGGGGTGATCAGCTGGAAGCTGGACTCACCGGTCTCCGGATCAGCGGCGACAATGTAGTACGGAGGCTGCTTGAGCTCCTGGCGACCCTCAGGTGCGGTCGGGTCATTGGGAACAGACCAGAAAGCATCGTTGGTGAAGAAGGTGCCGGCATCATCGACGTGGTACTGGGCGAGCATGTCACGCTGGATCTTGAACAGATCCTCCGGGTAACGCAGGTGGTTGCGGAGCTCGTCAGAGATCTCAGATTCCGGCTGGATAACATCGGGGAATACACCCTGCCAGGCCTTGAGCACAGGATCCTCCGTGTCGAACTCGTAGAGCTCAACGCTTCCGTCGTAGGCATCCACAACCGCCTTGACGGAGTTACGGATGTAGCCGACACGGTCGGTGATCAGCGGCTGCTGGAACTCATCAACCACCACGGAGTCAGCGGTGGCCTCATCCAGTGATGAACGGGTGGAGTACGGCAGGCTGTCCAGCGTGGTGTAACCGTCCACGATCCACTTGATACGACCGTCGATGACGGTTGGGTAGGACTTGGAATCGGTGGTCAACCAGGGGGCGACCTTTTCCACGCGGGTGCGCGGGTCACGCTCGAAGAGAATCTTCGATTCAGAACCGACGCGGTCGGAGAGAATCATGTTCATCTCCTGGTAGCGCAGGGCGAAAGCCGCACGGTTGACCATGTTTCCGATGCCAACGCCGCCATCACCGTCGTAGGTGTAACTGGTGGAGTCGGTGTCATACTCGACCGGGCCGTCGCCGGTGTCACCGACGATGGCGTAGTCCGCACCATCCGAAGCGGAGGCGATCAGTGGGCCGTAGTAGACGCGTGGCTGATCAACCATGATGCCGAGTTCTTCAGCGTTTTCGCTCTCAGCGGCACGGGCATTGGACTGAAGATCGGACACGGTGTACACCGGGTAACCACCACGGGTGGATCCGACATCGCGTGCAACCTCATCGACCTGGTTGGCCTGTGCTGCGATGAAACCGTTGCCGTGGGTGTACACGGTGTGGCGGTTAATCCAGTCCTGCTGGTTCTGCTGCAGGGAGTTCGGATCCAGTTCGCGGGCTGCCACGACGAAGTCACGGAGTTCGCCGTCAACTTCATAGCGGTCCATGGCCAGCTGCTCCGGGAATCCATAGAAGTTCCTGAGCTGCTGCTGCTGGGTGAAGGTCGGGGACAGAATCTGCGGATCCAGGAGACGGATATTGGAAATGGTCGCCTCATCGGCTGCCACTTCAGCGTTTGTAGCGCCGCCAGAACCCCAGTTCTCAAGGTAGGAGACCTCTTCATCCGTGATGCCGTAGGCATAACGCGTGGATTCGATGTTCCGCGAGATGTACTCGGATTCTTTCTCAGCACGGTTCGGCTGGACGGAGAAGCGCTCCAGCATGAGTGGCCAAGCAGCACCCACCACGATCGAGCTGAGCACCAGAAGCACCACAGCCAGTCCGGGGATACGGAGATCCTTGAGGAAGATCGCGGAGAAGAATGCCACTGCCACGATGGCCGCGATGACCATGAGGATGATCTTGGCCGGCAGCTGTGCGTTGATGTCTGTGTAACCGGCACCGGTGAAGGTCTGGTTCTCCTTGATCAGGAGGTCATAACGATCGAGCCAGTATCCGATGACCCGGATGATCATCCACAGGCCAGCGGTGACCGCCAGCTGGATGCGTGCGCCACGGGAGATGAAGGGCTTCTGACCGGTCATCTGATTGCCCGCACGGATGCCACCCAGAAGGTAGTGTCCGACCAGGGCGATGATGAAGGCAACGACCAGCAGCATTGATACTGAACCGGTGATGAGTCGGAGCATCGGCAAGGCGAAGGCGTAGAACCCATAATCCATGCCGAACTGCTGGTCCTCCACGCCGAAGGACTGACGGTTGAGGAACAGCTGGACGGTGCGCCAGGAACGCTGACCAACCAGGCCGGCGAGCAGGCCGACGAAGACCGGGACGATGATGAGAATGCGACGGAGGCTGTTCTCAATCATCTGGCGGTACTGGAAGACAGGTGATTCCGCGTCGAAGGCGGTCAGTTCATCGGGACGCAGTTTGATGGTGAAGTAGCCGGCCAGCCAGGTAATGAGACCTGCCAGGAGCGCGAAGACTATGAACAAGATGATGCGGGTGACAATGACGGTGCTAAACACGCCACGGTAATCCACTTCACCGAACCACAGCCAGTCAGTGTAGAAACCGACAGCCAGCGGGGTGATCAGGACCAGCAGCGCGATGATGCCGATGATCCACGTCACTACTTTTGGCGGTCGCTTGATCGGTTGGGGTGGGGGTGTGAGACCAGTCGCCAAGACAATATCCTTATGTAAATGCGATTTTCTTCGTTTCTCCCCTACTCTACGGTTTAATCGCATTCAAAGACCAACAAGACGATTCTTTAAGGAAAAAATGATGAACGACGCTGTTTTCAGTCCGCAGGCTCTCAACAAGGCGATGTTGGAGGCAGTCGACTTCATCCACGCTGAAGGATGGGATCAGGGCCCCACCCTGTTTGCACTGGTCCCCACTGAAATGTTGGTGGACACCCTTGACGAGGACATCGAGGATTCACCCCTCACCCTCGTGGTTCAGGACAACCTTCCCGATAACCTACTTCCGGGGTCGGAAGCACTGGGGGATTATGTCTCGCGCCTGGCGTGGCCCGCCCAGATTGCAGGTGCGCTACTGGTGCAGGAGATCATGTTCACGGACTCCTCCATTCCAGGTTCGGAACCCCGCCCGGCCCGCCTGTTCTCTGGCGTGTTGCGCGGAGAAGCTGAGTTGACGCTGTTGCAGCTACGCCCCACCGATTCCGAATTAGCTGCTCGCGGGCCGTTCTCCGAGGATGAGATTGAGCTTCGTGGTGGTCCGGGGGTGGCTCCTGGTGTGATCGCGGCACTGCGGTACACCCTGGAAGCAGACCCGGAGGAGTTCTAACCGTCTCAGATTCACTCCGGTTAGCTAGAATTGGACCAGTTAACCTGTAGTAAAGGCAGCACGATTCCAAGGAGAACCAGACAGTGGCGTCGACCCCACGTACCCGCATCCGCTTTGCAACGGGACTAGTGGCGCTCATCCCTGTCCTCGCCTCCTGCTCCTCCGGGGAGGAACAGGACCCCGGCCCGGCCACAACAACCCAGGTCAGTCCCACCACCACCGCCACCTCCACCACCACGCCCAGCCCCACCACGCCTTCGGCGTCCCCCTCGCCCACCGGTTCGCCCTCGGCAGAAACAACGACCACGGAGGTGGTCGAGACGTCGACAAGCGCACGTCAGGATGAGCTGGATGAGGAGATCGAGGACATCTACGAGGTGTTCCAATCGCTCGCGCCGCGGAGTCTGTTCGAGCAGTTTGATACCTGCGATCCGAATGGCGTGGAGAATTCCTCCGCGTGTACAGGTGCCGAGGTGGGACAGTTCCAGTTCTTCGCCAACAATGCCAAGGCGGCATCCACAACCCAGCTATTGACGGAACTCCGCAGCTCACGGGTGGTGGAGGATACAGGTTCGAGGATCGTGGGGTGGACGACGATGGGCACGATGTCGATCATCACCGCGGTGGACAATGAGGAGGGCCTGGTGCTGCAGCAGATGGTGTCCTCGGATCGCATTGACCCTGAGGAGCGCATCTATGAGCTCGGTCTGGTGACACCCCCGGATGGGTGGGAGCCATCGCCGACCTCCACTGTGGAGACCAGCGTCAGCAAGGACTAGCTGCAGGCCTCGAAGTCCCGGCCACTGTTATAGTTCTCCATCTGTTCGACGGCATGCTCGAGGGAATCCACCTTCAGAATCGTCATGTCACCCGAATCGGCGGTGAGTGCCTCAGCGCAGTTGGCTGCGGGAGCCAGGAAGATGTCAGCGCCTTCCTCCTCTGCTGCGCGCACCTTGTGGGAGATGCCACCGATCGGGCCCACCGTGCCGTCCTCGGCGATGGTGCCACTTCCCGCCACGAACCTACCCCCGTTCAGGGGGCCTTCGGATAATTTGTCCACCACCGCGAGGGAGAAGATCAGCCCCGCGCTGGGGCCGCCGATGTCCTCGAGGTTGTAGGAAACTTCCGCCTCAGAGGTCGGGACGGATGTCATGGAGATACCCAACAGTGGCAGGGCGGCATCCTGGGGATGCTCGCCAAGGGTCACCGTCGCGCTCCCCGGCTCGCCGCCGCGGGTGTAGGTGATGGTGACCTCGTCCCCCGGGGACATCCCCCGGATGATCTCCTGGACCTGACCCGGCGTGGTGACGGGGGCGCCGTTGACGTCGATGAGGGTGTCGCCTGGCTCGAACTGTCCGGCAGCGGCACTATCCTCGACCACTTCAACCACCTCCGCCTCCACCGGCAGACCGAGGAAATTCATGGCGGCGATCGTCGCGGCTGCCTCAGAGGCAGTGAATGCCAGGGTGTTGGACTCCTGGACCTCTTCCATGCTCTGCCCCGGAGGGAAGATCTGCTCGATGGGCACGATGGTGTCATCGGTGAACAGCCAGCGGGTCAGGGCCTGCGACAACGTCATGCCGGTGCGGACGGACACCGTGGTCATATTGAAGTTGCCCTCCACATCATCAGTCTCCACACCGGTGATCTCCACGACCTCCACCCCGTCGACGTCACCGAGGGTGTTGAACGTGGGGCCGGGTCCTTCCGCCGCGTATGGAACGGTGAGACTGATGTCGGTGCCCGGGATATGGTCGATGCTGACAAGGGATGCCAGCGCCACGAGTGGGACTGCTCCCCAGGCGAGGGTCTTGATTCTGCGGTTCACGGATATCCACCCTACAACCTGTGTTCGCTCATAGCGTTGCCCGGATCATGGCATTCGGGTTTGGGTGCCTTGTAGATTGGGAGATATGAATTCCAATGGCTTCGGTTTCTCTTTCCCGAATAACGACGACGATGACAACGACAGGGACCGTAATAACAACGATCCTTTCGGTTTCTTCGGCGGCGGCGCCGGTGGGTTCGGCGGCGGCGGATTAGGTGATCTCCTCAACCAGTTCGGTCAGATGCTGTCCGGCATGGGCGATTCCATGAACAGCCCCGAGGCTGGCGGTCCGGTCAACTATGAACTGGCAGCACGCATCGCCCGCCAACAGATCGGCCGGGCTCCTGAGACCAAGCAGTCTGACAGGGATGCGGTCACCGAATCCATCCGTCTCGCCGAACTCTGGTTGGATGACGCCACCCAACTGCCCACCTCCGGTCACCGCCCCGAGGCCTGGAACGCCGAGGCCTGGTTGGAGAACACCCTGCCCATGTGGAAGCGCCTCGTCTCACCTGTCGCTGCACATATGAACCAGGCCCAGCTGGAGAACCTCCCCGAGGAGGCGAAGGAAATGATGGGCCCGATGTCATCGATGATGAACCAGATGTCCTCCATGAACTTCGGCATGCAGCTGGGCAACGCACTCGGCGATCTGGCCAAGCAGACACTGTCCGGTTCAGATTTCGGTCTGCCCGTGGCTCCCACCGGTGTCGCCGCAATCCTGCCCACCAACCTGGCTGAGGCATCCAAGGGCCTCAACGTTCCAGCCCAGGAGATGCTCGTCTACATCTGTGCCCGCGAAGCTGCGCGTCAGCGACTGTTCAAGCATGTGCCCTGGCTGATCGAGCGACTGGTGTCGTCGGTGGAGGAATACGCCGCCGGTCTGGAGATAGACACCTCACATATTCAGGACGCCATGGGCCAGTTCCAGATGGACAACCCAGATCCGCAGCGCCTTCAGGAAATGATGAGCGAGCTGCAGGGCATGGACCTCTCCCCCCGCATCAGTTCCCGCAACGCCGCGGCTGTCTCCCGCCTGGAGACCCTGCTCGCGCTCATCGAGGGTTGGGTTGACCTGGTGGTCACCCAGGCGATGTCCGAGCGCATCCCCTCCACCTCAGCTATCAACGAGGCATGGCGTCGCCGCCGCGCCACCGGTGGTTCCGCGGAGAAGGCCTTCGCCAAGGTCGTCGGCATCGAGTTCAACGCCCCGAAGGTCGCCGAGGCCACCGAACTGTGGCGCCGCATCGAGGTGGCTGTCGGTGTTGAGCGCCGTGACGCCGTCTGGGACCACCCTGACTTCCTGCCCGTGGCTGAGGATCTGGACAACCCAGCGCAGTTCATCGACGGCCTCCTCGACGAAGGCAGCTCCGACGGTTTCGATCCCATCGCCGAGATCAACAAGCTCGAGCAGTTCCTTGCCGATGAGGCCGGGAAGAAGGATTCCACCGACGAGTCCGATGAATCCGACGACTCCGATGAGGACAAGCCCGAAAAATAGCCCTATCTAGCCCCAGCGCTGATACGCCTCAAGATAGCCCCTGGCCCGCTCGGCCAGGGGCGTTTTGTCTGCCCAACTCCAGAATTCCGCGGAGTGATCCGGGATGAAGGTATGCGTCAGCTCGTGCACCAGCACCGCATCCAGCACATAGTCCGGAACGTGACGCAGCCGGTCAGAGATACGGATGTCGGCGGTTGCGACCGTGCATGACCCCCACCTCGATGTCTGGTTGCCCACCCACCGAACCGACCCCACCCGGGCACGCCCCTCCAGCACCGTCTCATTGAGACGGTGCGCGCGTTCCACGAGGGCGGCGTCGCTGTGCGCGGAGGAGGTGGTGCGCTTTTTAAGCTTTGCGACGATCTCCTCCACCGCCTTCTCCTCCTCCCCCTTGGTCATCCTCGCCGGAATCCTGACCTCGACTTTCCCATCGACGATCCGCGCCTGTACCGTCCTGGTCCGCCGTGCAGAACGGATCACCACAATCTCGTGCATGACAGGTGATTGTATCTGTGATGGAATGGTGTGGACACGGGGGTGTGTCCGGAAATCGGGGTAGTTGTCCATGACTCATGTCGTTCTTTCACCATCGGTTCAGATACTCATCCGTCCGGGTCCCGCGATCCAGTTCGGGGTGGATGCCACGCGTGCCGGCGTGCTTGAAGTGGATTCCACCGAGCTTGCCTCACGGATTGTTCCCGTGCTGCTGGGAATTCGGGGAGGGCAGGGGGTTGAGGTGGTCGTCGATAAGCTCATCGCCGCGGGCCTGGGGCCCGCAGCCGCCACCAGCCTGCTCGAGGACCTGCTCGCTTTCCGGGTGTTGCGGGAAACCGCGCCGGGTGAGGTGCTGCTATTCGGGCGCGGCACGCTTCTCGACGCCACCGCCACCCTCGTCGAATCCCTCGGTCTGGTTCCGCGCATTGCTCTGCGCGATGATCGCCCATCTGTGTTTCTGACCCGCCCGGCGCGGCATGTCGTGGTGCTCAACAGGTTGGCGCACACCCGGCATCTGGCGCCGTTGCTCGCACGCCGGGTTCCCACGTATCTGACGGCATCACTCATCGATAACCGTGGTCTCATCGGGCCGGGGCGCCGCGGACACAGCGGTCCGTGTCTGATGTGTGTGGATCTGCACCGCTCTGATGTTGATCCGCACTGGCACACTCTGGTCACTCAACAACCCAACGGCCCCACCAATCCGGATGCGATCACCGAGGCCGCCACCGCCGCGCGCCTCGCCGCGATTCTGCACACCGATGACTGGCAGGCCGGGGATGTCGAGGAGATCGATCCTTATGCGGGTTCAGGGCACCGTGGGCAGGTGTCGGGGCATCCGAGATGTCCAGTATGTTTCTTCCCCGCGGGTTAAAGTGAATTATCAAAGGGGATAACACTTCGGCGTATCTCCCTATCCGCCCAGGGCGAAAGGTACACCGCACTCATGTCCAGGATCCAATCATTTCGCACTGTAATAATAGGACTCGTCGTGGCGATGGGGCTTGTCAGCTGCGCCGACTCCAACAGCAACCAGGCTCCATCTACCACCACCGTCACCAGTACCCGGAGTATCGCTCCAACTACAGAGGAAGACACCACTGTTGTTCCCTCCCGGACAGATACAGCCCGCGACCTCTACACCGACGTGCTGGACAATCCCGAACAATACAATTTCCAGGGCGGTGCCGGCTATAACCTGACCGGCCAGTACCAATACGCCTTAATCGAGATGACCGGCGATGACATACCTGAACTACTACTGGTAGCGGAAGGCGCTGACTACATCAGTCCGGTCCGGGTCTTCAGTACATCCGAGAATGGTGCTCTCCTGACATCAGATGACACCCTTGTGAGTGGGGCCAGCAGCGGCGGTGGATATCGGGCACGCGTGGCCGAGTCGCCCGAGGGTAATCAGATTTTCCAGGTGGAGGGAAACGCCTCCCGTGCTGGAACCACCGTCCGCGGATTCATCCTCGAGGGCGACCGTCTCGTACCAAACGGTGTGGAATTCCAAGACAGTTTGACAGCGCCCTCTGAAAGTACGTCCACCATCACCTTCTACCCGGTTTCTGATCGCAGCGCCCTCGAAACGATCGGCCAGACAAGCAATCAGGCAGACATCCAGGCAGATACACAGGCAGATAGGCAGGTTCTGGCTCCCCAGCCAACCCTTGGGGAGGATCCCCCCACAGATCCCGGCGCTGATGGATACACAGCAGCCGGAACAATCCGGGTCATGACAGCCCCGCAGCTCGCCCGCCACCAGGGCCTGGAGCGAACACCCAATGGCGAGGACGACACTTTCCGTTTCGCAGTCCTGATCTTTGACTCCCCCACCATGTTCACAGCGCGGCAGTCAGGCAACCCGGATGGGCCGATGCCGCGGGAAGCGAAAATGGTTCTCCTGGGAGAACAAACTCCTTATGGATCGAACGACACAGCGTTCGACTTGGACGGACAGCGTGCGACCATCACCTACATCCCGGAGGAGTGTTGGTTCCCCTCGGATGCGTCACTCCCCCTCGGTGCACCACGGTGCGGCGGAGTCTCCATCAACTGAGACAGGCTCAGTTTGCCAGGATGCCCAGGATCGCATCACCGTACTTCTCGATCTTCATCGGCCCGATACCGGGGACATTGAGCAGCTCATTCTCATCGGTGGGCATCGTTTCGGCGATCGCCATGAGCGTGGCGTTGGTGAACACGATGTAGGCGGGCACATTCTCCCGCTGGGCGGTGTCATTGCGCCACGTACGTAGCTGTTCGAAGATCTGTTCATCGCCCTGCGGAGGGCAGGATCCGCAGCGTCCCACCACCCGTTCGGCAGGGGTGTCCAGGGGGTTGCCGCACACCCGGCAGTTTCGCTGACGGTTCGCCCGCGGGGTGCCGGATTCCGGTTCGGTGTCAAAGACGATGCCGTCGAGGAACCGACTGCGTTTACGCGATTTCCGGCCACCTTCCTGCCTGGACAGTGCCCATGAGCCGTGGAGGTGTTCGCGGGCACGGGTGACACCGACGTAGAAGAGGCGTCGTTCCTCCTCGATCGCCTCATCACCCGCCTTGATCGCGTGACTGATGGGCAGGGTGGAATCAACGAGCCCGACCAGGAACACCGCGTCCCATTCGAGACCTTTCGCGGCATGGAGCGAGGCGAGCGTGACGCCCTCGACGGTGGGCGGGTGCTTTGATTCCTGTCGTTCGTGGAGTTTGCGGAGCAGTCCCTGCAGCGTCAGGTCAGGGGTGGCGGTGACCAGTTCCTCGACCAGATCAACGAGCGCGTTCAGCGACTGCCATCGTTCGCGTTCCTGCGCGCCTTCGGGTTCCTCGGTGGACAGGCCGAGGGGCACCAGGGTGCGACGGACCAGACGGACCAGGTTGGTTTCATCGATGTCCCGCTGCGATGCCCGCACCAGTTGGGTGAGCGCCTGACGGATCTCACTGCGGGTGAAAAACCCTTCGCCGCCGCGAACCTGGTACATGATCCCGGCATCCGACAGTGCCTGCTCGAACACCGCCGACTGTGCGTTGATGCGGTAGAGCACGGCGATCTCAGAGGCTGGAATCCCCTGGTCAAGCAGGGTGAGGATCTTGCCCGCCACCTCGCGGGCCTCGGTGGGTTCGTCATCGTAGGAGGTGAACTCCGGTTCCGGTCCGGGTGCACGCATGCCCTCCAGTTCCAGGCGTGTGCCCGCCACACGCCCCCTGGCCTGACCGATGACGGTGTTGGCCAGGTCGGTGACCTGCGGCGTTGAGCGGTAGTCCCGCTGCAGCTTGACGACGGTCGCATTCTCGTATGTGCGGGAGAAGTTAAGCAGATAACTCGGCGTGGCCCCGGTGAAGGAGTAGATCGTCTGGTTGGCGTCACCGACCACGGTCAGATCATCACGGTCGCCGAGCCACGCCTGCAGCACCCGCTGCTGGAGCGGGGTGACGTCCTGGTACTCATCCACCACGAAGCTGCGGTACTGTCCGCGGAACTCCTCAGCCACGGCCGGGGAGTTCTCCAGGGCGCCGGCGGTATGGAGCAGGAGATCATCGAAGTCCAGCAGTATCCCGTCCCCGGTGGACTTCATCCGTTCATAACGGGCATAGACTTCCGCGACCTTTTCCGCGGGCGCGGGCGGGGTGCGGGATCCAAGTTTCTCCGGATACTGCTCCGGGGTTATCAGCGAGGCCTTCGCCCATTCGATTTCGCCGAGGATATCGCGGACTTTCTCCGTCTGGGATTCCATCCTCGCGCCACGTACCGCACGGCCAACGAGCGGGAACTTGTTGTCCAGCAGTTTCCACGGCAGGTTGCCCGCCACCTGTGGCCAGAAGTAGATCAACTGTTTGCGCGCCGCGGCGTGGAAGGTGCGTGCCTGGACTCCCCCGATGCCCATGAGGCTGAGGCGGTGTCGCATCTCCCCGGCGGCGCGGGAGGTGAAGGTCACCGCGAGTACCCGGTTGGGACTGACGAAACCCTGATCGATCAGGTGCGCAATGCGATAGGTGATGGTCCGGGTCTTACCCGTTCCGGCGCCGGCCAGGATGCACACCGGACCACGGGGTGCGGTGGCGGCGATACGCTGGTCCTCATCGAGGTCCTGCAGGTTGATCACAAAATCCCCTTCATTGGAAAAGTCAGTGTTGTTTCTCATTCGCCCACTTGTGGATCATGTCGTGGGCGATGGATCCGGGTGGGGCGATCGGGATCCGACATTCCAGGATATCGCGTGCCCCCACCCAGATCATCTCGGCGAGTTCACCATCGGTCTCCGCCTGTTGATCCTCATCCTCGGTGAATCCCCGCATGCCCACCATCAGGGAACCGGACACCGGCCACGGCTGGCTCGCCACATAGGTGATGTCACCGACGCGACGACCGGTCTCCTCC
This sequence comes from Corynebacterium faecale, assembly GCF_030408735.1. Taxonomy (NCBI): domain Bacteria; kingdom Bacillati; phylum Actinomycetota; class Actinomycetes; order Mycobacteriales; family Corynebacteriaceae; genus Corynebacterium; species Corynebacterium faecale. Next base: position 721,528 of record NZ_CP047204.1, on the reverse strand, counting down.
AGCACCTCACGGGCGAAGGCGTCCTCGAGGTTCTCACCATGTGAGACATAACCCGCGATCAGGGAGAAATAATTCTTTCGCTGGGCATTCATCCCCAGCAGAATGCGCTCCGCACCGGTTAACTCCACGATGCCGATCACCGCGGGGTCCAGACGGGGAAACAATGGTCGGCCGCTGGCACCATAGGCGACCCCGCTATCGGCGTAACGGAGTTCACTGCCATCTGATGGGTCGAAACGGACACGCTCGCTGTTGCGGAGGAGGCTGACGGAGGCGTCGACAAGCTTATCTCTCAGGTCGCGCGGCGCGACCGCCTGTCCCAACCGCGACACGTCGGCATGCGTGACGCGTACCGCGAAGAAGCCCGGCGCGACAGAGACCGGGTTCCCAGGGTGGTCGTTGAGGAAAACGGGACGGCCATCGCGGACTGGAATCTCGTCACGGGGGCCAATGGGGAGAATGTGCATGTTAATCCTTCACATCATCGCTGAAGACTCGGCGGACATACAAGAGCCGGTCGCCCGGCTCGACGGTTTCCGCCTCCGGGGAGTCAATGCGGTAGAGCTCACCGGAACGGACCACCCCGAGGACGATGTCGGCGAGGTGCCGGGGGTTGGAACCGACCTCATCCTCCGCGACGGGACGTTCCGCCACCGAGAAACCCTCATCGGGTGAGAGCAGGTCCTCCATCATCTCCACCACGGACGGGGTGACGGTTGCGAGCCCGAGCATGCGGCCGGCGGTCTCAGAGGAGATGACCACGGAATCCGCACCGGATTGTTCCAACAGGTGCTGATTCTCGGATTCACGGACAGATGCCACGATCATGGCGCGGGGAGCGATCTCCCGCACAGAAAGAGTGACCAGCACGGCGGTGTCATCCAGGTTGGGTGCCACGACCACTGCGCGGGCCCGCTGCACCCCGGCGATCCGGAGCACATCGGCCTTGGTGGCGGTACCCCGCACGGTGACCAGTCCGTCATTGTTGGCGGCGTCCAGTGCGACGGGGTCGGTGTCGATGACCACGATCTGATTTGCGGCGACACCATCGGCGAGCAATGCGGCGACAGCGGAACGGCCCTTCGTCCCGTATCCGACAACAACCGTGTGATTGCGCATTCGTCTCCTCCAACGTTGGATCTGCAGAGCCCGGCGCGATTCCTCGGTGAGCACGGACAGGGTGGTTCCGACCAGCAGCACCAGGAAGGCGATGCGGAACGGGGTGATGACCAGCACGTTGAGCAGGCGTGCCTCCTGGGTGATCGGGGTGATGTCGCCGTAACCCACCGTGGTCAATGACACGGTGGAGTAATACAGTGCATCCACGAAGGTCAGTTCCTCCGAGTATCCACCGCGATCAAAGTAGACGATGAGAGTGACCACGAGGGTGAGCAGCAGGGCATAGGCGACACGTCGCAACATCAACCACCATGGACTGATCTTCGCGGCCGCCGGCATCCGGATGATGCTCAGCAGCGCATGGTCGGGTAGACCCGACAGGTCACTGTCGCGGCGGGAATGTCTGCTCATCCCTCACATCCTCTCTCATTTCCCTCTAGATCATATGCGTTTACTCCCCATCCAGAAGTCGGGCGAGTTCACTTACTTCAGGTAGATGGTCCGGTTCAAAGGTGTGATTGTGTGCCACATAATGGAAAGCACCTCGGACCTGCGCCGAATCGATCTTCCGCAGGCTCGCCCACGCGATGCGGTATACGGCCAACTGGATGATCGCGGCGGCCATCTCCGGGCCTTTCGGGGTCTGTCCGGTCTTCCAGTCCACCACCAGCCAGGTGCCGTCAGGTTCCTGGAACACAGCATCCATGCGTCCGCGGATCACGTGTCCGCCGATGACCACCTCGAAGGGGTGCTCCACAAAAGTGGGGGTGCGATCCGACCACCGGGATTGGAGGAAGGAGTCCTTGAGTTCAGCGAAGGTGCTCGCGGATTCCTCCTCATCCATGCCGGGCAGCTGATCCTCATCCAGCAGGGCGGTGGCGCCGAAACGATCCTCCAACCACTGGTGGAACTGGGTGCCGCGTTTGGCGTAGGTGTTCGGTTTGAAGGGCACGGGTCGGCGTAGCCTCCGGGCGAACTGCTCCGGGTTGTTCTTCAGACTGACCAGATCAGTTGCGGTCAGTTCACGGGAGATTTCCACGGCGAGGGTGGGCGATTGGAGGCGGTGGTGTTCGTCGATAAGCACCGTCACCTCGCGTTCCCACAGCTCCTCCAGGCCGCCATCCTGCGACGCCGCCACCGGCGTCGCCCGCACGAGGGCCGCCCCCTCAGCCATGCCGGCCGATGCGGCCACCTGCGGGTAGATCCCCTCCTCGGGGGGCAGCTTTGCGACGTCCGCCTCATCCCCCTCCCACCACGTCACCACCGCATCAGGCGCCGTGGACTTCAGGATCTCCAGGTGGGAATATGGGGATTTGGGTTTGACCGTGGTGCCATCAATCGCCGAACCCGTCACCATCAACACACGTTCACTGCGCGTGATGCCCACATAGAACAGCCGTGAATTCTCCTCTGCCAGACCCTCACGAACCTCAGCGATATAGTCCTTACAGGCATTCTCCAATTCTTTACGATCCTCCGCACCCGAGGTGTCCAGCACCGGGGTACCCTCCCCGGCATCGCCACGCAGGGTCGAGGGCACCGCCGTGACATTGGTCAACCACGTCGATGCCTTCGCATCATAGGTACCGGCGTCCGCGTGGAGAACGGACACAATATCCCACTCCAGGCCCTTCGCCTTGTGCACCGTGAGGATCTGCACACGATCACTGCGCACCGTCACCTCACCCGGTTCCAGACCATCCTCCTGATTCTGCGCCAACTGGAAGTAATCAAGCAGCTCAGGCAGACCGATACTCGAATGTGCCGCCACCTCATCGGCGAAACGATCGAGGTGAACCGTTCCCACGGCACCATCAGCCCGGGGGTTCTCACGGGCGAGCACCTCGGTGCGGATCCCAAAGACATCCTCGATGTCCGCGAAGATATCCGCCACGGACCTACCCAGACTCGAGGTCCTCAGATGACGGAGTTGGGCGGACAGTCGACGCAACCTCCGCAGTCCCTCCTCGCTGAAATCAGTGGCCTCACCCAGATCCGATACGGCATCCGCCAGTCCGACGATCTCCTCCGGTTCCGCAGGGACGGTATCTGCGATCTGGGCGGCGAGCTTCTCCAGTGGATCCTCCGGCTGGAGTTTCTCCTCCCAGGAACGGACACGTCCCGCGATATTCGCGGCGCGTTTCTGCAGCACCTGGATATCGGCGACACCCAGGCCCACATGCGGTCCCCCCAGGATGCGAAGCGACGCGCGGTTGTCCTGCGGACGGACCAACATCGTCGCGATCGCCACCATGTCAGCGACCTCAGGCACATCGAGCAGGCCGGACAGTCCGACGATCTCCACCGGAATGCCCCGTGCGCGCAGCTCCGCGGCCATCGGTTCGGAATGTCGACGTTTACGGACCAGCACCGCGGCGGTGAATTTCTCACTGCGGGCATCCCAGTACTTCTTGATCTCATCAGCCACGAAGGTCCGTTCCTCCTGTGCGGTGGCGAACCAGCCGATCGATACTTCACCTGTCGGTGCGCCGGGCCGTGGCTGCAGAGGTTGAACGGTGCGGGTCGGTCCCGGACCAAGGACTTCGGCGGATACGGCATTCGCCAACTCCAGCACCTCCGGCGGATTACGCCAGCTGGTGGTCAGTTCGCGTTTCGGTGCATCGGTGCGGGTCTCCAGGGAGATCTTGGGGAAATCACCGATGAAGTTCTCCAGGTTCGCAGCCGTAGCCCCCCGCCATCCGTAGATCGCCTGCATCGGGTCACCCACCGCATTGACCGTCAGCCCCGGATCAGTTCCGCCGAAGAGACTGCGCAGGAGCACCCGCTGGGAATGGCTGGTGTCCTGGTACTCATCAAGCATGACCACCCGGAAGCGACGACGCTGCGAGTACCCCACCTGTGGATGCGTGGATGCCAGGCGTGCCGCCTTGCTCATCTGTTCGCCGAAGGTGATCACAGCCCGGTCATGGAGTTCCTGTTTGAGCTGTTCCACCAGGGGCAGATACTGGAGGCGGGTGATCTGGGTGTCGCGCCAACCCACCATCGTCTGGGAGAGGGCATCCCTCTGCCGGGGGCCTTTGGGCAGCTCATCAAAGAGGTTGATGAACGGCCAGGACTCATCGACGATGTCCTCCGGATCCACCATGTGGTTGTCCATCTCCGAGACAAGCTTGAGCAGGTATTCCGTCACTGTGGCGGGTGATTGGCTGGCGGTGAGTTCACCCCGGTAGTTGTCCACCACCTGTCTCGCGATGTGATAAAGCTCCGTCTGGGTAATCAGACGGGCCGATGGTTCCACGGGCAATAGCAGTCCGTATTCGCGGATGAGACTGCCCGCATAGGAGTCATAGGTGGACACCGTGGGTGTGATCGCCTGGAGATCACGTGCGATGCCCCCGGTGGGATCGATGTCACGCAACGTGGGGATGCCAGCGAGGGTCTCCAACCGGTGGCGGATACGCTGCGAGAGCTGCTGCGCAGCCTTACGGGTGAAGGTGAGCCCGAGGACCTGGTCCGGGGCGACCAGACCATTGGCCACCAACCACACCACACGGGCGGCCATCGTTTCTGTTTTTCCTGCACCGGCACCGGCAACCACGAGTAGCGGCCCGGGTTCGGAACCGATGATGGCGGCCTGCTGATCGGTGGGGGCATGTTCCTGCCCCAGCATCCGGGACAACAGCACCGGGGAAACCTTAGCCATGGATGAGACGTCCTTCCGGTTGAACTGGGCAGAGACTTCTGACGGGACAGTTACTGCAGGTGGGATTCACCCGCGCGAGGAGGTTCGGCCCCCGGCGCAGGTGTGCGAGTTGGGGAAGCAGAGCGGCGAACTCATCGAGTTCCGCCTCCGACTTGGGAGCCTGGTCACGGGTGGTGATGCCCTTGGCATCATGTGCCGGATACACCAACACGCCACCACCGACCGGATCCGGGGTCTCTCCAGGAAGCGGATCCTCGATGCGATCGCCGTGGAGCACACCGCGGGACAGAGCCAACTGATAGGCGGACAGCTGGGCGTGTTCGGCCATGTCCTTCTGTGTCGCGGCGGAACGACCTGTCTTCAGATCCACCACCACGAGTTCACCGGCCGCGTTGCGTTCGAGCCGGTCCATGCGACCACCGATGGATACATCCTCATCAATGTTGACGAGGACGTCTGTTTCGATGCCGACGAGGTCGAAGGTCGCGCGGGAGGTGAGCAACCAGGTGTGGGTGCGGTTGACGGTGCGTCGAAAAGCGTCTTCCGTCGCCTCGCGCGACCAGCTGGGCACGTTGGCCAGGTCCATGTATGCCTCAGTGACCATCTCGGCTGAGCGGTCAGGGTCGGCGCCGCGGGCCACGGCCTCCGCAAACGCGTGGACGAGCGTGCCACGCAGCATCGCCACCGGGGTCTCATCCTCGCTGTCGAGCCGGTCGAGCGCGGCGCGCAGCGGGCAGTTCATGAGCGCCTCGATGCGCGACGGCGACAGTCGCACCTGCCCCGGAGGCACCAGCTCTTCAGTGGTGGAGGGCTCACGGAGAGCGAGCCAGCTCCCCGGGTCCGCGCCGGGGATGCCCGCTGCGGCCAAGCGGTTGAGCTGCCGGGCCGCCTGGCTGCGCCGGCTCCCCAGCTCTGATGAGTCGGTCACTGTCCGTCGAAGTTCCGCAACGAGGGCGGGCACAGACAGCAATCGGTGTCCGAGGATCTCCGGTTCAGCGAGCGTGGTGTCGCCGGTTCCCTCGACGTGGGTGATCTCACGGCCGGTGTTCTCCGCGAGTTCAGTGAGGAACCGTGAGGGCTCGAGCACCTCATCGGAATCTGGTGAGTTCACCGCTGTGACCAGGAGTTGTTCGCTGGCACGGGTGGTGGCGACATGGAACAGGCGCCGTTCCTCCGCCAGACGGTCCACCGACCGGGAGATGAAGATGTTGGGGTCGATGTCCTCATCCACCAGATCCACCAGCTCCTCCTGTCCGAGCAACGTGCCGGTCTCCCCCAGCGACGGCCAACTCCCCTCCTGGACTCCGGCGACGATGACATGTTTCCATTCCCGCCCTGTCGTCGCATGCGCGGTGGTCACGGTGACGGCCTCAGGTGAGATGCCGCGACGTTCACGGACACCGGTGGGCAGTTCCTGTTCAGAGATGTGGAGGATGAAGGAGCGCAGACTCGCGGAGCGGTAGCGCTCGACGTAGTCGCCGGCGGCGTCGAAAAGCGCCATCATGGCGTCCAGGTCACGGTCAGCCTGGGAACCAGCCGCGCCACCTCGGAGGCTGGCAGCCGAGAGATGCTCGGACAGCCCGGTCTCCGACCAGATCGCCCACAGCACCTCCTCGATGCTGCCGTCCAGAGCTGAGCGGCCCGCAGCGAGCACCGATCTGACCCGCTCCAGCAGCTGGAGTTCGCGCTCGGTGAGATAACTCAGCAGCGCATCATCACCGTCGCCCTTCAGCAGGACACGCAGCACCTCGATCGCACGACAGTGCCCGCCTGCACGCATCTCCGCCTGCCGCAGACCGCGGAGGAGGCGACGCAGCGTCACCGGATCGGCACCACCAATCGGGCCGAGCAGCAGATCCTCCAACTCCAGCGGGGTGAGATCCTCGGTCAGCGCGCGCAGCCCCAGAATCATGGCGGCGACGATACGTTGCTCGGACAGCACCACATCAGTTGGGCTGATGTGCACCGGCACACCCGCCGCCAGCAGCACCCGCCGCACGGGCGCGATCATGCCGGCCGAACGCACGATCACCGCGATGTCCGACCAGTCCACATCTTCAATCAGATGCGCGCGCCGCACGGTGTCAGCGAGCACGTCATTGTGCGCCGATGCGGTCTCAGCGACCGCAATGCTTATCGACGCCCTCCTCCTGCTCTCCTCCAGATGAAGCGAATTCTCCGCCGGAAAGTCAATGAGGAAATCCGGGTTGGCACCGCGGAAGTGGAACACCGACTGCTCCGGGTCACCTGCGATCACCGTGAGTTCGGCGGATGGGATGAACCTGGCAATCAGCTCCGCCGACTTCGGATCAAGGTGCTGCGCATCATCGACAAAGACACCACGGTATGTCACGCGCGGATCCGGACATGCCAGTGCCTCGGTGACAAGTTCAGACGCTGAGTAGCTATGGCTGCCCGACAACGCCATGATCTGCTTATATTCGCGGAGAAACTCACCTGCCGCCACCCAGTTGGGGCGATCGAAGTGTTCGCCATAACCAATCAGGTCATCGGGCCCGACACCACGTTCCACCGCACGCAACAGAAAATCACGCAGCTGCCTGGCGAAACCCACCATCCGAAGGCCCTCACGCTGCTCCGCTGGCCACCCACCACGATTGGTGTCAGCGTGGCCGCGGAGCAGTTCACGGATCACCGCATCCTGCTCCGCACCCGTGATCAGACGGACATCCTCATCGGTGCAGTCACGGATGAGAGCGAACGCCAACGAGTGGACGGAACGGACCATCGCCCCCTCGGAAACATAATCCAGTTCGGAGACCAGTTCGGAGATCTCCCTCCTCAACCGCCCCGCTGATTCCTTTGATGCGGCGACAATCAGGATGGAGGACGGATCCCAGCCCATGCGAATCCGTTCAATGACGGTATCGATGACCAGGGAACTGACACCGGCACCGGCGACACCGGTGACCCGCCAGGTGGAGGTGCCAGTACGGATGAGCTCTTCCGCAGGCCCCGACCACACGCGTGGCTCAAGGCTCGGGGTTGCCCGTACAAGACGGACATCAGGATCTTTCGGGATGAATGGTTGGTACTCCGACATACCTAGAGTTTGTCAGAAACATACGACACGAGTGTCGCTTCAGCCCTGTCCAGGTTAGAAAGTACATTCGGGTCACTGTTGCCTGACAGCTCCTGCACATTACGGCGATACAGGAATGCACGGAGCAGAAGCTGTTCGATGTCCGGCAGATGTGAGAACCGACGCAGAATCCCCTCATCTGCAGCGCCGAGCAGCAGACCATCGACCATCACCAGCGCCGCCGTGAATCCATGCGGGCGCACCACAGGAACGATATCGGTGACCACCGGCGGCTGCGCACCCGAGAACAACGTGGTGGCCAACATGTCGGCATGACCGACCTGATCGAGACGATCAATAGGGTGCAACAGTGCCCCGATACGGCCCGACTGATCATCCCACGCACGGACATCTGCGCGGGTGAACAGACTCAGCGGCGCGAGTTCGGGTCTGGGGGCATCAATGAGTCCATCCGCCAGACGCAAAGCGGCAACCACAGTCTCATCCACCCGGTGGCTGATAACACCTGTCGAAAATACCGATGCCCGCCACCCCGACACCACGAACCGGCCATCTGTGGAACGGATTGGCCGAACCACCCGGACACCCTCCGGCCGCAGCCCTTCACGCACCTTGGATGACCACGAAGCGATCTCCGGGTTGATCACCCGGGAGAAGACAGTGTTTCCGACACGGAAACCATGGTCCCACGCTTCACCCAACCTCTCAGCAGGACCGACACCGACCTGGAAGGCATCGCGGATGTGATCAGGAAGTTGCTCGGACATGATTCTCCTCAAGGTCAGACATCACAGTCCCCGCGGATACGGCCACGGGTTGAACACACAGGTTGCGCCATCATCCGGATAGACCTCACCGGGATTGATGCGGAACAGTTCCGAGTTGTTCACACTCAGCGTCTGCTGCATCATGATCGGCGCGAGCTCACCATCGGCAGCGCAGAAATCATGGGCGGCATACCCGAGACCGTGACCGACCTCGTGATTGATCAGGTACTGGCGATAGGAACCAAGGTCCCCGTCGAATGGGATGGCACCCCGAACCCACCTGGATTCGTTGATGAGTACCCGATTCCCATCAGAATAGAAACAACTGGTCTCCATCGCGATGTCATTCCCACACAATGCATGGGTGGTCTCCAAGGAGGTGAGCTGGATACGGAGATCCGGGTCCTCATCGGGAGCCACATGCTGGAAAGCGAACTGGGGATCGGCGATCCAACCCTTGGGGTTGGACAGGGTGGCATCCACGATGGAAACAAAACCGTCATCACCGCCGTACGCTGCCGTATTGATACCGTTCTCGACCTCAACGATGTAGGTGAAGGTCCGGCCCTCACCCACCCTGGGCAGTGGATCACCGATATGACGGAACGTGCCTTGTCCCTGTCCGGTGAAAGGCCCGCCCGGTGGGAGCTCAGTGGGAGGAATGGACAGAGGATCCGCATCTGCAGGGTCCGGACCTGCGAGTGGGGTCGGGTCAGGGGTGGGTGTGGATAAGTTCGGCGTCTCCGGCGCCGCCTCCGGGGAGGCGTTGCCGGTGGAGAAGACGTCCATCAACACCCAGACCGTGATCACCGCCAGCACTGGGATGGCGTAGGCACGCCAGCCGTAGTCGCGGGCGAACCGCACCAGAAATGGTTCCTGTGCCACTTGCTCCAACTACCCCGTTTAAGCGCCGGCGAAGCCGACAGTGCGCGGGGTGTTGGTTCCGACCTCAACGTAGGCAATGCGGTTGTTGCGGACCAGGTAACGGCGGCCCTTATCGTCGGTCACGTCGAAGACACCGGAGTCGTCGGCCAGGGCCTCAGCTACCTTTGCAGCCACCTCATCCTGGCTGGAATTGGAGGAAATAATGAGTTCACGTGCGGAATCAGCGAAACCAATCTTGATATCCATGCTTCTCCTAAAAGACTCGTATGTTTGGAATGACCCTATTGTAACCGTGCAACGATAGTATCTAAGTTGTGTCTTCTGAAAGCCCTCGCCCCACGTTCACAGAGCTCGGTGTCGCAGTAGAAATTACCGACGCTCTCGATGCCCTCGGTATCTCCCACACTTTCGCGATCCAGGAGTACACCCTTCCCATCGCGCTCGATGGGCACGACCTGATCGGGCAGGCGCGCACCGGCATGGGAAAAACCTATGGTTTCGGTGTTCCCCTCCTTGATCGGGTGTTTGACTCCGCCGATGTCGATGAGATCGACGGCACACCCCGTGCCCTGGTTATCGTTCCCACCCGTGAACTTGCCGTCCAAGTTGGCGAAGATCTCCAGCGCGCCGCGGTCAACCTTCCGCTCAAGGTGTTCACCTTCTATGGTGGCACCCCCTATGAAGAGCAGATCGACGCGCTGGAAACCGGTGTCGACGTAGTGGTGGGAACCCCTGGTCGACTCCTGGATCTCTTCCAACGCGGGGCCCTGCGGCTGGATAAGGTTGCTATTCTCGTGCTGGACGAAGCCGATGAGATGCTGGACCTCGGGTTCCTGCCGGACATCGAGAAGATCATGACAGCGCTCACCCACCAGCACCAGACCATGCTGTTCTCCGCGACCATGCCCGGCCCAATCCTCACCCTTGCACGCAGCTTTTTGACGAAACCCGTCCATATCCGGGCAGAATCTGCAGATTCCTCCGCCACACACGCATCCACACGGCAGGTGGTGTTCCAAGCGCACCGCATGGACAAGGAAGCGGTGACCGCCCGTATCCTGCAGGCTCGCGGACGTGGAAAAACCATCATCTTCGCCCGAACCAAACGCACCGCAGCTCAGGTGGCCGAAGATCTCGCGGCGAGGGGCTTCACCGTGGGTTCCGTACACGGCGACATGGGTCAACCTGCCCGAGAACGTTCACTCAATGCCTTCCGCAGCGGCAAGATCGATATTCTCGTGGCTACGGATGTCGCCGCCCGCGGAATCGATATCGATGATGTCACCCATGTCATCAACTATCAGACTCCAGACGATCCCATGACCTACGTTCATCGGATCGGACGAACCGGACGCGCAGGTCACACCGGAACCGCGGTCACCCTTGTCGGATACGACGAACTACTCAAGTGGACAGCGATCGATAGTGAACTGCAACTTGGCCAGCCCAGCCCGCCACAGTGGTTCTCCACCTCACCAGAACTCTATGAATCACTGGACATCCCCGAAGGCGCAACTGACCGTGTCGGGCCATCTCAAAAGGTCCTCGGAGGCGGCAGCACCGCACGTCCACCCCGTCGCAGGAAGTAGATACAGATGACCGGCACACCACTGCGGAGAACCAGAAACGATCTGATCGCCACCGCTGTCATCAGCACCGTCTCGGTTCTGGCCGTGGGCACTGTCTGGCTTACCGCGCCCATCCGCGGATCTGAATTGACCAGTGCCCCTGAACCCTTCGTGGCCAGCATCGCACTCACTTCCGTGCCGGCATCACTTGACGAGACATGGCGTGCACCCGACACCACGCCGGGAAACCATATGCCCTCCATCACCGGAGGTGTCATCATCGGCGCAGACGGCAACACCCTCCACGGGTACTCCCCCGATGGAGACATGCTGTGGACCTACGAACGTGATGTAGAGCTCTGCACCATGTCCCCCGCCTTCGATGCAGCGATAGCCACCTACCGCACCGGGATGGGCTGCGGAGATGCGATATCCATCAGTGTCAGCAGCGGTCAATTCAAGGCCACACGCAGCGCCATTGCCAGCGACGAAGTTGCCCCTCTCCTATCCAATGACCGCGTGGGCACCGTGGGAACCGAGCGGGTGGAGCTCTGGCGATCCGACCTTGTCCGGACGGTTGAGTACGGCGAAGTGGACGCAAAACAGGAAGCCGACCAGCAACCCCACCCCCAGTGCACCATTTCCTCAGCCATGACACGCAAGGATCTCCTCGCAGTCACCGAAACCTGCCCGGACGGAAGCACCTTCCTCCGCTTACAGCCCACAACACCTGAGGATTCACGAGCCCCTGAGGTTGCACAGAATATCCGCATCGATGCTCCCGATGCCCGGCTAGTGGCCATCGGCGAACAAGCAGCTGCTGTCTACGTGGATGACCCCGCACCCACCATCATTTCTTTTAACAAAGAGGGAGAAACACTGCATAGCCAGATGGTCGAAGAAGCCATTTGGCCCGATGCCCCCCACAATGCAGCGACAGCCGATCTACCTCACCACATGTCCTGGTTTGACGGTGAGCGCCTGACGCTCTTCTCTCCGGACAGACTCGCTGTTGGTCCGATTCTGGAGGATGCTCTCGGAACAGGCATCGCCATCGACGGGCAGCTCCTCTACCCAGTGATTGATGGCATCGCTGTAGCAGATTGGGATACTGGCGAAACTCTCCGCACCATCCCTGTGGACCGCGCTGACTACAGCGGTGAGGTATCACTGGGACTTGCGGGAGGGGCAATCGTCGAAAAGCGTGGTTCTGAGCTTGTCGGTTTGGCCTGACGGCAAACCGAGCACGCCCGTCTAATACTGGTTCGCCATCCAGTGCAGCGAGCGGGCATTGAATAGCATCGCCATGCAGGCTACTGCAGACGCTGCGACGATCACAGCCCAGATATACCGGCCCTCGCTGAACATGTAATACGCGACGGGGAAAAAGATGATGTTCAACATGATGATCGGCCCGCGCCCCCAGCGCCTGCCCATCATCATGTTGATGGCGCCGGCGAACACAGTTCCGAAGATGATCATGAAGAATGCGGCAGTTCCGTATCCCACCCATGTATTGGCTTCGGTGGATTCGTAGACGATGCTCGGGTCCTTCTGTCCTGTCATCTCCCGATAAACAAGGAAGAATGCGTAGGCCAGGCCGATACCTGACTGGATGAGGGCGATGATTCCGCCCCAGCGAATGGAGGGAGGCACGATTGGAGAGGTCACGTGAAATGAGTCTAGCTGTTTACCTGCTCTTCACCCATACAGGTTTAACACTCATACCCTATCCAGGGGTTTCTTAGTTTTAATAAGACACCTTTCTCGGGAGTAAATCCATTAAGGCAAAGCGCAAGATGACTTTAGTTTCTGCGTTTAGTGAATGTGAACTTGACAGTGTGAGCTTGACCTCTTTCCCTTCCCTTTGTGCAAAACCACAGGTAGAAGAAATATTCAGCAGTGATAGACGGGGCAAATAATGTGATCCGGCCCACGCAGCCTCCACCTATCGGTGCGATTATATGCATATTACTGGTGACTTTGATCACAAAAGGGGGTTTAGGTCTAGCCAACGCTCGGTGTACATGACATGATTTCTAAGTACCAAAGAGAACGCAGTTGGAACTGATTCTTAACTTCGGTGCAGCGCAACATGAACCCCAGGTAAACAACGAGACGCAAGCAGCGTCCTTGTAACCATGTCCGGGATTGTTAAAACCCATTAATGACCTTTCAAGGTCTTATGTAGCGCGCCCGAAAATTACCCACAGGCTTTATCGAAAAGGAGTTATCGAAATGGATTGGCGCCACGAAGCAATATGCCGCGAAGAGGACCCAGAGCTGTTCTTCCCTGTCGGCAACTCTGGTCCCGCACTGGCCCAGATCGCATCCGCAAAGATGGTGTGCAACCGTTGCCCCGTCACCACCCAGTGCCTGGCATGGGCACTTGAGACCGGCCAGGACGCCGGCGTGTGGGGTGGCATGAGCGAAGACGAACGTCGCGCACTGAAGCGTCGTAAGAACCGCGGCCGTGGTCGCGCTCGCGTCGCAGTGTAAAAACAGCAGTGTAAAGCAACAACATAATTTCATCACACGGTAAGTTCCGGAACGCCGGATTAAATATAAAACTTCATAACCCCATACCGCCACCGGTATAACTTATGACCTCAGCTTTGTTCCCCTGACGGGCACCGACTAATGTGTTGTAGGTTGATCAACATTAAGAAAAAGGAGGACCTCATGAGCAAGCGAGGACGTAAGCGTAAGGATCGTCGCAAGAAAGGCGCAAACCACGGTAAGCGCCCAAATTCCTAAATAAAGAAAACCACCCGGAAGAGAAACTTTCTCTTCCGGGTGGTTTCTTTTCGGGATAGTTGCTGGAATCGTGGTGGCACAGAGCCGGGAAACTCAGCCTCTCCGGTACTCCACCCTGATCTGGTACGAGATCCTCTGCCTCAACTCGACAGGTGCCGGCGGGCAGCAGCATTTACGCAGAAGATCCCGAAATTCAGCCTCTGCCGAGAGCAGCTGAGCGCACTTCGGGCACCCAGCTGCATGAGCCCGAAGCCTACTGCACTCTTCGGCAGTGAGCTGGTCATCGAGTAGAAGGTACATGGTGTCGTAGAACTCGGAGCAGCCACAATCATTCTGCGGACAACCGCATCCGCAATTGCTGTCTGTCATTTCTTCGCCTCCGACGATTTTTTCATGTCGGGATGGTTCAAACCGATCCCCTGTTCTTGCGCTACTTCTTTCAACATCCCGCGAAGCTGTTTTCTTCCACGGTGGAGTCTGGACATCACGGTCCCAAGAGGAATATCCATGATTTCCGCAATCTCCTTGTAGGCAAGTCCGTCTACATCGGCATAATAGACCACCATCCGGAACTCGGGGCTGAGTTCGTTCATTGCATCGGCAATCTGACCGTCAGGAAGGTTCTTCAGCGCCTCGACCTCAGCGGATTCAAGTCCGGTTGAAGTGTGGGAGAAGGTATCCACGAGCTGATAGTCGGTGATCTCCTCGGTCGGTGTCTGCGCTGGCTGCCGCTGCTTCTTCCGATACATGTTGATATATGTATTGGTCATGATTCGGTAGAGCCAGGCTTTGAGGTTGGTCCCTGGCCTGAAACTCGCAAACGCCTGAAATGCCTTGATGTAGGTGTCCTGGACAAGATCTTCGGCATCCGCCGGGTTGCGGGTCATGCGGAGGGCACCACCGTAAAGCTGATCTAGGAGAGGTAGAGCCTGCTCCTCGAAGCGGGTGGCCAGCTCATCTTCATCGACTATGCCGGATCGGTTTTCAGCCATGGGGCCCCTTTCAAAACGCGTGTCGTCCATTCTACGTTGAGCCGGTTATTCACCTCGCGGGGGTGGGGAGAAAAGGGCCTGAGCACTATGTTCGCAAAACAGATACCCCCGATGTCCTGCCCATGGGTTAGAACATACGTACAAGAACCCCTACTGCAAGGAACAGGTCATGACCAGCATCTTTTATTACGGCGTCAACGATCCAGGCGATGATCTCAGCGCTGAAATCATCGAAAACAACCGGAGTGAACTGCGCTTCTGGCAACTCCGACTCCCTGATGACAAAGACGACCTCGCCACCACCATTCTTAAATTAAATATCAGAACCGGAATACCAAGAAAATACATTGCCAGTTCTCTGTTCACTGTCCGGTTCCTCCCCAAACTTCCCAGTTTGTCCGCTCTCATCGAAGAACTCAACCATCTCGATATGGCACGCCTCAACACCATCACCCGAGCGCTCAGCAAAGTTCCTTCCACGCTTCTTGAGCTTTTCGACGAACACGTCACCTCCTACCTGACCCCCAGGATGCAGCACCAGGTGCTGCCACAACCCGGTTCCATCGCAGCTACGCTGCGCCGCTTAAGAGACAAACTAATTCCTGAGGATGACCCCCCTACCAAGCAGCACACAGGTGTCTGCTTCGCCCGTCATGACAGCCTGGTCAGGATCTCTGTCTCCGTCACCGCCGACCGGGCTGCAGTCTTCAACGAAGCAATTAACCGGATAGTCAAAGAGCAGAAAATTACCCCTGCCGAAGCATTCACCGGGTTGATCACCGGCAACATCCAGACAGGGGTGACCATGAACGTCTATGGCACCCGCGATGAACCCGAATTTCTCGCGGGTGGCGACTGGTTCACCGACAGTCAAATTCAATACTGGAAAACCAAGATCACAGCGTCACGAGACATAGAGGCGATCGCTTTCGAGGAGACCTCCGACTACTCCCCGACCAAGGAGATGAAACTCTACGTCCGCGGCCGAGATCTCACGTGCAGAGTCCCCGGGTGCACTGTATCCGCATCCAATTGCCAGATCGACCACATCATCCCCTTCGCGGACGGTGGCCCCACCACACCATGGAATCTCCAGTGCCTCTGCATATTCCACCACAACATGAAGACCGATGGCCGGCTCGAGGCAGCGCCACTCCCCAATGGCGAAGTCCTCTTCATCCTGGATGGACTGCCCTTCCGATCAAGCGGGGACGGCCCTCTGTCCCGGCCCAACAGAACCTGGGGAACACGCTTCGGGGATTATATGGACCGCAAAATCGCTGCCTAACCAATCAACCCAGCATGGTCATGTCGGACATTGCCCACATCCGTCGACACTTCCCGGATCGTCAGTTGTTCCACCCATTCCACTGGCGTGGGGTGCAACAACTCCCGAGCATCGTCAGCTGTCCCAGCAAGCCAGGGTTCAACCTCATCCGCGGTGAGAAAGCGTGGCAAACGGTGATGCAACCAGGACAAAGGCTCTACTGAATCCGTGGTCACCATCGTTGCGGACAACTGATCCAACCCCGTTGCCCACAAACCTGCTGCCCACATCAGCCCATCCCCCAGCGATACATAATGTGGCCTCTTCTCATGCCATTCGTAGTACCCGTCCATGGGAATCACACATCGTTGTTTCTTGAAAGCATCCCTGAAGGAGGGTTTCTCTGCGATAGTCTCAGCACGGGCATTAAACAACGGTGGGCCTGAATCATCCTTCTTCCAGTGGGGGAACAACCCCCACCGGGCAGGATCCAGCATGGCTTCCTCACCAAGGCGAACGATCGGCACGATTTGGGTTGGAGCGAGGTTGTACCGAGGTCCCGGTGTGCCCTGGGGAGCGCTGACAGGTCGCCCCACCGCCTGAGTAGCAGCCTCGATTAAGGACGCACTGGTGGTGAACAAAACAAATCTTCCGCACATACCCCCTATTATGTACTGTGTGACCGAAACGCCTTCTTCTCTGCCCATATGGGATGCCCCGCATGCGAGTGGCCCCATCGTCTGGAACCAGGTCATCCCTGGTTCCAAGTCCATTACCAACCGCGCCCTGATTCTGGCGGCGCTGGCTTCCGGGCCTTCAACCATCCACGGTGTGCTTCGCAGTCGTGACACAGACCTGATGGCCGATGCACTTCGAAGCCTCGGGGTCAAAATCGTTGAAGAAGCCCCAGACCGTTATCGGGTTGAGCCTCCGAGTGAGTTGACTACAGGATCCGTTGAATGCGGTCTCGCAGGCACCGTCATGCGGTTTGTGCCACCAGTGGCAGCGTTTGCTGATGGGCCGGTCTCCTTTGACGGCGACGAGCAGGCTCGAAGCCGCCCTATGACCAGCATCCTCGAAGCACTCCGCGCCCTGGGGGTCCAGGTGGACAATAACAGTCTGCCGTTCACCGTCACATCAGACGGAATCCCGGAGGGCGGCATCGTGGAGATTGATGCTTCTGGATCCTCACAGTTTGTCTCCGGCCTACTCCTATCGGCGCCACGGTTCAAAAACGGTGTAACAGTCAAACACACCGGTGACCGACTTCCAAGCATGCCCCATATCGAGATGACAGTGGAGATGCTCCGCGACGTGGGAATCCGGGTGGATGTCACTCCCAACCAGTGGGTTGTTCATCCAGGAGAGATCCTCGGCCGGACCTGGCGAATTGAGCCTGACCTGTCCAATGCGACGCCCTTCCTCGCTGCTGCAGCTGCAACCCGGGGAACCGTCACAATCAGGAATTGGCCTCAGGTGACCACCCAGCCTGGTGACACAATCCGCCCGATTCTCGAAGAAATGGGTTGCTCAGTAGAACTCATTGCCAACGGCTCCACCTTTGATCTCGAAGTCACCGGACCTGTGGAGCTCACGGGTATCCACATTGACATGTCCGACATCGGTGAGCTCTCCCCGACTGTCGCAGCCCTGGCTGCGCTGGCCACAACTGAGTCCAGGCTGTTTGGCATCGCGCATCTCCGAGGTCATGAAACTGACCGTCTGGAAGCTCTCACCACAGAGATCAACCGGCTCGGGGGCAAATGCACCGAACTGCCAGATGGCTTGCATATTGAACCTGCCCAGTTGACCAGTAACGTCTGGCGATCATACGCAGATCACCGCATGGCCACCGCTGGTGCCATCATCGGCCTTGTTGTCGAAGGGCTGCAAGTAGAGGATATCCAGACCACCTCGAAGACCTTCCCGGGATTCGAAAACCTCTGGGAGGAAATGGTTGGCTAGGAAACACTGGGACGAATCCGATGTGAGGGTTCGGCCGGGCAGAGGAACCAGGCCCCGTACCAAAGACCGTCCTTCGCATGAGGATGCGCTGGTGGGAATGGTTGTGACCAAGGACAGGGGTCGCTGGGGAGTGGTGCTCGATGGTCGCTCCGATGCGATCATCACGATGCGAGCCCGTGAACTGGGCCGTACCGCAATCGAAGTGGGTGACCGTGTCGGAATCGTCGGCGATACCTCAGGAAATCCTGGCACGCTCGCCAGGATCATCCGACTTGAGGAGCGCACCAGTGTGCTCCGTCGTACTGCGGATGACACTGACCCCTACGAGCGGATTGTGGTTGCCAACGCCGATCAGTTGTTGATTGTTTCCGCTGTGGCGGATCCTCCGCCGAGGGCTGGGTTCGTGGAACGCGCACTCATCGCCGCATTCGTAGGAAATCTTCAGCCAATCCTGTGTCTGACAAAGTCAGATCTTGCGGATCCGAAAGAATTCGCTGCTGAGTTTGAGGCTCTTGAGGTCCCGGTTGTGGTGTGCGGCGTGGATGATCCCCTGGATCCAGTGTTGGAGGTCGTCGAAGGGCACGTGACGGCGCTGATTGGCCATTCAGGAGTGGGTAAGTCGACCTTGGTGAACCGTCTAGTGCCGGATGCGGATCGTGAAACCGGGTCGGTGTCTGGTGTGGGGAAGGGACGACACACTTCGACGCAGTCGGTGGCGCTGCCAATTGAGGGCGGCTGGATCGTCGACACCCCGGGAATTCGTTCCTTCGGTCTGGCTCACGTGGATGCCGATACCGTGGTGGGTGTTTTTGAGGATTTGGCCTCTGCCGCGGAGAGTTGTCCCCGGGGATGTACCCATATGGGGCCTCCCGCAGATCCGGAGTGTGCACTGGATCGGCTGGAGGGTGCCTCTGGGCGTCGTGTGGAGGCGGTCAGGACGTTGCTGGGGGCTTTACGCAGTAACGATGCCTGGGATCTCTAGAGGAGCTGTACGAGGAAGGGCAGCTCTTCGGGGTCATACCAGGCCATGAAGTTATCCTGGGCGTCTCCGACGGTGAGTTCAGCGTCTTCCTCACCCAGATCTGAGGCGTCGATGACCTCGATGGCTGCCTTCGTGTCGGGTTCGGAGCTTTCCACATCGATGTGGATGGCTGCGATGTCGACGAGGTTGACGTGTGCAGGTGAGATCTTAACCACGGATTCGCCGTTCTCTGGGACGAAGGTGAGGTTCTTTTCGTTGATATCGGCCGAGACGACAACACGGCGGTATGGGAACTGTTCTTCATCGCCTATCGCCAGGAGTCGGAGTGAGGCTTCTGCTGCATCCTGAAAGGCCGCGTGGGCGATTTCTTCCTCATCGCCTTCAATGTAGAACTCGGTCAGTGCCGGGGTGACGGCGAAGCCGTATCCGGAGCGGGCAGTGATGACTCCGGATTCGTTGAGTCCGCAGAGAGTACTGAAAGTGGCGGGTATGTAAACTCGCACGGTTAGAATTCCCCTTCGAGCCCGAAAAGGCCGACAATCTCCACGATTGCCCGGTCAAACTGCTGGTAGTACACACCAACGAGGCCGTTTTCCACGGCACCCCGGACGTTGAGGATGGAATCATCAACGAGGACGCAGTCACGCATGGGAAGATCCAATGCGTCGGCAGCTGCCTGGAAGGCTTCGGTTTCTGGCTTCTCGGCACCGATCTCGCCGGAAAGAAGAACCTTGTCCACGATGCCCTGGTTCTCCAGATCACGGATAGGTGCTGCTGAGAGCCCACCCGGGTCGTTGCTGAGAACGGCGGTTCCCACTCCGTTTTTCTTGGCCGCTGCGAAGAGGTTTCTCCAGCGTCGCTGGTCCTCGTCTGTTCCGTCAAGCACTCCAGCGTAATCAACAATCAGTCCGCGCACTTTATCCCTTTCATTTTTGTGATTCTCATGCCATATTAGTCATACTCTGTGTTTCAAGATTGTCGCACAGGTGTGGGGTGGTTTGTCTCTGGGCCTTGGGGCTGAATGTCTCAAGGAGTTTTGTCATGCTTCAACCCATCCCTGGTTTGTCTCATTTGAAATATCTCGTACCGGAGCTGATTCCCGCTCCGCATCCGCAGAAGGAACCGGTTCCGAAGGAGGTGTCGGGGTTGGTTCGGGTGGCGTTGGATTCGGCTTTCGGATTGCGTCCACTCACCCAGCTGCATCCCCGGCGATTTGATACGCCGGTGCGTGCCCACATCATCGCTCGGCAGAAGGCCGGGCACGTGGGCGTCGCAAAGCTTATCTCGTGCCATATCCAGATGAACGGTGCGGTGGCTGAGGCGTTCGGCAGTGTCCGTTTCGGGGAGTCCACAACGGCCTATGCCGCCCGGCTCAGTGAGTCAGACGGCATATGGCGGATGCTTAACTTCCGGGTCTTAAGTTAGGCGTTTGCTTCCTCGTCCTGCTTGATGAACTGCTTGCGCATGAGGAAGAGCTGGCGGACGGTTTCTTCCTTGATGCCGTCCTTCATGGCGTTGAACATGTCTCCGCCTTCCTTCTGGTATTCCACCAGGGGGTCACGCTGGGCCATGGCACGGAGGCCGATGCCTTCCTTGAGGTAGTCCATCTCGTAGAGGTGTTCGCGCCACTTCTGGTCGATGACGGGCATGAGGACCATGCGTTCGATGTTGCGCATCTGCGCTTCGCCACCGAGGTCGGCCACGACCTGCTCGAGGCGGGTGTACTCGGACTTGGCGTCTTCGAGGAGGGCGGTGCGCAGGTTCTCAGCGGAGAGCTCGCCGGGGGCTCCGTAGTCGGAACCGTCGACAAGCGACTGCCAGGTGAAGGTCGGGCCGTAGAGCGCTTCGAGGGCATTCCAGAGTTTGTCCAGATCCCAGTCCTCGACATAACCGTTGGCGGTCGCCGCGGTGACATAGGCGGACACGGTCTCCTCGATCATGTTCTTGATGTATCGGGAGATGTCGGCGGATTCGAGGATCTCGCGGCGTTCACCGTAGATCACCTTGCGCTGTTCGTTCATCACTTCGTCGTACTTCAGGACGTTTTTGCGCATCTCGAAGTTCTGGTTCTCCACCTGTGCCTGTGCGCCCTTGATGGAGTTGGTGACGGTCTTGGATTCGATGGGGACATCGTCGGGAACGTTGAGTCGGTTCATCATGTTTTCCATGGTGGGGCCGACGAAACGGACCATGAGGTCATCACGCATGGAGAGGTAGAAACGGGTGGCTCCCGGGTCGCCCTGTCGGCCGGCGCGGCCTCGGAGCTGGTTGTCGATGCGTCGGGATTCGTGGCGTTCGGTGCCCAGCACGTAGAGACCACCTGCGGCGCGTACCTCTTCGGCGCGCTCCTCGCAGCGCTTCTTCATCTTCGGCAGTTCTTCATCCCAGGCCGCCTGGTAGGCTTCCTCATCCTCGAAGGGATCAAGGCCACGATCACGCAGTCTGATGTCGAGGAGGATGTCGGGGTTGCCACCGAGCACGATGTCGGTTCCACGGCCTGCCATGTTGGTGGCCACGGTGACGGCGCCGGGCAGACCGGCCTGCGCGACGATCTGCGCTTCCTGCTCGTGGTGCTTGGCGTTGAGCACGTTGTGTTTGATGCCACGGCGGGTCAGCAGCTGGGAGAGGTACTCGGAGCGTTCGACGGAAACGGTACCAACCAGGACGGGTTGTCCCTGCTCGATGCGTTCGGCAATGTCATCGACCACAGCTGCGAACTTGGCTTCCTGGGTCTTGTACACCAGGTCGGTGAGGTCATCGCGCTGGTTGCCACGGTTGGTGGGGATCTGGATGACGTCGAGTTTGTAGATCTGGTGGAGCTCGGCGGCCTCGGTTTCGGCGGTACCGGTCATGCCTGCCAGCTTGTTGTAGAGGCGGAAGTAGTTCTGGAGGGTGACGGTGGCCAGGGTCTGGTTCTCGTTTTTGATCTCCACGCGTTCCTTGGCCTCGATGGCCTGGTGCATGCCCTCGTTGTAGCGGCGACCCGCCAGGACACGGCCGGTGAAGCCGTCAACGATCATTACTTCGCCGTTTCGGACGATGTAGTCCTTGTCGCGTTCGAAGAGCTCCTCCGCCTTGATGGCGTTGTTGAGGTAGCTGACCAGCTGGGAGTGCTCGGGGGCGTAGAGGTTGTCAATGCCGAGGAGGTCCTCGACCTTCTCCACGCCGTCTTCCTTGATGCCCACTGTCTTCTTACGGTGGTCCACCTCGAAGTGGATGTCCTTGGTCAGCTGCGGGACGATCTGTGCGAAGACGTTGTACCACTGGGAGGTTCCGTCGACAGGGCCGGAGATGATCAGTGGGGTTCGGGCCTCATCGATGAGGATGGAGTCAACCTCATCCACGATGGCGTAGCGGTGACCACGCTGGACCAGGTCATTGAGGGACCGGGCCATGTTGTCACGCAGGTAATCAAAACCCAGCTCGTTGTTGGTGCCGTAGGTGATATCGCAGTCATAGGCGGCCTTGCGCTCGGCGGGGCGCAGCTCGGAGAGGATCACGCCAACGGAGAGCCCCAGCCAGCGGTGGACACGTCCCATCCATTCGGCGTCGCGCTTGGCAAGGTAGTCATTGACCGTGACCACGTGGACGCCCTTGCCTTCGAGGGCATTGAGGTAGGCGGGAAGCACACAGGTCAGGGTCTTGCCTTCACCGGTGCGCATCTCTGCCACGTTTCCGAAGTGCAGAGCTGCACCACCCATGATCTGCACCTTGTAGTGCTTCTGGCCCAGAACACGCCAGGAGGCTTCGCGGGCGGTGGCGAAAGCATCCAGGAAGAGATCATCAAGGGTTTCGCCCTTACTGAGTCGTTCCTTGAACTCTCCGGTCTTGGCCTTGAGCTCCTCATCGGTGAGGTTGGCATACTGGTCTTCGAGTGCGATGACCTGGTCAGCGATCTTCTGGAGTCGCTTCACGGCACGGCCTTCGCCGACGCGGAGCATCTTGGACAATCCAAACACGAGCAGTCGTCCTTATTGATAGCGATACGGAAATTTGATAATGAACCTACAGTGTACGCACGGTTCCTTTGAAACACAGTACCCGCCACCCACGGAATGTGGGTGGCGGGTAAAGGTTACCTAGACGGAAATACGACTAGGATTATTCGTTTGCGGCCAGGGAAATCAAGCCGTAGTCGAATGCATGACGACGGTAGACAACCGACGGCTGCTGAGTCTCCTCATTGACGAAGAGGTAGAAATCATGGCCGACCAGTTCCATCTCGGACAGCGCATCATCCACGCTCATCGGGGTGGCGGGGTGCTCCTTGGTACGTACGACCTGACCTGGAACCACCTCGTCGATCTGGTCCGCGTATGGGTCAACATCGTACTTACCCAGATCGTTCGCACCACGTGCTTCCTGGGACTCTGCCACAAGCTGCGCTCCGAGTTCACCGGTGCTCAGGGGCGCGCGGTGTCCGGAACGGGAAATGCTGCGGCGCGCCTTGACCTTGCGCAGTGAGCGCTCCATCTTGGCCAGCGCGGTTTCCAGTGCAGCGTAGAAGCTGTCTTCCTTTGCCTCCGCACGGGCGATGTGGCCCTTGCCGGTGGCGGTGATCTGGATGCGGTCGCTCTCATCGGCGCGACGTGGGTTCGGCTCGTGCTGGAGCTCGACGTGGAAGAAGGTCAGGGTCGAATCGAGGCGCTCAATCTTTGCCAGCTTCTTGTGCACTCGCTCTGCGAAGTGCTCAGGTACCTCAACGTTTCGTCCTGTAATGCTCACCTGGGTGTCAGGGCTCAAGGTGTCGTTGGTGTCAGCAGGTGTAGTCACGCTACTTCTCCTCCCAGTATTGGTCATCACTTTCGTGTGAGTGGGATTACTTCCACGGTGATGACGGGATCAACTTCACTCTTTATATTACTTCTGGTCATAACCATCGTGCCAACCGGGGCCCCTATTTATGCATGGCAAAAGGTTAATGCTCCCCTGACCTGCACACCTGCTGTTCTCAAACTGTTCACCGAAGCCGAGAGCGTCGCCCCCGTGGTCACAACGTCGTCGATGAGCAGCACCGGCGAGGGCGGAACCCTGATCAATTCGACGCGGAGACTGCGTCGGCGCTCCTCACGTCCGAGACCAACCGAATCCGGGCTGGAGGAATCGATGCGGAGACAGGTGGACGTCGATAAGCCTGTCTGAACACACACCCGCTCCACCGGATCGCCGCCCCGGAGACGCCGGGAACGCGCGCGGGTGGGCGCCGGCACCAGGTGCACGGTGGGTTCGATGTCGCCATGCGCGACCAAAAAGCTTATCGACGCCCGTATCACCGCCCCAACATGCGCGGCCACGTCGCGCCGTCCCCGCTCCTTCATCGCGATCATCACCTTCCGGTGCGGACCGTCATAGGGAGACAGTGACCACACCGGAAAATCCACATCCACCGACACCCGCTGGGGCGTGGCACGCCACACCTCCCGGCAGGTCACACACAACGCCGCCCCGGGTGCGCCACAACCGGCGCACGTCACCGGAAGCAGCAGCTCCACGTCAGTAGGCCACGATCGCGGCGGAGCGCACGCCCAACAGCCCCGGCACCTCACGCCAGATCGTGGTGTCAGACGCAGGGAGGTGGAGCAGCGCATGGAAATCCGTGGCGTAGATGGTGGACGCGGAACTTGCGACGGACACCACCGGGGCGGACAGGTTGCCGCTGGGCAACGCACTGGTTGCAGAGCCGTCCATCTCAACACGCCAGATCGGCATTTCCGGCATGGAGGTGCCCACCAGCAGTGATCCGTCCTGTCGCCAGGTCAGGCTCAGTGCGGTGCCTGCCAGTGAGGGGGCGACCTCAACGATGTTGGTGATGCGTCGCTCCGCCGGCCCGGGTCTGGTGATCACACCCACATACACCCGGCCGTCCATGATCATGGCCACGCGGGTTCCCGTCCTGGAGAGCTGGAACTCTGAGATCGCCCCTGCTGCCCCGACGGGCAGGGCGATGTCCGCCTCCGCCTGGACCAGTTCGCGGGTCGTGGCCGAACGGGTCACCCGCACCGGGGTATCACCGTCGACCACCACCCAGATGGCATTGGCCGCATACTCAAAGGTGGGCCGGGTGATGGTGTCCGCGGTGAGAACATCACTGTAGGTTCCCTCAAGCGAACCGACGGTCAGCCGCGGGCTGTCGCCACCCCTGACCGCTGCGGCGACATTCGCCGATGTGGAGATGGCCGCTGAATCAATCCCACCCTCACCCAGGAACCCGGTCAACGGAGTGACCGTGCCGGAACTGACCCGCGAGATCACGCCGTCACGCAGAGTGAACAGCGTGGACACCGCATTGGTGGAGGCCGCCGGATTGAATTCAGCGACATCATCGATGGACAGCAACGGAAAATCAGCGATCAGCGGCGAACCATCGGCCATGATGGAATACGGGCCGGGGATATCCGCGTTGGCGAGCGCCCACACCACCTGGGCCGCAAAACTCAACCGGGCCTCCTCGCTGAGAGTGCTGAAGCCGGTGAACTGATAGGAGCCCTCATTGAGCCCGACGAAGGACGCGCCGGGTGGCAGTTGATTGACCACACCGGGTTCCAACTGCTGGGAGGGTCCGGTGACCAGCAGCGACATCAAGGTCGTATCCAGGGCCTGCACCCCGTTGTAGATCCACCGCCTGTCCCCCACCAGCACCTGGCCGGACAGGTCGAAGAAATAGAGATCCCGTGGCGAATAGTGGTTGCGCATCTCGGTGCGTTCCAGCACCACACCATCAGGAAGATCGTCAATGCGCCATTCATCATCAACCCGGCGCATCACGATCTCCGCCTCATAGCTGGAGTCCTCCGCCTGATAGACGCCTCCACTGCCCAGGGTGCCAACCTGGGTGCCTCGGATGACAATGCGACGTTCATCCGCGGTGGAACCCGGCTGGGTATTGAGGTCGATACGTTCCAGGATCCGGGTGATCACAGAGGGATTCCACTCCCGGCTGGCAGACTCGGTGAGGTAGGCACGGGATGCCTGGTACTGCTGGGAAGGGAACGCCCCGGCGGAGAAGAAATTGCGCAGCAGAATATCCGGATCCGCCCCCGGGGTGGGTCCGGCCACCTCAATGGGACTATCCGCCACATCGAAGGACCTCAGGACCTGGGGATCGGTGTCACGGGGCAGCGTGGAACATCCCGCCAGCAGAACCGTGGCGGACAGTGCCGCGATGAGTCTGGTCAGGTCCGCGCGCTTCATGATGCGGAGCATCAGGCCTCCACCTCCCGGGGTTGTTGTGGTGCAATGAGTTCCAGGGGTGCTGTGCGGTAATGGCCGTGGGGTTCACGGGGGATGACGAGACGGAACATGGAACCCACGCCGAGATTACCGGCGGCATCGAGGCTTCCTCCGTGGAGGATCGCATCCTCACGGGAGATCGCCAGTCCCAGTCCTGTGCCACCGGAATGACGGACACGGGAGGGATCGGCACGCCAGAAGCGGTTGAAAACCAATTCCTCCTGACCTTCCTTCAGTCCCACCCCCTGGTCGGTGACGGTGATCGCGATGGCATCGTCGTTGGAGGCCAGGAGGATGTGCACGGGATTGCCCCGGGCGTGATCAATGGCGTTGGCCACCAGGTTGCGGATGATGCGTTCGATGCGTCTGGAGTCACCGTTGATCATGACCGGGTCATCGGGGAGTTCGACATCGAGGGGCACATCGAGTTCCCCCGCGAGCACCGCGACCTGCTGGATGGCGGAGTTCACCGGACCGCGGGCATCATGTTGTGTGGTGGACAGATCCGCCACACCGGCATCGTGTCGGGAGATCTCAAGCAGATCACCGAGGAGAGCTTCGAAGCGATCCAGTTCCCTGGTCATGAGTTCGCTGGCGCGTCGGGCGGCCGGCGAGAGTTCATCGGAGTTATCCGCGATGAGATCCGCCGCCATGCGCACGGTGGTCAGTGGTGTCCGAAGTTCGTGCGATACATCAGAGGTGAACTGCCGTTGCAGGTTGCCGTACTCCTCCAGCTGTTTGATCTGTGCGGACAGTGATTTCGCCATGGCGTTGAAGCTCATGGCCAGGCGTGCCATCTCGTCTTCGCCATCGACCACCATGCGTTCCCGCAGTTTGCCCTGGGCGAAGCGTTCCGCAATGCGGCTGGCGGAGCGCACCGGAGCGGTGACCTGCTGGGTGGCCAACCAGGCGATACCCACCAGCAGAACCACCACGACCACGAGTGCGGCCGACAACAGACCCCGCATGAGGGCGAGGGAGGCCTCGTCGTTTTCCATCGAGAAGACCAGATACACCTGGAGATCAGGGATGTCGCTGTCGGTGGGGGTGCCGACGATCAGCGCGTTATAGGATTCCCCTCCCCCCTGATCGATCGTGGTGAACTGGTAAGACACCTGGTTCTCCGACACGAAATAACGGAGCCTGTCCGGAATGTGATACCCCTCCGGGGAGACCACTATGTCCTCGGAATTAACCAGCACCACCGGTTCATAGACCGCGGTGACATCCGCCCCCGAGCCACTGCTGCCCAGGCTGGCCAGACCGGCACGTGCGGCATTCAACCGCAGCTGGATCGAACTTGAGGCGCCGGAGGCAGCGATCTGCTCCTCCACCACCACGCGGGCACGGTCAATCTCTGAGCCTGCGATGTCGATCTTCTGGTCCACGAGCCGCTGGGTGAATACGGTGAGCATGCCCAAGGCGAGCAGGAGCATCACCACAGCCGACGCCGTGAAGATCGAGCCGAGGACACGGACCTGCAGGGAGGTCCGCCATTTGTCCATGAAGCGGTGACGAAGCCGCTTGAACCAGGTCAGAATTGGAAAATTATCCCTTCAATGTGTGGTTATTCAACGTTTCCGGTCTTATAACCGACACCTCGAACGGTGAGCACGATCTGTGGGTTCTCCGGATCCTTCTCGATCTTCGCGCGCAGCCGCTGCACATGCACATTGACCAGGCGGGTATCGGATGCGTGACGATATCCCCACACTTTACCCAGAAGTTCCTCACGGGTGAATACCTGCTGCGGTTTGCGGGCCAGCTCCAGCAGGAGATCAAATTCCAGCGGGGTGAGCGAGATTTCCTCATTGCCCCGTTTGACGGTGTGGCCTGGAACATCGATGGTGAGATCGCCAACCTCGAGGGTCTCGGCGGGCTCATCATCGGTGCGGCGCAGGCGTGCACGGATGCGCGCGACGAGTTCTTTGGCCTTGAAGGGCTTGTTCACATAATCATCAGCACCGGATTCCAGGCCGAGCACCACGTCAACGGTGTCGGTCTTGGCGGTGAGCATGATGATCGGGACGGCGGAATCCTGACGGATGGACCGGCAGATGTCAATGCCGTTCATGCCGGGAAGCATCAGGTCCAGAAGGATGAGATCGGGGTGCTCGCGCAGTGCGGTCTCCACGGCGAGGGCGCCGTCGGTGACGGCGACGGTATCGAAACCCTCGGCGCTGAGCACGATGGTCAACATCTCGGAGATCGCGGGATCATCATCGACGACAAGAATTTTCTGCGGCATGTCAAACCTTCCGGATAGATGGGTTAACTCATGTTATCTATAAAGTCGACGATTCTGGCTGCAACGTGGCCGGGGTCGTCTTCGGGGGCAGCCACGATCCACGGCGACTCCCACCCTTTTGCCGCCAGGCGGCGGTACTGGGCGGCGGTGCGTTCCTGGAGACCGGAGTCCGCCTCATAGCGGTCCCGGGTGCGGGACGCATCAATCGCTTCTCGACGCCTGGCCCGTTCCTGCGCAAGGTCCGCAGGGGTGTCCAGGAGTACCTGGAGCACGGGGCGCGGCAGAGCCAGACGCCCGAATTCAAGCTCAGCCACCCAGGTGGCCGCGGCGTCGTCAAGCAAACGGGCCGCGGTATAGGCGGCGTTGGAGGCGACATACCGGTCGAGCAACAGCAGACCCGGCGCAGTCAGCTCCGCGTGGGCGCCGTGGCGGTCCAGGGCGAACAGGGTCGCCATCGCATAAGCGCTGTCAGTGAGGTCACCCATCCGGCCGTGGAGAGCCTCCGCGGCCAGTTGGGCGTGGATCGACGTGCCATAGCGCGGGAAGGAGATCACGCGAGCATCAATACGCTCGGTCAGCGCACGGACCAGGGTGTTCTTTCCGGCGCCGTCAATTCCCTCAATACTGACAATCATTAGTAGCGGTAGTGCTCCGGCTTGTACGGTCCTGCGACATCGACACCGATGTACTCGGCCTGCTCCTTGGTCATCTCGGTGAGATTACCGCCGAGCGCCTCGACGTGGATGCGTGCGACCTTCTCATCGAGAATCTTCGGCAGGCGGTAGACGTCATTGGCGTACCTGCCGTCGTTCTGGAACAGCTCGATCTGCGCGATCGTCTGATCAGCGAAGGAAGTGGACATGACGAAGCTGGGATGTCCGGTGGCGTTGCCCAGGTTGAGCAGACGGCCCTCAGACAGCACGATGATGGACTTGCCGTTGGTGAACGTGAACTCATCCACCTGTGGCTTGATGTTGGTGCGGATGACATCATCGCGGTGGAACAGGGAGTGCATGTCGATCTCATTGTCGAAGTGACCGATGTTGCCCAGCAGGGCGTGGTCCTTCATCTGCAGCATCTGCTCATAGGAGATGATGTCCTTGTTGCCGGTGGCCGTGATGATGATATCGGCCTCACCGATCGCCTCATCCACGGTGACCACGGAGTAGCCGTCCATCAATGCCTGGAGGGCATTAATCGGGTCGGCCTCAGTGACCTTGACGCGTGCGCCCTGGCCATCGAAAGCCTCGGCGCAGCCCTTGCCCACATCGCCGTAACCACAGACCAGGACGTTCTTGCCACCCATGAGCATGTCGGTGGCACGGTTGATGCCGTCGATCAGGGAGTGGCGGGTGCCGTACTTATTGTCGAACTTGGACTTGGTCACGGCATCGTTGACGTTCATCGCCGGGAAGGGCAGGATGCCCTCCTCTGCGAAGTGGTACAGACGGTGGACACCGGTGGTGGTCTCCTCGGTGACACCCTTGATGGACTCACCCAGGGCGGTCCACTTGTTCGGCTCAACGGCCAGAACCTCGCGGAGCATGCCCAGGAAGGCGATGTACTCATCGGAGTCATTGTCCTCCGGCTGCGGAACAACGCCGGCCTTCTCATACTCGCGTCCACGGATGACAGCCATGGTGGCATCGCCGCCATCATCGAGGATCATGTTCGGCAGCTCACCTTCCCAGCTGAAGATCTGGTTGATGCACCACCAGTACTCATCCAGGGTTTCACCCTTCCAGGCGAATACCGGAACACCCTTCGGATCCTCCGGGGTGCCCTGGCCGACGACGATCGCTGCCGCGGCCTCATCCTGAGTGGAGAAGATATTGCAGGAAGCCCAGCGGACCTCTGCGCCGAGAGCGGTCAGGGTCTCAATCAGCACAGCGGTCTGCACCGTCATGTGAATGGAACCTGCGATGCGGGCACCCTTCAGCGGCTGCTCCTCTGCATATTCCTTACGCAGCTCCATCAGACCCGGCATCTCGTACTCAGCGAGACGGATCTGGTGACGACCAGCTTCCGCGAGGGACAGATCCGCGACCTTGAAGTCCGTGACCTTTGCCATATTCTGGCACTCTCCTTTTAATACTTGTGAAAAGAATCAGTAAAACCGTTGCCCACTCTACTAGGTGGATCAGATATCAACGGTGTCCGTGAGGCTCACGCGGGCATCCGCAGGGAGCGTGGTGAGGTCAGCTCAAGGCTTCCAGGTAGGCCTCGAGGTCATAATCCACATCAGATTCCTCCAGTACCCGGGTTGCCGCCGCCCGGAGGGATTCAGATCCCTCTCCGATGAGGGCTCGGATGAAGGGGTAATTCTCCACCACCTCACCCGCGGAGTACGGCGCCCCGGACAGGATGGCGGCGATGGTGGCGGCTGCCTGTCCGTTGAGGTGTTCATCCTCGGTGGCCTTGTCCTGGTTGATCACCAGCAGACAGGCATCTTCGAGGGCCTCGAGAATTTCGGCATCCTCAAGTTCAGAAATCTCATCGAGGTAATCGATGTTGATCTCCTCAGTGAGGATGGCATCATCCCATGCACCCATGTCTCCCAACCTTTCCAATCATGTTTCGCAAATATTGTTTATTTCTCACGAGCTTGTTTATTTCCGCAGTTGAAAGCAAGATCCTCAGAGTTTTCCGACATTTCTATCACCTTCTACCTACGCACTAAGGCGAGAACGTGATATTGTCGTTATTAACTTGTTACCTTTAATCTTTATTTCGACCACGACGTACCGGAGGACCAGCGGATGAAATCTGAGAAGCACAGAGCTCTCACCTTCATCGTCGTTGGATGCATCGGCGCTTTAGCTCTGGGGCTCATTGTCTGGCAGGCATCCAGCCCGGACCGACCCACCCTTGATATTGCCATGCACAGCACCCCGTCGACCACCCCAGCCCCTGCACTCTATGAAAACCCAGGTGGGGGCACTGATCTGCTCCCCGCCCCCGAGCGGACCCAGAAGCCACTTGCAGCTGTGGACACCGCCGACCCCTATCTTCCACCCAATGCCTACGTACCCCCTCCGGCACAGGTGAACCCGGGCGGACCGAGCGGACCGTCAGCGCGTACGACCTCACCACAACCAGTCGGCCCCGTCGGACAGACAGTTCCGGGAACCACCGCCGCAGCTCCCGCACAAACCCCATCCGAGGAGCCCGGTGATCCCACGACATCGGCGACCCCCACCAGCTCCGAAACATCAGGCGACTCCACCACCCAGACCCCGGAACCTCCACTTCCTGATCTGCCCACCGACCCACAGGTGACGCCACCTCAAACCACGGATACCAGCGAGGACACCTCGACGACAGAGGATGTGGAGGACAGCACCATTCCACTGGTCCCCGTCGAGCCGACTCCCGAACCCACCGAGCCCGAGCAGACGACATCCGGTTCCCCGACAGAGGACACACATCAGTCCACCACACCATCGGAACCCACTCCGACAGACTTCGTCGATGAGCCCACCGCCCCGCTGAATCCTGAGACACCGGCCGATCTGACACCGGTGCCTTAAACCGGTGGCGATCCCACCAAAAAGCTGGGCCCCATGCAGTTTAAAACCGCAGGAGCCCAGCTTTTTTCAGTGCCTGTCAGCTCAGACAGTGGCGATAAACACCTCTGCACTGTCGGAGGTCAGTCCGATCACCCCATCCTCAGCGGGGATCCAGGCCGCATGACCCGCGCTGAGGTCGATGGACTGATCTCCATGTGTGAGGGTGACGGCGCCGTCGGTGCACAGGATGATCATGGGGCCATCGTGTTCAGCGGTGTGGGTGCCATCAACCCGCACCCGGTCCATGGTGAATTCGCTGACCGGGACAGGATAGTGGTGGATATTGCCGTCGGTGACAGAATCCACGACCGCGTTGCTCAACGATTTGAAGTTGAGCACCCGCACCAACTCCGGGACATCCACATGCTTGGAGGTCAACCCGCCACGGAGAACATTGTCAGAGTTGGCCATGATCTCCACACCAAGGCCTGAGATATAGGCATGGAGATTGCCTGCATCCAGGAAGATGCCGTCGCCAGGCTTGAGCTCATAGAAATTCAACAGCAGAGCACCCAGCACACCCACATCGCCGGGATAACGGTCGTGGAGCTCAATGATATGGGAGAGAATAAAGCGGAACTCCGCGTCCGCGCCGCCGCCGTCGATATAACGGTGAGCGGAGGCGAGCAGGGCGTCGAGAAGCTCATGGCGCTTGCCCACCGGAATGGTGATCCAGGTGGTGAACAGGGCCCGGAGACTCTCCTCCTCGGTGTCCACCGACAGCATGCTGAGATAATGGTCCAGCTCATGGCAGTCGATGGCATCAAAAAGTTCGAGGGTGCGCTTTAGCGGGCGGAAGCCAGCCATGGCGATAAAATCCGTGAGTGCGACGATGAGCTCAGGTTTGTGATTGGCATCCCGGTAGTTACGGTTGGGCGCATTGAAGGCGATGCTGGCGTTATTCTCGCGGGAGTAGCCGTCCTTCGCCTGCTCGAGCGAGGGATGTGCCTGGAGTGACAGCGGCGCGCCCGCAGCGAGGATCTTCATCAGGAAAGGCAGCTGTCCGTCGAACTCCCGCGCGACGCGCTCACCCAACATCTGCTGTGGGTTCTGTTCGATGAGTTGATCCAGTGCGGTGCCGTTGATCGTCGATGGGGCACCCGGATGCGCACCGAACCAGAGCTCCGCTTCAGGCCTGCCCGATGGGGACTCATGTCCGCGCAACTCGGGGATCAGGGTGCGTGAGCCCCACGGGTAGGCGCGCAGTGTGCCCTCCAACAGCTCCATTTACACATCCCTTTCTTCTACGGCATAGACAGTCGCTGACTGACCACGGACAATCAGACGCAAGGTCGAGGCAAGTGGCCCCCTGCCGTTGAAATCGCAGAACTGCGCCACGGCATCGGGGATTCCAGGCTCTTCCTCCGCCCAGACAACAGCCCTAAACGGTACCATCCGGGCATCCTCATCCAGGAACGGGTCGTGGAAGATGTCCGGTTGCGGACCACGCAGATCAGGCAATGCCATAAAAAGTTCCTCTCCGTCGAGGGCACCACAAACCAGACCACGTTTGTTCCATAAACCGGCTACGACGTTGGCGATTGCATTCCCCCACTCGGTTCGGCCGGTGTGAACAATGCGGAATCCATCTGCGACCATGCGCAACTTCCTACCCGGATTGACTAGTTCATCACGTTCCGGTGACAACGATTCAATTTCCTCATCCACCGAATCCGCTACATGCGCCATGCGGTCGGCCACGATCCTGGGATCTTCCTCCAACAGATCAAGGATCGCCGTGAGCGAAGCAATAGTCCGGGAGGGAGACGCTGCTGTCGCGGTGGGCAGCGTGGGCACCATGATCACATCTGAAGGGGCTTCCTCCACCAGGGGCCCATCGACCGGGCCGACCAGAACCGTGGTCGCACCACGTTGGGTGGCGGTGATCAACGCCTTGAGGGACTCTTCATCCCCTCCGTCATCGGTCACCACGATGACCACATCCAAAGCGCCCACATAACTGGGGAGAGCCGCAGTGATAACGAAGGGCTGCCGGAGCGGGGCATGCAGCGCCTCGACCATGCGGGCACAGCTCTGATTGATCTGGCCACTGATCAGTACCACCACGCTGCGGGGCCGGAGCCCCTCCAGCGGGGCGAGTGCTCCGGATTCGACGAAACTGCCGATCACCCGAACCTGTGCCCCCTCATAGGCCACATCATAAAATCTGACTGTTTCCTGGTTATAGGAAGAACCGTCATAGAAAGAATCCACCACTGGGAATCAATCACCCTTTCATCGTTACCTCAAGGATAAGGACTTTGATCTCTCCGGTGGTGGATACTCAGCAGGTTCAGCAGGGTTCTAGCAGAAATCCTCAAGCTTTCTGCAGCCCTTGCCTAGCCCCTTGTCTAGCCCCCGGCCTGCGAACCGGTCTACAGATCGGCCTGCGGAACAAGGCAGGAAACCGCTATGCGCGGATGATGCCCAGGATCTCCTCCACGAGGGCGTCCACTTCCTCCTGGCTGGGAGCCTCCACATTGAGACGCAGCAATGGCTCGGTGTTGGAAGCCCGGACATTGAACCACGCAGGCGTGCCCGTCAACTCCACAGTCACCCCATCCAAGCGATCGATGCTCTCGGTGCGGTCGGCGAAGGCATCCAGCACAGCCTGGGTCCGCTCCGCCTGAGCCTCGGCATTGGCCAGGCGTGAGTTGAGCTCACCGGAAGCTGCATACCGATTGTACTGCGCCATCATCTCACTCAGCGGCTGGTCCTGACCTCCCAGTGCCGCCAGGACATGCATCGCGGCGAGAATACCGGAATCGGCGTTGAAGAACTCCGTGAAGTAATAGTGCGCAGAGTGCTCGCCACCGAAGACAGCACCGTGATTGGCCATCTCATTTTTGATGAAGGAGTGACCGACCCTGGTACGCACCGCGGTGCCACCGTTTTCAGCGATGACCTCTGGCACGGACTTGGAGGTGATGAGGTTGTGGATGACCGTGGAACCGGGCTTCTGCTCGAGGTAGCGTTCCGCCACAAT
This sequence comes from Corynebacterium faecale, assembly GCF_030408735.1. Lineage (NCBI taxonomy): Bacteria > Bacillati > Actinomycetota > Actinomycetes > Mycobacteriales > Corynebacteriaceae > Corynebacterium > Corynebacterium faecale. Next base: position 686,465 of record NZ_CP047204.1, on the reverse strand, counting down.
CGCGCAGACAGCCGATGGGCTGACCGGATCGCCGTTTTCATCCACCACGAAACAGCGGTCAGCGTCCCCGTCGAAGGCAAGTCCGATATCCGCGCCGGTCTCAACGACAAACTTCTGCAGATCAACAAGGTTCGCGGGTTCCAGTGGGTTGGCCTCGTGGTTGGGGAAGGAGCCATCCAGTTCGAAGTAGAGCGGTTCGATCTCGAGGGGCAGACCCTTGAATACCTCGGGCACGGTGAACCCACCCATGCCGTTGGCCGCGTCCACAGCCACCTTCAGGGGACGGATGTCGGACAGGTCCACCAGCTCATTGAGGTACGCGGCATAGGCGCCGAGCAGATCCTTCTCGCTGAGTGATCCCTTCTCGCCGTCATAGTCAGGCACGCCGTTGACCAGATCATCAATGATGGTGGCCAGTCCGGTTTCCTGTCCGACGGGGCGTGCTCCCTTGCGGCAGAGTTTGATGCCGTTGTATTCCGCCGGGTTGTGGGAGGCGGTGAACATCGCGCCGGCGCAGTTCAGTGTGCCGGAGGCGAAGTACAGCCCATCGGTGGAGGCAAGCCCGATGTGGACGACATTGAGCCCCTGGGCGATAGCGCCCTCGGCGAAAGCCTGGGCGAGCCCCGGGGAACTGTCACGCATATCGTGTCCGATGGCGACGGTGTCCTCGCCCTCGCTGCGCATCAGGCGGGCGAACGCGGCGCCCGTCTCGCGGATGAAGTCAGCATCCAGCTCAACACCGACGATGCCACGGACATCATATGCCTTGATCACGGCTGTTACAGATTCACGGGTACGCATAGATCCTCACCAGGTAGAGAGCAATTGATTCCCGGCAATCTTACTCCACGTGCCGTCTGTAGAGAGACATCGATTGAGATAGGACCCAGGTCCCCATCTGATCCCATCCGGTCTCAGCAGTGCTAGCCGTGACAGCAGAAGCGCCGACACATACCCTCGCCTTCTGATCATGAGACGACGACAGTATTAGATGACAGTATTAATAGCCCTCATCAGGGATCCACGAATGGACCTGAAATATTGAGCGGCGTTTCAGGCGTGTCCATCGGTCAACACCGGCACCACCTCAGCGGAGCTGAGGATTATTGGTCCTCAGGCTCCGGGACCACATAGAGATGTCCGCGGCGGTGTGCACGGTATTCGGCACGCTTCGCTGAACGGTTGACCGGATGGTTGCCACCTACCTCCTCCTCGGAGGCGACCAGGCCGCTGGCGTTGCGCCCGGCTTCACGGACGGCTTCAGCCAGTGCGGTGAGATCCTCATCATCTTCCGGGAAGATGTCATTGACGCGCAGCATCTCCCAACCGAGGGGCGCGGTGATGCGCTCGGCATGGTGCTCACAGAGATCCCAGCTGTGCGGTTCCGCAGCGGGGGCGAGCGGACCTACGACAGCAGTGGACTCTGAGTACGCGTAGGTGAGGGTGGCGACGGCAGGCTTGCCACAACCGGGGCGGGAACAACGACGGAACTGACTCACGATGTCAAAGTTTAGACCCTGGGTTGAGGTTTGGATAGTCACGACCCGCTCTTCCCCACTGGTTGTTCCGGCGTGCCATCGTTTTTCAGCAGCTCACAGGGTTTAGAATCTGGGCTTATGCATTCGAGAACTTTCCGCGACAGGCGTGGCCGTGGGCTCCGGGGACCGCTTATGCCGACAGAGGTGCCGCGACATGCTTCTCGTCGTAAAGCTTTTGACCGCGCCGTCCTGGAGGCATACGGGCCGCTCTATGCGGCCTATCGTAAAGAGCTGACCAATCTGGATATCGCGGTGGATACCGTGCCGCGCATGCGTCTGAGTGCTGACATGACGATCCTGCCCGATGAAATCACCGCGGACGGCCCCGTCCCACTGGGGCGGGTGATCCCACCGGCCGTCGACCCGCAGGGGAATCCGACTCGCGCCCGCATCGTCATCTTCCGCATGCCCATCGAGCAGCGGGTGACCAGCAGCGCTGAACGCCACGAACTTCTCACCCACGTTCTGATCTCGCTCGTGGCGAACTACCTCAACGTGGAACCGCAGGATATCGATCCCGGTTTCAACAGCTAGACAGCACCAGCTAGACAGCAACCGTTAGCCAGCAACCGTTAGACAGACAGCGCGACCCCGGGTAACAACTGCTTGTCGACGAAAAACCCGCCTCGGGTTCCACACGATGCGTGTGGCCCCTTGGCGGGAAATCTTCACTGCTGAAAGGTGTTATGCAAACAGAGCCCAGAGACCCGGCTCCACCTTTGTCAGTGGAAGCATGGAACGGGAGTCAAACAGACCGGTCATCGGGGTGAGGCACAGCTCCACCTTGGAGGAGTCGATCTTGTCATAGTCAACGCCGCCATCCGCATTCATCAGCGCGATGTAGCTGACTCCGGAAGGGACACCTTCCTCACCAAGTTCCAGGGGTGCCAGTTCACTCTCGCCGATGCCGTAACCCTCAGCGATGCTGTCCGGGGTCTCCCCCGCACAGATGATGCCAGCGGCCACATACTCCGGACCATAGATATCAGCGAAGGCGAACGCTGTGACATTGAGTCCCATGTTCTCCACCCCGAGGACATTCCGTTCGAGAGCTCCCGCGGTGGACGCGGTGGAGTTATCCCCGGCCTGCGTCATGGCTGTGGCTGCTACCAGCCCGGCTATCACGATGAGCCAGACGGCGACGATTCCGGCGACAAGGCCCTTGGCCTTTGATGAGAGGGTCACTGAGGAGCCCACCTTTCATACAGATTATTTTCAGACCCGGATTATCCTAGGCCATGATGCTGCTGAATCGCTTCCCACAGGCTGGGGGTTTAAAAGGAGAGGGCAACCCCATCTCCCGGGCACACAAAAAACGGGCCCCACACCTCAAAGAGGTCCGGAGCCCACTGAATGTTGGCTATTTAGATGATTTCACGCTTGAGCCGGCGGCGTTCGCGTTCTGAGAGGCCACCCCAGATGCCAAAACGTTCATCATGCTCGAGGGCGAACTCGAGGCAGTCATCCTGCACCGGGCATGCCTGGCAGATCCGCTTGGCTTCCCGGGTGGAACCACCCTTCTCCGGAAAAAACGCCTCCGGATCCGTCTGCGCACACAGCGCCTGTTCCTGCCATTCCTGCTCCGCAGCGCCGAACAGTTCATCCAGAGTCATTTCCAATGCGGAAAGAGTCTGTGACTTTGCGATATGCAATGCAGGCTGTTCTGCTGAATCTTTCACTCACTCGCCCCCTCTCGCATTTCAAGCCGGTCATTCCGGCCTCGGATCAAACGCATTCTAACGCTCAACCCGGTTTGGTTACACACTCCGATTACACACGTGGCAATGTTAGGCCGTCAACCGTTATTCAAAAAATCATCAAAAGCGGCGCCCGCCACTTTCACACCAGTCACATAAGCAACACCAGCCACGAAGCCCCCATCGCGGGGGTGGGCGGCGGGGGTACGAGATATGGGTATCAGGTGGGCGGATGAAACCATCCAGGCACTACATCGGCGTGTCGCACACATGTCACGGGAATAATTTGGTTTCAGGATTGTATCGGAAGCAGAAACAGCTCAACCGGGCAACAATTGACATCACGGCAGACCCCCTCGCCATCACGTACCCACCATGTCCACACCGAGCAACCAGCATCCCCAATAACAGGGCCGCCCCCTGCCCCACTACACAACCGCGCACCCCCAGGATGCCGAAGAACCCGGCACCCCCGGTGTCCTGCCTTGCCGCATGGATCACCCCGCGGGCGGACATCGTACTGGTAGCCCGCCCCTCCCCCGGCAGGCTCCAGCTCGTGAGACTTTATTGATCAGAAGAGAAGCGGATCCCGCCGTCGGGAATCACCACTCCGGGGAAGACACGCATTCCGCCTGTCAGTTCACAGCGGGCACCGATCTGGGCGCCTTCACCGATCACGCAGTTGGAGATATGGGCGTTAGCCCCGATCTTCACGCCGGAAGCAATGATGGAATTCTCGATGAACGCACCCGGTTCGATGGTGACCCCGTCGAAGACCACGGTGCCGTCGAGTCGGGACCCCGCACCGATTTCCGTACCCCGTCCCACAACGGTGCCGCCCAGTAGGATCACGCCGTCGCGGACACCAGCGGAAGGATCGACCAGTCCCTCACCCGTACGCCCATCCAGCAGCGGTGAAGGGGCGATGCCACGGACCAGGTCTCCGGAACCCCGGATGAAATCATCAGGGGTGCCCATGTCGCGCCAATAGGAGGTGTCCACGTGGCCGACAACTTTCTTGCCCTCCTGCAACAGCTGCGGAAAGGTTTCGCGCTCTACGGACACAACGCGGTCAGCGGGGATCGCCTCGATGAGTTCCTTCTGGAAGACATAACAACCCGCATTGATCTGATCCGTCGGTGGGTCTTCCGTCTTTTCCAGAAATTCCAGGACCCTGCCGTCAGCGTCGGTGGGGACACATCCGAAAGCCCGTGGATTAGGGACGCGGACCAGATGCATCGTCAGATCCGCCTCCTTCTCACGGTGGGTTTCAAGGATGTCACCCAGGTCCGCACCGGAGAGCACGTCGCCGTTGAACACGATCGCGGTGTCATGGCGCAGCTTGTCGTAGACGTTGCGGATACCACCACCGGTGCCCAGAGGCTGATCCTCCACCACGAATTCAATCTCGAGTCCAAGATCCGAGCCGTCGCCGAAGTAATCCTCGAACACCTCGGCTTTGAAGGAGGTTCCAAGCACGACGTGGGTGATGCCCGCAGCTTTGATCCTTGCCAGGAGGTGCTTCAGAAACGGGTGTCCAGCTGTCGGGAGCATGGGCTTCGGGGTGTTGTTTGTCAACGGACGGAGACGGGTTCCCTTACCTCCGACGAGGATGACCGCATCCACATCCACCGGGCTCGGACTTTCAGAACTAGACATAAATTCCTTTTTCACTCTCTGCTCAATGTGAGGACGGTGGGGCTGGGCACGTCCCCGAACCGTTTTATCAGGCACAGCTTTTACGCTATTTTCCGCGCCAAACTCTGTAAATACTAAGCCCACAATGGACCCGGATCGAACTCAGGCATGACAATCCGGTTGTGCACCCGTCGGGATATTTTAATCCCCTGACCGTGTACGTGACAGTCCTGACATGAAAATCACCAGCGCAGCCCTCGCCTTCAGCCCGACCCGGAGCGCGAGCCTGATCGGCGCCAACGCAGGACCGGACAGTCGATCGGCCTGGAAACGGTACGCGCTCTCGTGATGTGCAGGCAGCAGGATCTCCGGGTGCTTATCCGCAACATGCCCCTGGGCATGGGCGATTTCCGCGGATGGACAAAACACATTGTCATATCCGGCGCGAACCAGCCGATCGCCCAGATCAACGTCCTCCATGTACATGAAGTAGCGTTCGTCGAAACCACCGATCCGGTCGAAGGCGTCCCACCTGATCAGGAGGCAGGAACCGGAGAGCCACCCGGCAGTCCGCTCGGAGCTCATGTCCTGGTCGTTGCGGTAGGCAGTTGACCATGGGTTTGATTTCCAGATGGATCCGAACAACGCATGCCCGATGCCATTGCTCAGCGTCGGGATGGCGCGGGCGCTGGGGTACGCCGAGCCGTCCGGCTCGCGGATGAGTGGTCCGACGCTGCCTGCTGCTTGTCGACGACCCGCACACCCAATCAACTCATCAATCGACCCTTCGCCGAATACGACATCAGGATTGGACACGATGAAGTATTCGTTATCAATTTCCCCGGCCTCCCGACGCTTCTTCAGAGCCCGTGCGGCAACATTCACCCCGGTTCCATATCCGAGGTTGCCACCTGTCGGAAGGAATTCAACGTTCTCCCGCTCCAGCGCCGCTCTTTCAGGAACACCGTCGACAGAACCGTTATCCGCCATGATGACCACGGCATCACGTTCCGTGGATCCGGCGATGGAATCTAGGAAAGACGCCAGATGTTCTCCGGGGGAATACGTCACCGTGATCACGGCAATGGGTGGCTTAGGATTACTCACAGCCATCAGAGCTTAGTCGTTAGTGGCAACCGGGGGTCACCGCCACTCCCGATAGCTGTTGAGGAAATAGCCACCCGGTGGCCTAGAATCCCTAGACAGTATCTTTTATCAGGCGCCCCCTGTCCCCCACATGGGTGCCGCCCACGATCCATTTGCGAAGGGTTTGCACCGCCGTGACCGAAAAGTACCGCCCAGTTCGGGATATCCAAGCAGCTCCCGCAGCAGTACAGTCCACGAAGCAGGCCGGCCCGGTCTTCATCAGAGCTGTGGTGGCTTTCCTGTCAGTGTTGGTGTTGGCGATCTCCGGACTGGGATATTTCGCCGTGGGAAGCATCAATGATGTGGCCAATGCGGGCAATCTCACACTCGGCGGTGGTGAGGGTGTCAAGGATGGTCAGGCCCGGGATGGTGCGACCGATATCCTGCTCGTGGGTTCTGATTCCCGTTCAGATGCCCAGGGCAACACTCTCTCCGACGAGGAACTCGCCATGCTCCGTGCCGGTGATGAGGAAAATGACAACACCGACACGATCATGGTGATCCGTGTCCCCAATGACGGTTCCTCCGCCTCGGCTGTCTCCATCCCGCGTGATACTTATATCCGCGATGATGAGTACGGCAACATGAAGATCAACGGGGTGTACGGTGCCCACAAGGATGCCCGGCGCGCAGAGCTGGCGGAGCAGGGTTTCACCAATGAGTCGGAATTGGAGTCCCGTTCCAAGGAGTCCGGCCGTGAGGGTCTTATCGATGCGGTCTCCGACCTCACCGGGGTCACCGTTGACCACTATGCTGAGATCGGTCTCCTGGGCTTTGTGCTGCTCACCGATGCCGTCGGTGGCGTCGATGTGTGCCTCAATCAGGCGGTTAACGAGCCACTGTCGGGTGCGGATTTCACAGCTGGCCGTCAGACCCTGGGTGGTTCCGACGCGCTGTCGTTTGTCCGCCAACGCCACGGACTCCCGCGTGGTGATCTGGATCGTATCGTCCGCCAGCAGGCCTTCATGGCCTCATTGGTTAACCATGTCCTTTCTTCCGGCACCCTGACCAACCCGGCGAAGCTCTCCGCCCTGGCAGATGCCGTCATGCGTTCAGTGATCATCGATGAAGGCTGGGATGTCATGAGTTTCGCCACCCAGTTGCAGAACCTCGCCGGTGGCAATGTCACCTTCACCACCATTCCGGTGACCTCCATCGATGGTGTGGGTGATTATGGTGAATCTGTGGTCACCGTGGATGTCAGCCAGGTCAACGCCTTCTTTGAGGACGCCCTCGGGAACACCGAACCGGTGGAGGAGGAACGCTCCGATGAAGACCAGTCCGTTCCACAGGGGCCGAACAACGCGGACACCATGATCCATGTCCTCAACGGCTCCGGGACCGCCGGGCTGGCGGGCAACGTGGCAGCGCATCTTGAAGCCCTCGGGTACACCATTGAGGTCACCGGCAATGCTGCCGAGGGCCTGTACTTCGAATCTCAGGTGCTGGCGGCGGATTCCTCCGATCCACAGGCCCTGGCCATCGCTGAAGAACTGGGCGGGCTCCCGATTGTGGCCAATTCCTCCCTCGATGCTGACACCATCATCGTGATCCCGCACATCGATTACACCGGCCCCACCGCCGAAGTGGCGGCGTCCCCGTCGTCTGTCGGACAGCCCGGCATGGGTGCGTCCGGGGATCCGATCCTCAGCCCGGAGATCGACGCCGGTGGTGACGGACCCCGCTGCGTGAACTGACCAGTGCTCAGAACAGTCTCTCCACCAGCATGAATCCACCGATGAGGATCATGAGTCCACCGGAGAGATACGAGACGATGCGGGCGGCCCCCGGCCGTGTACGTAACAAGGCACGTGCGAAATAACCCACCGCGGAGTACACGATCACTGTGTTGATGAGATGTACAACGCCGATCACCAGCATCTGCACACCCACGGGTACCGGCATGGTGGCGTTGGTGAACTGCGGCAGGATCACCAGGATGAGAAGAAACACCTTGGGGTTGAGTCCGCTGATCGCAAACCCCTTGGCCACCTGCCCAGTCACGGAATCCCCCATGGCTGCCTCGCCCCGGCGGATCTCCGGTGGCCTACGGATCATGCCGAATCCCAGCCACATCAGGTAGAGGGAGCCCAGTACCGTCATGAGGGTCAGCAACCAGGGCAGACCGGTGATCACGATCCCGACGCCCGCGGCAACCACCAGAATCACCAGGAGGTGGCCACCCAGCATCCCCAGGATGGCCGGGATGGGTGACCTGTTCTTCAGAGCCGCGGCAATCGTATACGCCCAATCGGCCCCGGGTGTGCAGGCCAGAGCCGCTGACACTCCCCAGAAGGCGAAAACCAAACCCAGATCCATGAGGACACAGGGTAGCCCCCACGCCACACTGGTGGTGCATTTTCCCTACCCTGGGTCATATGGAACTGCTCTCCCACCTTCTTAAATCAGACCCCGCCGCGCCGCGTCTCACCGTTTATAACGAGAACACCGGTGCGCGCCTCGATTTTTCCGCCATCACCCTGGATAACTGGGCCTCCAAGGTGGGAAATATGCTGTTGGAGGAACTTGACCTGGATGAGGATTCCACGATCGCCATTGACCTGCCCATCAGTTGGCAGGCCGCAGTGATCGTGCTGGGCGCACTGGCAGCTGACGTGAACGTGGTCTTCGGGGCTCACGGGGCGGATGCCGTCTTCACTTCCCCGGATCGTTTCAGCACCAGCCGGGACAACGGTGATGTGGTTCTGGTCAGCGATGATCCCTTCGGGCGGGGTGTGGTGGAAAGCGGCGGCGAACTACCCCGTGGTGCCATTGATTTCGGCCCGACGGTCCGTTTCTACGGCGATCAGTTTTTCAATCCCACCCGCACGCTGTCTGAGATTGTCGGCGCCACGGATGCCACCCCGGGGGCCAGGGTGCTCAGCACGGGTTGGTCGGACAAGGACAGTTTCATGCGGACTGTTCTGATGCCACTGGCGGTGGGGGGTTCTGTGGTGGTGGTGTCCGGTCTGGCTGACACGGAGCGCCTGGACCAGATCGCGCAATCTGAAAAGGTCACCGCACGCATCTGACCAGTGATGCCAAAGATGGTGTGGCACTGCTAACTTCTTTAGTTATGGCCACCGTTTCCTTTGACAACGTCTCCATCCGCTACCCCGGCGCGGAGCGCCCCACCGTCCACGAGTTGGATCTTGAGATCGCCGATGGTGAATTCCTGGTTCTCGTGGGCCCGTCAGGGTGTGGTAAATCGACCACCCTGCGTGCTCTCGCAGGGTTGGAGGAGGTTGAGTCCGGCGTGATCCGGATCGATGGCCAGGATGTGACGGATCAGGAACCAGCTGACCGCGACATCGCCATGGTGTTCCAGAATTATGCGTTGTATCCGCACATGTCGGTGGCCAAGAACATGGGTTTCGCCCTGAAACTGGCCAAGCTGCCTCAGGCTGAGATTGATGCCAAAGTCAATGAAGCAGCGGATATTCTCGGTCTCACTGAATTTCTCGACCGCAAGCCAAAGGACCTCTCGGGTGGCCAGCGTCAGCGTGTGGCCATGGGGCGTGCACTCGTCCGCAACCCCAAGGTGTTCCTCATGGATGAGCCGCTGTCCAACCTGGATGCCAAGCTGCGGGTGCAGACCCGCGCGGAGGTCGCTGCACTGCAGCGCCGGTTGGGCACAACCACGGTCTATGTCACCCATGATCAGGTGGAGGCCATGACGATGGGTGATCGGGTTGCGGTTCTCAAAGACGGGTTGCTGCAGCAGGTGGCACCACCCAGAGAGCTTTACGACGCCCCGGTCAACGCCTTTGTCGCTGGCTTCATCGGGTCACCGTCGATGAATCTGTTCCCCCACGACGGCGTGACCCTGGGGGTCCGCCCCGAATCGATGGTGGTGGTCACAGGTGAGGTGCCCGCCGGATACATCGTGATGGAGGGTGTGGTGGACATCGTTGAGGAGCTGGGATCGGAATCCTATGTCTATGCCTCCATCGGTGGGGACCGCCTGGTGGCAAGATGGGCGGAGACTGTGGTCCCCGCACCCGGTGACACCATCAGCTTCGCCTTCGATCCTGCGGTGGCACACCGCTTCGATCCAACCAGTGGGGATCGCATCGGGTGACGGGTGGCGCGGGGGTGGCGTCGATAAGCACCGCCCCCGGCAACGGGGGTAATTTCTGGCAAATCAGTGCGAAATAGTGGCCAAGGTCATTAGATTTAAGTCATCTGTTGCTAAGAAAGGTGACCTTTAATGTCCACATTTTCCCGCAAGACCGGTGTATCACTGGCCGCAACCAGCCTGATCGCAGCGATCGCCCTGGCCGGTTGTGCTTCCGAGTCCGATGATGCCGAGACCACCACCACCGCAGCCTCGGGTGAAGAGGGCCGTGGCCCCATCACCTTCGCCATGGGTAAGAATGACACTGACAAGATCATCCCGGTGATCGACAAGTGGAATGAGGAGAACCCGGATGAGCAGGTGACGCTCAATGAGCTCGCCGGTGAAGCCGACGCACAGCGCGAAACCCTGGTCCAGTCACTTCAGGCGGGCAACTCCGACTATGACGTGATGGCACTCGACGTGGTCTGGACCGCGGACTTCGCTGCCAACCAGTGGCTGGCACCTCTCGAGGATGACCTCGAGGTTGACACTTCCGGACTGCTCGAGTCCACCGTCGACTCCGCAACCTACATGGGCACGCTCTACGCCCTCCCGCAGAACACGAACGGCCAGTTGCTCTTCCGCAACACCGATATCGTTCCTGAGGCACCAGAGAACTGGGCCGACCTGGTCGAGTCCTGCACCCTGGCTGAAGAGGCTGAAGTTGACTGCCTGACCACCCAGCTCAAGCAGTACGAGGGTCTGACCGTCAACGCCGTCGGTTTCATGGAAGGCTGGGGCGGCTCCGTCCTGGACGATGACGGCAACGTGGTCGTTGATTCCGATGAGGCCAAGGAAGGCCTGCAGGCGCTTGTCGACGCCTACGAGGACGGCACCATCTCCTCCGCGTCCACCGCCGCCACCGAGGAAGAGACCAACCTGGCCTTCACCGAAGGCGAGACCGCGTACGCCATCAACTGGCCCTACATGTACACCAACGCCGAGGATTCCGAAGCAACTGCCGATAATTTCCAGGTCCAGCCACTCGTGGGCAAGGACGGCGTGGGTGTATCCACCCTCGGCGGTTACAACAACGGCATCAACGTGAACTCCGAGAACAAGGCCACCGCCCGTGACTTCATCGAGTTCATCATCAACGAGGAGAACCAGACCTGGTTCGCCGACAATTCCTTCCCACCGGTACTCGCCTCCATCTACGATGACGAGGACCTGATCGAGCAGTACCCATACCTGCCCGCACTGAAGGAATCCCTGGAGAACGCCGCACCACGTCCGGTCTCCCCGTTCTACACCGCCATCTCCAAGGCCGTCCAGGACAACGCCTACGCAGCCCTCAACGGCAATGTCGATGTTGACCAGGCCACCGCCGACATGAAGGCAGCCATCGAGAACGCCTCCAGCTAGCAGGCTGATTCTCTCCACCCCTCACAATCCTCCGGTCACCTCAGGTGGCCGGAGGATTGTTGTTGTGCTGTAGTTCAGTTGTCTCGCCTTCCCTACAGAGGAGTCACCATGTCACACCAGCAATCTTCCGGCACCGTTGAAGAACTCTCATTCAGCACCTATGGCTTCATCTCCCGTTGCCCCGAACAGGTCTATGAGGCCATCGCGGATCCCCGTCAACTCTCCCGGTATTTCACCACCGGCGGTGCTCAGGGCCGCATGGAATCAGGCGCTACCCTGACGTGGGATTTCGCTGACTTCCCGGGAGCATTCCCGGTGTCCGTTGTGGAGGCTGTCCCCTCCCGCCGCCTGGTGCTGGAATGGGCAGGCACCGACACGGTGACCGACAGTGGCACCACCACCATCACCTTCATTTTCGAGGCTGCTGATGACTACACCCGGACCCGGGTCACGATCACCGGACAGGGCTGGCGACCCACACCGAACGGCTCCCTGGATGCGTTCGGCAACTGCGCGGGATGGACCGACATGCTGGCTGCCCTCAAGGTGTGGCTGGAACACGGCGTGAATCTGCGGGCGGATTTCTATAAATAGCCAGGTGACTGTTCCCTCACCAGCACCGGGGTTCTATGATCCACATAACACGATAATTACTCTGTCCATCCGTCCCCGATAAAGGAGTGCTGGGAACATGGCGAAGATGAAACAGGCGCGATCAGCCATGTGGTTGATCGCGCCTGCCATGATTGTTCTGGCGGTGGTGATCGGATATCCCATCGTTCGCGCCATCTGGTTGTCCTTCCAGGCGGACAAAGGCCTGGACCCCGCCACCGGGTTGTTCACCGACGGTGGTTTCGCCGGGTTCGAGAATTACCTCTACTGGCTCACCCAGCGCTGCATGGGCGCCGATGGCACCGTAGGCACCTGCCCACCCGGCACCCTGGCCACCGATTTCTGGCCGGCGCTGCGCATCACCCTCTTTTTCACCGTGGTCACCGTGACCTTAGAAACCATCCTGGGCATGTGCATGGCACTGATCATGAACAAGGAATTCCGTGGCCGTGCCCTGGTGCGCGCCGCGGTCCTGATCCCCTGGGCAATCCCCACCGCTGTCACCGCAAAGCTGTGGCAATTCCTCTTCGCACCCCGCGGAATCATCAATGAGTTATTCGGATTGAGCATCAGCTGGACCACCGACCCGTGGGCAGCCCGTGCTGCGGTCATCCTGGCCGATGTCTGGAAGACCACCCCGTTCATGGCTCTCCTCATCCTGGCTGGGCTTCAGATGATCCCCAAGGACACCTACGAGGCAGCGCGCGTCGACGGCGCCACCCCCTGGCAGCAGTTCACCAAGATCACACTGCCACTGGTGAAGCCCGCACTGATGGTGGCGGTGTTGTTCCGCACCCTGGACGCGCTGCGCATGTATGACCTGCCCGTGATCATGATCTCCGCGTCATCCAACTCCCCAACCGCTGTGATCTCCCAACTGGTGGTGGAGGACATGCGCCAGAACAACTTCAACTCCGCGTCGGCCCTGTCCACGCTGATCTTCCTGCTCATCTTCTTCGTGGCCTTCATGATGATCCGTTTCCTCGGGGCGGATGTCTCCGGTCGGGGCGGGGGCAGGAAATCCCGCCGAAGAAAGACCGGATCCAAGCAGCCAGAGGTCGCAACAGCAGGAGTCGGCATCACCGGTGCCGCTGTAGCAAATGAGGTGGCATCATCATGAAGAAGAAAACCAGGGCTCTGATCCTCAATTACGCAGGTGTGGTGTTCATCCTCTTCTGGGGCCTGGCCCCCTTCTACTGGATGGTGGTGACGGCACTGCGCGATTCCCGCCACACCTTCGATACCACCCCGTGGCCAACCCATGTGACCCTTCAGAATTTCCGGGATGCACTGGCCACCGACAAGGGCAATAACTTCCTGGCGGCAATCGGTAACTCGTTGATCGTCAGTCTCACCACAACCATCCTCGCCGTGGTGGTGGGTGTCTTCACCGCCTATGCGCTGGCTCGCCTGGACTTCCCCGGCAAGGGTATCGTCACCGGCATCATCCTGGCTGCATCGATGTTCCCGGGCATCGCGCTGGTGACGCCGCTGTTCCAGCTCTTCGGTGATATCGGGTGGATCGGCACCTACCAGGCGCTCATCATCCCGAATATCTCCTTCGCCTTGCCCCTGACCATCTACACCTTGGTGTCCTTCTTCCGGCAGTTGCCGTGGGAACTTGAGGAGGCCGCCCGTGTGGACGGCGCCAGCCGGGGCCAGGCGTTCAGGAAGATCCTGCTTCCCCTCGCCGCTCCAGCACTGTTCACCACCGCGATTCTGGCATTCATCGCCTCATGGAACGAGTTCATGCTGGCTCGTCAGTTGTCCACCACCGCGACTGAACCCGTCACCGTCGCCATCGCACGCTTCTCTGGACCGAGTTCCTTCGAGTACCCCTATGCCTCGGTCATGGCCGCCGGCGCGCTGGTCACCGTTCCACTGATCATCATGGTGCTCATCTTCCAGCGACGCATTGTCTCCGGCCTGACCGCAGGTGGTGTGAAGGCATAAACCCACTGACCTAGAGTGGTGGACATGAGTAACCACGACCCCCGGGACCCCTCCGAAGCGAAACGCACCAGCCTCCAGCTGGATGCCTTCATCGGATTCCTGGGGTTCTTTGCCTTCATCGCCCTCATCCAGGCAGTGATCAATGTGTTTCAGCCCGAGCCGAAGGTCTGGCCTGCGTTGCTGGCACTGGTGCTTGTCCTGGCAACAGTGAGCATGTGGCGGGCAAGACGCCAGTAGGACCGCGACGAAACCGGGGGGCGGACTCGGCCACATCACTTGCACAGGGCTTCTCTCCACTCGTAGTTTCCCCAGATAATCGGAGATTATTGGGGAATGTTGTATCTGAGTATTCTCCTTGGTGTCCACAGCACCGTGGCTGATTGTCACTCGACCCGATCATCCTTCCTATGACATTGGCGACTGCCCAGCTAATGATTCCGCTCCACTGCCATGTGTCTCTGGGATAATTAATGGGCTGCCAACGAAGAGTGGTTTCCATTTCTCCCCTGCCAGATCGTCGACCGTTCCTCCCCGTGCAGAAAACATATATGCCGAGATCTATCCGGGGATAGAGTGGGAATAGCTCGATAGATCATTCGACATACAGGAGATTAACGATGGGTTTCCAAACACCGATGTACTCGCTTCAGACGTATCTCTCGGAAACCCTGGCTGGAAAAATCCAGCTACCGGATTTCCAACGTGGTTATAAATGGGATGATGAACGAATCCGCCAACTCCTGATTACAGTTCTTCGGGGGCATCCTCTTGGAGTGGTGATGCTCCTAGAGACCGGTAATTCACAGGTTCGTTTCAAACCACGGTCAATCATGGGAGTAACTCTTGAAAAGGGAACAGAGCCCGAGAAGTTGCTACTTGATGGGCAGCAACGCCTCACCTCTCTCACCCAGGCACTAACCGGGGACGGCGTTGTCCACACAAAGAATACTTCCGGAAAACTTTTGGAGCGGAGATATTTTCTCAATATTGAAACGGCAGTGACTGATCCTTCTCGAATGGATGAAGCAGTTATTTCAATTCCTGCTGATGGCGTCATTCGAGAGAATTTTGGGCGAGATATTGTCCTCGACCTCAGCACAATTGAAAAGCAGTGTGCGGCCGGGTATTTCCCGCTCAATCTTTTGGTCGATCCGAACAATGTCGACTGGATCTTGGAGTATGGGAATTCTGAGTTCAGAAAACTTCTTAACAAGGAAATAATTCAGCCGGCCCTGAATTATAAGATTCCTGCAATCGAACTCGATCGGCATACCGATAAAGCCGCCGTAGCCACTGTCTTTGAGAAAGTAAATATCGGGGGTCTACCTCTCAATGTTTTCGAGTTATTGACTGCACTGTATGCCGGAGATGCATCTTATTACGCCCAGAGCGGTGAAGATTTCCGTCTCAACGATGACTGGAGGGAGACACAACATTTATTCGCGGAAGAACCGGTGCTAAATAAAGTGGAAAGTACCGACTTCCTTCAGGCAGCGACGATGCTCGTAACTAGGAAGAAGAATCTATCGAGCACTGCAGCTCGTCGCCCGCAGATTTCGGCTAAACGCGAAGATGTCCTGGATTTGGAGCTCAATGACTACCTCGAATTCCGAGATGCTCTCCGGGAAGCATTTCTCTGGTCGGCTAAGTTCCTAGCCGATCTGCACATCTTCAACGCTAACGACATCCCTTATCCAAAACAGCTGGTTCCGCTAGCTGCCATCCGGGTTGTCATGGGTAAGTCTGCGGAAAACCAAGGACCCACGCAGCGATTGGTCCGCTGGTTCTGGTCGGGTGTGATCGGTGAATTATACGGAGGCGCCAGTGAAACTCGTTTCGTGCGCGATCTCGAAACCGTACCCGCATGGGCCTTGGATGAGACTCAAGCTCTCCCCCGCACTGTGCTTGATGCAAATTTCGTCGAGTCTCGCCTTCACTCCATGAGAACCCGCAATTCTGCTGCTTATAAAGGGGTTTATGCGCTTATTATGGGACAGGGCGCGCGTGATTGGATGGAGGCTAAACAGCTCGGTGCCTCACAGTATTCGAATTTAGCCATCGATATCCACCATATTTTTCCAAAAAAATGGTGCTACGAGAACGGCATTGACGATGAACATAGAGAGTCCATCGTCAATAAGACTGCCATCAGTGCCCGAACCAACCGGATAATAGGCGGGGTGGCACCATCCCTGTACTTAGGAAAAATTCAGAGAGATGCCGGAATTCAGGCCGAAACGCTGAATGAGAATCTAGCTTCCCACCTAGTCGATCCCATGGCACTCCAGCATGATGACTTTGAAGGATTCTTCGCTACGCGCAGGGAAAATCTATGCCAGCTAATCGAAACCGCGATTGGGAAGACTGTCCAGCGAGATTTGAGCTTGGGGCATGCCCAAGAGGATTCCTCTAAATTTGATCTAGAAGATCTGACAGAGGATGAGCAGGACGCTTAGCAAACCAGATTCCCCCATCGGCTCAGCCCACGATCTTGCGCCACACCACCCTCAGTGCGGAATGGGGCAGCGCGATCATCTCGCGGAGAAACATCTGGGTACGCACGCTCAGCGGGGTTCTGGCGGTGATCACGGTGATCGGGATGCCGAGGTGCCAGGCCCAGAGATAGGTGCGCCAGGCGTGGAAATCGCTGGTGACCACGGTCCACTGACGGGTATCGGGCAATAGGGCGTGGGCTTTTTCCAGATTCTCATTGGTGCTGGTGGCCTGAGGTTCCTCGATGAGGTTCTGCACGCCGAGCCCACGCAGGTAATCGGCCATGGGCGCAGCCTCCCCGAGGCCACTGACCACCACGGGTGTGTGAGGGTCCCGGCCACTGAGTTCGGCGGCCCGGTCCAGGCGGGAGGCCAGCAGCGTATCCACCCGGCCATCCACTACACGGGAACCGAGCACGAGAATCGGGTTCATGGCAGGGATGTCTATCCGCCCATGAGGCGCTTCTTCAGGGCCTCATCCTTTGCTTCCACCTGGGAGGCCATGTCGGCCTGGTAGGCAGCCATCTTCTTCATGAGGGCAGGGTCACCCGCGCCGAGGATACGGACCGCGAGCAGGCCGGCGTTCTTGGCACCTCCGATGGAGACGGTCGCCACCGGGACACCGGCGGGCATCTGCACGATGGAAAGCAGCGAGTCCATGCCGTCGAGGTCCTTCAGGGCGCGGGGGATACCGATGACCGGCAGTGGGGTGGCTGCGGCGACCATGCCGGGCAGGTGGGCGGCGCCACCGGCACAGGCGATGATGACCTTGAGCCCGCGTTCCTGTGCGGAAGTGGCATAGGCCAGCATGCGCTCCGGGGTGCGGTGGGCGGACAGTACGCCCACTTCGAAGGGGATACCGAATTCGGCGAGTGCCTCGGCGGCGGGCTCGACGGTGTCCCAGTCCGAATCAGATCCCATGATGAGTCCGACGAGTGGTGCCATGATGTTTCCTCCAGGTGCGCGGCTGAGATTTTTAGTTTCCCTGTGAAAGTCTAATCGGCCCCGGCGGAGCCGACCAACAACCGTGCCATCAAGGACACGGTTGGGGAGTGCAGGGGGTGGGCGTCGATAAGCGCAGGTTTAAGCCCAGGTGGCGTGGACCAGGTAGTGGGCGGCGGCGGCGGCCTCTGCGCGGACCACCGCAGGGTCCGAGCCCACCATGTTCACGTGACCGATCTTGCGGCCAGGACGGAACCCCTTGCCGTAGAGGTGGATCTTGGCATTCGGGTAACGTGTCCACACCTCAGCCATGCGACGGGCCATGGGCTGCTCGGGGTCCACGTCGGCGGCGAGCATATTAGCCATGACGGTGACATCTGCGAGCGTCTCGGTGGAGCCGAGTGGATAATCCAGCACCGCGCGCAGGTGCTGTTCGAACTGGCTGGTCACGCAGCCGTCCTGGGTCCAGTGGCCGGTGTTGTGCGGGCGCATGGCCAGCTCATTGACAAAGATCTCCGGCTGCCCGTTGGCATCGCGGGTCTCAAACAGCTCCACGGCGAGCACCCCGGTGACACCGAGTTCCGTGGCGATGCGCTCAGCCAGCGCGCGGGTGGATTCCTGCAGCTCAACCGACAGATCGGGGGCTGGTGCCACCGCTTCGGCGCACACGCCTCCGCGCTGCACGGACTCCACCACCGGCCAGGCGGCGGTCTCACCCGACGGGGTGCGTGCGACCATGGCGGACAGCTCGCGGGACAGCGCGACCTTCTTCTCCGCCATCAGCGCGGTGCCGGCGTCAAGCAGCTTTGCGACGAGTTCCCGAAGCTCTTCCAAATCAGCCGGGAACCAGACACCATGTCCGTCATAACCGCCCCGGCGGGCCTTGAGGCACACCTGACCATCAACCGCATCGAAGAACCCTTCAGCATCCTCGACACTCTCAATCGCGGCGAAAGGCGGAACCGGCGCACCGAGTTCACGCAGTCGCTTACGCATGACCAGTTTGTCCTGGGCATTGACCAGTGCATCCGGACCCGGCTGCACATTGACGCCCTCTGAGATCAACTGGCGCAGATGCTCGGTGGGCACGTGCTCATGATCGAAGGTCATCACATCTGCACCCTTGAGGGCGCGACGGAGATCATCAATGTTGGTGTAATCACCGATCACCACATCGGCGGCCACCTGGGAAGCGGAAGCATCCCTGGCCCCGGCCAACAGGCGAACCGACTGGCCGAGCTCGATGGCCTCGGTCTGCATCATGCGGGCCAGCTGGCCATCACCGATGACGGTCACCACCGGCATACCCGGTGCATGAGCCGCCGGATTGCCATCAACGTGGGAAGGGGTTGGGCTGGTGTCTGATTCATTGGAAGTCACAACGCCTAACTATAGCCAGCGCCGACCCTGTTTCCCTACCAGTGCTGCAGATCTTTGAGCACTGACTCCACCTTGCGGACCTTGGGCACATTGTTGATCACATAGGGACGGCTCTGGCCCCCCACGCCCAGTATGAGGGTGTTGCGCCGACGCTGCACGCCCCGCATATAAGTGATCGGGATGGAGTCATACCTCGACCGGAGGCCGGATGGACGGACCAGAAGCTTCCGGTCGGTCACCGTGATCCGGAAACGGCGTTGACGCCACAGAGGAAGCCCGAAACGCCAGGCACTCAAGGCCGCCCAGATGCCAAGGATGAGTTCGCGCGTTCCCGGAGGAAAATCCGTGGCGGGTGTGTACCCGAACATGTCGGGCAGGCGGTCCATATAACCGATGCCCATCCAGCACACACCGGTGATGACAATCAGCTCCAGGACGGGAAAGAGCATGGTGGACAGCGGTGAGGTCAGGTCCACATACACCTGTTCCCCACTGTTGACCTTCCTGCTCATTGCTTTCCCCGGCATGTTTTCCACCCTACTGCAGACGCAGGTGGGTCACCTCACCGGCGTTGAGGGTGTGGGTTTCATTGTCACCGTCCCGGACGATCAACTGGCCTCCCTCGGCGATACCGACGGCCACACCGAGCAGTTCACGCTCCCCTGGAAGGATCACGCGCACATCCTGACCCAGGCTGGAACACACCGCCCGGTAATCATCCAGCCAGACCTTCTCACCGCGTTCCCAATCCGACAGCCTGCGGTGGAGATGGCCGAGCACTTTGATGAGGAAATCCGTGCGGTCAACCGGAATGCCCTCCAGTGCGAGGGAGGTTGCATGGGCCACCGGCAGCTCCTGCCCGGTGAGGTTGAGATTGACACCGATGCCGATAACCACCGCCGGGTCCGAATCCAGGGAGGCCGCCTCCACCAGGATTCCACACAGCTTTCCGCCATTGACCAGGACATCGTTCGGCCATTTCAGACCCGCGTCTGTCACACCGAGCTCTTCCAGCGTGTCCATCAGGGCGAGGCCACACGCCAGGGGGATGGTACCCAGGTGTTCCAGGTGGGAGCGGTCAGGGCGGAAAAGGAGGGAGAAGATGGCCTGCGACCCCGGCGGCGCGGTCCAGGGCCTCCCGAGACGACCTCGTCCACTGTCCTGGTAATCAGTGGTGGCCACGGTCCAATCCGGGGCACCCTCCCGATCTGCATCCAGCAGATCAGCGTTGGTGGATCCGGTTGAGGTGGAATAATCCAACCGGGCATAGGGTCCCTGCTCCACCAGTGCGGCGTGGAGACGATCCTCATCGAGTGGACGACGAGCGTGAAGGGTGCTGGCGGTGGAGTCATTGGTCATGGTGGCCAATCTAGTCGCCTGACTGACCGGCGTTCAATAACTGGCATGGGGCCCGCGAGGGCAGGACAGTGGAGGGCGGGGTGCGCGCAGGACGTGCGCAGGAGCCCTGCATGAAGGAGACCGCAGTGTGTCCCGGCGCATCCCCGCTCATCACAGGCGGTGACGGGCAGCAGCAGGTCTGCACGACCGACCACGGGCGGTTGCGCAACTCCGAGGTGCCCACATGTATCCCCCGACACAGGTTTCCCCCTTATCGGGGCAGGTCACTGCTTGAAAAACCCTCCCCCACCTGCCCACATGCGAGGTTTGAGGCGCAGAAAAGTACACACCAGCACCGCCTGCAACCGCCGACGACATGTGATCCACGCGACACGCGATAAAAAGTTTCAGGGATAAAAACTATCGATAAGCAGGGAGAACGCTAACTGTGACCTAATTCACCAGGAAATGATTGTGGACGATACCCCCGCATCCGGCTACCATTCCAAAACATGACCATTTCCTCACCTTTGATTGACGTCGCCAACCTGCCAGACATCAACACCACCGCCGGCAAGATCGCCGACCTCAAGGCCCGTCGCGCGGAAGCCCACTTCCCCATGGGCGAAAAGGCCGTAGAGAAGGTCCACGCGGCCAACCGCCTCACGGCCCGTGAGCGCCTTGACTTCCTGCTTGATGAGGGTTCCTTCATCGAGACCGACCAGCTCGCCCGCCACCGCACCACCGCCTTCGGACTCGGCACCAAACGCCCGGCCACCGACGGCATCGTCACCGGCTGGGGCACCATCGACGGCCGTGAGGTCTGCATCTTCTCCCAGGACGGCACCGTCTTCGGTGGCGCCCTCGGTGAGGTTTATGGCGAGAAGATGATCAAGATCATGGAGCTGGCCATCGATACCGGTCGCCCACTGATCGGACTCTACGAAGGTGCCGGCGCCCGCATCCAGGACGGTGCGGTCTCCCTCGACTACATCTCTCAGACCTTCTATCAGAACATCCAGGCCTCCGGTGTCATCCCTCAGATCTCCGTGATCATGGGTGCCTGTGCAGGCGGCAACGCCTACGGCCCGGCTCTGACCGACTTCGTGGTCATGGTGGACAAGACTTCCAAAATGTTCGTCACCGGCCCGGACGTGATCAAGACTGTCACCGGCGAAGAGATCACCCAGGAGGAGCTCGGCGGAGCAACGACCCACATGGTCACCGCGGGCAACTCCCACTACACCGCTGCCAGCGACGAGGAAGCCCTGGAGTGGGTCCAGGATTTGGTTTCCTTCCTGCCGTCGAACAACCGCTCCTTCGCACCAATGGAGGATTTCGACGAGGAGGAGGGCGGAATCGATGAGAACCTCACCGCCGATGACCTCAAGCTCGATGAGATCATCCCCGATTCCGCAACCGTCCCCTACGATGTCCGCGAAGTCATCCAGTGCCTGACCGATGACGGCGAGTACCTGGAGATCCAGGCTGACCGCGCCGAGAACGTGGTCATCGCCTTCGGGCGCATCGAGGGCCAGTCCGTGGGCTTCGTCGCCAACCAGCCCACCCAGTTCGCCGGCTGCCTGGACATTGATTCCTCCGAGAAGGCCGCCCGCTTCGTGCGCACCTGCGACGCTTTCAACATCCCGATCGTCATGCTGGTCGACGTCCCCGGCTTCCTCCCCGGTGCCGGACAGGAATACGGCGGCATTCTGCGCCGTGGCGCCAAGCTGCTCTACGCCTACGGCGAGGCAACCGTTCCGAAGATCACCGTGACCATGCGCAAGGCCTACGGTGGCGCCTACTGCGTCATGGGTTCCAAGGGTCTGGGTTCCGATGTGAACCTCGCCTGGCCCACCGCACAGATCGCCGTCATGGGCGCAGCCGGTGCGGTCCAGTTCATCTACCGCAAGGAACTCATGGCTGCTGACGCCAAGGGACTGGACACCGTCGCCCTGGCACAGTCCTTCGAGCGCGAGTACGAAGACCACATGCTCAACCCCTACCTGGCGGCTGAGCGCGGCCTCATCGACGCGGTCATCCTCCCGTCTGAGACCCGCGGCCAGATCGCGCGCAATCTACGACTGCTCAAGCACAAGAACGTCACCCGCCCTGCGCGCAAGCACGGCAACATGCCGCTGTAACAGCGTCAAACACACCGAACGCCCGTCCCACGTTGTGTGTGTGGGGCGGGCGTTCGCGATGTTCCCCGCGCTGTGCTTGTCGACGTACGGACAACGAACATGTATCCCCCATCTCCCCCTATCCCCTGGGGGGACCGGATCACACCGTGGTGAGCTGGGGAAATGGCGGAAAGTGAGAAGTCTGACTGGTGAAATGTGGGAAATACGGTGGCTAGTGAACTAGCATTCCGGTTAACGAAGGGTAAGAATCGCTTAACCGAGCGATATCCCAACCGGTCGTCCATTCATCCATCGCCACAATATTTTCCATCAGGGGTATCGGGTAACCGATAACACCACACCCATTGTGGCGTAAATTTCCGTGAACAAGTCCCAGCATTACTCACGAACGCACACCAGGATTTAGACTAAGAAACCATGACTGCAGCATTGACAGCACCTGATCTCACGACCACCGCCGGTAAATTGGCTGACCTCCGCGCACGCCTTTCTGAGGCACAGGCTCCCATGGGCCAGGCTTCAGTAGAGAAGGTTCACCAGGCGGGCAAGAAGACCGCCCGCGAGCGCATCGAATACCTGCTTGATGAAGGCTCCTTCGTCGAGGTCGACGCCCTCGCACGCCACCGCTCCAAAAACTTCGGCCTGGACGCCAAGCGTCCGGTCACCGATGGTGTTGTCACCGGTTACGGAACCATCGATGGCCGTAAGGTCTGCGTCTTCTCACAGGACGGCGCCGTCTTCGGCGGTGCACTTGGTGAGGTTTATGGCGAGAAGATCGTCAAGATCATGGACCTTGCCATCAAGACCGGTGTCCCACTGATCGGTATCAACGAGGGTGCCGGCGCACGTATCCAGGAGGGCGTTGTCTCCCTGGGCCTGTACTCACAGATCTTCTACCGCAACACCCAGGCTTCCGGTGTCATCCCACAGATCTCCCTGATCATGGGTGCCTGCGCCGGTGGCCACGTGTACTCCCCTGCCCTGACCGACTTCATCATCATGGTGGACAAGACCTCCAAGATGTTCATCACCGGCCCAGACGTGATCAAGACCGTCACCGGCGAAGAAGTCACCCAGGAGGAACTGGGCGGTGCATTCACCCACATGACCCAGTCCGGTACCTCCCACTACACCGCTGCGGATGATTCCGATGCTCTGGACTGGACCCGCGAGCTCGTGTCCTACCTGCCGTCCAACAACCGTGCGGAGACCCCGCGTGAGGACGCCGAGATCATGGTGGGATCCATCAAGGAGAACCTCACCGAGACCGATCTCGAGCTGGACACCCTGATTCCGGATTCCCCGAACCAGCCGTACGACATGAAGGATGTCATCACCCGCATCGTCGATGACGCCGAGTTCTTCGAGATCCAGGAAGCCTACGCAGAGAACATCCTCTGTGGCTTCGCCCGCGTTGAGGGTCGCGCCGTCGGAATTGTGGCGAACCAGCCGATGCAGTTCGCCGGCTGCCTGGACATCAAGGCATCCGAGAAGGCTGCCCGCTTCATCCGCACCTGCGATGCTTTCAACATCCCGATCATCGAGTTCGTGGACGTCCCAGGCTTCCTGCCCGGTACCAACCAGGAGTTCGACGGAATCATCCGCCGTGGCGCCAAGCTGCTCTACGCCTACGCTGAGGCAACCGTGGGTAAGATCACCGTGATCACCCGCAAGTCCTACGGTGGCGCCTACTGCGTCATGGGTTCCAAGGACATGGGCGCCGACCTGGTCTTCGCATGGCCGACCGCACAGATCGCCGTCATGGGCGCCTCCGGCGCCGTCGGCTTCATCTACCGCAACGAGCTCAAGAAGGCCCACGCCGCTGGCGATGATGTTGCCGCACTGATGAAGCAGTATGAAAAGGAGTACGAGGAGACCCTGGTCAACCCGTACATGGCTGCTGAGCGTGGTTACGTCGACGCCGTCATCCCACCATCAGAGACCCGTGGTCAGATCATCGAAGGTCTGCGACTGCTTGACCGCAAGGTGGTCAATGTCCCGGCCAAGAAGCACGGTAACATCCCGCTGTAATCTGCCCCCTTTTGGCAGGCAGACGTTCCACCCCGAATTTCTACAAGGAGAATCATGTCCGAAGAGACCACCACTGAGGCACCACAGAAGCCATTTCTTCAGGTTTTGTCCGGTAATCCGGATGCCAGCCAGGTGGCTGCCCTGACCGTCCTGTTTGCAGGTCTGGCCTCTTCGGCGGCAGCATCCCAGGACGCAGCCGAGAAGGATCGCAACAGTTGGGGAAGCCTGGAGGAGCGTCTGCAGCGCCCCACCACCTACAACCCCAACGCCTTCCAGAACGTGAGCTTCTTCTAGGGGTTTGTCTCTCCCACTAAGGCGCCGTGATCTGATCACGGCGCCTTAGTGCTTGCCTACTAGACTCGGATCCCATGCAGATCGTCCTTGCCTCCCAGTCCCCGTCCCGTCGCATGATCCTCCGCCAGGCTGGTGTGGAACCACGTGTCCAACCGGCCCATGTTGATGAGGATGCGATCATCCAGACACTTGCCGGGGCAACCCCGGAGGAGATCGTCACCGAATTGGCGTTAGCCAAGGCCCGCGCCATTGCACCTGACTTCCCGGAGGACGTGGTGATCGGCGGTGATTCCATGCTCCTGCTCAACGGTGAGCTGCAGGGCAAACCCCATACCCCGGAGGCGACGATCGAGCGGTGGCGGCAGCAACGGGGCCAGACGGCACACCTGATCACCGGACACGCAATTCTCCTCGGCACCCAGCAGGTCGTGGAGGCATCGAGCACCAGAATCCATTTCGCTGACGCCTCCGATGCCGACATCACCGCCTATGCCCACTCAGGCGAACCCCTTCAGTGCGCGGGTGCCTTCACCTTGGAGGCACTCGGCGGCTGGTTCATCGATTCCATTGAGGGGGATCCCTCCTCAGTGATCGGGTTGTCACTGCCCGTTGTCCGCAAGGCCCTCTACAGCTTCGGCTTGAACGCCAGCGACTTCTGGGCCAGCTGATGCTCCGGGGAATCGTGATTTCCCTTGCTCTGCTCTGGTTGCTCACACCGGTCATTCCCCTGGTGCATCCACTGATGATCGGGCTCCAGGCGACCGCATGGATCGCCGTGGTAATCCTGGTGCTGTTGATCCTGCCCGGGTGGAGGACACGCATCATCGCGGTGGTGGCTGTCCTGGGATTGATTGAGTTACCCCACCTGCGTACCCCACCGGAATCACCGCCGGAGGCGTCACGGGTGGTGGTGATGAACACCCAGTACCAGCGGACGGATCCCGACAAGCTGTCCGCCACCATCGCAGATCTCGGGCCCGATGTGGTCATCCTCGCCGAGACCACACGGGCAGAGGCGGATGCCGTGGCTTCGGCTTCTGATCTCACCGTCAGCGGCCCACCGATCAAGTCGGGCGGACGTGGTGTGGCAATCTTGATGCGGGAGGGAGCAAGGGTGAGACCGGAGCTGAAGGGTTCACTCCACCAGCTGCCGGTCGTCGAGAAGCAGGGTGTGACCGTGGTGGGTGTGCACACGGTGGCGCCGGTCAATGCGCGGCAGGCCGACTTCTGGCGTGCGGATTTTCAGCAGCTGAACAGCGTGGCTGAGAGAACCGGCCCGCTGATCATGGCCGGGGATTTCAATGCAGGTGTTCTCCACCCCACGATGCGTTCGCTCGGGTTGCGGGGTTGTGGCCCCGTGACACCGACGTGGCCGTCGTTCGCGGCGGTGATCCGGATTGATCACATCCTGGTCCGGGATGCCTCGTGTGGTGCCTCAGGTGCGTTCCGGGTGGCGGGAACCGATCATGTGGGGGTCTGGGCGGATGTGCTTATCAATCCTTAACATCAACCCTTGACATCAACCCTTAACGCAGCAGGATCCTGATCTGCTCCCAGAGCAGCGGCGCCAGGGACAGCGCATAGTCATCGGACATGTGGTTGCCGTCGCGGTAGACATAGATATTGCCGATCACCGGCGGGCAGAAATCATCGGTACAGAACCAGTTGGAGGTATCCACCGCCAGCATGTTGGGGCGCGCCGCGAGTTCAGCCGCAGCCGGATCCTCCGGGGAATAGATGACATCCCTGTCCAGTCCGCAGGCCACCAGGTCCTGTTCTTCATCGAAGCACTGCGACACCATCCACGGGGCACCGCCCTCCCGGATGAACCACGGATTATCCCGCAGACCCAGGAACGGGATGTTCAGCCCTCCGAGGAAGTCCCAGAAGGTCGGGTAGGAGGCCGGCACCTCATCAATACCACTGCCCTTCTCC
The DNA here is from genome assembly GCF_030408735.1 of Corynebacterium faecale. Classification (NCBI taxonomy): domain Bacteria; kingdom Bacillati; phylum Actinomycetota; class Actinomycetes; order Mycobacteriales; family Corynebacteriaceae; genus Corynebacterium; species Corynebacterium faecale. The sequence continues at coordinate 659,840 of NZ_CP047204.1, read as the reverse complement.
AGGAGGGGGCGGGTGGAATTGGAGATCACCAGATCGGGCTGAACCTCAGCGAGGCGTCGGAGCATCTCCTCGTTGAACTGGGCGCATTCATCCGAGAAGATCCCGTCGAGGTCGTCCACGAACGCCGGGCAGGACTGACGGACCAGCGGGATCACCCGGAATCCGTGCTGTTTGCCCAGGGCATCAAGGGGCGCCATCCATTGCTCCGCATGGGAACCGCCCACCAGATACACCTGCCGCTCGGCCGCTATGTCACCGAAGGTGCAGAATTCCGGGTCATATCGATCCACGGCGAGTTCCCGTGGATCCTCACCGAACACGGACATGCAACCCTTGGCCCAGGCCGGTGAGACAGTGTCGGCGAGAATATAAGGGTCGGGTTGGGGTTCAGCCTCGGGTACGGCGACGCCGGCGAAGGCCAGGGCACCCGGGTAGATTCGGGGATCCAGGTTGGTGTCCTGGGATTCCAGCACACGGTTATGCAGGATCTGCGGGGTGCTGGTCATGGATAGTCCCACCACGGTCACCATCACTCCGGCCAGTGCACGCCAGCGGGCAGCCGGGTTACTGCGCAGCCCACTGATGGCCGCGGCACCCCGCGATTCACGGGATACCGGGCGTTTACCCCGCTGCTGAAGAGGCTTCTCCACAAACTTATTGGTCAGCCACGCCAACCCGACCGACACGGCGATCACGGCAGTTCCGAAAAGGACTGACACCTCATCGAGCTCAAAGTAAGCCATGCCCACGATGAGCAGGGGCCAGTGCCAAAGATAGAGCGGGTAGGCAATATCCCCGAGCCACCGCATGAACCTGGAGGACAGGAACACCGACACCCGGCCATCCCCGAGGATGATCAGGCAGGCACCGATCAGCGGATATAACGCAGGTGGGCCGGGGAAGGTCTGGGCCCCATCCAGGATCAAGCCGGTCGACAGCACCATGAACAGACCGACGAAACCGAAGATCTCGCGTGTTCTCGCCGACAGGATCACCTTCGGGGCGTACAGCACGAACAGCGCGCCCAGGCCCAGCTCCCAGAACCTGGTGAAGGTGGAATAGTAGTTCATCGGCTGATCAACGAAGTACCACAATAGTGCCAGGAAGAAGGACAGTGAGGTGAGTACCGCCAGCACCGGGGTGGCGATCCGCATGGCACTGATCTCCGGGCGGTAACGCCGGATGAGCACCACCGCGATGCTCAGTGCGATGGCGAACAGGTAGAACTGCCCCTGCACCGACATCGACCACAGGTGCTGGAAAGGACTCACCGCCGCGGAGGCCGCCCCGTAGTCAGCCCCCTGGCTCGCAAGCTCCCAGTTCTGGACATAGAAAAGACTGGCCACCACCTGATTGGCGATATGAAGTCGCTGCAGGCTGGGCACAAAAGCCAGCACCACCGCCATGGTGGCTCCGAGAACAAGCACCAGAGCAGGCAGGAGCCGCCGCAACGTGCGCCAGAACGGCCACCAGGGGTTGAGTGAGGCATTGTTCCGGTCGGCATAACGCAACTGGGAACCAAGGAAGAAATAGCCAGAGAGCAGCAGGAATACATCCACGCCACCGGATACACGGCCCACAAACACGTGGAAAATCACCACGAAGGCGATGGCGATGCCGCGCAGACCATCCAGATCAAAACGGTAGGAGGAACGGGGAACCTGAGGCAGCCTGGCCGCCTTTCGGGCAACATCCCTGTTCACTTCACAACCTCTTCCTTTGAGCATCTACAACTTCTTGATCTTCCCACATCCGATCAAATGGATAGGATGAGGGCCATGGTTCAAATTAACGATATGCTCGCGCCCCCACCTGTCAACCTGCCGGAGGATCCCGCATCCGGCGCGGATCCGACACAGACCGACACCGCTCTGCAGCACCCCGACAGCCCCCTCGTGTGGGCGGTGCGCGCAGAGGCAGCCCTGTCCTCGGCATCCACAGAGGAAGAGAAGATCACCGCCTACGCCTTCGCCCGGACAGGTTACCACCGCAGCCTCGACCGTCTGCGTGCCAACGGATGGAAGGGCTGGGGTCCTGTCCCTTACGACCACGCCCCCAACCAGGGTGTCCTCCGCGCGATCGCGTCCCTGGCGCGCGCTGCACAGCTGATCGGCGAGACCGATGAGTATGACCGCTGCCGCCAGATGCTCTCCGATGCAGATCCGGCGTCCGTGGCGATCCTGCTGGACAACTAAAAGACACGCTTATCGACGCCGCGCCTACCGCACATGGTGCGGTAGGCGCGGAGGGGTGCGTCGACAAGCGTTGTAGTTAGTGCCCTGCTGCGGTCTCCACACGCCGGATGGCTTCCTGCGCCACCAGCTGCTGGATGCCCATGTCCAACTCAGAGGTGAAACCGACGCAGGAGCAATTGATCTCACCGAGGACATATGTGTCGGTGCCGTCGGGTGCGGTATCGAGCATGAAGTCGGCGGTCCAGATCAGGGGGATGTTGTCACCACCGAGCTTCTCTGCGATGACCGGGCGGGCATCGGCGAACATGTCCACCAGGTCCTGCCAGTCCTCGGGCCGGTCATAGGTGTACTTGGCTCCGGAGAAAAGAGTCGCGGAGAAGTTGTCCTCGCCCTCGGCCGGCTTCTTGTGCACCACGAACACCGGGTGCGGTCCGACCAGGAGGATGCGGATCTCCCCTTCGACGATGCGCGGCATGAAGCGCATATCCACCAGCATGCCGTTATCACCGACGATGTACTGGTCACAGAAATCCATGAACTCACCCAACTGACGGATCTCCGTGTGGTTGTCCACCGCCTCGGTGCACTTGATTTCGGTATCCAGTGGAAGTGCGGTGCCGGGTTCCACGGAGGCGGCGAGCTTCTTGTCACGGATCTGCACACGCCAGATGCCGGTGCCGGTGGAGCCACGGTTCTGTTTGAGCACACGCTCACCATAAGACAACGAGGATGGGAAGGTCTGGTGGAAAGTCTCCACATCGTAGTAGGCGTGGGTGTCGGTGGGCACCAGATCCGTGGAGGACAACTTGACCAGCGCATCCTTTGCTCCATAGGCCATCATCTCCTCCGGGGTGGACATGCCCACCAGTCCGGCCTCGGACAGGCGGGTCAGGAGATCGAAATAACCCCGTTCACCACCTGGAATATTTCCCGGGTTCACGCGTGAGATATACCCGTCGAACCGTGCGGTGGCGTAGTCGATGATGTCCTCGGTCCACTCGGGACGGTAGTAGACCACCTCGGCCTGCCAGCCCATGGATCGGATGGATTCCACGACAGGCATGGTGTCCCGGCGGTGTCCATCCAGGTACTTGTCCGACCCGCCTTCGACTTCGAAAAAGACAATATTTCTGAACATGGTGGTGTATTTCACTTTCTCGAATGCTCCCCTGGCCGGCACGCGGCACCTGGGTGTGGCTGATCCGCGTGTCCCTGATGTGGGTTGCAACGACGCGGCCGGAAATGGGGAGGGCGGGAATCAACAGAATAGAAGAGGCGGACAACATGGGAAACCCTCACTGTGGGGTTGATTCACTTAAAACTCAGAAAGTCGGGTTTTCCCGTTGACATCAAAGAGAATAAAGCACGAACGATGAAGCGGCGGACTCAGGGATCACAGGAGTAATTAAGGACACAACCGGGTTGAACCAATATGCTGGGTAACGCAATACATCGAAGCTCCATCAAATCACGGAAGGCAGCGACCTCACATGGCAGCACCGTTCGACCCGTTCCCCCCGTTCCAGGACTACGCGCATCCCGAGAGGATCGTCTCCGCATCCTGGCTCTCCGCCCGACTGGGCTCACCGGGTCTTAAGGTTGTCGAGTCCAACGAGGATTCACTCCTGTACGACATCGGTCACCTTCCCGGAGCCGTCCGCATCGACTGGGACAAGGACCTCAATGATCCGGTGACCCGCGATTTCATCGATGGTCAGGCCTTCGCCGACCTGATGAACCGCAAGGGCATCCACCGCGATGACACCGTGGTTATCTACGGCGATAAATCCAACTGGTGGGCCGCGTTCACCCTCTGGGTTTTCGAACTCTTCGGCCATGCCGACGTCCGCCTCCTCAACGGTGGCCGCGATGCCTGGATGACGGAGGAACGCGACACCTCCTACGCCGTCCCCGATTACCCACCGACCAACTATCCGGTGGTTGAGCGTGTCGACGAAAAGCAGCGAGCCTTCGTGGCCGGGGTCCTGGACTCCCTCCAGACCCCTGGTGAAATGACGCTTGTCGACGTCCGCACCGTCAAGGAATACCGCGGCAGGGACGACCATGGCCAGACGGTCACCGGTGAGGGTGTGCTCCGCGGAGGACATATCCCCGGGGCTGTGCACCTCGACTGGGAACAGGCTGTCCTCCCGAACGGAAATTTCCGCAGTCGGAAGGAACTGGAGAAGATCTACGGTGATCTCAACCCGGCCGATGACACCGTGGTCTACTGCCGTGTCGGCGACCGCGCCGCCCACACCTGGTTCGTGCTGAAATTCCTCCTCGGTTTTGACAATGTCCGCAACTACGACGGTTCCTGGGCGGAATGGGGCAACATGGTCCGGATGCCGATCGTTCAGGGTGAGGAACCCGGTTCCCTCTGAAATCCTGTGGGATTAGGCAGGTGACCCCGGGGATAACCCCGGGGTCACTTTGCTTGGGAAATAACCATCCACTACCGTAATCCAGGGATGTTATTGGAGTCACAGGGTACACCTGAATCCTGTGTCTTTAACGTTGTTAGCGGTATTCGCTCATAGATCACCCGGCGAGTGTGCAAGAATATTGCTTATCGCAGAGACACCCGAATGAAATCAATTGACAACCGGGGGTGTCTTGTTGTGAAGAAAATCAAAACCAGGAGGGTTTTAGTGTCAGTCGAGACCAGGAAGATCACCAAGGTACTTGTAGCTAACCGTGGTGAAATCGCAATTCGCGTGTTCCGCGCAGCTCGCGATGAAGGTATCGCTTCCGTTGCTGTATACGCAGAGCCGGATGCAGACGCACCATTCGTTGACTATGCAGATGAGGCCTTCGCCCTCGGTGGCCAGACTTCCGCAGAGTCCTACCTCGTCATTGATAAAATCATTGACGCTGCCCGCAAGTCCGGTGCAGATGCAATCCACCCAGGCTACGGCTTCCTCGCAGAGAACGCTGATTTCGCCGAGGCTGTCATCAACGAGGGCCTGATCTGGATCGGCCCATCACCGGAGTCCATCCGCTCCCTCGGTGATAAGGTCACCGCACGCCACATCGCGCATGTCGCCGATGCGCCAATGGTGCCCGGCACCAAGGAGCCGGTCAAGGACGCCACTGAGGTTGTCGCCTTCGCCGAGGAGTTCGGTCTCCCGATCGCCATCAAGGCTGCCTTCGGTGGCGGCGGACGTGGCATGAAGGTTGCCTACAAGATGGAAGAGGTCGCTGACCTCTTCGAGTCCGCAACCCGTGAGGCAGTCTCTGCCTTCGGTCGCGGCGAGTGCTTCGTTGAGCGTTACCTGGATAAGGCACGCCACGTTGAGGCGCAGGTCATCGCCGATAAGCACGGCAACGTGGTTGTCGCAGGCACCCGTGACTGCTCTCTTCAGCGTCGTTTCCAGAAGCTCGTGGAAGAAGCCCCAGCCCCATTCCTCACCGATGAGCAGCGCGAGCGCATCCACTCCTCCGCAAAGGACATCTGCCGCGAGGCTGGCTACTACGGTGCCGGCACCGTGGAGTACCTGGTTGGCTCCGACGGACTGATCTCCTTCCTCGAGGTCAACACCCGCCTGCAGGTGGAGCACCCGGTCACCGAGGAGACCACCGGTCTCGACCTGGTCCGTGAGATGTTCCGCATCGCCGAGGGCGCAGAGCTGTCCATCAAGGAAGACCCGGCTCCACGTGGTCACTCCTTCGAGTTCCGCATCAACGGTGAGGACGCAGGCTCCAACTTCATGCCTGCACCGGGCAAGATCACCAAGTACCGCGAGCCATCAGGCCCGGGTGTCCGCATGGACTCCGGCGTTGTCGAAGGCTCCGAGATCTCCGGACAGTTCGACTCCATGCTGGCCAAGCTCATTGTCTGGGGACAGACCCGTGAGCAGGCACTCGAGCGTTCCCGTCGTGCACTCGGCGAGTACATCGTCGAAGGCATGCCGACCGTCATCCCATTCCACTCCCACATCGTGTCCAACCCGGCATTCGTGGGCAACGAGGACGGCTTCGAGATCTACACCAAGTGGATCGAAGAGGTCTGGGACAACCCGATCGAGCCATTCGTCGACGCCGCTGAGCTTGACGACGAAGAGAAGACCCCAGCGCAGAAGGTCATCGTTGAAATCGACGGCCGTCGCGTCGAGGTTGCCCTCCCAGGCGATCTGGCACTCGGTGGCGGCGCAGGTGCTGCCAAGAAGAAGGCTAAGAAGCGTCGCGCAGGCGGCGCCAAGGCTGGCGTCTCCGGTGATTCTGTCGCAGCTCCGATGCAGGGCACCGTGATCAAGGTCAACGTCGAGGAAGGCGCTGAGGTTGCTGAAGGCGACACCGTCGTCGTTCTCGAGGCCATGAAGATGGAGAACCCCGTCAAGGCTCACAAGTCCGGTACCGTCACCGGCCTGACCATCGCCGCTGGCGAGGGTGTAACCAAGGGCCAGGTCCTCCTGGACATCAAGTAACACTCCCCCTCTTATTTGAGTTGAAGCACCCACATCCATGTGGGTGCTTCACTCGTTTCACCCACTCACATCCCTCCGGTTGAAGGACACTGCTCATGGAACCCATGGATATCAATGGCGGGCGCTTCTATGCCCGGAAACTCACCGCAGATGACCGCATCAACGACGTGCCTGCCCTGGCTGCGGCACTGGGCAAAACAGTGACTGAGGATGATGTGACCCGCAGCCATCAGGCATGGGTTGAAGGCACCGAGTACACGTGGGCTATCTGCGAGCAGACCAATGTGGACATGCTGGCGCTGGCCCGCCTCAACCCCGGGGCTTCCACCCTGGAGATCATCCCTGTTGGCGATCTGGATACTCCGGTGCCCAATGATCCGATGCTCACCCCGGTCACCATCGCTGATGCGGTGGCACAGGGTGGGGCCACCATCCGCCGGTGGGCTTCTGGGTTCCTGGGGCTCAGCGTCTAGCGCTGTTCAATCGGCACCACCTCACGTTGTTCCACACCGCTGTAGGCGGCCAGGGGTCGGATCAGCGAGTTGTTCTCATGCTGCTCCACAATGTGGGCTGTCCATCCCGCCAGGCGCGCCAGGACGAAGAGCGGGGTGAAGAAGTCCACGGGGAAACCCAGGATGTAGTACGCGGGTCCGGCTGGGAAATCCAGATTGGGTTTGATGCCGGTGCGGTCCTCCATCACCTGCTGCATCTCCTCGTACATGTGGACCCATTTCGAGGCCCGGTGGCGCACCGCCAGGGCCCGCATGGATTTCTCCATGGAGGGCACCCGGCTGTCGCCGCTCTTGTACACACGGTGGCCGAACCCCATGATCAGGTCCTTGTTATCCAGGGCCGTGTTCACCCACTCTCCTGCCTTGGTGGGATCGTTGATCTTCAGCATGGTGTGCATGACAAACTCATTGGCACCACCGTGCAGGGGTCCCTTCAAAGCTCCGATGGCTCCGGCGATCGCCGAATACGCATCGGAGCGTGTGGAGGTGATCACCCGGGAGGTGAACGTGGAGGCGTTGAACGAGTGCTCGGCGTACAGGATGAGGGATCGTTCGAAGTCACGCACATCCTCCGGGTTGTTGGCCACCGAACCATGGTCATTACCGAACACCATGGACAGGAAGTTCTCGGCGATACCCTTGTCAGGGTTCGGGGCGATGATGTCATCTTCACGGCGGCGGCGGATATCCATGGCCACCACCATCGGCAGCTGCGCCAGGAGGTTATGGCCGATGCGCAGCACATGATCTGAGCCGGTGGTGAAGGGTTCGGGATCCTTGGTGCCCATATAGGACACGGCGGTGCGCAGCACATCCATCGGATGGCAGTCCCTCGGGAGCGAATGGATCAGGGAGATCAATCCCGCATCCAGGGAGCGGTAGGACCTACCCCGGGTGTTGAACTCCCGCAGTTGGTCGGCGGTGGGCAGCTCACCGTTCCACAGCAGGTAGATCACCTCTTCGAAGGTGCAGTTCTCCACCAGGTCCTGCACGGCATAACCGCGGTAGGTCAGGGAGTTGGTCTCGGGCATGACTTTGGAAATGGCCGTGTAGTCAGAGACCACCCCGTAGAGCCCTTTGCGGACCTCCACGTTCTTGTCATTCATCTCGGGGTTTCCTTCCTGTCAGGTTTTCGGACGGTAGGTAAAGAGGTTCTGGTCGAAGACGTTGAATTCTTCATAACGCACCAGTTCATAGAGGCGGCTGCGGTGCTGCATGCGGTCAAGCCAGCCGGCCTGGGTGCCGGAATCCGCCAGTTCCCACAGGGCCTGTTCGACGTGGCCCATGGCGATGCGCAGTGTGGTCACGGGGTAGATCACCGCGTTGTAGCCGATGTCCTGGAGCTCCCAGGCGGAGAGCAATTCGGTTTTCCCGAATTCGGTCATGTTGGCCAGCAGGGGGATATCCGGAACGGCGTGGCGGAATCGTTCGAAGTCCTCGCGGGTGTGCAGGGCTTCGGGGAAGATGACATCAGCGCCGGCTGCCGCATACTCGTGGGCCCTGTCAATGGCATCACCGATGCCCTCAACCCCAGCGGCGTCGGTGCGGGCGCAGATGACAAAGTCGGGGTCTCTACGGGCCGATACGGCTGCCCCGATTCTGCGCACCATCTGCTCGGTGGACACTACTTCCTTCCCGTCGAGGTGCCCGCAGCGTTTGGGGTTGACCTGGTCTTCCAATTGGCATCCGGCCACCCCGGCGTCCTCGAGTTCGCTGACCGTGCGGGCGGCGTTCATGGGTTCACCGAAGCCGGTGTCGGCATCAACGAGCACGGGCAGGTCGGTGGCGCGTGCGATCTGTCGGGCGCGTGCAGCCACCTCGGTCAGCGTGGTCAGTCCGATATCCGGGAGGGCGAGGTCGGCGGCGACCACAGCGCCGCTGACGTAGACCCCCTCGAAACCGGCTTCCTGGATGCTGCGCGCAACCAGGGGCGAGAAGGCTCCCGGGAGCCTCAGGATGGGTGCGGCGTGCAGCGCCGCACGGAGTGCTTTTCGACGCTCCGACGGCGTCGCATCCGTTGAGAACATGGTCATAGCAGGCCCTTTCCGATTGTTGGGGCGGTGACCAGGGTGGCGTCGTCAAGCTCAATGTTGAGAGCGCTGAGGTCAGCCAACCCGGGCAATGCCTGGGCGGCGTCGAGAAAACGGTCCTGTTCCGCCTGTGGCACGAAGCCGTGTGCCAGCGTGTGGAATTTTTCAATGTACTGTTCGCGCGCAAACGGGCGTGCCCCGAAAGGGTGCGCATCAGCCACGGCAAGCTCCCCCTCGATCACCTCACCGTTGTGCATAGTGATCACCGCCCTCGCGCCGAAGGCCTTCTCTTCGGGGTCAGTCGCGTGATAACGGCGCGTCCAGGCGGGATCCTCCACCGTCGAGATCTTCTCCCAGAGGGTAACGGTGTCGGGGCGGGTGGCGCGTTTGCGGGAATAGGAATGTTCGTGGTGCCACACGCCGTCCTCCAACGCCACGGCGAAGATATACATGATGGAGTGGTCGAGGGTCTCGCGGGAGGCCTGCGGATCCATCTTCTGCGGATCATTCGCGCCTGTGCCGATCACATGGTGGGTGTGGTGGCTGGTGTGTAGGACAATAGAGGCCACCTCGTTGATGCCGCCTGCCGCGTCCACCTGCGGTTTGAGATGACGGGCCAGATCGATCGCGGCCTGGGACTGGTATTCGGCGGAGTGTTCCTTGGTATAGGTGTCCAGGATGCCCCGCTTGGCCTCACCCGGTTCCGGCAGGGGCACGTGATAGGTATGGTCCTTCCCCGACAGCAGCCAGGCTATCACGCCGTCCTCGCCCTCCCAGATCGGCGCGGGTGCCCCCTCTCCCCGCATGGCCCGGTCCACGGACTCGATGGCCATCTTCCCGGCGAAAGCCGGGGCGAAGGCCTTCCAGGAGGAAATCTCCCCCTTGCGGGACTGCCGGGTGGCGGTGGTGGTGTGTAGTGCCTGCCCGATCGCCTGGTAGATCACCTCCGGGGGAAGATTCAGCAGGGTGCCCAGGCCCGCAGCTGCGGCGGGACCAAGGTGTGCCACGTGATCAATCTTGTGTTCATGCAGGCAGATGCCCCGAACCAGATCCACGTGGATCTCATAGGCGGTGGCCAGCGCCCGGATGAGGTCGGTACCGGTGGACTGCTGCGCCTGGGCGACTGCCAGGATCGGCGGGATATTGTCCCCCGGATGGGAGTAGTCCGCGGCGAGGAAGGTGTCATGGAAATCCAGTTCGCGCACCGCGGTGCCATTGGCCCACGCCGCCCATTCCGGTGAATAACGGCCCCCGATGCCGAACACCGTCGCGCCTTTTTCGGTGCGGGGGTGGGCCTGTGCCTGGGCGCGCGCCGTGGTCACCGGCCGCCGCAGGATGGAGGCCACCGCCACGGCTGCGTTATCAATGATCCTGTTGATGATCATCTCCTGCACCTCAGGGAGCACCTCCACCGGATCAACCGCCACCTGTGCGATCTTCCATGCCAGGTGTTCCTCGACGGGAAAGGCGTCTGCAGAAGGGTGGGTTCGGACTTCATGGATATGCATGGGGGCTCCCGGGCTGGTCTCATAAAGACCTCAAGGGGCAGTACCTCACGATCATTTCCCCTGCCCTTGAGGGTGGTGAAATTAGTTATTGTCCTCCCTCCACCCTATGCCCAAATTGTGTCACAAGCCACACCCTGGGCAGGTATTCCCGGAAGGCCCCAGCCCAGGGGGAAAGGCAGAAAAAGGACACGCCGGTTGAGGGATAGCAACCCTCAACCGGCGTGTCCTAAGGCAGGTGGTGAACCCGGTGTTTAGGAGATGACCACGATCAGGTCCCCACCTTCCACCTTGGTGGCGGCAGGGACAACCACGCGGTCGATGACTCCATCAACAGAGGCGGTGATGGTGGCTTCCATCTTCATGGCCTCGATGATGGCCACGGCATCGCCGGCCTTGACCTCATCGCCCTCGGCGACGGTCACGGTGACCACACCGGCGAACGGTGCCGCGACATGGCCCTTGTTGGTGGTGTCGGCCTTCTCCGCAGTGGCGGTGACGGACTCGACGGAACGGTCACGGACACGGATCGGACGGATCTGGCCGTTGACGTTGACCACCACGTTGCGCATGCCCTTGTCATCTGGCTCGGACACCGCATCCAGGCGGACCACCATCGGGGTGCTCTGGTGTGGCAGACGGATCAGCTCCTCCCGTCCTTCCTTCAACCCGTAGAAGAACTCACGGTCATCCAGTGCGGAGGTGTTACCGAAACGACGGCGGTGCTCGAGGAACTCCTCGGTCGGCTTCGGGAACAGCAGACGGTTGAGGGTGCCACGACGCTCGGCGGAATCATCGGAGTCCAGGTGTGCCTGCTCATGCGCTGGAATCTCCGCCAGGGGTGCCTTGCCTTCAGAGCGCCCTTCGAGTGCGCGGGTGCGCAGGGGCTCAGGCCAACCACCGGGAGGGGTGCCCAGCTCACCGCGGAGGAAGGCGATGACGGAATCGGGGATGTCGTACTTCTGCGGATCGGCGGCGAAGTCCTCCGGGCTCACACCGGCGCCGACGAGGTGCAGGGCCAGGTCACCGACCACCTTGGAAGACGGGGTGACCTTGGTCGGGCGGCCCAGCATCTCATTGACGGCCGCGTAGTAATCCTCGATGAGTTCAAAGCGGTCGGATAGCCCGAGCGCCACAGCCTGGGCCCGCAGGTTCGACAGCTGACCACCGGGGATCTCATGGCGGTAGACACGGCCGGTCGGCCCGGGAGTGCCGGCCTCGAAGGGTAGATACAGGCCACGCACGGCTTCCCAGTACGGCTCCAGGTCGGACACGGCCTCCAGGTTCAGGCCGGTATCGCGTCGGGTGTGGGCGAAGGCAGCCACCAGCGCGGACATGGACGGCTGGGAGGTGGTGCCGGACAGCGGTGCTGATGCGGCATCCACGGCATCCGCCCCGGCGTTGGCGGCAGCGAGGTAGGTGGCCAGCTGACCACCGGCGGTGTCATGGGTATGCACATGCACCGGCAGATCGAACTCGCGACGCAATGCCGTGACCAGCTTGGTGGCTGCCGCAGGACGCAGCAGTCCCGCCATGTCCTTAATCGCCAGGATGTGGGCTCCGGAATCCACGATCTGCTCGGCCAGCTTGAGGTAGTAATCCAGGGTGTAGAGCTTCTCACCCGGGTTGGACATGTCACCGGAATACGCCATGGCCACCTCGGCCACGGTGGTGCCGGTTTCCAGGACGGCCTCGATCGCGGGGCGCATCTGGGAGACGTCGTTAAGCGCATCAAAGATGCGGAAGATGTCCACGCCGGACTTGGCTGCCTCCTGCACAAACGCACGGCAGACGGAATCCGGGTACGGGGTGTAGCCAACAGTGTTGCGACCGCGCAGCAGCATCTGGATGTTCACGTTCGGCATCGCCTCACGCAGCTCATCCAGGCGTGCCCACGGATCCTCGAAGAGGAAACGCATGGCCACATCATAGGTGGCACCGCCCCAGGCCTCCACCGACAACAGCTCAGGTGTGAGCTTTGCGACGGCGCGCGCCGCAGGGGTCAGCGCGTAGGAGCGGATGCGGGTGGCCAGAAGTGACTGGTGTGCATCACGGAAAGTGGTGTCGGTGACCGCCAGGGCATCCTGTTCACGCAGGTCACGAGCAAAAGCCTCCGGGCCGAGCTGCTTCAACCGGTCACGGGAGCCACGCGGCAGTGGGATCTGATCCACCTCCGGCAGCTTCTCGATGGGACGCACCGTGTTCGGGCGCTCGCCATGAGGCTTGTTCACGGTGATATCGGCCAGGTAGTCCAGGATGCGGCCCTGTTCATCATCAGCCGGCGGCGCCTGCAGCAGGTGCTGGTGGGAGCCGATGAACCCGGTATCGATGCGCTTGGTGGTGAAGTCATCCTCGCGCAGCAGCGCACGCAGGAAACCGATGTTGGTGGCCACACCGGAGACATTGAACTCAGCCAGCGCACGTTGGGCACGCGCCACGGCGGTCTCGAAGTCGGAACCACGACAGGTCATCTTCACCAGCATGGAATCAAAGTGCGCACTGATCTCCCCGCCGAGCTGGGCGGCGCCGTCAAGTCGGACACCTGCACCACCCGGGGACCGGTAGGAGGTGATGGTGCCGGTATCAGGCCGGAAGTTATTGGATGGATCCTCGGTGGTGATACGGCACTGGAGTGCTGCACCATGGGTGGTGATCTTATCCTGGGTCAGACCCAGTTCCTTCAGGGTGGAACCGGCGGCCAGACGCATCTGCGCCTTGACCAGGTCCACCTCGGTGACCTCCTCGGTCACGGTGTGCTCGACCTGGATGCGGGGATTCATCTCGATGAAGACATGGTTTCCGGCCTCATCGACGAGGAACTCCACGGTGCCCGCACCCTGGTAACCGATCGCCTTGCAGAACTTCACGGCATCGGCGCAGATGCGGTCACGCAGCTCAGGGTCCAGGTGCTGGGCCGGGGCGATCTCCACCACCTTCTGGTGGCGGCGCTGGAGGGAGCAGTCACGCTCGTACAGGTGGACCACGTCTCCGGTGTGATCACCGAGGATCTGCACCTCAATGTGCTGGGGCTTGATCACCGCACGTTCGACATAGACGGCGCCATCGCCGAAAGCGGCGGCAGCTTCGCGGGACGCCTCCTTGGCCAGCTTGCGCAGGTCCTCGGGCTTTTCGACGAACCGCATACCGCGTCCGCCACCACCGGCAACAGCCTTGACAAAGATCGGGTAGGTCTGCCCTTCAGCGCTTGCCACGATCTCATCGATGTCAGTGCTCGGGGTCGACTCCGCCAGTACCGGAAGGCCGGCATTCTTGGCTGCGGACACCGCCTTGGATTTATCGCCCGTCAGATCCAAAACATCCGGGGTCGGGCCGATGAAGGTGATGCCATTTTCTGCGCATTCACGCGCAAGCTGGGCGTTTTCGGAAAGGAAGCCGTAACCGGGGTAGATGGCATCAGCTTTCACCTGCCTTGCGGCATCGATGATCTCATCGATATCGAGGTACGCCTTGACCGGCGACCCCTCGGTTCCAATCCGCACCGCTTCGGAGGCAAAGGAGCGGTGGAAGGAACTGCGGTCCTCCACAGGATAAATGGCCACTGTTGCGGCGCCGGTTTCATAGGCAGCACGGAATGCACGCACCGCGATTTCGCCTCGGTTGGCCACCAGAATCTTTTTGAACGCAGGCAGCGTGGAGGGAGCTGTTGTTACCACTGTTTTCTGTTCCTTTCGACAAGCAACCGCCTTGGGGGTGATGGCAGTCACTCTTTTTTAAACATCGTAACGGCACAACCTGGAAACTATGCATCAAGTTCCGTTTTAATCTTTTTTCACTGTGGGCCATCTCTCACCACCTGCGGATTCCCATTCAGTGAGACGTGAAATTATCCCCCCGAGGGCAACCCCACCACGGAGGGCTGGCACGTGGCGGGGGCATTAGACCCTGACCCGTCTGCCATCACTTAACTCACAGAAAAGCACTCCACCTGCACCCATAGCCCTTGCAGGAACTTTGCAATATTAACAATCTGGGTGCCAGACTTAGTGGATTCCCAACTGCCATCCGCGCCAGCCAGGGAGAAGAAACAAAAACGGGCACAGTCACAGATTATTCTGTGACTGTGCCCGTTTGGGACGGGTGTCTGTCCTTGTGGTTAACCCAGGTCGTCGTGTTGGACGAGCTGGCGGGCTGCCTCCGTGATGGAACCCGACAGCGACGGATACACCGCAAAGGTCTCCGCGAGGTCCGCCACCGTGAGACGGTTGGTCACCGCCACTGCGATCGGCAGGATCAGCTCAGAGGCGGTCGGAGCCACCACGACCCCACCAACGATGAGTCCGGAGTTGCGGCGACAGAACAGCTTCACAAAACCATGGCGCAGGGAACGCATCTTGGCACGTGGGTTGGTTACCAGTGGCAGCACCACGGTGCGGGCGGACACTTCTCCGGCGTCCACCTGCGCGTGGGTCACACCCACTGCTGCGATCTCCGGGCGGGTGAACACCGCGGTGGCCACGGTCTTCAGACGGATCGGGGACACACCCTCACCGAGTGCGTGATACATGGCGATACGGCCCTGCATGGCGGCCACGGAGGCCAGCGGGAACAGGTCCGTGCAGTCACCGGCGGCGTAGATACCCGCGACAGAGGTGCGGGACACGCGATCCACCTTGATGTGGCCGGATGGGGCCAGTTCCACACCGATGTTCTCCAGTCCGAGGTCCTGGGTGTTGGGGATGGAGCCGACAGTCATCAGGGCGTGGGAGCCGTAGATCTCACGACCATCAGCAGTACGCACGCACACACCACCATCTGGGGTGCGGGTGACAGAATCCACGCGTGCGTGCTTCTCCAGGGATACACCGCGTTCGGCAAGAACGGTCTCCAGGACATCAGCGGCATCGGCATCATCGTGTGGGAGGATGCGGTCTCGGGAAGCCACCATGGTGACCTTGACACCCAGTTCCGCGAAGGCGGACACGAACTCAGCGCCGGTGACACCGGAACCGACCACGATGAGGTGGCTGGGAATTTCGTCGATGTCATAGACCTGACGCCAGGTGAGGATCCGCTCCCCATCCGGCTCCGCACCCTTGAGAATGCGTGGGGTCGCACCAGATGCGACGAGCACGAGGTCACATTCAAGGACCTCCTTCTCACCACTGTTGTGCGACACCTGGACATAGTGGGTGGTCTGGTGGGTGCTGTAATCATCGAAACGGCCATAACCGTCGATCATCCGCACACCGGCGCGCTTGAGCTGGCCTGCAACATCCTCGGACTGGGCATGAGCCAGGGCCTTCACACGCTTGTTCAGCGCATCAATCTCAAGGTGCGCCTTACCCAGCCCACGGTTGAGGCCCATATCATCCGCGCGGCGGAGGTCTGTTTTTATACCGGTACCCGCGATGAATGACTTGGAGGGCACACAGTCCAGGGTGACTGCCGATCCACCGACTCCCACATCCTCGATGAGGGTGACATCAGCACCATATTTTGCACCTGCCAGTGCTGCCTCATAGCCTGCAGGGCCTCCGCCGATGATTACGATCCTCTTTGCCATAAATGGCACCTCCACACGTGTGAGCTGGGTGAATGCTACTGGAACCACTGATGTGTGATCCAAGTCTAAAACAAATGGGCCAGTCACGTGCGGGGTGGACGAGACTGGTCATTTCGAGCCAGCCCTACATACTACCCCCACTAGTGGTGAAGAAAAGCCTCAGACTTGCTGCTGTACTGCTGAACCAGACTTCCGAACAGACGCACTCCCACACCGATACAGCGTTCATCAACGTTGAGGTCTGCCTGATGCAGGTCCTGTTTCGTACCGTGACCGGACCAGCAACCCAGTCGGGCCATGGATCCGGGGACATGTTCCAGGTACCAGGAGAAATCTTCACCACCGGAGGACTGCGGGGCCTGAACCACTGACTGTGGGTCCATGTCCCTGGCGGCACTGGCCAGCAGTGCGGTCGCCACATCATCATTGAGCACCGGTGGAACACCCGGGTTGTAGATCAACTCATGCTCCACTCCGGTAGGTGCCAGAACCTGCGCCACCAGCTCACCGATCAGCGGGCGCATGCTGCGCCAGGTACCGATGTTGGCGGTGCGCAGGGTTCCACTGACCATGCCGGATTCAGGGATGGCGTTGGATGCGAAACCGGCATTGATACTTCCGAAGACCAGCACGGTTCCCGTGCGGGGGTCCACCCGGCGCGACAACAGTGCAGGCAGTTCGGTCACCAGTTTACCCAGGGCGTAGACCACGTCTTTAGCAAGGTGCGGGCGGGACGTGTGTCCGCCTTCGCCGCGGACGCGAACTTCGATGACATCGGAGGCCGAGGTGATGGCTCCGGCACGCACACCGACGCGTCCGACCTTGAGTTTGGGTTCCACATGCAGCGCGTAGATGGCGTTCACGCCCTCCAGACCACCGAACTGGATCACATCGGTGGCTCCGCCCGTCATGACCTCTTCCGCGGGCTGGAAGATGACACGGACGCCGATGGGCAGCTCAATGGTGCTGAGCGCACAGGCCAGAGCGAGTGCCACCACGGTATGGATGTCATGGCCACAGGAATGGGCGACACCCGGCACCGTGGAACTGAAATCCAGGTCGGTGGACTCAGTGAGGGGGAGGGCATCGATGTCGGCGCGGAACGCCAGCCGTTCCCCACCGGTGGGGCCGATGTCCACCATCAGGCCCGTTCCGGGGAACAACTGGGGTGTCATGCCGTGGTCGGTGAGCACTCCTGCCAGATATTCCGTGGTGGCGTATTCCATGTGGGACAGCTCCGGGTGGCTGTGCAGATGTCTGCGCCATCCGATCACTTCGTCATGATGGAGGTCCATCCATGAGGCGACCAGAGCACCAATCTCGGTCATAAGAGGGCCCTTCCTATCTCCTTGGCAGGCATATCAGCAACACCCACATCGCGGTAGAGTCGAGTCTAGTAGTGAATCCAACATGAATGAGGATCGGGGTGTCCATGGACGAGTATCGTCAACTCTCTTTCGGCACGGCAGGGATGCGGGCGCCGGTGGGTCCCGCGGCTCATCAGATGAATGTCCTCCAGGTGACCAGAACCACCGCGGGCGTGGCCAGCTGGTTGGCTACCCGTGCCGCGCGTGATCACATCCCCCACCTGGTTCCGGAGGAGGAGACCGGGATCGGCCGGGCGCTCTATCCACAGGATGGCCCCCTGCGTGTGGTCGTGGGTTATGACGCCCGTTATGGTTCCCACACCTTTGCCGCCACCACGGCAGAGGTGTTCGCAGGTGCGGGCTTTGAGGTGATGCTCCTGCCCACCCCGTCCCCCACTCCGTTGATTCCGTGGCTGGTCAGGAACCGTCGGATGGACGCCGGTGTGCAGATTACCGCATCCCACAACGGTGCCGCGGACAACGGCTACAAGGTGTTCCTGGAGAACGGTCGCCAGCTGTATTCGGAGTTGGAGTCCGAGTTGGAGGCGTTCATCGAGGCTGTGGAGGATCCCGTGAGTGTGCCCCGGGTGACGGTGCGTCCGGCCCAGGATCAGCTGCGGAGATACCTCGATGAGATCGTGGGCCTGGTTACTCCGGGACAGTCGGATCTGCTGAGGGTCAATTCTGAGCGGGCCAATCTGCGTGTCGTGTACACGGCTCTGCACGGGGTGGGTGGTCGCGCGATGTCGAACGCCTTCCAGTCCGCAGGTTTCCCGTTGACGCATTCCGTCCGGGCCCAGCAGCACCCCGATCCCACCTTCCCCACCGTCGCTTTTCCCAACCCTGAGGAGCCCTCCGCCATCGAGATGTTGCTGGAGCGTGCCGCCGAGAAGGATGCGGATATCCTCTTCGCACTCGATCCCGATGCGGACCGGTGCGCTGTGGGCATCCGCACGCCTGATGGTGGGCACCGCATGCTCTCCGGTGATGAGACGGGCACTCTGCTGGCCACCCGCATGGTTCCGGAATGGACCGGGGAGGGACATCCCCCTGTGGTAGCCACCACGGTGGTCAGTTCCCAACTTCTGCGGGTCATCTCGGAGGACAAGGGGTGGGATTATCAGGAGACCCTGACCGGTTTCAAACATCTCTCCCGCGCGGGTGATGGCCGGCCGGGAAAATTGGCCTTCGCCTATGAGGAGGCGGTGGGCACGTGCCCGGCTCCGGAGATCGTCTCCGACAAGGACGGCATCACCACGGCGTTGCTGACCGCGGCGTGGGCCGCCGAACTCAAGGCCTCCGGCGTCAGCCTGCAGGACAGGCTGGACGCCCTTTACCGGCGATACGGTTATTTCGCGTCCACGCAGGTTGCGGTCCGCACAACCAACCCCAGAGAGCTTGTCGACGCCTGGTCCACCACTCCCCCATCTGAGTTCATCGGTGTTCCCCTGACCAGTTCCTCACTTCCGGAGAATCAGGGTGTGGCCTTCACCGGTCAGCTGGGTGGGATTCAGCTGCGTGTGATCGCGCGTGTCTCCGGAACGGAGGCCAAGGCCAAGATCTACATTGAGATCGCCCAGGCCAGCTCCCATGAGGAGGCAACCCAACTGTTGTTGACGTTGCAGGACGAAGTGGAGAACTGGGGCAGAAACCTCTAGGACAGTTCGCGCCCGGGTTTCTTGTCCACCCGTTTCTTCGCGTCGGCTGCCTCGCTGCCGGGGAGGCTGCGTGGTGAGGGGAGGTTGAGGGGGACGTCGAAAAGCACTTCCTCCTGTTTGGAGGGCCAGCGCACGTCCACCGGCATGTCCTCGTCCACGCAGATGGTCTCGGGCTTCTCCCCGACCGCGGGCAGGAGTGCGGCGGGCGGAACATCGAGTGCCTGCGAGAGTTTGTACACGGTACTCAGGCGGGGATCACCTGGCTTGCCGTTGTTGTTCTCATTGCGTTCGAGATTGGAGATGGCATTGCGGCTCATCTCCACGATCTCGGCGAGTTCTTCCTGACTGTAGCCCCGGATCTTCCGGATTTCGCGCAGGCGGGTACCCAACGTATGGCCATAACTTGGCCAGTGGAGCTGATCTTTACCGGTGCGCACAAGCCCCAGAATGCACACTCAAGTTGGAATTGACCGCCAACTACAGTGTGCAGAAACCGGGGTTTTACAGGTCGATATTGCGGGGTCCATACAGTCGATCACCGGCATCACCGAGGCCGGGAACAATGTAGGCGTCCTCGTTGAGTTCGGGATCAATGGCGGCGGTGACCAGACGGCAGGGCAGGCCCGAATCCTTGAGTGCATCCACGCCCGGTTGTGCGGACACCATGCAGATCGCGGTGATATCAGTGGCACCGCGGTCAGCCAGCAGACGGATGGCGTGCAGAAGTGAACCGCCGGTGGCCAGCATCGGATCAACGAGGAACACAGCCTGGTTGCTCAAGTCCTCAGGCAGAGCCTCCAGATATGGGACCGGTTCGTGGGTTTCCTCATTGCGTGCCAGGCCGATGAAGCCGACCTGTGCATCCGGAATCATCGACAGTGCGGGGTCGATCATGCCCAGGCCTGCACGGATGATGGGGACGATGATGGGTGGGTTCTCCAGGCGGGTGCCCTCGGTGATGGCGACGGGGGTCTTGGTGTCGAAGTGCTCTACGGCCAGATCACGGGAGGCCTCATAGATGAGCATGGCGCCCAGGTCGGAGGCTGCAGCGCGGAAAGCCGCGTTGTCACTGCGCTCATCGCGCATGATGGTGAGCCTGCTTGCGACGAGGGGATGATTGACGATGGTGATGTCCATGCTCCTCATGTTAAAGCATCACCTGGACATGACAGCCCACCGAGACCCCGGGCACCGCTGACGAAGCATTTCACCCCTGCCGGGAACCTCCCGGACGCTTGCGCAGTCCTACCAGACATGAGGATAGATCTTGACCACGCCCGATCCCTTGCACACGACCTGCTCCGTCTCCACATCCCAGCCACCGCCGTCTCCATTCCGGAAAGCCAGGGTGGACGAGAATTCTATGAAGCGGTGGCGAAAGCCCTGGTCACCTACACCCACAACGCAGAGGCCCTTATCTGGACAGCCCATCAGATGGGCGACAGTGCCCTGCACACACTCACAGCGGTGGAATCAGCGGATGGCTCACTGTCAGCAGAGCTGAACAGGACAGCCGGGGTACTGACATGACCGACATGCTCGCCACTGTTCGTTTCATCCTGGGACATATGCCCGACTCCACGCCTGAGGTGATACTGCCCACCGTGCCCGATGTCAGCTCCGCACTCGCACTGGCCACGGAACTGGGAACCAGTGTAGCACCACTGCTCAACCTGAGCCGGGACCTGGACAACCACCACAGGATCATCACCGGGGTGATGTGGCAGGCAGCTCCACTGATCGATAGCGCCAGGGAGGATCTTCAGGGTCTGGCCACCGAGTTGATGCACCGGGTTCCTCCTCTCCTGCTTCTCTCCCTGTGCCCACATCCCGCCACCGCGTTGGCTGCCCGTGCAGAACTGACCACCCTGCCCTGGATTTTCATGGAGGCCGCAACAGCACGGGTCGGGGAACTTGGTGTGGCCCTGCAACCGGCAATCGGGCAGCTGGACCAGGTTATCCAACTGGCTCCCGGTGAACTCGGCCCACCGGTGCAGGCTGCTGACCTTGGGCCGGGTACTGGACCAGCTGGGGGTGCCACCGCTGAACCATCCGTTAAGCCATCCACTGAATCATCCACTGAAGCCGCGATTCAGTTCACCCAGGCCAACACCTCCAGTTCAGGGGGTGAGGCTGGCGAACGCGCCGTGGCCGCCGCCCGCAGCATGCTCGGAACCCCCTATGTCTGGGGCGGCACCACGCCGAATGGATTCGACTGCAGTGGACTCACCCAGTGGGCGTGGCAGCAGGCCGGTGTGGATATCCCCCGTACAGCCGACCAACAGGCAGTGGGCAGACAGGTCAGCTACGACGAACTTCAACCCGGGGACCTGCTCATCTGGGATGGACACGCAGCCATGTATGCGGGTGACGGGCAGATCATCGAAGCCGGCGACCCGGTCCAGATGAACCCGGTGCGCACCTCCAATATCGGAATGGCCTTCTACGGGTTCCACCGCCCCACCGGCTGAGGCGCTGACCTTGACAAATACCCCCCCTTATCCGCCCACCTGGGCCCTATAGGGTGAGACAGGTGACGGAGGAATATCACAACGGCTAGGATTTGTGAGCATGGCTGAAAAAGGAATCGTCCCCGTAAAACTCTCACTCACCGAAGGTGACTTCTACACCCTGTGGGCCCCCAGCTGGAGGGAACACGGTAGTGAATGGCAGGCGTTCCTCGGAGCAGAAGAGAACCTGTATGTGTTCAACTCCCCGGAAGAGCTGCTCGTCTTCATCGAATCAGATTCCCGGCACGACCTGACCTCCCACCCGGACTGGTCCGCCTTCAACGCCGGTGACGCCGCACGTGTGGTTCCGGATGCCAATGATGAGCATGACATCGTGGGGGCACCGGCCCTGCTTGCGGAACGTCCCTCCTACGTCAACGTCAAGACCATCTCCCGAATCTTCGCCGTGGTGCGCAGCCTGGGCAATGTCACGTCCGCGATGCCCGTCAGTGGTTTCTTCTCCTCGCATTCGGTCCTGGGCAATGTTGACCGCGGGGCAGACCATTTCTCCGGACCCAACGGCCTGGGTGAGTGGTCAGCCATCGGTCGCGCCGTACTGACCAACTGGGGCACCGTGGTGGATTCCCTTGATGAGGCCGTCACCGTCAAGGAAGGCGACCAGATCTTCACCGAGGACGCCACCACCCGTATCCGTGAGGCCCAGTCCGCACGGGAGGCAGCCCGTGAGGCCGAAGAACAGATCGCGAAGGAAGAGGCCGAAAAGGTCGACCCCTACGACACCTCCGCATGGACCGCCGCCGGCATCGATCCGATCAGGATCTCCCTCGACGGCCGTTCCGTATACACCCTGCGCACCTACATCGAAGGCCAGCCGGTATTCCTGGGAAAATTCGGCGAGATCTTCACCTTCAACAGCCAGAAGTCACTGCTGCGCTGGCTGGTCGAACACGATGACCACGATCTGGCCCGGGCCTCCACCTGGCCGGATCTCATGCTGGGCATCAATGCCGGAGAAACCGAGATCATGGTGCACCCGGACAATGTCTATTCCTTCAATGGTCTGGCCCAGGACATCAACACCTCTGTGGACGCTGTGGACACCAAGCAGATGGGCCGCGCCTATGAGCTCATGGCCGACGCCGCTGACTGGTCCGGTGATGATTCCATGAACTCCTACTTCCTGGCCAATCCACGCATGCAGGACTACATCTCCTACATGCTCGGCGCCAGTGACACCTCAGGTTATGTCCCCCACGCACCGTTCAATGACCACTCCACCTCCTGGCGCGAACTCGAGGAAATGCTGACCAAGCGCTTCTCCAAGTTCTAAAAACTCCGGTACCTGTCCCGACTGTCCATACAACGGCAGGTACTATCTAGCGTTCATGAGAACTTCCCTCGTGGCGGCAGCCACCACACTGGCACTGATATTCCCACCCGTGGCCGCCGCGCAGGAAACCTCTCCCCCACCAGTGACAGCGGAAAACGCCGAAACTGTGGAGGAGCAAGACGATGACGGGCAGCCCACCTCCCGCGAGGACGCCCCCGACACCGACAACTGCCCCTGGCTCCAAGCCCCCAGCAGTGCACGCACCACCTCCGAGGTGGTGACCCCAGGTGATCCCACCCCGACGCCTCTGCCCATCCCTGATGTCCCAGCCGGTGGCCCGCTCATGGACAACTGCGGTGTGATTGCCCCGGAGGGTTTCCAGGTCCCGGAGAACCAGACGGCCTCGGCGTGGATGGTCTTTGATGTGGATTCCGGGGAGATCCTGGCCACCAAGGATCCACACGGCCGCTACCGCCCCGCCAGCATCATCAAAGTCCTTCTTGGTCTGATCGCCATCGAGGAACTGAATCCCCAGGCCAGGGTCACCGGCACCTGGGACGCCGCCAATATCGAGGGCTCCCGCGTGGGTGTGGGTGAGGGCGGTGACTACACAGTTGATGAACTACTCCACGGATTACTGCTGGCCAGTGGCAATGACGCTGCTTATCTGCTCGCCCAGGAGCTCGGCGGGGATGAGGCCACCCTGGAGATAATCAATGAGCGGGCCCGGGAGATCGGCACCCAGAGCACCGTCGCGGCCACCTATTCAGGTCTCGACGCTCCCGGTATGTCCACCTCCGCCTACGACATGGCGCTGATCTACCAACATGCGTGGCAGAATCCCCGTTTCGCGGAGATCGTGGATACCGAATACATTGATTTCCCCGGTTGGGGCGACAATGACGGTTTCCAGGTGTGGAATGACAACGGTCTGTTCCTCAATGATCCAGATGGCATCGGTGGTAAAACCGGTTACACCGATGACGCCAACCACACCTTCGTCGGCGCACTCAATCGGGATGGCCGCCGCCTCGGCGCCGTCATCCTGGACACCACGGTGGATAAAGCCTCCCCCTGGGTTCAGGCCAGAGAGCTTATCGACGCCTCCCTGGACACCCTCCCGGGCGCCGGTGTGGGCCAGCTCGGTGAGCTGGAGGAAGAGCAACCAACCGCCACGGAACTACCCCCGACAGAACCTGCACCATCCCCCACCCCTGAGGAGGCAGACTCCGCAACGTTGGATATCGTCCGGGTCGCCCTCCCCATCACCGTGATCGTGTTGTTGCTCCTGGCTGCACTGACCTGGACCTTCCGGCAACGCCGTTAGGAGTTCTTCTTAACCACCTCGGCGTTGGCCATCTTGTCGTGACCACCGCGCATCATGTTCTCCTCCTTGATCTGGTTGCCGTAATAACCAGCCATGATGAGGGTGACCAGAGTGCCTCCGGGGATGAGGTTGGCAAACTTCCACCAGTTTCGCTTGGCCACCGCGCCTGCAGACAGTCGGGAATGGGTATTGACATCCCGGACCTCATAGCCGAAGAACTTCTTAGCCGGGGTGGCACCCATGACGCTTTCAAAACCCACCACATAGGCGATGGAGACGATCGCCGTGATGATCCAGACACTGAACTCGTTTCCGCCGAAGATTCCCGCGACGATGATGGCAGCGATACCGGCCAGAATGAGATCAAGCCACGCCATTCCAAGTCGGGCACCCGCTGTGGGACGCTGCACATTCATCGCATTGTTGGCACCGTACGGGGCCATGGCCGAATGGCTGGCGAAGTGGGAACCCGACATCGAGGACTGGACCTGGTTGTCGAAGGGGTTGTAGGTATTACTGGCGAATGCCGTGTTCGGGGCACCGAAGGAGTAACCGAAATCATTCTGGGGCTGGGGCTGCTGCCACTGCTGCTGTTGCGGAGGTGCTTCCGGGATGGTGCCGAAATTCCCGAGGTGGTGAATCTGATCCCAGGTGAGGGGCGTGCCGGTGTCTAGTTTTTCGTCGTAAAGCGCACGTTTGATGGGATCGTTGAGCACTGAGAACGCCATCACGGTCTGCGCGCGTCGGGGATCATCAGGGGTGATACCCATCTGCTCCAGGCGCAGATCCCGCGCGGAGAGAACCACTCCGAGCGCATCAGTATCATCAGTGCGATCCAGGTCGAAGGCCGAGTACAGGTTGGGCAGGTTCGTGTTCATACCCTCAAGCCTATTCCACAGGGCCCTCCCCGGGAATCGGGGAACGCCCTGACCTCACCCCTGAAGGAGCAGAGGTGCTGTTATTTCTTCTGCAGGAATGCCAGCGCACCCGCTGCGACGGCACCCACGGCCACGCCGATGCCCACGTTGCGTGCCGCATCGACCGGGGCGACCTCCGGGGACAGCTCGTTGCGGACGCGGATCACAGCCGGCTCCGGCGCGGGAACCACTGCCAGCCGCAATGATTCCTCACTGGTGGCCGACCAAGCCGAGCAGTACATGAGGATGCGCCACACCAGATAGAGCACCACCATGATGCCGATGATGGGGCCGAAGGTGGCGCCGGCGGGGTTACTCAGCGCATTGGAGGCCAGCACCGAGGCGAGCTGCTTGACCACTTCAAAGATGATCGCACCGATCAGAGCCCCCTGGATGGCGGATTTCATGGGAACCTTGGTGCGCGGCAGGAACTTGATCAACCAGAAGAACACCAGGAAATTGGCCAGGATGCCCACGACCAGTGCCACAACCCAGGTGATGATGCTGATACCTGGAACATCACCCAGTCCAACCCAGTCAAGGAGGGTCTGGGTGGCACCCGAGGCACCCACTGCGGTGATACCGAAAGCCAGGACCAGGGCGAGGAGCAGGATGACCAGAGCGATGAGGTCATTGATCTTCTTCACCACGAAATTGCCCTCGGTGGGATCAAGGGCCCACATGCGGCTCACACCGAAGCGCAAGTTATTCATCCAATTGAGACCGGCCCACAGCGCGGTGAGACCGCCGATTCCGAGAACCGTACCGCGCTGCTCGATGGCGCTTTCGACAATACTGTTGACGGTCTCGCCCACATCACCGTCGAAGGCTCCGGTGATCTCCTCCTGGACACGGGCAAGCAGATCCGGGTTGCCCGCCAGGACAAAACCCATGGTGGCGAAGGCCAACATGGCGATGGGGAAAATAGACAACACCGAAAAATAAGTGATGCCGGCGGACAGCTGGTTACCGCCTTTGGAGCCGAATCGCTCCTGCATGCGCATGATGTGATCGAACCACTCATACTTGTCACGCATCTTGTCCACGAAGCCCGGTTCATCTTCACGGATCCGCTCGATTCCGTATTCATCGGTGTTGCGATCGTCCGGCGCGGTTCTGGTGGCCATGTGTCTCGTCCTCATGAAATTCAGGGAGATCCCAGGGGATCTCAGGCGGGCTAAATCACTGTGATGTCTCCCAGGATAGGAAAATCCGGCCAGGCAGGCTTGCTGCGTGGCCGGATTGTAATAATCAACCGGTGTTTACCTGGCGCGCGGGGCCAGGAAACCGACCTTGTCATAGACCTCCGCCAGGACTCCCTCGGCAATGGACCCGGCACGTTCCGCGCCGATAGCCAGGACACGCTCGAGTTCAGCGCGGTCCCCCATGTACTCGTCATACTTGGCCTTCAGCGGGGTGGTGAACGCCTCCAATGCCTCAGCGGTGTCCACCTTGAGAGCGCCGTATCCCTTGCCCTCGTACCCGGTGACCAGCGCGTCAATGCTTTCCCCGGTCAATGCGGACTGGATGACCAGGAGGTTGGATACTCCCGGTTTGTTCTGCACATCGAAGGCGATGACACCGTCATTGTCAGTGACCGCGGACTTGATCCGCTTGGTGGAGACCTTCGGGTCGTCGAGAAGATTGATCAGCCCCTTGGGGTTGTCACCGGACTTGGACATCTTTGCGGTCGGGTTCTGCAGATCATAGATCTTGGAGGCACCCTGCGGAATGAAACCCTCCGGAACCTCGAAGACCTTGCCATAGCGGTTGTTGAAACGCTCTGCCAGGGTGCGGGTGAGCTCCAGGTGCTGCCGCTGATCCTCACCCACCGGAACCAGCTGCGGGCGGTAGAGGAGGATGTCAGCGGCCATGAGCATGGGATAGGTGAACAGTCCTGCAGAAGTGCGGTCAGCGCCCTGCTTGGTGGATTTGTCCTTGAACTGGGTCATGCGGGAAGCCTCACCAAAACCGGTGAGACAGGTCAGTACCCAGGACAGTTCCGCATGCGCGGGCACATGGGACTGGACGAAGAGAGTGGAGCGGTTCGGGTCGATGCCCAATGCCAGCAGCTGTGCGGCACCTGACACGGTGCGGGTACGAAGTTCCTCCGGGTCCTGATCCACGGTGATGGCATGGAGATCAGGGATGAAGTAGAAGGCATCAAAATTGTTCTGCAGGTCAATCCACTGCTTGACGGCACCGAGGTAATTTCCGAGGTGGTAGGAGTCCGCCGTGGGCTGGATGCCGGAGAGGACACGGGAGGAGGTCTGGGCGGTGAGATCTTTATCCTGCGAAGTCATGCTTAGACAGTCTAGTCACTACACCGCGGACTCAATGGTTGAGGGAACATTAATCTCCGCTCCTGACAACAGGGTTAAGATGACCAATGAGAGGTGATCACCCGAAAGTTTGGGGATTTGCTCATACGGTTGGTTAAGCTAAGCGGGTACTGAGCTCGAATCTATTGCCATTAAGGGATGTTGTGTCGCGAACTAGCAGCGGATTGACTACGCCGGTAGTCATCATCGGATCGATCATTCTGCTGGTCGGCTCGTTCGTGGTCTCCCTCATGCTGGGACCGGTGACCGTGCCCTTCGCTGATCTGCCCACCTCGCCGGTGGTCACAGAGATCCGCGCCCCACGCATCATCATCGCCGCGTTGGTGGGTGCCGCCCTGGCCGTGTCCGGTGCCATCATGCAGACGGTGTTCCACAACCCCCTGGCTGATCCGGGCATCGTGGGTGTGTCCTCCGGAGCTGCGGTGGCCGCGGTGCTCACCATTGTCACCGGTACCAGCTTCTTCGGTCAGTGGACAGTGCCCTTCGCCGCTTTCATGGGTGCGCTGATCACCGTGGCGGTGGTCTATCTGATCGCCAGCTCCAGGGCGATGGATGGCCGCGGTGCCGATCCCGCCACCCTGGTGCTGGTCGGCCTGGCCATCACCGCGTTTCTCGGTGCGGTGATCTCCGCAGCCACGGCCAATGCCCCGCAGGATTCGGAACTGCGTTCCGTGGCGTTCTGGCTCAACGGTGATCTGGTATCCCGCACCTGGGACCATGTGGGGGTGGCGGTGATCCCGATCATCCTGGGGCTGATCCTGGCAGTCGGTGCCTCCCGCGACCTCAACCTGATGCTGTTGGGCGAATCCACCGCACAGACCTCCGGGTTGAATGTGGGCCGTGCCCGCATCATCCTGCTTGCCCTGGCTGCTCTGCTCACGGCGACGGCGGTGGCGGTCTCCGGAACCATCACCTTCGTTGGGCTGGTGGTGCCTCACCTGATCCGCATCGTCATCGGCGCGGATCACCGGGCACTCCTGCCGGCGGCCGCGATCCTCGGTGGCACTTTCGTCATCGTCGCGGACACCGTGGCACGCCTACTCTTCTCCCCCGTGGTGCTGCAGACCGGCGTGGTGGTGGCGTTCATCGGTTCGCCGATCTTCCTCTATCTTCTGCTCACCGTGCGCAAGCGGAGAGGACTGGGGCTGTGAGCCGATCGGACAGCCTCAGCATCGAGGTGAAGAACCTGGACGTCACCTTCCCCACGCATCATGCGGTGCGGGGTGTGTCCTTCCATGCTCCTGCGGGACAGGTCACTGCGCTCATCGGCCCCAACGGGGCAGGAAAATCCACAGCGCTGTCAGCGATGGCGGGGTTGATTCCGTCCACTGGTGATGTGTACGTGGGGGGCGTGGGGGTGTCGTCGCAAAGCACCTCAGACCGCGCCCGGCTGATGTCGCTGGTGCCGCAGGACACCGAGCTGCGCATCGGTTTTGCGGCCCGCGACGTGGTCGCGATGGGGCGCTACCCACATCGCAAACGCTTCACCGCAGAGTCCGAGGAGGACCGGCGCGCCACCGAGGACGCGCTCGGGGCGATCAATGCGCTGCATATCGCCGACCAACCCGTCAACGAGCTCTCAGGTGGCCAACGCCAGCTCATCCACATCGCGCGCGCCCTGGCGCAGGACACCGCCGTGATGCTTCTCGACGAGCCGGTCTCCGCCCTCGATCTCCGCCACCAGGTGGAAGTGCTCCAACTGCTGCGCCTGCGCGCCGCCCAGGGCACAACCGTGGTGGTGGTGCTCCACGACCTCAACCACGTCGCGCGCTGGTGCGACCACGCCGTGCTGATGCAGCAGGGAGAGCTAGCCGCCGCCGGCACCGTGGCCGAGGTGCTGCAACCCAGCACGCTGTCGCGGGTCTACGGGCTGCCGATCGCGGTGGATGATGATCCGACCACCGGCAGCCTGCGCATCACCCCATTCCCCACCACCACTGACCCTCTGTTCTAACTGTTCTGTTTCTGAAAAGGATGATCTACTCCGTGAAGAAGTCTGTGAAACTCTCTACCGCCCTGCTGACCGCAGCGCTGACCGTGCCGTGGGCACTCACCGCGTGCTCACCGGCGGAGGAGAACCCTTCCAGTGCTGATAACACCACGACCACTGCAGCTGCGGAGGTGTCCGGGGAGGCCGCCGCTGATTCGGATGCCGACTACCCGCGCACCGTCACCATCGACGACCAGGAAATCACCCTGGAATCCAAGCCGATGCGTATCGCCGTGATCACCCCGGAGGCCGCTTCTCTGGTCCTGCCGCTCGCCGGCGCGGAGCGGGTGGTGGTCACCTCCGAGATGAACCCCGAGGATGAAGAGCTCTACGCTCTCGCCCAGGATGTCCCCACCCAGATCAAGCCCGGTGGTTCCCTGGATCCAGAGCAGGTGCTCGCCGCTGACCCTGATCTGGCGATCGTGAGTGCGCGCTTTGATACTGAGCAGGACACCATCACCATCCTGGAGAACTTCGGTGTGCCGGTGGTCAACTTCGACATCGATGGTTGGGGCGATATTGATTCCATCATCACCCACATGAATTATGTGGGCCAGCTGGTCGGTGCTGAAGATGAGGCGGCAGAGGCCATCGCTGAAATCCAGGAGACACGCTCCGAGGTAACCACCCCGGAGGAGGCCCCGAAGGTGCTCGCCATGATGCAGCGCGGCCCACGTCAGATGATCATGCCTGGATCTTCCATGATGAGCGGGCTGATCCGTGAAGCCGGCGGCGAGCCCCTGGTGGACTCCCTGGGCGCCACCGGCACGATCACTGCTGATCCCGAGCAGGTCCTCGCGATGAACCCCGACATCATCATCATTCAGGATTACCTGGGCAAGGGTCGCGATGACTTCGCCGACTTCCTGTCCAACCCCGCGTTGGCGGATGTCCCGGCGATCGCTGATGACAAGGTTTTCTACGCGGACACCCGCACCACCGGATTCGCCGCCGGCACCGACATCACCCAGGGCCTCCTGGAGGTCTCGGAGATGATCAACTCATAGACCCGCTGTCCCGGCGGGGCGGATCACGTCACGCCAGGGGGCAGGGGTGCGCGGTGTGACG
This sequence comes from Corynebacterium faecale, assembly GCF_030408735.1. Classification (NCBI taxonomy): domain Bacteria; kingdom Bacillati; phylum Actinomycetota; class Actinomycetes; order Mycobacteriales; family Corynebacteriaceae; genus Corynebacterium; species Corynebacterium faecale. The sequence goes on along the minus strand of NZ_CP047204.1, from coordinate 629,177 downwards.
TACATGCTGATATTGGCACCGTCTGGAAGAAACAGAAACTGCGCCGTACCTCCCGTCAAAAAAGGGGAGGTGCGGCGCAGTTTCCTATCCCGCTGTGGTGCGGGGAGACAAACTCCTAGAGCTTGCGGGAGGTGGGGGAATGGACGTCCAGGGCGACGGAAATACCCCAGGTGATGATTCCGCCGCCGACAGCGATGATCATTGCTGCGACGATAGCCATGACGGCGAATCCGACAGCTGCTGCGTACCAGATACCTGCGGCCAGAATGATGGCGCCCAGGATCAGAAGAATGAATGCCTTGCCCATGTGCAATCCTTACGTTGTGTTCCAACGGCGGGTCCAAGTGCCCCACAGTTGGTATAGCTGATACAGCCTCAAAAAAGTTCCGGATCACACCATACCCTGTCCTATCAATTACAGGGAAATGACTAAAACTCTTTAATAGTTCGAGTCAATGTGCATGCGACCAGGCTACTTCTTCTTCCAATTCCAGAATCGCCAGATCCGGTTGGTGGGATCGCGCTGGATTTCGCTTTCCTGATAATCGAAAACCGGGAGTGCCCAACCGCGCCACAGCGCAAGCAGACGGGCGGTGAACGCCACCAGAACAGAGACGACGACCGTGACATTCTCACTGGCCCCCAGGTACATCATGACGAAGTACACACACGTGGCCAGCAGCGCGATGGAAGCATAGAGTTCCTTCTGGAACACCAACGGGATGCGGTCACAGAGCAGATCACGCAGCACACCACCGAAGACACCGGTGAGCACGGATGCCACCACCGCGATGATGAACCCATACCCCATCTCCAGGGCGATCTGTGTGCCGATCACGGCAAATGCTGACAATCCCACGGCATCGAGCACCAGGAACAACACCCGGAAGTGTTCCATGAGGAATGAAATGGACACGGTCAGGATCGCCGCGCCGATGATGAGCAGTAAAAACTGCGGCTTCTCCACCCACACCAATGGATAGTGGCCCAGCAGCATGTCACGCAATGAGCCACCACCGATGGCGGTGACGCAGGCGATGACAGAGACACCGAACAGGTCCATCTTCTGCCGTCCTGCGGCGAGGGCACCTGTCATTCCTTCGGCGGTGATGCCGATTGCCCAGAGAATTGTCAGCAACATGTTAAGAGTAAATCACATTGAGCGGTGAGTGATCGGACCATCGGAGGTCATAGGCCTCTGCCTTATCCACCCAGCTACGTTCCGCGCGGTCCACCATTGCCTTAGTGGCGGCCTGGTAATCAATGCGCCAGCCGGCGTTGGTGTCGAAGGCCTTCCCGCGGTAGGTCCACCAGGTGTACGGCCCCTCCCCCTCCGGTTGCAGGCGACGTGCCACGTCGAACCACGCCGGGTCGGCGTGTGCTTGTCGACGACCCGCCGTCCCCACATATTCCACCGCCCCGAAGAAGTCTCCCCCGCCATCAACCTGGGACTCCTCATCGGGAAAGCTGCCGAATACAGAGTCCATCCAGGCACGCTCATCGGGAAGGAACCCGGATTTCTTCTGGTTGGTCTTCCAGTTCTTCAGATCCTCACGGCGGTGGCAGATGTTCCAGTCCCCGCCGATCACCATGTGACTGTGGGCGGCTGCGCGCTCTGCCAGGATGCCGGAGAACTCATCGAGGAAGTGGTATTTTTCATCCTGCTTCTCAGTGCCAGCTGAACCGGAGGGGAGGTAGAGCGAAGCCACGGTCACGGGTGCCCCCAGGGAGGTTTCCCTGATGGTGGCTTCGATGTATCTGCCCGAATCGAGGAAGGAGCCGAAACCTACGTGGACGTCGATAAGCTCGTGCCTGGACAGGATGCCCACGCCGGCCCGACCCTTGGCGGCCGCCGGCGCACCCACATAGTGCCACCCGGCATCCAGCACCGGCTGGAGTGCCTTTTCGGTGTCCTTCTCGCTCGCGCGGACCTCCTGAAGCAGGACGACATCACTGCCTGATTTCTCCAGCCAGGGGATGAACCCCAGGTTGGTTTCGCTGCGCTCTTTCACGGCTGCTCTGATGCCGTTGACGTTGACGGTGGTGATCTGGAAACTCATGTGTTTCAGCGTAGCCCGTGGGGTGGACACGATGCCTATCCGCGTCGACGCAACCACACCATCGGGAACCAGATACCGATCGACAGAACCGCCAGTACCGCACCCGCCAGGGCGGGCGCACTGTAGGAATAACCTGCGGCAATGACTGCGCCACCCATGGAGGCACCCACCGCATTACCGATGTTGAGGGCCGAATGGTTGAGGGAGGCTGCCAGGGTCTGTGCCTTGCCTGCCACATCCATGAGCCGGATCTGCAGGGAGGGCACCAGGGTGGACCCGAAGAAACCCACCAGGCCGAAGTTGATGGTGCCTGCCACCGGGTGATGCGAGGTGAAATAGAAACCGATGAGCACCACCACGATGCAGATCAGTGCCAGGAGGATGCCGCGGTCCACATTCCAGTCCGCGAGCCGTCCACCCACATAGTTGCCGATCACCATGCCCACGCCGTAGGCCATGAGCACCACCCAGATCAACGAGGCCGGAAGACCAGCCTGTTCCGTCATGGTCCAGGAGATATAGGTGTACACCGCGAACATGCCGCCGAAACCGATGGAACCGATCGCCAGGGTGAGCCAGACCTGACCACGTTTGAGAGCACTCAGCTCCGTCAGCGGACTGGTGGGCACCATCCGGGACATGTGCGGCATGAGGAACCACAGGAGAACCAGGGTGATCACGCCGATGACGGTGACCATCCCATAAGCCGCGGACCAACCGAACTGGACACCCAGCAACTGGGCGGCCGGGACACCAATGACGGTGGCCACGGAGAGACCCATGCCCACGAAGGCGACAGCTCGCCCGCGTTGCCCTTCGGGAGCCATGGAGGCTGCTGACAGACCAGCCACGGAGAAATACGCCCCATGGGGCAGGCCTGCGAGGAACCGGGCGACCAACAGCACACCATAGGAGGAATCCAGCATGGACAGGGCGTTGCCCACCACGAATGCCGCCATGAGGATCAGCAGGAGACGCCTGCGGGGAATGCGTCCGGTGAACGCTGTGATCAGCGGAGCTCCCACCACCACACCGAGTGCGTAGACGGTGATGATCCAACCGGCACGGTCCTCGGAGATGGAGAAATCATCAGCGATCATGGACAACAGGCCCATGGAGACGAACTCCGTGACACCGATGCCGAATCCGCCCAGCGCCAGGGCGGTCATGACGATGTAGCGGCGGACGTCCGAGATCTCAGTCTGGCGTGGCAGGGGGCGTCGCAGTTGGGGTGTGGTTGTACGTCCGGTCGGGTTGGCTTCTTTGACCACCTTCACGGGGGATCGTCCAGAGTCGTGCATGGAGCAAACAGTAACGGACATGGGTTCAAAGCGCTCCATCGCAGCTGGTGGTTGTGGGCATCATTCCCTCGCCGCATGGGTTGTGACCTCTGTCATTTATTTTTCCAGAACCACAATGCTACCATTGGGAACCCTAACCTAACTTAGGTTGAGCTAATATGCTTCCGTAGATCCCGAAAGTGACCCCCTTGAACCATGCGACGATCACGCATCCTCTCCGGTCTTCTGGCCGCAACCCTCACATTCACCCTGGCGGCATGTTCAGAGTCCGGATCCCCGACACCGTCGGTAACCTCAGCAACCTCTGCAACCACCTCGGATGATCAAGCCTTCCCCCTCACCATCGAGCATGCTTTCGGGGAGACCACCATCCCGACCCTCCCGGAACGGGTGGCCACCGTGGCCTGGGGCAACCATGAGGTGCCCCTCGCACTGGGGATCACCCCGGTCGGCATGGAAAAAGCCACCTGGGGTGACGATGACGGCGATGGGGTACTGCCCTGGGTTGAGGACAAGCTCAACGAGCTCGGTGGTGCCACGCCGGAGCTTTTCGACGCCACCGACAGCCTCCCCTTCGAAGCAATCGCCAACACCCAACCCGATGTGATCCTCGCGGCCTACTCGGGGCTGACCCAGGAGGATTATGATCAGCTCTCCCAGATCGCCCCGGTGGTGGCCTATCCGGACCAGGCGTGGGGAACCACCCTGGAGGATCAGATCCTCATGAATGCGACAGCTCTGGGAAAGGAGAAGGAGGGTGGGGAACTCGTCGCAAAGCTTGATGGTGAGGTCGACGCCGCGCTGAACGCCCACCCCGCACTCCGGGAAACCACGCCGGTGTTCGCGTTCTTCGATGAATCCGACCTGTCGCAGATCGGCGTGTACACCTCCGTGGATCCGCGGATGGGGTTCCTCCTGGACGCAGGAATGCAGGAGGCCTCGATCCTGGAGGGTTCTGCCGATTCCGACAGTTTCTATGAGCAGATCTCCGCGGAGAACCCTGAAGCGTTCGAGGATGTGGATCTCATCATCACCTACGGTTCCGAGGATGACACTGTGAATGCCGATTTATTGGACAAGCTCCAGGCTGACCCGTTGCTCTCACGAATCCCCGCCATCGCCGCGGGCCGGGTGGTGTTCCTGGGCGAGAATCCGACCGCCGCCTCCGCCACCCCGTCTCCCCTATCAATTTCGTGGGGTATTGATGAATACTTCGCGGAACTTGCCGAGGGACTCAACTAAACGGATATGGCCATCGCAACACTTCCCAAACAGGGGATCCTTCTGATCGCACTGGGTGCCATCCTGTTCGTGGCGTGCATCTGCTCACTGATGTTCGGTGTCCGTTCCATCAGCGGTGCTGATGCGCTCCACGCGCTGTTCGGATACGCCAACACCGCGGAGGAGGCCGCAGCCATGAAAAGGATTCCCCGGACCGTCCTCGGCATGGTCATCGGGGCGGCCCTGGCGGTGTCGGGAACCACCCTGCAGGCTGTCACGCGTAACCCACTGGCGGACCCGGGGATTTTCGGGGTGTTGTCGGGTGCATCCCTCGCGGTGGTCATCGGCATCGCCTTCTTCGGGCTGTCCGCGGCGGTGCCCACCATGGCGGTGGCGGTGTTCGGCGCGGCTATCGCGGCGGTATTCGTCTACGTCGTGGGCTCCCTGGGTGGTACCACCCCACTCAAACTCGCACTCGCGGGCGCTGCCACTGCCGCGGCACTGTCCTCCATGGTCAGCGCGGTGTTATTGCCGCGTGTGCAGGTGATGGACAGTTTCCGGTTCTGGCAGATAGGTGGGATCGGTGGGGCAGATTGGGTCCGGATCACCCTCGCCGCCCCGGCGCTGGTTGCCGGTGTGCTCATCTGCGGGGCGTGCGCCCGTGGCCTCAATGCACTGGCGCTGGGTGATGATATCGCCACCGGCCTTGGGGAGAACGTTCTGCGTACCCGGTTGGTGGCATCAGCCGGGGCCGTCATCCTGTGTGGTGTGGCCACCGCCCTGGCCGGACCGATCGCTTTCGTCGGGCTCATCATCCCGCATCTGTGTCGGCTCATCGTCGGCACAGACCACCGATGGTTGATCCCCACCTCCGCGGTGGCGGGTGCAGCGCTGCTGTTGTTCGCCGACACCGCAGGGCGGGTGATCACCCGCCCCGGGGAGATCGCCGTGGGCATCATCATGCCGCTGTTGGGGGCACCGTTATTCATCTGGATTATCCGACGACAAAAGGCGAGGGAACTGTGACCACCACTGTGCAGATCACCCGGATCCGTCACCAGACACGGACCCGGCGCGCGCTGCTCACCACGCTGCTGGCACTGATGGTGGTTGGGGTGTTCTGCGGCAGTCTGATGTGGGGCGAGGTCAGCTACTCCCCCGCCCAGGTATGGCAGGTGCTGCGCGGTGAGCAGGTCGCGGGTGCCAGCTATGCCGTGGGCGTTCTGCGTCTGCCGCGTGCGGTGATGGGTTTGGCCGCGGGACTGGGGTTCGGTGCAGCGGGTGTGATCTTTCAGACCCTGCTGCGCAATCAGCTGGCCTCCCCGGACATCATCGGTATCTCCTCTGGGGCTTCGGCAGCAGGGGTGATGTGCATTGTTTTCCTCGGCCTGGGGCAGACGATGGTGTCGGCGATCTCCCTGGTCGCGGCGCTGGGTGTGGCCCTGGTGATCTATCTGGTGTCTTATCGGGGTGGGTTCTCCGGGATGCGGTTGATTCTCACCGGTATCGGAGTGGCTGCCATGTTGAATTCTCTGGTGACGTATTCCCTGTCCAAGGCGGATACCTGGGATCTGCCCACGGCCACCCGATGGCTGACGGGTTCCCTCAACGGTGCCACGTGGGAACGGGCGTTGCCCCTGGTGGTGACGGTGATGGTCCTCCTGCCCCTCCTCATCCTCCTGCAGCGCCCCATCACCATCATGCGTCTGGGGGATCCCACCGCAATCGGCTTGGGTGTCAATGTCACGGTCATCCGCATCACGGTGATCATGGCGGCGGTGACACTCATCGCGGTCGCCACCGCGGCCTGCGGGCCAATTGCCTTCGTGGCATTTGTCTCCGGGCCACTGGCCGCCCGGTTGCTCGGTCCCGGGGCATCACTCGTATGGCCGTCCGCCCTGATCGGCGCGTTGATCGTGCTCAGCTCAGATCTGGTTGGCCAGTACCTGCTGGGGACCCGTTATCCGGTGGGTGTGATCACCGGTGCGCTCGGCGCCCCATTCCTTATATATATGCTCATCCGTTCCAACCGGGAGGTAGGACACTGACCATGACCATCAACCACACCCTCACCGCACACGGCATCACCCTCAGGTACGGGGACCGCACCGTGGCGCAGCACCTCAATCTGGATCTTCTACCCGGCAGGCTCACCTCCATCGTGGGGCCGAACGGTTGCGGAAAATCCACCACGCTGCATGCTCTGTGCAGGCTTCTGCAACCAGCAGCCGGCACGGTGCAGCTCGATGGCGTTCCCCTGGGTACCTACCGCGGCAAGGCCCTGGCCCGTATCCTCGGTCTGCTGCCCCAGTCCCCGACCGCGCCGGAGGGCATCACCGTCACGGAATTGGTGGGGCGGGGTCGACATCCCCACCAGGGGATGTTGGGCCGGTGGTCCACCCATGATTATGAGGCGGTGGCCCATGCCCTGGACATCACGGGCACCACGGATCTGGCCCAACGGTGCGTCGATGAGCTCTCCGGGGGTCAACGCCAGCGCGTGTGGATAGCCATGGCGCTTGCCCAGGAAACGGATATTCTCCTGCTGGATGAGCCCACCACCTATCTGGATATTGCCAACCAGCTTGAGGTGCTCGATCTGCTCACCGACCTCAATCATCGCCTGGGCACCACGATTGTCATGGTGCTGCATGATCTGGGGTTGGCTGCCCGCTACTCCGATCACCTCATCGCCATGAATGCGGGCCGGGTTCACGCAACCGGCACCCCTGCCGAGGTGGTCACCCCGGACACCATGTCCGAGGTCTTCGGGGTGACCGCGCAGGTGATCCCGGATCCGGTATCCGGTGCCCCGCTGGTCCTGCCCATCGGAAGACACCACACCACCCAGGAAAAGGTCAGCCCATGAACACCTCAACCAAAAGCCGCCCCAGCCACGCACCGGTGACAGCCACGGTGCTGAGCGTTGAGAAGCTCTCCCCGCATTTCATCCGCATCACCTTCGCCGCACCCGGGGTGGGTAGCTCCGGATCGGGTATTTTTGATCAGCGCATCAAATTGATCTTCCCTGCTCCCGGCCATGCACTGCCGGTTTTATCCGGCGTGAACGGGAACTGGTACGCCACCTGGTGTGCGCTGCCGGAAGCCACACGCGGGGTCATGCGTACCTATTCCATCCGCGCCTTGGATGAAACAGTCGCCCCAGTACACCTGACGGTGGATTTTGTCATTCACACCGATCCCGGTCCCGCTGCGGCGTGGGCGGAGGACGCAACGCGCGGCGATGAGATCATCATCGTGGCACCGCAGCCCGGCGCGGAGCCCTCCGGTATCGAGTTCGCCCCAGGCGATGCCACAGCGATCGTGTTGGCCGGCGATGAAACCGCTGCACCCGCCATTGCCCGCATCCTCGAAGACCTGGGGCCGGACAGCACCGGTGTCGCCTTCATTGAAATACCCACCCCAGCTGATGTGCTGCCCATCAGCACCCCATCTGGCGTGGATATCCGGTGGCTGCCGCGCCTGGGCGCGGGCCACGGTGAGCTTCTCATCCCCGCTGTGCTGGGGCACCTCGGCGTGACGCTTATCCGCGCGCACCCCACCGTCGCCGAATCCGCATCTGATCTGCTGTGGGAGACACCTGTGTTTTCGTCCATGGGTGAGGAATTAGCAGAAACCTGCTCTGACAGACACACCTACTACTGGATCGCCGGGGAGAGCGCGTTGGTGACGGGGCTCCGCAGGGCTCTGGTGAAAGAGCATGGTCTGGACCGTTCACAGGTTGCCTTCATGGGTTATTGGAAGCAGGGAGTGGCGATGAGGGGTTGATAGGGATCGCCTGAAGGCTCAGCAAGTTGGAAGACACTGTATTCTTGATAGTTGAACAAAAGAGCCCAATTTTACAAGGAGACTCATGACTAAGATCATCTGGACCCGCACCGACGAAGCCCCACTGCTCGCGACCTACTCGCTGAAGCCAGTCGTCGAGGCTTTCGCTGCTACCGCGGGTATCGAGGTCGAAACCCGCGACATCTCACTCGCAGGCCGAATCCTCGCGCAGTTCGCGGACCGCCTCACCGAAGAGCAGAAGGTTTCCGACGCCCTCACCGAACTGGGCGAGCTGGCAAAGACCCCGGAAGCGAACATCATCAAGCTTCCCAACATCTCCGCTTCCGTCCCTCAGCTCAAGGCTGCCGTCAAGGAGCTTCAGGCACAGGGATACGACCTGCCGGAGTACGAGGATGCCAAGGACAAGTACGCTGCTGCCATTGGCTCCAACGTCAACCCGGTCCTGCGCGAGGGTAACTCTGACCGCCGTGCCCCGATCGCTGTCAAGAACTTCGTGAAGAAGTTCCCACACCGCATGGGTGAGTGGTCCGCGGACTCCAAGACCAACGTTGCCACCATGGGTGCCAGCGACTTCCGTAGCAACGAGAAGTCCGTCATCCTCGATGAGGCAGACACCGTCTCCATCAAGCACATCGCAGCCGACGGCACTGAAACCGTGCTGAAAGACTCCCTGCCACTGCTCAAGGGCGAGGTCATCGACAGCACCTTCATCTCAGCCAAGGCACTGGATGCCTTCCTGGTTGAGCAGGTCAAGCGCGCCAAGGACGAGGGCATCCTCTTCTCCGCACACATGAAGGCCACCATGATGAAGGTCTCCGACCCGATCATCTTCGGCCACATCGTCCGCGCGTTCTTCACTGATGTTTTCTCACAGTACGGTGAGGAGCTGCTCGCAGCCGGCCTCAACGGTGAGAACGGCCTGGCTTCCATCTACGACGGTCTGAAGGATCTGACCAACGGTGAGGAGATCAAGGCAGCCTTTGACAAGGCCCTGGCCGATGGTCCGGACCTGGCCATGGTCAACTCCGCCCGCGGTATCACCAACCTGCACGTTCCTTCCGACGTCATCGTCGATGCCTCCATGCCTGCCATGATCCGCACCGGTGGCAAGATGTGGAACAAGAATGACGAGACCCAGGACACCCTGGCCATCATTCCTGATTCCTCCTACGCAGGTGTCTTCCAGACTGTCATCGAGGACTGCCGCAAGAACGGTGCCTTCGATCCGACCACCATGGGCACCGTCCCGAACGTCGGCCTCATGGCCCAGAAGGCTGAAGAGTACGGCTCCCACGACAAGACCTTCCGCATCGAAGCCGACGGCAAGGTGCAGATCATCGCCTCCAATGGTGATGTCCTCATCGAACACGACGTGGAAGCCGGCGACATCTGGCGTGCCTGCCAGACCAAGGATGCCCCGATCCAGGACTGGGTCAAGCTCGCCGTCAACCGCGCACGCCTCTCCGGCATGCCTGCAGTGTTCTGGCTCGATCCAGAGCGCGCACACGACCGCAACCTGATCTCCCTGGTGGAGAAGTACCTGGGTGACCACGACACCGACGGCCTGGACATCCAGATCCTCTCCCCTGTCGAGGCAACCCAGCACGCAGTTGACCGTATCCGCCGCGGCGAGGACACCATCTCCGTCACCGGTAACGTCCTGCGTGACTACAACACCGACCTGTTCCCCATCCTTGAGCTCGGCACCTCCGCCAAGATGCTGTCCGTGGTTCCACTCATGGCTGGCGGCGGACTCTTCGAGACCGGTGCCGGTGGCTCCGCCCCGAAGCACGTCGAGCAGGTCACTGAGGAAAACCACCTGCGTTGGGATTCCCTCGGTGAATTCCTGGCGCTGGCAGAATCCTTCCGCCACGAGCTCAACACCAAGGGCAACACCAAGGCCGGCATCCTGGCCGACGCCCTGGATCGTGCGACCGAAAAGCTGCTTAACGACGAAAAGTCCCCTTCCCGCAAGGTCGGCGAGATCGACAACCGTGGCTCCCACTTCTGGCTGTCCAAGTTCTGGGCTGACGAGCTGGCAGCACAGACCGAGGACACCGAGCTGGCTGAGACCTTCGCACCTGTTGCCGAGGCACTCAACGCCAAGGCCGACGAGATCGATGCCGCCCTGATCGCTGATCAGGGTCGCGCTGTTGACCTGGGTGGTTACTACGCTCCTTCCGAGGAGAAGACCTCCGAGGTCATGCGTCCGGTTGCTGCCTTCAACGAGATCATTGATTCTCTGAAGAAGTAAGCACCTCACGCCTTAGCGGCCGCGATCCCACCTGGGGTCGCGGCCGTTTGGTTTTGCTGGCATTACGGCACGGGCGTTGGGGATAATGGACAGATGATGAACCGACGTTTCCTCACCGCCCTCTCCGGCTGCCTGACCACCGCTGCGCTCCTTGTCTCCCCCGCCATCGCTGCGGCGGACACCATCTCTGCGGACACGGATCAGGAGATGTGCATCGCCAGTGAGAACGACACCTCCAGCGTTGTGACCTTCTGGGAGGACCTGGAAGAGGATGTCCGCACACAGCGTCTCGCGGAGTTGGATGAGCAGGATCCCGGGATAGGGGCGGACATTGAAGCATTCATCGCTGAATCCCCCGGAGCCCCCACCGCTGCGGAGCTACAGTTACGACTGGACGCTCTGGAGACTGGCGAGGGCCTGGCCATGTTATTACCGGAATCCACCACCGACCTCGAAGTGGTTGACCCACAGAACCAACAGAAGTTCCAGACCGATTACACCTACGATGAGGCGAAGCAGATTGTCGCGGACATCCCCGAGGATCCTGCTGTGAATGTGGCTGCCCAGTTGGATCAGGCCGCAGCGGTGAGCACCCGCCTGGCAGAGATCCGCGCAGAGGTGTTCGCGCAGCGCACAGACGAATACAGCCAAACGCAGTTCGACCTTCGGGATGATTTCCAGTCCTGCATCGATGAGATCGACGACGCCCGCCCCATTCCTGTTCAGTATCTCATCCTGGGCGGGGCGATCCTCCTCGCACTGGTTGCCCTGGCGGTTACGGCATGGACCAACTCCCGCAGGCCCAGCCGACACGGTTAATGGTCAGTTCTTCCCCTCCACGCGGTAGCACAACCTTTACCACGACATCGCACCTACGACATCAGTAGCGATGTCGTAGTTAACCTGACTGATGTCTGTGATGCGATGTCGTGGTTGGGGATTTAGGACTCGTTCGCCCCGCAGATGCCGGTGTCTGAGTCCCAGGGCAGGAATGACGAAACCTCCCCAAGGTGTCCATGAGGAGGTCGTCGCAAAGCGCACTAAGCAGCTAACAACAACGGGCGCCGGGATTGGCGTCCTGCGCGGCATAGCGGGCCCGCCAATATTCGCGTTCTGTGGGCACCGTGGCATCGGGTTGGTGAGCCTTCAGGTGCGTCACATACTTGGCATAGGCGGTGTCCCCCATCAATTCGGTGAGGTACCACCACACGTGTGCGGGGGTCTTGAGAATGGTGCGGGCCAGGCTGTTCATGGTGTCAACCAGCCTAGTGTCCGACACCGCGGTTGGCGGGAACACCGGTTGCGGCTTCGCGTTCATCCCACATGGCCTGGATCTCCTTGTCCTTCGAGGACGCAACGAAACCGGCCGGAGCGAACAGGGCGGATTCGGTATCGGGTTCCTCGGTGGTGGCGACTTCCTCACCGCGGGCACGTGCCTGGATGGATTTCACACACACGACCAGGGCGGCGATGACCACGATGAGTACGAGCACGGCGAACACGATGGAGAGCACACCCTGGATGAAGGTGTTGCGGATGACCGCATCAATGGCCTCCGGGGTGGCTGCAGCCCCGAAGGAGGTCAGCCCATCTGCCTTGGCCTCGCGGAAGTTGCTGTTCTGGGCCCAGTAACCGATGGCCGGGTTGGAGTGGAAGATCTTCTGCCAGGAGGCGGTCATGGTGACCACCACATCCCATGCCAGTGGAACAGCCGGGATCCAGGCCCACTTATACAGCCCCTTCTTCACCACCACGACCAGGATCAGTGACAGCGCCATGGCGGCGAGCAGCTGGTTGGCGATACCGAACAGTGGGAACAGCACGTTGATGCCACCGAGCGGGTCGGTGACGCCCATGAGGAGGATGGCACCCCACAGTGCACAGACCACGATGGTGGAGATCCAGTTGCCCAGGGTCCAATTCGGGTCCTTGAATTTACGCAGACCGGGGATGGAGCCGAGGGAGTCGGTCATCATGAAGCGGGCCACGCGGGTGCCGGCATCAACTGTGGTGAGGATGAACAGTGCTTCAAACATGATGGCGAAGTGGTACCAGAAGGCCTTCATGCCGGCCCCGCCGAAGATATTGGCCAGGATCTCGGACATGCCGAATGCCAGGGTCGGTGCGCCACCGGTTCGGGAGATCACGGAGGCTTCACCCACACCGTCAGCGGCGTCCTGGATCTGGTCTGCGGTCAGGTCATTGCCCGGCAGGCCGATGGAGTTGACCCAGGTTGCGGCGGCTTCCGGGGTGCCACCGGTCAGTGCGAGCGGTGCGTTCATGACGAAGTACAGGTGGCGGTCCAGGATCACTGCGGTGATCAGCGCCATGATGGCCACGAAGGATTCCATGAGCATGCCGCCGTAGCCGAGCATGCGCATCTGGGATTCCTTCTCCACCAGCTTCGGGGTGGTGCCCGAGGCGATCAGTGCGTGGAATCCGGAAAGCGCACCACAGGCGATGGTGATGAACAGGAAGGGGAAGAGACTGCCGGAGAACACCGGTCCGTTGCCGTCGGTGGCGAAGGAAGTGACAGACGGCATCTGGATTTCAGGGCGGTCGATGAGGATACCCACGGCCAGCAGCGCGATGACGCCGATCTTCATGAAGGTGGACAGGTAGTCACGTGGTGCCAGCAGCAGCCAGACCGGCAGGATGGCGGCCATGATGCCATAACCGATCAGTGCGAGAGCCAGGGTGGTCTTGGACCAGGTGAACCATTCCACACCCCAGGAGGTTTCCGCGACCCAGCCGCCGGCGACGATCGCCAACAGCAACAGTGCCACACCGATGATGGAGACCTCGGTGACTCGCCCCGGGCGCAGGTAACGCAGGTAGAGGCCCATGAACATCGCGATCGGGATGGTCATGGTGATGGAGAAGACGCCCCACGGGGAATCTGCGAGTGCGTTGACCACCACGAGTGCCAGGACGGCGATGATGATGATCATGATGGTGATGGTGGCCAGGATGCCGGCGAAACCACCGACGGTGCCCATCTCATCGCGGATCATCTGGCCGAGTGAACGACCACGTCGGCGTGTGGAGATCCACAGCACCAGGTAATCCTGGACTGCGCCGGCGAAGATCACGCCGAGGATGATCCACAGGGTTCCGGGCAGGTACCCCATCTGGGCTGCCATGACGGGGCCCACCAGGGGTCCGGCGCCGGCGATGGCGGCGAAGTGGTGTCCGAACAGCACACGGCGGTCGGTGGGGACGAAGTCCTTGGCGTCGTTGACGTATTCGGCCGGGGTTGCGCGGTTGTCCTTCGGCTTGACCACCTTGTATTCGATGAGTCGGGCGTAGAAGGAGAACGCGATGATATAGGAACCCACGGCGGCCAGAACCAGCCACACGGAGTTGATGGTCTCGCCCCGGGCGAAGGCGATGGCGCCCCAGCCGACGGCTGCCATGACGCCGAATACAAGGAGGCCCACGCGCGCGGTGGGCGACATTTTCGCGGGTTTTGCTCCCACGGGAAGGTCTGTGGCGCTACTGTAGATCAGATTGTCATCTGTTCTTGCGTCGTCTTGTTTGATTGTCACGGGACTACAAGCTTTCTCTGAATGCGGAAAACGGCGGAGGACCCAACTTGCGCACGGTATGGGGTGGCCGCGGCACAAATTGGGTGGAAAGCTGTGAGCAGGGGTTTCTGCCCGTGGTTGACCGGCTTATGGTCATCCTTTATTGAAAAATATCACCTGGGCGTGAGTTGAGCCATAGATTTGGGGAAATGGTGGTAGGGCCACACCCCCGCCCACCCCAACCGGGGCATGAACCGCTCGGTCTATTGCACTAGACCGAGCGGTTCACTAGGGTGGCTGGTACCGCCCTCTCCTGGAGAGGTGCTTATCGACGAAAAACCGATCACCCCCACCCACAACTCGCAAAAGGACACCCCCACACATGGCAACCAAATACGACAACTCCGACGTTTCCGACTGGGGCTTTGAAACCCGCTCCATCCACGCGGGCCAGCCAGTGGATTCCGACACCGGTGCCCGCAATCTCCCGATCCACCTCACCACCGCCTTCGTCTTCGATTCCGCCGAGCATGCCAAGCAGCGCTTCGCCCTGGAGAACCTCGGGCCGGTGTACTCCCGCCTGACCAACCCCACCGTCGAGGCCGTGGAGAACCGCGTGAACAACCTCGAGGGCGGCGCCTACACCGTCTTCTTCGCATCCGGCCAGGCAGCCACCACCGCCTCCATCCTCAACCTGGGTGGGGCCGGGTCCCACGTGGTGACCTCCCCACGTCTCTACGGTGGCACCGAGACCCTGTTCCTGGTCACGCTCGCACGCCTGGGCATCGAGTTCACCTTCGTGGAGAACCCGGATGATCCTGAGTCCTGGCAGGCCGCAGTCAAGGACAATACGATCGCGTTCTTCGGCGAGACCTTCGCCAACCCACAGGCTGATGTCCTGGACATCCCCGCCGTGTCCGAGGTTGCACACCGCAATAATGTGCCACTGATTGTGGACAACACCATCGCCACCGCAGCCATTGCCCGTCCGATTGAACTGGGTGCTGATATCGTCGTGGCCTCACTGACCAAGTTCTACACCGGCAACGGCTCCGCCCTCGGTGGCGCACTGGTGGACGGCGGCAAGTTTGACTGGACCGTTGAGCGCGATGGCAAGCCGGTCTTCCCAGACTTCGTCACCCCGGATCCCGCCTATCACGGCCTGAAGTACGCCGACCTGGGTGCAGCAGCCTACGGACTCAAGGCCCGCGTGGGTCTGCTCCGTGACACCGGTGCAGCCCCCTCCCCCTTCAACGCCTGGGTCACCGCGCAGGGCCTGGACACCCTCTCCCTCCGCCTGGAGCGCCATAACGAGAACGCCATCAAGGTAGCCGAGTTCCTCAACAACCATGAGAAGGTGACCAAGGTGAACTTCGCCGGTCTGCCCGATTCCCCGTGGAACGCCACCAAGGAGAAGCTGGGCCTGAAGTACACCGGCTCCGTTCTCACCTTCGAGGTCGCCGGCGACAAGGACGAGGCATGGGCGTTCATCGACGCCCTCAAGCTGCACTCCAACCTGGCCAATATCGGTGACGTGCGTTCATTGGTGGTCCACCCGGCCACCACCACCCACTCCCAGTCCGATGAAACCGGCCTCACCCGTGCCGGCATCACCCAGGGCACTGTCCGCCTGTCCGTGGGTATTGAAAACGTCGAGGACATCATCGCTGACCTGGAGCGCGGTTTCGCAGCCATCTAGGTTGCGCCGTCGCCCCAGCATGCCCTGACCGGAGAGTTCGACTTCCCCGGTCAGGGCTCTGCCATCCCCACGGTGCATGAAAGCGACGCGAAAACTAGACTAGACAGAGCTGTCCAGATACACTGGCCCACGTTCCCACCCCAGGACGGTCCACACATCCGACAGTTCTAGAAAGCTCATGACAGGCGGTAACCCCCAGATGCCCCAACTTGCTCCAGAAGGTCAGCTCCACCTGCAGCCGATAGGCGATATCAGCACTGAGGCCGGCGTGGTCATCACCGACGTGGTCATCGGTTACCACCGCTGGGGTGACTACACGGAGTTTGAGGATGGAACCACCAACGTTGTCCTCATTGAACACGCCCTGACCGGTGACTCGAACGCCGCCGACTGGTGGTGCGATCTGGTCGGCCCCGGCAAGGCTATCAACACCGATATCTTCTGTGTGATCTGCACCAATGTGCTCGGAGGGTGCAATGGTTCCACCGGCCCTTCATCGGAACATCCCGAAGGTGGGTTCTGGGGCAACCGCTTCCCTGCCACCGACATCCGTGATCAGGTCAAGGCTGAGAAACAGTTCCTGGATGCCGTCGGCATCCCCCATGTGAAAGCAGTGCTCGGTGGATCCATGGGTGGTGCCCGCACCCTGGAATGGGCGGCACTTTTTCCCGAGATGGTCGGTGCCGCCGCTGTCCTGGCTGTCTCCGCCCGGGCGAGCGCCTGGCAGATCGGCATCCAGTCCGCCCAGATCATGGCTATCGAAAATGACCACCACTGGCACGAGGGCAACTACTATGAATCCGGTTGTAACCCCTCCAAGGGGCTGGGTGCCGCCCGCCGGATCGCCCACCTCACCTACCGTGGTGAGCTGGAGATCGACGAACGCTTTGGCACCCAGGCACAGCGCGGCGAAAATCCCCTCGGTCCTTTCCGCAGCCCCGACCAGCGCTTCGCGGTGGAGTCCTACCTGGACCACCAGGCGGACAAACTGGTTCAGCGTTTCGACGCCGGATCCTATGTCACCCTCACCGATGCCCTCAACCGCCATGACATCGGCCGCGGCCGAGGAGGCCTGAACAAGGCCCTGGAGTCCATCAAGGTACCCACGCTTGTAGCCGGCGTGGACACGGATATCCTCTACCCCTATCACCAGCAGGAGCATCTCTCGCGCAACCTGGGAAATCTGCTGGCCATGGCCAAAATCGTCTCCCCGGTGGGCCACGATGCCTTCCTCACCGAATCCCGTCAGATGGATCGCATCCTGCGCAATTTCTTCAGCCTGATCTCACCCGATGAGGATAACCCCTCCACCTATATCGAGTTCTTCATCTGATCCTGCGAATGCGGATAACAAAAAACCTGATCTCCGGCCCCCATGTGGAATGGGAGGCCGGAGATCAGGTGCGGGTCACCGTACGGGATTACTACTTCTTGTAGAGGGTGTCCACCTTCTCCGCCAAGGTGAGCACGTCATAGCTGGCCACGATCTCATCGTGCTGGTTGTAGAGCACGGCATCCCAGCAGACTTCGCCATAATCATCGGTCACGCGTGGGGTGATGCGCTTGGCGGTCAGTTCGACGCGGATGGAGTCATCGTAGGTGACCGGGGTGATGAAGCGGAGGTTCTCCAGTCCGTAGTTGGCCAGGACCGGACCTGGCTCAGGCTCCACGAAGAGTCCGGCAGCCCAGCTGACCAGCAGGTAACCGTGAGCCACGCGGCGTGGGAAGAACGGATTGGCCATGGCGGCCTCTTCATCCACATGGGCGTAGAAGGTATCGCCGGTCTTCTCTGCAAATTCCAGGATCTCCTCGAGGGTGACCTTACGCAGATCCGAGGCGAACTGATCGCCGATGCGCAGAGTGGCCAGGTCCTTGCGGAAGGGGTGTGCGCCGGTGCCTGCGGTGACATCCGCGCGGGTGACCCGGTTGATCGCAGCACCACGGTGCCACTCGCCCGTGATGGCCGTGAGGTGGTCAGGGGTGCCCTGGATGGCGGTGCGCTGCATGTAGTGCTTCACTCCGCGGATGCCGCCGAGCTCTTCGCCGCCACCTGCGCGACCTGGCCCGCCGTGGATCAGGTGTGGCAGCGGGGAGCCGTGGCCGGTGGAGGTTTTGGCGTCGTCGCGGTCCAGGAAGTGCAGGCGACCGTGGTGCGCGGCGATACCCATGGCGAACTGGGTGGCCAGTGCTGGATCGTGGGTGATCACGGAGGCAACCAGGGACCCCTGTCCGCGGGCAGCGAGACGGATGGCGTCCTCGGTGTCGGTGTAACCGATGATGGATACGACCGGACCGAAGGCCTCGGTGTCGTGGACGGCATCCGCGTCAGCATCGTCGAAGGTGATGATCGTCGGTGCGAAGAACGCGCCGTCGAACTCTTCCGGGCCGCCTAGACGCACGGTGCCGCCAGCTGCAATGAGCTTATCGACGGCCTCTGCCACATCATTTCGCTGATCCACGGAGACAACCGGTCCCATGGTGGTGTTCTCATCGCGGGGGTCACCGACCACGACCTTGGAGGTAAGGCGGTCAGCAAGTGCGGACGCAACCTCGTCGACCAGACCGGCGGGGACGATCGAACGCCGAACAGCGGTGCACTTCTGGCCGGCCTTGGAGGTCAATTCGGCAAACAGGGTCTTGATATAAGCATCGAATTCCGGGGTGCCCGGGGTCGCATCTTCACCGAGGATGGCGGCATTGACAGAGTCGGCTTCGGCGCTGAAGCGCAGGCCTGCGTGCTGGACGTTCTTGTGGGCACGGAGGGTGGCCGCGGTGGTCGCGGAACCGGTGAAGGCGACGTGATCACGGTAATCCAGGTGGTCCAGCAGGTCACGGGCGGAACCGGAGATCAGCTGGATGGAGCCCTCTGGAAGGATGCCGGATTCCACCATGAGGCGCACGCAGGCCTGGGTGATATATCCGGTTGGAGTGGCGGGCTTGACGATGGTCGGCACGCCGGCGATGAAGGACGGTGCAAATTTCTCCAGCATGCCCCAGACCGGGAAGTTGAAGGCATTGATCTGAACCGCGGTGCCGGGCAGCGGGGTGTAGATGTGGGTGCCCTGGAAAGATCCATCCTTGGACAGGACCTCGGTGGGACCGTCGATGATCACATCGTTATTGGGAAGTTCGCGGCGTCCCTTGGAGGAGTAGGTGAACAGCGTGGAGAGGCCGCCATCGATATCAACCATGTTGTCCCGCTTGGTGGCACCGGACTTGAAGGACAGCTCGTAGAGCTCCTGCTTGTGCTCCCCCAGGTACAGTGCCAGTTCCTTGAGCTTGAGTGAACGCTCATGCAGGGTCAGTGCTCGCAGATTCTTCTGCCCCACATCCCGGGCATAGGCAACCGCTGCGCCGATATCCAGGCCGTCGGTGGACACCCGGGCCACGATCTCACCGGTGGAAGCATCCTCCACCTCGGCGATGCGGGTGGGGTTTTCCGGAGCTACCCATTCGCCGCTGAGATAGCTTTGAACAATGTCGACCTCGGTGCGGTCAAGGGTGGCGGTGGCGGACTGGGAGCTGGTGTTAACGGTAGTCATTGGTCCTATTTCCTTTCGGGAGAAAAGGGCCGAGCAAGTAGAAGTAACCGAACGGCCGGTCAGTAATTATTGTTAGTATAGTCACACAAGTGGAAAGGTCAACGGGACCGCCACATTTTAATCAAAGGAGCAGGCATGGAACTCTGGAAAATCGTCCTCGGTGAACTGGATGAAAAGATGGGCGTGCAGGTCATCGAGGAATCTGCGGAGAAGGTGGTGGCGACCATGCCGATTGAGGGCAACCGCCAATCACTGGGGCTCCTCCACGGGGGTGCCATGGTATCGCTGGCGGAGGCTGTGGGCAGCTGGGCCGCCGTCATCCATGCCTCCACCATGGGCAAGGTTGCCGTGGGTGTGGATATCAATGCCACCCACCATAAATCCAGTCGGGAGGGACACGTCACCGCGACGGCCACCGCCATCCGACTGGGCCGGACTATCTGTAGCCACGAGGTGATCATCACCAACGACAACGGCGATCGACTGTGTACCGCACGGATCACGAACGCCGTCGTCGATAAGCGTTAGCTGTAGTCGTAGAAACCGCGACCCGACTTGCGGCCCAGTTCACCACGCGCGACCATGTCACGCATGAGCTGCGGTGGCGCAAAGCGCTCACCGAGGGTGGATTCGAGATACTCGGCGATGCCGAGGCGCACGTCAAGGCCCACGATATCGGTGAGCTGGAGTGGGCCGACGGGGAATTTATATCCCAGGACCATAGCTTTATCAATATCTTCCGGTGAGGCCACGCCCTCCTCCACCATGCGGATCGCCTCAAGCGCGATGGCTACTCCGAGCCGGGAGGAGGCGAAACCCGGTGCATCCTTGACCACAATCGGGGTCTTGCCCAAGCCTGCCACCCACTGACGAGCCAGTTCCACCAGGGGAGCCGGGGTGGACTCCGCCACCACAACCTCCACCAGCTTGGATGCCGGAACCGGGTTGAAATAGTGCAGACCGATGACCGGATTATCCACGGACAGGGCCAGATCGCTCACCGACAGCGAGGAGGTGTTGGTGGCGATGATGGCCTCGGGTGCCGCCGCCGCAATCTTGCGGAAGGAATCCGCCTTGAGCTCAATGATCTCGGGCACGGCCTCCACCACCAGGGGGTGATCAGCGAAAGCGTTGGCGTCCGTGCTGAACGTCAGACGGGACAGCCACTCCTCCGCGGTGCCCTCGGCGCCACGTTTGATGGAGCCTTCAATGTCCTGGGTGATGCGGCCACGTGCCGCCTCGATGGCAGCGTCATTGACATCAACCACCGTGACATGGGCGCCGGCAGCCAGGAAGGAATGGGCGATGCCGCCACCCATGCGGCCCCCACCTAAAACACCCACCAGGGTGGGCACACCGGTGGCAGTGGAAGCAATGGTCAGGGTGTCTGTTGCGCTGGTCATGATGAAAACTCCTGTTTACTTGTTCTTTTTACGGTCGAGGAAGGCCTGCATCCGGTCGAACTTGGCCTCAGATTCAAAGAGGATCGCCTGCGCGATGTTGTCCACCTGCGGGTGCGCACCGGCAGGCATCGCCATGACCTGCTTGGAGATGCGCACAGCCAGGGGATCGAGTTGGGCGATACGGCCGGCGAGGGCGAGGGCGGCGTCGAGAAGCTCTGCCGGTTCATGGACCTCGGTGACCAGGTGCACGGCCAGTGCCTCATGGCCGTCCAGCACCTTGCCGGCCAGAAGAATCTCCTTGGCCACCGCCTCACCGATCAGCGCCTTGAGTCGCCACAGGCCTCCGGCAGCCGCAATGATGCCAAGGCCAGCTTCCGGCTGACCGAATTTGGCAGTCGGGGTGGAGAGACGAAAGTCGGCGGCCAGCGCCAGCTCCAGTCCCCCGCCGAGTGCATAGCCGTCCACGGCTGCGATGACCGGCGCGGGGAGCTGGGCGATGCGGTGGAAAAGCATGTTGTTGATGCCGCGGAGGGCATCGTCACGGCGGCGTTCCCGCAGCTGGCCAATGTCAGCCCCGGAGACGAAAATCCCCCTGCCATTGACCTCACACCCGGTGATGATGAGGGTCTTCGGCTGCTGTTCCAGGTAGGCACACACCTCATGGAGTTCACTGACCATGGTCTCATCGATGGCATTGCGCACCTCGGGTCGGGTCAATTCCACCAGCAGATAATCATCGGTCTCAGTGAGGGTGAGGGCCGTAAAACCCTGGTTGAGTGTGGTGTCAGTAGTAATAGCAGTGGTCATTGTTAGATCCTCTCGATTGCGATTGCGGCCCCCTGGCCGACACCGATGCACATGGTGGCCACTCCCCTGGTGCCACCTTCCTGTTCCAGGCGGTTCAGCAGCGTGATGGTGATTCGTGATCCGGAGGATCCCAGCGGGTGCCCCAGTGCGATGGCGCCACCCCAGGTGTTGACCTTGTCGGTGTCCAGACCCAGCTCCCGGATACAGGCCAGGGACTGGGTGGCGAAGGCTTCGTTGAGCTCCACCGCGTCCAGGTCACCGACAGTCCAGCCGGCGCGGTCGAGCACCTTCTGTGTTGCCGGCACCGGGCCCATGCCCATGATCTCAGGAGCCAGCCCCACGCTGGTTCCCCCGATGATCCGGGCGCGGGCCTTGAGACCAAATTTCTCGATGGCACGTTCAGAGACCACCAGGATCGCTGATGCACCATCGTTGAGTGTGGAGGAGTTGCCGGCAGTCACCACCTCACCACCTGCCACCACGGGGCGCAGTTTGCCCAGTACCTCTGCGGAGGTGCCTTCGCGGGGCCCCTCATCGGTGTCCACCACGGTGACCTGGCCTTTTCTGCCCTTCACCTCGACGGGGACAATCTCCGACTTGAAGTGGCCTGCGTTGATGGCTGCCACTGCGCGACGTTGCGATTCCACGGCGAAGGCATCAGCATCTTCGCGGTTGATGTCCTTGACGCGTGCCACTTCCTCGGCGGTCTCCGGCATGGAGAAGGTGGTCTTGTCCTGCGCGGCGAACACCGGGTTGGTGAACCGCCAGCCGATGGAGGTATCAAAGATGGCGCCTGGTTTGGCGAAAGCGGTGGCTGGTTTCTCCTGCACCCACGGGGCACGTGACATGGATTCCACGCCACCTGCCACCACGATGTCCGCGTCGCCGGCCTTGATCATGTTCGCCGCCATGGTGATGGCGGACATCCCCGATGCGCACAACCGGTTGACGGTGATGCCGGGGACAGAATCCGGATAGCCTGCGAGCAACCACGCCATGCGCGCCACATTCCGGTTCTCCTCACCGGCGCCGTTGGCATTACCGAGAATAACCTCATCCACGGCGGACGGATCAATACCGGCATCCTCGATGACGGCTTTGATGGTCAGTGCCGCGAGATCATCAGGGCGCACTGTGGACAGCGCGCCGCCATAGCGGCCAACGGGAGTGCGTCGGCCAGACACCAGGTAGGCATTGGGGGTGGTCATGGTTGTGGGGCTCCTTGAGATGGTTGTTGGTGACGCTGGGTGAAAAACTGCTTATCGACGCTTCAACTGCACACTAGCGGCCAGCGAACACCGGCAACCGCTTTTCATTGAAAGCGGCGAAACCTTCGGCATAGTCCTGCGATGAGCACAGCTGCCCCTGCGCGATATTCTCCTTCTCCATCGAGGCCCACAGCCCGATGCGTTGATCTCGGAGATCCTGGATGAGCGCGCGGCTGGTGAGAAACGCCTGGGTGGCACCGGTGGCGGCCTTCTGGGCTGCAGCACGGGTGATGTCCACCAGCTGATCAGCCGGTACCGCACGGGAGAACAGACCAGCCTGGACTGCCTCCTCCCCCGAGATCAGGTCCCCGGTGACGATGAGGTCCATGGCGCGGTGCGCTCCGAGACGCTCGAAGAAGAGTGCATGCCCACCGGAATCAAGGGTGGCCCCCAGGTTGGCGAAGGGGGATCCAAACTTCGCGTCCTCGGCGACGTAGACGACATCCGTGGCAATCGTCAACCCCAGCCCCACACCTAGACAAGCACCCTGGACGGCTGCAAAGGTGGGAGCAGGGAAGTTGCTCATCTGCTTCAACACCGGGGTGACCTTGTTGGCCAGGTAGTCGGTTGCATCATCATCAGCGGGCACAATGCCACGGATATTACGACCGGCGCAGAAACCCCTGCCTTCACCGCGGAGGATGAGGGCACGCACACCGCGGACCTCGGCCTCGGTGTAGGCGGCGGACAAATCCTTCAGATCCCCCTCGGAGAGAGCGTTCATGGCTGTGGGATTATTGAGGACTACTTCAGCGGTGTTGTTTTCAATATGAAGATTAATCACGGGAGAGAATTCCTAAGCGTCGTAGTCAACGACCAGGCTGTCGCCGGTCGGGCGGGTCTGGCAGGTCAGGACATATCCGGCCGCAACCTCATCGGCTTCCAGGGCGTAGTTCTCATCCATCTCATACTCGCCTTCAACCACCTTGGCGCGGCAGGTGCCACAGACACCGCCGGCGCAGGCGAAGGGAACGTCCGGACGTACCCGCAGGGCAGCGTTGAGGACGGATTCCTTGGCACTGACGGGAGAATCAATGGACCCGGAGAGTCCGTCGAGGGTGAAGGAGATGGTGATGTTATCCCCCTCCGGATCAGTGATCACGGGGCGGCCGGTATTACCCTGGCCCGGTCCATCACCGGGCTTACCGGTGGTGAAGAGCTCGAAGCGGACATCCTGGGCGTCCACTCCCCGGCCATCCAGTTCATCGCGGCACAACTGGACCAACTCGAAGGGGCCACAGAGGAACCATTCCTTGATGGTTGAGGTCTGCAGAACCTTGTCCAGGAGGAGTGCCAGCTTTTCGTCGTCAATGCGTCCGGAGAACAGTGGGTTGACGCGCTGCTCGCGGGAGAGCACATGGTGGACCGCGAAGCGGCTGGGGTATTTATCCTTCAGGTCGCCGATCTCCTCGGCGAACATGACATCCGCGCCGCCCTTGTTGGCGTAGACAATCTCGAAGGTGGCCTGTGGGTTCTCCGCCAGAACGGTCTGGGCAATCGCCATGATGGGCGTGATGCCGGAACCTGCTGCGATGGCCACCAGGTTGGCATTGCCTGCCTTCTCGGCGATCGCATCAGCGTCATTGAGCGAGGTGACATGGGTGCGGGAGGTGAACGCACCCTGCGGGTTCATCACCTCGAGGGTGTCTCCCACCTGGAGTGTCTCATTGGCCCAGGTGGAGAACAATCCACCGAGGTTCTTCTTCACAGCCACCCGGATGGTACCGGGGCGGGGAATATCGCAGATGGAATAGGACCGGCGAATCTCGGTGCCCTCGATCTCCGCGCGTAGGGCCACATACTGGCCGGGAACATAATCGTAATCTGCCTGGAGTTCCTCTGGAACCTCGAAGCTGACCTCGACGGAATCGTCGGTGAGTCGACGCACCTCGGAGACAGTGAGGGCGTTGAACTTTGCCTTTGGCTTGGTGAGGGTGGGAGTAGTCATTAGTGCACCTTGAAGTAGTCGAAGGGCTCGAGGCAGTCCAGGCAGTTGTGCAGAGACTTGCAGGATGTCGAGCCGAAGTGGCTGAGCTTTCGGGTATTGGTGGAGGAACACTGGGGGCAGGCGATGGCTTCTGGCATCGTGAGAGTCAGCCTGACCACGCGGTTACCACCGTCATCTGAGCGGCGGGCTGGTGGGGCGATGCCGTAGTCACGGAGCTGATCGCGGCCGTGCTCGGTCATCCAGTCTGTGCTCCAGGCCGGGTGGAGAACCAGTTCGACCGTGGAATCGGTGAATCCCGCACCCAGGAGCGCCTCCTTGACATCACTGGTGATCCGATCCATCGCCGGGCACCCGGAGTAGGTCGGGGTGATGGTGATGACCGCGGTGGTGCCCTCGAACCGGACACCACGCAGGATGCCTAAGTCCGCGATGGAAATCACCGGGATCTCCGGATCAGGAACAGTGGCGGCGATGTCCCAGAGCTGTGCTTCTGCTTCCCCGGTGGGGCGCAGTGGATGGCTCACAGGGCTCACGGTGCTCATAGGCATCACGATGTCAGAGGCGTTCACGGTTGCTCCTTATATATAGGGTGGGATTCAGGGAAAATAGTTACCAGCTGGCGCCGGGGTGGCGGCGGGCCAGGGACTGCATCTCGGCGAGGATATAACCGCGGTGTTCGCTGAATGCTCCGGTGCGCTGACCGCTGCGGGCAGACGGGGTCTGTGGAACTTCCAGGCCAGCCTCCTCCAGCACATAGGCGATGTTGCGGTCGAAATCCGCACGGAGACTGGATGGCAGCACAGCCTGGCCGGTGGCGGCGAGGGTGGTGTGCAGAGGGAGATCCTCGAACAGCTCCGCCACGTAGGGCCACATGTAGAAGAGGCCTTCGCTGATGCGCTGGTGGGATTCTTCGGTGCCCAGGCCCAGTCGCAGGGTCCACTGGTTGGCGTGGTCTGCGTGGTATTCCACTTCCCTGACAGCCTTGGCCGCGATGGCCTGGAGGGTCTCATCGGTGGAATCCTGCAGCGCGGTATAGAGGCCGAGGAAGTAATGGGACAGGATCAGCTGACGGGCGATGGTCTGGCCGAAGTCACCATTCTCGGTTTCGGTGAGGCGTGCCGAGCGGAACTCCTCCTCATCGCGGAAGTAGGCGAGGTCATCCTCGGTCTTGCCCCAGGCGGTGCCTGCGTAGCTGTAGAGGAAACGTGCATGGCCGACGAGGTCGAGGGCGATATTGCCGATCGCGATATCCTCCTCCATCTCCGGTGCACGGGAGATCCACCAGCCGAGACGCTGGGCCAACATGAGGGCATCATCAGCGAGGGTGAGTGTGTAATTGGCCACATCCTCAGATGCGACTGCTCCGGTGTTCTGGATGTCTTCTGCGGTAATTCCATCGCCCTGGGTCTGTCGGGTCGCGGAATCCACGGTTGCGTAGCTGCTCACAGGTGTGGCACCCCTTCGGCCTTGGAGTAGTAGGTGGCGTGGCGGTAGTTCTTGCCCTGGGAGGATTCAAAGAAGCCGCCCTTGGAATCAGGATCAGAGGCGACGACAACCTCGGCTGGGACGACCCAGACGGAGGTGCCCTCATTGCGGCGGGTGTACAGGTCGCGGGCGTTGCGCAGCGCCATGGTGGCATCGGCTGCGTGCAGGGAACCGGCATGGACGTGGGAGAGGCCACGGGAGGTGCGGACAAACACTTCCCACATGGGCCAGGACTGATTCGACATTTCGGGTGGTCTCCTTGAATATTGGGCGGTTGTTAGGCGGTGAGTTGGGTGGCAGCCGGGCGCTGGCGTTCTGCGTAGGCGGCGGCCGCCTCGCGGACCCACGCCCCATCGTTGAATGCTTGACGACGACGCTGCATGCGCTGCACGTTGCAGGGGCCTTCGCCCTTGATGACGGACTTGAACTCAGCCCAGTCGAGCTCGCCGTAGTCGTAGTGGCCGCGTTCCGCGTTCCACTTGAGGTCCGGATCTTCGAAGTGAAGGCCGAGTCCCTCTGCCTGCGGGACAATCATGTCCACGAAACGCTGGCGCAGTTCATCATTGGACAGACGCTTGATGTTCCAAGCCATGGACTGCCTCGAGTTCGGGGAATCATCATCCGGTGGGCCGAACATCTGCAGTGCCGGGCCGTAGAAGCGGTTGATGGCTTCCTGGGCCATCTGCTTCTGCTCCGGGGTGCCGTTGGCCAGTTCGTAGAGGATCTCCCAACCCTGACGCTGATGGAAGGATTCCTCCTTACAGACTCGAACCATGGCACGGCCATAGGGCGCATACGATGCGCGGCATAGTGGCACCTGGTTGGCGATGGCGGCCCCATCGACGAGCCAGCCGATGGCTCCGATATCCGCCCAGGTGCGTGCCGGATAGTTGAAGATAGAGGAGTACTTAGCCTTGCCGCTGAGCAGCTGGTCCACGAGTTCATCGCGACTGGTACCGAGGGTTTCCGCTGCGGAGTAGAGGTAAAGGCCGTGTCCCGCCTCGTCCTGGACTTTGGCCATGAGGATGGCCTTGCGCTTGAGGGAAGGGGCCCGGGTGATCCAGTTGGCTTCCGGCTGCATGCCGATGATCTCAGAGTGAGCATGCTGTGAGATCTGACGGGTCAGCGTCTTGCGGTAGGCGGCGGGCATCCAATCAGATGGTTCGATGCGTGAATCCTTGGCGATCAGAGCATCGAAGTGCTCCTGCGCCTGTGCTTCTTCTGCTGCGTGAAGCTCCGGGGTAGCTGTGGTCATGTGGGGTCCTCCTCGTAGATGTCGCGGTGTACCCGCAGGTTCGCCGCTCGTAGGGGCGAGGTATGTGGCTGTAGTTATGAAGTGGGTGCCGGTTCCTTATTTACTAACCGACCGCCCGGTCAGTATATGACGACAGTGTGATCTGCGTCAACCGATGCGGTGAGCCCCGGCACAGTAAGGGAGGTGCAGATTATCTAACTGCAGCTCACCCGCGGTGCCGGGGGTGATTTTTAGACCCCCTTGACCACGCGTGAAGTGCCACGGAACTCCGCCACCACGCGATCGCCGACGCGCAGTACGACATCAGTAACCCCATTCCTCCCCCACGTCTGCCGATTGACAGCCTCCGCCTCCACCAGCTCACCCACACGGGCTGGCGAGATGTAATGGATGCCCACCTGGGACGCCACGGCAGTATCCCCGGACGCATTGCATACGCCGGCAAAGATCGCGTCAGCAAAAGTGAAGAGAATTCCGCCCTGGGCGGTTCCATGGCCATTGCACATCTCCGGCCTAACGGTAAAGTGACCCCGGGCACCTTCCGTAGAAAGTTCAGTGACGGTCAAGCCAATCCCCTTGGATGCCTCATCCCGGGCATACATGGCCCGCACATGCTCAAATTCCGGCCCCGCGGCCACTCCCGGCGCGAGAACCTGTACATTTTCAACGGTCTGGGTCATGACACTCCTCCAAATAAGACGATCGTAATATTTACTTACCGAACGGACGGTAATATGGGGAGGAGTGTACGCATATTCCCCACACCCCGCGGGGAAATCACATTTGGCCATGCCACGACACCATCAGGGATGGCCACAAAAAAGGAGAAACCATGTCCCAAATATCCACCGCAACGCCGAGCACCACCCGGGGCCGGCCAGGCTATACACGTGAAGATGTCATCCGCATCGCGGTTAACCAGTTCAACACCCACGGTTATGAAGCAACATCAATGGGATCCCTCGCCACCACGCTCGGGGTCACAAAATCGGCGATCTATCACCACATCACCTCCAAGGAGGAAATTATGGTGGCCGCCACCGACCAGGCCCTGGAGTCGCTCTTTGATGTCATCGACTCCGCCCAGGAGCTGGATGGCAACGCCAAGGACCGCCTGACCGCGGCAATCGGCGGCGCAACCCTGGTGTTGTGCGAAAACCCCGAGAACGTCACCCTCTTACTACGTCTTCGTGGAAACACTGAGGTGGAGAAGCAGATCCTGGAGCGCAGGCGCGCCATCACCCGGAAACTCATCCAATTCGTGGCCGACGCCCAGGCCGAGGGCGCCGTACACTCCGATCTCGACGCCGGCATGGTCGCCCGGCTCACTTTCGGCATGATCAACTCAATCGTGGAGTGGTACCGACCAGACGGGTCCACCTCCCCGGAAGAGCTGAGCAAACTGATGCCAGACTTCGTTTTCAAGGGAATATCCACCCATTAACCCACGTCAGTCCGATGTGCACTGTCCGAACAGGGGTACATGGCGGGGGCAATAACCCCTTGGGGGTGCCCTTAAATCTTGTGTGACTCTGGAAATAGAACGCAGGTTAATGTAGCGTCCATCACATACCAACTTACCGACTGGTCAGTTGGTAATTGGGGAAACGTACTCACCCAACACTGGCCGATCCCTCGGACAGCTACCAACAGCCAGGAATACCGCAGGTCACTGCCTCGCCCGTCACCGGGCCAGGATGCGCACCACCTTAAGGACCGCGCACCGCCAGAAAGGAACAACCCAATGACTTCCGTCACTGAAATTCACTCCACCCATACCGGCCCTCAGACGGGAATTGAGTACGCATCACGCGACGAGATCACGGCGCTCCAGATCGCCAGGACCAAGAACACCCTGCGCCATGCCTACTTCAATGTCCCCCACTACCGGGCTGCATTCAATGAGGCGGGCGTTCACCCGGATGATTTCCGGGAGATGTCCGATCTTGGAAAGTTCACCTTCACCGACAAGGAGATCCTGCGGGGCGAGTATCCCTTCGGAATGTTCGCTGTTCCTCAGAGCCAGATCGTGCGTCTCCATGCATCCTCCGGCACCACCGGTCGCCCGACTGTTGTCGCCTACACCCGCAATGACATCGAGAACTGGTCCAACCTCGTTGCCCGTTCCCTGCGTGCAGGTGGTATCCGCGCCGGCGACAAGGTCCAGGTGACCTTCGGTTATGGACTGTTCACGGGTGGTCTCGGCGCCCACTACGGCGTGGAAAAGCTCGGTGCCACGGTCATCCCCACATCAGGTGGACAGACTGAACGCCAGATCCAGATCATGAAGGACTTCCAGCCGGACGCCATCCTGGGCACTCCCTCCTACATGCTGACCGTCCTGGATCGCATGCGTGCTGAAGGACTGGATCCTCGCGACAGCTCCCTCCGCGTCGGCGTCATGGGTGCCGAGCCATGGTCTGAAGGCATGCGACGGGACCTGGAGCAGGGCTTCGACATTGACGCCACAGATATCTACGGACTCTCTGAGGTCATGGGCCCGGGCGTGGCTCAGGAAAGCATCGAAACGAAGGACGGGCTGACCATCTGGGAAGATCACTTCTACCCAGAGATCATCGACCCGGTCACCGGCGAGGTGCTGCCCGATGGTTCCTACGGTGAACTGGTGCTTACCTCCCTGACCAAGGAGGCCTTCCCGGTCATCCGCTACCGCACCCATGACCTGACCCGTATCCTGCCGGGCACCGCGTTCTCCATGCGCCGTATCGACAAGATCAGTGCCCGTAATGATGACATGATCATTCTCCGTGGAGTGAACTGCTTCCCCAGCCAGTTCGAGGAGATCATTGTCGAGGATCCCGTCCTCCGTCCTCGCTACCAGTGCGTCCTCACCAAGAAGGGCCGCATGGACCACCTCACCCTCACCGTGGAACACACCCCGGGATGCAGCGCGGAGGACATCGCCATGGCCTCTGCCCGCCTGAGCAAGCAGATCAAGGACCGCATCGGCGTCTCCGTGGAAATCAATATCTGCGACCGCGTTGACAGCGGTGAGGGCAAGGCTAAGCGCCTGCTGGATCTCCGTAACGCCAACTAATTTCTCCACAGTAACTGGCAACCCGCCCCCTACCGGGTTGCTGACTCAGCGCACCTGAAAGACCTCTCCCCTACCGGTCGCACAGCCACTGTGCCCTGCAGAAAGTCCACTTGATGACAAATAACACCATCATCACAGACCAGCGCGACGCCGCTCTCGCCCCTACCAGCCCCGCCGGAACCAACTCTTCCAAGCAACTAACCCCGGAACACCGCAAGGTTCTCGCCGGCTCAATGGTGGGCACCACCATTGAATGGTTTGATTTCTTCATCTATGCCCAGGCCGCGGGTCTGATTTTTGCAACCCAGTATTTCAATCCTGCCAGCAACTCGAGTGCCTCCATCGCTCAGATCATCGCGTGGGCCTCACTGGGCATCAGCTTCCTCTTCCGACCATTCGGCGCTGTTATCGCAGGTCATCTCGGTGATCGTTTCGGCCGCAAGCCGGTACTGGTTCTCACCCTCGTGGGCATGGGTGGTGCCACTGTGGCCATGGGCCTGCTCCCCACCTACGCCCAGATCGGAATCGCCGCGCCACTGATCCTGGTGCTGCTCCGCATCCTTCAGGGAATTTCCGCCGGTGGCGAATGGGGTGGAGCAGCACTCATCGCTGTCGAACATGCACCCAAGGGCCGCCGAGGATTCTTTGGCGCATTCCCACAGGTCGGTGTGCCTGCCGGCATGCTCCTGGCCACTGTGTTCATGCTCGTGATGACCTCAGCACTCTCCCCTGCACAGTTTGAGTCCTGGGGTTGGCGCATCCCGTTCATCTCCAGTGTGGTTCTCATCGGAGTCGGTTTCTTCATCCGCCGCCTGGTTCACGAGTCCCCTGTCTTTTCTGAGATGCAGGAACTGAAGAAGCAGTCCTCCGCACCGCTGTCCGAGCTGTTCAGGAAGCATGCGAAGACGGTCATGCTTGCAGCCCTCATCTTCGCTGGTGTCAACGCCGCAGGGTACCTGGCCATCGCCTTCTTCGTCTCCTACGGCACCGGTGTACTCGGCATGGGTCGCCCCACTGTTCTGCTGCTGACCTCCCTGACCGCGGTCGCATGGATCATCGCCACCCTCTACTTCGGAGCTGCCTCCGATCGGTGGGGTCGCCGTCGGACCTTCGCCATTGGCTACCTGGCCATGATCATCTGGGCAATCCCGACCTGGCTGCTCATCGACACCGCGAACCCGCTGTTCTTCGGCATCGCCGTGGTGATCCTGGGTGTCCTGCTCGGAATCACATATGGCCCGCAGCCTGCACTCTACGCAGAGATGTTCCCCGCCAGTGTTCGTCTCTCCGGGGTATCCATCGGCTATGCAATCGGTTCCATCATCGGTGGAGCTTTCGCCCCGATGATCGCCGAGATGCTGCTGGATTCCACCGGAACGTCCATGTCCATCGGAATCTACATCGCAGTCATCTCCACCATTTCCCTCATTGCGGTGCTCGCGGTACCCAAGACCGGAATCCAGGATAGAAATCTGCACACCTGACATCAGGTGACGGGGTGCCGGCCCCGCCTCGGATAATCTGCACATAATGCCCTCCCATGACCACCGTCAGGGAGGGCATTACTGCGCAACATAACAATCCTGATACATGTTCACAGCTAATTTAACGCTTCACCCATGGTGTCGGACCTACATTGAAGGATGTGACTTTGTTGATCTCCCGCCGTGGACGCACCGCATGTGCGCTCGCCACCACACTCGCTGCTGGCAGTCTGACGTTTGCCGCCTGCAGCGTTGACCGCCCCGACGGTCAGGCGTCGGATGCGGAACCACCCAGGGTCGGGACGGTGATGGGAACGGGAACCAGCGGAGCGTCGACAAGCGCCCCACAGAGCGCAACCATGAGCCATACCGCGAGCCGGCAAACATCGCTGACAGCGCGGGCATTCATGGAGTATCTTGATGCGGAACAACAGCATCAGATCCTCAATGAAGGTCTGTTACTCAATGACCTGACCCGGGCGCAACAGGTCACCATGTTGCAGGTGTTTGAATCACTGCTTAATGAGAACTCCTACTCCACAACCAATGCGCTTCTCGGGCACATCATCAGCTCGCCAGAGGCGGAACCCCACTACCTTCACTTCTCCCGGATTCCCGCTGCGGATGAACGGTGGAAACTGACTGTGGACGGTCCCATGATCGGGTTGCACGCGCAGCTCGCGGCCAGTGGGGTGATGACACTGGAGTCCGGGCATATCGCTATGACCGGCCACGATGCGGAGAGCATCACGCAGACCACGGACCTCCGTGCCCCTGATGCCCCCGTCACTTCACTCCATGACTCAGCCGTTGATTTCTACCACAGCCTCAGCGAAGAGCAACTCCGCGCGTTGACCACACCCGGAGGCGGTGGACTCAGCGGTGCCGATCTCTCCGACTCCCAGAGAGATCTGATCACCGAAGTCACCGCGGACTGGCTCTGCCTGGGAGATGAAGGGACGTCCCCCGATAAACGGGACAGGATCGCCGATTCCATCGATGAGACGACTTTCCTGTTGTCCGAAAACCCCGCAAACCCTGATCAGGACGGCTTATCCCTCCTGATAGATGGCCCGGAGGTGTTCCTGGATATCAACGGTCACCCCGCAGACGAGGGTGCTTCCGCCGTTCACTCGGTATTCCGGGATCCAAGCTTGGCTGCAGCCCCCGCAGGGTAGTTAAACCTCGATCCACCGATGTGCCCTTGATGAGCGGTTGATTTCGGTGTCGGGCACGTCCGGAGTTTTCGAGCAGAGACAGTCCCCAGATCACGCTTTGTTCTGGTTGTTCCACGAATTGTTGTCATCTCACGCTGAAGGGGTCGGCTGGGCGGTCAGGCTGCGGGGAGTGAGTGTGGTCGAACAGCCGAGTCCACTGCGGTTCCCACCGCCAGCTTTCAGGTAAGTGCAGGACCAGCCGCCGGGCGCTGCGCGCGATCCGGGCGGGAACCGTAACGACGGCGCGCCGGATCGTCGTGGTGGTGGCCTTGGCCAGCCCGGTACCGGCGATGGCACCGGCTGTGCGGGTGAGGTTGAACGCCATCACCGCCAAGACGAGCCACGCGGCGTTGGCGGTGAACTTCCCCGACGGCAGGTGCGCCAGGGCGCTGGCCTTCACATCCGCGTTGACCTGTTCGATCACGGCGTGCTGTCGGTGGGTTTTGTCGGCGGCGACGGTGTCCAGCAGCTGAGAATCTGCGGTGGTGAACACCGCGTGGAACCGGTGCAGGTCGAACAGCCCCGGCTGATCGACATCCTTCTTGTTCAGCTCCGGAATCCGGCGCACGACCAGGCGGCCGGGCACCTGGTGGGCCTTCTTCTGGGAGCTGAACGCGATAAACGGTACTTCGGCGACCTCGGCCGAGGAGATCCAGCGCTGGGTGTCTTCGTCAAAGATCGCGTCGGTGTACTGGATCGTCTGCCACCTGTTGTCGGGAATCGTGGCGATGGCATGTTTGACGGTGCTGGTCATCCGGGCGGTGACCGACACATCCGCCCCGGCGTTGATGGCGGCACTGATACTCGGGTGGCCGTAGTACGCGGAGTCCGCGCGCAGGAGGATCTTCTGTTGCTGCAAGCCCGGCAGGCGTCGGGTGGTGGCGATCGCATCGGCGATCAGGCGCCCAGCACCGCGTGGGGACCCGCAGGAGCCACGGCGTAGTCGTTGGGCCACGACCACCGGCGCCGACTCAGGCGTGGTCACCGTGGCCAACAGGGCGTTGAGGCCCCGGACCTTGGAGTAGCCGAAGCCGGAGCCCTGCTTTTTATGGCCGTGGACTTCGATGATCGTGTCGTCGACATCGACGAAGACATAGTTACTGCTGGTAGCAGGCGCCAGGGCCGGGGCCTGTGCAGCCAGACCTACCAAGAATCGGGAGGCTATGGCGTCGAGCTGGCGGACGTGCCCGAAGGTGAACGCCCGGAGGAACGACCCCAGTGTGGACGGGGCGTAGATCCGGTCGAACAGTGTGCTCATGCCGCCGTGGCGCACAAGGTCCATGTCGTCGATGGAGTCGGCACCGGCGGTCATCCCGCCGACAAGTGTGGCGATCTTGGCCCCTGCGTTCGCGCCTTTGTCGGTCGGTACGCTCAACCGGTCCTGGGCCAGGGCAGTCAGCCCGGCTTCGTCGGCCAGGCGCATGATCGGGACCAGGCCGGCGGCCGACACGAGGTTCGGGTCGTCGAATGATGCTGACACCGCAGCAAGGGTGTGAGATAGTTGCATCTGAGAGATGCCCTCCTGAATTGGGGATACGGACCTTCGACAAGTCGTATTATCCCAGCCCAGAAGGGCATCTCTTTTATTCCCACGCCGCTGGAACCCGAACTACATCGGTGGATCCAGGTTAAAGGGATGGGCACCCAGACAGGGCGGGGATCAATGATTCCAGGTTTATCCGCCCTCTGGGTTAACTTCCCAGAGAATCGACCGACAGGGCGAGGAAACTCATCAAGGCTCCCATCACGGTGCAGTAGAAGGCATCGAAACGCCGGGATCGCACCGCCAGCAGACCCATGATGTGGGAATCACAGCTCAGACGGAGGATTGCGAGGAAGATCATCGAAGCACCAAGGGTGAACGTGGCGCGTCGCCAGTGATCTGTAAAAGCAAATAACGACGCCACAAGAACTCCCAGAAGGAACAACCAAACCCCGATCCGCTGCACGACCACAGGTAGCCGTGACCGGGAGAGTTCCCGGTCGTGGGGATTGGCCAGCATCTCGGACTGAGGGATGGGGGTGTTCACGGCAGATATCCTCGAGGCCCTAGAGTCCCGCCAGTTTTTCTGCTCGTTCAACCACGTTGTGGACGAGGAACGCGCGGGTGAGCGGGCCGACACCACCAGGGTTCGGGGACACTGACCCGGCGACCTCCCACACATCTGGGTGCACATCGCCGGCGAGCTTGCCGTCCTTACGGGAAACACCCACATCGAGGACAGCTGCGCCGGGCTTAACCATATCTGCGGTGAGCATATGCGGCTGGCCAGCGGCAGCGATGATGACGTCAGCGTCACGGGTTTCTGCAGCAAGATCCTTGGTTCCGGTATGGCACAGGGTCACAGTCGAATTCTCGGAACGGCGGGTCAGCATCAACCCGATCGGGCGGCCCACGGTGATGCCACGACCGATCACCACCACCTTTGCCCCATTGAGCTCCACACCGAAACGCCGCAGCAGGCTGATGGAACCGTTCGGGGTGCAGGGCAGGGGCGCGGGCTCATTGAGCACCAGCTTGCCCAGGTTCACCGGATGAAGACCATCGGCATCTTTAGCTGGATCAATCCGCTCCAGCACAGCATTTTCATCCAGGTGTTTCGGCAGTGGAAGCTGAACGATATAACCCGTGCAGGAGTCATCCGCGTTGAGCTCATCGATCACCGCAAAGAGTTCCTCCTGCGAAACATCCGCAGGCAGATCCCTGCGGATGGAATTCACACCGATCTGGTCACAATCACGGTGCTTCATCTTCACATAAGAATGAGAGGCCGGATCATCACCCACCAAAACAGTGGCCAGGCCCGGCACAATGCCCTTCTCCTTCAGTGCGGCGACGCGGGTCGCGAGGTCTGCGAAGATTTCATCGCGGTACAGGTTTCCGTCAAGTTTGATAGCAGTCACCTACGCCATTATTCCACGCCTTACAATCTTTCCCATGTCTGTCCCACCACTACATGTCATCTTTGACAATCCCGTCATCCCGCCCAACACCGGAAATGCCATCCGAATGTGCGCCGGAACCGGTGCCCACCTGCACTTAGTTGAACCCTTAGGCTTTGACCTGACGGAGAAACACCTCCGGCGGGCCGGCCTGGATTATCACGACCTGGCCGATGTGACCATCCATCCCACCATCGAGGATTGCTTCGCCGCACTTCCCGGGCGCATCTTCGCATTCACCACGCAGGCGTCGAAATGGTTTACATCTTTAAGCTTTCAGCCCGGCGACGCCCTGTTATTCGGTACCGAACCCACCGGATTACCCCGCGCTCATGTTGAGCATCCGCGCATCACCGACGAGGTCCGCATCCCGATGTTAGACGGGCGCCGCTCGATGAATCTCTCCAACTCCGCGGCGGTGGCCACCTATGAGGCATGGCGCCAGCTGGGCTTCCCCGGCGGAGTCTAACGTGTCAGATGCTGGAAATAGCGGTGGTGGATCTCCTTCAGATTGTCCGTCAACTGTGCAACCGGCCCTTCCACCCTCACACCGGGTGCTACCTGGTTAATGGGAAGCTTGGCCACCGGGGTGGGTTCTGCACCCCAGCCCGAGTACCACTGCCCAACCTCCTGGCCAGAGGAGATGTAGATGATGCGATTCAGGCCCACCCAGGCATGAGCAGCTGCGCACATCGGGCAGTGTTCAGTGGAGGTGTACACCACCGATCCGGCACGTTGGTCCTTGGTGAGGTTGCTGGCTGCCCATCGGGCGATCTCAAACTCAGGATGGCGGGTATTATCACCGTCCCCGTCCCGGTTGTGATCTTCAAACAGGACCTGCCCCTGCTTGGACACCAGCACCGAACCATAGGGGCTGTTGCCCTTGTCCAGGGCGGTAGCCGCCAGTGCCACGCAGCGCCGGAGATGGGTCATGTCGGTATCGGTGAACATGTGAATGCGGCTCCTTGTCTCAAAAGGGGGCTCTGGGGGTGTGCAGATCGGTGTTTAGGTCAGTGTTCAGATCAGTGTTCAGATCAGCAGGCCGCTGCGGAACCTGCTGAGGCTGCCGCGTCATCGGTGTCCCCGGATTCATCCTCCACATCCGCGGAGCACACCCCGTCGGCGGCCATGCTCAACTGGTTACGCCCCTCAGCGTAGGAGTCATACTCATCCCGATCAGCGACCTCGATCTTTCCGTCAACATAATCGAAGGTGAACACACGCAGATCCATGGTCACAACCTCGCCGGGAGCTGCGTAATGACCGAATTGGACAGTGGCCTGGTCATCGGCATCATTGCGCTCCACCAGGGGCGCGGCACCCATCTGGACAGGCTTCGGATCTGTCACCAAATCACCATCCTGGAAGAACACCACAAAACCACTGCTGTCCTGTTCACCGCCTTCAGGTTGGGTGGTACCACTGAGACCGAGCCAGCTGATGCGGTCACAAGCATCAAAGTGGTTGTCTGTGACCTCGAAGCGGAAGGGCTCGTCACCGGTGGTGGGAATCTCACCGGCATCGAGGTATTGACCGAACGCGGTGTCCTCCGGAGTCACGTCATTGCAGGCCGCCGGGTTTTCATTGGGTGGTGAACACGCCACGAGTCCTGCTGCTGCGACAGCCATCAGACCTGTCGTGCCAATGGTTTTCAGCATTCCTGCTCCGAAATTCTTTTTCATGCCCTCCATCATGCCTTCTCATCATGGCAGAGTGGTACCCCGTGGGGGTCGGCGGGCATGAACGGGCATCAAGCCCCTAATTCCCTGACCAGCGCAGGTAATGCGCTGGCTGCCGTGGTACGCCAGGAATAGCTGGCGATCTGGGTGAGGTCAGTGGCATGCGGGGTGATCTCCAGGATGGGCACCCCGCGCTGATGGGCGATCACGGGCAGGGACGCCGCCGGGTACACGATGCCGGAGGTACCCACAATCACCACCAGATCAGTGTCATTCATGCGCTGTTCCGCCAGCATCCATTCATCCTGGGGCAGCGCTTCGCCGAACCACACCACTCCCGGGCGCACTGGATTGGCGCACAAGGGACAGCTCGGCGGGGTGAGACGTTCGACGGGTTCGGTCGGGTAATCCCCGTCGTCTCTCCACGGCCGGGAGCAGACGCTACATCTGAAATGGAAGAGACTCCCATGCAGATGTGTGACGCCGGTAGACCCTGCGCGTTCATGAAGATTATCAATGTTCTGAGTAGTCACATGCACTGTGTCCACCAGATGACTGCCCTCCCAGTAGGCGATCGAACGATGACCCGCGTTGGGCTCCGCCTTCGCGGCGATCCCGGCGCGCCAGCGATACCACGCCCACATAGGCTCCGGGTCCTTCGCCCACGCTGAGATGCTCGCCATCGCCTGGGGATCCACCTTCGACCACACACCGGTGTCTTCATCACGGTAGGT
The DNA here is from genome assembly GCF_030408735.1 of Corynebacterium faecale. NCBI lineage: Bacteria > Bacillati > Actinomycetota > Actinomycetes > Mycobacteriales > Corynebacteriaceae > Corynebacterium > Corynebacterium faecale. The sequence continues at coordinate 590,482 of NZ_CP047204.1, read as the reverse complement.
CTCCAGTCCGGAATCCGCACTCATTCCGGCACCCGTGAACACCTCGATATTCCGGGCCCCACGGGCCACGCTGACCGCTTCCAGCAATGCGTGTTCGTCCATGAACCCACGCTAGTCGTTTTTCACCGGAGATTCGGCCACACCCTGTTTTTCCTGACCGAACACCTAGACGGTTTGAGGAACAAGGGGAGCGTTAAACATGCTGACTACCGTTAGGTCTAGAGTATTAGAAAAATAGTGATCGCCAGCAATTTCGAAGGAAGTGTATCGCGCATGGTTATGGGACCCACCCACGCGATGAGCGGTGCCGCGGTCGGACTCGCCGTGGCCCAACTCCTGCCCGAGCAATGGGGTGGTGTGACAACCGCAGAGGAAACCTTCATCTACGCAGGTCTCGCCGCGGGTGCCGCTCTGCTCCCAGATCTGGATTCTCCCTCCGCCACGGTGTCTCGCTCCTTTGGGCCGGTAACGCAGGTCTTTTCCCACTTCACGGAGAATATCGCCCAGACCTTTGTCAATGTCACCCGCGGGCGAAAGGACAAGCACTGCAGAAATGGTCATCGCACCGTCACCCATACTGTGTGGGCAGCGTTGGCGGCGGGCGCCGGGGCAACAGCCGTCATCGGCGCGTTCGGAAAACCAGCCGTGATCGGCCTGTTGTTCTTCTTCCTAGGCCTGGGTATCCGGGGTCTACTCCCCGAGTGGTCGAAGAAGACTGACTGGCTGATCGTTACAGGGCTTTCTGCCGCTCTGGCCTACGGGGTATGGAGTTATGTCCCAGAGGAATCCTTCGGTGTGGTTCTGGGTTCCGCCATCACGGTGGGTTGCCTGACCCATATGCTGGGAGACCTGGCCACAAAACAGGGCATTCCGGTGTTTGCTCCACTGCTGCCGTGGAAAGGAAAACGGTGGTGGAACCTGAAATTACCGAAGTTTCTCAGCATCCGCGCAAACGGCCCCGGAGATAAACTCCTGCTCATCGGTTTCACCATCGCGGTGATCACCCAGATAGGCCTGGTGGCATCTGGAAACATGCGGGATGTGATGCTGGATCTGCTGCCTTTCCAGGTGGTTGCGCAAAGCCTGGTTGGTTAACCCTGAGATCCGGTGAGGCGTTCCGGCGCGCATATCCTCAACTACGACATCGCATCACAGACATCAGTAGTGATGTCGTAGTCCAGGAGACTGATGTCTGTGATGCGATGTCGTAGTGGGGGTTTAGAACCCCATTCCCCCTCCACCTTCCCACCTTCAGTCATCTACACCTTGCACCGTGATAAGCACGAGTTGGGTCACTGCAAGGGGAAATCGCTGTCCGGTCTCCTCCACCACCACTTCGACAATTCCTGCGAAGGGTGCCTTATCCACGGTGATCTTTGAGCCCGGGACCACTCCGTGTTGTGCCAGATAGCGGAGCAATTCCGGATCGATGTCCTGCACCCGGGTGATGGTGACGGTGATCCCGGGGGCAACGGTGGCCAGGGTGGTGCGACCGAGGTCGTCGATAAGCCCGTCGGCAGTGGGGATCGGATCACCGTGCGGATCACGGCGCGGGTGGCCGAGGTGGGCGTCGATCCGGGCGATCAACCGGTCGGAGGCTGCGTGTTCCAACAGATCAGCGTCTTCATGGACTTCGTCCCAGGTGTACCCGAGCACATCATGGAGGAAGGTCTCCAGCAGCCGGTGGCGGCGGACCATCTCCAGCGCCAGTGCGCGGCCGGTGGTGGTGAGTGTGACCCCGGAATATCGTTCGTGGTGAACCAGGCCGCGGGTGGCCAGTCGCTTAATCGCCTCGGAAGCCGTGGGTGTCTTCTGATCCAGGATCTCCGCGATCTCCCCCAAAGTGGCGGGTGACCCGCCGTTGAGGTCCGTGATATCCCAGATGGTCTTCAGATAGTCCTGGGTCTTATCGGGAAGATCTGAGATGTGCATGGGATTAATCGTAGCCCGGGTCATCGGGGGAATCCCCGCCAGCCTCAGCATCCGGCCCGGCATACTCCGGCAGTGGGCGCCTACGCAGCACCTCCACCAACTGACGGCCATCCGCATAGAGCAGGTCACTTCCCTGCATGGCCACCGGACCCGGCACCAGATCCAACTGCACGGTGCTCAGCCCGAGCACGCGCTGGATGGGGCCGCGCCTCAGAGTGAGCTCCTGGATATGACTGACCTCGATCACAGCCATGCGGTGATAAAGCCTGCCGGAATGCACCACAACTGCCCGGGGCACCCCGAACTCACCAAGCAGGGTTACACCCTGCTGCCGGCGGTCCAACGGCGACACCCACTTCGCGGTGGGCGGGCTGACATAGTCCGGTCGGGTGAGGGCATCCGGTTGGGCATGGGTTGTAATCTCCCCCTCTGTCAGAGGCCCGACCACCTCCAGCAACCGCAGGGCGAGCTCTCTCGACCCCACCGGCAACAGTCGGGTCGTCCCGCCCTGCTTGGTTTCGGCACCGTATCCGGCCACCGAGACTGATACCGTCCACCAGCCGAAAGGCCGCCACAACAATGGCTGCACCACGCTGACACCGTGGATGCGCGCGAGTGGAATCGACTGCCTGCGACGATCCGCAAGACCATAGGACACATTGAGCACATCATCACGCAGCTCCGCCTGGAACTTCCAGGACTTGTCAATGAGATTCCACACGGTGGGTGCCAAGCCCGCCAGGAATGGAATCAGTGCAGTAACCCCCAGTGGTGTCAACGCGATCACCAGCAGGCCTAAGACCAACACGATGGTGCTCAGCGACAACGCTGCACTGGCCAATGTCCGGGTGATGGGGATCAGCGGCACAACCTGCTGCGCATCTGCGCCGTGCTCGCTGAGTTGATGGTGTTCGTAGGGTCCACCGTGTAAATCGCTGACGGGGTCGCTGACAGGGTCGCCGTACGGAACCCCGAACGGTGCCCCGGCCTGGCCCCCGTTCTGTTTCGCGCCGGGCCCACGGCGAGGTCCACCAGAAAGATCACCAGAGAGGTCACCCGAGAGAACCCCCGATTGTCTCTCAACCGTGCCCTCAACCGTGCCCTCAAACACTCCCCCGGCCGCACCCCCATTGCCGTCAACACTGCTGTGCCCTGCCACAGACGGGGATGTGATACCCCGGGACGCGGCAATGAGTTCTTTACGCAGTTGATTGGCCTCAGCGCGTTTGAGGAAGGCGATCTCAATGACAGAATTTCCACCCCCAGCGGTTTCCACTCGTACAGCAGCAACGCGGAAGATGCGTGCAATCACGGATTCGACCAGATCGACAGCCTGAATTCGGTCAAAACGGGCGGTGCGCAACTGGGTGTTGAGAACACCACGACGGTGCTGGATCTCCTCGTCGGTGAGACGGAATCCCGTGGCTTTCCACCAGATCCGTGACAAGAGCCAGATAACCCCACCTGCCAGGAGGAAACCACCAATGGAGGCCAGGAACGGCCAGATGGCGATGTCGTGGTCATCACTGAAAAAACCCCACATCGCCTGCCAGGAAGAGACGTTGATATTGAGGGCAAGGCCGGCAAGGATCGCCAGGATCAGGGTCCAGAACCTCAGGAGCGGAGTGAGGGGATGGACACGACGGAAATTATCGGTACTCACAGTCCGCTCATCCTCTCCCGGGCTTTGATGGCCAGACGGTCACGGAGTGCATCGGCTACCTCTGCGGGAATTCCCTGCACGGAGGAGTCACTGGAGGCTGATGCGGTGTTGAGGTTCACCGTTTTCATGCCGAGCGCCCGTTCAATGGGCCCCGCGGTGACATCTACATACTGGATACGTCCATAGGGAACCACGGTGTAGGTGTGCCACAGTCTGCCCTTGGTGATCAGTAGTTCATCACCGGTTTCCAACCACCCGAGTCTCTTCACTTGCTGTGGGATCAACCACGCCTGCCAGATCAGCAGCATCACCATGATGGCGGTGCCGATGTGGAACCACGGGCTGAACATCACACCTGGAACCGCAAAGCCGATGACACCGAGAACCAACCACGGCAAACGCCCGAGGTACCGAGCCTTGGTGAGATTCGGTGAGACTGGATTCATACCCTCGTGAGGCTCAGGTGACTGTTGGTTCATGGGCACCATTGTGCCTGCCCGCCGATGTTCAGGCGAGAGGGGGCTTGAGATCCCGGGGCAGCAGTTGTGATGGAATGATCGAGGCGTTCACCACACCACGACGCACCAGACGGATGTACACGGGTTCTAATTCCCAGGCAGAGCGGACGGTATGGAATCCGCGTGCCACCCGCGTCCAGACTTGTTTCGCACCATAGAGGGCACGCGGGTCCATCATCACGGTCAGATCTTTTTGGAACCATACGGTCTCGTGCGGGCGGACGAAGAAGGAGAAGTACATGTCCTCGTGTACGAAGGTGTTGGACAGGTCGATATCGTCTCGCACCTCCTCCCACCAGGTCCTGCTGATGGAGCAGTTGGATCCGAAGATGGGATTGTGTCCGAGTGCCTGCCGGGAGGCCCATCGGTAGGCACCGAGGTAGAAGTCAGCGATACGCTCGCCCAGCTGCCCCGGCAGGTCGAAGGATCCCACACCGGTCAGCGCCACCACGGTTTTAGACGACGCAGTCTTAGATGACGAAGTGGTGTCCAGTAATGCCCGATCCCAGGTTTCATGAATCCGGGCGAGATAGTCGGGATGGAGGGTGCAGTCGGCGTCGATACGCACAATCACCTCTCCACCTGCGGCGTTGTAGCCGGCTGCGCTCGCCCAGGTGATACCCCGGCGCGCCTCATGGACAACCGTGGCACCTGCTTCTTCGGCGATCTGGACGGAATTATCGGTGCTGCCGTTATCCACCACGATGATCTCATCGGGTGCGATGGTCTGTGCGTTGATTGATGCCAGGCAGTCACGGAGCAGCTCCGCGTCGTTGAGGCAGGGGATAACAATGGTGAGTGTGCGGTGGGGCGAGAGGGGTGTCATGACCCAGGACTTTCTACACGGTGAAGGGTGGTGCGTGAACGATACCAAGACAGTACCTGCTGGTTTATTTTAGACTCGGTGGGCATGACCTCCACACATGATTCCCCCACTGTTGTCTGGTTCCGTGACGATCTCCGCATACGTGACAACGCCGCTGTGCGATGGGCAGCTGAGCGTGGGCCGGTGATCGGCTTGTTCATTGATGAGAATCCTGGTCGTCCACTCGGGGGTGCCGCCCGGTGGTGGCGGGAGCGGAGTCTGGGGCTGCTGTACCACGATCTGGCTTCCCACGGTGTGCCGCTGTTGCGTCGTAGCGGTGATCCGGTGGCGGTGGTGGCCGAGGTCGCGACGCAGGTGGGCGCCGGCGCTGTGACCTGGAACCGGCGTTATCATCAGCCCTGGTGTGAGATTGATGCGGAGATCAAGACCCAGCTGCGTGACCAGGGATTGGAAGCACACAGCCACCCTGGTTTCCTGCTCACCGAACCTTGGGAGGTCACTAGTGGCGCGGGCACCCCGTACAAGGTTTACACGCCGTTCTCCAAGGCGGCTTTTCCCCTGGCGGAGGGTCGTGCCGAACAGGTGGGTGATCCGTTTCCTGCCGGATTGACCGGCCCCGAGACCACGGACCCCCTGGACAAACCAGAGGTCATTGATCCTTTCTGGGCCACCGAATTAGCCTCACACTGCTCTCCGGGCGAACAGGCGGCACTGGATCGTCTGGAGAAGTTCCTCGACGGCCTGCGTGAGCATGGTGGTTATGCACAGGGCCGCGATGAGATGGCGAAAGTGGTCACCAGTGGTCTGTCCCCGTACCTCCGCTTCGGCGAGATCAGTATCCATCGGGTGTGGTCCGAGGTGGCGGCGGCAGCCGATTGCGGAGATATTGAGGCCGAGGATGCACAGGTCTTTCTCAAGGAGTTGTTGTGGCGCGATTTTGCCTGGCACCGCCTCTACGCCCTGCCGCAGATGGACACCGATAATGTCCGCGCGCAGTTCAACCGCTTCGGGTGGGCATGGGATGAAGAAGAAATAACCAAGCTTATCGACGGCCGCCATCCCCTGTCCCCCACCTCTACGGATGAGTTCCATGTGGTCATGGCGGCCTGGCGCGCAGGGCGCACCGGGATCCCCCTGGTGGATGCCGGCATGAGGGAGTTGTGGGCGACCGGTTCCATGCACAACCGCAGCCGGATGGTGGTGGCGAGCTTCCTCACCAAGAATCTGCAGATCCACTGGCGTCACGGTGAAGAGTGGTTCTGGGAAACACTCGTGGATGCCGATCCCGCGTCCAACGCATTCAACTGGCAGTGGGCCGCAGGGAGTGGTGATGATGCCTCCCCCTATTTCAGAATCTTCAATCCTGAAACCCAGGCCCGCAAATTCGATCCGGAGGAGACTTATATCCGCCGGTGGATACCGGAGTACGGCACGCCCGACTACCCGGAGCCGATCGTGGATCTGAAGGAATCACGACGGGATGCACTCGAAGCCTACGATGCGATCAAGTAGTGGTCTGGATGCCCTCGCGTGCGGCCTTGAGAATATTGCGGCGCATGAACGGGAAGATCACTGAGTGGAACGGTGACACCGCCCACCAGTAGAGGTACCCCTGCAGACCCTTGGGCTCAAAAAGTGCCCGCTGGGTGTAAGTGGATCCTCCCCCGTCATTGTCCTCGACCTCCAGGATGAGCCAGGCTTTGCCATCCACCTTCATCTCGGCGGTGAGGACCAGCCGGTTGGGTGGGGTGACGTCGGTGACACGCCACCAGTCGATGCGGTCACCAAGCTTCAGCCGGCGCGGATCACGTCGTCCACCAAGTCCCGGGCCACCGATGAGGCGATCAGCGATGCCCCGGAGCCGCCACAACGCGGGAGCCGAGTACCAGCCATTGGCACCGCCGAGCCCCTCGATGATCGGCCAAACCTGCTCGGCGGTGAGGTCGGTGGTTTCTGTCCGGGTGTCCTGATAGACGGATTTTCCTGCCCACTCCGGATCTGTCGGTTGGCTGGCCCAGGCCGGGGGTGGGTCCTGTTCAGTCCAACTGCGGTCCCAGGAGGTGGGCACCCCGCGGTCTGACTCAGCGGCCAGGGCGAGTTCCACTGCTTCGCGGTAGTCGATCAACCCGCCCTCGGGGTCCGGGATGATGGACTTGATGCTGTTTTCCTCGGTGACGGCATCCTCCGCCATCGACTGTGCCAACGGGAAGGTCAACTGATAGGGCACGGGGGTTACCAGGCTGATCCAGAAGCCGGAGAGCATGTCCATCGGCAGGTTGAGTGGAACCGAATATACGCGCCGTGTGAGTCCGCGGACATCCGCATAGATGCGGAGCAGGTCGGCGAACTCATATTGGTTTCCGCACCCGATATCGCATGCTTGGTTCACTGGTTCTTCAAGATCCGCCGCGGACACCAGGTAGTGCAGTGTGTCGCGGATGGCCAGTGGTTCAATGCTGTTGGTGATCCATTGAGGCGCCACCATGAGCGGCAGACGTTCAGTGAGATGCCTGATCATCTCGAAGGAAGCGGAACCCGACCCGATGAGTGTGGCTGCACGCAGGATGAGTGACGGGGTCGCACTGTCCAGGAGTGTCCGGGCAACGTTCTCCCTGGAGCGCATATGTTTTGATAACTCGTGCATGTCACGTTGCCGCGGGTGCAGACCGGAGAGATAAACCATCTGTTTCACCCCTGCATGGTCGGCTGCCGCTGCAACATTCTCGGCAGTCCGCTTCTCCTGCTTCTCAAAGTCCACGTCCTTGCCAGACATGGAGTGCACGAGGTAGAAGGCCACATCAACGTCAGAGAACAACGCCTCCAGATCGTCCGGCTCTGAGAGATCCGCTTCCACCATCTCAACCTTGGGGTGCCAATCGAAGCGCTCGAGGCTTTCCCTCTTACGGGATGTGGCACGCACGGTGAAACCCGCGGCGAGCAACTCTGTGATGAGGCGACCACCGACATAACCTGTGGCCCCGGTAACCAGGACGCGACGACCCGGGTGCCGAGCCCGGTAATTCAGTGTGGGCTCTAGTCCGTTGTTCATGTGGGCGAGTATAGAGAAAAACCGTGTCTCTTATCACGGTGGATAAGGGCGATCAGAGTGGATCTCTGCGCATTGAGCAGCCAAAAACTCGCTCACGGAAAAATCACTCTACGCTTAATACTGTCAGCTGCACGGCCATGTACTATACTTCAGATGTTAGTAACCAAAAAGATAATATAAACTTTGAGAAAGGAAGAACGCACATGCGTCTCAGCAAAAAAATAACGGTCGCCGCACTGCTCTCCGCAGTCTCCATCTTCGGAGCATCCACCGCCCAGGCCCAGGACATCTTCGACGGGGGCCGCCTCGCAGGCAGCTCCTCCCAGGTGGCCAACCTGAGCTCCACACCAGAAAACCAGGCCCTGCCCGAGATCGACCAGAAGGTGGACCTCGAGCGCTACCAAGGCCGGTGGTACCAGGTTGCAGCGATCCCCCAGCCCTACAGCCTGCAATGCTCCAGTGACACCACCGCCGATTATGGCGTCATCGATGACAACACCATCTCCGTGGTCAACTCCTGCAACACACCCTTCGGACCCTCCGTAATCAACGGCAAGGCCGATGTCCGCTCAGACGCCTCCCTCAAGGTCACTTTCGGCGGCGTCCCATTCCAGACCGAGGGTGGCGAGCCAAACTACCGCGTGACCTACCTGGAAGATGACTACTCCCTGGCCATCGTCGGAAGCCCGAACCGCCTCTCCGGCTTCGTCCTCTCCCGTACCCCCGACCTGAGCGCTGAGGACTGGGCCAAGGTCCGCAACATCACCGAGGATCGCGGCTGGTGGTCCTGCGCATTCGTCACCGTCCCGGCGGCAGGCGGCATGAACAATCCGGCACCACTCTGCACGATCTAACACTGCAAGCAGTGAAAATGGGCCAGGCCCCGCGAGGAATTATTTCCTCGTGGGGCCTGACCCAAGTTTCACGCACCCCGCAATCAAGCGGCAGGCGGCTTCCCATCCGCCCAGGAGGCGTTGGCCAGGGACAACTCCTTGGTCATATCCTCCAGGAACCGGATGACCACCTCGCGCTCATCAGGACTAAGACGCTTGGCAGAATCAAAACGACGAGCCTGATGCCTACCCAGTGTCTGCATGGCCTCTGTACGGGTAACTTCCGTGACCTCGAGAGCAAACGCTCTGCGGTCGATGGGGTGAACCCTACGGATGATATGTTCCCCCTTTTCCAGACGGTTGAGCATCTTGGTCACCGACGCAGGCGATAACTTCAGGTGGGTGCCCAGCATTCCGGGTGTGACCATTTCACCGGTATGACCCGCCACTATCAGATAGTGGAGGGCTCTCATGTCCTGCGTACTCAGCTCCATATAACGCGCCGAAGCCTGGCCCACGGCGCGTTCAACATCCCGCAGCCCGGATAACGCCTTCATCAGACGGCCGATCTGCGCTATATCTTCCGGCGTCATATCAGAACGATCTATGAGTTCACTTCGAGGGTCACTCGACCTCACGTCATAGAGGTTGTTGAGCGATGATCCGTCCCCGCTCGTATTATCCGAATCCTGCATAGCCTTATGTTAACCCTTTTTTCTTTCAATGTCAGATAAAGTTAAGCTTTGCCAATATTAACTTTTAGGATACTATCGGTAGCGTTGCAGGTACACTTTCTTCCATACCGCCTTCAAACGGCCACGTATCCCCGCGATGTTTGTCGGACATCTTGGAAGTTAAGTGTGGTGGCACAAATGACACAGCGATTTTCGAAATGGACGACGGCATGACAATCACGACAGAGCAGTTAGCTCCCCCGGGTTTCGATTTCAATGAGGAAATCTACCGGGAACTGAATCGCACCTTCGCGTCTCTTTCTGAGCAGTGCAGGAAGTACAGCCCGGACTTCCGCGCGTGCCTTGACACCGCGTTCCAGGCACTACGTGGCGGAAAGCTCGTCCGGCCCCGCCTGGTACTGGGGCTGCACCGCACCATGATCGCCGGTTTGGCAGAGCGTGACTCACGTGACGGGCGGGATGACCCTAACAACCAGGGCGACAACCATCATGCGGCCCTGCAGATCGCCGTGGCCACGGAGCTGTTGCACTTCTCCTTCCTGGTTCATGATGATGTCATCGACGGGGATCTCTACCGCCGGGGCAAGCTGAACTTCATCGGCCAGATTCTCAAACAGCGTGATCCTGATAATCTCTCCGATTCCGGCCCCCACCCTGAACACCTGCACTGGGCACAGTCCAACGGGATCCTGATCGGGAACTTCTTCCTGGCCGCCGCCCACCAGATCTTCGCACGTCTTGATCTTCCCCATGCCGACCGTCTCCGTCTGCTGGATCTGCTCCAGCACACCATGAATGACAGCATCGTCGGGGAATTCCTGGACGTGGGCCTGAGCAGCAAGGCCATCACCCCGGATATCACCACCGCCCTGGAGATGAGTCGCCTGAAAACGGCCACCTACACCTTCGAGCTGCCTCTGCGTGCCGCCGCCATCCTGGCCGGACTGTCGGAAGAGGACGAGGTCGGGGTCGGGGAGATCGGCATCCAGCTGGGCACCGCCTATCAGCTGCAGGATGATTACCTCTCCACCTTCGGCGAGGCCGCTGAACACGGTAAGGATTCCTTCTCTGATCTTCGCGAAGGAAAAGAAACCACCATCATCGGTTTTGCCCGCGGAACAGCCCTGTGGAAGGAGATCAAGGTCAACTTCGATAACGGTGACCTGAGCACCAGTCAGGCTGAGGAGATCCGTGACCTCCTGGTTCAGTGTGGCGCGGAGGAGTATTCCAGCAGCACCATCAAGAACCATCTGGAGGCCTGCCGGGTCGGCATCAGGGAACTGAGCGACCGGGTCAACCGCGATGTGGTTGACCTTCTGCTCGCCCAGGTTGATCAGCTGGCCACCCGTCGATCCTGATAGCACTCCGCCACCATAGCCTGACGCTGTCTTAAACTTTTATCCTTCATTTCTCTTATTACGGAAGCGACGCCCCATGTCTACTCGCACCACAGCACGCCCTGCCTCTGCGCAGGGCGGGGATCAGAAGAAGTCTGGTCCTGCCCGCTGGGTGAGGATTTTTCTCCCCGCAGTCCTCATCCTCGTCTGGCTCATCGGCGCCGGAGTGGGTGGCCCCTACTTTGGCAAGGTCGGTGAGGTTTCCTCCAATGACCAGACCGCTTATCTTCCGGAGTCCTCCGATGCCACCCAGGTGCAGCAGCTGCTGGGTGAGTTCAGTGATTCTGATTCCATCCCCGCGATTGTGGTCATGGTCGGCGAGGAGCCGCTGACTGAAACAGAGATCGGCGATCTCAGCGGTATCATCGCAGGACTCTCAGACGTCGATGGCATCGCCAACGGTGTCTCCCCTGCCATTCCCTCAGAAGATGGGCTGGCACTCGAGGCATTTGTCCCGATCAGTAGCGATGCTGAGATTGCAGATGTCGTCGACAAGCTCTCTGAGACCCTGAGCTCGCAGGCGCCGGACAATGTGACCACCTATGTCACCGGACCTGCCGGTTTCAGCGCCGACCTCGGCGCCGCCTTCGCCGGCATTGACGGCCTGCTGCTGCTCGTGGCACTAGCGGCGGTATTTGTCATTCTCATCGTGGTGTACCGCTCCTTCATCCTGCCGATCGCGGTACTGGCCACCAGTATCTTCGCGCTGGCCACGGCACTGCTGGTGGTCTGGTGGCTGGCCAAGTGGGAGATCCTCCTGCTTTCCGGCCAGACCCAGGGCATCCTGTTCATCCTGGTCATCGGTGCCGCAACCGACTACTCCCTGCTCTATGTCGCCCGTTACCGCGAGGAACTTCGCCAGCACCGGGACAAGGCCGTGGCCACGTTCAAGGCGATCCGTGCCTCTGTGGAACCGATCCTGGCCTCAGGCAGCACCGTGATCGCCGGTCTGCTCTGCCTGCTGTTCAGTGACCTGAAATCCAACTCCACCCTGGGACCGGTGGCCTCCATCGGCATCATCTTCGCCATGCTGTCTGCACTCACCCTGCTGCCTGCTCTGCTGTTCGTGTTCGGCCGTGTCGCCTTCTGGCCGAAGCGCCCGAAGTACGAACCTGAAGTGGTCAGGTCAGAAAACGGCATGCCATCCAAGGGCATCTGGACCAAGGTCGCACGTCTGGTGCAGAAGCACCCCCGCGCCATCTGGGTCTCCACCCTCATCGTCCTGCTCGCAGGTGCCGCCTTCGTGCCCACCCTCAAGGCCGACGGTGTTTCACAGTCCGATCTGATCCTCGGAGCCTCCGAGGCCCGTGATGGTCAGGATGCCCTGGGCGAGCACTTCCCCGGTGGCTCCGGCAGCCCGGCCTACGTGGTCACTGAAGAAGCCAACCTGCAGCCCATTGCGGACATTCTGCTGGCCAATGACAGTTTTGACGGCATCACGGTCTCCAGCTCCGACTCCCCCGCAGGTTCCGCACCGGTGACCACTGAGGGCATCATGGCGATGGGCCCCGGCCCGGCGCCGGCACCCACCGTGGTGGACGGCCAGGTCCTGATCCAGGCCACCCTTGTCGCTGCACCGGATTCCAAGGAAGCTCAGGATTCCATCAGCGAACTGCGCCAGAACCTCGCCGATGACAACATCAATGCCCTGGTTGGTGGCGTCACCGCCACTGCCCTGGACACCAACGAGGCGTCCATCAAGGACCGCACCCTCATCATCCCGATTGTGCTGTTGGTGATCCTGCTGATCCTCATGGTGTTGCTGCGTTCCATCATCGCGCCGGTCCTGTTGGTGATCACCACGGTGATCTCCTTCGCCACCGCCCTGGGTGTCTCGGCGCTCCTGTTCAACTACGTGTTCAACTTCCCCGGCGCGGACCCGGCGGTCCCGCTGTACGGTTTCGTGTTCCTCGTGGCCCTGGGCATTGACTACAACATCTTCCTGATCACCCGAGTGCGGGAAGAGACCACCAAACATGGCACCAGGCAGGGCATTCTGCGTGGCCTGACCGTCACCGGTGGTGTGATCACCTCTGCCGGTATGGTGCTGGCCGCCACCTTCGCGGCACTGTATGTGATCCCGATTCTCTTCCTGGCGCAGATCGCCTTCATCGTGGCGTTCGGTGTGCTCATTGACACCTTCCTGGTCCGCGCATTCCTGGTCCCGGCTTTGTTCTACGATATCGGCCCAAAGGTCTGGTGGCCGTCTAAGCTTGCTACCCAGAAGCATGAAGACGAGGTTGCCCGTAATGAGGCACGCGCTGCGCAGGATGAGGAGCTCATAAAGGCATGACCCAGGGATTTCCGACAGGCGCCGGCTCACCCCGGTCTGCCTCCTTTCTCCACAGTGCGCTGGGGCTCTACAACCGGGTGGCCGTCAAGGCATCACACCAGGTGATCAAGAGATATTCCACGAGCTTCAGCATGTCCACGCTGCTTCTGTCCCCGCAGATCCGCCGTGATATCCGCAACCTGTACGCGGTGGTGCGCATCGCCGATGAGATCGTCGATGGCACCGCCGAGGCTGCGGGCTACACGCCCGCACAGCTGGAGAAGCTTCTCGACGACTACGAGGCCGCAGTCCTCGCCTCGCCCGAACAGCACTTCCACACCGATCTGGTGCTGCAGGCCTATGGAGAAACCGCTCGGCGCTGCAACTTCCAGGAGGAGCACGTGGTGGCGTTCTTCGCCTCCATGCGCCGGGATCTCACCGCCCACGAGCACGACCCGGGTAGTTTCGAGGCCTATGTCTATGGCTCTGCTGAAGTCATCGGACTACTGTGCCTGAGCGTGTTCAACCAGGGGCGTCCAGTCAGTGCCCGCCGTCAGGAAGAGATGAAAGATGGTGCCCGTGCATTGGGCGCTGCTTTTCAGAAGATCAACTTCCTGCGTGATCTGGCTGAGGATCAGCAGGACCTGGGTCGCACCTACTTCCCCGGCACCACTGCAGGTGCGTTGATGGAGAGTGAAAAGCAGCAGTTGATCGCGGATATCCGCATCGATCTGGAAGCTGCCGATCGCACCTACTCCGCGTTGCCGGTGCAGGCACGGATAGGTGTGATCGCCGCAGCCCTGCTCTTCGAGGGCCTCACCGACCGGATCGAACAGACTCCGGCGGAGAAACTACTGGAAGAACGCATCAGCATTCCCCAGCTAACCAAGCTTCAAATCCTGGGCCGGGCCACCGCCAGGGGGCTAGCCATGAGTATCTACAGAAAGAAGTCGGCATGACCGGGCACAAGAACTCCACCACCGTCACACCAGGAACAGCGGTTGTCATCGGCGCCGGTGTGGCAGGCCTTGCCACCTCCGCGCTCCTGGCCCGTGATGGCTGGGATGTCACCGTTGTGGAGAAGAACAGTGCTGTGGGCGGACGTGCCGGTTCCCTGGAGATCGACGGTTTTGATGGTTTCCGCTGGGATACCGGCCCCTCCTGGTACCTCATGCCTGAAGCCTTTGACCACTTCTTCGCCCTCTTTGGCACACGGACAGAAGACCACCTGGAACTGGTGGATCTCACCCCCGCTTACCGGGTGTTCTCCGGTGATACCTCCGTGGTTGATGTACCGACCGGACGTGAGGAGGCCGCCGCACTCTTTGAATCCATCGAACCCGGTGCCGGCGCAAAGCTGCTCACCTACCTCGATGGTGCGGAAGATGCCTACAACATTGCGATCGACCGGTTCCTCTACAACACATTCTCCCAGCTCGGCCCGCTGCTGCACAAGGATGTGCTCACCCGCGCAGGGCGGCTCGCATCGTTGCTGACCCGTTCGCTCGAATCCTATGTGAACAGCCAGTTCAAGACCCCGATCCTGCGCCAGGTACTCACCTACCCGGCGGTGTTCCTGTCCTCCCGTCCGGAGGGCACGCCGTCGATGTATCACCTGATGAGTCACACCGATCTGGTGCAGGGCGTTAAGTACCCGGTCGGTGGTTTCACCGCGGTGGTCAACGCCTTACACAACCTTGCGGTGGAGCACGGTGTGACCTTCCAGCTGTCCACGGAGGCCACCTCCATTGACACAGCGAATGTCAACGGCAAAACAGTCACCACCGGTGTGAGTGTGCTACACGGCGGGAAGGCTGAGAAGATCCCGGCGGATATCGTGGTCTCTGCCGGTGATCTTCACCATACGGAGAACAACCTTCTGCCGAAGAAACTGCGCACCTATCCGGAGCGTTACTGGTCCACCCGCAACCCGGGTATCGGTTCCGTTCTGGTGTTGCTTGGCGTGGAGGGTGAGCTGCCCCAGCTGGACCACCACAACCTGTTCTTCAGCGAGGACTGGACCGATGACTTCGCCGTGGTCTTCGACGGGCCACAGAAGACCCGCCCCTCCAACTCCTCAGAATCCATCTACGTATCCAAGCCATCGGCTTCCGAGGACGGGGTGGCACCTGCCGGTGCTGAGAACCTGTTTGTCCTGGTGCCGGTGAAGGCCACCAGCAGCATCGGCCATGGTGATGCGTACATGCCTGAGGCTTCTGCCTCAGTGGACGCCATTGCAGAGCATGCCATCTCACAGATCGCAGCCCAGGCCGGCATTGGGGATCTGCGCGAACGGATCATGGTCAAGCGCACCCTGGGACCCGCTGACTTTGAGCACCGCTACCACTCCTGGCTCGGTAGCGCACTCGGCCCTGCGCACACCCTGGCGCAGTCCGCGTTCCTGCGCGGGCGCAATAAATCACGCAAGATCGACACCCTCTTCTACGCCGGTGCCACCACCGTGCCGGGCGTGGGCATCCCGATGTGCCTGATCTCTGCGGAGAATATCCTCAAACGACTCCACTCCGACACAACCCCCGGACCACTACCGGAGCCAGTACCCAATGCTGCTGAATCAGTAGGGTAAATACGTGACCGATTTCCTGATGTCCTTCGTCTACCTAGGTTTGCTGATCGTCTTCATCGGCTGCATGGTGTTGTGTGATCACCGGTGGAAGCTCGCCTTCTTCCGTGACGCACGTCGTGCAGCCCTGGCGATCGGCATCACCTTTGCCGGATTTCTCCTGTGGGATGTGTTCGGCATTGTCACCGGCACCTTCTACCGCGGTGACTCCCCCTATATGACGGGCATCGACTTAGCTCCCCATCTGCCCATTGAGGAGCTGTTCTTCCTGTTCTTCCTGTGTTATCTCACCTTGAACCTGACCTCCGCGGTGAGTCTTGTGCTCAAGACCCCACTGCCGGAACAACGAACGGGCAGGGGTGATCCAGGTGTGGCAACCGGCTCCACCACAATGACCGGTGATAAGGGGGCCCGACCATGACCTATGTACTCATGAGTATCCCCTTCATGGTGTTTGCGCTCATCGCGTTTGTGCTCAAGCGGAAAAACGGCACCAGGAAGATCACCGTGGTCACCCTGTCGACCACCCTCATCCTGTTCGTGTTGACGATCATCTTCGACAACATCATGGTGTGGGCTGATCTCTTCGGTTATGGCGATGCCCAGCACTTAGGCATCTGGATCGGCCTGATCCCCTTGGAAGATCTCTTCTATCCCCTCTTCGCCGCCCTGCTGATCCCGGCGATCTGGTTGCCGGGCAGCATGTTCCGCAAAACTGACACACCTTCTGAAGCTGAAAGGGCGTAAACCATCATGATGGACACAATCCGCATTGTGTTTTCCTCATCCCGCCCCATCAGCTGGGTGAACACCGCCTTCCCCTATGGCCTGGCCTATCTGCTCGGTGGCGGCCAGCTAGACTGGTTGTTCTGGGCGGGTGTGGTCTTCTTCCTCATCCCCTACAACATCGCCATGTACGGCATCAATGATGTCTTCGATTATGAATCCGACATCCGCAACCCCCGCAAGGGCGGTGTCGAGGGTGCCGTGGTACCCAAGAAGTACCACCCCACCCTGCTGTGGGCCTCCGCCATCACCACCATCCCCTTCCTGGTGGTGCTCTATGCTGCAGGCACCTGGATGTCCGCCCTGTGGTTGACCATCTCGGTCTTTGCGGTCATCGCCTACTCCGCGGCGGGCCTGCGTTTCAAGGAGCGTCCGCTGCTGGATGCGATCACCTCCTCCACCCACTTCACCTCCCCGGCGCTGGTGGGTGCCACGATCACCGGTGCGGATATCTCCACCGCGATGTGGCTCGCCCTGGCGTCCTTCTTCCTCTGGGGCATGGCCAGCCAGATCCTCGGCGCGGTCCAGGATGTGCGCGCTGACCGCGAAGCCGGACTGGCTTCGATCGCCACGGCGATGGGCGCACGCGGTGCCACACGTTTAGCCACTGTGCTCTACATTGGTGCTGCCGGGCTGGTGTTCCTGCTGCCCTCACCTGCGTGGATTGTGGGCATCACCGCTATCACCTATGTGCTCAACGCTGGCCGGTTCTGGAATATCACCGATGCCACCTGCGAAGATGCCAACCGCAGTTGGAAGGTCTTCCTCTGGCTCAACTACCTGGTGGGTGCCGTGGTGTCCATGACCCTGATCAGCGTGTACCTGGTATAAAAAGCTGCTTGCCCACGCCCTGTCCTGTGCACAGCACCATTGCCGAAGGGGATACTGGCATGGCGATGGACACAACCGGGTAGAGGCAGGGTTTCCCCGCCTCCCCCTGGCACTACTGGAAGTCTGCTTCATGGAAGTTTCTTCTCTTGCCGGTCTGGTTTCATAGACACAGCTTTTGGTTTGGGAGAGCTATAAGCCTTCCAGTTTCTGCTGAAACAGCAGGAAACTTCATCGGACAACAGCGGTAAACAGCAGCTTTGATCACTTGAAATCCCTGGCCCCTCTACTGAGCCACTCCCCCACGGGGAGTGGCTCTAGTCGATCCGCCACCACATTCACCGCGCCGTTGGCATTCTGTACGATCCCACGGATGATGAGCGTCCTGGCGGTGCGGGCGAGTACCCGCTGACGGTTCCACAATCCGGGTGAGATCATCACATTCATCAGCCCGGTCTCATCCTCCAGGCCCAAAAACGTCACACCCGAGGCGGTCTGGGGGCGCTGACGGTGGGTGACCACCCCGGCGATCCGGACCCGGGTGCCATCGGAAACCCCGTGGAGCAGCTGATCTGCCGGGGTGATGCCACGTGAATCCAGATGGGTGCGCAACATCGCCATGGGTTGTTGATCATGGGTGACACCAGTGGCTGCGATGCTGGTGACCATCAGGTCGAAGGCATTCATGCCGGGCAGTGCCGGGGCGTCGATGGCCGAGAGACCAGGCAGCATGCCGGGGCGTTCGGTGGCGGCAATGCCGGCCTGCCAGAGTGCCTCGCGTCGGTTGATCCCCAGACAGTCCAGGGCACCGGCACGGGCCAGGGTCTCCACGTGGGCAACGCTGAGATCAGCCCGGCGCGAGAGATCCTGGATCGAGGTATACGGGGCATGCTGCTCAATGCGGGTGGCGGCGTCATCGCCCAGCCCTTTGATCAGGTTGAGCCCGAGACGGATCTTCCCATCCGGTGCATCAGCCTCCACGCCGGAGTCATTGACGGTGATGGGGAGGATCTCCACGCCGTGGCGCCGGGCATCGGCGATCAATGACTGCGGGGAGTAGAACCCCATCGGCTGTGCTCGCAGCAGACCTACACAGAACTCCGCCGGATAGTGGTACTTGAACCACGCGGAGAAATACACCAGGGAGGCAAAGGACTGGGAGTGGGATTCCGGGAAGCCATAGGCGGCGAAGGCCACGATCTTATTCCACAGCTTATCGGCGGTATCCCCGGTGATGCCCTGGGTGTTTTTCAACCCCTGGTGGAAACGCGCCTTTAAGGCCGCCATGCGGGCGGGGGAACGTTTGGAGCCCATGGCGCGTCGTAAAGCATCGGCCTCCCCGCCGGTGAACCCGGCGGCATCCACGGCAACCTGCATGAGCTGTTCCTGGAACAGCGGAATGCCCAGTGTTTTTCCGAGGGATTTCTCCAGCACCGGATGATCATAGGTGATCGCCTCCTCACCATTGCGTCGGCGCAGGTAGGGGTGCACGGAGCCGCCCTGGATGGGGCCGGGGCGGATGAGTGCCACCTCCACCACCAGGTCAAAGAAGGTGCGGGGTTTCAGGCGTGGCAGGGTGGACATCTGGGCGCGGGATTCCACCTGGAACACCCCCACGGCATCGGCGCGGCAGAGCATGTCATAGACCTCAGGTTCAGTGAGATCCAGCTCCCAGAGGTTGATGGTGGTGCCGCGGTGTTCTTTCACCAGATCCATCATGTGATGCAGTGCCTCCAGCATGCCCAGGCCAAGCAGGTCGAATTTCACGAGGCCAGCCGCCGCGCAATCATCCTTGTCCCACTGCACCACGGAACGGCCCTGCATACGGGCCCATTCGGTGGGCACCACATCGGCGATGGGTCGATCACAGATGACCATGCCACCGGAGTGGATGCCCAGGTGCCGGGGATGGCCTGTGAGTTGCCCGGCCAGCTCAACCACATCGTCCGGGGGCTCGGATGTGCCCTTGGCCCAGGCGTCGGCGGCACCCTGCGGGTAACCGAGGGCGCGGGCGGCATCCCGCATTGCCCCCTTGGTGCGGTAGGTGATCACATTGGCCACCTGCGCGGCATTATCGCGACCGTATTTGGTGTAGACATACTGGATCACCTCCTCGCGGCGACCGGATTCAATGTCAATATCAATATCGGGTGGGCCATCGCGGTCAGGTGAAAGAAACCGTTCAAAGAGCAGGCCCGCAGAGATGGGTTCCGCATTGGTGATGCCGAGGACAAAACACACCACAGAGTTGGCAGCCGAGCCCCGGCCCTGGCAGAGGATGTCAGCGGTGTGGCAAAACTGCACCAGGTCATCCACGATGAGAAAATAGCCCGGAAACCCCAGCTTTTGGATCACATCGAGCTCATGCTCGATCTGTTTCTGCGCCTGTTCCCGGATCTGCGGGGAGCGTGAACGATAACGGCGGTCAAAGCGGGACTGGACCGACTCGGTCAGCCAGGTCATCTCAGTGTGACCATCTGGAGTATCCCACCGGGGCAGATCAGGTGCCACCAGGTTAAGAGGGAAGGCACACTCCCGGGCCACGTCCACGGTGGTGGACAGCAGATCCGCACAGGACGGGTGGGCGCGCAGTAGTGCCTCACCGCTGCGCAGCCACGTTCCACCCATGGGGTGGAGTTCACTTGCAGCCTCGGAGAGGGAGTTGCGCAGTGCCAGGGCGTGCTTGGCACCTGCGAGCCGTGCCTGATCCCGGGTGGCTGCTGTGGGTGTCGTGCTGATAATGCCGCGCAGGCCTGTTCTCAATTGGATACTTCTCAAAATGTCATGATCATCGGCGTCTTCGGGCAGCATCCGGGAGGTGAATTCCAGCACCACATTTCCCTCCCCGAAGTAATCGATCAGTTGATCGATCTGTTTGCGCCAGGAGATATCAGCCACCACCACCCAATGGCCACCCGCCTGCTGGGCAATGAGTGGCAGAGGCGGATAATGGACCTCCCCCTTTGCCCCGGTGACCATTTTAGCGGAGGCGATGAGATGACTGAGGCGCCGGTATCCTTCCAACCCCCTGCACAACACCGTGAGAACCCCTTCACCGAGGGAAAGTTCAGCGCCGAATACGGTGGACAGACCAGCGGTTGCCGCAGCCTCAGAGAAGCGGACAGCACCGTAGAAACCATCCCGGTCCAGCAGCGCAAGGGCCGATACTCCCAGTTCATGGGCGCGGGCAACCATCGCCTCAGGATCAGATGCGCCCCGCAGAAAGCTGTAACTACTCGCAGCGTGAAGCTCGGCGAAAGGGGTGGGCGCCGACAGCCCCGCGCCAACAGACGCACCAGCTGGTGCGCGAGCCGGTGCGCCAGCCACATCCCCCGCACGCGCCGGCTCGCCTGCACGCACCGGCTTCCCCTCAGTCTCCGGCTGGTGCTGTACCGGACGTGGGGTGTCCACAACCTTCCCGGAGAGGATCTTCTCCACCGCAGACCAGGACAAGGGCCTTCCATTAAGACTCCCCGCCCCGGTCTCCCATTCCATATCCCAAAACTACCTCATTAGAACAAACTTTCCAATCACTTTTGGCCACTGAGCATGACCATCCACCCAACCCGCCCACACCCCAAACTAGACCGAGCTGTACAGAACCTGGTCTAGAATGCTAATCTCCTAAACACTGTCACTATCGCCCACCCACCTGAGATAAAAGGGATGCCGAATACATGAAGCTTCGTCGTATCACCACCACCGCCCTCGCGGGCCTGTTCGCCGCAACCACCCTGGTTGCCTGCGGCTCTGACTCCGATGGCACCAGCGCCACCACCGACGGTGGCAACGACGTCACCATCCGCATCGGCACCACCGATGCAACCAAGGAAGCCTGGACCGTTTTTGAGGATAAGGCTGCTGAAGAGGGCATCACCCTGGATATCGTCTCCTTCTCTGATTACCCACCGGTCAATGAGGCACTCTCCCAGGATCAGCTGGACGTTAACCTCTTCCAGCACCTGAAGTACCTGGCTGAGTACAACGTCGGCGCAGGCGAGGATCTCACCCCGGTTGGTTCCACCGAGATCGTTCCACTGGCACTGTTCTGGAAGGACCAGGACTCCCTCGACGGCATTGAGGGCGAGCAGGTCGCCATCCCCAATGACGCCACCAACCAGGGCCGCGCCATCAACGTCCTCGTCCAGGCTGGCCTGGTCACCCTGCGGGAACCCGGCCTGATCACCCCGGCCCCAGCCGACATCGATGAAGAGGCCTCTCAGGTCTCCGTCCTGCCGATCGATGCAGCCCAGACCCCATCCGCTTACCAGGAGGGCACCCCGGCGATCATCAACAACTCGTTCCTCGAGCGTTCCGGCATCGACCCGAACCTGGCTGTCTTCGAAGATGATCCGAACTCCGAAGAGGCTGAGCCGTACATCAACATTTTCGCCACTAAGGCTGAGAACAAGGACGATGAGAACATCGCCCGCCTGGTTGAGCTCTGGCACGACGCTGATGTTCAGGCCGCTGTTGACCGCGATTCCAAGGGCACTTCGGTAGCCGTGGACCGCCCAGCTGATGAGCTGCAGGAGATCCTCGACCGCCTCCAGGCTGCAAGCGAGTAATCAGCGTTACCTTCAACGCCCCGTTGTGAGCTTTTCGACGCACTACCAGCGTCGCTTCTGCCCCAACGGGGCGTTAGACTGTCTTCTTGTTCTTTTGTCTTTTTCCGATCCACCTCTGAATCGAGGACACCGCTGTGTCTACACCTGCGTCCAGCCCCCACCCGGGCACGCGCGTTGAATTCCGTGGAGTGACCAAGGTATTCACCAACAACAAGAATGCTGAAACGGTCGCTCTTGATGATGTCACCCTCACCGTCGAACCCGGTGAAGTCATCGGCATCATCGGTTACTCAGGTGCCGGTAAATCCACCCTGGTCCGCATGATCAACGGCCTGGATACCCCCACCTCAGGTTCCCTGCTGCTCGATGGCACCGACATCGTGACCATGCCTGAAGCAAAACTGCGCAAGCTGCGCAGCCGCATCGGCATGATCTTCCAGCAGTTCAACCTCTTCCAGTCCCGCACCGCCGAGGGCAATGTCGAATACCCTCTGCAGCTGGCGAAGATGGACAAGGCACAGCGCAAGGCCCGCGTGAAGGAGATGCTCGAGTTCGTCGGATTGTCCGACAAGGGCAAGAACTACCCCGAACAGCTCTCCGGTGGACAGAAGCAGCGCGTGGGCATCGCGCGTGCGCTCGCCACCAACCCCTCCCTGCTGCTTGCCGACGAAGCAACCTCCGCCCTCGACCCCGAAACCACCCAGGAAGTCCTGGCACTCCTGCGCAAGGTGAATAAGGAACTGGGCATCACCATCGTGGTGATCACCCACGAGATGGAGGTGGTGCGCTCCATCGCCGATAAGGTTGCCGTCATGGAGGCTGGCCGGGTCGTCGAATACGGCAGCGTTTACGATGTCTTCTCCAACCCGCAGACCAACGTGGCCCAGCGGTTTGTGGCCACCGCCCTGCGCAATACCCCGGACATGGTGGAGGCAGAGGATCTCCTCTCCCATGAGGGCCGACTCTTCACCGTCGACCTCACCGAGGATTCCGGTTTCTTCGCGGCTTCCGCCACCGCAGCTGACAATGGTGTGTCGATCAACGTGGTGCACGGTGGCGTGACCACCCTGCAGCAGCAGTCATTCGGCAAAATCACCGTCCGCCTGAACGGCGATCAGGCAGCGATCGAAGAATTCTACCGGTCCCTCACCCGCACCACGACCATCAAGGAGATCACCCGATGAACCAGATGATCATGGCCGCCGATTGGGACCGCCTGGGCGGCACCTTCCGCGACGCCATCCTGGACACCCTCTTCATGGTGGCCATCACCATGGTGGTCTCAGGTTTCCTCGGTCTCGTGGTGGGCCTGTTGCTCTACACCACCCGCGCCGGCGGCATCCTGCAGAACAAGGCTGTCTACACAGTCCTGAACGTGCTGGTGAACTTCGTCCGCCCGATCCCCTTCATCATCCTGATCGTGGCCATGAAACCGCTGACCATCGCGGTGATGGGCACATCCATCGGCCGTGATGCCGGCATCTTCGTGATGGTGGTGGCTGCGATGTTCTCCGTGGCACGAATCGTGGAACAGAACCTGGTCACCATTGATCCCGGCGTGATCGAAGCCGCGCGCGCAATGGGTGCCAGCCCACTGACCATCATCCGCACGGTGATCATCCCCGAAGCGCTGGGACCACTGGTGCTGGGTTACACCTTCCTGTTCATCGCCATCGTGGACATGTCCGCCATGGTCGGTTATATCGGTGGCGGTGGTCTCGGTGATTTCGCCATCGTCTACGGTTACCGCGCCTTCGACAACGAAGTCATGTACGTGGCCGTCCTGGTCATCGTGATCATCGTCCAGGCAGCCCAGCTGCTGGGCAACTGGCTATCGAAGAAGATCATGCGACGATAGGCTCCCCCCTCGCATCAAGAGTCACTGAAATCCCCGTGTCAGATTGTTCTGACATGGGGATTTCTGCCACCACGAGGACTCTTAGAGCCTGGAAGAGATCATTGCCCGGTTTCCCAGTCGTCGGAGACAAGGGGTGGATGGTAAAAACTGGAGCAGCGCTGAGCTTTCTTCGCTGCCTTTACAACGATTCGTTCACAATCCACCCCAACCCATCCTTTCGCTTAGGTCAGAGGCACCCCTGGAGGTTACGGTGTGAGGATGATTGTGCAGCGACCATTCATTACTCAACCGCGCTTCAAATTAACCGGCATGGCTGTTCTGGGTATCAGTGCCCTCACCCTTGCCGGTTGCGGGACCCAGGACACCCAGGCAGATGGGTCCCCCACCCAGACGATGGTCGCCACGGCGGATGGGGAATCAACCACAGACACCGCCTCGGCAGGACCGACCCCGCTCGGCTCCGCTGACATGAGTATGAAAACACTGCGCCCAGAGGTTCCGGCACAGCTTTTAGTGACCGATGTTCGAACCGGATCGCATGCGGGTTTTGACCGTGTGGTCTTTGACCTCATTGGTGAGGGTGAGCCGGGCTGGTTCATGGATTACACGACCACACCCACCCAGCAGGGCAGCGGAAACACCATCAATTATGAGGGTGCAACCGCCTTGAACATCAACATTGACGGCACCGTCTACCCCTTCGATCTGAATATGGAAGATCCACAGATCGGCACCGTGCAGGGCACCGGCAGCCTGGTCACGGAAGTCATCAGCGCCGGGACTTTCGAGGGCCGCTCCCAGTTCGTGATCGGTCTGGACTCCGAGCACCCCTACTCGGTGACGGTGCTGCAGGATCCACACCGTCTGGTTGTTGATGTCCTCGCCAATTAAGCCGATACATCTCCGGCGTTAGTAGATAGCTTCAATTCTCCATCTGCCTTTCATCCAGATCAGCAGCCAGGCACCCAGCCCGGCCTCCTGGTCAACAGCCCGCCCCACCACCTGGAGGCGGGCATATCGCTGCCCATCGCCTGCCCACCAGTGATCATCCACCGGCCAGGGTCCCGCCCACCCGGTCACGAGATAACGGCGGGCGCCCCACCCCAGTGCATAGGGTGCGTCATTGAGTAGCACCTCGGCGGTCACTGATACCGGTGTGCCGGTGGCGCTGATCAGCACCACCTGGGAGGCCGGGTGGTTGATACCGCCTCCCAAGCGGGCCGGCAACGGTGCTGGCAGTCGGCCACTCCACGTACCCTCTGGATTCCGCACCTGGTCCGGTTTGTCCCCAAATGGCACCAGGGTGATGCCCTCCGCTATCCCCCGGCCCCCAGTGGGCACGGGTTGCAGCACGGCGGTGATCCCCAGGGTGGACTGCACCCGCTCAATCACCTGCCGGGCAACGGCGCGCTGGCTGGTGCCGGTGTCCCACAGCCCGTCACTGGCCACCGCCGGGGGAACGCATTCCAATGGGGTCAGCCACAACGCGGTGATCCCACCCTGATCGTCCTCATCGGTCACGCCGCGCGCCGTCAGCCAACCATCCAATTGCCACCGCACACGATCCGCCGTTGCTGCCTCCGTCAGAAGTTCGGTGGTGCGCCACAGTCGACTGTTGCTGGTTCCATCGGTGAAATCAGCTGTCACCTTCAGCAATTGACACACCACACCGGCTTCCGCCAGACGTGCATGCAGCTGCACCGCCAGGTTACGTGCCATAAAGGCAGCCACATCTATCCGCTGGATCGGATCACCCGGCACATGCGAGACCTCCCAATCCACATGATCGATCGGCGGTGCGACTGTGCGTGCCTGCCGGGCGGTCGCGATATCGTGGCATCGCAGACCGGGATTGCCGAACCTGGTGGCAACCGAACCCACGGGAAGATCTGCCAGGTCACCAAGGGTCTGGATCCCGAGATCACCCAGGGCATCCACCACCTCCCGCGCACATCCCAGGGCTTCCTCCGCCACCAGCACCCCGAGGGGTTGCGCACGCAGAAAGCTTATCGACGCCCCGTCCCCCACCACCCCGCCATCCGCCACGCGGGTGGCTATTACTGCTGTATTGATCTCATCCGCAATCCCCGCAACGATATCCACGCCCGGCAGGGAAGCAGCACTGATCAACATCTGGGCCGCAATCTCCTCTGAACCGTGGTAGCGGGCAGCTGCGTCGGCGGAGATGACCACCAGTCCGGGCCGGAGCACCTCGACGCTTGGGGCCACTTCCCCGAGGGATGCAACAATCCCCTCGAACAGGCGGGCATCGCGTTCAGGATCATCTTCCACAACGGTGAGTTCGGGACAGACAGCCTGTGCCTGGCGAACTTTCATTCCACGTCGAACACCTCGTCTGCGGGCGGAATGCCCGCATACCTTGATCCGGTGGTGTGCTGCAATAGCAAGGGGCTGCCCCTGTTCCTCGGTATCCTCCCTGTTCAAGCGCACCGCCTGCACCGGCCAATCAGGAAACCACAGTGCCATGATGCGCATGATGCTTCCTCACACGACCCTGAGGGTTGTTCTCTTCTTCTGGGCAGGGAGGGGTTCGCTTTCCCCGGATCCGCCAATCATCACTGTCCCGCTCGCCGGTGCCTGTCCCTTGACGGTTACCCGGATCAGCATTTCTATGCCACGGATACGCCCCTCCCCCGCACCTATACCCAGGTAGTTCGTGATGTCCGCCTCTACCGTCACCGCCGGTGTCTGCACCCGGGTGCCCACCATCAACAGCGTGGCGGTTCCCTTGCGGAGCCTGCCCAGAAGGGGCCGCGCACGCACAGGGGAGAGCGTGATCTCCGGCCCCCGGTAAATCACAAGATCCAATCCTTCACACAGCACCGCCACGACACTGAGCGGTTCGGCACCTGGATCAGGGATCGCAATGATGTTCTCATGCACACCACCGGCAGCGATCACACCGGCGTAGGAGAATTCCTTCCAGCCGATCATCGCGGCATATCCGCCCCCGGCAGTAATGTGGGAAAGGAGTTCAGCCACCAGCAGCGGTTGATCCTGGAGCAGAGTCACTGACCTACGGGGTAGCCCTCCTCCCGGGAGGAAACCAGAAAAGATCTCAGGAACTGCAACAATGCTCTCCTTGGGCGGAGGTTTCAGTTGAGCCTGTTCAGGCCCTTCCCCCAGTTGTGGAACAGCCGCGCCCATCGCGGACATCTGTGAACGCAGCGCCCGGATGCGCTCCGCCCTGTCCATTCCGGTGAGGTTGGGGGGTGATGAACGAGAATCACCCTCACCCACTCCTCGAACGTCTGTTCTATTCATGAAATCCAGCTAACACTACTTTCGTCCCCCACGCAACTGGCTATCCCAGGATGGGGCGACCACCGATCCACCACCATATTGAATAACAAAACCCGGCCTTCTCACCAAGTAAAAATAGTGAACAGGCCGGGCAATGTCCTCATCGTGAAAATGAAAGGGTTAGATCAAACCCTGCAGGATGGCTGGGTTGCTCAGGAAGATTCCAGCGATTCCCCCGATGGCTGCAAGAATCGCAACAATGATCGGCAGAACACCCATACCCTCTGACTTCTTCTCCACCAGAGCGTCCTCGGATTCAGTAACTTCCACAGGGTCCGCAGAAACAGTCACCGTGGGTGTGGTGGTGACCGTTGTCGGTTCAGCAGTGACTGTCACAGTTGGCTTCACCGCAGTGGAGGTCGCCGGAGCTGGGGTGAGGACAACTGTTTCACGCTCCTTAGTGCTGGTCACCGGAGCGGGAGTAGCAGTGACGGTCTGGGGAGCTGCCGTCGATGTCACCGGTGCCGGGGTCTCCACAACAGTCTCCACCGGAGCTGTGGTCACCACCGGATCTGGGATCACAGTCGTGGTGACCGGCGCGGGGGTTTCGGTAAGAGTTTTTGTGGGAGCCGTAGACGTGACAGGCTCTGGGGTCACCGTGACAGTTTCTGTTGAAGCGGTGGTGGTCACCGGCGCAGGCTCAACCACGACGGTGGATGGCTCGGCGGTCACCGTCGATGGCTCAGGAGTCACGACCACAGTGGATGGATTAGCGGTGACAGTTACTGTCGGCGCATAGGTGGTGGTGGGAACAGACTCCGGTTCAGGGAAGTTCCCCGCCTCATAGGACTGCAAGCAGGCGGTTGCAGCCCGATCGAGCGCATAGTAATTCCAGGATTCATTGAACTGATCACTGATCGATTCAACCCGCACCTTATGGGGATTAATGATCGGACGCAGAGCTGCACTTGGTACCGAGTACTCCAGTTCACTGATTCCGTATTTATTGATCTCTTTTTCAGCCCTAATAGCATAGGTGAACTGACTAGTGCCCCAATTGGCGCCGGCAGCGATTACAGGTGCGGTTCCAAACGGGTAGTTTTCAAATTGAGCCTGTGTCCAGTTGGGAGCGATCTCAACCTCAACCGAGTAGCCATTTTTGGCAAAATCCTGATACTTTACGTGATCCGGGGAGTTGGTAAAGAAGAATAATGAAAGCTCACCATAGGCGAACCCTGCATTTGAGATGCGATTTCGCAGGGGCGCGGGATAACCCATGATGAAGGACTCACCTGCCGCTTGGCGGCGATCCACGTCCTCAAACTCTGCTTCCATCCCTGGGAAAAGCGCCCGGAGTTCAGATTCCAGGGCCAGGTGCTCATTGATGAGCGTCTGGAAAAAATCCTTGGACACCTGAGTTTCACGATCAGACAGGGTCGCAACGCAGATCGGACGCCCGGAGCGCTCTTCGCCATGCAGTTGAACCGCCGATGCAGCCGGAACTACAGATAGCGAGGTGGCAAAAATAGCTACCGAAGTAAGCCCGGCGATAAATTTTGATTTAGACATTGAATCCTCAACCTGGGTTCTGGCACTGATGTCCAGAAACAAACAGTATTTCCGTGGAGAACACACAGAAAAAGTACAGACTTAATACAAAATACCCACCCTGTACTTAAAAAGTATTTTTACACCCCCGACTATCACCCCTTTTTTATTCAGGGGAAGCAGTGGTCAAGCATAGTTTCTTTCATTCGCCATCAAAAGATCTAGCCACCTCCCCAGCATCCGGCGAGCCTCCCCCATCTCATTCATCACTGGTAATGGTCATTCGCCGGTCTTCTATTAGGCTGAACCCTTATGGACCCCATGAGCAGCTACACCCAGATGCGATCCCACATCACTCCGATCCCGACCCCACCCATCGTGCGCATCAGCGTATCCGCGCTGGTGGGAGCTGCCGTGGCTGTGCTCACCACAGTCCTCGCACCCGGTGTGAGATTCGGTGTCATGGCGGCCTGTCTCGCCGCAGCCCTGCTCATCACCCTGGCCCACCCCTACCGGGGACAGATGAAGACCTATCGGATTCAACACAATGTCAGCGTGGTGCCCACCATCGGCCAGCTGCTGCCGCTGTTTCTCACCTGGTTGGCCCTCATGATCGCTCCGTTGCTCGGCGGATCCGCGCTATGGGTCACGGTTTTAGTGTGGCTGGCGGTCAGCGGTTGGATGTTTGTGACCTTCCCGCATGTGGATGGAAGCCGGGCTCTGGCTTTCGTCGAAAAGCCTGGCCGGGACACGTAACGCCCCAAACAAGGCCAACCCCCTACCGCCTGGGTTTGCGATCTTTCTCCTGCTCGTCCATGATCTTCTTATTTCTGCGACCCAGCTCAATCAGCTTGAGGTTGGCCCAGTTGTAAAAACTGTGGCCGAGAATGAAGAAAGCCCAGACGACGAACCAGATCGGCAGGGCCCACCACAGTGTGAAGCCGGATTGCCACATCACCAGAGCGGTGAAAATGATGCTGAACAACAGGGTGCGGGTGGGTTGAAAGGTGAACTTCGCAGCTGTGCGGTCAAATTTGTCATCAGGGTCCGGGCCCGCAGGCGTGGAACCCCTGGAATTACGTGCCATTAATCCAGATCTCTCGAGTGCGCCCAACGGGTCAGTGCGTGGCGGTTGGACTGCTGGGTCTTGCGCAGAATATTGGAGGCATGGGTCTCCACCGTCTTCACCGAGATAAACAGTTCCTTGCCGATCTCCTTGTAGGTGTACCCCCTCGCCAATAGACGGAGAACCTCCAGTTCACGGCGGGTCAGCGCATCCACTATGGGATCATCGATCACAGCACCCTTCTCCACCGCGGCGTCCTTCTCGGGTGCGTCTACGATTCCTGCTCCCGCGGTGGAATCCGGTGCCGCGAAGGCATCCAGCACAAAACCGGCAAGTCGTGGTGAGAAGAAGGCGTCACCGGAGTTCACCCGGTTGATGGC
The DNA here is from genome assembly GCF_030408735.1 of Corynebacterium faecale. Classification (NCBI taxonomy): domain Bacteria; kingdom Bacillati; phylum Actinomycetota; class Actinomycetes; order Mycobacteriales; family Corynebacteriaceae; genus Corynebacterium; species Corynebacterium faecale. The sequence goes on along the minus strand of NZ_CP047204.1, from coordinate 560,415 downwards.
CTCCACCAGCTCCTCGCCGGAGATGGACTTGGTCACATAACCACGGGCCCCTGCCCGGATGATCGCGATGACATCCTCTGCCGCGTCGGAGACGCTCAACGCCAGGAAGATGGTCTCCACCCCGGCATCAATGACCCGCCGGATCACAGCCAGGCCGCCACCGTCGGGCATGTGGACATCAAGCAACACCACGTCCGGTCGTGTCTCTGCAATCCCGGTGGCGGCATCAGCCACGGTGCCGGCTTCACCGACGATGGTGACTGCATCACCCAGCTCCGCCTTGACACCAGAACGGAATACTGAGTGATCATCAACCAGAAACACTTGAACCATGCTTTTCAGGTTACCGCTAGTGATGCACCCAGGGGGTGGCGGAGTCCCCACAGCGTGCGATAATCCCCCACCCACACAGGGTTAGCACTCCCACTGTCTTTCTTCTCCCCCACTCTGCCCGGGATACGGTTGCTCCCGTGAAGATCCGATCCTTGTTCATATCTGTAGCCACGGCCATCACCACCGCAGTGGCCCTCACCACGAGTCTCGCTGCCCCGGTGGGGGCAGCACCGTCGACAAGCCTCAATGTGGAGTTGGGGCCGGGTGTGGAGATCGGCACCACCGTGAACCTGGCTCAGACTGAGGTTCAGAGTGTGTCACTGCCCTATCTGCGTCAGGTTCGTGCAGATATGTATGACAGGAATGTGCCCTTCAACGGCAGATCACTTCGGGAGGCTGTCGCTTCAAAGGGGTTGACCCGGGATGATTACGTCAATGGTCTCCAGTGGAGTGGGGATATGGAGCGGATCGCGGTGCAGCGGGCTGTGGAGGAGAAATACTCCGGGCGCATCACCCATGATCGTGCCAATGACACCAGCCCCTTCACTGCCTTTGTGCCAGGTGGATCGCAGTCCTATGCAGAAAACCTCTGTCAGGGACATGCCACGGTGGAAGCCTGCCTCAAATCTTTGACCTATGGGGAGGAGCGTTATCTGCGACGTTCCAACGGCATATCCAACAATGATTCAGGTCATCTCTATAACGTGCTCAATCCCAGCAACTCGCACGTGGGCGTCGGGGCGGTGGATCGGTTCTACGTCACCCACCACTCCTCTGCGCCTTCATCTACCCAACCTCTGTCTGATGGTTACACTCCCCTCAGCCTCGCTGTGCCGGAAGAAGACATCACCCGCCATTTCTCTCTCACACCTTCACGTTCCAGGTTGGCACCGGGTGAATCAACTGATGTGATCATGCATAATGGCCAGGGTTTCGATCTCCCCGGGACCCTTGAATCCAGTGATAACAGCATTGCCACCGCGGTGGGCACCACTGTCACCGCCCTTGATCTTGGTAAAACCACCATCAGGTTCCTGAGTGATCATGAATATTTCTCCGACTCCACCTCCATCACCGTGGCAGAACGCGCTGCAGCCTCAGGGCCTGATGCAAGCTCAGGTTCCAGTGCTGATTCCAATCCCCTCCTGGTCATCATCGCTGTCATTCTGGCAACTGTCGGTATCAGCGCGGGACTACTCGGCCTTGACGCACTGCCTTAATGCTTTACCTTGATCCTTTATCGTGATACTCCGCCTGGCGCATTCTTGTCATTCCCCGCATGTCAACCAGTGTTTCTCATTCGGTGAACTGCATCGGATATACCCCCTGAGGAGGTCCTCAGATTCCCTATTAATCAGGCGCTTCACGCCACACCCGCTTAAGATTGATGAATGGTTAAAGCGAATCACACCCCCACCAGCGGTCTGCGTACCGTTGTTGTCCCTGCTGCTGGTCTTGGCACCAGGTTCCTTCCAGCCACCAAGACGGTGCCCAAGGAGCTACTTCCAGTCGTGGACACCCCCGGCATTGAGCTCGTTGCGGAAGAAGCCGCCGAGGCCGGTGCCCAGAGACTGGCTGTGATCACGGCGCCGTCCAAAGATGGAATTCTCGCCCACTTCGGTGATTTCACCGAACTGCAGGAACACCTCGCGGAAAAAGGAAAAACCACGGAAGCCCTCAAGGTTTCCCGCGCAGCGGACATCATCACCGTTCAGGGAGTGGTCCAGGACAAGCCACTGGGCCTCGGCCATGCAGTGGGTCTCGCCGAGAATGCTCTCGATGACGATGAAGATATCTTCGCCGTGATGCTCCCCGATGATCTGGTCCTCCCGATCGGTGTCACCTCCCAGATGCTCAAGGTCCAGCGGCAGTTCGGCGGAACCGTGCTGTGTGCGATGGATGTGGCACTGGAAGAGGTTTCCAAATACGGTGTCTTCGATATCGCTGATGTTGAGGGCCAACCCACCGTCAAACAGGTCAAGGGCATGGTGGAAAAGCCCTCCATCGAAGAGGCACCCTCCACATTCGTGGCCACGGGCCGTTACCTCTTCGACCGCCACATCTTTGATGCCCTGCGTCGCATCACACCGGGAAAGGGCGGGGAGCTCCAGCTCACCGATGCTATTGACCTGCTCATACAGGAAGGCCACCCGGTCCATATCCTGATCCACTCTGGTCAGCGCCATGATCTGGGGAACCCAGGCGGTTATATCGTCGCCTGCATTGAACTCGGCATGGAGCACCCTGTCTACGGTGAGACCGTGCGCAACGCAATCGCGAAGGCCGCGGCAACGCTCAACACCGTCTAAGACAATCCTCACACCCCCATCGTGATGGCAACCTCAGTGCCGTCATCGATCGCGGATTTAATCCGGACCGTCCCCCCGGCGCGTTCAACGCGGCCATGCACTGATTCCGCCAGACCATGGTGTCCGTCGGGAATATTGTCCGGATCAAATCCGCACCCGCGGTCGCGCACAAAAATACTCAGCTCACCGAGCATGATCTCCGCATACACATCTGCGGTATCCACACCGGCGTGTTTGGCCACATTCACCAACGCTTCCCTCGCTGCCAGCACCGCGGCGTGGGTTTCATCGGTCAGTGGTTCATCAGTACCCACGGTCACCGGCACGATACGCAGTCCGTAGAGATCCTCCACCTCACCACATGCCCGTTCCAGGGCGGTGAAGACAGTACCGGTGGTCTGCGGGGTTTTATCCTGCGAGTCAAACAACCACTGCCGCAGCTCACGTTCCTGACCACGCGCAAGACGCATCACCTCCCCGGGGTCCTCTGCGCGCTTCTGGATCAGCGCCAAGGTCTGCAGCACGGAATCATGCAGGCGCGAGGCGATATCGGCGCGTTCATCGGCGGCCGCTTTCTGCGCGCGTTCCTCCCCCAGCTGATCCCACAGACGAACCCACAGTGGCACGCCCAGAGCTGCCACACCGAGCAGGGTGAGAACCACGGTGGCCAGGGACGCAACGAAATTCGCCTGTCCGTCCCAGTTCATCACCACCACCACGATCGCGGAGAGCACCAGCACCCCGCCTGCGGCAATGATGGCGATATTGGTGTTGGACTCCAGCCCCCTGTCGTAGGCGATCCACACCATCAACACACCGATGCCCACGATGGCGATTGGAATGAACGTCGCCAAGCCAAAACCGGTGGTGAGCGTGAGCGAGGCACCGGCGCCGACAATGGCGAGCGCAACCAGCGACCAGGACGTGATCCGCGCGGGGCGCGGGGTGCTTATCGACGCCTCCCTCTTCTTCTCCCCGATCTTAGTGAATATCCACACCAGTGCGTAGGCCACCAACCCCACACCGTTGAGAAGGGAGGAGATGATCAGCACCGCCCGGACCCAGAACAGTGACACACCCAGGTGCTGCGCCAGTCCGGAGGCCACGCCGGCCACCACGCGTCCCTCACGGGAGCGCGTGAACTTGGGATATAACGGTTCTAGCTGCTGCCCCGCTGGCTGCGGGGTATACGGCGCGGGTGTATTACTCATGCCTCGATCTTGTCATGTGGCCTTCTCGCCCGGCCATCAGGGAACACCCTGAGGCGGTCAAGTTCAGGGCTTCCCCCCATGTTGTTTTCGCACCCGCCGGGCCACAATTGACGTTATGAGCACTTATGAGGAGCAGCCCCGGTTCATGCCGTTCGCTCAGGAAACCCCCGAACCTTCCCCTGCCGTGGAAGTCACCGGGGCTCTCAGCCAGATGTGGCACACCCGCCCTGTCCGCCTCCCCTCCGGGCAGGGCGGCAACGCCAAGGTTGCCGGTGTGTGTGAAGGAATAGGTGTCCGCTACCAGGTTGATCCCATCCTGGTCCGCCTGGCGTTTGTGGTGTTCGGTTTCCTCGGCGCCGGTGTCGCCGCCTACCTCCTGGCGTGGATGCTCATGCCCCGCTATTCCGTTCCGGTCTCACCTCTCGAGGCGACCTGGAAACCAGACCACCCACAGGACCGCACCCACGGCTGGTGGCTGCTGATCTTCTTCCTTCTCTTCTCAGGGGTCTTCACCTCCGGCGCCATGGAATTCTTCGGTTCCGCCTCCCTGCTCACCTATGTGCTCCTCGGTGCGATGTGGTGGGGACTGCACCGGAAACAACCCCTCCCACCTCTCGGATTACTTGCCAATGGTTACGACCCGACACAGGACCCCACAATGACTACTCCCAACCACAACCCCAATATCTACCCACAGCCCCAACCGGATCTGAGCAGCATGGATCCGGTCAGCGGATACAGTGCCCCCTTTGCCCAGCAGTACCGGGAGGAAACCCCCGCCTGGGATCCCCTGGCACCCACCTACAACACCTGGGATATCCAGCACGTTCCCCAACCGCCGGAGAAGAAAAAGAAGCGCGTCTGGCCCTGGGTGCTCGGCGGGTTCCTGGTGGCTGGCGTGGTGTCTTCAATGATGCTCGGAGCAGTGGTGTACAACATTGACACGGACCTGGGCGACGGGACTGCACTCGGAGAGTTGTCACTGACCCCCACCAACGGCAATCTCCAGGACACCTACAATTCCGGGATCGGTGAACTGAACCTGGATCTGACTGCCCTGACACCATTGGAGCAGGAACACAGCCTCCAGGTGTCCTCAGGGGTGGGCGAAGTCAACGTGACCCTCCCAGAAAATATCCCCGTCAACCTCACCTGCACAACCGGGATCGGCACCGCACACTGTGACGTGGAGGGCCTCAATGCTCGTGCCGATATGGATGCCCCACCGCTGAACATCCACATCAACTCAGGCATCGGCGAGGTAAAGGTTGAGTATGCAGACTAGTCAGAAATCCCACTGATGATTGGGATCGTTGAGCGCAGACGTTGTTGATTCAATGGACTCAAGGTCCTTGAACGGCGAAGTTTCCGCCAGTCGGAGTATGCCATCCAGTCCCATCGCCAGCTGCTGGATATTGTCCTTTTCCAGAGCATCATCAACCACTGTGAATAGCCGGCGGAAGTTCTCTTTCCGCTCATCAAAGGACTTATCCAGGTAGTCGATTAATACGGTCTTCTGCATCTCGATCTTCGCTAGGGCCACATCCCGCTCCGCTGCGATTCCTACTCGAACCGTCTGCTGGGCAGAATCGAACTTAGCCACTTCGCCGGCCATCAGAATCAGATGTTGCAGTGCGACTACGACATCGCCGGAGTCCCTCACCGCATTAACCTGCAACTGCTGCACAAAGTTTCTCTCGAAGTCTGCAGCATCGTGATAGTTCACTTGTGATGAACCCTCAAGATCTTCTCTCAGGTCATCCCCCAGATTCTCATCACTATCAGAGACAACCTCGTCATCTGTCCCGTTCAAATGATTCGGCTGGTGTGGCCGTCTATTATCAACTGCTTCCCTGGCCAGTTCAATGATTTGATCGCCGAACTCCTCATACAGCAGCTGAAACAGTTGTTTGTAATCCTGTGCCATGCCTAAACCTCCGTGTTCAGCACTGAACGGACCTTGCTGGAAATCTTCATGCTCTCATAGCTCAGGTTTCCATCCTCATCCAGCAGGGGAATCTGAGCGAGCGTCACCATCGTCTTAATCAGCACGCCACACTTATTAAAGACCACGACATGATCGGGATCCTGGAAATCAAAATCCTTAATGAGGCTTTCCAAGTTATCCAACTCGAAAATCGTCTTCCACTTCAGCTCCTCGGTAACCTCCCGGAGTTCCACGGTGCGGGTCTTGATTCCATCCATCACCACCCATGATTTCTCCAGACCGGCAACTGCAACACCGATCTTCTTTTCGTACTCTTTCGCCTCAGTAAGTTTCTTTCCGTAGTGAACGGAGACAATTGTTCCTGCCGCCAGGATTGCAAAAACTCCGGTAGTGCTGGCGGTGATAGTTGTCAGCACAGCCGTACCCGCAGCTACTCCGCCGCCTCCTGCTACCAGGCTCCCACCACCCAGCCAGGCCATCGTGGCATTGGTGGCAGCAGCACCACTGAGAGTGGAGATTGCGGTTCCTGTTGATGCTGCGGCAAACGTTCCGACGGCACCGGTCACCGCTGCAGGGGTACCAACCAATGCAGCGAGTCCAAAGGCACCCGCCACGGCCGTGGAACGCAGTGCCTCACTGGCAGCCATGTCCAGGTGTTCCATCTCAGCCAGCTTCTCAAAGCTGAACTCCGCTCCCATGAGGATCTCATATTCCTTGGCGGCGTTGTTCTGCTTGAGCTCTGTGAGGTACTCCAGGAATCGCCCCACCGTAAGGTGAAGGACCCGCAGGCGATACTCTCCGAAATCCGTGATCACATAGTTAAGGTCACGTCGCTTTTCCTCCGTGATCTCCTCTGCGCACTCGTAGTACTCAGAACACACTCTTTCAATGTTCTTGGCGGATTTTCTGTTCTGAATGCCCTGGATTCCAACCGCGCTCTTGCCAATTCGCACCGTTGCCCCGGCAATGCCTTTAGGATCCACACTTCCGATCGCTTTACCCGCTCCGGAAACCACATTCTGAGCACCAGCTTTGAGAGCAGAAGCTTCCAGATCCTTGATGGACTGGCCTGCATCTTTGGCTGCTGAGCTAGTCGCCCTACCTGCTCGCTTAGCGCCACTGGCAAAATCATCAAAACCCAGTTTTCCATCACCGCTGAAATCAAGTTTAGAGACTATTTTCTTTCCAAACTTTCGGCGTTTGCCCTCAACTTGTTCTGCATCCGTGGCTTCAACAACCTTGATTTCAGGTTCAACCCCGGCTTGTTCAGCTTCCAGACGCTGCTCTTCGATGTACTCATCTATATCGAAATCCGGAAAATCCCTGGAGATCAACTCCTGGTAGGCATCTTTGGATGCCTGAAAAACTTTGTACAGCTCTTCCATCGGAAACTGCTTTCTACTCGCGCTAAAAACTAATGGCAGAGGGACCACCAGTAATATCAGAGCAGCTTACTTTCCATGCAGGACAACCAAGGTAAAGACATCGAACAAAAGCGATCAGGTATTTCTTAATCCAACTGCCCCCGCAGCTCCTCAGCCAGGTCAGCCACATCATAGAGCTCATCCTCGCCGAAGCGTTCCGCCACGGTGTGCTCCTCCGGGGAGAATGCAAAATACTTCAGGGCGGTGCTGATCTGGGTGTTTTCCTTGGCATCAACCTGGAATTTCACCTCACCCTTGTCCACAATCAGCGTGGCCAGGGCTGCCACCACCATGAAGGCATCACCGTATCCATCCAGCTGCGTGTCGGTGTAGTTGCCAGAGAGCTTATCCAGACCCAGCTCAGCAAACAGAGCCGTCACATCGATCGTCTCGCCGGAGCGCTCTTTCACATGGTTGATCAGCGCCTGAGCCTCCTCAGAGGTACCGAATACCGTGTCCAGGTTGCTCATGGTTGTCTCTCCTAAGATCAGATGGCCGTAACTTGTGCGCCCCACATTACGCCGGGGTGGGCGGGGCGTCGTGAAGCAAAGCTGTTAAAACCCAATGGGCGGCGCACAGCCGTGAAGCTGTGCGCCGCCCATTGGTAAGAGCTGTGGGGATCTACTCCCACTCGATGGTTCCCGGTGGCTTGGAGGTTACGTCCAGCACCACGCGGTTGACATCAGCAACCTCATTGGTGATGCGGGTGGAAATGCGCTCAAGCACCTCATAGGGCAGGCGGGTCCAGTCGGCGGTCATGGCATCCTCGGAGGACACCGGACGCAGCACGATCGGGTGACCGTAGGTACGGCCATCGCCCTGGACACCGACGGAGCGGACATCGGCGAGCAGCACCACCGGGCACTGCCAGATGATGCCATCGAGGCCGGCTGCGGTGAGCTCGGTACGCGCGATCAGGTCGGCGTGACGGAGAGTCTCCAGACGCTCCTCGGTGACCTCACCGATGATGCGGATGCCCAGGCCTGGGCCGGGGAATGGCTGGCGGGCGACGATGACCTCAGGCAGGTTGAGCTCGCGACCAACCGCACGGACCTCATCCTTGAACAGCAGGCGGAGAGGTTCGACGAGTTCGAACTCGACATCATCAGGCAGGCCGCCCACGTTGTGATGGCTCTTGATGTTGGCGGTACCGGATCCGCCGCCGGACTCAACCACATCCGGGTAGAGGGTGCCCTGGACCAGGAAGTCCACGGTGGAACCTTCTGGGGCATCTTCAAGCACACCGGTGACAGCACGCTCGAAGGAACGGATGAACTCCGCGCCGATGGCCTTACGCTTGGCCTCAGGCTCAGTGACACCAGCCAGCTTATCCAGGAACGCCTTGCGCTCATCAACGGTGATGAGCTTCGCGCCGGTGGCCGCCACGAAGTCCTTCTCCACCTGCTCACGCTCGCCGGCACGCAGCAGACCGTGATCAACAAAGACACAGGTCAGACGATCACCAATGGCACGCTGCACCAGGGCGGCCGCCACGGCGGAGTCAACGCCACCGGAGAGTCCACAGATGGCGCGACCTTCAGGGCCGACCTGCTCGCGGATCTTCTCAATGAGCTCTTCTGCAATGTTGGCAGCGGTCCAGTTCTGCTCCAGGCCGGCGATCTCAGTGAGGAAGCGGGTGAGCACCTGCTGGCCGTGCGGAGAATGCAGTACCTCAGGGTGGTACTGCACACCGGCCATCTTCAGGTCATGATTCTCGAAGGCGGCAACCGGTGCCCCTTCGGAGGATGCGGTGACGGTGAAACCCTCGGGTGCCTCAGACACGGCGTCACCATGGCTCATCCAGACCTTGTGGGACAACTCGAGGCCGTCATGCAGCACGCCACCTTCGACGGTGAGGTCGGTGCGACCGAACTCGCGCTTACCCGTGTGGGCAACAGTGCCACCGAGGGCGTGGGTCATGGCCTGGAAGCCGTAGCAGATGCCGAATACCGGCAGCCCCAGCTTGAGGATTTCAGGATCCAGAGACGGTGCGTCTTCTGAATACACAGACGACGGTCCACCGGACAGCACCAGCGCAACAGCATCCTTTTCCTGGATTTCCTGCGCGGTGGCGGTGTGCGGGACAACTTCGGAGTAGATTCCAGCCTCACGCACACGACGTGCGATCAGCTGCGCGTACTGTGCGCCGAAGTCCACGACGAGTACGGGGCGATGATTAGGTGTAAGACTCACAGAACATCACTCTACTAGACGCGCCCGCGGATACTATTTTTCGGCCATATGCACCTGAAATAGCCCCCGATCCTAGTGTCGCGGCTACCCCAGCTCAGCGCACTGCGAGCAGACACCTTAACTGTTGCCACAGGGATTGGTGATCCAGAATTTGATGAATCCAGCTACTTCATGAAACACCTGGTAGATGATGGTGTTCTCATTGATATTGCGAACATTGGCCACCTTGACCTCAGATAGATTGGTGCACTGCTCGAAGAAGTAGTTCACCCGTCTGGTGTGTGGTCGGCTCGTCACCATGATCGCTGAATCCCAGTTCTCCTCCTCTGCCAGCTCGTGGAAGGTTCTGGCCTCACCGGAGGTGATCACAGGATAGGAATCCATGCACCAGGTCCTAGTCCCCTCGGGGCGATCCTCCCCCTGGCAGTGACTGTATCCCACCTTGTCCCGGGCACCTGCGGGATTGGACACCACGAAGTTCTCAATTCCATATTTCCTGACGATGTCCGCACCCAGCTCATGGCGCCCATCGGATGCGCCCGCGATAACCACCACCACATCGGCATTTTCCGACCGCTCATTGGGTGGGTAAACCGTCCAGAACGTAAAAGCGGTGAAACCCATGATGGCAGCCATGGTCAGCGACACCACCATCACCAGCGCCGCCCGGATGGTCGCAGTGACCACGCCGGTGCTGTTGATACGTTTTCGCTGTCTGATCCCCATGCCGTCCCATCACTGATGCTCCCCGAGTCCGGTGATGAGACTACCAGCAGCATCCGGGTATCCACCACGGGCAATCCGCCGGGAAACGCATGCACGTGATTAACCCAGAAATCCTATGTCCAGAAAGCACCAGCGATCTCTGGGTTAAGCACAGTGGTTTCTGGGAACAGGATCTCTGGGTTAAGTGTGGCCCACCCGATCGCGCCCCAAGACACGACATCGCATCACCGACATCGGCACTGATGTCGTGGTTCAGTGCACTGATGTCTGTGATGCGATGTCGTGGTGGGCGGGGTGGGCAGGCTTAAGGCCTAGCCGTTAAAGTGCAGCGGCACCTTCTGGAAGCTCTTCAGATCGGTGAACCCGCACTTGGCCAGGGCACGCTTGAGGCCGCCGCTGAAGTTCTCCACGCCCCACGGAAGGGTGGAGGGACCGTTGAGGATCTGCGCCAGGGATGGAACGGCGTCATCGAGGTAACCCGAATCAGCCACGATGCCACGGGGGAAACGAGGGTGCGCGGCAACCGCAGGCCAGAAGTATCCCTTACCGGCAGCTTCCTTGGCGCGTGCCAGGGGGGAACCGAGCACCACGGCATCAGCACCGCAGGCAATAGCCTTGACCACGTCACCGGAGTTGTAGATCTCACCGTCGGCGATGATGTGCACGTTGCGGCCACCGGTTTCATCCAGGTAATCGCGGCGGGCGGCGGCCACATCGGCGATCGCGGTGGCCATGGGTACATCCATGCCCAGCGCGAGGTCATTGGTGTTCTCGCCACCGCCGACGATGATGCCCACGGCACCGGTGCGCATCATGTGCAGCGCGGTGGTGTAGTCATAGACGCCGCCGGCGATGACGGGAATCTCGATGGAACCGATGAATTCCTTGAGGTTCAGCGGCTCACCACCGGTGTTGACGTGTTCCGCGGAGATGAGCGTGCCCTGGATGACCAGGAGATCCGCACCGGCCTTGGCCACCACGGGTGCCAACTCGCGGGCGTTCTGTGGGGAGACCCGCACAGCGACGATCTCACCGGATTCACGGACCTGGCCGATCCGCTCGGCGAGCAGCTCCGTGTCCAGTGGCGCGGCGTGCAATTCCTGCAGGGTTCGGGTGGCCGCGGCCTGGTCGCCACCGCCGATGATCTCCAGGTCGGAGGCACCGTCGCGGCCGTCCTCGCCCTCGTAGGCGGCGATGACCTTGGCAATGGCCCCATCAAGATCAGCGTGACGGCCCCAGAGACCTTCCGCATTGATCACACCGAGCCCGCCCTGTCGGCCCATCTCGATGACGAACTCGGGGCTGGCCAGCGCGTCGGTGGGATGGTTCATGAAGGGCAGATCAAACTTATAGGCATCAATGTGCCAGTTGGTGTCAACGTCCTTGGAAGAACGGGTACGGCGGCTGGCAACGACAGAGATATCGTCCAGGCTATAAGTGCGTCGTGCCTCGCGGCCGATGCCGATTTCTACGTAGTCACGCATCTGTGACAGGCCTCCCTTGAAGTTCGTATACCTCAAGGACTTTACCCGAGCTGGCAGGCAGAGAGGTAAGCAGCCTGCCACCGTTACGGTGGCAGGCTGCCGGTTGTTGCTGCTTGACGACGCCCAGACGATCGCCTCCGAACCTTTTAGTGGTAGTTCGGAGCCTCGACGGTCTGCTGGATGTGGTGGGGGTGGGATTCCTTCAGGCCAGCGCTGGTGATCTGGACGAAGCGCGCCCGGTGCAGATCACGGATGGTGGCGGAACCGGTGTAACCCATGGCGGCACGCAGGCCACCGACCTGCTGGTGGAGGATGTTCTCGATGGAACCGCGGAAAGGCACACGGCCTTCGATGCCTTCCGGAACCAGCTTCTCCTCGCTGCGCACATCTGCCTGGAAGTAGCGGTCCTTGGAGTAGGAGCGCTTCTCACCGGACAGTCCACGGCCCTGCATGGCACCCATGGAACCCATGCCACGGTAACGCTTGTACTGCTTGCCGTTGATGGTGATGGTCTCACCCGGAGCCTCTGCGGTGCCTGCGAGCATGGAACCCAGCATGACGGAGCTGGCACCTGCGGCGAGAGCCTTGGCGATGTCACCGGAGAACTGCATGCCACCATCAGCGATGATCGGGATGCCGGCGGCGTGTGCCGGAACAGCCGCCTCCATGATGGCGGTGATCTGTGGTGCACCCACACCTGCAACCACACGGGTGGTGCAGATGGAGCCGGGGCCGATACCGACCTTGATCGCATCTGCACCAGCCTCGATCATGGCCTTGGCAGCCTCACGGGTGGCCAGGTTGCCACCGATGATGTCCACACCGGGGAAGTCCTTCTTCACGCGGGCCACCATGTCCAGCACACCGCGACTGTGGGCGTGGGCGGAATCCACCACAAGCACGTCTACGCCGGCATCCACCAGGGCGCCTGCGCGCTGGTAGGACTCATCACCGGTGCCGATACCGGCGGCAACCAGCAGACGACCGGAGGCGTCCTTGGAGGAGTTCGGGTACTGCTCAGTCTTGACGAAGTCCTTGACCGTGATCAGGCCGACGAGCTTGCCATTGCCGTCCACGATCGGCAGCTTCTCCACCTTGTGGGTGGACAGCAGCTCCAGAGCCTCCTCCTTGGACACACCCTGCTCAGCCACGACCAGGGGCCTCGGGGTCATGACATCGCCCACACGACGGTTCGGGTCGGATTCAAAACGCATATCGCGGTTGGTGCAGATACCCAGCAGGGTGCCATCCTCATCAACAACAGGAAGACCGGAGATACGGAAGCGGGCACACAGGTTATCCACTTCTTCGATGGTCATGTCCGGGGTGCAGGTCACCGGGTCGGTCACCATGCCCGATTCGGATCGCTTAACCAGCTCAACGTTTCCGGCCTGCTCCTCGGTGGAGAGGTTGCGGTGCAGTACGCCGATGCCGCCCTGGCGTGCCATGGCCACAGCCATGCGCGCCTCGGTGACGGTATCCATGGCAGCGGAGAGGATCGGGGTGCTCAGCGTGATATTGCGGGTCAGCTGGGATGAGGTGTCAACATCAGACGGCACGATCTCGGACGCATCGGGCAGAAGAAGCACATCATCAAAGGTCAGTCCGATGAGTGCGACCTTGTTCGGATCGTTTCCCCCGGTGGAAACTCGGCTCTGGGTGGTCATATGCGACAGTTCCTCCTCATTTTGTGTCCACAATTATCTAAACCTTAATGCCAAATCCTCATTTCAGATAACCGTGTCCGCACCTTCCTGATTCCCGGTGACGATATGCACTCACCTTGACGTGTTGTACATCTCATCCCGCAGGGACGGGCCTCACCCAACCGGAACTATCTGTGGCGCTTCACGCAGGCACGGGTTGGTCTCCTGGTTGCCCATTGCACCTCGTGGGCAATAGGGTAACGGGTGTGAACTTTGATGCGATGATGCCCCGCGACCCGTTTGCCGACGATCCCAACGACCCGGCATCCTTCCTGACCGATGACAACGACCATATGGAGCCGTTGTCCGATGAGGAGCGCAGTCATGTGCAGCAGGACCTGAAACTCGTCGAGGAGTTCAAGCGTGTGCTGCGTCCCCGCGGCATTGAGGGAATCTTCTTCATGTGTGAGGACTGCGAGGAACTCCACTATTACGACTGGGACATCATGGCCTCCAATATGAGGGCCACCCTCGCCGGTGAGTTGAGTCCTGTGCATGAGCCGAGCCTGCATCCGAATGTTGAGGCTTATGTGCCATGGGATTATTGCCTGGGCTACCTGGACGGCCTGGAGGCACGCTGACCCCCTTCAATCACTTTTAGAGCTCAAGAAACACCCAAAAGAGGCTGTCGCTTAACGCAACAGCCTCTTTTTCATCGTGGGGAATTTAGTTCCCGAAGAATTGTGGTGGTGCTACTTCCCCACCATCAGTGTTTCCGCCTTCGCCGCCTTCGCCTTCGCCGCCTCCATCATCGACAGGTGGAATCTGCTGGGTGGGCGGTGCCGGAGGCTGGAAGGTCTGGGTCGGTTCAGGGGTCCACACCGGAGGCTGCACCACGGTGGACACCACGGTTTGAGTCTGGGTCTGGGTCTGGATCTGTGTCTGCACAGAGGTCTCGGTGACCGTCTCCGGGGCTGGTTCCTCCGGAATGGCAGTCTCGGTGACCGTGGCGGTGGCTGTCTCTGTGACAGGAACCGGGGTGGCAGCCTCCCGTGGGGCGGAGTTGCGCTGACGCTCATCCATGGTGGCTAGCATGCTTCGGGCCTGTTCAAGAAGCTCACGGGCTCCCTCAACATCACCGTTGGCGGTGCGGCTATCCACTTCCTCCAGGGTGGAGGCGAGCTCGACAACACTCGGGTTGTCGGTATTGCCAAACAGTGTGGTGCTCAATCCATGCAGGGGTGAATCCGCATCGGCGTTGTAGATGGCGGTGCCGCCGCCGGCGATGACCAGAGTGGCCGCTGCGGCACCCACCAGTCCATGGAGGAATGGGTGCGAGGTACGGCGCCCTGCTCCGGAGGCCTTAACCGCTCCACGACGTCCCCTGCGGGAATCCAGTGCCACCACGGCTCCGGACTCGTCGGAGTTGTCTCCGGACGGGGTGCTGATCGGGGCGAATTCGGTGGTTCCGGGATCGACGTCCGCGGCACCACCCTCACCGAAACCGGGGAGCAGGACGGACAGATCCGGCGCCGCCGGCATATCCTCGGTTATTTCCTTATTCATGTCGAGGAGGAGACCTGCCAGGGGATCCTCCCCCGCGGAGGGATCAACGCCGCGGGACAGATCAGTCAGAAACTCATCATCGACGAACAGCTGCTTCAGCTGTCCGTTGACAATGTCCTGACCATCCGGGTCACCACCATTATGACGTCGAGTCATTACTTTTTCTCCTGCTGCTCAAGTGCGCTTCGAAGTGTCGTGAGCGCTCTGTGTTGAGCTACTCGCACAGCACCCGGGGTGCTGCCTACCATCTCTGCAGTTTCTTCTGCGGAAAGGCCCACCATCACTCTCAGAATAAGAATGTCGCGTGCCTTCTCACTAAGTAGATCGAGAAGAGCCCTCACTCTGTTACTTCCGTCAGTGACCAGCGCAAACTCCTCAGGAGTATTGGAGTCTGGCTCAGTGTCCGGAACGTCTTCCGTGGGAGTGGACTTGTCCCGCGACATGGCGCGATGCGCATCGGCGACCTTATTGGAGGCGATACCGTAGACAAAAGCCATGAACGGACGACCCTGATCCACGAAATTCCCGATCGAGGTGGCCACCGCCAGACAGATCTCCTGCGCCACATCCTCCGGGGTTGGTTGCCGACCTCCGCCAATGCGGGCTCGGGCATAACGCAGGACCACCGGATGGATGATTTCCATGATGCGCTGGAGCGCCCGGCGATCCCCTGCCGTTGCCCGGGGAACAAGGTCCGCCAGCTCACGCTCGGAATCTGCCACCGTCCCGTACCTTCCTGCCAAAAAACACTTCATCAGGCTCCCCATGGGAGGGCGCCTGCCCGAGATGATCGTCTACCCGGATATCCGTTCATACTAACAACACCGGTCACACATCCTGCCCCTTGTGGGACAAACCCGCCGGACCAACCCCCGAAACAGTGGCCTGAATCACCCCTTTACCTGGGTTTATACGCCGTGGGAAAGAATTCACCCGAGATTCACCTATCGCCAAATCTGCAGGTCGCGGGGGGTAAGGACTAGACAGTTTCCCATTAAATCAACACCTGTCTACAAAACGGCCACCAACAGGACACCAACCGTTCACCGAGGCAGTCGACACTATCTCCTCGGGTGAACAACCCACCTCAGTAATACAAACTCGCTGAATAGGGAGTATTTCAAGATGACATTGCCCCACCAACTTCCGGGACCTAACGCAGACTTCTGGGACTGGCAGCTGCACGGTTCATGCCGCGGCGAAACCTCGGACGTGTTTTATCACCCGGATGGCGAGCGTGGACGAGCCCGTCAACGTCGTGAGCTGCGCGCGAAGGCCATCTGCACCGCCTGCCCCGTCTTGGAAGCTTGTCGCAGACATGCACTCTCAGTAGCCGAACCATACGGCGTCTGGGGTGGCTTATCAGAATCCGAACGCCTCGGAATTCTACGAAAGATCGACCGCAAACAGCCGGTAGCTGTGTAACCAGTACAGACCCAGGGTTTTCAACCCGGGTCTTTTTTCATTCTCTATTGTGGGGTGGATGTACCCACGCCGACTCAAACTCGAAGCCCTCCCCCACGACCTGCACCAACACCTGACTGGTCTGATCACCTCTGATTCGACCACGCGGATCGCCGTGGAATCTCCTTTCAACGGTGACACCATTGGACAGATCCCGGAAGGTGACGCCAGGTGTGTGGACAAGGCTTTCGGACTCGCCCGCGTGGCGCAGCGTTCCTGGGATGAGACTCCCCATGCTTTACGACGTTCCATCTTCCGCACCTTTCATTCATCGGTGCTGAAGCACCGGGAACTGCTCATGGACGTGGTGCAGCTGGAAACGGGCAAGAACCGTGCAGCAGCCTTCGATGAGGTGATGGATGTCGCCGCCACCGCTGATTATTACGGCAGGACAGCCGAGAAACTACTCAAGCCGAAACGCCGCCACGGTACCGTCCCTTTCCTATCCTCCACCTTTGAGCATCACTATCCGCTTGGTGTGGTGGGGCAGATCAGCCCATGGAACTATCCCCTGACCCTGGCCATTTCCGACGCGATTCCCGCCCTACTGGCAGGTAATGCAGTGGTATCCAAGCCAGACGCCAAAACCCCTTTCACATCTCTCCTGGTAACCAGCCTGCTTTATGATGCCGGCCTCCCACGTGACCTCTTTCAGACCGTCACCGGTGAGGGGCCAGTGGTGGGTGGTGCCATTTCGGAGCACTGTGATTACCTCATGTTCACGGGTTCCACCAAGACCGGCCGCATCCTGGGCGAGACCGCCGGCCGTCGGCTCATCGATTTCTCCGCGGAGCTGGGTGGCAAGAACCCGCTCATCGTTGCGGGTGATGCTGACCTTGACAAAGCCGTGGATGGTGCCGTCCATGGCACACTTTCCAACTCGGGCCAGCTATGTGTCTCCATAGAGCGGATCTACGTGGTGGATTCTGTTTATCAGAAGTTTGTGGACGCCTATGTCGACCGGATCAGGCACTCACGGATCGGCGCCGGTTTCAACTGGGAGGTGGAGATGGGTTCCTTGGCATCCCGCCAACAATTGGATAACGTCCAGACAATGGTGGATGATGCCGTGGACAAGGGTGCCACGGTGCTCTGCGGTGGCAAGGCGCGTCCTGATCTGGGCCCCTATTTCTTTGAGCCCACCGTCATCACCGGCGCCACCGGGGACATGGAACTTTACCGCAATGAGGTATTCGGGCCGGTGGTCTATATCGAGGTTGTGGAGGACCTCGCCGAAGCCATCGTCCGTGCAAATGACACGGATTATGGTCTCAACGCCGCCATATTCGCCTCCCCAGAAACGGCCCGTGCTGCCGCTCCCCTGATCAAGTCCGGTGGAGTGAACATCAATGATGCCTACACAGCTACCTGGGGAAATCTGGATACACCACTGGGCGGTTCCAAGGATTCAGGCCTCGCTGCCCGCCATGGCGCGGACGGCCTACTGAAATACACCCAGGTGCAAAATATCTCTGAGCAGAAGCTCATGCAGCTGCGTGGGCCACGATCGCTGAATCGTAAGGCCTACGCGGAAATCATGACGGTGGTATTGAAGGCGATGGCAGTGATGCGTCGATAAGCAAAAGACCGGCCTGGAAACCAGGCCGGTCAGTTCACGTCACCGTGTGCGACTAGTGGTGGTGGCTGTGGCCGTGACCGGCTGCAGCTTCCTCCGCAGGCTTCTCCACGATGGAGGCCTCGGTGGTCAGCACCATGCGTGCAACAGAGGTTGCGTTGACAACGGCGGAGTGGGTGACCTTGACCGGGTCAATGACACCCTGCTCAACCAGGTTGCCGTACTCCAACGTCGCGGCGTTGAAGCCCTCGTTGTTCGGCAGCTCGGCGGTGCGCGCGACAACCACGGCACCGTCCAGGCCGGCGTTCGCGGCGATCCAGTAGGCGGGCTTGCTCAGAGCAAGCGCCAGGGCGCGGACGCCCACCTTCTGATCTCCCTCGAACTCCTCGGCATAAACCTTGAGGGTCTCCGCGATCTGCACCAGAGCGGAACCGCCACCGGCGATCACACCCTCCTGTGCAGCGGCGCGGGCCGCGTTGATGGCATCCTCGACGCGCAGCTTACGCTCGTTGACCTCGGTCTCGGTGGCGGCACCGACACGGATGACGGCGACACCTCCGGACAGCTTGGCCAGACGCTCTTCAGCCTTTTCACGGTCCCAGGAGGAATCCGTGGTCTCGATCTCGCGGCGGATCTGCTGGCGGCGGTTCTCCACAGCCTCAGCGGAACCCGCGCCATCCACGATGATGGTCTCATCCTTGGAGACGGTGACACGACGTGCGGTTCCAAGAACCTCGGTGCCGGCCTCGTTGAGGGTGACACCGACCTCGGGATCAACCACGGTGGCGTTGGTGACAACAGCCAGGTCATCCATGAACGCCTTGCGCCGATCGCCGAAGTACGGGGACTTCACGGCGACAGCCTTGACGGTCTTGCGGATGGAGTTGACCACCAGGGTCTGCAGAGGCTCGCCCTCGATGTCCTCGGCGATGATGAGGACCGGACGGTTGGACTCCACGATCTTCTCCAGCAGCGGAAGGAAATCCGGCAGGGAGGAGATCTTGTTGCGGACCAGGAGGATCGCAGGATCATCAAACACAGCCGTCTGGGTGTCGGTGTCATTGATGAAGTACGGGGACAGGTATCCCTTGTCGAAGGAGACGCCCTCGGTGATATCCAGTGAGGATTCGATGGACTGGGACTCCTCGACAGTGACTACGCCGTCCTTGCCGACCTTCTCCATGGCCTCAGCCACGATGGTGCCGACAACCTCATCCCGGGAGGACACGGTGGCCACGTTGGCGATCTCCTGGGTGGAGGACACCTCCGTTGCGCGTGCCTTGAGCTCCTCGAGGGTCTTCTCAGCTGCTGCTGCGATACCCTTGTTCAGCTCGATCGGGTTGGCACCGGCTGCAACGTTACGCAGACCCTCGGCGATGATCGCCTGGGCCAGCAGGGTTGCGGTGGTGGTGCCGTCACCGGCGATGTCGTTGGTCTTTACTGCAACAGACTTGACCAGCTGCGCACCGAGGTTCTCAAAAGGATCCTCGACATCGATGTCACGGGCGATGGTGACACCGTCGTTGGTGACCAACGGGCCACCAAACGCCTTAGCCAGGACCACGTTGCGGCCGCGGGGACCGAGGGTGACCTTGACGGTGTCAGCCAGGGCATCGACGCCCCGGAGAATGCCTTCGCGGGCGTCCTGGTCAAAAGCAATGAGCTTTGCCATGAACTATCCCCTACTTCTCGACGATGGCGAGGATGTCACGTGCGGACAGCAGGAGGTACTCCACGCCGTCGAACTTGATCTCGGTGCCACCGTAACGGGAGAAGATGACAACGTCGTCTTCCTTGATGTCCAGTGGGATGCGGTTGCCCTGGTCATCGAAACGGCCTGGGCCCACGGCGATGACGGTGGCTTCCTGTGGCTTTTCCTTAGCGGAGTCCGGGATGACCAGACCGGAGGCGGTGGTGGTCTCAGCCTCGTTGATCTGAACCAGGATCTTGTCTTCGAGCGGCTTGATGTTGACGTTTGCCACGATGAATCCTTCCATGAGAAAAGAGTGTGATTGTTGTGCCGGTTGTGGATTTCCAGCACAGCCGTCGTCGCGGGTGAACAACTGTGTGTCAAACAACCTACTGGCACTCTACCTTCGCGAGTGCCAGCACTCAACCGCAGAGGGTGCTAAAGGTGTTCGCTGGTCGCGAACACCCCCACAGCCACTAAAAATCAGCAGGCCCCGCACACACCCGGATGTGGAGGCCTGCTGCAACAGATTTGCTCTGACTAAGACGAGTGGGCCTCCAGGTCCCGGTCACGCATGTTGTACACCGCGTTGCGCCAGAGCTGGAACTCCTCCGGATAATCCTCACGGTAATGCCTGGCTGCACGGATACCATCCATGATGCGTTCAATCTCCGCATCACCGACATCATCACCCTCCGCGCCGATGAAGATCACCGAACCACAGATGGCGGTGGTGGGATCACTGAAGAACGCAGAATCTCCGGTGGCGGCTTCCATCCGCCCCAGGGAAGCCACCGGATTGGCGTGGGCACCAAGCGCCCTGGCCTCGGAATTGTACAGAGCTGCGTAGGTGGAGCCATCTTCCTGGAAAGCTACCGATACCCGGGCATCATCGGCCCCACCCAGGAACTGTGCAGCCGATACAAGCTCAAACTCAACGGAACGGTGGGTCAGGTCGGGGTTAACAAGAAATCCTCTGGTCATGCCTTCAATTAACCGGGTGGGCCGGGAAACAGCGACCTGGGGCCTAAGAATTCATCAGGCGTTCATGATCCGGTTGATGTTGACCCGGGCGGTCGCCGCGGAGATGGCCTCAGCGATGCGGGATGCAGAGGTGGGTGCCGGACCGAACTCGGTACGCGCCGACAAAGCCGCCGCCACCGCATGAATACTCACCGCGGGCGCCACCAATGAATACACCGCTGTTGGAGGCAGCTCCATGTCCGGAATGAACTCCGGCAGGCGGGTCAGCTCCACATAACTCTGTGCCAGGTGCGCACCGATGAGACCGGAGAGCACATCCCCGGAACCAGGGGTGGCCGACCACGAATGACCGGCATTGACCACATAGGCGTAATCGGTGGTCGCCACGATGGTGAATCTGCCCTTGAGGAGCACACAACAGTCGAGTGCCACCGCCATCGCCAGGGTGGCACCGATGGGGTCAGTGTCGGCGGAGGGGATCTCACTGCCGTCGGCGCGCAGTGGTTCCGCCAACCGTTCGAACTCCCCTTTGTGGGGAGTGAGAACGGTGGGGGATGAGCGATGGCGCACCGTGGACCGTAACTCCGGCGACTGGGCGATGAGGGTGATGCCATCGGCGTCGATAAGCACGGGCTCGGGGGATGCCAGGAGCCCGGCGAGTTCTGCCGCCTGGCCAGCACCTGTGCCCCGACCGGGTCCGTAGACCCATGCCTGGACGCGGCCGGCCTCCTCCACCGACGGGGACACGACCACCTCAGGCAACGCGGCGATCACCTGGTTGCGGGCGACGCTGTCCCCGACGAACCGCACCATGGAGCTGGTTGCGCGCACCGCACCAGCACATGCGAGAATCGCTGCGCCGGGGTAGTCCTCGCTGCCCGCGGCGATGCCCACCACTCCCCCGGTGTATTTATCGGAATCAGGGGCCGGTTCCACATCCAGCATGATGAACTGGGCCCCGATGGGTGAGGCGCCAGGCACCGATATCTCCGCACTGACATCACGCCAGGCGGTGGAGGCGTACAGCGTGGGGCTGGCGTCCTTGAGCTGGATGTCCTGCAGCGCGGTGGAGAGATTAAGACCCCCGCCGCCCTCCACACGGATATCAGCACACAACACATAACCGCAGGCCATGGATACCGCGTGCGCGCGACGCAGACCACCGAAGGTGACGGTGACATCAGCATTGATGTGGGTGGGGATGCACTGCCGGGCAATGGGCGCTCCCTCGGCGTATCCCGCCAGCTGCATCATGATGGGTTCCGGAACGGAGCCGGTGTCCGCCTCAATGCCACTGGGGACGTCGACCGACAGGATCGGCACACCGGCGGAGTAGATACGTTCCACGAACTGGGCGGTATCCGCATCAATTCCCCCGCGCCCACCGATGCCGAGGATGCCGTCGATGACCAGATCATAGGAAGCGGGATCGGGGCTGGTGTCCACCACGGTGCCACCGAGGTGGTGAAAATGCCGGAGGGCGGGCTCATGCACCCGGTCCCCGCCCAGCAGTAGGGCATCCACCTGATAACCCTCCTCGCGGAGGAAGGCACCGGCATAAAGTGCATCACCGCCGTTGCCGCCGGAGCCGACGAGGAGGAGAATACGGTCTTCGCCAAAGTGGTCCTCACCGCTGTCGTCGGCAGCGGGCCCATCCACCATCGCCAGAGCCACATCGGCCACGGCGGCGGCAGCGGAGATCATCAGTTCATCGGGGTCGTTTTGTATTGCGAATAGTCGTTCTTCTGCACGTCGGATCTGGCCGACGGTGAACACAGACTTCATGCCGATTAAGTCTAGGCTGTTGAAAACACCTGTGGGGTCTCAACGGATAAAGAAGGATCAGTTCCCACACTGAGTTGTGAACCACCGGCGCCCTCGTGAATGCGTTGGGCCGCGAGCGCCGCGATCATCACGCCGTTATCGGTGCACAGGTTGAAACGGGGAACGCGTAATTCGATGCCTGCGGCGGCACAGCGTTCCTGCGCCAGTTCCCTGAGCCGGGAGTTCGCAGCCACACCACCACCGAGCAACAACACACGAGCGCCCACATCCTGGCAGGCACGCACCGCTTTGAAGGTGAGTACATCACACACCGCCTCCTGGAAGCTGGCGCACACATCCTCCACTGAGATGATCTCCCCGTTGCGCTCGGCTGCCTCCACATACCGGGCGACCGCGGTTTTGAGTCCGGAGAAGGAGAAATCGTGGCGGGAGTCTGATTTCTTGGTCAACCCGCGTGGGAACTTTATGGCCTCCGGGTTGCCACGGCGCGCCAGTTTATCAATGACCGGCCCGCCCGGATAACCCAGACCGAGCAGCCTGGAGACCTTGTCATAGGCCTCACCGGCGGCGTCATCGAGGGTGGACCCGAGTTCCTTCATGGGCAATCCCACAGCATCCACCTCAAGGAGTTGGGTGTGCCCGCCGGAGACCAGCAGAGCCACCGAATGCGGGAGGGTTTCACCTTCCAGATTGGCTACTGCGACGTGGCCGCCGAGGTGGTTTACCGCGTAGAACGGCACACCCCAGGCCGCGGCATAGGCCTTGGCGGCACTCGCCCCCACCAACAGCGCACCAGCCAGACCTGGCCCGACGGTGGCGGCCACGGCATCTGGCTTGGCGATACCCGCACGGTTGAGTGCCTCACGCATGACAGGAACCATGGATTCCAGATGCGCACGGGAGGCAATCTCCGGCACGACACCACCGAAACGCGCATGGTCCTGCATGGATGAGGCGACGGCATCCGCCAGGATGGTCAGATGTCCCTGCTCATCCAACCTGACCACGCCGACGCCGGTTTCATCACAGGAGCTCTCAATACCCAGGACAATCATGACTTAGAGGTTAGTCCTGTCCCCTGAATTCCCGGAACTCCGCCGGTCACTCAACCGCGGGCGCTGCATGGTGTATGCGTCCGCACCGGAGGGCCGGTAGTAATTCTTGCGTGTGGCCAGGGTGGTGAAACCAAAGGCCTCATACATCGCGATCGCGGCATCATTGTCGGTCCGGACCTCAAGGAATACCGGGCCGTCGTGACTGTCCGCCATGGTCATCATCTGATCCATGAGCACCCGCCCCAGGCCCCGACGCTGGTACTCCGGATCCACGCCGACGGTGTGGATCTCAAATTCAGGATCCTCCACCGGCCCCATCATCGCCAGACCCGCATAGGCGACCAGGAACCCGTCCTCGAAGGCTCCGAGATACAACGTGGTGGGGTGTGAAAACTCCACCAGGAACACATCCCGGGGCCACGGATTGTCACCGGGGAACAGTTGCCGTTCCAGGTCGGCGCAGCGCTGGGCATCCTCACGGCGTAGTTCACGGAGTTCAAACTGTTCGGTGCTCATAGCTCCACCTCCGGGATGGCCGGTGACTTCGGTTTTGGTTTCGGTTCCTTGGCATCGGGTCGGCGCAGATACATCGGCACCAGTGCCTCGGGAGTGGTGGCGAGGTCGGCCACCGCCACCAGGTTGGCGGGTAGCGGTTTCAACGTGAGCTTGTCGACGCCCCCGAGCCCCTCCGGCAACTTCTCCCCCAGGTGCTCCGGGATGGAAATGACATCGACCGCCCGGTCAAGCTCCAACTGTCCCGGCGCGACCACATCGGGCCCATCAGTGCGGATGCCCTGGGTATAGGTGGCCCAGTAGATCTCCCTGCGGCGGGCGTCAGTGGCCACCAGTGCGTGGGGGGTGGCGTCGAAATCAATGCCCTGGGCAATGGCATCGAGGGAACATACACCGTGCACCGGGATGCCCAGTGCATCGCCGAAGGCTGCGGCGGAGACCATTCCCACGCGCAGTCCGGTGAACGGGCCGGGCCCACATCCGACCACCACGGCTCCGAGGTCAGGGAAGGTCAGGCCGGCGTCAGAGAGGGCTTCCTGCACCATCGGGGTGAGCTGTTCATTGTGCTCCCGGGTGTCTTCGATGATGCGCTGGCCAACGGTATCTCCGGTCTCGGAGTTGACGATGCCGACGATGAGGTCCGGGGTTGAGGTGTCGATCGCTAGTACTAACACAGGGAGTCAGCGTACCTTCCGGCCATGCGCGAGATCGATGAGGTGAGCGAGTACAGCGCCGTCGCTGGCACGCAGGCCATTGTGCTCATGTTCGCTGGTGATGTGGAGCTGCACGCCGGGCAGGTATTCCGCGGTGTCCAGTGAGTAGTCCAGGGGCACGAAGACATCGTTGACATAGACAGCCGCGGCGCCCCTGGCACCTGATGCCTGTAGTGCCCGGGCATCGTAGAGTTTCGGCCATTCCTGTTGTGCGAGCGCGAGTGCCACATCCTTCCAGGGGCGCAGGGCCGGCACGGTATCGGCCCACTCCCGGAAGACATGCTCGCCGGTGAGCAGGGTGGGATCCGCCTGGAACTCCTCCGGGTAAACGCGTTCGGCTGCCCAGTCGGTGACCACGCCATCGGCATAGGACGATTCATGGAGGACGTAGTAGAGGGGGTTGCGGTTGCCATAGGGCAGCAGGGTGCTCAAATCGTGGAGGAAGGCGTTGGAGGCCGGATCCAGTTCCAGGAGAGTGTAGAGATCCAGCCAGCCGTCATTGCTGCCGAGCAGATGACCTAAGGAGCGGAACCTGGATTCAGAGACCACCTCGCCGGTGGGCAGGACGATCTCCCCGGCGCGTGCCCGGGCGACCAGGTCACCGATGATGGCACGGTGTTCGGGGAAACGCCGGTAGTACTGCTCTGAGTTGCGGTGCATGCGCCGGTAGGAATTGGCGTAGATGTCCTCGGCCGGCCGGTCAATCGCGCTGAGGCCACCGGTGATGAACACCTGATCCAGTGAATCAGGGTGTGTGGAGAGATAATGCAGGGTGGTGAAACCCCCGAAGGATTGACCGAGCACATTCCAGGTCCGGACCCCGAGTGCCTCCCTGACTGCCTCGCAGTCACGGACAATGCCATCGGCCCGCAGATGGCTGAGGTAGTCAACGATGTCCCCTGTGCTGTGCTCAGCCAGGAGCGCGTCCCCCACCGGGGTGGACAGGCCGGTGCCACGCTGATCCAGCATGACCACCCGGAAATGTGTCAGGGCTGTTCCCAGCCAACTCGGGTTCAGGGGCTCAAGGCTGGGGCGGGGGGCCTCAACACCCGGACCACCCTGAAGGAACACCAGGTACGGAAGGTCCTCCCCACCCTTCTTTGTCACGATGCGGGAGAAGATATCGATGGTGCGGTCATCGGTGTCGTCGGCGGTCAGTGGGACAGTGAGGGTGAGGGAATCCAGACGGAGATCGCCCAGGTGGATGGTGGTCATGTCAGTCATGACCCCAAGGTTACGCGCGGGGGTGGACACGGTCCTGCCCCCGCACGATTCTTCCTGGTGATCCGGCTTTGGGCGTGCCGGGCCACCGCGGTACTACAACAGGAGGAACAACACCTGGCAGGCCAGGATCTTGCCGATCATTGCTGTGGGATACACCGTGGCATAACCTCTGTTCGCCAGGTCTGTTCCGGTCTGATCGTTGAGATAGGAAATGATCGCCGGGTTGGTGGTGGCGCCGGCGGCCACACCCATGGATTCATCCCACCGCAGTTTCAGCAGCCACATGCCGACCGCTGCACACACCAACGCCGAGGTGATGGTGATGAGGAAACCCGCACCCATGTACACGAAGGACTTCGGGTCAGTCAGGGCCTCGCGGAAACCCACACCCGCAGACGTGCCCACACCTGCCAGGAACAGTGCCAGCCCCAACGTGGAGATGGTCCTGTTGGCATGGAAGGGCAGCTGCCAGGTGATGGGGCCGGAGCGGTTCAGGGCACCGAGGATGAGCCCGACCACGATGGGTCCACCACCGAAACCGAGATACATGGTGGTGCCACCTGGAAGTGGGATCGGGATGGCACCGAGCAGCAGACCGAGTGACAGGCCGATGGCGAAGGGCAGCAGGTTGACATCACCGAGAGACTTCTCAGAATCCCCGAGAAAGCGCCTCACATCACTCATACGACCCGGGGCAGCCACAACGCGGACGCGGTCGGAGTAGTTGAGCACGGTGTCCCGGTGCGGGACGATCTCGGTGTCGCCCTGGCGAATCCGGGCGATCATGAAACCATTGGCCACCGGGTCCAACTCAGCGACGGTATGCCCCACGATGTCCGGGTTGGATACGGTGAAGCGGGAGTAGACGAGCTCGGTGTCCTCGATCTTGGTGTCGCATTCCGCACCCAGGGCCTCGATCGCCCGATCAACAGCATTGACCGTTCCGTTGATCACCAGCTCCATCCCCGGCTTCACCGGCAGGGAGGGATCCGCCAGACGGTGTTCGTGCGGATCCTCCACGATGCGGGTGGCGATAATCTCCTGGCCGGACAACCGTGCAAGGTCACCGATGTTGCCGGTGATCCCCTCCCCGATCCTCAACCCTTTCCACACCAGCGGCTCTGACACAAGCCCTTCGGTGCGCGCATCCTCCCGGTGATCCACCTTGAGGAGTTTCGCACCGATCGCCGCCACCAGGATCGACCCCAGTACCGCGCCGGGATAGGCCAGCGAATATCCGATGACCGGTTCACCCGCCTGCGCAGGGTCGATGAGTTGGACCACCGCGGCCATACCCGGGGTGGAGGTCAGGGCACCAGCGAACATGCCTGCGCCGGCGCCCGCACCCAGTCCGAAGATCCGAACCAGGACCCAGGCCAGCGCTGTCATGGATATCAGCAGGAGAATCATGAAGACGGTGAGTTTCCATCCCCGCGATCGGAACTCGCGGAAGAAGGCTGGTCCAGCGGAGATCCCGATGACATAAACGAACATCGCCAGGCCGAGCTGGTACACGAATGCCGGGATCTGGATATCCGGGTTCAGGGTGGACACCGCCAATGCCACGAATAGGACCGCAGCGGCACCGAGGGACAGGCCGAAGAAGCGTATCCGTCCGATGGCCAGACCCACAGCCAGGATCACAGCCAGTGCGATCAGGGGGTTCGCCGCGAAGAAATCGAGCACGATTAGACCACTCCTCAACAGGTCAGGGGACTCTCACCGAATGGGGGTAACTCCGAGCGTCCCGTGATCCCAACTCCACTTTCACCACGGGCTTCAGGAGTAATTTTTCACTACTCCCCATAATCCCGCAGTGTCAGACATAAAACAACACATACAGAACTGCCGGGCGCTGTGCGGGTCAGTGTCCGGAAACCCAGCGCCAGGTGAAGATGCGCGCCTCCGAATCAGGGTCTTGCGCAACCGCGGTTTCCCTGTCGATGGAGATGAGCAGATAGGCGTCGGAGATCTGCTCCACCAGTCCCCCGCCCCACTCGGCGACCACCACTGCGGTGTCCAGGTCCGTGTCCAGATCGAGGGAATCCAGTGCACCGATGGGGTCGGAATCCACATCGTCCGGGTCTTCACCCAGGAGACGGTAGGCATCCACGTGGATGAGCGCGGGACCGGACACCTCTGAACGGTGTTCGCGGGCGATCACGAAGGTGGGTGAGGTCACCCGACCCCTGACCTGCAGTCCGCGGGCGATGCCCTGGGTGAAGGTGGTCTTACCCGCACCGAGTGGCCCATCGAGAATGACCACATCGCCTGCTTCGAGAACACCACCGAGCTGCTCCCCGAAGGCCTGGGTGTCGGGGGCTGTCTCGAATCGCTGGGTACCGGATTCGGGGAAACCTGGTTTCATTGACCTTCTCCTGTGTATTCGCGGACGGTCCGTCCGGTGGGACGACAGATGACCTCATAGTTGATGGTGCCCAGGGAATCTGCCAGCTCGGTGGCGGACATACCTCCTGAACCGAAGATGACCGCCTCATCACCCGCACTGACATCGTGGGGATTGCTGCCCAGGAAGATGACGAACTGATCCATGCACACCCTGCCCACCTGGGGATAATAGTGGCCGTTGATGTTCACCCGGAGATGGTCCTGTGCCATGCGAGGCACACCATCGGCATAACCTGCTGGCACCACGGCGAGGAAACCATCGGAGTCTGCGCGCCACGTGAGGCCATAGGAAGTGCCCTCCCCCTGGGCTATGGGCTTCACCACGGTGACCGCCCCGACCCAGGTCATGGCGGGACGTAAGCCGTGATCCAGTCCGCTGACCGGTTCCATGCCATACAGCGCCACGCCGGGGCGGACCAGGTCAAAGTGGAGGTCCTGGCGGGTGAGGGTGGCCGGAGAGTTGCACAGATGGTTCTCCTTCACCTCCAGGCCGAGTTCGCGGGCCCGGGTGATGCTGCGACGGAACACCTCCGCCTGGCGGTCAGTCTCCCCGTCATCCGGGTCATCGGCACAGGACAGATGGGAGAACACACCGGTGACCTCGATATGTTCGGCATCGCGGAGTAGGGAAAACACCTCATCCCAGTCCTCCTCATCAAGACCGGAACGATGCAGGTTAGTATCCACCTTGATGGATACGCGGATCCTGCGGGAGGTGGGGGGTGCGTCGACAAGCACTCTGGCATGGTGCGGGGAGATCACCGCAAGATCAATGTCGGCGGCAACCGCCGCGGCCCAGTCCTGTTCCGGGCCCCATATCCAGCACAGGATGGGCTGGGTGATGCCGCCGGCGCGCAGGGCGAGTGCCTCATCGAGGGTGGCCACACCGAAGGCATCCGCGCCATTGGCAGCCATGACCGGCGCCACCTGATTCATGCCGTGGTTGTATCCGTCCGCCTTGACCACAGCCATCAGCTTCGCCGTGCCCGCCCTGGCTTTCAGCAGACGGGTGTTGTGGGCGATGGCATCCAGATCGATGCGGGTGGTCAAGAGATTCATGGTTTCTCATTCTGCCACCAGCTCCGGTACACAATGGTGCAAGGGGGGATCTCAGGCGGGGCGCCCAGCGCCGGAAGTCGAGTGGGTGCACAGGAAACAAGCTGGATAATGACTCGGCCAGGACAACCTCCCCGTCATGCCTGGTGCTTTCCACTATTCTTGAGCGTGTGGCTGACAATCTGAAAAAACACCTTGCAAAGCTCTCCAAGCGCGGACCGCACCGGGTACTGGTGGGTGACCTCGATTACGCCGGCCTGCCCGGCAAGATCTACACCCCCGCTGAGGGCAACGGCGTCCCCGGCGTAGCCTTCGGACACGACTGGCTGAAACCCATCAAGTACTATCATCAGACCCTGCGTCACCTGGCCAGCTGGGGTATCGCCGTGGCCGCCCCCAATACTGAAACCGGCCCCATGCCCGATCACCGTGGCCTGGCCGCCGATCTGGAATCCGCCCTGCAGATCCTGGCGGGCGTGAAACTCGGTGCCGGCAACGTGACCGTCAGCCCGGGAAGTCTGGGCATGGTCGGCCATGGCATGGGAGCAGGCGCCGCCATCCTCGCCTCCGCCAACCGTGAAGCCGTCCGCGCCGTGGGTGCTCTCTACCCGGCAGTGACCTCCCCGTCCTCCGTGGATGCCGCACCAGCGGTGAAGGCCCCCGGCCTGATCATCGGTAGTGCGGACATCGGCATGTTTGATGCCGGTGATGCCTCCAAGGTCGCCGCCAACTGGGGTGGCGAGGTCGCCTACCGCGAGTTGAAGAATGGAAACCAGCAGGGATTCTCCGAAGACACCCTGTTTAAGATTCTGGTCGGTCTCGGCCGACCCCAGACCTCCGGTCAGGAAACAGCCCGGGGATTACTCACCGGGTTCCTCCTCCACCAGCTCGATGGTGAGCGCAAGTACAAGGCGTTCTCCGACCCCACCGCTGAGGCGAAGAAGGTCACTTCCTACTGGGGTGAGGAGCTTCAGAAGAAGGCCTACCCTGATGATGACTCCCCGCTTGCGTTCCTGAATAAGAACAACAGCTAGCAGTACATCCGCCTGACACGATCATTCCAGTCAGGCCTTCCGCAGTATCGACTGCACGGGCCCCCGGCCACGGGTCCGCGCACGCCCAGATTGCACCGGTTTCTTTAGCGGCTGAGCAGGCTGGGTGGTGTGATTCTCCACAGGCGTCGCCCTAGCCACATGCACCGAGCCAGACACGGGCGCCGGCACCTGCCCGGTCCCCGGTGGCCCTTGTTGCTTTCTCCCCTGCCGAGTTGGTGTTTCCGCCTGCGCCCTGGTTTCAGCCAATCCCTTCTGAGTTCTCGCCAGTGCCTTTTCAAATTCCTCCATCCGGGAACGTGCCCGTGCCCGGAACTGCGCCACAAAATCCTCATATTCCATGGTCACCACCCGCCTGCCTTGTGTATCCGGGGTTGAGTATCAGGGGAACCCGGCGGTCCTGCTGGATCAGGTAACGGCGGTTGCATCGGTTGCATCGGTTGCGCTGGCTGAGCTGATGTCTGCTGTGCCACGGCCACCGGGGCAACCGGCGTGACCGGCGCCTGGTGGGCAACCGGCGTTGACTCAGATGATGGCATCACGGGTGTCGGGTCGTCCACCGCGGCTGCAGACACCACATTCGGTGATGGTTTGGGAGCGGGTTCAGGAACCAGGTGGAGTTGCTCCTCCGGTGTGGCCACACTCGTCGCCTCTGTCTCATTATCCTGCGATTCAGCGGGCGCCGGGCTGTGGTCTGGCGAAATTGCGTCCGCAGGCAGCTGTCCAGTTGCCTCCGTTGGCGTCTGAGGTGTCATGTCCGTGGCCATATCAACCGGCATCTCCTGACCCACCCCTGCCACCAGATCCTGCACCGCGTCTTCCAGGAAATCGACGATCAGACCAACCCCCGCAACCAACAGCCCAGCACCGAGCACCCCTAGTAGCATGCCTTCACTGTCAGCGGTGTCCATAACCCCATCCCCGGTCAAGTCCTCCTCCGGTGTCTCCGTATCAGGGGTCTCTGTATCGGGGATCTCCGTATCGGGGATCTCCACTCCGGAGGATTTTTCGGTGTGCGGTGGGTCCGGTGGGCAGTCAGACTGCTCCTTCTCGGTGTCCTCACTGCAGTCCCTGAGATCCTCTCCACTTTCCTTGGTCACCGCATTGAGCTCGTCCCCGGCGTCACCCTCCATTGGTGGCGCCGATGCCGGCGAGGGGACGGGGGAGGTCACCGGGGAGGTCGCCCTGGATGTCTCCAGACCTGCATCGCTCCCATTAGATCCACCAGATCCCCCTGAACCACCAGTCCCTCCGGTTCCACCGTCAACCCCACTACCCGGCGTGCCCGTCGCCTGGGGAGCAGTCACAGCAGGGGCCAACGCCGGATCGGGTTGTCCACAGACCCGGTTGCCGTGATCGATGAGGGCGCAATAGCAATCTTCGATCGCGCGATCCCGATCAGCGCACAAACCCAGCACCATGGCGGCAGCATCATCGATAATGTCTGCTCCGGCTTGAAGCGTGGTCATGAACAGTTCCGGGTGCTTCTCCGGGTCGATGGTGGCGAGATGAGATGAGATCTGGCCGATAATTTCAGCCAACTGCAGGAGGATCGCCTCGATCCCTCCATCGGATTCCAGCACGGTGGTGTCAATGGCGTCCGCGGCTCGGTCCGCGGCATCAGCCACCTCGGTCGCCTCACCCCGGTTGGTTACCCAGTCCTCAACCTTTTCAATCAGTTCAGAAACCACCAATCCAGCCCCCACGCTGCCGAAGAATTTCATCAACGGCCCCAAAAATCCCTGCACGCCCGCGGTGTCCGCATTCCCCGCCGCCAGCTGCGCGCTACCCCGCAAGGCACCCGTATCAAGTCCCGCGATGGATGTGAAGGCTCGGTCCAACACGGTTTCGGTCACCGCTGGCCCAGGATAACGTCCGCGGCCCACGCTCCGTAACTGCTGCACCGCCCGCCCATAACCCGCGATCAGTTCAGTCACCGCCCCTCACCGTCCACGGCACCGAGCTCTTCGGCGAATGTGTGGTCCACTTCGACAAAATGCTTCACCTGGCGGGTGGCCGCGCCGGTGGTGGCTTCCACCGCCTCCAGACGCTTGTCGACGCTCCGGTGCAGCGCCCCCAACATCGTTGCCACCTCAGCTCCCAGCGCCGAAAAATCACGGCCCGCCGCTGCCGCCGGGTAGACCGGCGGTGCGGCGGTATGGTGTTCGCGTTGGTGTGTGGTCTCGCCCAGCATCATGCGCAGCGATGACAACGCCCCCTCCGCGTCGAGCTTGAATCCCGACATGATAATCCCCCTGTGCAATGAACAATGGTTGACAAGAATGTGTCTTACACCAGTGTTGGACTGCGCAGGGGGACAAACGGTTCCCTGGGAACCCGGAATGTGAGGAGCTTAAACCTCAGCGACCACCGCCGCGAGACGGCCAGCGACGCGGCGTGCCTGCTCCTCGTCTGCTGCCTCAACCATGACGCGGAACAGTTCCTCGGTGCCGGAGGCACGCAGCAGCACGCGACCGGTCTCACCCAGCTCATTCTCCGCGGCCGCGATGGAGGACTGAACGTTGGTGTCGTTCATGATGCAGGATTTGTCAGACACGGGGACGTTGATGAGAACCTGCGGCAGAACGGTCATGGCCGCCGCCAGTTCAGCCAGGGACTGTCCGGTATCCGCCATGCGCGCCATCAGTGCCAGGCCGGTCAGGGTGCCATCACCGGTGGTGCCGTGATCCGGGAGCACGATGTGGCCGGACTGCTCACCACCGAGAGCGAAACCACCCGCGTTGAGGTCAGCCAGGACATAGCGGTCGCCGACCTTGGTGGTGCGCAGATTGATGCCGGCCTTCTCCATGGCAAGCTTCAGACCCAGGTTGGACATAACCGTGGCCACCAGGGTGTTCTTGCGGAGCTCGGAGTTCTCCTTCATGGCGATCGCCAGGATGGCCATGATCTGGTCACCGTCGACGATGTTGCCGTCCTTGTCCACCGCGAGACAACGGTCGGCGTCGCCATCATGGGCGAGACCCAGATCAGCACCGTGTTCCAGGACCGCTGCCTGGACCTGGTCCATGTGGGTGGAGCCACACTTTTCATTGATATTGTAGGCATTCGGCTGGTCGTGGATGGTAATCACTGTGGCACCCGCAGCTTCATAGGCCTTGGGTGCGACCTCGCTGGCAGCACCGTTGGCGGCGTCCACCACCACGGTGATCCCCTTGATGCTGGTGGATACCGCATCGGCCAGGTGCTGCAGGTAGCGGTCCTGTGCATCCGGGGCTTCCTCGATGACGCGTCCGATGCCATGTCCGGTGGGGCCTTCCTCGGGGAGATCATCCATGACGCGCTCGATCTCATCCTCGATCTCATCGGGAAGCTTGTGTCCGCCGGCAGAGAAGAACTTGATTCCGTTGTCCGGCATCGGGTTGTGGGATGCAGAGATCATGACACCCATGTCCGCACCATAATCATCGGTGAGGAATGCGACACCCGGGGTGGGGATCACACCGACCCGGAGAACATCCACGCCACGGCTGGCCATACCGGCAGCGAGCGCGGCGGCGAGCATCTCACCGGAGACGCGCGGGTCCCGGCCCACGATAGCCACGGGCCGACGGCCGGTGCTCCGATTGCCCGCCGTTAAGACATGGGCAGCTGCTGCACCCAGTTTGAGGGCAAGCGGGGCGGTGAGGGCTTCATTCGCAAGACCGCGAACGCCGTCTGTTCCAAAAAGTCGAGTCATGTCTAACATTATGCACGTACTGGGGCATTTCACATGTTTGAACACCGTGTGCTGACCACTTTCCTCCGTAGGAAAGGGAGGGGTGCGTGGAAAAACATCGTAGAAAGCGGACAACCCGCCCACCGTGATGAAACGGTGAAGCGGGTTGAACGAGGCAAGCGGAGAAAAATCAGCGCTTGGAGTACTGCGGGGCACGACGTGCCTTGTGCAGACCAGCCTTCTTACGCTCAACTGCACGAGCGTCACGGGTGAGGAAGCCAGCCTTCTTCAGGGCAGGGCGCTCAGCCGGGTTGTAGGCGTTCAGTGCGCGGGCGATGGCGAGGCGGAAAGCGCCAGCCTGACCGGTAGGTCCGCCGCCACCCAGGTTTGCCTGGATGTCGAACTGGTTCTCGCGGTCCAGGAGGACCAGAGGCGCCTTGATCAGCTGCTGGTGCAGCTTGTTCGGGAAGTAATCCTCCAGGGAGCGACCGTTGCAGGTGATCTCGCCGGAACCGGCGACCAGGCGGACGCGGACGATGGCGCGCTTACGGCGACCAACGGTCTGGATCGGGCCGTCGAGAACTGCTGGTGCAGCCTCGAAGGTCTCTTCCTCGGAAGGAGTGGCAATCGCATCACCGATGGTGTTGGTGAACTCCTCGGTGGCAGCGGCTGCTGCAGCGATGTCAGCAGCGTCTGCGACGTTGCTTTCTACGTTCTCGTTCTGGATAGGCTCGGACATTACTGGGCCACCTTCTTGATCTCGTAGGTCTCAGGCTTCTGAGCAGCGTAAGGGTGCTCGGAACCAGCGAAGACGTGCAGCTTCTTTGCGGAAGCGGCGGTCAGCTTGGTGTGCGGCATCATGCCGACGATGGATTCCTCAAGCACACGCTCCGGGTGCAGTTCCAGGGAACGGCCCAGGGTCATGGACTTCAGACCACCCGGGTAACCGGAGTGGCGGTAGCGCATCTCGCGATCGCGCTTGTTGGAGGTGACTGCAATCTTGTCAGCGTTGATGATGATGACGTGGTCACCACAGTCGACGTTTGGTGCGTACAGGGGCTTGCCCTTGCCGCGAAGCAGGTCGGCGGCGTGGGTAGCCAGGCGACCCAGGACCACGTCAGTGGCGTCGATGACGTACCACTTGCGGGTGATGTCACCGCTCTTCGGGTGGTAAGTAGACACTATGACTCCTTAAATAAGTCTGTCTAGGAACTGCCAGCCAGGAACATGTGCGGAAGAATCAATGACGGCGGCCGGTGGTGACCCAAATTCATGCTCTGCTGTCAGGACCGCGCCTTAAAAAGGGGTGATCCGGACTCCACACACAGAGATATAAGAGTACTCTTTTCCACCACAGAAACCAAAATCGCCTGCCGTGCCGGGTTGAGGATTCGATGCCAGACCGCAGCGCCAGGGTTCAGGATCAGGAGCTCAGGGTCACCGCCGTGGCCACCCAGGACTTAGCCACCTTGGGCGCATCACCGCAGGAGGAGATGACGCCGTCGACGTCTTCTTGGGAGACCTCCACCTCAAAAACGCGACCATCGGGGAGTCGCACCTGGGTGCCATCCACCTGGAATCCAGACAGCCCCACTGTTTCACCCCGGCTGATCAGGTGCCCGGCAACAGCCAACTCCACCACCTGGCTGCGGGCATCCACCGTGCCACGCCCACGGTTGCCGGGGAGGAAGAACTCACCCTTCTGCGCTGCCATGAGCATGTCGGTGGTGGCTTCCCGGTTCAGCTGCCCGAAGGAGTAATTCCACGGCATCAACATCATGGACGGTGCGAAGCGGTGCCCCTTGGTGTGCGAGGACTCCCATACATAGTCAGACGGGAAGTCAGCAACCAGTTCAGCGGCCAGTGGGCGCCCCTTGAGTGCGCAGCAGACATCCCTTTTGGCGTGCGTACAAATGAGAAGCACCGGGTGAGCTACCGGACGGGCGCCGAACTCTGCATCATTTTGGCCCGGAGCGCTCAGATCCAGGTCCATGATCTGCTCCACGCTGTCCAGGACCAGCCGTTCCATGACCTGTTGATCACTGAACACCAGGTACACGGTGTGCCCGGTGATCTGACGGCCTTCACGCCCGGGTTTACGGATGAGCTGTAATCCCATACCGGATGCCTTGAGGTGTTTCTTCAGCCGACCGGTGAACTCCGGTGCAAAGGTGTCACCGTCCAGGACATCGCGACTCCAGGCCCCGGGATGTTCCAGGAGGACAAACCGGTCACCGGTCTTCGCGGTACCGGGCAGTGGTTCCACTCCGGTGTCGGAGCAGCGGACAGGGTTCGGCCGGGCGGTGTTTAACGCAGTCAAGGAAGATACAACCAATCTTGGAAGAGGCTCTATTCATAGCCAGGATACGGACACCGCTCCCACCACCTCCCCCACGGTGGCCCCCTGACTGGATTCACAGGTGATCTCTGGATCAAAAAAGAACTGTTGCTGTGACCACGCGAGTCGCTCACCCCGTGATTCGGCACACCCTCCCCATCCATGTTCAGGGGACACGGATGGGAAGGGTGTGCTCGTCTTGTGCCCACCTCCGGTGCCACCACAGACACCGGGGGCCACGAGTGTTCCCACGGGTGAACAGGCCGGGGGGAACCCTCTCATGATGGGCACCGGGGAAACTAGCTGCCTGCCACCCCTTCCTCTAACCACCCATCTCCACAACGTGGGGGTCTGTCCTGAACCTTAGGATTCAATGGAACGGAGATGGGTGGGTAAAAGAACTTGAGAGGTGCAGCAGCTGGATCAGGAACCGTTGATACACCACCTCGATCCCGGTGGAATCTGGATACCGGGCACGTGGCTATCCTCCCCAGCTGGCTGCAGCCTGCCGGTTAACGTCACTCATGCGCTCGGCTCCCTGCTGGACGGTCTGGGAGATGGTGGCCAGGATGGTGTTGAGTTCTGCTGCGGCGTTATCCCACTTCAGCTGCGCCTCGGCATAAGCTGCGGCCGAATCGCCCTCCCATGTGGAGACCATCGGCTGCAGCTGCTGCTTCAGGCCATCCAACAGAGAATTGATGCGGCCCGACGTGGAATTGATATCGGTGGCGGCACCCTGGATGGCACCGAATTCATAGCGGATCATGTCCATGTGTCTTATCCTTAACTTTTCGTTTGTTGCTTCGGTGAACTAGAGGGCCAGGCCGGAGCCACCGCCACCGACGGCGCTGAAAGCCTGCGAGTTATCAGCTTCAGTGTTCTCAAATGACCTGGCATTCGCGCGGATATTGGTGGAAATGGAATCCAGCGCCTCCTGCAGTTGGCGTGCGGAGTCATTCCAGCGGTTCATCAGCGCATCAAAACTCACCTGCGCCTGGCCTGCCCAGCTGCCACGCACGGAATCAACCACGCCACGCAGACGGCTCAGCTCATTCTGAACCTGATCATTGGTGTCATCGACCTGGCCTGC
Source organism: Corynebacterium faecale (assembly GCF_030408735.1). Taxonomy (NCBI): domain Bacteria; kingdom Bacillati; phylum Actinomycetota; class Actinomycetes; order Mycobacteriales; family Corynebacteriaceae; genus Corynebacterium; species Corynebacterium faecale. The sequence continues at coordinate 522,950 of NZ_CP047204.1, read as the reverse complement.
GGTGGCCAGCATGACATCGGATTCTGTCCTAAAAAGATTCGACATTGGGTTCGCCCCTCCTCGAACTAGTTGGTGTGTCAGTCAGGTGCACTATCCCCCGGGTATCCACCCGCGGTGCACCTTCCCCCGAAAAGGCCTTATTACCTTTCCTGCTTAGTAAGACTGCGCAAACCCCTCCACGGTTCCCTGCCCCCGAAAGATTCCCCCGCCACTGCCAGCCCACCGGTATGCCTCAATCATCCGATCTCAAGCGAATCTGTCACCTGCCGGCAGACGGCCTTCTGCACCACCGTGGGTTCCAACCGGGTGTGGCACCCCACGGTGATCTGGGTGTCGTCTTCAAACCAGGTCACCCACGCCACCTCTGACCCATCACCGGGATCCTCCCTGTAGCCGATCCGCCCAGGCTCCACCATCACCTGCGGTTCCAGCACCGGATCCGCTGTGATGAGCTGGTTCATCTCCTGCTCCACCAGCTGCGGGTCCACCCCGTGCAGCGGGTCAAGAGCGATCCGGATGCGCACATCCGGGTCCTGCCCGGTCATCACATGGGCATCATCATCCTCATGCATCTGAAACCCCGGTGGTGCCTCCACCCGGAAACCCCTGCCTTCCAGGACGCTTATCGACGCCCTCCCCATCCCCGTCCCCGCCCTCTCAGCGGGAGTGCCGGTGGGCGTCAGTGTCTCTGCCTGCGGCGGAGGTGATGCCGGAGCGTCGCCTCCGCCCACCAACATCCAGACAGCTGCCACCGCACTGGCAAACAACGTTGTCAGAATCAGATGGACGGGCCTGATGCCGAAGAAATCACGGTGGGTCCTCCCCCTGGTTGGTCTCATCACCACCGGGCCAGGATCTGGGTCAGGATCCTGCTCGGATTCAGGCAGGGGATGCTCCCGGAGGGTCTCGATGGGATAGGAGGTCACGCCCTTGCCGATGAAGGTCTTGGTCAGCATGTCGGTAACCTTGTCATCAGCATCGATGATCACCTCAACCTCCGGCCAGTACACCGAGGACAGCTGTTGCACCTGATCCACCACCGCCGGGATGGCCCAGCCCTCCAGGATGCCCGTGGCCATGATGTCATAGCGATAGACGGTGTCCGGCCCCTCAAAGATGGTGGCGGTTTCCAACACCGTCACCGTCAACACCTCAGTCATTGTTGTTCCCCTCCGATCCGTGCCACCTGGCAGACCCCCACCCGGGTCCCCCGGATACTGATCTGGGCACGTCCCGGTGGCTGCGCTGAAGGTTTGAGTCCGAGAACTGACCCTTCCTCCCGGTCTGAATCAAACAACAGGACCTGGGGTGATTGATCCTTGATCTCGGTGAGCACCGGGTCATAGAGTGCACGGGAGACACCACCTGATTTCCGGGTGAGCACCACATGCAGTCCCACATCACGGGCGTGGGGCATGATGTCCTTCAACGGGTGCAACAGACCGGCGGGCAGCAGGTCATAATCATCAATGATCAGGTAGATGTCCGGCCCGGTCCACCAGGATCGTTGTCTGAGCTGCGCCGGGGTGACATCGGGGCCGGGCAGGCGCCCGCTGAGGGTGGTCACCATGTCCGTCACTGTCGCCTGCGCCGCGGTGGAGGTGGCGCAGTAGGCAGCCACCATGGACTCATCCAACATGCCCAGGTGAGCACGCCGGAAATCCATCACCACCATCCGGATCTGTTCCCTGCCCAGAATGCTCAGCCCCGCCACGATGGTGCGGATGAGGGTGGTTTTGCCACATCCCTGCGACCCGAAGGCCACGAGGTGTCTGTTGGTGTCCGGATCCCAGGTGAGGGTGGACAATTCCATGCCACCTCGTGCCAGTGGAATACCCGGCGCAGCGGTGGGAGCCAGTTCGTGCAGGGTGATGTCAGTGGGCAGGATGGTGAGTCTGGGCACTGGTTCCTGTCCGATCTCCGTGGCCCGGGTACTCACATGGGCGATGTCCTGGGCGGTGGAGTTTGCGATGAGGATCTGCTCGCCCTGAAGGTTCAATCCCCTGCCCGGCGCCGAGGGGATCCGCAGTTGTGCCTTCCGGTCAATGACGGAATCCATGGCCTCCCCCAGTTTCAACTCCACCCGGCCCGGTATCAGATCCCTGATCGCCGGTCGGATCGAACTCCACCGTTGGGTGCTTAAAATCAGATGAACCCGGGAGGCCAGTCCGTGGGCTGCGATGTGGACGAAGGAGTCGAAGAGGTCCTCGAAATCCTGGGGAATGCTCTGCCAACCATCCACCACCAAAAAGGTGTGCCGGTCCTCCGGGGTGTCGATGAGCGCGGTGACCTCATCGAGTACTCGCCGCACCCGCTCCGGGTCGCTGCGGTGTGCGACCCCGGCGACATGCGGAAGTCGGCTCAGATGATCCAGGGTGGTGCCGGACAGATCAAGGATGTAGAAACGCACTTCAGCTGTGGTGTGGGTGGCGGCGAGGGAGACGACGATGCTGCGCAGGGCGGTGGATTTACCGGTCTGCGGGCCACCACACACCACCAGGTGTCCGGATCCACCGGACGGTGAAAAGTCCACCACCAGCGGGTCCTGGCGCTGATGGTAGGGGCGGTCGATGATACCGACCGCCGCGGCCAGATGCCCCACGGGATCAGCAACCCCACCGATGGACACCTCGGTGGGCAGCGGTGGCAGCCAGATGCGGTGGGCGCGCAACCCGCGCGCTGTGGCAGCGGTGGTTGAGGCGGTGACCACGGCGTCGATAAGCGTGGTTTCACCCTGCTGGATCACAACGGTGCCCGGGTCAGCCTCCCAGCCTGTGAACGGGCGCACCTGCTGGGGCGCATCGGTGAGTTCAACCTGGTGACTCACCGGACCGGAGACATAGCTGGCCTGGAAACGGGTGACCGTGTCGGCTGTGGACTTCAAATAACCCGCCCCCGGTTGCGCAGGCAGATGATAGGCATCCGTGATGCCCAGAACCTGGCGGGATTCGGTGGCGGAGAAGGTCTTGAGACCGATCCGGTAGGACAGGTGGGAGTCCAGACCACGCAGACGTCCCTCCTCCAGTCGCTGGCTGGACAGCAGCAGATGGATGTGAAGCGAACGACCGAGCCTGCCGACCGCGACAAACAGATCCGCGAAATCCGGGTGCTGCCCCAGCAGTTCGGAGAACTCATCCAGCACAATGAGCAGCGCCGGCATCGGGTCATGACCATCGGTGGGCGCGGCGGTGTTGTACTCATCCACATTGGCAAACCCCCCGGCGCGCCGAAGCTGTTCCTGCCGGCGGTTCATCTCCCCACTGATGGCATCGTGCATGCGCTCCACCAGAATGGATTCCTCCTCCAGGTTGGTGATCACCGCCGAGGTATGGGGCAATGTCTCAAACCCTAAAAAGGTGGCGCCACCCTTGAAATCCACCAGCACCAGGTTGAGCTCCGCAGGCGAATGGGTGAGAATCAGGCCGGACACCAATGTGCGCAGCAGCTCAGATTTGCCACTTCCGGTGGCGCCGATGCACAGCCCGTGCGGGCCCATGCCGCCGTGCGCGGATTCCTTGAGGTCCAGGATCATGGGTGTGCCCTGATCTGTCAGGCCCAGCGGCACAGTCAGTCGGGTTCGCGGGTTCTTCCGGAGGCCCGATTGACCCGCGTGTCCCGCCTGCCCGGTCTGATCAGGCCAGAGTGTCTCCGGGTTGAGGTGGGTGTGGTCGGGGATGCCCAGCAGGGGAAGAAGTTCACCGGAGACTCGGGCCTCGCTGGTTCCGGCTCGGCGGTAGGCGGTGAGCATCCTTCCGAAGGTGGCCGCCGTGGAGTGGGTGACCGCGTCCGGGGTGCCGAGGGTCTCAACCCCCTGGGCGGTGAACACGTTGAGTTCTGAATCCACATGCAGCAGCAACCCCTCCTCCTCTGCGCGCCGGCCCAGTTCGGTGCTCGTTAAAGCCCCGACGTTGATGATGCACGTCCACTGTGGATCATCAATGAACTCCTCGGTGCCGTTGGTCAGCTCAGAGTCCACGATGAGGATGCGGTGCGCGGCGGCGTCCGGATCCCTGGAGTGTGGAACCCACTTCAACCATTCCCACCCCTCATCCCCCGGTGTGCTGCCACGGGCGGTGACACTGACTGTTTCAGGACCGTGGTGATACAGCAACTGCACCACAATCGCGCGGGCAAGGTCATGGGCACCCGGCCCGTTGAGGCCGAGGAACCTGAACGCCTGCAGCTGCACCGCCACCGGCATCCCCTGCACCGACCCCACCGCCCGCACCGTGTGTCGCAGGGACACCGCACACACGGGATCCAGGTCCTCCGGCGCACCGGAATCCTGCACCTCGATCCCTGGTTGCAGGCTGGTGGTGCCCAGACCGAAACGGATCTCCAGACAGTCCTGGTCCGGGGTGGAACGCTCCCACATCCTCCGCGATCCCAGTTGTGCCCACAGCGTCGCCGGTTCCGGGTGCCGGTGTAGCTCATGGTGGCGCTGCGCCTGGGCATGATCCAATGCCTGTTTGCGCAATGCCACCAGGTGACGCATATAGGTCCGACGTGTCTCATCCGTATCCTGCCCCTCCGGTGGGGTGAACATCATGGCCATGGACATGATCATCATCAACGGGAAGATCATCACCATCGGGTTGATACGACCGCTCATCATCACCATGAGCGCCACCATCGCCAGCACCGCCGCCACCATGATCACCGGGAGCAGCACCTTGATCAACGGTTTGGGGGTGGGCCTTTCTGCGGGTGGCACCGGCTCAGCAACCAGCGGTGCCGTGGGCAGCGGTGGCGCGGGATCACGCTCAGACCAGCCCATCTGCTCCACCACATAACCTGCGATGCGTGCGGGATCGCCGGCGCGGGTGCTTCTCCACGCCTCCCCAGGTGATTCCGGAGCCGGCGTTCCCGAACCCTGCGGGTAGACGATCCGCGCTGTCGTACGCGCTTCCTGCTCCCCCTCTTCAGCGGTGGCAGCGGTGGCAGCGGTGGCAGCGGTAACAGCGGTCATAAGTAATCTCTCCCCAACCTGATGGCCACCCTGATGGTGTGCGCAGACGTGTCTCTCTCATCCATGGTTGGACTGCGAAACCCCGCCGAAGGTTCCCTCTCGGGGTCAAAGTGGGTTTCTTCTCACCAAACCGGTTTCTGACCTGGTTTTTTGGCAGAATTCCCAGCAACACACCTGATGGGATCTTCACGAGGATCCCATCAGACACAGGAGGGGGATGGAAGTTTTGGCGATCGACAATGTCCTGCGCATCAGCGTCCGCATCGATCTCACCGTGGGCACCATGCCCTTTGCCATGGCTGATCTGTCGTTACCGGCCTGGTCCAGTCTCGCGGAGATACTCGATGAGGTCCTGGATCTCACCGGTGCGCCGACCATCTCGCGGCCGTGGGTGGCCCGCACCGCCGCGGGTATCCCCATCGACCCGGGGGTTCCGCTGTCTCAAACCCAGCTGGAACAGGGTGGGGTTCTGGTTCTCTCCCCGGAGCGTGACCTCCCCTCACCCGTGATCCGGGACGCCGCGGAGGCCCTGGTCGAGCTGTCCTCCACCACCCGCACCAGCGGCCTGGTGGATCTTCTCACCCTCACCGGTTTCATCACCACCGCAGTACTGCTCACCAGTCCGATGTTGAACACAGTCGGGGTGAATATCCGCCTGCTCATCATGGCGGGCGTCTGCGTGGTCATCCTCGCCTGGCTACCCGGGGCACGCCAACTCCAGGCACACCAGCCCCAGGCGGGAGTCCCCATCACGCGCGCCCTTTTGCCGGTGGTGATCACTGGATTGATCTCGGTGTCCGCGATGCTCACCGTCACCGGTCCGCTGAGCGGCTCATCTGATCAGCTCGCATGGGGTCTGCTGTGTGCCTCCGCCGCCGGTTTCACCACCGTGATCATCCTTCAGCTGTTCTTCCGTCCACCCCTTCTGATCAGCGCCGCGCTCACCGCGTTGCTGCTGGTGCTGTCGGTGCCCGCTGCAGGCGCCGCTGTCTCAGGTGTGGAGGGTGATTTCAGTGGTCCGGCAGCCATCACCATCGCGGTGATCATGATCCTGATAAGCACAGCACCCAAACTCGCGGCCTCACTGGCGGGCCTGCGTGTGCCCGCACTGCCGACTGCAGGCCAGGATCTCTCCGTCAGCGACGGCGACCAGGTTGACCCCACGGCCTCAGCCTCCCGGGCCCAGACGCTTTACGACGCCCAGATCCTCGCCTTCTCCCTCACCGCCACCATGCTGATCATCTTCACCACCCAACCGGGAACGTGGTTCTCCACGCTCTTCGCCTTCGCCACGGCCCTGGCCGCCCTGTTGCACTCCATCCGGCAGAGTCGGGCCGTTCCCACCTGGTCGCTGATGGCCCTGGCCTGCGCGGGCATCATCTCGGCCGTGGTCTCGGCCACACGTCAGGAGGAATCCTGGGCGGCGTTGATCCTGGGGATCATCCTCGCCGGCATCACAGTCAGCATCGCACTCTGGATACCACGGATACCCACACCGGAACCCACCACCATCGTCTGGGTGGAACGGATCGAATCCCTCAGCGTAGCCGCCGTCCTACCGCTGGCGTTCCATCTTCTTGATGTGTTCGGGATGCTCCGGGCTCTCAATATCGGACTGGGAGGTTGAGTGTCACCGTGGCGCTTCCCAGGCTTTTACTTCTGCTGCTCACCGCCGGCTTCCTTGTCCTTCTGGGGGTGGGTGTCCCCGGTGGACCCGGTGGACCTGCAGTACCCACTGCCAACGCCCAGGGGCAGGTTGAACCCCTGGACTGCCCCGGGGTGATGCCGGTGGATCCTTCGGTGCATCCCCAGGATGAGGAGCTGACCCAATCCCTGGAGCAGGCCCACCGGATCGCCACGGGTAGGGACGTCACCGTCGCGGTCATTGACACCGGTGTGGCACCCCATCCCCGTCTTCCAGCAGTGATTCCGGGTGGCGATCTGGTGCGGGGCCACCTGGAGGAGGGAACCCCCGGTGAGCTCATCGACTGTGACGGGCACGGGACGATCGTGGCCGGCATCATCGCCATGCGCCCGGACCCGGGTTCCGGGTGGCCCTATGACGGCACGGGGGATACCCACACCGGCATTGCTCCCGACGCCACTATTCTCTCCATTAAACAAACCAGTGCCTTCGTGCGTACCTCCGGCGATACCGGGGTGGGCACCCTCGGTACCCTCGCCGAGGCCATCCATCGGGCCATCGACCAGGGTGCCAACATCATCAATATCTCGGTGGTGTCGTGCATCCCCGCCGGCCACGCCCCGGAACATGTGGTCACACCTCTGGACGAGGCGCTGCGCCACGCCGAGCACATGGGAGTGGTGGTCGTGGTCGCTGCCGGGAACCTCGGACAGGACTGCCCTGACGGGTCCACGGTGTACCCGGCGCATGCTGATACCGTGCTGGCTGTCTCCGCTCGTTTTGATCCCCACACCATCGCCAGTTATTCCATTCCGGTGAATCAGCATCTGCTCTCGGCGCAGGGGCTCATCACCGCAGGTCTGTCACCGCGTGGCGATGGTTTCGTGGCCGGGATGCTCACCCCCTCCGGTCTCAGTCCCTTCGAGGGCACCAGCTTCGCAGCCCCCGTAGTCAGCGCCACCGCAGCCCTGATCAAACAACGCCACCCGCATGCCTCACCGGAGGAGATACGTATGAGAATTCTGGGCAGTGTGGATCCCGCCCGGGGCGCGGTGGATCCCTACCGGGCGCTCACGCTGGAACCGTCCCATCACCCAGCCGTTCCCCATGAGGTGACCGTGGCGGCACCCACTCCCCCGGACAACTCGGTGGCCCACAGATCACTGCTGGTCATGATCGGGATCTGCGTGGTGATGACGCTGATCACCGTGCTCACCGGATGGTGGTTTCAGACCCGTCGACGCCCCCTGAACCGCCAGTGAATGACATCAGCGGGTCAAACCAAGCCACTCCATGAACTCATCCGCCCACGGCAGGGTGCCGTAGTACCACATGGCCCAGAACGTCACCATGAATACGATCCAGATCACGATCAGCAACGCCAGGAGCATGAGCATCCGGAAACGGAAGGATCTGGTGGCGTACCAGGCGAAGAACCGGTCATACTGGTGCACACCCCATCCCAGGAGTCGCTTGGCCCAGTTCTGTTCCAGGGAGAGAATGCCCACGCCGATGAATGTGGTCAGCCATCCCTGTCCCGGCAGTGGGATGGTGATGAGGCCGATGATCATGACCACCCATCCGCTGATCAGGGTGATCGGTCGGACCAGGAAACCGTATTTCTTCTGTTTCTGACGCTGGTGGGCGTCCTGTAACCGTTCAATCCGGTCCTGGACCAGTTCCCGCATAGTGCCCATGGATCAACACCGCCCCTGCAGGGCGGGGGAACACAGTGTGCAGTCCGCCCTTCTCGCGGGACCGACTGTTCCGGACCGGGTCATGCTTTTTAATCCTGCCAACTCATCAAGCGAATGAAACAATAGTGATCCAGCTTAGCAACGGAGCTGTTTCCTACTGGTTGATTTCCCACCGGTTGTTCACCCGTCGGGTAACTTCACACGGGATTCAACGGAAATCCCCAGCCCTACTGCCCGCCAACTGTTTTCTCATACAGCCCTGGGAACCGTTCCCCGGGATCGAATTTCTTCTTCAACTGCTCCAGCACCCCACCGCCGTATAGTTCCTCAAAGTGCTCACGGGTGTAGAACGACTCAGAGAACAACGAGGTGTGTCCGCCCAGTGCAGCGACCCGCTTCTCAATCTCCCGGCTGAGAGACCCGACGGGTTCATCGCCACCGACCGGGCCCGGCGGGGCCACCGACCCGACCGGCACCGATGACAAGATGCCCACCATCACCCAGGTCACCCCGGACGTGGCAGGATAGAGCGACCACGGGCGGGTGGTGGAGGTGTCTGCCCCGTCCCGCAACCGGATCGGGCACAACCACAGCGGTGCGATGCCGGGGGTGTCCAGAACCCAGGTGAGGAACTCCTCCAGTCGGTCGGTGGTGATCTCAATGTTGTGCACCACATGTTCGCGGGCTGGTCGCCCGGCGCGCTTCTCCAGGCGGTCCGTGACGTGGAACTTCCGGTCCAATCCGATGAGTTTCCAATAGAAGCTGGAGTGCAGCAGGTCACGTGGCCAGAACTTCCTGCTGGTGAGGTGGCGCGATCCCTGGGCGTCCTGGGGGTCCTGGGTATGCAAGCCCCATAACCAGTCGGTATCCCAGCGCCAGATATAGTCACGGATGTTCAACCGGTCATGGGTGATGCCGGTGGGGTGCTTGATGGATCGGTAATAAATCCTATCCCGGGTGTAGTTACTGACCGGTCCGGGTTCGGCGGTCTGGGTGCCCATGATCAGATATGTCTCTGTGGGTGAGAGCACCACGCCATCCAGATAGTCCACCTGCTGTCCCTCATAACGGCCGGTCTCAGAGACTTCCGTGAGAACCCACACCAGGACCGCCAGGTCATCAAAACGCACGTGTCGCAGTTCCACATAGTCCAGGACGGGTTCCAACTCGATCTTCACCCGCACCGCGTAACCAAGTGATCCATGGGAGTTCGGGAACCCGCGGTAGAGATCTTCATTTTCCTCCGGCGAGCAGGTCACCACCTCACCGGTGCCGGTCAGGATGTCCATCTCCAGGACCGATTCATGGGACAGGCCGTTGCGGAAACTGGTGGATTCCACCCCCAGTCCCGCCACCGCGCCACCGATGGTGATCGTCTTCAGATTGGGCACCACCAGGGGCATCAGACCGAAGGGTAGGGTGGCGTCCACCAGGTCTTCGAAGGTACACATCCCCTGGACATCAGCAGTGGCCTGGAAGGGGTCGATCGCGATGACGCCACGCAGTCCCTCCACGTCGAGGGGGTCAGCGGTGGATCCGGGACGTCCCCGGAACAGGTTGGATGTTTTCTTCTTCAGTCGCACCATGCGGTCGGAGGGGATCTCACGCAGGTGGTACACCAGGTCACCGACGGCGTCCTGATGCGCTGACCAGCCCGTGGCCTGGATCCTCCTCTGGTCCATGCCCCTACCGATGGGCAGGCTCCTGGTCAATCGTGCCAGCATCCTGATGATGGTGTTCTCCGGACGATTCACTGTGCTCATATGATGTCATCGTACTCAGTACATCGGTTGCAGCGCAGCGGTCTGTGACAGATCACTACCTCCCGGGAGCAGCCCCAAAACCAGCCACGGTACCTCAAAAACTTCAGAAATCCCCAGCGCGGTCATCGTTTCACCATCCGCCACCGCATGCACCATACCGGTGTCATCCACCAGGTAGTAGCCGAATCCACTGTCCACGCCTACGGCTCCGCCCAGGCCTGAGTGGAACTCCACGGCCACTGATTCCCCGGACAGCGCCACACCGGGTTCCAGTCCGTCCGACACCATCACCGGGCCTTCTCCATCCGCGCACACCACCATGCCGGTGGTATCCACCCACTCCACGAGTGTGTCCGGCAGGGTGAGTGGCAGCGCGTTTGTCTCCGGATAACCACCGATGGCGGGCCGGATCTCATGGACGGTGTGCGCGCCGGCGTCGATGAGCATGCCGTGCTGCAGCGGGGTGATCACCTGCAGCGCGTCCCCCACACGCATCCAGGACCGCGCCCCGGCCTGGACCACCTCCGGCAGCGGATCCGGGAAAACCACACCTGACTGCTCCGGAATGAGGTTGAGCATCTCAGGGGTCAGGTGCCATACCGGTGTGTCCGCGGTGATGCCAAGGTGGCGTCGCACCACACGGCCCTCGTGTGTGTCCTCCCCGGGGAGCGCAGCGCGGCCCCGGTCGGTGATCAGGTGCCAGGTCACCTCACCGGTGGTGCTTTGCGACGCCCCCACCACCGCCTCCCCCGCCCTCAGCCGTGGGGGTTGCGCCCCCAGCACCGCCACGTGCATATCGCCGGAGGTGGTGTCCTGGCACCCCAGCCACCACACATCGCCGGACTCTTCCGAACCACCCGGGGAGATGATCGCCGGGGCGTCGACAAGCCCGATGGGCACACCCCGGGGTGTGCCCATGATGACGGCATCACTGGCTGCTACCGGCTCCGCCGCCTCCCCCACGATCAGACGTGCGGATGCGAGATTGGCCACGGGGTGCACCGCATCATCAATGCGCACAAAGAGCGCACCTGATTCAGCGCGGATGATGGGGGCATCACCGGGATCGATCATGGGGCGAAACAGTGCCATCGCCACGGAGGCGACCCCCATGAGCACACAGGCGACCACTCCAAAAATCACCGCGCGACGGCGGCGGCTCAACGGATCGTGGATCATCCGCACATCACCGAGCACCAGACCGTGTTCAATCCGACGAACTAGAAATTTATGCCCGGACACCTGTGCGCTGGTGGTGGGCATGAGTATCCCATTGGCCATGGCTTTGCCTCCCCCATGTGGAAAAAGTTGACCGCCCCTGACCTTAGTGCAGGTCAGAGGCGGTTGTCGCGCTCATGTGAGGTTGTCCACGGCAGGGAACCTTTTAGCGTTTCGCGGAGTCTAACCCTCGGTGGAGGCTGCTTGCACACCAGGGGTCCAGGAGTTCTGCGACATGACCTCCTCGGTGGTGGTCAACTGCGGATCCGGGGCAAACGGCCCGGCATCCGCATCAGTTGACTGCGGGGTGGTGGGGCGATGGTAATAGGTGTCATCCCAGTCATCCATGCCCTCCGCCAGGCCGAGTTCACCCTTGGTGGGCAGTGGGGGTAATGGCTGCGGGGAGTTACCCGGAGCCCGCATCTGATCCAATTCCTCATCGGTGAACATCTGGTTCACAGCGAAGAGGGTGACATTGTCCAGCTGGTACACCGGGGTCACACCCGGGGTGCTCCACAGCTCATCGTAGATACGGAAGTTGGGGTCCTGGAAAGCCCAGAACGGCCACGGGGACGCTGCGAAGAAACCGACGTTGAGATCCTCGGCTGCCTGGTCCACATCATTTGCCTCGGTCAGATCACCATCATTGCCCACACCGAGCAGCTGTGGCCACCAGTAGAGAAAAGCGGTGGCGGTGCCCTCACCGGCGGCGGGCCAGGCGTAGTGGCGATTGACTGACTGGAGTCCGTTATAGGCGTACATCCAGCCGTGCCCATCGGCCGGATCACCCATCACGCGCAGTTCTGTGCCCCGTGGCTGCTCAATCAACCAGTCCCAGGCAGCACGGTCGGCGTCATTGATCATGCGGTCATCATGGGGTGCCAGGATGGAGAATTCCGACCCCTCCTCCACCAGATCACGTACCCAGGACTGCAGCGGGACTGCGACCACGAGTGCCATCACCACCGACACCACACCGGAGACCGCGGCGAACTGCTTCACCGGTCCCAGACACACCAGGCGAATCACCGCGGCCAGGCCGATGCCGGCGGCGGCGAAGGTGAACAGTGCCACCGGCATGATGAGCCGGTGTCCGGTCGAATAATGCAGACCACCGATGATGCCCAACCACTCGCCCCACGGCTCCTCGAAAGGTTTGAGGGAGTTAACAGTCAGGGCCAGGCTGACGAAGTAGAACAACGGCGCCCACAGATTGATGCGCCAGATCAGGGCCACCACACCACCGATCGCCGCGAAGATCAGCACCCAGGTCAGATCGATCTCCCCGAAGGAGTCCACGTGGCGGGTCTCCATGTGCAGGGCCTTCAACCATGATTCCGAGCGGGTGACATCCACCTCCGCGGAATAGGACATGACATCCTCGGTCTGTTCCGCACCGGAGAGCACCTGGGGCAGCACCAACAGCACACCCACGATGCCGGTGGCGGCCAGGATGCCCACATCACGCAGGCGCACCAGAGCCGCACCGGCGGCGGTCCCGGCCTTCCGGCTCGGCTTCCACAGCAGGTACAGCAGCCACCACAGGATCAGCGCCAGCACCACAATGGTCACCGCCGACGGGTGCAACTGGAACATACCGATGAACGCCAGCATCGCCGCCAACATGCGCACCGGAACCGCAGGGGTGGACATGTACAGTGCCAGCACCACACCCGCGGCGCCGATGGCGGCCAGGTATGGCCACGCGCCCACATAGTTGCCGATCCAGAACAGCACCGGCGAACCGATGACAGCAAGACCTGCGAACCCTGCACCGATCTGCGCGGTCAGACCACGGTTGTTGATCAGGCGCCAGGCGATCAGTGCCACCGCCAGCGGGATCAACAGACCGGACAGCACGATACCCGTGAGGTTGGTGGCCTCATTCGGGGTCAGGTCGGCTAAGTCAGATACCAGGAAGGCGCCTGCATGCCAGGCGGAGGGGTAGAAGAGTTCCTGCTGCGTCTCAATATTGCGCAATTCACCCATGCGCGTTGAGGAGGCGATGCCGGTGTCGGCGATGAACCTCACCGTGGAGGCGTGCCAGTGCACATCCCAGCCCTGGTAGAAATCATCCAGTCCGTGGCGGGTGGTCAGCAGCAGATCCACGGCGCGGTCAATGATCAACCATGCGCCGGCACCCACGCCCGCCGCCGGCAACAACCAGCGGGGATCCAGCAGGCCGCCCTGGCGCGCGTAGTCAAGCGGTGCGCGCCACCACACACTGGCCTCATCAGATGCTTCTCGACGCCCCGACCGACGCCGTCTCACCACCGCCACGGTGGCAAACCCCAGGCGCCAGACGAGCGCAAGGACCGACACCAGGAGTGTGGAGATGGCGACCGACCGGACGTCGAAACGCATGTCCGCCATGCCCAGCACCCAGGCCGCCATGCCGTAGATGCCGAACGACACCGGAATGGACGCGGCTGCGGCCCACGGAAACTTGAGTCCGGAGATCCACGACACGAGCAAACCGGGAACGGTGAAGACGAGGACTGCTATCCACACTGTCGTCAGCATCAGGCTCCACTCACCACTTTGTTGTTATTTACCACGCAACGAGTCTAACGCTGCCCGTTCAATCCTCAAGGTTAAGGCTCGCGGGTATCTCCGTCACAGTCCCGCGCACCGCCCGGGTTTCCCGCGCACGGGCCATGAGCTTGTCCGGTTCAGGGTAGTCCACCCCCACCAGACTCAAACCTTTCGCCGGCGCCACGGGGACATCCGGACTGCGCTGGGTGGCGGTGAGCAGCGTGGCGGTGAAGTCCTGACTCCGGCGGCCCTCCCCCACCGCCATGCAGGATCCCACCAGGGAGCGCACCATGGACCAGCAGAAGGCATCCGCAACAACATGGGCCTCATATAGCTGTGGCTCAGTGGGGGTGGATACGTCATGCCAGGTGAATTCCTGTAACTCCCGGATGGTGGTGGCATTCGGCTTGGCTTTGCAGAAAGCCACGAAATCATGGAGCCCGATGAGGGTGTCCGCCGCGAACTGCATGGCATCGAGATCCACAGGTTTCGGCCACGTCGCGGTATCCCTGTTGCGCGTGGGCAGGGGCCCCGCCGGATGCGTGGTGATGCGATAGACATAATGCCGGCGCAAAGCGGAGAAGCGGGCATCAAAACCCTCCGGTGCCACAGTCACCCCGTGCACACGGATATCATCCGGTAACAGTCGTGCCAGACGACGCACGAGTTTGGCCGGATCCCCATCGATGGAACGCTGCTGAAGGGATTCCGGGGAAACATCGCAATGCGCAACCTGACCCGCGGCATGAACCCCCGCGTCGGTACGACCGGCCACGGTCAGTTCGATTGTTTCCCGCAGCACCATGCTGAGGTTGTCCTCCAGGACCTTCTGCACCGTCCTCAGATCACTGGTGCCCTGTTTGGCCCAGCCGTGGAAATCAGTGCCGTCATAATCCAGATCCAGTCTGATTCGCACGGTGGAGCCGGGAATAGTCACGAGTGTCCTTTCGGATGGGGCGGTTTTTCATAGTTGAGCTTAGACCTTCGTGGAGGTCAGTCCGCCGCCTGCATAACGTCACAAGGATTCGGCGAAAAGGGTGTGCTTTTCCGCAATGCTTGTGACGTTGTGCTGATGGCATGACAACACCCCGCGCCCTCCACCGGATTTCTCCCATGGATGGTGCGGGGTGTGTGTTTTTCAGAAAAGAGGGGGAAGGAGAATTACTTCTCTTCGTCCTTCTTCTCCTCAGCTGGAGTCTCTTCTGCAGGAGCCTCGTCAGCCTCAGGGGCTTCGGTGGTCTCTTCTGCAGCGGTCTCCTCGGCTACCTCTTCAGCTGGGGCTTCTTCAGCCTGAGCTTCTTCAGCAGCCTGCTTGGAAGCGGCAGCGCGTGCGGCGCGGCCAGCTTCTGCGGAGACAGTCTCCTCGAGAACGAGGGAGATCTGGGACATAGGGGCGTTGTCGCCCTTACGGTTCTCCAGCTTGATGATGCGGGTGTAGCCACCAGCGCGGTTCTCGAACTTCGGTGCAAGCTCGTCGAACAGGTAGGCAACGATGTCCTTGTTAGGGATCAGAGCCAGAACGTTACGACGGTCTGCGACGGAACCGGACTTAGCCTTGGTGATCAGCTTCTCAGCGTATGGACGCAGAGTCTTCGCCTTGGCATCAGTGGTCTTGATTGCGCCGTGCTCGAACAGCGAAGCAGCCAGGTTAGAAAGAATCTTCTTCTGGTGGCTCGCGGAACCGCCGAGACGGGTGCCCTTCTTTGGTGTAGGCATGATGTACTCCTCGTGTACGTATGTTGTGAGCGCGGCCGGAGGGGCCTATTGCGAATTACTCGGAATCTTCCGGCTCAACATCGATGTAGCCACCGGTCTCGGCGTCATAGCCTTCCAGGGTGGATGGATCGAAGTCTTCAGGAGCATCCTTCAGGGTGAGACCCAGGCCAGCGAGCTTGATCTTGACCTCATTGATCGACTTCTGTCCGAAGTTGCGGATATCCAGCAGATCGGACTCAGCACGCTCAGCAAGTTCACCCACGGTGTGGATGTCCTCGCGCTTGAGGCAGTTGTAGGAACGGACGGAGAAGTCCAGATCCTCGATCGGCATGCTGTAGGCGGCGATGTACTCGGTCTCCTGTGGGGAGGGTCCGATCTCGATGCCTTCAGCTGCGGTGTTCAGCTCGCGAGCGAGGCCGAACAGCTCAACCAGGGTCTTGCCTGCCGACGCCAGGGCGTCACGTGCGGAGATGGAGTTCTTGGTCTCGACGTCAATGATCAGCTTGTCGAAGTCGGTGCGCTGCTCAACACGAGTGGCCTCAACCTTGTAGCTGACCTTCAAAACCGGGGAGTAGATCTGATCGACCGGGATACGGCCGATGTCACCACCGGTAGCGGTCATGGTGGACGGGACGTAGCCACGTCCACGCTCGACGACGAACTCGATTTCCAGCTTTGCAGTCTCGTTCAGGGTGGCGATGTGCAGATCCGGGTTATGGATCTCCACACCGGCGGGTGGCTGGATATCGCCAGCAGTGACGAGACCCGGACCTTCCTTGGCCAGATGCATGACCACCGGCTCATCAGAGTCGGAGGACAGAACCAGTCCCTTGATATTCAGGATGATGTCAGAGACATCCTCCTTGATACCGTTGATGGTGGTGAACTCGTGGAGAACGCCACCGATCTTCACGCTGGTGACTGCAGCTCCGGGAATGGAGGACAGCAGGGTGCGGCGGAGGGAGTTACCGAGGGTGTAGCCGAAACCGGGCTCCAGTGGCTCAATGATGAACTTGGAACGGGAAGAATCGACGAATTCCTCGGTGAGGGTTGGTCGCTGTGAAATGAGCATTGAACTCTCCTAATGTGACGCCCACTATTTGACGTCGGTAGACGGAAAGGATGATGAAGTACCGAAGAGACCCCTGCATGAGCCCGACCGGATGCGGCGGGCTCGCGCAGAAATTACTTCGAGTAAAACTCGACGATGAGCTGCTCCTGCAGCGGAACGTCGATCTGAGCACGCTCGGGCAGCTGGTGCACGAGGATGCGCAGGGATGCCGGAACGACCTGCAGCCATGCCGGAACGATGGCGTCGACGAGGTTATCCTGAGCCTCTTCGTACCAGTTCATCTTCTGTGACTTCTCACGGACATCGATGATGTCGTACTGAGAAACGCGGAAGGACGGAACGTCGACTGCCTTGCCGTTGACCTGGAAGTGGCCGTGGGAGACGAGCTGACGTGCCTGGCGGCGGGTGCGTGCGAGACCTGCGCGGTAAACGACGTTGTCGAGGCGGGACTCGAGCAGAACGACCAGGTTTTCACCGGTCTTGCCCGGGCGACGGTTTGCCTCGGCGTAGTAGCGACGGAACTGCTTCTCCATGACGCCATAGATGAAACGAGCCTTCTGCTTCTCCTGGAGCTGCAGCAGGTACTCAGATTCCTTGATTCGTGCGCGTCCTGCCTGTCCCGGAGGGTACGGGCGACGCTCAAAGGCCATGTCTCCGCCGATGAGGTCGACGCGCAGGCGACGGGATTTACGGGTTGCTGGGCCGGTATAACGAGCCATTATTTATCCTCTTCCTTCCCTATTAAACGCGACGGCGCTTCGCCGGACGGCAGCCGTTGTGTGGCTGTGGAGTCACGTCGGAGATCGAGCTGACCTCGAGGCCGGCGGCCTGGAGGGAACGGATAGCGGTTTCGCGACCCGAGCCTGGGCCCTTGACGAAAACGTCAACCTTCTTCATGCCGTGATCCATTGCCTTGCGGGCAGCGTTCTCAGCGGCCATCTGAGCAGCGAACGGAGTGGACTTACGTGAGCCCTTGAATCCGACGTGTCCAGATGAAGCCCAGGAGATAACGGCGCCGCTCGGGTCGGTGATTGACACGATGGTGTTGTTAAAGGTGGACTTGATGTATGCGTGGCCCTGGGCCACATTCTTCTTTACGACGCGACGGCCTGTACGGCGCGCGCCAGAGCGTGCTTTAGGAGGCATTTTCTACTTCTTCTTTCCGGCGATCGTCTTCTTAGGACCCTTGCGTGTACGTGCATTGGTCTTGGTGCGCTGACCACGAACAGGAAGGCCACGACGGTGACGCAGACCCTGGTAGGAACCGATCTCGATCTTGCGACGGATATCAGCCTGCACCTCGCGGCGGAGGTCACCCTCTACCTTCCAGGTGGCTTCAATGACGTCACGAAGGGAAGCGATCTGCTCGTCCGTGAGGTTGTCGGTGCGCAGGTCAGGAGAGACGCCGGTCTCCTCGAGAAGCTGCTTGGCTCGGGCTGGGCCGATGCCGTAGATGTAGGTGAGAGCGACTTCCATGCGCTTGTTGCGCGGGAGGTCAACACCAGCTAGACGTGCCATATGGCAGTAACCTTTCCGGTTGTTGCGATGGTTTTCTCCGCATTCGTCCTCGCCAAACAACGCTTTCCCCGGACGGAAACCGGGATGTGGGTTGTGATTCGCAAGGCTCCAGCCATCGTTACCTGGAGGTGTGTCAGCACAGACGGATGCCCCGCCTGCGCCCTGAAGTACGGAGGCTTAAAGATTTACTTGTAGCGGTAAACGATACGACCGCGAGTAAGGTCGTAGGGCGAGAGCTCTACAACAACGCGGTCCTCAGGAAGGATACGGATGTAGTGCTGGCGCATCTTTCCACTGATGTGGGCGAGTACCTTGTGTCCGTTGTCGAGCTCGACACGGAACATTGCATTTGGCAGAGGTTCGACAATGCGACCCTCAACCTCAATAGCGCCTTCCTTAGCCATATCCTCCACATTTCCAGGACCGCGACTTCCGTCCGGCCCCTTAAGTTTTCCACTGCAAAAGTGCGGTGATACGCGAACTGCACATACACCGTCGTCTAAGGTTACACGTTCTGCAGCCGGATACCAAATGACCTCATACCACACAATTCATACCGGGGTTCAGGAAGGGGTTTGCCCGCCCCGGAAAGCTCGACGACCTGCCACTTCTCGGAAATACCCTCAAAGAAATAAAGCCAGCGCACCCGGCAGGTCATCTGCCGGGTGCGCTGGTTTATGAAACTTTCAAGGCCCTTTGGAACTGAGTCTGCTAGTAAATGTAGACCATGTCCCCGATGTGGACATTGTTGAAGTAGTGGATCGCATCCTGCTGATTGAGACGGACACAACCTGCAGAGGTACGTGCGACGTTGCCCTGGTGGAAAGCGTGGCCGTTGTAGGTGAAGTACATGGCATACGGCATCGGAGCATTATTGAAGATGTAGGACACCTCGTCCTTCACCTTGCGGTTGATGTAGAAGGTGCCACGAGGGGTCTCCTGGGTGACTCCACCTGAGGAAACAGGAACGGCTCCGTAGACAACCTGGCCGTTCTCCTGCAGCCAGGAGCGTCCGCCGTCAATGTCCACGCAGACATCTGCGCTTGCCGGGCAGGAACCGCGGTTGAAACGGGCGGCCTCTTCAGCTGCACGCTGTGCCGCCTCAGCCTGCACCCGGGCAGCTTCTGCCTCAGCTTGTGCGCGACGGGCTGCTTCATTGGCCGCGGCCTTCTCCTCGAGGAGGCCCGGGAAAACTCCATTGATGGCCCCATCCACAGCCTGCTTGATCGGGAGGCCTGATGGCCCCATCGGATCAATCTGGGCATGGAGGTTGTTGCGGGTCACCCAGGCGCCTTCACGGGCGTCATTGGTGGCTGCTGCGATGGCTTCGTTGATGCCAGAGCTCCCGGCGGTGAAGTCCTGCGCGGAGGCTGCTGGTACGGCACCGAAAATGGTGGCTGCTGCAGCAACCGTGGTGAGAATCGCTGTTACACCACGTTTGGCGGTCTTCTGGGTGCGGGATGTCTTCTGCATGTGAATCAGTATATAAGCCAATATGAAAATACTGCAGGCTTTGTCACAAGATTTTCGCACCCACGCACCCCAGCTGCCTTAAGATGCGGGCCGCAAACCTTTGCTTAAGCAATCAAGCATCACACCCGGTTCTGCTTATCTCAGGTACGTGGTGTGAGAATCCGTGGTCCACCGGAAGTAGCTGCCACGGTGTGCTCCCAGTGCGCCGCGTAGGAACCGTCGAGGGTGACCACGGTCCAGTCATCTTCAAGAACGGCGGAATCAGTGGTGCCCAGGGTGAGCATCGGCTCGATGGCCAGCACGGAGCCCTCCTGAATCCGCGGCCCGCGGTTGGGCTTTCCCTCGTTGGCCAGGTAGGGATCCTCATGCATGGTGCGGCCGATGCCGTGCCCGCCGTAGCCATCGACGATGCCCAGGTGGACACCGAACTTCTGTTCAGCCTTGCGGGTGGCCAATTCCAGGGCGTGGGAGACATCAGTCAGACGGTTCCCAGGGACCATCGCCTTGAGACCTTCCATGAGCACCCATTCGGTGGCTTCGTTGAGGGACTGCACGTCGTCGTCAAGCTCACCGATGCCAAATGCCCACGCCGAGTCACCCACCCAGCCGTCGAATGTGGCGCCGCAGTCGACGGAGACCAAGTCTCCGTCTTTCAGGACATCGTCCTTGGAGGGGATGCCGTGCACGATGACCTCATTGACGGAGGTGCAAATCGACGCGGGGAAACCCTGGTAGCCCAGGAAGGTCGGGATGGCCCCGGCATCGCGGATCACGGCCTCGGCGATCTGGTCGAGATCGTGGGTGGTCATGCCTGCCCGCGCTTCGGCCTTGACCGCCTGCAGAGCGCGCGCGACGATCTCGCCGGACGCCTGCATTGCATCAAGCTCGCCCGGGGTTTTGGCGGCGATGGCGCGTTTCTTCGAACGGAAACCCATGTTTTGGGATCCTCCCTGATTCAGAGTGTGTGGAGTAATTATCAGTAAAAATGACTGCAGCCGGTCACCCACAGGTTGATGCGGGTACCGGCCGGAGTCATTGTCCCTGTGTCCCCCGCGGAAGTCTCATTCAGGGGAGGGACTGAAGGGGAACTACTTCCCCAGTGCCTCGAGGGTGCGGGCGCCGATCTCATCAACGGTGCCCTCAGCCTCAATGTTGATGATCTTGTCACCGTAGTGGTTGATCAGCGGAGCGGTCTCATCGCGGTACACACCGAGACGGGTGCGGATGGTCTCCTCGTTGTCGTCTGCGCGACCACGGGACAGCATGCGCTCGACCACGACGTCCTCGGACACCTGGTAGTTGACCACACCGTCCAGATTCTGGCCGGCCTCATCGAGAAGGTTGGCCAGGATATCGGCCTGCTCCACGGTGCGTGGGAAACCATCCAGGAGGAAACCCTCAGCAGCATCAGCCTCTGCGAGGCGGGACTGGACCATGCGGGCGGTGACATCGGTGGGGACCAGCTTGCCGGCGTCGATGTACTGCTTCGCCTCGATGCCGAGTGGGGTGCCCTCGCCGATGTTTGCACGGAACAGATCACCGGTGGAGATATGGGGGATGCCGAGCTTCTCGGAGAGAATGACGGCCTGGGTGCCCTTGCCGGCACCGGGAGGTCCAAGGAGTACGAGTCGCATTATTTCAGAAGTCCTTCGTAGTTGCTTTGCAGGAGCTGGCTCTCGATCTGCTTGACGGTTGTCAGTGCAACAGAAACAAGAATCAGAATTGCGGTACCACCGAATGGGGTGGCACCTGCCGAACCGGCGTCAACGCCTAGATCCAGCATAATGTTTGGCAGAACGGCGATGAGAGCCAGGTACAGGGAACCGATGAAGAGAAGTCGGTTCATAACGAAACCGAGGTACTCCGCGGTGGGGCGCCCAGGGCGGATACCGGGGATGAACCCGCCGTACTTCTTCATGTTCTCAGCCTGGTCGGCAGGGTCATACTGGACCGAGACGTAGAAGTAGGAGAAGAAGATCGTCAGCGCGAAGTACATGACAATGTACTGCCATGAGGACGGGGTCTGCAGATGGGCGATCACATTGCGCTGCCACCAGTTATCGGTTATCTCGAGGGAACCCGAGTTCACGATCTGGGTGATCAGAACAGGCATGTAGATCAGCGAGGATGCGAAGATCACGGGGATGACGCCGGCCTGGTTGACCTTCAGCGGCAGGTAGGTTGAGGAACCGCCGTACTGACGACGACCCACCATGCGCTTTGCATACTGCACGGGGATACGACGCTGGCCCTGCTCCACGAACACAACACCGATGACCAGGATCAGCACAGAAGCCAGAACAACGGCGAAGACCACACCACCGGAGTTGCCCAGGATGTTCATGCCGTCGGTAGGCAGGCGGGTGGCGATACCCGCGAAGATGAGCAGGGACATACCGTTGCCCACGCCCTTCTCCGTGATCAGCTCGCCGAGCCACATGACCAGGATTGCACCCGCTGTCATGGTGATGACCAGGATCAACAGGTCAAAGAAGGTGCGATCCGCATCCAGAACGCGGATACCCGCACCCAGGAGCTGCTCACGGTCGGCGAGCGCGACAATACCGGCAGACTGCAGGAGCGCCAGAGCCAGGGTGAGATACCTGGTGTACTGCGTCATCTTCGCCTGGCCGGACTGCCCTTCCTTCTTCAGCTGCTCGAAGTGCGGGATCACCACGGTCAGCAGCTGCACGATGATCGACGCCGTAATGAACGGCATGATGCCGATGGCGAAGACGGACAGCTGCAGCAGCGCACCACCCGAGAAGAGGTTGATCAGTGAATAGACACTCGACTGATCCTGAGTCAGGTCGCGTAGACGACCGCTGATCGATGCGTAATCAACTCCCGGGGATGGGATCTGAGCACCGATGCGGTACAAAATGATCATTGCAATAGTGAAGAGAATCTTCTTGCGCAGATCGGCGTCCCTGAATGCCTGGATAATGGCGGACACGTATCCTCCTGGATCCCGTTTTAGTCAGCGGTTCATCTCGAAAAACAACCTGTGAGCAGCGGGATAATGTGTTTCTGGTCCTACCCCAATGAGAAATTGGGCATGATTGACTTTTTTACCCTACCAGCACCCATTAAGTTCCGGCATTTCAACCGGCGGATTGTTAAACGTGTCATACCCACCCTGAGGGGTTCTGCTATCGGATCCCGGACCCCTCCCCCACTGGTTCACATAATTTCCACGGAGATGAATTTAATGCGAGCTGGCCCACACCAACCACTCATCCACAAATCAGAAGTGGGGAATACTTAAATACCCTCAGTGGAAACCCCTAAACAAAGGAGCCTCTCATGGCAGGCGGTAATCGCACCCCGGGGAGAACAGTCACCTCAAAGGTAATAGCTGTCCTGGGCGCTTTCGAGACATCCACCCGACCTCTCGGCCTGACGGAGATTGCAGAATTGGCGGATCTCCCGGCAAGCACCACCCACAGATTGGTGAATGAACTCACCGAGGGAGGACTGCTCACCCGAAAGTCAGATGGTCGCTATCAACTGGGTCTGCGCATCTGGGAACTCGCCCAGAATACCGGCAGGCAACTGCGTGACACTGCCAAGCCTTATGTGCAGGATCTCTACTCACTCACTGGAGAGACCTCCCAGTTGGTGGTCCGCGATAACAACGAAGCCCTGCTCATCGACCGGGTCTACGGGTCAAAGAGGGTGCCGCGCTCCTCCCGCGTGGGTGGCAGACTCTCCCTCCACTCCACAGCGGTGGGCAAGATACTCCTCGCCTTCGACGAACCCTGGGTCAGGGATTCCTACCTCAAGCTGAAACTGAGCGCAGCCACGGAGCAATCCGTCACCGACCCGGCGGTCTTAGCCGAACAGCTCAAGGAGATCAGGGCGCAGGGATATTCCATTTCCGTGGATGAGCAGCGCATCGGCGCCACGTCCATCGCGGTTCCCGTATGGCACACCGGAAGCCTCGGGGCTGCCATCGGTGTGGTGGTGCCGACATCGCAGTCGACAAATTTGGAGCGATTCCTCCCCGTACTCCAGGCAACAAGTCAGCGCATCACCAAAGCCACCGCACACATCCCTCTGGACACACTGTTGGCCTCCCATCGGAACATGCCCCGGAAAAGCAGGAGCTGACACATGGCCAACTAGCTGGAACGATCCACCTCGATTCCACTGAGTGGAAATCGGATTAGATCTTCATCTCCCCCGGGTTCACAATTGAGCAACACAACACGTGATGATCGTCACGATGTGGAACCAAGAGTGATTCATAACATGAACCTGGCTGGGCTCTCGCCGCCACGCCAGGTCCTGACAGGAGATGAGATGACTTCCGAGTCAACCACGGCCCTCACCACGGCACCCGACACCATTTCCGGAGGCTGCCCCTACGGCCACGGCACCCAAGATGCACCCGCTACCAGCCCGTCCGGCCATCACGGTTACGAACCTTTCAATATGAATGACCCTTTTCCGGCGTATGAGGAACTTCGCCGTGAAGAACCTGTCATGTTTGATGAACGCATCGGCTACTGGGTGGTCACCCGTTATGACGACATCAAGGCCACCTTCGATGACTGGGAAACCTTCTCCTCCGAGAATGCCCAGGCACCGGTCCGAAAGCGGGGCCCCCAGGCCACGAAGATCATGACCGACGGTGGTTTCACCGCCTACTCTGGTCTCTCCGCCCGCATCCCACCGGAGCACACCCGCATTCGAGCCATCGCACAGAAGGCCTTCACACCCCGCCGGTACAAGGCCCTCGAACCAGATATCCGCGCCAACGTGGTGGCCGCCCTGGAGAAGATGGTGGACCGCGGCGCTCCCGGTGACATGGTCGCTGATCTTGCCTACGATATCCCCACCATCACCATCCTCACCCTCATCGGCGCGGATGTGTCCATGGTGGACACCTACAAGCGCTGGTCAGATGCGCGAGCCGCTATGACCTGGGGAGACCTCTCTGATGAAGAGCAGATCCCACATGCACACAACCTGGTGGAGTATTGGCAGGAATGCCAGCGCATGGTGGCTGATGCCCATGAAAATGGTGGCGACAACCTCACCGCTGATCTGGTCCGAGCCCAGGAGTCCGGTCAGGAGATCACCGACCATGAGATCGCTTCACTCTTGTATTCCCTCCTCTTCGCCGGTCATGAAACCACCACCACACTGATCTCCAACTGTTTCCGCGTGCTGTTGAACCACCGTGACCAGTGGAATGCACTGATCGAGGATCCGAAGAAGATCCCGACCGCTGTAGATGAAGTGCTGCGCTATTCAGGATCCATCGTCGGTTGGCGTCGCAAGGCGCTCAAGGACACTGAGATCGGTGGCGTTCAGATCAAGAAGGGAGAGGGTGTGCTGCTCCTCATGGGTTCCGCCAACCGCGATGAAGAGCGCTTCGAAAACGGCGAATCCTTCGACATCACCCGCACCAACGCCCGCGAGCACCTCTCCTTCGGTTTCGGTATCCACTACTGCCTCGGAAACATGCTGGCCAAACTGCAGGCGAAGATCTGCCTGGAGGAAGCAACCAAGCTCATCCCCTCACTGGAACTCGCCGGTGATTCCCCCGTTGATTTCCGGGACAACCTGTCCTTCCGCGTCCCGATCTCAGTTCCGGTTACCTGGAACACTTAAGCAAAGGAAAAACCATGACCAACAGCCTCAACATTCCATTTGTGCAGCGTTTCGACGAAGGACTCCCTCCCCTCCTCGAGATTCTGGGCGGCAAGGGTGCATCTCTGGTTTCCATGACCGATGCTGATATGCCTGTCCCACCGGGTTTCGTGGTGACCACCGCCTCCTTCGATGAGTTCATCCGGGAAGCCGGCGTGGCCGAGGATATTGAAAAATACCTCAGCGATCTGAATCCCGATGACGTCAAGGAAGTTGACCGTGTGTCTGCCATCATCCGTGATGAACTGTGCAGCCGCCCCGTGCCGGAAAATGCCCGTAATGCCGTCCATAATGCCTTCCATGAACTGATGGAGAAATGTGGCGGAGAAGTTCCGGTGGCAGTACGTTCCTCCGCCACCGCCGAGGACCTCCCGGATGCATCCTTCGCCGGCCAACAGGACACCTACCTCTGGCAGATCGGCCTCCAGGCTGTCACCGAGCACATCCGTCAGTGCTGGGCATCGCTGTTCACCTCACGCGCCATCATCTACCGCGTCAAGAACAACATTCCCAATGAAGGTCTGTCCATGGCCGTGGTTGTCCAGAAGATGGTCAATGCACGGGTAGCCGGTGTGGCCATCACCATGAATCCCTCCAACGGGGACCGCTCCAAGATCACCATCGATTCCTCCTGGGGTGTCGGTGAAATGGTGGTCTCCGGTGAAGTCACCCCGGACAATATCCTCCTGGACAAGATCACCCTCCAGGTTGTCTCCGAGCACATCGGCGAAAAGCATGCCGAGCTGGTTCCCGACCCCCAGGCCGGTGCCCTGGTGGAAAAGACCGTTGAACCTGAGCGCGCCGACATCCGCAGCCTCACCGACGCTGAACTTGAGGCTGTCGCACAGATGGCCAAGCGTGCAGAAAAGCATTACAAATGCCCGCAGGACATCGAATGGGCCCTCGACGCTGATCTCCCCGACGGTGAGAACCTTCTGCTCCTGCAGTCCCGCCCCGAGACCATCCACTCCAACGGTGTGAAGAAGGAAACCCCCACCCCTGCCGCAGCAGTGCCAACCGGGGCCTTTGATTTCAGCTCCATCACCGCCGCAATGACCGGCGCCAAATAATCCCTTTCATTAAGACCACCTCGGCGATCATCTTTTCGTCGTCAAGCATCTTTTAATCTCTAGGAGTCATCATGGGTAACAAGTCTTTCCCTAAGCCGTCTGATCTTTCAGTACCAGCAGGTGCTGAGGGGTGGGAGTCCATCTACCCGTACTACCTGGTGTTCCAGGACAAGCTGATGGAACAGGAGAACGAAAAGTTCTGGTTCTGCGATTCCCAGCACTGGCCAACCGTGTTCAAGCCGTTTGAGACCATCGGTGGAGAATTCGCCGTGAAATGCCTGGGCCAGTACAACGCCCGCCATCTGATGATCCCGAATGCCAACGGCATTGAATTCCGCGTTCACCTCGGATATCTCTACATGTCCCCCATTCCGGTTCCGGAGGAGCAGATCGCGGAACGCGTGCCGCATTTCCAGGAGCGCATCACCCACTACTTCCAGAACTGGGAGCCTATGCTCGCGGATTGGAAGAAGCGGGTCTTGGGTACCATCGATGAGCTGGAATCCCTAGAGTTCAAACCACTTCCGGAGATGGTCCCGCTGGAGGACATCCTCTCCGGGAAAGCCAAGGACGGCACTGAGGTACTTCTGGAGAACTATGACCGTCTGATCCAGCTGGCGTATCAGAACTGGCAGTACCACTTCGAGTTCCTCAACCTCGGTTATATCGCTTACCTGGACTTCTTCAACTACTGCAAGGAGATCTTCCCCGGCATTCCGGATCAGTCCATCGCCACGATGGTTCAGGGTGTGGACATGGAGCTCTTCCGTCCAGATGACGAGCTCAAGACCCTTGCCAAGCTGGCTGTTGAGCTCGGCCTGCAGGCGCAGTTCGCCAATTCGGATGATCCAGCCGCCACTCTGGCTGCCATCGAGAATGCACCTGGCGGTGATAAGTGGTTGGCCCGCTGGAAGGAAGCACAGGATCCATGGTTCAACTTCACCGTGGGCAATGGTTTCTACGGCCATGATAAGTACTGGATCGAGCACCTGGAACTACCACTGGGTTATATCGCCGACTACATCCGCCGGCTTGACGAGGGACAGACCATCTCCCGTCCGAAGGAAGAACTCATCGCGGAGAAGGACCGCATCGTAGCCGAGTACCGCGAGCTGCTCGAGGGTGAGCAGCTGGCCATGTTCGATGCCAAGGGCCAGCTCGCCGCCACCGCGTACCCATACGTGGAGAACCATAATTTCTACATCGAGCACTGGACCATGTCCGTGTTCTGGCGCAAGGTCCGCGAACTTTCCCGCACCCTGCACGGTTATGGCTTCTGGGAGGACGAGGATGATCTGCTCTACCTCAACCGCACCGAAGTCCGCGATGTCCTCTTCGACCTGTCCACCGCCTGGGGTGTCGGCGCACCCGGTGGCCCGATCGGCAAAGTTGTCTGGCCGGAGGAGATCGAACGCCGCAAGAAGATCGTCACGGCGCTGAAGACCGCACGCCCGGCACCTGCACTCAACACCCCACCGCAGCAGATCACCGAGCCTTTCACCCGCATGCTCTGGGGCATCACCACCGAGCAGGTCCAGTCCTGGTTGGGCAATGACGCGGATGCGCAGGAAGGTGTACTCAAGGGCATGGCAGCTTCTCCCGGAATCGTCGAAGGCTACGCCCGCGTGATCATGGACGCCGATGATCTTTCCGAGATTCAGCAGGATGAAATCCTGGTTGCCCCGGTCACCGCACCATCGTGGGGTCCGATCTTCGGCCGGATCAAGGCCACCGTCACTGATATCGGTGGCATGATGAGCCACGCCGCCATCGTCTGCCGCGAGTATGGCCTGCCGGCGGTCACCGGCACCGGTTCCGCCTCCACCACGATCACAACCGGTCAGCTCCTGCGGGTTGATGGCACCAAGGGCACCGTCACCATCGTGGACGAAGACACCCCCGTGATCGAGGGGCCCGGCGCGCACAGCCACCACCACGGTGTCGACGCTGAGCTCGACCAGCCAGCGGGAGTCGGCGCGCATGTCTAAGGATCACGCCCGCACCGTCCTGATCACCGGCGCCGCCGGTGGGTTGGGCCGAGCTTTCGCGGCAGGTTTCGCGGACAAGGGTGACCGGATCGCGGTTGCCGATATCAATCTGGACGGTGCACGGGAAACCGCAGCTCAGCTCGCCGCCTCAGGCGCGGAGGTGGCAGCCTTCCAGGTCGATGTCACCTCACGGGAATCCACCGATGCACTGGCCGCAGACGTGGCGGAATTCGGCGGCGGCACCATCGACGTGGTGGTCAACAACGCCGCGATCTATGCCACCGTCACCCGCTCACCGTTGGAGGATATCGACCCGGATGAATGGGATCTGGTCATGGGGGTCAACCTCAAGGGCCCGTGGCTGGTCACCCGCGCAGTCAGCCCACATCTGGCGGAGAATGCGCGCATCATCAACCTCTCCTCTGCCACCGTCATGTCGGGTTCCGCCCAGTGGGCGCACTATGTCGCCTCCAAGGGCGGTGTCATCGCACTGACCCGGGTCATGGCCAAGGAACTCGGGGCACGCGGGATCACCGTCAACGCCGTCGCCCCGGGCTTCACCCTCACCGAAGCCAGCCTCAACCTCATGGAGGATGCCGCCACCTACGGCGTGGACCGCGGTTCCATCAAACGCGCCAGCCAACCCGAGGATATCGTCGGCGCCACCTTATTTCTTGCATCACCGGAAGCCGGATACATCACGGGCCAGACCCTGGTTGTCGATGGCGGACGGCAGTTTCTCTAGCGCAGTTTCTCTAACGCAGTTCATCTAACGCAGTTCATCTAGCGCAGTTCATCTAGCACGGTTTATCTAGCGCAGTTCATCTAGCGCAGTTCATCTAGTTCACACATCACCACCCACGAAAGACCCAGGAGAACATCATGTCAACCATTCACTTCACCGATAACGCAGGCGACACCCGCACCATTGAGGCGAACGTTGGCGATTCGGTCATGGAAACCGCTGTCCGCAACGGTGTACCCGGCATCGTCGCCGAATGCGGTGGCTCACTGTCCTGCGCCACCTGTCATGTTTTCGTCGAACCTGCTGATTTCGAATCACTTCCCCCCATGGAGGAGATGGAGGACGAGATGCTCTGGGGTGCTGCTGTGGACCGCGAGGACTGCTCCCGGTTGTCCTGTCAGATCCCAGTCACCGACGGCATGCAGCTGCGTGTGACCACCCCGGAGACCCAGGTCTAGGAGAACATCATGACTACTACGACAAACACGGAAACTGGTTTGCTGATCATCGGTGCCAACCAGGCGGGTGTGCAATTGGCGATCTCCCTGCGGGCCACCGGTTTCACCGAGTCCATCACCCTGTTGGGCGAGGAGGACCACCGCCCCTATCAACGTCCGGCACTGTCCAAGGAGTTCCTGCAGGGCAAGATCGATAAGGAACGCCTCATCTTCCGCTCCAATGAGTACTGGGAGGAACACAACATCACCCTGGTCAAGGGTGTGCGCATTGAGCGCATCGATAAGGAAGCCGATGGTTCCGGCGTTGCCACCGGCAACGACGGCAATGCCTATGCTTTTCGACGCCTCGCTCTCGCCGTGGGTGCGCGCCCCCGTTACCTTGAGCTCCCAGGTGCAGATCTGCAGGGTGTGACCTACCTGCGCAACGCCGATGACGCCCTTGAGTTGAAGGCCTTGATCGGCGAGGTGCAGGACGCCGTGGTGATCGGCGGTGGCTTCATCGGCTTGGAGGCGGCCTGTTCACTGCAGGAATTGGGCAAAAATGTCACCGTCCTCGAATACGGCCCCCGCCTGGTCGGTCGTGCGGTGGGTGAAGAAACCGCTGAATTCTTCCTGGAGCAGCACCGCAAACGTGGCATCGATATCCAGCTGGGTGCCCGCATGAAACGCTTTGTGGGTTCGGGAGGGCAGTTAACTGGCGTCGAGCTTGCTAACGGCACTGTTATCAAGGCACAGCTGGTCATCGTGGGCATCGGTGTCCTGCCCAATACAGAACTAGCCGAACAGCTGGGTCTGCAGGTGGATAACGGCATTGTGGTTGATGAGCATGCGGTGGCCTCTGATGGCACGACCATCGCCATCGGCGATGTGGCCAATATCCCCAACCCCATCCCTGGCTCCCCCGACGGTGAGCGCATCCGTCTGGAGAGTGTGAATAACGCCATCGAGCATGCCAAGATCGCTGCCTATTCACTGGTGGGTCAACCTGAGGCCTATGCCGGTATCCCCTGGTTCTGGTCCAACCAGGGTGATCTGAAACTCCAGATCGCCGGCCTCACCCTGGGGTATGACCAGACCCTGATCCGACGTGATGAGGAGAAGAAGAAATTCTCTGTCCTCTACTACCGCGATGGCCAGATCATCGCTGCTGACTGCGTCAACGCCCCACTCGATTTCATGGCTGTCAGGGGTGCGCTGTCCAAGGGGCAGAACATCCCCTTCGACAAGGCCCGAGACATCAACACCCCACTGAAGAAGCTCGCTGTTGACCTGGAGGTCGCATCATGACGAATAACACCCTGCCGGCCTGGGAAAAGGCAGATCCCAGTGTGCACGCCGATGATCCCCGCGCCATTGCATTCCAAGAAAATTTCCCAGTCCGCCCCATTCCTACGGATGGCCCGGTAGTAACCGAACCCATCTGTGCCACCCCATCAACCGGGTTCGAGAAACTGTGGAAGGCCATCGAGCCGGAGACCCGCACCCGCGGCAATGACGTTCATCTCCCCGTAGTCGCCGCCTATGCAACACGGCTCTGCGATGCCCATCCGGAAGCTGATCGTGAACTGGTTCTGGTGTCCACCATCCTCCATGACACCGGTTGGGCCCATGTGGATGAAACCCGCATCATCTCGGAGGGGTTCTCCGGCAACTGGCGCAAGGCCGCCATCCGCTTCGAACACGAAGCCGAGGGTTGTGTGGTTGCCCGGCGGGTCCTGCCCGATTTGGGTTATGACAGTGAGTTTGTGGAGAAGGTCTGCGAGATCATCGATGGCCACGACACCCGCCAGGTCGCCTACTCCATAGAAGATGCACTGGTTCGCGACAGTGACCGACTTTGGCGTTTCGATCGCGCCGGCATAATGGCATCATCATCCTGGTTCGGGATGCCGGTGTCGGATTATGTGGACCGCCTGTACCGGGAGATCCTTCCTGAGTTGATCACCGATGCTGCCCACCAGATGGCCAACGCCGACCTCACCCGCGCCAAGGCGCTTCTCCGGACGGAGGCAATCCGATGACCTCTACAATCTCCTCCGCCATCCAGCGCCGGGATTCCCTTGACCTTCCCTATACCCACGTTAATGACTTCTACATTGACGGCTCCTGGGTTCCCGCAACCACCGATCAGCGCAACCCGGTGGTGGATCCCGCCACCGGTCAGGAGTGGGGTTCAGTCCCCGAAGCCGGCCAGCCGGAGCTGGACCGCACTGTGGCTGCTGCCCGACGAGCTTTGCCCGGGTGGAGTGATCTGAGCGGGGCAGAACGTGCCGGATATCTGCTGCGCATCGCCGATGAGATAGAAAAACGGGCGGAGATACTGGCGCTGACCAATACCAGGGAGAACGGTTCCCCCATTTCAGAAACCCGTGGCGCGGCCTCCAACGCAGCCGGAATTTTCCGGTACTTTGCCACACTTGCCCCCTGGTTGGATAACGAGGATATCCGTCCTTTTCCTGCCGGTGGTGCAGAATCCATTGTGGACAAGGATCCCATCGGAGTCTGTGCACTGATCGCGCCCTGGAACTTCCCGATCAACCTGGTGGTGATCAAACTGGCACCCGCACTGTTGGCTGGTTGCACCACCATCATCAAACCGGCATCCCCCACACCGTTATCCATCCGCTTCATCCTGGATGCAGTCGATGCAGCAGGAGTTCCTGCCGGAGTGGTCAACCTGCTGACCGGTTCCGGAGGCTTCGGCGATTCCATGGTCCGCCACCCCGGTGTGAATAAGGTGGCTTTCACCGGTTCCACCCCGGTGGGACGTAAAATTGCCGCTGCCTGTGGTGAACTGCTCCGACCAGTCACCTTGGAACTCGGTGGAAAGTCCTCCGCCATTGTTCTGCCCGATGTGGATTTGGATGTTCTTTCCCAAAGGCTGATTCGTTCCTGCATGCGTAACACCGGCCAGACCTGCTATATCAGCACCCGCATCATCGCTCCGGCCTCGCGTTATGAGGAGGTGGTGAAAACCGTGGCGGACACCATTGCAGCCGGCACCCAGGGCGATCCGTTAGATGAAGCCACTGTTTTCGGTCCGGTGGCCACCGCATCCCAGTACCGGGGTGTCATGGAGTACATCGAATCAGCTCACGCCGCAGGTGCCCGGGCAGTGGCTGGTGGCACAGCCGCCACCGACCTGACCGATGGTCTGGAGAACGGCGAGTTCATTCAACCCACCGTGTTCGCCGATGTCACCCCTGAGATGCGAATCGCCACCGAGGAGATTTTCGGGCCGGTCATCGCCATCCTGAAATACGACGATTCCCAGGGTGTAGAGGAAGCCATCGAGATCGCCAACAACACCGAGTTCGGACTGGGCGGTTTGGTCTTCGGTGCTGATGAGTCGCACGCCCTCGAGGTTGCCCGCCGCGTGGACTCCGGTTCCGTGGGTGTCAACTTCTTCGGCTCCAATCATTCCGCGCCCTTCGGAGGGCGCCATGATTCCGGCATGGGTGTGGAGTACGGCATCGAAGGTCTCAGTGCGTATCTGAGCTACAAGTCGATCCACCGGATGGTGTGAGCAGTAGCCGCCGCCTGGTCGTGTCCCCCCAGCTGAGGGTCTTCAACTCCGCTGGATAAGAGTGGAGGGGGAAAAGATGGAGATCTCCATCTTTTCCCGCCACAAAAGCCCAAGATAGCTCTACAGAACTCCAAGTTTTGTTCTCCCACTGGTTTTGCTCTCACACTGCCTAGAACACCCCATTCACCTTGAGCCTCCCACCGAGCCGCTAAACACCCCAAGCCAAAGAGACCCCCTTATCCCCGGTTTTCACCCGGGATAAGGGGGTCTCTCGTTGCACTACCTTCTCAGGCGGTGCGAAAAAGCTCAGTGATTCTTATGCGTTGGTGATGGAGCCGCCAGCGGCTTCGATCTTTTCCTTCGCGGAACCGGAGAACTTGTGGGCGGTGACGTTCAGCTTGACGCTGATGTCGCCGTTGCCCAGAACCTTCACGAGCTCGTTCTTGCGAACGAGGCCGGCAGCCACGATGTCGGCAACAGCGATGTCGCCGCCCTGTGGGAATGCCTTCTCGAGGTCCGAGACGTTAACTACCTGGTAGTCAACCTTGTTCGGGTTCTTGAAGCCCTTCAGCTTAGGCAGGCGCATCTGCAGTGGCATCTGGCCACCTTCGAATGCTGCCGATACCTGCTTACGTGCCTTGGTGCCCTTGGTGCCGCGACCAGCGGTCTTACCCTTGGATGCTTCACCGCGGCCAACGCGGGTCTTAGCCTTGTTTGAGCCCTTTGCAGGGCGCAGATCGTGGAGCTTGATTGGATCGCTCATTTGTTACCTACTCCCCCGCCACTTCTTCGACGACGATCAGGTGACGTACTGCCTGGATCATGCCACGAACCTGTGCGGTATCGGGGCGGACCACGGAGTGGCGAATACGCTTCAGACCGAGGGAACGAAGATTGTCGCGATGCTTTGGCTTGGTGCCAGCAGTGCCTTTGATCTGGGTAATCTTCAGCGCCATTTCTTAAGCCTCCTGACCTGCGCGGGCGCGCAGAATACGTGCCGGAGCGACCTCTTCGACGGTCTTGCCACGACGGGCAGCGACCTCTTCAGGACGGACCAGCTGCTTCAGGCCATCCACGGTTGCGTGGACGACGTTGATAGCGTTGTCAGAGCCCAGGGACTTGGACAGGATGTCCTGAACACCAGCGCACTCAAGAACTGGACGTGCTGCGCCACCGGCGATAACGCCGGTACCTGGAGCAGCTGGCTTCAGCATAACGATGCCTGCTGCCGCTTCGCCCTGAACTGGGTGGGTGATGGTTCCGCCAACCATTGGAACGCGGAAGAAGTTCTTACGAGCCTCTTCTGCACCCTTCTGGATAGCTGCTGGAACTTCCTTGGCCTTGCCGTAACCGACACCGACCATGCCCTGGCCGTCGCCAACGATCACGAGAGCGGTGAAGCTGAAGCGACGACCACCCTTGACGACCTTGGAAACGCGGTTGATGGTGACGACACGCTCAATGTACTGTGAGCGCTCGTCCTGCTGCTGATTGCGACGGTCATCGCGGCGGCCTCCGCCACGACGCTCGTTGCGATCATTCGACTTGTTCTCGTCGGCGGATCGACCGCCGTCACGCCGTTCACGTCCCGGCATTACGCAATCCTTCCGTTGATGTTCTTAGAAATGGTCATCATTAGAACTTCAGACCACCTTCACGTGCGGCGTCAGCGAGAGCTGCGACGCGGCCGTGGTACTTGTAGCCGGCGCGGTCGAAGACGACCTGCTCGATGCCGGCTGCCTTGGCGCGCTCGGCGATCAGCTGACCGACCTTAGCACCCTTGGCCTTCTTATCTCCCTCAACCGCGCGGACATCTGCCTCGATGGAGGAGGCAGCTGCCAGCGTGTGTCCGGCCAGATCATCAATGATCTGGACGTGCATGTGGCGAGAGGAGCGGTGGACGACCAGACGTGGAGCCTCAGGGGTGCCACGAAGGGTCTTGCGAATGCGGAAGTGGCGACGTGCACGGGCAATGCGACGACGAGTCGCAATGTCCTTACCGACGGAAACGCGCTTCTGCTTGTTTTCAGTATTGCTCATTGCTTACTTACCCGTCTTTCCGACCTTGCGGCGGATCTGCTCACCCTCATAGCGGATGCCCTTACCCTTGTATGGATCATCCTTGCGGAGGCGGCGGATCACTGCTGCAACCTGTCCAACCTTCTGCTTGTCGATACCAGTGATCGACAGCTTGGTGTTGCCATCAACAGCGAAGGTGATGCCCTCGCCAGCTTCGATCAGGACTGGGTGTGAGTAGCCGAGGGAGAACTCGAGGTCCTTGCCCTTCAGCGCCACACGGTAGCCGACACCGAAGATTTCCATCTTGATGGTGTAACCATCGGTCACGCCAACTACCAGGTTGTTCACCAGGGAGCGGGAGAGACCGTGCATGGAACGGCTGTTGCGGTGGTCATCCGGACGGACGACGAGGATCTGGCCGTCTTCAACAGAAGCGGTGATCGGCTCCGGCAGGGTGACGTTCAGGTTACCCTTTGGGCCCTTGACGTCGACCAGACGGCCGTCGATCTTGACCTCAACACCGGATGGGATGGCAATCGGGTTTTTACCGATACGTGACATAGTTAGTCAATCCTCCCTTACCAGACGTAGGCGAGAACTTCTCCGCCTACGCCCTTCTCGGTAGCCTGACGGTCGGTCAGAAGGCCCTGTGACGTGGAGATGATGGCCACGCCCAGGCCGCCCAGAACCTGCGGCAGATTGGTGGACTTTGCGTACACGCGAAGACCCGGCTTGGAAACGCGACGCAGTCCAGCGATGGAACGAACGCGGTTACCGGTGTACTTCAGTTCGAGGGTCAGGGTCTTGCCGACCTTGGCGTCCTCAACGGTGTAGGTGTCAATGTAGCCTTCCTGCTTCAGGATCTCAGCGATGTTCGCCTTGAGCTTGGAGGATGGCATGGACACGGTGTCATGGTGCGCATTGTTTGCGTTACGCACGCGCGACAGCATGTCCGCAATGGGATCAGTCATGGTCATAGAAAGTGACCTGATGCCTTTCTCGTTGGGGTTCCCTACCCACCTGAAGCGTTGACCGTGTGTTTTCTGGCAACTTAGCGCTCCCCGCCTCAATAGACGGTTTGCTCGCCACCATTTCCGACTCGGACCGCTAATGAACGGCGGGGGGCCTACAACAAAGTAGGTTGTTTACGTTTACATGAACTTAAAGGCACAGATCCTCTATTGAGTTAAGTGTGGCTCGAAGTCCAAACGGACAGAGTACAGGACATTAATGCAATAACACAAGTTTCTGAATTATCCTATTTGGACTGTCCATTTAATAGCGCTTGTCGACGCCCCACCACCCCACCCGCGCACGCACCGCACCGACGGTGCGGTGCTAGATGGTCGGGGGCGTCGATAAGCATTTATTCTTTGGGCATGCGCCGTTTGATAATGCCGGACGCCGGTAGATATGAGGACTGGGCGACCTGCCTCAGGGAGTTCGGCGACGGGCCGATGGACGGATCAGGCTTTGAGCACACCCCGGATCTCTCTCGGGCTGTTTTCGCGGCGTATCTCCAGGACCGTTCGCGGTGGGCCGATAGAGCAATCGCACCACCGGCGGGGTGGGTGCACTGTAATTTCTACTGGATCGTGGACACTTCAGAGGCGTTGCTGGGGTTTTTAGCGATCCGGCACTCACTGACCCCTCATTTGTTGGAGGTTGGTGGGCACATCGGCTATTCCGTACGGCCATCTGCCAGGAACCGCGGTGTGGCCAGCGCTGCCCTGGAGCTGGGGTTAGAAAAAGCCCGGGAATTGGAGATTTCGCCGGTGTTGCTGACGGTGAAGGAGGATAACCCGGCCTCCCGGCGCGTCATCGAGCGGTGTGGGGGCCGATATGAGGATTCTCGCCAGGGTTTCCGCAGGTATTGGTGCGGGTAGGCAGCAGGGGCAGCAGGGGTGCGGTCCGTATTGACCAGCTTGCTCACAGTTTCTAAAGTGACATCTACCTACAGTTTGTCATCAGGGGAAGTCCGGTGTGAATCCGGCGCTGACCCGCAACCGTGTGGTGCTTATTAGGCACTAAGTCGGAATACCTGAGACGAAACAGTTGGCTCCAAACCGTCGAGGACTACGGTTCTGCAGCCCGTTTCAAGGCTGCCTGCCTTTTCTCGGGAATGCGTCAGAAGCGTATCCCACAAAGAAAAGGACATGCCTTTCATGGCTACTCTTACCGGCACGCGTGCAACCACGCTTTCACTCGCCCTAGTGACAGGTGCTGCGTTGTTCAGCCCGTCCGTGGCCAGTGCCGCCACTCCCCCCACCACCGCGGAACTTCAGATCACCGGGGATTTCCTGGCCGCCCAGCTGCGGGACACCAGCAACGGCCTGCTCTCCGGTCCCACCGGCTGGACCGATATCGGATTAACCGCTGATGTGATCTTCGCATTGGATGCTCTTGATCTTCACAGTGATCAGGCCGACCGTAGTTATGCAGCGTTGCTGGATAATGCGGATGATTTTCTGTATTTCGACTACGGGGATGGCAACGTCGAGGCTGATGCGGGACGCCTGGCCAAGATCGTGGCGCTGCAATCAACCAGAGGTGTGCGCACCGACAGCTATGTCGACGACCTCGTGGACGCAGTCCAGGATGACGGCAAGCTCATGAACGAAATCAATGGTGAACCCAGTTCCGCCGCGCAGAACTTCTCGCAGGCCTGGTCAGTCATCGCGCTGTCACGCTCTGGTGAGACTGCCGCCGCTGAGAAAGCCGCTGATTTCCTGGAGAGCCAGATCTGCCCGGACGGCGGCATTCCGCTGTCACAGGCGGTTCCGCCGAACTGTGGTTCCGTGGATCCTGACACCACCGGTCTCGCAGGCCAGGCTCTTGCTCTTGTTCAGGGTGCAGATGCCCCGTCTACCCAGAATGTGCTGCAGTACCTGCGTACCAACATGACTGAGGAAGGTGGAATCACCAGCCGTTTCTCTGGTGTGAATGCCAACACCACCGCACTGGCGGCCGGTGCTTTCGCTGCCGCCGGGGAGCTGGACAACTTCCAGCGCACCCATGAGTACCTCACTTCCGTTCGTTTCGGTGACAGCGCCGTGGAGTCCCTCCAGGGCGGTTTCGCGTGGCGCTCCCGCGACATGGACACCTACACCGCACCCAATGATCAGGTGCGTCGTACATCCGCGCAGGCAGCTCTCGGGTTTGTGGGAGGCAACTACGCCAACTCCACCACCATCTATTCAGTGCAGGTGGACGAGACGCCGGATCCGACTGAGGAGCCGACCCCAAATCCCACCCCGAACCCCACCACGACCCCATCCGCGCCAACCGAAACCGGCAGCGGATCGTCCGATGGCGGTCTTCTCTTCGGTGGCATCGCCGCCATTCTCGCGGTGTTCGCCGCAGTTATCGGGTTCATGAGCCCCGGTTCCTTCCTCCCCACTCAGTTCTAAGCGGCATAGGAATCACATGATGTTGAACCTCACAAGAACCCATAACCTGTTCAGGGTGGTCATCGCCACCGTGGTGGGAGCGCTGATACTGGCTGTATCCCCGTGGGTGCCCACCGCCAATGCCACCACCACCCCGTGTTCTGATGATGAAGTCACCGTGCTTATCCAGGGCTACCCTCCTGCCTGTTCACCTGCGGGTGGTACTGGCTACCAGACCCTGATCAACGCTGGTTTCGCTGTTGAGGGCACCCAGCGGTTCCCTGAATTCATCTGTCGCATCAACAGTTTCCCCAATGCCAGTGTGGATAAATGTCTCACCGCGTCACCGGCCTCTGCTTATTGGACCTACTGGCATGCCCCGCTCGGCGCGTCCAACTGGACATACAGCGACATGGGTGCCCACGGCCGGTCCCCGCAGGCCGGCACCGTTGAAGCATGGACCTGGGGACCCGGTCTGGAACCGGGCCCTGTTCCGGTGAGCAGGACCGCTGCCGTGGAGGAGACGACGTCCCGCTCCGGCAGCCTTCGGGATTCCCCCATGCCAACTGTTCCGACCATGAACTGGGGTCCGGAGACACGAAGCAACACCCCAGATGGTTCGGTCACCCCAAGCCAGACTGCATCACAGGAACCGGAGCCGGAGGAGAACCCGGACAACCCTGATGAGGTGCTGGTCTTCCTCGATTCCGAGGGTAACCGAATCAGCAGGCAGGACTATGAAGACCTTGTTGCCGCTGCAGCGCGGGCTGCCGCCACCCGAACTGCTCCCGGCATCAACCCGCAGGGCGCACCGGGAGCTCCGGCGCCGGCTGCAGTCCCGGAATCCGCTGCGACGGAAACCACCGCTGAAGAACCTGATCCGAAAAGCACCCGGATGATGACAGCCCCCGTTCTCGAGGCAGCACCCCTGGTTCAGTCGGATGGGCAGACGGTCATTCCACAGTATGATGCGGCAGCCAACGCACAAGGAGCCGAAGGATCCTCCCAGGCATGGCTGATTGGTGTGACCGTTGCCTTCATCATTCTTCTCGGTGGTGGCGCAGCCGCAACCTGGGTACTCCGCCGTGAAGAGGTCAACGGATGAGGCATGTCCCAGCCGTAGGACACCGCGCGGTGTCGGCGCACCTCTGCAGGGCATCACGGTGACGGCGCTCAAACGATATCTACTGTCCCGCAGGCTCATCCACCCCATGGCCTGGTGGGTGTGGGCCCTGGGTATCGCCGCCACCGTCAGTCTGAGCACCAACCTGTATGTGCTGGCCATGGCTCTGGTTGCCCTGTGTTTTGTGGTCGCGCAGCGCAGGGGTGCCTCACCGTGGGCGAGGGCCTTCCCGATCTATTTCATGCTCTGTGGTTGGATTGTGGTTTACCGCCTGGTCATGCACATCCTCGTGGGTGCGAAGATCGGCGAGCAGGAACTGTTCCGCATCCCACCGGTGAGCCTGCCGGAGTGGGCTGCTGGCATCAATGTCTTCGGCACCGTCTACGCCGAAGGCCTGCTCATGAGCGCGACTCAGGGGCTGGTGCTGGGCACCATGATCGTCGCTGTCGGTGCCGCCAACTCCCTGGCGGATCCGAAGAAACTGGTCAAGTCACTGCCTGGTGCGCTGGGTGATCTCGGCACCGCCATTGTCATCGGTATCTCGATTGCTCCGCAGATGGCGGAATCCGCCTACCGTATCCACCGCGCCCGCATCCTCCGTGGTGATGACACCAGGGGTATCCGGGGTTTCGCCCGTATCCTCATGCCGGTGTTCCAGGATACCCTCGACCGGTCGTTGGCTCTGGCGAGTTCCCTGGATGCCCGTGGTTACGGACGACGCGCTGATACCTCCCTCTTGGCACAACGCATCACCTCGGCTTTCGGGGCGCTCGGCATCATCGGCGCGACCATCGGTATCTTCGTGGTCCTGGATGCCGGAGCACCGATGTTCATCGCCGTTCCGATTTTCATCATCGGGGTGGGTTTCCTCATCATCTCACTGGTGATCGCTTCCCGTCGCAAAACGGCCACCACCTATGATGCGCTTCCGTGGGCAGGCGCGGAGTGGGTGACCAGCTTGTGTGGATTAGTGCCTCTTCTGGCTGCCCTCCTCGAACTCAATATCAATCCCGCATCCATGGTGACCACCTGGCTTCCGCTGCATTTCCCCACCCAGGTGCCACTTCTTGTCATCCTGGGTCTGGTGGTGGCAGCGCTGCCGGGCATATTCACCCCACGACTCCCCCGGAATACCGTCCGGGCCAGGCGTCGCACTCAGCGTCCCTCACCCAGCACCGATGCCTCCCCTGCGGATCAACCGCAAAAGATCAGACGGGAGAGCACCCGGGAGAATCAGCATGACCATCATCGCGGACAGGACAAGCCCCTGCAGCTGCACGGCAGCAATGCAGACATCCCGGGCAGTCCCGCACTGGCAGATCGTGTCCGGGTACCTGCTGAACTGAGCCAATCAGCCCAGACCACCCTCTCCCCCTCGCAGGCCACGTCCCAGGGCTTTGGAGATGTTGCCACTAAGAAAGAAGTCCGTCATGAGTAATACCCGCGCGACCACCCGGCGCGAAGCATGGTCTGATGCCCCGATCCTGGAGATGGAGGACGTATCTGCCTCCTATTACGCCGATGAGCGCACCCTGGCTGAGCCTCAGATCAGGAATGTGAATCTCACCCTCACTGAAGGTGAGATTCTGCTGGTCATCGGCCGAACCGGTGCGGGTAAGTCCACATTGCTCAACACCATGACCGGAGCCATGCCACATGCCACCGGCGGCCACATGGATGGCCATGTCCGTGTCGTCGGACGTGATACCCGGGATTTCCCACCGCGGTTGCTCTCTGATGTGGTGGGTGTGGTGGGTCAGGATCCGGCAGCGGGTTTTGTCACCAACACCGTGGAGGAAGAGCTTGCCTACAGCATGGAACAGCTCGGGCTTCCCCCGGCGGTGATGAAGAAACGTGTGGAGGAAACCCTTGATCTTCTCGGTATCGCTGACCTGCGTGGGGTCCCACTATCGGAGCTGTCCGGCGGTGAACAGCAGCGGGTGGCCATCGGCGCTGTGCTCACCACCCGCCCGGCCCTGATGATCCTGGACGAACCCACCAGTGCCCTTGATCCCAATGGGGCTGAGGATGTCCTGGCCACGGTGACCAAACTGGCCCATGACCTGGCCATGACGGTGGTGCTGGCTGAGCACCGCATTGAACGGGTGCTGCAATATGTGGACCGGGTGGCCCATGTGGACCAGGACGGGTCAGTTACCTTGGGCACCCCGGAGGAGATCATGACCACCTCCGATGTGGCGCCCCCGGTGGTGGAACTCGGGCGGTGGGCGGGCTGGTCACCGCTGCCCATGTCCATCCGTGGCGCCCGCCACCAGTCCCATGCGATGCGGAGGCGTCTTTATCAACGGGGATTGGTGGTTTCCCGGGTCCCTACGGTGAAACCCGCTCCCCTGCTCAAAGCACAGGACATCGTGGTGGACTTTCCGGAGATCCGTGCTGTTGATGGGGTGGATCTCACCCTCCATGAAGGTGAGATCACCGTGCTCATGGGGCGCAACGGCTGTGGTAAATCCACCCTGTTGTGGGCGCTGCAGGGCACCGGTAAACGCAATCAGGGAACAGTGCAGGTCAAAGATGATGAAGCCACCACCCGCCGGTTGAGCCGGAAATCCAGGCGCAACACCACTGCCACGAGCGGTGGGTCCCCATGGTCAGATCCCCATGAACTCAAACCCGCCGACCGCCGTCGGATCGTATCCATGGTGCCCCAGACTCCGACGGATATCCTCTATGAATCCTCCGTGGCCCAGGAGTTGCACCGTTCTGACAAGGATGCCTCCGCTCAACCTGGAACCACCCGGGGCATCCTGGATTCCCTCGCCCCCAATATCCCCGATGCACACCATCCCCGGGATCTTTCTGAGGGACAAAAGCTATCCCTGGCTTTAGCCATTCAGCTTGCCGCACAGCCACCGGTAGTTTTCTTCGATGAACCGACCCGCGGGTTGGATTATGCCGGTAAGAAGACGCTCGCCGACAGCTTCAAAGAGCTAGCTATCACGGGGCATGCGGTGCTGGTGGTGACCCACGATGTGGAATTCGCCGCACTGTGCGCCGACCGTGTACTTTTCATGGCCGCCGGCAAGATTGTCGCTGACGGTCCTGCGGTGGACATCCTGGCGGCATCCCCGGCCTATGCGCCGCAGATCGCCAAAATCACCGCAGGCATTCAGGATGCCTCCCACTGGCTCACCGTCCCGGCGGTCAGAACGGCGCTCGGGGAGGGCGAGCTATGAGAAACGCCATCCTCCTCAAACCGAAGAGCTTCCTCACCCTGGGCATGCTGGCTGTGCTCAGCGTGGTGATCTTCTTCTGGCCGCTGATTGTGAACCCGGAGTCTTTTCTCTCCGATGATGCACAGGCCCCCTTGTACCTGGCGTTGGTGATCCCGCTGGTCCTGGCGGCGGTGGTCGCAGAGATCAGTGAGGACGGCTTCGATGTGAAAGCCATCGCCATGTTGGGTGTTCTAAGCGCAATGGTGGCCATCGTGCGGCCTTTCGGCGCCGGATCAGCAGGGTTTGAGGCTGTCTTTTTCATCCTCATCCTGGGCGGGCGTGCCTTCGGGCCCGGGTTCGGATTCATCCTGGGCAATACCGGACTGTTCGCATCAGCACTGCTCACAGCGGGTATCGGGCCCTGGCTGCCCTATCAGATGCTGGCCGCTGCCTGGGTGAGTTTCGGCGCCGGGCTCCTGCCACCGTTGCGTGGCAGGAAGGAGACCATCATGATCATCATGTACGCGGTGGTCGCGGCTCTCGGGTACGGGTTCTTGATGAACATGAGCTTCTGGCCCTATGCCATCGGGGTCTCCACTGACCTGTCTTTCACCGCAGGTGCACCGGTGTTGGACAATCTCCACACCTTCATCATCTTTACCCTGACCACATCCCTGGGATGGGATCTGGGCAGAGCAGTATTCACCGCAGTGTTACTACTGTTGACTGCCAAACCGATCCTGGGTGCTTTGCGACGTGCCTCCCGGCGTGCTGCTTTCGGTGTGGAGCGCAGCTTCAGCTAGTCAGCTGTCCACAGCAGCCCTGAAAGACCCCTAAGAAACTCACGTTTTCTTAGGGGTCTTTCCTTTTCTGCTTTATTGGGTGGAGCGCAGCCCCCAATCCCACTTAGAGTTTCGGCAGTACGACGCCTGGAATGTTGAGGCCTGGGATCGTGAACAGTGCAGCCAGTCCGCCACCCACTAGTGCCAGGATTCCGGCGATCACAGCGAAGATGCCTGTGTCTGCAGAGGATCCGGAGGACTGGGAAGGATCATCCTCAGCAGGTGCAGCAACCAGCTCAGTCAGGGAAGGTTGGAGGGAACCATCTGAGGCCACCCATGCCTCCACGGTGCCTGCTTCCGGGGTGGATCCGGAGGCCCCGACCATGTAGGACTCATAGCTCACGGAATAGTCCGCTGCCACATTACCGGTCCAGTAACTCCAGTACACGGGGTTATCTTCGGTCCAGGTGGGTGCAACACCTTCGATACCACTGAGCATGGCACCGTATTCAGAATCGATGTAATCCACATCAAAGCCTGCAGATTTCAGTGCAACGAGTCCATCGGTGAAATCAGTGGCACATCCGCCCTTCGCTGGTTGATCGGATTCTGTGCCGAAGTCCACCTGGACCCAGACGTTCTCAGCATCCACGCAAGCACGAGCAGTGGCGATCTCAGCAGCCTGCGCAACTGGAAGGAGTGCAAAGCTGGTGGCAGCAGTGGCAAGGAGGGCAGTGGCCACGCGAT
The DNA here is from genome assembly GCF_030408735.1 of Corynebacterium faecale. NCBI lineage: Bacteria > Bacillati > Actinomycetota > Actinomycetes > Mycobacteriales > Corynebacteriaceae > Corynebacterium > Corynebacterium faecale. Next base: position 478,660 of record NZ_CP047204.1, on the reverse strand, counting down.
TGTTAGTGATCAAGGTCTTTCGCCTTTCAGGGGAAGAGTTCTTAAACCGGTGAAAGGGAAAGCGATGTGTATCAGTATGCACTGATGAAGCTCCCTTTTTTTTAAACTTGGGGGAACGCTTCTTAAACAATCCACGGGTGGGGAGAAAAGAGACTCCGCCACCCTGAGGAGACTTAAGAACCGTATTCCACGACGGTTGTTGCTAAGCCATGGGATGGACTCTGGGTATTCCGACTTGCCACCTATGAAAAGTAGCCTACGGTTGCGGGTCAGTGCCGGATTTGGACCGGCTTCCCCCTATGAGAACATCCAGTGGTTAAAGACTGGTTATCGCTGCAAGCGACTCCTCTATTCTATCCCAGAAACACCCCACCACCACCATCAACGCCACGTTCAACCCCCATCAGAGTATGTGAAGCTGGGCAGTGTCGATCCGACAAGCATTTTGTGCTCGCATAGACTGTCCCCTATGACTACTCCTCCTGCACACATCACAAATCCAGCGAATGAATTCGATAACCCTGATGTAGGTAGGCGTGTTAAATCAGCCGCCGGTGTTCCCGGAGTTCTCCACGCCATGCAGCATGCTGTACCGAATAAGGCACTCTTACCACTGCTGACCATGAATAAGCCCGGTGGTATTGACTGCCCCGGTTGTGCTTGGCCGGAGCCGTCTACGCATAATCTGGGCATCGTGGAGTTCTGTGAAAACGGTGCGAAGGCTGTGGCGGAGGAAACCACTCCGGTGCGTGCCACCCGTGATTTCTGGGCTGAGCATTCCATTTATGACCTGCGGGAAAAGACGGATCACTGGTTGGGTAAGAGTGGCCGTATCACTGAGCCGATGCTCTATGACCGCAGTTCCGGTGATGATCATTATCATCCGATCGCCTGGGACAAGGCCTTTGAGATGATCGCTTCCAAGCTCAAGGAGATTGAACCGGATGAGGCGGTGTTCTACACCTCCGGGCGTGCACCAAATGAGCCTGCCTATATGATGCAGCTGCTGGCGCGTCGTCTAGGCACCAATAACCTTCCCGACTGCGGCAACATGTGCCATGAGTCCACCGGTTCCGCCCTGGGCGAAACACTCGGCCTGGGCAAGGGTTCTGTGGTGATGGAGGATTTCTACAACACTGACCTGCTGATTTCTGTGGGCCAGAACCCGGGCACCAATCACCCGCGTGCCTTGGATGCCTTCAAGCAGCTCAAGGACAATGGTGGCAAGATCCTCACCCTGAATCCGCTGCCGGAAACCGGACTGATGAAATTCCGTGATCCACAGACCGTCAAGGGTGTACTCGGCATGTCAGCTGATCTGACTGATGAGTACATGCAGGTGCGTCTCGACGGTGACCGTGCTTTCTTCCAGGCGTTGAATAAGGAGTTGATCCGTCGTGACGCTCTGGATCATAAGTTCTTAGACCAGTTCTGCTCTGGTGTGGAAGACACCATTGCGCACCTCAACAGTCTGGATGATGCAACCTTGCTGCGTGGCTGCGGACTGACTGCTAAGGATATTCAGAAGGCCGCGGACATGGTGGAAGATGCTGACACCGTGGTGGTCTCCTGGACACTGGGTGTCACCCAGCACAAGAACGCTGTGTACACCATCCGTGAGATGGTTAACTTCCTGCTGCTCACCGGCAATATCGGTAAGCCTGGCGCAGGTACCGCCCCCCTGCGTGGACATTCCAATGTTCAGGGTGATCGCACCATGGGTATCTGGGAGAAGATGCCGGAGCCTTTCCTGCAGGCTCTGGAAGATGAGTTCGGTTTTGATGTGCCCCGCAAGCACGGCTGGGATGCGGTTGATTCCCTGCGTGCGATGCGTGATGGCAAGACCAAGTTCTTCCTCTCACTGGGTGGCAACCTGGTGCGTGTGGCCTCTGATACTGAGGTGTTGGAAAAGGGCATGGAGTCCAATGAGCTGACGGTGCACCTGTCCACCAAGCCCAATGGTTCCCATGCCTGGCCTGGTGAGAAGTCCCTGATCCTGCCAGTGATTGCGCGCACCGATAAGGATGTGCAGAAGTCCGGTGTCCAGATTGTCACCGTGGAGGATTCCGTCGGTGCCGTCCATGGTTCCACCGGTAAGAGCCGTGCCAACCTGGATCTGAACTTGAAGTCTGAGTGTGACATCCTCGGTTCCATTGGCCGGGAGACCTTCGGGGATCCTTTTTGGCAGCCGATGATCGATGATTATTCCGTGATCCGTGATCATATCGAGGCCACCATTCCCGGCTTCCATGACTTCAACCGGCGTATCCAGAACCCTGGTGGTTTCCTCCTGCCCAATGGGCCGCGTGAGCGTGTCTTCAACACCTCTGATGGCAAGGCCCAGCTGACGGTCAATGAGACCAATGTGATTGATCTTCCTGAGGGCTATTTCCTCATGAACACGGTGCGTTCCCATGACCAGTACAACTCCACCATCTACGGCTTGGATGACCGCTACCGTGGTGTGCGCAATGGTCGTCGTGTTGTTTTTGTCAGCCCGGCCGACTGCCGCGAACGTGGTCTGAAGGACGGCGATCTGGTGGACATCGTGTCGGTATTTTCTGATGGTGAGCGCCGTGCCCCGAACTTCCGCGTGGTGGAGTACAACACCGCCAAAGACTGCGTGACCACCTATTTCCCGGAGGCCAATGTGCTGGTCCCATTGGATTCCGTGGCGGAGAAGTCCAACACCCCGGTGTCCAAATCCGTGGTTGTCCGTCTGGAAGCACTGGGTGCCCGGGCTGATAAGTAGGACTTTTCCACCCGCACCCGGCGTTGAATCTAAAAGATCTCGCATGGGTGCGGGTTTCACCTTTGAGAGGACAAAATTAATTTGAGTGCTCATGATGCCGAGGCGGACAAGATGTATCGCATGTACGAGTGGCTCGGTGTGGTCTGCGAGGAATTCAGCATTGATAAAGAGCTTCTCGACGCCGTCATCCCCCAGCTCTTAGACCTCACCCGCGACGTTGCGCACGGCCCCGCCCGCCCAGCCGCGCCCATGACTGCCTTCCTGCTGGGTGTGGCGGCCACCCGACAGACCCTGGCTGGTGAAACTGATGCAGGCTCAGCAGGGGAAACAGCAGAACTGGCACGTCATGTGCTCGCAGGCTCACACCATCTACAGAACTTGATCGCTGAAGGATACGAAAACTAATGGGAAGAATTACACAGAACCTCCAGGTCCCACGCGTGGTGTCCACAGAGGCGGAAGTGTTCATCAACACCCGCCCCGACACCATCGCGGTGGAGGAACCGCTGGAGATCCACGTCAACGGCACCAGTCTCACCACCACCATGCGTACCCCAGGCCATGACATTGAACTGGTTCACGGTCTGCTGCTGGCAGAGGGTCTGATCAAGGATCCTTCCGAGGTGTCCACCGCACGCTATTGTGCCGGTGCTGTGGGGCCGGATAACCAGAACACCTATAATGTCCTGGAATTGGATGTGGTCCCCACCAACCCCAAGCGTCAGCTGAACCTGGTGTCGGTGCAGCGTAATCTCCCCACCTCTTCTGCCTGTGGTGTCTGTGGCACCACCTCTATTGAGCAGCTGATGAGCAAGAAGGGCTGGCCGATTGAGCCCATCACCCCTGATCCCCGTATGATCCTCACCCTGCCGGATAAGCTGCGGGCGCGACAGAAGATGTTCGATAAGACCGGTGGTGTGCATGCTGCAGGTATCGCCACCCTGGATGGTGAACTTCTTGTAGTTCGTGAGGATGTCGGCCGACACAATGCAGCGGACAAGGTCATCGGCCACATGCTCATGGAGGGCAGACTGCCCTTGCAGGACACCATCCTGGTGATGAGTTCCCGTGCTTCCTTCGAGCTGGTGCAGAAGGCTGCGATGGCCGGCATCCCCGGTGTCATTGCCGTGGGTGCCGCCACATCCCTGGCTGTTGATGCCGCCAGGGATGCGGGTATCTTCCTCGCAGGTTTTGTCCGCGGTAACAAGTTCAACCACTATGCCGGGGAGATCGGCTAGTGACCACTGCAGCCAGAGATGAACTGATCCGTATCTTCCCGCAGTGGTTTATCTCTGCTGCAGAGCATCATGACTACGTGCCGGGACAGGTGATGAAGTTCTCCCCTGGTCGGTGGTTCTTCCCCGACTTCAGCTTCCACGATGACCACACTGACTACGTGGTGATGCTCTTCGTGGATGTCGATGCTCTGGTGGATGAGCTCCTGGCCCATGAACCAGGGAGTTTCCACTTCTATGGAATTAACCTCAAGCTTCCCTCCAGGTGGTCTGAGATGAAGGAAAAACACATCCAGGACTGTCTTTGGTGGGCCTTGGATCACTGGTTCTACTATTTCAGCAGCCAGGTCGGATTTAATACTGACATTCAAAAGTTCAAGCGTGGCCAGGTCCCAGGTGATCTCCGCACAGCATGCTACTTCGACACTTTTAGCAATCCTGAGAATCCCAATGTCCAGTTCGCCGGAGAAATCTGATGAACACACCAGCCAGAGATGAACTGATCCGTATCTTCCCGCAGTGGTTTATCTCCGCTGCAGAGCATCATGACTACGTGCCGGGGCAGGTGATGAAGTTCTCCCCTGGTCGGTGGTTCTTCCCCGACTTCAGCTTCCACGATGACCACGCTGACTACGTGGTGATGCTCTTCGTGGATGTCGATGCCCTGGTAGATGAGCTCCTGGCCCATGAACCAGGGAGTTTCCACTACCCGGGGATGACGCTCAAATTCCCCGAAAAGTGGAATGAACTCAATGAGAAACATATCCAGGACTGCCTCTGGCATGCCCTGGAAGAATGGTTCTTTTATTTTGATTACCGGGTCGGGTTTGCTACTGATATCAAAAAGGAAAACCGTGGACAGATCCTCGGTGGCCTTCGCTCAGCCTGCTACTTCGATGCTTTTTCCGACAGGCCCAATATCCAGTTTCTCACCGAGGTCTAGGGAGAAGCTGTCCCACCGGTTTAGCCATGCTGCTGAGATTTGAACAGCATATAGAACATCACCAGTAGTGGCACCATGAATGCCAGCAGCATCAGAAATGATGTCCACTGTGTCCACATCACCACTGCTGCAGCCACCATCGCCACTGCGGGAAGAGCGAACCGTGCCCAGTCTGGATAGGACAGTTCCTGGGCGGTGAAGTACAGCAGTCCTGCACCGAGGAACGTCACAGGAGCACACACTAACCAGTCCCCCAGTGCCAATGTGTCCCCTGTTTTTGCGATACCCCGGAAAGTCGCAATGCCACTCCAAAGAAGAAGTGGCCCGAGGAATGCGCAGATCATCTGCCATGATGTCTTCTGGGTGCTCGTGTCCATGAGGTCCTTAAATTTCAGCTGCAGCAGGAGTTCTTGTCATTCACCTTAACAACGATGCCCTGCGCGGACAGACCATTCAATGGCATCATTCGCTACCCTGGCGGGCATGACTTCTCCAATGGATTCCTCCAAGACTGAACCACTGATTTCCCTGCCACCGATTGGTTTCGGCACCGTCCACCTTGATGGTGCTGCGGGTGTCCAGGCCATGACCTCTGCCATCCAGACCGGTTACCGGCTGATTGACACCGCCTACAACTATGAAAATGAAGGCGCGGTCGGTGTCACGATCCGTAAATCCGGGGTGCCACGCGATGAACTCATCGTCACCAGCAAGCTACCGGGGCGTTTCCACCAGTATGATCTGGCCGGCCCCCGCATCGAGGAGAGCCTCTACCGCCTGGGTCTGGATCACATTGATCTTCTGCTCATCCACTGGCCCAACCCCAGCAAGGATCTCTACGTGGAGGCCTGGCAGGCGCTTATCGACGCCCGCAACCGTGGTGTCGTCAAGCACATCGGAGTGTCCAACTTCCTGCCAGAACACATCGCGCGTCTCGAGGCTGAGACCGGCGAGCTGCCAGCCGTCAATCAGATCGAATTGCACCCCTACTTCCCGCAGGTGGAACAGGTGGAATGGCATGATGCCCGTGGCATCGTCACGGAAGCCTGGAGTCCTCTGAGCAATGGCCGTGGGCTTGTCCGGGAACCCCTGCTCACTGAGATCGGCCAGCGTTATGGGGTCGGCGGTGGCGAGGTGGCTCTGGCATGGCACCATGCACGCGGTATCGTGCCCATCCCCCGTTCCACCAATCCTGAGCGCCAGAAATCCAACCTGGAGGCGGTCAACATCACCCTGACGGAGGATGAGCTCTCAGCCATCACCGCCCTGGGCAGAGCTGATGGTCGGATCAAAGACCAGGACCCGGCGGTGTATGAGGAGTTCTAACACCTACGGAGCATCAAGGCTGTCGCCAACCTGATTGGTGAGCAGACCCGCCGTCACCGCATCACCGCGTACCGAAGGATGCCATGGCATCCCGATCAGGTTCGCGCGCAGATCCAGCACACCATTGGCCAGAGGATCACCGGAACAGCTGCTCCGACCGGTGGTGGCGGCACGCAGATCCACATGCTGAACCTCGAGGATCTCCGCTGCACCAGCGATGGCGCTTTCCAGACGATCCATATAGGAAACAAGCGCACTCGCATCAGGTTTGCGGATATCAATACCGCCAAACCTCACACAGACCTCGCTTCCTGATTGTGGCAGGAACTCCTGATACCCCAGGAGAGTGATGTCTGCATTGGGGGCAAAGTAGCGGAGATAGTCAATCACCGGTTCCATGCGCTGGGCATAATGTTGCGCAGTCACCGCGCCAGGATCCTGCATCGTCCCGGCAGCGATGGCACGATCACCACAACCGTTGACCAGATCCGTCAGACAGTTGATCACTGAATTCCTCAGGCTGACGCTGGACTGGCCCCAGTGGTCGTTCTTGCCGAACTGGATGATGATCTGTTCAGTGCGTGCGCCGATCGCGCCACGTGCTTCTGCTTCACGGACCTCATCGGAGAAATGCAATCCGCCGGAGTTGATTGAGGCGCCGTTGCAGGAGACGTCGATAAGCTCACCGCGCGCCAGGCCAAGGTTGGCCTGCAGCTGGGCAGGCCAGGAATCCGTGCCGTGAAGGCACCCGCGTTCATCGGTGCGGAACGGGGCGTTGGTCCCGGAGGCATGGGAATCACCGAAAACCACGACCTTCGCACCACCGTCCGGCGCGTGGATATCCGGGGTGCCCTGCGACGATGTCACGGCACGCAGCACCTCAGTCTCCGAGGACACCTGCGCGGAAGCAGGCCCCGCGAACACGGACAAGCCGAGAACAATGGCCATGAACACACCGACACGTCGCAGCAGCATAAAGAGTTCCCCTTAAAGATTGGTCGACCCATAATTTTAGCCACAAAACATCAACACAAATGCGCTTATCGACGCCCCACCCACCCCTGCCCTCCCGCACCCCCCGGTGGGGCTCCCGTCCGCGGCAGGGCATGAAAAAACACCCACCCCCGAAGGGACAGGTGTTCATTTTCAGCTTAGAAAAGCTGATTACTGCATCTTGCCGTCTTCACCCTTGAATGGGAAGCCGAGCTCGCGCAGCAGGGAGCGACCCTCATCGTCGGTCACAGCGGAGGTGACAACGGTGATGTCCATACCACGAGGACGGTCGATCTTGTCGACGTCGATTTCGTAGAACATGGTCTGCTCGGTGAGGCCGAAGGTGTAGTTACCGTGGCCGTCGAACTGCTGGTCGGAGAGTCCACGGAAGTCGCGGATACGTGGCAGGGCCACGGTCAGCAGACGATCCAGGAACTCCCACATGCGGTCGCCGCGGAGGGTGACCTTCGCGCCGATCGGCATGCCTTCACGGAGCTTGAAGTTAGCGATGGACTTCTTCGCACGGCGAAGCTGTGGCTTCTGACCGGTGATTGCGGTGAGGTCCTCGAGTGCGCCGTTGATCATCTTGGAGTCACGGGCAGCGTCGCCGACGCCCATGTTCACGACGATCTTGGTGACACCAGGGATCTGCATGACGTTCGAGAACTCGAACTCCTTGTGCAGATTGGTGCGGATCTCGTCCTGGTAACGGGTCTTGAGACGTGGGGTGTAGTTCTCAGCCATTAGATGTCCTTCCCGTTGCGACGAGAGATACGGATCTTCTTACCGTTCTCGTCCACGCGGAAACCAACGCGGGTTGGGTTTCCTTCAGCATCGATGACCATGACGTTAGAGACATGGATCGGTGCTTCCTGGGTCACGATTCCGCCGGACTCAGCACCACGCTCTGGTGCGGAGTTGGCAACGTGCTTCTTGATGCGGTTAACGCCCTCAACGAGGACCTTTTCGGAGCTAGGGAAAGCCGCGATGACCTTGCCCTTAGCGCCCTTGTCTGGTCCAGAGATGACCAGAACCATATCGCCCTTATGGACCTTCATTCTTAAATCACCTCCGGTGCGAGAGAAACGATCTTCATGAACTTCTTCTCACGAAGCTCACGTGCGACTGGGCCGAAGATGCGGGTACCGCGTGGCTCATTGTCGCCCTTGAGGATGACAGCTGCGTTCTCATCGAAGGAGATGTAAGAACCGTCTGCGCGACGGGTTTCCTTCTTCGTGCGAACGATGACAGCCTTGACGATCTCGCCAGACTTCACGTTGCCGCCGGGGGTTGCTTCCTTGACAGTGGCGACGATAACGTCACCAATGCCAGCAAAACGTCGGGTGGATCCACCGAGAACGCGGATGCACAGAACTTCACGTGCACCAGTGTTGTCGGCGATCTTCAGACGCGATTCCTGCTGAATCACTACTGGTCTCCTGACCTGGATTATGTGTGCTGGATTTCCGTCCCAAACACACGTGGTCTTTGTACTACCTGTGCCTGCCCACGCTTCAAAGTGAAGGCAACGAACACGGTGACTGATCAAAGATCAGCGCAGCGTCGAGGGGTCTCGGGAGCATGACTCGGAAAAGCACCATGGTTCCCGACCTACGCAGACAACCTGAATATTAAACCACATCTGGGTGTGCTAAAACAAATAGCGCCGGGCATCGGCGACGGCTCTGGGATGCGATCTGATACCGCCGTTATGTGCTGCGCAGCGGAGATAACTACCTGGGCATCTGAGCTGCGAAGATCTGGTGGTCGACGGCGTCCGCTGAAGTGGTGCGCAGTCCGTGCACATGCGTCTACGATTGGGTTTCATCAACCCGGTGATTCCCAGTCAAGGAGGCATCCCCCATGCATGAGAGCAATCGTGTCGGTCTCCTCGCGGTGACCCTGTCCACGGTGTTCATCCTGAGCGCCTGTGTGGAGACTCAAACCGTGGACACCGACACCGAAACCCCGATCAACGTGCCGGGTGCCGCGGCATCACCGGATGCCACCAGTGACGGGAACCTTCCCGATGAGACGTCCGTGGACACTCCCCCGCAGCAGTGCACGACAAATCCCATGGCGTCGGATTTCGCACCGTTTGTGGAACAGGGCGTAGTCCCCACCGGGTTGCTGGGCACCGCAGGTCCGGGTGGCATCATCCCCACATCCGATGTCTTCTACCACTTCCAGATCGGGGAGAACGGGTACAACTCCTGTGCTGAACTCAGTTACCTGGTTCTGAACGGGTCGAATGGTGATGCTCAGCAGTCCGCCGGGATCGGGGCAGCGATCGCCGATGCCGTGGTGCTCTTCCATAACGGGGACATGATCGACTCACCAGCACCGTTCCAGATGAAGCTGGTGGAGGATGTCACCAGGATCTCTGATCATCAGATTGAGGTGCTCTACGGCCATGCGGGACGATCCACCGCCGAAGGGGTCACCGAGCACCACACCTTTAACTTCGTGTACACAGATGGTGGTCTCACCGGTGAAGGTTCCCTGCCGGAGGACATCGATGGCCACGTCAGACTCAATCTGAAATAGCTTAAGGGATGCGGAACGCCCCCAGTCCGTTATGGACTGGGGGCGTTGCATTACAACAGTTCCCGGTGAGGGGATCAGTTGTCAGAGACTACTTGGCCTTCTCGATGATCTCGACGAGGCGGTAGTTCTTGTCCTTCGACAGAGGACGGGTCTCCTCGATGCGGACCAGGTCGCCGGTGTTGGCGGCGTTGTCCTCATCGTGGGCCTTGACCTTCTTGTTGGTGCGAAGGATCTTGCCGTAGAGGGCGTGCTGCTTACGGTCCTCGAGCTCGACGACGATGGTCTTCTGCATCTTGTCAGAAACCACGTAGCCGGTGCGAACCTTGCGTGCGCCCTTTTCCTTATTGCTCACGTTTGCCTCACTCATAATTAAGCCTCAGCTCCCGGAACGACGGACAAGCCCAGCTCACGCTCGCGAATAACGGTGTAAATGCGGGCGATGTCGCGCTTGACCGTGCGAAGGCGGCGGTTGTTGGTCAGCTGGCCGGTGGCGAGCTGGAAGCGGAGGTTGAACAGTTCTTCCTTAGCCTCATTGAGGCGGGTGACCAGTTCTTCCTCGTTGAGTTCACGGAACTCATGTGCTGGGGTACCGATAGCCATTAGAGCTGATCCTCCCTCTTGACGATACGGACCTTGCAAGGAAGCTTCTGGCCAGCGCGGCGCAGGGCCTCGAGAGCAGTTGCTTCATCCGGGTAGGACATCTCGAAGAGAATGCGGCCCGGCTTGACGTTTGCGACCCACTTCTCCACTGGACCCTTACCGGAACCCATACGAACGCCGAGTGGCTTCTGGGTCAAAGGACGGTCAGGGAAGATGTTGATCCAAACCTTGCCACCACGCTTGACGTGGCGGTTGATGGCGATACGTGCAGATTCGATCTGACGGTTGGTGATGTAGGCAGGCTCGAGAGCCTGGATGCCGTACTCACCGAAGGTGACGCGGTTGCCGCCCTTGGAGATACCGCTACGGGTTGGGCGGTGCTGGCGACGGTACTTAACGCGCTTAGGAATAAGCATGTTTAGCCCTCCTGCTTCTGCTCAGCACGCTGACGGCGCTGGCCACCGCGACGCGGACGTGCGTTGCGGTCGCCGCGACCACGGCGCTCTGCGGGTGCATTGATCTCGCTCTCGCGACGTCCACCAACGACGTCACCCTTGTAGATCCACACCTTGACGCCGATGCGTCCGAAGGTGGTGTGGGCCTCGTAGGTGCCGTAATCGATCTCAGCGCGGAGGGTGTGCAGTGGAACGCGACCCTCGTGGTAGCGCTCGGTGCGGGACATCTCGGCACCGCCGAGACGACCGGAGCACACAACCTTGATGCCCTTGACCTGTGGCTGGCGCATTGCGGACTGGATAGCCTTGCGCATTGCACGGCGGAATGCCACGCGGTTGGTCAGCTGCTCGGCGATGGACTGAGCCACCAGCTGAGCGTTGGCGTCGATGTTCTTGACCTCGAGGATGTTGAGGGCAACCTGCTTCTTGGTGAGCTTCTCCAGCTCACGACGGATGCGGTCTGCCTCAGCACCACGGCGGCCAATGACGATGCCTGGGCGAGCGGTGTGGATGTCAACGCGAACGCGGTCACGGGTGCGCTCGATGACAACGTCGGCGATGCCGGCGCGGTCGAGGCCCTTTGACAGAAAATCGCGGATCTTGATGTCCTCAGCGACGTAGTCAGCGTAGGACTGGTCGGCGTACCAATGGGACTTCCAGTCGGAAGTGATGCCCAATCGGAGGCCGTGTGGATGAATCTTCTGGCCCACTAGTTGGCTCCTTCCTTCTGGCTTTCAACAACCACGGTGATGTGGCTGCTGCGCTTACGGATCTGGAATGCACGACCCTGAGCACGTGGCTGGAAACGACGCATGGTCGGGCCCTCATCGGCATAAGCCTCAGAGATGACCAGGGTGCGTGGATCCAGGCCGAAGTTGTTCTCAGCGTTGGCAGCTGCAGATGCAACAACCTTGGCTACAGGCTCGGATGCGGCCTGAGGAGCGTACTTCAGGATGGACATTGCCTCGACCACGGTCTTGCCGCGGACGAGATCGATGACACGACGTGCCTTCATCGGGCTGACCCGGACGAAGCGAGCAGTCGCGCGTGCGGAAGTGATGTTGTCACTCATCGCTTATCGGCGTCCCTTCTTATCGTCCTTGATGTGACCCTTGAAGGTCTTGGTTGGGGCGAACTCGCCCAGCTTGTGGCCGACCATTGCATCATCGATGAAAACCGGCACGTGCTTGCGTCCATCGTGGACAGCAAAGGTGTGACCGATGAAATCGGGGAGAATGGTGGAACGGCGGGACCAGGTCTTGATAACCTGCTTGGTACCCTTTTCGTTCTGAGCATCGACCTTGTTGAGGAGGTGCTCATCGACGAACGGGCCCTTCTTAAGGCTGCGTGGCATTCTTCGTTACCTCCTCTTAGCGCTTCTTGTTCTTGTTAGCGCGACGGCGACGGACAATCATGTCATCGCTGTAACGCTTAGGGCTGCGGGTGCGGCCTTCCTTCTGTCCCCAAGGGGACACAGGGTGACGACCACCGGAGGTCTTACCCTCACCACCACCGTGTGGGTGGTCGACCGGGTTCATAACGACACCTCGGACGGATGGGCGCCAGCCCTTCCAGCGCATACGACCGGCCTTGCCCCAACGGATGTTGATCTGGTCGGCGTTGCCGACCTCACCGATGGTTGCGCGGCAGCGGATGTCGACGCGACGGATCTCGGTGGACGGCATACGCAGAACTGCGTAGGAGCCTTCCTTACCGAGCAGCTGGATGGATGAACCAGCGGAACGGGCCAGCTTGGCACCTGCACCCGGCTTCAGCTCCACGTTGTGGATGGTGGTACCGGTTGGGATGTTGCGCAGTGGCAGGTTGTTGCCAACCTTGATGTCTGCGTTGGCACCGGACTCAACAACAGAACCCTGGGTCAGGCCCTTCGGAGCGAGGATGTAACGCTTCTCGCCATCGAAGTAGTGAAGCAGTGCAATGTTGGCGGTACGGTTCGGGTCGTACTCGATGTGAGCGACCTTGGCCAGCACGCCGTCCTTGTCATTACGACGGAAGTCGATGACGCGGTAACGACGCTTGTGTCCACCACCGCGGTGACGGGTGGTGATGTGACCGTGAGCGTTGCGGCCGCCAGTCTTGGACAGCGGGCGCAGAAGAGACTTCTCAGGGGTCGAACGGGTGATCTCCGAGAACATGGAAACGGAGCTTGCGCGGCGACCCGGGGTTGTCGGCTTGTACTTACGAATAGCCATAGTGTGTCCTTTTCTATCGACGTCTTAAGCGACGGAGCCGTTGAAGATGTCGATGGAGTCGCTGCCCTCACGAAGAGTGACGTAGGCGCGCTTGGTGGCCTTGCGGACACCGAAGCCGGAGCGGGAGCGCTTGCGCTTACCCTCACGGTTAACGGTGTTCACGGAAGCAACCTTGACGCCGAAGATCTCTTCGACAGCAATCTTGATCTGGGTCTTGTTGGCGTCACGGGAAACGAAGAACGTGTACACGTTCTGCTCCATGAGGCCATAAGACTTCTCAGAAACGACCGGTGCGAGGATGATGTCGCGTGGGTTGGCGATAGTAGCCATTAGTTCTGCTCCTCCTGTGCCGCACCGGAAGTGCGGTTGATGAAGGTGTGGAGAGCCTCAACGGAGAACACAACGTCGTCGGAGTTAAGGACGTCGTAGGTGTTCAGCTGATCAGCGGCCAGGATGTGGACGCCGGGCAGGTTGTTGGCACTCTTCTGTGCGTTGATGTCCTCACGGGTGAGAACCAGCAGGACGGACTTGCGTCCGGTCAGACGCTCGATGAAGGACTTTGCAGCCTTGGTCGAGGGGGTCTGGCCAGGCACCAGTTCGGAGATGACGTGGATACGATCGGTACGTGCGCGATCGGACAGGGCGCCGAAGAGGGCGGCCTTGATCATCTTCTTGGGGGTGCGCTGCGAGTAGTCGCGTGGCTTGGGGCCGTGGGAGATGCCACCACCGGTGAAGTGAGGTGCACGGATCGAACCCTGACGGGCGCGGCCGGTACCCTTCTGGCGGAATGGCTTGCGGCCACCGCCACGTACTTCAGCGCGGGTCTTGGTGGAGTGGGTGCCCTGTCGAGCTGCTGCAAGCTGTGCGTTGACAACCTGGTGCAGCAGAGCGACGGAGACCTCACGGTCGAAAATCTCTGCAGGGAGGTCGACAGTGCCGTTGGTGGTACCTTCAGCAGTCTGGACGTCCAGCGTCAGATTGGTCATGCGTGTGCACCGCCCTTCACTGCGGTCTTAACGGTAACGATGCCGCCACGGTTGCCCGGGATCGCACCCTTGATCAGGATGAGGTTGGCATCGGCGTCAATCTTCTGAACCTTGAGGTTCTGGGTGGTGACGCGGTCATTACCCATGCGGCCTGCCATGCGCTTGCCCTTGAAGATACGGCCAGGGGTTGCAGCTGCACCGATGCCACCGACGCGGCGGTGTGCAGCCTGGTTGCCGTGTCCGGCACCCTGTCCGGAAAATCCGTGGCGCTTCATGGCGCCGGCGTAGCCCTTACCCTTGGAGGTACCGGTGACGTCAACGAACTTGATGTCGTTGAAGATCTCCACGGTGACGTCCTGTCCGACCTCGTAACCGGAGACATCGTCCATACGAATCTCGGTGACGTGGCGGCGGGGGGTAACGCCTGCCTTCTTGAAGTGACCAGACACAGGCTGGTTCACCTTACGGGGGTCGATTTCGCCATAGGCGATCTGGATGGCGTTGTAGCCATCGGTTTCAACGGTGCGAATCTGGGAAACCACGCATGGTCCAGCTTCGACGACGGTCACCGGGATAACACGGTTCTCCTCGTCGAAGATCTGGGTCATGCCGAGCTTGGTGCCCAGAATGCCCTTGATCTCGTTTTCACTCATTATTTATTCTCCGCTGCCAAAGTTCCGTCGATCACTGAATATTCACATCGACGCTGGCCGGAAGGTCGATGCGCATGAGCGCGTCAACAGTCTTCGGCGTCGGGTCGAGGATGTCGATCAGGCGCTTATGGGTGCGCATCTCGAAGTGCTCGCGAGAGTCCTTGTACTTATGGGGAGAACGAATAACGGCGTATACGTTCTTTTCGGTGGGCAAAGGCACCGGTCCTACGACTCGGGCACCCGTGCGGGTGACCGTCTCAACGATCTTGCGTGCAGACGCATCAATCGCTTCGTGGTCATAGGCCTTGAGCCTAATGCGGATTTTTTGTCCCGCCACGCTAATCCTCTTCCTCGCTCGTCCCACATCTTCCATTTAGGAGAGCGGTGGGAATTCGCTTCATTCATTCTCTATAACGTTGTCCGGGCTTGGGGCTCGGGCGCAACGCCAGTGTTTAACCTGACTGTCAAATGTGTCTGACATGGATCACGGGCGCTGAACAAACAAAAGCGCCACGATTGACCCCGCAGCCACACGATGTGTGTTGCCAGGAAATCGGAAGGGACCAAAATGCGTAATGCGTGGCCCTAACGTAACTGCCGCTGTTTATTTGCCATGCCCCTTCTCCGGTTCCGCCGTTGCCGGTTCAAACCCGACTACAGTGGACCCCCTGGAGTTGAATCACATCACAGATGATCTGTGTTGCTCCTCGACTTCAATGAAGGTGTCATGTTTGCCATACCAGCGCCACGCTCCCCTGCTTGGGCACCCATCTTTGCAGGTGGATGCACACAAGAAACCGTGCCGTGTTAAGGCAACTCAAGTAGTTAACCACAACGTCACCTGAAATACAAGCTCTATCTGCAAGAACTTTGGGGTTTTCCACACCATCAGAGATTTGTCGCCCTCGTCACCCACAAACTCCGTCGAATAACAAATCTGTCATTCTTTTTCCGTTCGCCGCCCATGCGAAAGGCCTCCCCGCACACCAACGCACCCCACCGCCCCGACCCACTCCACGGTGGCGTGGGGAAAGGTCGGGAGAGCGGGGTGCGTGACACGGGTGGGACGCCGATAGGCGTTTTAACCCTTCATGGATCCGGTTTCTTCCAGGTTGATGTGGAAGTTGAGGGCGGTCCTCAGGTCATGCGGGGTCTGGAGGAACTTGTTCTTGGAGGCGCGGTCGAAGTACTCCTCCAGCAATGGGCGGTAATCAGGATGCGCGACGGCGATCATCTTCGGAGCGCGCTCACGCGGGGACAGGCCACGAAGGTCCGCGTAGCCGTATTCGGTGATGACCACCATGGCATCGTGTTCGGTGTGGTCAATGTGGGAGGCGAACGGCACGATCGCGGAGATCGCATCCCCCTTGGCCACCGACGGGGAGATGAACGAGGATACGAAGGCGTTGCGGGTGAAGTCGCCCGAGCCGCCGATACCGTTCATGATGCGGGTACCTGCCACGTGGGTGGAGTTGACGTTGCCGTAGATGTCCGCCTCGATCATGCCGTTGGAGGCGATCAGGCCCATGCGGCGGATGACCTCTGGACTGTTGGAGATCTGCAGCGGGCGAAGGACCAGGCTCTTGCGGTAGGTGCCGGCTTCGCGGTTCATCTTCTCGGCATACTCAGGCGACAGGGCGAAGGAGGTCGCGGACGCCTGGGTCATCTTGCCGGCGTCGATGAGATCGAGCATGCCGTCCTGGACAACCTCGGTGTAGGCCTTGATGTTCTCGAACTTGGAATCGAGCAGACCAGCCATCACGGCGTTGGGCACGTTACCCACGCCGGACTGCATGATGTAACCGTCATAGGTCAGGCGTCCTGCACGGACCTCGCCTTCGAGGAAATCGAGGAAGTTGCCGGCGATTTGCTTGGAGGTCTCATCGAAGGGCTTGAAGGGGCTGTTGCGGTCAGGTGCGTCGGTCTCCACGATCGCGACCACCTTATTGGTGTCAATGCGGATGAAGG
Organism: Corynebacterium faecale; assembly: GCF_030408735.1. Classification (NCBI taxonomy): domain Bacteria; kingdom Bacillati; phylum Actinomycetota; class Actinomycetes; order Mycobacteriales; family Corynebacteriaceae; genus Corynebacterium; species Corynebacterium faecale. Next base: position 461,989 of record NZ_CP047204.1, on the reverse strand, counting down.
TCTCACCGATGCGGTCATTGACATTGTTTATCGGGATCGGGGTGCGGTTGGGAAGGTGGGGCACGCGGTAGATATCAGCCATGCCCTCAAGCTCCAGGGACTGCCAGGAGTTGACCTCGATGATGATCTTATGGGCGGACTCCAGGTACTCGATGTTGTTTCCCACGCCGGAGGACGGCACGAGGTGGCCGTCTTCGGTGATGCGACATACCTCAACGATGGCCACATCCAGATCCCCGAAGAACCCCTGCTCCACCTGCAGGCCCGAGTGAGAGAGGTGGATGTCCTGGTACTTCATGGAGCCGGCGTTGATCTTGCCGCGCATCTCAGGATCGGACTGGTACGGCATGCGGTAGTTGATGGCATCAGCTTCAGCCAGGACACCGTCACAGTCAGGCGCGGTCGATGCACCCGTGAGCATGTTGATGGCGTAGGCATCACCCTTGGAGTGTGCCTCCTTGGCGCGGTTCGCGATCGCCGTGGGCATTGCCTTGGGATAGGCCGCCCCGGTGAAGCCGGACATTCCGACGGTGTCACCGTTGTTGACAAACTGTGCAGCCTCTTCTGCGGTCATAACCTTGGAACGCAGTTCGGTGCTCGCGATTCTCTCAGACATGCTTACTCCTCGTAGATTGGTCGTCAGCTTTTCATGTAACTGACATCACACACCAGTGTGCCGAGTGAGCTACGCTAATGCCATGTCCTATCGGCCACAAATCTTGAAGAATCGGACATCCACTACATGAGACAACAATTCCGCACCCACAACAACAACACCCCGGAGCGCCCATGAAGAAGATGGCCCTCCTGATCTATGACGGCGTGACCATGCTTGATGTCTCCGGCCCCGCCGAGGCACTCAGCCGCGCAGAAGGATACGAACTCACCCTCCTCTCCCCCACCGGCGGCGCGGTCACCACGGCCGCGGGCATCACCCTCAGCCAGACCCGGCAGGCCTCCACGGTGAACCCCCGCGACTTCAACACCGTCATCATCGCCGGCGCCGATGAGCTCCCCATGTCCCCGATTCCCCGGGAGCTTCTCGACGCCACGCGTCACCTCGCCGACGGCCCCCAGCGGGTGGCAAGTGTGTGCACGGGCGCCTTCATCCTCGCTGAGCTCGGATACCTCAACGGCAGGCGCGCCACCACCCACTGGCGCAATGCGCTCGACCTGGCCCGACGCTTCCCCCTGGTGCGCGTCCAACCCGACACCCTGCACGTCCACGATGGAAAATTCATCACCTCGGCAGGCATCACCGCCGGCATCGATCTCTCGCTCTCCCTCATCGAAGAGGACCAGGGTGCGGACGTGGCCCGACGCATCGCGCGGGACATGGTGATGTTCATGCACCGCCCGGGCGGACAGTCCCAGTTTGCGGCCGCCACCAACTCCCCGTCGGTGAGCAACCCCATCCTGCAGAATGTCCTGGAAACCATCCGGGAGAAACCCGACCGACAGCACACCATCGCCAGTCTGGCCAGTGACGCGGCTGTAAGTCCCCGGCACCTGGGCCGGTTGTTCCGGGAGGAGCTGGGAACCACGCCCACCGGATGGTTGGAGCAATTCCGACTGAGCATCGCCCAGCAACTCATCCTGGATGGCCACACCGTCACCGCTGCCGCCCGCAAATCCGGGTTCTCCAGCGATGACAGCATGCGGCGCGCATTCGAACGTCGTCTGCACAGCACACCCTCGGAATACCGTGCACGGTTCAGCTCCACCTTCAGGTCAAAGCTCTAACCCTCGATATAAAAGCAGTCCTCCACAGTGCCGAGCTCCAGGTGCGCACGTCTCTGGGGCACCTCCACCACAAGCGGATGATCGGGTCTGGCCTGAACCAGCCGGGTCCACGGGTGGGAAACATGCGCAAGTTCCCGGCGGTCGGCGGTGAACACATGCATCGTGCGGGAGAGCACCACCGTACTGTCCCCGGAAAGCTTGAGTAGTGCGACGCGGTCGTCGATAAGCTCACGGGTCAGACCGGTCAAGCCGGTCTCCGTCTGCAGGGGTGCATCGCTGACGCGGTGGATCGCGGTGACCACGCCGAGCCGGTGTCGGATATCTTCGCGGTCGGTGATCACCAGGGGGGTGCCGACCTCGCACCGGGTGATGTCCCGGTAGCTCCAGACGCCGGGTTGGGTCTTGCCTCTCCCCCGGTCTCTGCGCACGACCACACGGAACGGGTCGATGGTGACCCGGCTATCCGGGCTGATGGTCTCGACGACGAAACGCGCGGTGATATCCGGTCCGATACGGGGCGGATTGAGATGCTGCATTCCACGGAGCGCCTCCATCAGTACCTCATCATCGGTCCCCCAACCGATGCCCTGATTTCCGAGAATCCCGAAGAGGGTGGGCAGACTCAGGTCGGGTTGTCCCTCCCAGGTGGTTCGGAGTTGCTCCAGAACGGGTGCAATGCGCGTGGGATCCTTCATCCGCCCAACTCTAATGGAGCAGCACGTGGGCATAAAAATACAGCACTGGGGCTCGCAGAGAATAATCCCTGCGGGCCCCAGTGCTGTGGGTTTCAGATCTTTGCGGCTATACAGCCACAGGATCCGAGAAGATCATTATTACTTGATGATCTTGGTGACACGGCCGGCGCCAACGGTGCGGGAGCCTTCGCGGATAGCGAAACGCAGGCCCTCGTCCATTGCGACTGGCTGGATCAGGGTGACGGACATGTCGACGTTGTCGCCTGGCATGACCATCTCGGTGCCCTCAGGAAGCTTCACAACACCGGTAACGTCGGTGGTGCGGAAGTAGAACTGTGGGCGGTAGTTGTCGAAGAATGGGGTGTGGCGGCCACCCTCATCCTTGGCCAGGATGTAGACAGAGCCCTCGAACTCGGTGTGAGGGGTGTAAGCGCCTGGCTTGATGATGACCTGGCCACGCTCGATGTCTTCGCGCTTGATACCGCGGAGCAGCAGACCACAGTTGTCGCCGGCCTCAGCGGAGTCAAGGAGCTTACGGAACATCTCGATACCGGTGACGGTGGTCTGAGTTGCCTTCTCCTTGATGCCGATGATCTCGACGTCATCGTTGACCTTCAGGGTGCCACGCTCAACACGACCGGTGCAGACGGTGCCGCGGCCGGTGATGGTGAAGATGTCCTCGACAGGCATGAGGAATGGCTTCTCGGTCTCGCGGACTGGGTCCGGAACGGACTCGTCAACAGCAGCCATGAGCTCGAGGATCGCGTTGGTCCACTTCTCTTCGCCGTTCAGGGCGCCGAGTGCGGAGATGTGAACGATCGGAGCATCTTCGTCGTAGTCCTGCTCAGCGAGAAGCTCGCGAACTTCCATCTCGACGAGCTCGATGATTTCCTCATCATCAACCATGTCGCACTTGTTCAGGGCAACGAGGATGTAAGGAACGCCAACCTGGCGGGCCAGAAGGACGTGCTCACGGGTCTGTGGCATTGGGCCGTCAGTTGCGGCGACGACGAGGATAGCGCCGTCCATCTGAGCAGCGCCGGTGATCATGTTCTTGATGTAGTCGGCGTGGCCCGGTGCGTCAACGTGTGCGTAGTGGCGCTTCTCGGTCTGGTACTCAACGTGGGAGATGTTAATGGTAATACCACGCTCCTTCTCCTCAGGAGCCTTGTCAATCGCGTCGTAAGCGAAGGACTCGTTGAGGTCAGGGAAAGCGTCAGCCAGAACCTTGGTGATAGCCGCGGTGGTGGTGGTCTTACCATGGTCAACGTGACCGATGGTGCCGATGTTAACGTGGGGCTTGGTACGCTCGAACTTCGCCTTTGCCACTGTATGTCCTCCTGGACTTCGTGGTGGCTACGACTTTCGCAGCCACGAATTGGTTTTTGCTTTCACTGTGAGGACCAGCCACAAGGACGGTGGAACACAGATCTAGCGCATTACAAAATGTGCCAGTTACATGATCCTAGGGGCACCGGCGGTCAATTTCAAACTACCAGTTACCCTGTGGACATTCGCAGGGTAACGGCCAGCAGAATCCATCCTCACTGCCTGTGGAAACGACAGCTGGATACAAACTGCAGGCCGCTACCCCACTCCACCCTACGCGTGCGCTGGCACGGTCCGGCACGCAGGGTGTGTGGGAAGCGAGCTCCCCATTTTCCGCTTAGAGATTAAGCGGTACCGTTGCGCTCTGCAATGACGTCGGCAGCAACGCTGGTTGGAACCTCAGCGTAGGAATCGAAGACCATGGAGTAGTTTGCACGACCCTGGGTCTTGGAACGGAGGTCACCGACGTAGCCGAACATCTGGGACAGAGGAACCTTGGCCTTGACCAGCTTGGCGCCGGCACGGTCCTCCATGGAGGAGATCTGTCCACGGCGGGAGTTCACGTCACCGATGACCTCACCCATGTACTCCTCAGGAGTGGTGATCTCAACGGACATGATTGGCTCCAGCAGAACTGGCTTCGCCTTGGCAACAGCTTCCTTGAACGCCTGGGAACCGGCGAGCTTGAAGGCCATTTCCGAGGAGTCAACGTCGTGGTAGGCACCATCTTCGAGGGTGGCCTTGACGTTGACCAGTGGGTAGCCGGCGAGGTAGCCGTACTGCATGGCGTCCTGGATACCTGCGTCAACAGATGGGATGTACTCACGTGGAATACGGCCACCGGTGACGGCGTTGTCGAACTTGTAGATGGCGGACTCGCCCTCTTCCAGTTCTTCAGCAACAGGTGCATAAGGCTCAATGGAGATGATGACCTTAGCGAACTGACCGGAACCACCGGTCTGCTTCTTGTGGGTGTAGCTGAGGGACTCAACCGACTTGCGGATGGTCTCACGGTAGGCGACCTGTGGGTCACCGATGTTGGCCTCAACCTTGAACTCGCGCTTCATGCGGTCAACCAGGACGTCGAGGTGCAGCTCGCCCATGCCGCCGATGACGGTCTGGCCGGACTCCTCGTCCAGGTGGACGGTGAAGGTCGGGTCTTCTTCAGCGAGCTTCTGGATGGCGACACCCAGCTTCTCCTGGTCAGACTTGGTCTTTGGCTCGATGGCGACCTGGATAACTGGATCCGGGAAGTCCATGGACTCAAGAATGATCGGGTTCGCAGCATCACAGAGGGTGTCACCGGTGGTGGTGTCCTTCAGGCCGATGAAGGCGTAGATGTTACCAGCGTGCGCGATCTCAACAGGGTTCTCCTTGTTGGCGTGCATCTGGAACAGCTTGCCCACGCGCTCCTTCTTGTTCTTGGTGGAGTTCAGGACCTGCTCGCCTGGCTCGACCTTGCCGGAGTAAACGCGGACGAAGGTCAGCTTGCCGAAGAATGGGTGAGCAGCGATCTTGAAGGCCAGTGCGGACAGTGGCTCATCGTCAGAAGGCTTACGGGTCAGCTTGATCTCAGGATCCTTGACGTCGATGCCCTCAACCTCACCGGTGTCCAGTGGGGTTGGGAGGTAATCGATGACAGCGTCCAGCAGTGGCTGAACACCCTTGTTCTTGTAGGCGGTGCCACAGAACACTGGGTAGATCTCGGACTTGACAACCATCTTGCGGATGGCGCCCTTGATCTCGTCGATGGTGAGCTCTTCGCCACCGAAGTACTTCTCCATGAGCTCTTCATCAGACTCAGCAACGGTCTCGACGAGCTTCTCACGGTATTCCTGTGCACGCTCGAGCAGATCCGCTGGGATCTCCTCAACGGTGGCGTCGGTACCGATCGGGGTGACGCCGCGCCAGGTCAGGGCCTTCATCTCAAGAAGGTCAACGACGCCGTCGAAGGCATCCTCTGCACCGATTGGGAGCTGCATAACCAGTGGCTTGGCACCGAGGCGATCCTCGATGGTGCCCACGGTGAAGTAGAAGTCCGCGCCCAGCTTGTCCATCTTGTTGACGAAGCAGATACGTGGAACGTCGTACTTGGTTGCCTGACGCCAGACCTGCTCGGACTGAGGCTCAACGCCCTCCTTGCCGTCGAAGACAGCAACTGCGCCATCGAGGACACGCAGGGAACGCTCGACCTCAACGGTGAAGTCAACGTGACCCGGGGTGTCAATGATGTTGATCTGGTTGTTGTCCCAGAAACAGGTCACCGCGGCGGAGGTGATGGTGATGCCGCGTTCCTTCTCCTGCTCCATCCAGTCGGTGGTTGCGCCACCGTCGTGGGTCTCGCCGACCTTACGGTTGATGCCGGTGTAGAAGAGGATGCGTTCGGTGGTGGTGGTCTTACCGGCGTCAATGTGAGCCATGATGCCGATGTTGCGGACCTTGTTCAGATCCTTAAGCACGTCTTGTGCCACAGTGGTACCCCAACTTGTTGGTTGTGGCGCTTCCCGCTTCAGCCCGGGCGCTGGTTCCTGATCCCCGGTGAGGGGTTCCTTCTCCAGCGCCCTGGATGATTCAGTTAGACACCTACGGATAATTCTCTTGTTACATTTTGCCATTAAGTGGCGCAGCTGGCATAGTGCCAGCCCCGACCGCTCTAAAGTTCCTGTGTAACACACTGCCTGAGCAGCGGCGACCCAGAAGAGGATCGCGGGGTTTGATCTCCACTAATGAGACCAAAAGCCCAATCACCGGTCCCCCACCGTTGCTGGCGCACGTCCCCATGACAGGGCGCGTGGAAACAGCAGGTGGGAAATGGGTGAGTGGGCGATCATGGTGGTTCTTACTACCAGCGGTAGTGAGCGAAGGCGCGGTTGGCCTCAGCCATCTTGTGAGTGTCCTCACGACGCTTCACGGAAGCACCAAGGCCGTTGGCCGCATCCATGATCTCGTTGGCGAGACGCTCGATCATCGTGTTCTCACGACGCTGACGGGTGAAGGTCACCAACCAACGCAGAGCCAGGGTGGTGGAGCGGTCCGGACGGACCTCAACAGGAACCTGGTAGGTTGCGCCACCGACACGGCGTGAACGAACCTCGAGGTCTGGACGGACGTTGCCCAGAGCCTTTTCCAGGGTTCCGACTGGCTCAAGGCCGGTCTTCTCGCGGCAGATCTCGAGGGCACCGTAGACGATGCGCTCTGCGGTGGACTTCTTGCCACCGGTGAGGATCTTGTTCACGAGCTGGGTGACCAGCTGTGAATCGTAGACTGGGTCCTTGACAATAGGACGCTTGGGAGCTGCTGACTTACGCATTTTTAATTATCCCCTCTTCGCGCCGTAGCGGGAACGAGCCTGCTTGCGGTCCTTGACGCCCTGGGTATCCAGTGCGCCGCGAACGATCTTGTAACGGACACCCGGGAGGTCCTTAACACGACCACCGCGAACGAGCACCATGGAGTGCTCCTGGAGGTTGTGGCCCTCACCTGGGATGTAGGCGGAAACCTCAATGCCGGAGGTGAGGCGCACACGGGCGACCTTACGCAGAGCAGAGTTAGGCTTCTTAGGGGTGGTGGTGTACACACGGGTGCACACGCCACGACGCTGAGGGGAACCCTTCAGTGCCGCGGTAGCCACCTTGGTGGACTTATCGTGGCGGCCCTTGCGGACCAGCTGCTGAATAGTTGGCATGAACCATCCTTATTTCGGAGTTGTTCTGTAAAGCTGACGTGCCGCCTCATTAAAAGCTAGGCACGCGTTGAGTTCTTGATGGCGCATGGGATAGATAAAGTGTCCAGACACGCGAAAAAAAGGGCTCTTTTCGGGGCCCGACCGACGTGTCACGGACACCTACCAAAGCTCACATGCGCCAACGTTCCATGTTTAATCATGGGACGAATCAGCGCGTGCAGCGAGGTGCCGTCAATTCCCAACTACTAGAGTGGGACTCATCGGGTTACCCTACCACCAGCCCCTTGGATTTACAAACAGGATCCAAGCACCCACTGCGGTTAGCCCGTGTTTTCACACCGGGATCGCTTTATGCTGGAGCTATGAACAACATGACGGAAGACAATGCCCCTCGCAGACGCGCCTCAGATGATAACCGCAGCGCAACCGTCGAAGAGCTCTCAGCAGCACTGTCCCGGGGCCAGCTCACCCTCGCAGAGTTCGATGAGCGATCATCCCTGGCATGGTCCGCACGCTACGTGGATGAGCTCCGCCCCCTCCTGGCGGATGTGACTGATTCTCCCAGCGCCCTGCCCGCCCACCTTGATCCCCACCGGCCGGCGCCACATCACGATCCCACCTCCCAGGCTGTGGCACGGGTCAGCAGCCAGATCAGCGGCCACCAGGGCGGATCGCCACTGTCAATGTCCGTCATGGGCGGTGCGGAACGTGCAGGCAACTGGCTATGCCCGAGCAATCACACCAGCATCACGGTGATGGGCGGCAATCTGGTGGATCTCCGTGAGGCCAGTTTCGAAAGCGGATCGATCACCATCAAGGCCTTCGCACTCATGGGTGGCATTGAGGTCATTGTCCCGGAGGGTGTGCGGGTGATCTGCGATGGCTTCGGCCTCATGGGTGGTTTCGGCTCCACGGTGGATAAGAAGGCCACTGTCCCGCCGTCCTCGCTCCCCCGTGACGCGCCGGTGGTCAAGATCAGTGGACTTGCCGTGATGGGCGGGGTTTCGGTGGTCACGAAGCCAAGAGAGTGAGGGCTTTTCGTCGATAAGCACTGCCCTCAGGCGGGACGTGCCACAGGCGGCACGGCAGCGTTGCGTCAATGGTACATAAAAAAGCCTGCCCCGCACGAGGATCTCGTGCGGGGCAGGCTTTCAGCGACCAGCTATTGCTCAGTGCCGGAGTAGGTCTTCCTTGCTCTTAGAAGGCCTCATCCAGTGGGACGGAGGCACCGGTGAATTCACCGAAGCCGTCGTCACCGTAAATCGACTCACCATAGGTGGGGATCGAGTAGGCGGCGTTGCGGGCCGCCTCGGTGGGCTTGATCGAGATGTTTCGGTAACGGGAGATACCGGTACCGGCCGGGATCAGCTTACCGATGATCACGTTCTCCTTCAGGCCGATCAGCTTGTCGGAGCGCTTGTTGATGGCAGCATCGGTGAGCACGCGGGTGGTCTCCTGGAAGGAGGCCGCGGACAGCCAGGACTCGGTTGCCAGCGACGCCTTGGTGATACCCATGATCTCAGAACGCAGCTCCGCCGGCTGACCACCGTTGGAGATGGCCTCCGAGTTGGCCAGCTTCGCCTCGGACAGGTCCACGAGTGAACCTGGGAGGAACTCGGTGGAACCGGACTCGATAACGGTACCGCGACGCAGCATCTGACGGATGATGATCTCGATGTGCTTATCGTGGATGGCCACACCCTGTGCACGGTAGACAGCCTGCACCTCATCAATGAGGTGCTGCTCCACACCACGACGACCCAGAATCTCCAGGACGTCATGCGGATCAGCCGCACCGCGCAGCAGACGAGTACCAACGGTGACGCGGTCACCCTCTGCCAGGGTGCGCTCGATGAACGCACCTGGGTTGGATTCCATCGGCACACGCAGGGATGCGAGCCCCTGTCGCTTGGACAGCTTCTCGTAGACAACATTGTCTGAGCCATCATCAGGGACGACGGTCAGGGTGTAGAAGTTGCCCTCATCCTCGAGGTGGACCACACCGTCGGCAGAGGCGATCGGTGCACGGTTCTTCGGAACACGTGCCTCGAACAGCTCCTGCACACGGGGCAGACCGCCGGTGATATCGCCACCGACACCACCCTGGTGGAAGGTACGCATTGTCAGCTGGGTACCAGGCTCACCAATGGACTGTGCGGCAACAATACCGACAGCCTCTCCGATGTCGACCTGCTGGCCGGATGCCATGGACTTGCCGTAGCACTTGGCACAGACACCGGTCGGGGTCTGACAGGTGAGCACGGAGCGCACCTTGACCTGCTCGATACCGGCCTCAACGAGGAGGTCGATGTTGAGCTCCGTCAGGTCGGTGCCCGCTGCGAGGATGACTTCGCCTTCAGCGTTGGTGGCGTCGCCTGCCAGGACACGACCGGACACGGAGGTCTCGATCAGGTCATGGCGGGTGTAACCGGTGACAGCGCCGGTGGAGTCGAGAACCTCTGCAGCCACTGGAACGCGCACACCCTGGCGGGTGGCACAATCCTCGACGCGGACAATGACATCCTGCGCCACGTCGACGAGACGACGGGTCAGGTAGCCGGAGTCAGCGGTACGCAGCGCGGTATCGGCAAGGCCCTTACGGGAACCGTGGGAGTTGTTGAAGTACTCGAGAACGGTCAGTCCCTCACGGAAGGAGGTCTTGATCGGACGGGTGATGTAGTCACCCTTCGAGTTCACAACCATGCCCTTCATACCGGCAAGGGTCCAGATCTGACGCATGTTACCGGCAGCACCGGACTTCACGATCATCGGAATCGGGTTGTCATCAGGATAGAGATCCTCGACAGCCTGACCGACCTCATCGGTTGCGTCCTTCCAGAGCTCAACCAGACGGTCATAGCGCTCACGGCCGGTGAGCTTACCGCGGCTGTACTTCACTTCGATCTGACGTGCAGATGCCTCGTAGCGGTCAAGGATCTCGTCCTTGTTCGGCAGAACCAGAACGTCGGACATGGCGATGGTGACACCCGAGCGGGTGGACCAGTAGAAGCCGGCATCCTTCATCTTGTCCATGGTCTGCGCCACGGTGATCATCGGGTACTTGGCAGCGAGGTCATTGACCACGTCGCCGAGCATGATCTTGTCGGAGCCGCCGCCCTTACGGAGCATGATGCCCTCGAGGTACGGGTAGTTCCACGGCAGGATCTCATTGAACATGACGCGACCCAGTGTGGTGGTGGCAAGCCAGGTATCGCCCTGCTTCCAACCATCTGGGAACAGCTCATCTTCACGCTCCACCGGCGGACGCAGGTGATCAAGACGGATCTTGATCGGTGCCTGCAGGCCGAGAACACCACGGTCGTAGGCCATGATGGCCTCAGCGTAGGAAGAGTAGACACCCTTCTCCGGGCCGTTCTCATCGGCAGCCCTGTACGCACCCTGGCCACCGAACTCCTCTGGGGACTTCTTGAGGGTCAGGTAGTACAGACCGGTCACCATGTCCAGACGTGGCATGGCCAGTGGCTTACCGGACGCCGGGGACAGGATGTTGTTGGAGGCGAGCATCAGGATGCGGGCCTCAGCCTGTGCTTCAGCGGACAGTGGCAGGTGAACTGCCATCTGGTCACCGTCGAAGTCGGCGTTGAACGCTTCACAGGCCAGTGGGTGCAGCTGGATGGCCTTACCCTCAACAAGCACAGGCTCGAAAGCCTGGATACCGAGGCGGTGCAGGGTTGGTGCGCGGTTCAGCATCACCGGGTGCTCGGAGATGGCCTCTTCGAGGACATCCCACACCTCTGGACGCTGACGCTCAACCATGCGCTTGGCGGACTTGATGTTCTGGGCGTACTCGTTTTCCACGAGACGCTTCATCACGAAAGGCTTGAACAGCTCAAGAGCCATCAGCTTCGGCAGACCACACTCGTGCAGACGCAGCTGTGGACCAACGATGATCACCGAACGACCGGAGTAGTCAACACGCTTACCCAGAAGGTTCTGGCGGAATCGACCCTGCTTGCCCTTCAGGAGGTCAGACAGGGACTTCAGCGGACGGTTGCCCGGTCCGGTGACTGGACGCCCACGACGACCGTTGTCGAAGAGTGCGTCCACAGATTCCTGCAGCATGCGCTTCTCGTTGTTCACGATGATCTCGGGTGCACCGAGTTCGATCATGCGCTTGAGGCGGTTGTTGCGGTTGATCACGCGACGGTAGAGATCGTTCAGGTCGGAGGTGGCGAAACGGCCACCGTCGAGCTGAACCATCGGACGCAGCTCTGGCGGGATCACTGGAATGGCGTTGAGCACCATGCCGGCTGGATCGTTGCCGGAGCGCTGGAAGGCTGCAACGACCTTGAGTCGCTTCAGCGCACGCATCTTCTTCTGGCCCTTGCCATTCTGAATGATGTCGCGCAGTTCCTCAGACTCGGCATCGAGATCGAAGCCGCGGATGAGGGTCTGGATGGATTCTGCACCCATGCCGCCGGTGAAGTAGTCCTCGTAACGGTCAACGAGCTCGTCGTAGAGCTTCTCGTCACGGATCATCTGCTTCGGGGCAAGCTTGATGAAGGTCTGCCAGATCTCCTCGAGGCGATCGATCTCACGCTCGGAGCGCTCACGGATATGCTGCATTTCCTTCTCAGCAGCATTCTGAACCTTGCGGCGTGCGTCGGCCTTGGCGCCGGCGGCCTCGAGCTCAGCGAGATCCTCTTCGAGCTTCTCAGCGCGGTCGGCGATATCCGCCTCGGCGTCTGCCTCAACGTCCTTCTTCTCCAGAAGCATCTCAGCTTCCAGGGTCGACTGATCGCTGTGACGGGCTTCGTCATCAACACTGGTGATGATGTTGGCACCGAAGTAGATGATCAGATCCAGGTCCTTCGGAGCAAGGTCCAGAAGGTAACCCAGACGTGAAGGCACGCCCTTGAAGTACCAGATGTGGGTCACCGGTGCGGCGAGCTCAATGTGGCCCATGCGCTCACGGCGAACCTTGGACTTGGTCACCTCAACGCCACAGCGTTCACAGATGATGCCCTTGTAGCGGACGCGCTTGTACTTACCGCAGGCGCATTCCCAGTCGCGGGTCGGGCCGAAGATGCGTTCGCAGAACAGACCGTCCTTCTCAGGCTTGAGGGTTCGGTAGTTGATGGTCTCCGGCTTCTTGACCTCACCCTTGGACCAGCGGCGGATGTCGTCGGCAGTGGCCAGGCCGATGCGGAGCTCATCGAAGACGTTTACGTCGAGCACGTAAAACTCCCTTTCACCCCGGTAGTTTCTTTATGGTTACCGGGGGATGTTGGCTTGATTTCTAGCGTGTGTTGGTTGATCTGCTATGCGGTATCAGCGTCGGAACGCTCGTCACGGGACAGGTTGATGCCCAGTGAGGCGCCTGCCTGATCGAAGTCGTCATCGTCGCCCGCGAGTTCCATCGGTGTGCCGTCAGCGGAGAGGACCTCCACGTTCAGGCAGAGCGACTGGAGCTCCTTGAGGAGAACCTTGAAGGACTCAGGGATACCTGGATCCGGGATGTTCTCGCCCTTGACAATTGCCTCGTAGACCTTGACACGGCCGACCACGTCATCAGACTTGATGGTCAGAAGTTCCTGCAGGGTGTAGGCGGCACCGTATGCCTGCATCGCCCACACCTCCATCTCGCCGAATCGCTGTCCACCGAACTGGGCCTTACCACCGAGCGGCTGCTGGGTGATCATGGAGTACGGGCCGGTGGAACGGGCGTGGATCTTCTCATCAACAAGGTGGTGCAGCTTGAGCATGTACATGTAACCGATGGAGACCGGGTACGGGTACGGCTCGCCGGAACGACCGTCGATGAGCGTTGCCTTGCCGTCCGCGTTGACCATGACGTCACCGTCACGGTTCGGGCGGGAGTTGGCGAGCAGACCTGCGAGCTCCTCATTGGAGGCACCGTCGAACACCGGGGTGGCGGTCAGGGAACCAGCCGGAACCTCGAGGAGGTCCGCAGGCAGGGTCTTGACCAGTTCAGCGTTGTCAGGATCCTCAGGATCCACGGACCAACCGGCGGCTGCAAGCCAACCGAGGTGGGTTTCCAGAACCTGGCCGATGTTCATACGACGTGGAACACCGTGGGTGTTCAGGATGATGTCCACCGGGGTACCGTCCGGCATGAACGGCATGTCCTCCTGAGGCAGGATCTTGCCCACGACACCCTTGTTGCCGTGGCGGCCGGCGAGCTTATCGCCGTCCTGGATCTTGCGCTTCTGGGCGACATAGACGCGGATCATCTCGTTGACACCCGGGGCCAGATCGTCATCGTCCTCGCGGGAGAAGTGACGGACGCCGATGACCTTGCCGGTCTCGCCGTGCGGAACCTTCATGGAGGTGTCGCGGACTTCGCGGGCCTTCTCGCCGAAGATGGCGCGGAGCAGTCGCTCCTCCGGGGTCAGCTCGGTCTCACCCTTCGGGGTGACCTTACCAACCAGGATGTCGCCATCACGGACGTCTGCACCGATGCGGACAATACCGCGTTCGTCGAGGTCCTTGAGCACGTCCTCGGAGACGTTCGGGATGTCACGGGTGATTTCCTCGGCACCAAGCTTGGTGTCGCGGGCATCGATCTCGTGCTCCTCGATGTGGATGGAGGTCAGGATGTCCTGCTCCACGATGTTCTGGTTGAGGATGATCGCATCCTCATAGTTGTGACCTTCCCATGGCATGAACGCCACGAGCAGGTTACGTCCCAGAGACATTTCACCATTGAAGGTACCTGGACCATCGGCGAGGACCTGTCCGGCCTCAACACGCTGCCCCTGGCTGACCAGTGGCTTCTGGTTGTAGCTGGTGCCCTGGTTGGTGCGCTGGAACTTGCGCAGCACATAGGTGTCGCGCTTGCCCTCATCGTCCATGATGGTGACGATGTCAGCGGTGACGTTCTCAACAACACCGGCCTTCGGGGTGATCACGAGGTCGCCTGCATCGTAGGCTGCACGCTGCTCCATGCCGGTGCCCACGAATGGGGCCTCGGCGCGGACCAGTGGCACGGCCTGCTTCTGCATGTTCGCACCCATGAGGGCACGGTTGGCATCGTCGTGCTCGAGGAACGGAATCATCGCGGTGCCCACGGAAACCATCTGGCGTGGGGACACGTCCATGTAGTCAACGTCAACGTTGGCCACCATAGCGATGTCGCCATCCTTCAGGCGCACGGTCACGGACTCATCGATGATGACACCGTCGTCGCTGTAGTGCGTGTTTGCCTGGGCGACAACGAAGCGGTCTTCCTCGTCAGCGGTCAGGTAGTCGATCTGATCGGTGAGCTTGCCATCGATGACACGACGGTAAGGGGTCTCGATGAAACCGAAGGGGTTGACGCGGGCGTAGGACGCCAGGGAACCGATCAGGCCAATGTTCGGGCCTTCCGGGGTTTCAATCGGGCACATGCGGCCGTAGTGGGACGGGTGAACGTCTCGCACCTCGATGCCGGCACGCTCACGGGACAGACCACCCGGGCCGAGAGCCGACAGACGACGCTTGTGGGTCAGACCCGACAGCGAGTTGTTCTGATCCATGAACTGGGACAGCTGTGAGGTTCCGAAGAACTCACGGATGGCAGCGGATACAGGGCGAACGTTAATCAGGGAGGTCGGAGTGATGGACTCCGCGTCCTGGGTGGTCATACGCTCGCGGACAACACGCTCCATGCGGGACAGACCCACACGGACCTGGTTCTGGATGAGCTCACCAACGGTGCGGAGACGACGGTTACCGAAGTGATCGATGTCGTCGGTCTCCACCGGGATGTCCTCGCCCGTCGGGGAGGTCATCACACGCTCACCTGCATGCAGGCGGACGAGATACTCGATGGTGGTGGCGATGTCCTCTTCGGTCAGTGTCATCAGACCGTCGTTGTCGCCACCGAGTCCGAGCTTGCGGTTGATCTTGTAACGGCCAACCTTGGCCAGATCGTAGCGCTTTGCACGGAAGAAGCTGTTGTCCAGCAGGGACTGCGCAAGATCGCGGGTGGGCTGCTCGCCCGGACGCTGCTTGCGGTAGATCTCCAGCAGGGCCTCGTCGGTGTTGGCAACACCATCGGACTCCAGGGTGGACATCATGATCTCGGAGAAGCCGAAGCGCTCCGTGATCTGTTCGGTGGTCCAACCGAGTGCCTTCAGCAGCACGGTGACCGGCTGACGGCGCTTGCGGTCAATGCGGACGCCGACGGAATCGCGCTTGTCCACATCGAATTCGAGCCATGCACCGCGGGAAGGAATTACCTTCACTGCGTGCAGGGGACGCTCGGTGGACTTGTCGATGGTCTGGTCGAAGTACACGCCCGGGGAGCGGACGAGCTGACTGACCACCACACGCTCGGTTCCGTTGATGATGAAGGTTCCCTTGTCGGTCATCATCGGGAAATCGCCGATGAAGACGGTCTGGGACTTGATCTCACCGGTGGTGTTGTTGACGAACTCCGCGGTCACATACAGTGGTGCCGCGTAGTTGATGTCCTTTTCTTTAGCCTCGTCAATGGTGTTCTTGACTGGCTCGAAGCGTGGCTCCGAGAGGCTCAGGGACATATTTCCAGAGTAATCCTGGATTGGGGAGAGCTCCTCGAGAATATTCTCGAGGCCGCTGGTGATGCGGGCTCCCTCGCCGAACTCCTCTTGCTGACGTGCACGCCACTCAGACGTGCCGATCAGCCAGGAGTAGGAATCGAGTTGAAGATCTAGTAGCCCCGGCACCTCAATGGGCGCGGACACCTTTGCGAATGAATAACGCTTGGGTGCGCCGGGAATATCGACGACTGACTTGGTCTGGCGGGAGACTGCCAAGATGGGTCCTTCCAGCACCTCACGCGGGTGAGTCACACGGGGCTGGTCAAGGCTCGTATGATCGTCACAACCGCTGGTATTTTTGAGCAATTGGTCTGCTGAGGAACTCGTGTCCGATTTTGGCTCAGATAGCACTGAATGACCTTGTCAAATCGGTTTTTTCAACCATTTCGATCAAGGTCTCGGGCACTATCCAGACGAAAAAGAGTCACGGATTCCAACGCAACGACTCAGCTTATACCACAGTCACGTGGAAGTAAAGGGGAGATTTTTCCATCGGGTGTACCTCGTGCTATTGAAGCCGTTTCCCGCAGTTCCTGATTCACATCATCACCTGCGGTGGCCTACAGCACTTGAGCGTCCACCAGAGATCTCTGTTTCCCTCTCAAATGAGCACCCTAACAAACATCGGTGGGTTTTTCGCAATTCAAAGGCCCCTCCTACTGGTGTTACCTGTGAGAAAAGCCCACTGACGTGCATATTATCCAGAGTTATGGACAGTGATGAACAGTTATGAACTAGGAACGCTTCCTGCTGAACAGCCCGAAAACACCGAAGGATCCCAGGAGACCGATCAGCACCAGAACCACTCCGACACCGATGCCGATGCTATTGGCCACTCGCGAGACCTCACCGTCCGGAATGGATTCCGCCTGGGCCCTCAGATCTTCCGCCTGCTCCTGAGACAATGAACCCTCGAAGAGGAAAACCTGATCGTATTTCTCACCGTTGCGGTCGCCGTAGAAGTCATCAATACGCTCAGAGATGTCCACGACGAGACCGGTGCGCTGATCCACCCAGAAGTCACGGGTCACGTCATGGTAGAGGTATCCGGTGGTGGTGCCACCGTCCTCACGGGTCAGCGTGGTGGTGTTGGAGGGGTCGGCGAAGGATTCAGCCACATTGGCGGTGTCAATGACCTGCCGGTAGTGCATGATCGTGCGCCCGTCCACCTCGTCTGAGCCGATGAAATCAGCCGGCCGGGGTTGCCGCAGGGTGGGGTCCAGAACCTGGTAGGAGGTCTCCTCCGCGTCGGTGGGGAACTTCAGCCAGATCCCGTCCACGGGATAGTTCAGGGTGGGGCTGGCCAGCTGGTCGGTCACCGCCACCTCCGACAGGATCTCACCGCTGAAGCGGTCCACCCGGAAGCTGTAGACCGACGCTGACAGCAGCCTCTCCTGCTCGTTGCCGTCCACCCCCTCGGTGCCATGCAGGTGGATATCACCGACGCGCAGGGTGGCTTCCTCGGCGTCCGCCGGATCCATCACCTGGAAATGGAGCTGTCGGGTGATGGGGGTCTCCACCAAACCGGCCTCCGGATCTGAGTTCAACCGGGTCTGCCCGTTGTCATCGATGAGGGTATAGGTGGTGGCGTCGAGGTCCAGAGGTAGTCGACCATCAGCGTGCACAAATCTCGGTGCCACGAGGCCCCAGACAATCAGTGCCACACCAATCCCGAGCAGCAGCGCGGAGAAGATCCTGGTTTTAGGCAGCATGCGGACGATGTTACCTGAGCCCCTCCCCCGCCCTTCAATAACGCCATATGCTTATCGACGCCCCGCTTGCCCGCACCCACACGGCTATAGCCTGCCGAATGGGAAAACCCCCGTTCCCACAACCCTTGAGGGTCGTGACAACGGGGGTTTCAGAAGCATCTGTGAAGATGCAAGTAAGAAAGTTCTTACTTGAGGGTGACCTTTGCGCCAGCCTCTTCGAGCTTAGCCTTGGCAGCCTCAGCGTCTTCCTTGTTTGCGCCTTCGAGGATAGCCTTAGGTGCGCCCTCGACGAGCTCCTTAGCTTCCTTCAGACCCAGACCGGAGACGAGCTCGCGGACAGCCTTGATCACGCCGATCTTCTTGGCGCCTGCATCCTCGAGAACAACGTCGAACTCGGACTGCTCTTCAGCAGCAGCAGCCTCGCCGGCGCCGCCTGCAGCAGCAACTGCGACTGGAGCAGCAGCGGTGACCTCGAAGACCTCTTCGAATTCCTTGACGAACTCAGAGAGCTCGATGAGGGTCATTTCCTTGAAAGCCTCAATGAGCTCGTCCTTGGTGAGCTTAGCCATGATGGCGTCCTTTCTGTTGGGGCGAATTCACGCCCGAAAAAGTTTGGGGTAAAACTGTTGCGCCTGGAGCGGCGACTTAAGCGTCCTTCTTCTCCTGGAGCGCAACCGCGAGGCGCGCAACCTGGGAAGCAGGGGCATTGAACAGGCCTGCGGCCTTTGCCAAGTTGCCCTTCATGGCGCCGGCAAGCTTCGCGAGAGTGGTCTCGCGGTTGTCCAGCTCAGCAATTGCCTTGACCTGATCTGCGGTCAGAGCATTGCCATCCATGTAGCCACCCTTGACTACGAATGCCTTGTTGTCGTCGCCGAATTTCTTCAGCACCTTTGCGGCATCGACTGCTTCGCCCTTGATGAAGGCAACAGCGGTCGGACCGGTCAGGAGATCATCAAGGCCCTCGACGCCAGCTTCATTAGCGGCGATCTTAACAAGGGTGTTCTTGGCGACGGAGTACTGGACATCATTGCCAAGTGCGCGTCGCAGTTCAGTGGTCTGAGCTACGGTCAGGCCACGGTATTCGGTGAGAACGACTGAATCGGTCTCAGCGAACTGTGCCTTGAGCTCTGCCAGAGATGCTTCGTTCTTTGGGTTTGCCATTACTTCGCCTCCTTTCCTCTTATATGTATCTACTGATCCGCGGGACCTTGACCATGAGTAAATCCTGAGGATTAGCCCATGAAAAAAGCCCCGTGCAAGAGCACAGGGCGCATCATATTCCACATAAGGGAACCTAAGGCGTCAAAGTGTCTCCTGCGTGGGCCGTTCCAGAGAATGGAAGCCTTCGATCCGCCAAGCGGATGACCAACGGTCTTCGGTGAACCTTGAGTTCAACCGGGAAAATCCCGGTTGTTCAAACTTCGGTCTCTCACACTAGTCATCCGTCAGGCAGTAAAGCAAATCCGCCCTCCTACCACAGTGGAACAGATCAGGGATCGGGAACAAAAAGAAAGCTCACAGCCACCTGCGCACGGACATCAATGAGATCCGGCACCAGTCTGAGTTCCATCACCCGCGGCGGAAGCGCCTCACCCATGGTGCGGGACACCCCCATGGCCATGACCGCGCGTTCTGTTCCGAAGTTGTTGACGCTCTGGTCGCTGGTGGCGCGGATCAGTTTCCCGCAGCTGCCCCCGAGTGCGCGGGCGATGACGTCCGCATCAGCACGCGCCACCCCACTGGCGGATGCCAGAGCTTTCGCCCGGCCTTCCTGCTCAGCTGTGGTGCTCAACTCCCAGCGGGGACCGTGCATCTCCACATCGGCCACACCCGCCAATCTGGAGACCAGTTCCCGCAGTTGCCCGGTCCCATCCACCGATCCGGTGATCACACCGGACCACCCGGCGATGACGCCCTCCGGATCGAAGGCCGCGCCGTCTTCTACCCGCTCCGCGGTCAACTCCACCCCGGCCAGTGCCTCAAGCGTGCGCTGAATGGTGGCTACCGCCTGGGTGCGACGTGGCGCACTGCGGACGTGCACCTGCACGCTCAACCGCCAGCGATCTGCCTGCTGACTGATGACCGCCTGTCCCCTCGCCTCCACCACGGGTGTCATGGGAGTGCCTACTCCTGATCGCGCAGCACGGCACGGGCCACCCAGGCTCCGGGCATGCCGTGCACTCCGCCGCCGGGACTGGTGGACGAGGAGGCCATGTAGAGACGCGGCCCCAGTTTGTACGGCATACGGCGGATCATCTGCACCCCGGCGGTTGCTCCGCCACCGACATCACCCCCCACCAGGTTCGGGTTCCAATTTTCAAGATCCTGAGCATTGTTCTCCACCACGCTGAGGATCCGATCCCGGAACCCCGGGGCGAAGCGTTCAATCTGCTTGAGAATGAGGGTGGCGGCACGCTTGTCCACATATCCCTGCGGAACGTGGGCATAGGCCCAGACCACGGTCTCACCATTCTGCGCCCGGGTGGGATCCGCCACCTGCTGCTGACACACCAGCACAAAGGGTTTATCCGGTACCCGCCCGGCAGCCGCATCGGCCTCCGCCATCTGGATCTCATCCAGACCGCCACAGACATGCACGGTGGTCGCCTCCCCCACTTCCGGATTGGTCCAGGGGATGGGTCCGTCCAGGAGAATATCCAGCTTGTAGGAGCCGGGACCGTATTTCCAGTTCTTCATTATTCTTTTCGCCCTGCGGGAAAGCTCCACGTTCTTCAGGCGGGCAACCTGGTTCGGGGTGAGGTTGAGGATAACCGCCTCGGCGTCCTCGAACTCCGCCAGATCCTCCACAGGGTGGTCGGTGTGGATCGTCCCACCGTGTTCATGCAGGACGGACACCAGTGCATCGACCACACTCTGTGAACCCCCAACCGCCACCGGCCAGCCCCTCGCCATGCCCAATGCGCTGAAGAGAAGGCCGAAGGATGAGGTCATGGGCCGATCAGGTGGGGTGATCGCGTGTACCGCGGAACCGGCGAAGAGAACCCGGGCCTCTTCTGTCTCGAAGGTCGCGCGCGCCAGGGCGCGGGCGGGAAGCAAGGCCACTGTGCCAAACGCCGCCATCTTCACCGGATGTTTCGGCACCCGGATCACCGGACCCAGGACGTTATCCAGGTGCTGATCAATATCCCGGGTGAAAGGATGATGGAGTTTCCGCCACCTGGAGTAATCCTCCCCCAGCTGTGTGGCGGTTCTCTCCACGCCACGACTGAGGAAGGCTGCGCGCCCTCCATCGAGTGGGTGCGCCATGGCATAACGGGAATGGGCCCATTCCAGCCCGTGCGCCTCCAGATCAAGCTCCCGGAACACCGGGGATGAGATACCGAAAGGGTGCGCCGCGGACCCCAGGTCCACGGTGGTTCCCTCCCCCAGTACCGGCGCCGAGCGCGCCGCACCCCCCGGTGTCGGGCCTTGTTCATAGACATCCACCTGCCAGCCTTCCCGGGCAAGTAGACACGCCGCTGTGAGTCCATTGGGCCCCGATCCCACAACCACCGCACGAGGTCTCTCTTGAGATAACTTAGTCACGGGCCCCACGCTACCCCCGTCGTTTAATCCAGTGCCGGGCAGTCCACCCGAAAATAGATTGACCCCCTCAAACCCAGCGATCAGAGGGGATTGAGGGGGTACATGGTCCAGCCTGGCCGGTCATTTCAGGGCAGCGCGCGCCATCCGCTGAAGTATTTCTGAGATTTCATCGAAGTCCGCGACAGACTGGTTGACCATCTCCGCACCACGGTTGATCATGGCATCGATCAAGGGGCGGATCACCGTGACCTCATCCCCCAACAATTCCAGCAGCGCCGGATCCAGGCTGTTATGGGACTCCTGGACGCGGTCATCCATGAAGGTTTCCGGCAGGGTACTTGCCGCAGACATCAACGGTCCGTGTGAACCTTCCACAAACAGGCGCAGTGTCACGCGGACATAGGCTGCCAGGCGCTCGGATGGGTCCGGGCCCGCGACTTCCAACTCGCCGCTAAGTCTGTCCAACCATGCCGGGATGGCCCTGACCAATAGCTGAATGATCAGGTCTTTCCCTGAACTGACATAAAGATAGACACTGGAGCGGGCAAGTCCCACCTCCGCAGCAACCTCGGCGATGGTGGGAACTTTACCCTCTGATTCCACGATCAGCCGCTCCGCAGCCAGGAGCACTGCACGGTGCTGGGACGCGCGGTGTTCAGTGACGGTGGGCTCTGAAATCTTAGGCATATAGTGAAGCCTAGTCCCTGGCGGTGAGCCTTCCATCAACCATGTCATAGACACGATCACAGTGCTCGATCACGTCAAGGTCATGGGTGACCATGACACCGGCCACACCGAGCTCATGGCATTCGCTGGCAAGCAGCTGAACGATTTCATGTGCGCGGTTACGGTCGAGGGCGGCTGTTGGTTCGTCGACAAGCAATACGTTGGGCCCACCCACCAACGCCCGCGCAATACCGATGCGCTGACGCTCACCACCCGACAGGGTGGCAGGGCGGTTGTTGGCGCGGTGCGACATACCCACAGCTTCCAACAGTTCATCATTGCTGCGGCGGCCGCGGCGTCCCAGAACCCGGGCGGCCAATTCCAGCTGCTCATGGGCCTTGAGTGCAGAAGGCAGGTTTCCAGAGGACTGGAACACAAACCCGATATGCTCGCGGCGGATACGTGCGAGTTCCTTATCGGAGTACTCGGTGATGGACTCCCCCGCGACCCGGACATCACCGGAGTGCGGTGAGGTCAGGGCGCCGGCGACTGCCAGCAGTGTGGACTTACCGGATCCTGAGGGGCCCACGATTGCCACGAATTCACCGGGGTTGACGCTCAGGGAGACCCCATCCAGGGCATGGACCTCAGAATCACCGTCACCGTAGCTGACGCGGACATTATCAAGAATGAGTGCAGGGGTAGTCATTATCGGTTCTCTCCCAGGGCAGTGAGTGGATCGGTTTTGGTGACTCGGTAAACAGCAATGAATGCACCGATGAGTCCCGAGATAAACAGCATTGCGGCACCACCCAGGACAGACTGCCATTCCGTGGCGAAGGGCATGGCGGTGGTTTCGAGCCAGAGGCCGAGCCCCACCGCGAGGGATACGCCCACGATGATGGACAGTGCGAGAATGACCACGGCCTGTCCGAGGCTGTCACGCAGGAGGAATCCGCGGGTTGCACCGATCGCACGCATGACGGAGATATCAGCCGAGCGCTGAATGGTCCAGACCAGGAAGAACGCACCGGTGACCAGTGCGGTGATGATGTAGAGGAACCACTCGATCATGGTCAGAGTCATGGTTTCCGCGGTATAACCCGGGGAAGAATCATAACTCTGCTTGAGGGATCGGGTATCCAGGCCGGTCTCTGCGGCCAGAGCCTCCAGGTCTACACCGGGGGCATTTGCCACGATGACAGAGGCTTCCTCATAGGAACGCTCTGCAGGTGCTTCACCGGCGCGGGCACCGGCATGCACCTCCTGCCAGGTGTCCATCGGAACATAGGCCAGGTCAACGTGGCCGAAGGTGCGCTGATCATCGGTGAAACCGGTGACGGTGAATTCGATCTCCAGACGGTCCACGGTGATGGTGTCGCCGAGAGCGATGCCGGAATCCGCCAGGGTTCCGGAAACAATGGTTTCGTGGGCGGTTGGGGTCGGCTGACCAGGCATGCGATCTGCACTGATGGCAGGCAGGCCCTCAGGTGCGATGAAGGAATCAGGATCCACACCGACGAGCGTGAGATCGATCGGGGTGCCTTCCTGGTTGCGGGCGTTGATCAGTGACAGCCCCATTGGGGTTGCCTCCTCTACGCCATCGGCCTGAGCCAGGATATCCGCGTCGTTGACGTTCACCACGGAACGGGTGAAGGCGGAGTCGGTCTGGGTACCCTCTTCGAAGGCGACGACATCAGCTTCAAGGGCCTTGAGGCCGGAGATACCGTCATTGGTCAGGCCGGCGGTCAGACCGGAGATGATCACGATCAGAATGGACATCAGACCCAGGACGAGGCCCATGAGCAGGAATCGGGTGCGCGCAAAAAGCATGTCGCGCCAAGCTAGAAACATGGAAATTAACTCCAGGTGGTATTGGGGTGTGTCGACGCCGATTCAGATAAGATACCGACGCTATGTCGATATCTTAACAACACTGTGTCGATAACTTTAAATCCCACTATCCCTTCCCATGAAAATACCCCAATGAACAGCGAAAACTTGTCCAGCCTAAAAGGTCCATGAAGGCATACCCAGCGCTGCCAAGCGTCTCCAGCATGAAAAAACGCCTTCCTTTTCCCCGAACAGAGAAAAAGAAGGCGTCACACCATACGGGTCGGGGCTGTTTATGCCTCGCCAGCGTAGTTCTTGGTGATGTGGGTATCCACGGAAACACCAGGACCGGTGGTGGAAGACAGGGTGATCTTCTTCAGGTAGATGCCCTTGGAGGAGGAAGGCTTGATGCGGACGAGCTCATCGATGAGAGCGCCGTAGTTCTCAGCCAGTGCCTTGGCATCGAAGGATGCCTTACCGATGGAAGCGTGCAGGTTGGACGCCTTGTCAACGCGGAAGGAGATCTTTCCGCCCTTGACCTCTTCGATGGCCTTGGCGACATCGTTGGTCACGGTGCCGGTCTTAGGGTTAGGCATCAGACCACGTGGGCCCAGGACGCGGGCGATGCGGCCGATCTTGGCCATCTGGTCCGGTGTTGCGATGGCGACATCAAAGTCGGTCCAGCCGCCCTGGATCTTCTCAACGAGCTCATCGGTGCCAACGAAGTCAGCGCCGGCAGCCTCAGCCTCGGTGGCCTTCTCGCCTGCAGCGAAGACTGCAACGCGGACGGTCTTACCGGTGCCGTTTGGCATGGAGACGGTGCCGCGGACCAGCTGGTCAGCCTTACGTGGGTCAACGCCCAGGCGGATGGCAACGTCGACGGAAGCGTCGTAGTTCTTGGAGGAGGTCTCCTTGACCAGCTCAGCAGCCTGGATTGGGGTGTACTCGCGGCCACCGTCGATCTTGGCGGCGGCTTCGCGGAATGCCTTGGACTTCTTGCTCATTATGTAATTCCCTTTCGCGGAATTTGTGGTCTGCGGGCCGGAGCTGGCCCTGCCACAGGAAAGTTTCAAGTGGTGCGTGACCAACCTGCAGGGGAAACCCTGCGTGGAGGCTGGCCATGCGGTGATGTGGGCGGCGCCCCGGTGGAGCGCCCCCTGGGTGGGTCGCACCTAGGTGAGGCACCCGGGGTGGGCCGCACCTAAGTGGTGCGGCCCAGCCTCTCATCACAGGTGGGGATTAACCCTCGACGGTGATACCCATGGAGCGGGCGGTGCCGGCGATGATCTTTGCAGCGGCGTCGATGTCGCGTGCGTTGAGGTCTTCCTGCTTGGTCTCGGCGATCTCGCGGATCTGAGCCATGGAAACCTTGCCCACCTTATCGGTGTGCGGAACGCCGGAGCCCTTCTGCAGGCCAGCGGCCTTCAGCAGCAGCTTGGCAGCTGGTGGGGTCTTCAGCTTGAAGTCGAAAGAACGATCTTCGTAGACGGTGATCTCAACTGGGACCACGTTGCCGCGCTGGTTCTCGGTTGCTGCGTTATAAGCCTTGCAGAATTCCATGATGTTGACACCATGGGCACCCAGTGCAGGACCAACAGGAGGAGCAGGGTTAGCCTGTCCAGCCTGAATCTGCAGCTTGATGAGGCCTGAGACCTTCTTCTTCTTCGGAGCCATCGTTTGACCTGCTTCCTTGTTACCGGGGGCGCTGGGGACGATGTAAACCCCGCAACACTCCCGTCCGGATGCTCGATGCCGCTACCAACAGACCTTCTCTGAGGTCCTGCGTTGGATCGTCACGTAACCGGGCCACCGGGGATGAACGTATGATTGCATGTCAGAAAACATGCGGTTGTCCACTTTACACGGCGGGTTCGGGAAAACCAAAGTGCTCATGGAGTTAAACCGTGGGCCTCCGATGCCCGGTCTCAAACACTGCATGCACAGCGTAAAAGCCGTTTAATATATCTGACAGTGGAAAACACAGGAAAGGACATAAGCTGTGAGGGCAGACGCCAAGACAAATCGCGATCAGATCGTGGAGACCGCCAAAACACTGTTCCACGAACAGGGAGCCGGGGTACCGTTCCGCACCATTGCTGTCCGCGCCGACGTCGGAGTGGCCACCCTTCACCGTCACTTCCCTGACCGGGAGTCATTGGTTCATGCCGTAACCGAACTGGTTCACACAAATATCCGGACCATGATCACCGAGCACCTCTCCGCCTGGCCCATGGACCCGTGGGGTGCCTGGACCAGGTTCGTCCAGGAGCTGGCGGACCGTGGCATCGCCATGACCGGTGATTCCGACTCGCAGCCCGCTGGCGCCGAACCCCTGCAACAGATCCTCACCAAGGCCCGTCAGTACGGTTATGTCCCCCACGATCTCCAGCTCCACGATTTCATGTTCGGCATCACCGTGGTCTCCCGCCCCAACACCGCCCAGCGGGTCCTCCCGGAGCAGCGGCGGTGGCTGATCATCACCTATCTGGACGGCCTGCGGTCGCAGGCGTCCAGGCATTAAAGCGCTTATCGACGCACAAGCAGGACCAGAACAGACTTCAACCCCCATGGAGAACTCCGACACAACCTGTCGGATCCCCATGGGGGTTGATGTTTGTCTTTATGTTCGGACTAGCTGACCTTCTCAACCTGATCGAACTTGAGATCAACCGGGGTCTCACGACCGAAGATGGACACCAGGGCTTCGAGCTTCTGGTTCTCAACATCAATGGAGGAGATCGTCGCAGAGACAGACGCGAATGCACCGGTGAGAATGGTGACAGCCTCGCCGACCTGGAAGTCAACGGATACCTGCTGTGCGGAGGAATCAGTCGGCATGGCCACGAGCTGCTCACCCTCGGCGGTGGTGGGCGCTGCTTCGCCGGCAGTGACAGCGGATTCTTGAGGCATGAGGAACTTCGCCACATCGCGGTGCTTCACGGCCGTGGCATTGCCCTCATTGCCCACGAAGCTGGTCACACCGGGGGTGTCACGGACAACAGACCAGACGCGGTCATTCATCTCCATGCGGACCAGAACATATCCCGGGAGGAGCTTGCGCTTGACCAGCTTGCGCTTGCCATCACGGATCTCGGTGACCTGTTCGATGGGGACGACAACCTCGTAGATGTCCTCCTCCACCTCCAGGGTCTGGGCACGCATGTCCAGGTTTGCCTTCACCTTGTTCTCATAACCGGAGTAACACTGGATGATGTACCAGGATCCTGGCTGCTTCTTCAGATCGCGGGTGAACTGACGCAGGCGGGTCTTGTACTCCGCATCGGCGTCTACCTCACCGGTGTCACCCAGTGCGGCAGCAGCCTGCGCGAGGTCACCGGCGTTGGACTCATCATTTTCAGCCGGTGCCTCTTCGAAGCTCTCACCGATCTCAAGGTCCGCGGCCTGTACGGCCTGCTCTTCAACGGCCCCTTCGGTGGTCTCTTCAAAGGCATCTTCAACGGCGAACCCGTTGTTGTTCTCTTCGCTCATCTTGCGTGTTCTCCAAACCTGTCTGTTCTGGTCATCCCGACCCCACTGCCGGTCATGTCACCGTGGATGTCTGCGTTGACTAACGCTTCTGGGATCCATGCTACTTCCCGAATCCACCGTTGACATCCATCGGCCCATGTAGGCGGGAGGGTGTGACAAAAAATCATCCCGCCGGTTCCTTGCGGATCCAGCGGGATGTTAAAGCTTATGTGTTCATCCTACCTATGGAGTAAGAATCTTCTCAACTCCGAGGCCTGCGATGAAATCCACACCTGATACGAGGGCGGTGAGGATAACCAAGAAGATCAGCACCACAATGGTGTAGATGACCATCTGACGTGCGGTAGGCCAGATGACCTTGCGAATCTCAGAGTAGACCTCTGGAAGGAAGCTAACCACGCTGCCGCCGACTTTTTTCTCGGTGGTTGGGGTTGGTGCAGCTACTGTAGCCTTCTTGGCCTCATATGAGGAAGTGGAGACACCGGACAACTGACGCTTACCAGTGGGGCGGGAGGTCCCGCCTACGCCAGAGTTCTGATCGTCGCTCAAAGCACTCCTCGGGTTGAAAATCTTGCAGGGGCGACAGGACTTGAACCTGCAACCTACGGTTTTGGAGACCGTTGCTCTGCCAATTGAGCTACGCCCCTATGCGCTACAGTGTTCTGCAGCACGGATAACACTACCAGAATCCTACGATTACGCATCAAACGCGATCTCAGACCCTCAAGCTATCCGGGTTGTTGCGAAAAGCACCGAACCAGATTCATATTCATGAAACCTATTTTCGGCGCTGCACCCTTGACGGGTTTTTCGCGGTAGCGATGGCGGGAATTGAACCCGCGACACAGCGATTATGAGTCGCTTGCTCTACCACTGAGCTACACCGCCATTATTGTTCATCCCCACGATGAACCGGTTGGGTGCCGCAGGAGAAAAACAATTGAGCCCCCTAACAGAATCGAACTGTTGACCTTCTCCTTACCATGGAGACACTCTACCGACTGAGCTAAGGGGGCATCGGCTTCACTGGGAACTTATGGGGCTTTATTGTTTGCCCCGCTCCGTTGAAGCCTTAAGAAGATTAACCCGAAGTGCCTTCACAACACAAATCCGCAGCTTAACAGCCCTTTTTAGTGGCCTTTAAACACTCGTTAACGTGCCATGTTGCGTGCGCACTCGCCAAGGACCCCGAAACGGCCCATCTTCCCCTCCCCACCGCTGTTCTCGGCAGTGGGTTCGGGCACGGGCTCCTTGATCGGCCTACCCCGGAGCAAGTCCACACCCGGTTCATGCGCGCCCGGGGAAAGAACCACCGGGGATCACAGCCCCCTCCCTGAGCCGACCTCAGATGCCCACGGGTTCCCCACAGATACGCATGCGCGTGCCCCGCAAGGTCCCTGCAAATCGCCCATGAACCTTCCATGAGGGCCTCAAACGGCCCCTGCCGTACATAACGTCACAAGATTTTGGAAGAAACGGCCCCTATTCACGGAAATCTTGTGACGTTATGTACGTTCCCTCCGCCCACGCCCCGTAACCGCCGAACCCACCCCTGAGTCCGTCAGGCTTCCGGGAACACAAAAACACCCACCGAAAATTAATTCGGTGGGTGTTATTTGTGCCAGATGTAGGATTCGAACCTACGTAGGCGCAAGCCGACGGATTTACAGTCCGCTCCCATTGGCCGCTCGGGCAATCTGGCATGCACCGCTTGGTGCGCTACATACTCTACTATGACACACCATCGTTTATACAAATCAGCTGGTCAAGCAGGTGAAAAAGAGGGATCGATGGAGCAGGTTCGACCGCCCCACCGCACCACGCGGAAAGGAACTAACCCACGCGCCTGACGGTGAATACGGCAAGTTCACGCAGGGCGTCCTTGACAGAGTTGTCGGGTAAGCGGTCCAGTTCGGTGTTGGCGATATCCATGTAGTGGTGGACATCAGCCAGGGCTGCCTGACGCCCACCGGACTTCGCCAGGAGGGTCAGGACATGGTCAACGGTCTGATCGTCTTCCACGGGACCGGTGAGGACGCTGCGCAGTTCGGCACCCACCTCTGTGTCTTCACGCATGGCGTAGAGGACGGGCAGGGTGAACACACCTTCGCGCAGATCAGTGCCCGGGGTCTTTCCGGATTCATCGGTGTCGGAGAAGATATCGATGATGTCGTCCACAATCTGGAAGATCATGCCCACCGCTGCACCGAATTTTTTCAGCGCATCCACGTGTTCCGGGGTGGCATCGGCATGCAGTGAACCCAGGAATCCTGCGGAGGCGATGAGCACGCCGGTCTTCTCGCGGATCACTTCCATGTAGTGATCGATGGGGTCTCCCCCGCGTGCACCGACGGTTTCACGCATCTGGCCGGTGACCAGCTCACCGAAGGTTTCCGCGAAGTGCGCAACGGTCTCCACACCGAGCTGGCTCATCAACCGGGAGGCGTGGGCAAGGAGAATATCGCCGGCGAGGATGGCCACGGAGTTGTCCCAGCGGGCATTCGCGCTGGGCACACCACGTCGCATGGTGGCTTCATCCATCACATCGTCATGGTAGAGCGTGGCCAGGTGGGTGATCTCGACCACCGCAGCTGCCTTCACCACCTGCTCGGTCAGTGGTTTCTCACCGAACTCTGAGGCCAGGAGGGCGAACATGGGACGAAAACGCTTACCGCCAGCCCTGGTGAGGTGCATGACTTTGTCCACGAGGAAGTCCTCCCCTGTGGATAGTTCTTCACGTAGGGTGTTCTCCACCTGCTGCATCGCATTGTTGATCCGTGCGGTCAGCGCTGGATCACCAAATTCGACCTGAGTTGCGTCGTTACCTGACGCACCTTCTTTTCCGAGCCCGTGGGAACGGGTTGGAACGGTTCGGCCGCTACTCATTCATCGCTACCTTTGGTGATCTGAGTGGTTTCTCCCCAGTTTGTGCGGTTCGAAACCATGAAATGGACGTTGAAGCTTTTTGTTCAACCGTAGTCCACAGCAGGCATCTGAAGCACCCTGGGGTGGCTTTCACCCGTTGCCTCCTGCGACAATGTATCGCGTGTCTGTTACTTCTGGTGTGTCCTCTTCCGGTTCCGTTGCTTTTGATGTTCTGGTCATCGGTGCCGGCCCCTCAGGCTCGGCGGCGGCGGCCTATGCTGCCCGCCTGGGGTTGTCAACGTTGCTTATCGACGCCGCCACGTTCCCCCGCGACAAGACCTGCGGCGACGGACTCACGCCCCGGGCCATCCACCAGCTCAACAAGCTGGGTCTGGGCGAGCAGGTCACGTCCGACTATTCCAACCGCGGACTGAAGCTACACGGCTTTGGTGGCTCCGTGGAGGCACCCTGGCCGGACTCTCCCTTCGGCACCCAGGGGTCCGCGATGCCCCGCGCGGGTTTCGATAATCTCCTCTTCGAGTTCGCCCAGTCCCACCCCGAGGTGACCACCTGGGAGAATGCCACCGCCGAGACCCCTGTATTCACCGGCTCCCGCCTGAGCGCCGTGGAGGTGAATCACCGGGGACAGACCCACACGGTCAAAGCTGGACATGTCATCGTCGCTGATGGGGTGCGTTCCACCTTCGGTAAGAAACTTGGCCGTATCTGGCATCGCAATGAGGTCTATGGCATTGCCGCCCGGTCCTACTGCGCATCCCCGCAGTCCGATGAGCCCTGGATCCATTCCCACCTCGAATTACGTGATGAGGAGGGCACTGTCCAGCCAGGTTATGGCTGGATCTTCCCACTGGGTGACGGCACCGTGAATCTGGGCTGCGGCGCCTTGTCCACCGACCAGCGCCCCGCCCGGGTTAATACCAAGAAATTGTTGAGCTTCTACGCCTCCCAGCAGCGGGAGGAGTGGCAGCTCGGCCCCGAGGAGGATGTCGCCTCCGCTTTGCTGCCGATGGGCGGAGCGGTGTCCAATGTTGCGGGACCGAACTGGATGCTCATCGGCGATTCCGCCGCGTGTGTCAACCCGCTCAACGGCGAAGGTATTGATTATGGCCTGGAGACAGCCGAACTTGCCGTGGAACTGATCGGGGCCCATCCCCGCCGTGATCTCACACTCGTGTGGCCCCATGTGCTGAAAACCCATTATGGCGAGGCCTTCATGCTGGCGCGTACCGCAGCACGCCTGTTGACCTACCCGGCGTTTCTTCCCGCCATGGGTCCCCTGGCGTTCCGCGGCCCACTCCGTAAGGCGGTCATGCCGGCGGCGGCCCGTCTGATGGGCAATCTCATCACGGATGGGGATAGGGATATTCTCGCCCGCGGCTGGCGGCTGGCAGGCAGTACCGTGACCGCTGCCCGCCGGGGTTCACCGCTGTGGAACTCCACCGTCTAGCACACCCCTGGTCTCTCAGACCGAGGGTTTGATGGCTGAGTGCATGGCCACGATGCCGAAGGTGAGGTTCTGCCACCCGCAGTCGGACCAGCCGTTGGCATTGATCTCCTGAGCCAGTTCCTCCTGGTCTGGCCAGGCACGGATGGATTCCGCGAGGTAGATATAGGCCTCTGGGTTGGAGGAGACCACGCGTGCCACATTCGGCAGCAGTCTCATGAGGTATTCCTTGTACAGGGTGCCGAACACGGGGATCAGCGGGGTGGAGAACTCCGCCACGGTGAGCCGTCCACCAGGTTTGGTCACCCGCGCCATCTCACGGAGCCCGGCGCGGAAATCATTGATGTTGCGCAGTCCGTAGGAGATGGTCACCGCGTCGAAGGTGTTGTCGGCAAAGGGCAGCTGCATGCCGTCGCCGACCACTTTGGGAACATCGCGGTCGTGTCCTGCCGCGAGCATGCCCTGGGAGAAATCACAGGCCACGCACCAGGCACCGGATTTAGCCAGTTCCTCCGTGGAGACAGCCGTGCCGGCGGCGAGGTCTAAGACCTTCTCCCCCGGCTTGAGGTTGAGGCGCTCGCGGGTGCGTCTGCGCCACACGCGGTCCTGACCGAAGGACAGCACCGTGTTGGTGAGGTCGTATTTGTCTCCGACGTCATCGAACATCGATGCAACGTCGAACGGATCCTTGTCTAGAGATGCCTTAGCCACGTTGAACAGTGTATGCCACCACCGGGATCATGCACCCAGGGTGTCTCAGGCATCAATGCGGATCTTGGAGTCGGCGCGGACCCCCAGCATTCGAGCCACCCACTGTGGCATCCTGGCCACTTCGGCATTGGGGCCGAAGAAGGTCAGTGGGATGCGGCGGGATAGTTCCACCACATCGGTGTAGTGCTGGAACAGCTGCTCGCACAGTGCGTTCCAACTCTTGTTCTTCACGCCTTCACGTGCGGCCTGGCGCATGGTGTCATGGCGGGTGTTATCCAGAATCCATTCAGCTGCGGCCGGGAGGGTCTCGCGGAAATCAATCACGTCCAGGAGCAGTCCGTTGACGCCTTCCTCGATGAGATCGATCGGGCCGCCGGCCCGTGGTCCGATGGTGGGCACACCGGAGGCCTGCGCCTCCTGGATCGCCTGGCAGAAGGTCTCGAATTCACCGGGGTGGACGAACAGGTCCAGCGATGCGTAGGTCCGCGCCAGTTCCTCCCCACCGAGGGCACCGGTGAAGATGGCGTCCGGCATCTTCACCTGCAGGTACTTGGCTTCTGGCCCGTCGCCGACGATGACCAGCTGGATATCATCCCGACCAGACAGGCTGATCAGGCGTTCCACACCCTTCTCAGAGGCGAGGCGGCCGACGAAGCCGACGACCTTCTTCTGTCCGGTGGGATCCCAGGAGCGTCGCAGTTCGGTGGAGCGCTTGGATGGGTGAAAACGCTCGGAGTCCACACCACGTGCCCAGTGGAAGATGTCATTCACGCCGTGGTCACGGAGTTCATCAATGCTCATGGAGGATGGTGCGAGGGTGCGCTGGCAGGTGTTGTGGACGGTTCGGATCCACTCCCAGCTGGCGGCGGCGAGAGGTGCCAGGTGGTAGCGCTGGGAGAAGCCGGCGACATCGGTCTGGTAGATCGCGATGGCGGGGATGCGCAACTGGCGGGCGGCGAAGGCCGCGGCTCCTCCGAGAACGAAGGGTGAGGCCAGATGGATGATGTCCGGGTTGTAGTCACGCAGGACTGTGGTGACAGATGGCAGGGGGATACCGATGGGCAGGGAGTCAATCAGTGGGACGCGGACGGTGGGGACCCGGACGATCTCAAATCCCAGGTACTCGCCGATCTCTTCTTCGAATTCCCTGGCCCCCGGAGCAATGACCAGAGCTTCATGGCCGTTCTCAGCCAGATATTCCAAAACCCGGAGTACCGAGTTGGTGACTCCGTTGACGTTGGGAAGGAATGACTCTGCAACGATTGCTACACGCATGGGTCTCATTATCTCCATATCAGGCCGTCGGGTCGATGAACCCCACATGGCTTTATCGAGAACTTTGTTTAATTCTTGGGCTAAACGGGGTGAACTTAGTGTTAAACAGCATTCCGGGTCTTGGTTCTTCCACCGATGAAGCCGACCGCAACCCATAATAGTCCGGCGATCACGGTGGCGACAGCCCCCACACTCAAGGCGGGGATGATGGCGAGTGTCCATTCGCGGCCTTCAACCTTCACCAGGTCAGGTGAGGTGCGGGCGTAGTTGACCCATACGCGCTGCCCCTCCCCCAGGCCCGTTGGATACAGCAACCCGGTCGCGGGCGAATGGAAAATGCCGTTCTCGTCCTGGAAATCCACGGTGGTGCGGAAACTACCCACATCGGTGACCTGCGCCAATGCGCGACCGGGGTCTGCGGCGATGCTGCGGTCATTGAGGAACGGTCCGATCACCATCGCGCTGCATCCCAGAAGAGCCGATATATACAGGGCGATCACGAGCTGGTACGCGCGACGCCGGATCCTGTCCCACTCCACCTAGCGGACCTTTGAGGTCAGGGCACGTTGCAGCTCCCGACGGGTGTCCCGGGCCGTGCACGCCTCAATGACGGTGAAGCCGGATACCTCCGTGGTGTCCACGAGCGCGGTGATCAGATCCGGCAGGTTGCCCACCTGCCGGTAGTCCACGCCATAAGCGTCACACAGCGCGGCGATGTCCACATCATGAGGGGTGCCGAAGGCACGCTCGAAGCTGGTTCTCAGGCCGGGGGCGCCGGTCTCCAGCAATTCGAAGATGCCACCGCCGTTGTCATTGGACACCACGATGGTGAGGTTCTCCGGCCGGGGTTCATCGGGGCCGATGAGCAACCCGCCGGCATCATGGAGGAAGGCCAGATCGCCGAGCAGGGCCACGGTGCGCGGGGCGCGGATCTCATCGGGGTGCCGGGACTGCACGGCCAGTGCGGTGCCCACGGCCTGCGCCACCGAACCGTCGATACCCGCCGTGCCGCGCGGGGAGAACACGTCCACGCCGTCGAACGGAAGCCCCGCGATGCTCAGATCACGGATGGGGTTGGACGCCGCACAAAACACCGTGTCACCGGTGCCCAGGGTGTCAGCAACAGCGGCCGCGACATGCAGACCGGTGAAGCCGTGGGCATCATCGCCTAAGACCTCACGCACCCCTTCAGCAGCCAGGTCAGAAGCGGCATCGCAGATCTTCAGCCACTGTTTCTGCTGCGCACCGGTTGCCTTCACACGGGTGCCCACCTGGTCGGCGTGACGGCCTGGATCGGTGATCACATCGGTGCGGGAGAGCACCGTGAGCTTGATGCCCGGATCGGTCATCAGCTTGAGCACGCCACGGTGCAGGGTGGGGTGCCCCACCACGATCACGTGATCCGGGCGGGTGTTGACCACATACCCCTCCGCGGACACCTGTTCCTTGATCAGCACCTCGGCCGCCAGCGGATGTACGGGGCGGTACGGCACGGGCGCGGTCGGCTCCGCGATGGTGGGCACCTCGGCCAGCGCCTCAATCTCCCAGGCCTCATCACCGGCGATCACCAACGTGTTCTCGGCCAGATCCACGGACACCTCACCATGATCCAACCAACGCTGCTCCCACACCGGAGGGCGGCGCTCTCCGTGGCGCTCCGGCAGCTCAGGGCTCACCAGCGGCATATCCAGCGCCACGTTGATATGACGTGGGCTTTGCGACGTTCCACCCGCCAGCGCCTCAGCGATGCGCTCAACATCAGCGGTGGTGGCGACCGAAACGGTCGGTGCCAGGGCACCGAAGATGTCAGTCTGGGTGATCGTCTGGCTGGAACCGGTGCCCACCAGCTGTGCAGGGCGGTCAGCGGAGACCACGATCAGGGGGATATGCGCGTGGGCCGCCTCCGTGACCGCCGGGAGGCAGTTGGACACGGCGGTGCCTGAGGTCATGATCACCGGCACCGGGCGGCGCTGGATGCGCGCCAACCCCAGGGCGAGGAACGCGGCGCTGCGCTCGTCGATACGCACATGCACACGCAGATCATCGCGCGAGAGCACCTCGAGGGACAACGGCGAGTTCCGTGAACCCGGGCAGAGCACCACGTCAGTGATGTGCGGGCTCAGGGATTCGATGACGTCACTGGCTAGTTTTTGGGCAGGCGTGCTGGACATGCCCCACAGTCTAGATCGCCGTCAGGACAGAATAGGATTCACGCACCCGGTTGAACCACCAGTCACGCCTGTCCGCGGTGGCGGCGAGGGTATCCAGGCGGTCCCGCTCCGGGGTGATGACGGTGGTGTCCATGAATCCGTCAACGATGCGGTGGGGAGCCGCCACATCCTCGATGAAGAACTGGGAGGTGGCCAGGCCGGCGGCTGCGGGGGCGACATCGATGAGGTCGTCGTCGTCAAGCTTCGGCAGAGCCGCAACCGCCGCAAGGCCGGCGTTCATGCCCACCACCGTATCCAGCGCACTGGCCACCGTGATGTCCATGGTGCGCGCGCGGAGGTGCGCCGCCACCTCCAGCACCCGGCGCACCCCACCGAGCGGTGCAACCTTGACCACGGCCACGTCGGCGGCGCGCAGGTCCGCCACCCGGTAGGGATCGTCGGAGCGCCGGATCGACTCATCTGCAGCCACCCGGGCGAAGATGCCCCTGCGCTGCAGGGTCGCGCGCACCTCCGCGAGCTCCTCCACCGTGGCGCAGGGCTGTTCCAGATAATCCAACGGGCCGAGCTGCTGAGCGGCCTCCAGCGCCTGTTCCACTGACCAGCCGGTGTTGGCATCCACCCTGATCACCGCGCCGGGGCGGGCATCACGCACCGCATTCACACGGGCGATGTCATCGGCGAGGGTCTGACCCTTCTCCGCCACCTTGACCTTGATGGTGCGGCAACCCGGGAACCTGTCCAGCACCGCTGCCACCTCATGCGCCGGCACCGCCGGGATGGTGGCGTTGACCTCAACATGGCTGCGCAGGGCTTCCGGGAACCCCTGCCAGGCGGCTTCAATTCCGGAGGCCAGCCAGGCACTGGATTCCGCCGCATCATATTCCAGGAAGGGGGCGAACTCGCCCCACCCGGCGGGCCCCTCGATCAGCAGTGCCTCGCGGGTGGTCACCCCCCGGAAGGTCACGTTCATGGGCAGGGACACCACATGGGCGCGCTCGAGGATCTCATCAACGGTGGGAAGGCTCATGGGAACCAAGCTTAGGTGGGAGGCCCCCTGCCGGCGGGGTTGACCTCGCCGCTCAGCTGTTGATCACCTGTCGGGATAAGGGATTGAGGCCTGGCGGTAGGACATGAACGACCAATAACGATTTCATAATATTGTGGCTGCCACGGGTGCTGAACCCGGATCAGGTGATGCACCATGGGGAGCTATGAATACACCACAGGACCGAGTCAACATGCAGCAGATCCACCAGTCCGGCCTGGGCTGGTCAACAGTGGGCAAGACCATCGTCGGCACTTTTGAGAGCGCCGACTTCGCCACCGGCCTGAAGTTTGTCAACCTCATTGGTGCCTCCGCGGAAGCAGCCAACCACCACCCTGATATCGAACTGACCTACTCATCTGTCAAGGTGACCCTGACCAGCCATGATGTGGGCGATATCACCGAACGTGACCTCAAACTGGCCGAGGAGATCAACGACCACGCCTCCAGCCTGGGCATCAAACACAACTCTTAAGCAGCCCCAGGCTGCACGTCTCCGCAGCCCCGCACAGGCAGTGAAGCTGCCAGGTCACCGACACCCCCACAGTGCGCACCGTTAACGCGATGCGCGGTGGGGGTTGTCTGCTGCTTTCCTTCCCTCATGCAGCAGCCAGAGCTGGTGTGCGAGGGAGCGGCCAGGCACGTGCCCGGGGGAAATGTGGTGCCCACCTAAGCTGTAGTCATGAACACCTACAGCACTGATAATCCCTTCGATTCCTCCCAGTGGGCCACGGTTCCCGGCTTCGAAGACTTCACCGACATCACCTACCACCGCCACGTGGGCACCACCCGCGCCGACGGCACCGTCCGCATCGCCTTCGACCGCCCCGAGGTACGCAATGCCTTCCGTCCCCACACCGTGGATGAGCTGTACCGCGCCCTTGATCACGCACGCCGCACCCCTGATGTGGGCACCATCCTGCTCACCGGCAACGGCCCCAGCGAGAAGGACGGCGGCTGGGCATTCTGCTCCGGTGGTGACCAACGCATCCGTGGCCGCTCCGGTTATCAGTACGCCTCCAGCCATGACTCCGATGATGCCCATGCCGATTCCTCCACCGTGGATGCCGCACGCACCAAGGTCGAGGGTGGCCGTCTCCACATCCTTGAGGTGCAGCGCCTGATCCGCACCATGCCGAAGGTGGTCATCGCGGTGGTCAACGGTTGGGCCGCCGGTGGCGGACACTCCCTCCATGTGGTCTGTGACCTGACCATCGCCTCCCGCCAGGAAGCCCGCTTCAAGCAGACCGATGCCGACGTGGGATCCTTCGATGCCGGTTATGGCTCCGCCTACCTGGCCAAGATGGTGGGCCAGAAATATGCCCGCGAGATCTTCTTCCTCGGACGTACCTACGATGCCGAACGCATGCAGCAGATGGGTGCGGTGAATATCGTCGCCGACCACGGCTTGTTGGAAGACGAAGCCATCCAGGTCGCCCGCGAGATCAACACCAAATCCCCCACCGCCCAGCGCATGCTGAAATTCGCCTTCAACCTCACCGACGACGGACTGATGGGACAGCAGGTCTTCGCCGGCGAGGCCACACGGTTGGCGTACATGACCGATGAGGCCGTCGAGGGCAAGGAGTCCTTCCTGGAAAAGCGTGATCCGGACTGGTCGGAGTTCCCCTACTACTACTAAGGCTTGGGTGTGGGGCCTGGACCTGGACTTGGAACCACCTGTATCAGTCCCCGGCACCAGAACGCCGCAGCGCAGGCCTATGCGGGCCTGCGTCGGCTTGCGCAGGCCCGAGCGTTCGAACATCCACCCCACATACCCACCCTCACCAAAAGAATTAACCAAGAATTCATCTGTATGGTTCTCAAATAACATTTGGATAGGGTTCACGGCGTTTCTGCGCTGTACTTCAAAACGTGACAGCAAAAGCGCATGTCAAAGCTTGGCTATTACCAACCATCATGCGAAACCCAGTACACACCCCTGCCCCAAAACGGGGCTAGGCACTGTACCCTAGCTAACACTCTCCCAGCTCAGAACCGTTTTCGGGATTAATAGAATATGTCCGAAATGTTGCATACTTCTATCCCGTGACCGAGTTGATAATTCTGCTGATCGTGATCGTGACGGCACTCGCCTTCGATTTCACGAATGGATTCCACGACACCGGCAATGCCATGGCCACGTCCATCGCAACCGGCGCCCTCAAGCCCAAAGTGGCTGTAACCCTGTCCGCAGTGCTCAACCTCGTTGGCGCATTCCTCTCCGTTGAGGTTGCCGCCACCGTGGCCAGAGGCATTGTGGACCTTGACCAATTCGACCTCTCCAACCCCTGGGATTCACACCAACTGCTCCTGGTGGTATTCGCAGGTCTCATCGGTGCCATTCTCTGGAACCTGCTGACCTGGCTGCTGGGTATCCCCTCAAGCTCCTCCCATGCACTATTCGGTGGCCTCATCGGCGCTGCGATCGCCTCCCTCGGCTTCGGAGGTGTGGTGTGGGATGGAGTTCTGGCCAAGATGATCCTGCCCGCACTGGCAGCGCCCGTGGTTGCTGGACTGGTGGCCGCCATCGGCACCTTCGCGGTCTACGCACTGACCAAGACCGTCGCCGAGAAAGACAAGAACCGCTACTTCCGCTGGGGCCAGATCGGCTCCGCCTCCCTGGTTTCCCTGGCGCATGGAACCAACGATGCCCAGAAGACAATGGGCGTCATCTTCCTGGCTCTGGTGGCCACCGGCAATGTGGGCACGGATGCTGACATCCCCTTCTGGGTGAAGGCTTCCTGTGCCTTCTTCATTGCCTTCGGCACCTACCTGGGTGGTTGGCGTGTCATCCGCACCCTGGGCAAGGGGCTCGTGGAGATCGATTCCCCCCAGGGCATGGCCGCCGAGACCTCCTCCGCAGCTATCATCCTCACCTCCTCCCACTTCGGCATGGCACTGTCCACCACCCACGTGGCCACTGGCTCCATCATGGGCACCGGAATCGGCCGCTCCGGGGCATCGGTTCGCTGGTCTGTCGCTGGTCGCATGGCGCTTGCCTGGCTGATCACCCTGCCGATGTCCGCTCTGGTGGGCATCATCTGCTGGTGGATCGCACACGGCATCGGCATGTTCACCTCGGATCTGCTGGGTGTCCTGGTTGCCTTCGCCATCCTGATCGGGCTGTCCGCCTATATGTGGCTCTACTCCCGCAGGGATCCCATCGACCCGAGCAATGTCAATGAGGATTGGGATGAGGAATCCAACGGGGTGACCCCTGCCAAGAAGCAGGCAGCTGTTGACGTATCCGGCATTCCAGTCGCTTCCCACCCACTGGAGGTTGACGCATCCGCGGTCACCAGCCGGAACACCACCATCGAAGGGACCAAGTAGATGAACTTCAGCAATCTTTTCGGCAGCCTGGTGGATGTCACCCTGGTGGGGCTCCTACTGGGAGCCGGCCTGCCTGCATTGTTCGCTCTGGGTATCCGCCTGGCGCATGGCCCCTCCGCCGTGACCGCCGATGGCACCGTCACCCACCATGCCAGCCCCTTCGGCAAAGCGGCGGCCACCATATGTTTCGGCATCATCATCATGTCCGTGGCGGTGGGCATTCTCTGGGTAACCAAGTCCACAATCCACCAGTACTTCAGCTGGGACATCTTCGGCACCGAGGTATAAGCCCTTGGCGGGGATCCCGCATCAACTCTCATTCACGTCTGATTGGTGGCCGCGCAGCCCCTCAGATGGCCAACCCTGGCCGGGGAACATTTCCTTCGGCCAGGGTTTTTCCTGTCCCGAATGAGGGCGCACGTAGGAAAGTCGGCCAATCAGGCAGGCCCCCTCGGCGCCTAAATAATCCCACCACCAGCACAAACCCCAAATAGTTGACACGGCAAGCAATTGCCCGTAACTTTGTTGCCTATGTCAACAACTAAGGAAATCGCCCTGCTCATCTCCCGCGTCCTGCTGGGTGTCATTCTCATCGCCCACGGCTGGGATAAGTTCGCCATCACCGGCCTGGAAGGCATCACCGGATTCTTCGACTCCATCGGTGTCCCCGCAGCCAGCATCGCCGCTCCTGCTGTCGGCGCCATCGAGCTCATCGGCGGCATCATGATCCTCCTCGGCGCGTTCACCCGCATCGTGGCCATCATCGTCGCCCTGGTCATGCTCGGCGCAGCCGTCTTCGCCCACATCAGCTTCGGCATCTTCGCTGCCAACGGTGGCTGGGAGCTGGTCGGTGCCATCGGTGCCGGCATGCTCGCCTTCGCCGCCGTCGGCGCCGGCGCGTGGAGCGTCGACGCGCTGCTGGCCAAGAACAAGGCCTCACACACCACCGACCGCGAGCTCGTCAACGCCTAATACGAACACCGGAAAACCCGGAAGCAACCCTTCCGTTCAACGACACCGATCACGCCCGTCCCACGGCGCCTGATCGGTGTTGTCCTGTCTTCCCACTACACTTTTCAACCATGAACACCCGCATCCTCGAACCGTTGCCTATTGACCCCGCCAATCCCGTGGCCATACTCAGCGACCTCGAGGATGCCATCGCAGGCAGGCGCACCTTCCTCCCGATCCCCGCCCGGGACCGCCCGCGCGCCCAGCTGCTCCGGGAGTCACAGCGCGCAGGCCAACCGATTGATCCGCACATCGCGTTGGTCATGGCCACGTCCGGATCCACCGGCACCCCCAAGGGGGCGCAGCTGACCCCCGGCAATCTGGTCAGCTCCGCCGACGCCACACACCAGTACCTCGGCGGCGAAGGCCAGTGGTTGCTCGCCATGCCCGCCCACCACATCGCCGGGATGCAGGTTCTCATCCGCGCGCTCATCGCCGGGGTGGAACCTTTGGCACTCGACCTCAGCGACGGTTTCCACATCCCCGACTTCGCCACCGCCGCCCGGGAACTCCGTGAAACCGATGACCGCGTCTACACCTCCCTCACCCCCATGCAGCTGATCAAAGCCATGGATTCACTGGAGGGCATCGAGGCACTCCGTCTCTTTGACGCCATCCTCGTCGGCGGCGCCGCCACCTCCCGCCAGACACTGGAGGCGGCGGAGGCACTCGAGATCACGGTGGTCACCACCTATGGGTCCTCAGAAACATCCGGCGGCTGCGTCTATGACGGCCAGGCCATCCCCGGCGCCCGCATACGCGTGCGCGATGCCCACATTGAGCTCGGCGGCCCCATGATCGCCGACGGCTACCGCAACGCCCCCAACCACGAGGACTTTGCGGAGCCCGGCTGGTTCCGCACCTCCGACACCGGGACGCTTGTCGACGACCACCTCACCGTCATGGGCCGCCTCGATTCCATGATCGATTCCGGCGGATTGAAACTCCACCCCGA
Source organism: Corynebacterium faecale (assembly GCF_030408735.1). Taxonomy (NCBI): domain Bacteria; kingdom Bacillati; phylum Actinomycetota; class Actinomycetes; order Mycobacteriales; family Corynebacteriaceae; genus Corynebacterium; species Corynebacterium faecale. The sequence continues at coordinate 419,911 of NZ_CP047204.1, read as the reverse complement.
GGTCTTGGAAAAGGCCATCACCGACCTGGAGGGAGTAACCGGCGCCTGCGTCCTGGGCATTCCCGATCAGCGTCTGGGCCAGGCGATCGTGGCGGCATATGCAGGGACCCCCTCCCCAGCCGAAGTTATCCGGGGACTCTCAGACCTGCCCCGCTGGCAGCTACCCAAGCAGCTCAAGCATGTGGAAGCCCTGCCCATGATCGGACCGGGCAAGGTGGACCGTAGGGCGATCACCACGCTGTTCTGACGTCAGTCCTCGACCCGGCTGGCTTCGACCAACCGGGCGATGTCCTCATCGCCGTAGACCCGGGCGATCTGTTCATCATTGCCACCCATGAGAGTATTGCCCACCACCAGCGCCCCAACCTGGGTCGTGGGCACCACCGCGAAGTGCCGGGGCTGGGCATAGACCTGCCGAACCGGATGCCCGGAACGCAGCGCACACACATGCAGCCACACATCATCGGCGCGTTTGCAGGTCTCCAGGAAAACATCACCCTGCTCCACCACATAATCAATGAAGCTCGTCGGGTAGAGCACACCGGAAACACCCGTGGCGAAGTGGAGGAACGAGGCCTCCGAGGTGTCTGCCGCGGTCCATTTGACGTACGGGAGCATCTTTTCGTCGCGAAGCTCAATGCGGTGGGCGCGGTAGGCGACCACCGCATCATTGCGCAGATCGCCGATGAACTGGAGGCGTTGCAGGAACCACTCCGGGTAGATCATGTCATCATCGACCGTGACCACCCGGACACCGGTGCCCTGCACCAGGCGGAAGAGGTTCCAGTATTTGGTGTGTGGTCCGTACATCCCGTCGCTGCACCGGACTTTGAGTCCACGTTTCACCAGACGCCTGATGGTGTCCGGCCACTCAGAGTTGAAATCGGGTTCATCCAACCAGAGCACAATCGGCGCTTTCTGATGCCCCCGGGCGATGGACTCAATGGTGAAATAAGCCTGGTTGAGACGTTTTCCATGAGTGGTGAGCGAAACCACGACATCCCCATCAAAAGGAATCTGCCGACGGGAGAACCTGTTGAGCACCGCCAGGGGAAGCATCCGCAGCAGGGTGAGGAACGTGCTTGCCACCTGCCTGATCACATAACTGATCCACATGGGTTTGCGCGTCACCTCCACTAGCCATCAGATTCCGGGGAATATCCTTACCCAGAACACAATAGCGCCACAGCAGGATTTCCGACCGACCGTGCCGGTGCGGTGCCGGTCACGTCAGCGGTGTATGAGCAGTTCTCCACCGCGCGATCCACCGCCGGTCATTTCGATCAAAGCAGTCGGATGGGGGAAGATGGTGGAATGTCGTCGACCGTTCCACATCAACCCCCTGCAACCCCCGCCCAGTGGTTGGAGGGCGCCCGTCCCCGCACCTGGGCCAACGCCTTCGCCCCCGTATTCGCAGGTTCCGGTGTCGCTGCCCTCCACGGCGGATTCGTCTGGTGGAAAGCCCTACTCGCACTCGTGGTGGCCTGGGCACTGATCATCGGCGTGAACTACGCCAATGACTACTCCGATGGAATCAAGGGAACAGATGAGGACCGCACCGGACCACTACGCCTGACCGGATCCGGAGTGGCCAGGCCCCACCAGGTGAAGCGGGCGGCATTCATCGCCTTCGGTGTGGCAGGCATCGCGGGTCTGGTACTCAGCCTGAGCAGCGCCTGGTGGTTGGTGCTCATCGGGATCTTCTGTGTGCTGGGTGCCTGGTTCTACACCGGTGGCTCCACACCCTATGGATACATGGGATTGGGCGAGGTCGCCGTCTTCGTGTTCTTCGGTCTCGTGGCAGTCCTGGGAACCGAATTCACCCAGACCGGTTCGATCAGCTGGCAGGGTCTGGCCGCCGCCGTGGGTGTGGGATCCATCTCCGCGGGCGTGAACCTGGCCAACAACATCCGCGATATCCCCACCGATGCGCAGGCCGGCAAGATCACCCTCGCGGTTCGCCTCGGTGACCGCGGTGCCCGCAGGCTCTACATGGCACTGGTATCCATGCCGTTTCTGATGTCCCTGGCCCTGGCCACAGCCACACCCTTTGCACTCCTGGGCCTGGTGGCGCTGCCGCTGGTGATCACCGCTGCCCGCCCCATACTCCGGGGAGCGGTGGGCCGGGAGCTCATCCCGGTGATCGGCGGGACAGGCCGGGGCATGGCGGTGTGGGCACTGATCACTGCGGTTACGTTGGCGTTCCTGGGCTAGTAGAGAATGAATGGGGCTGTACGGAGAGCAATATCCATTGCTCTCCGTACAGCCCCATTCATCTGTTCTGGGTCTCGAGCGTCTAACGATCCGCCAGCTCACTCTGCACCCAGGCCTTGTGTGCCTTGCGCTGGGCATCCCACTGGGCCACAGCGGAGGTGGCATTCATGCGCAGGCTGTCAAAGGCCAACATGGATAAGGGGAACGCCACGATCAGCGCCAACATCGCGGAAATCAACAGCGGAACCGGGGAGCTGATCAACAGCGCGATGCCGTGGATGACGGCGGTGAGAACAATGAACAGCAGGATACGTGCAGCTCCATAAATGAAGACATTCCTGCGGGCGGAGCGCTGAACCTTCTGGTCAAGCACTGGGGGCTGGTTGCTGATGGACTCACTCACATCTATCAACCCTACTCAACCGTGTCGCACACTCAAGAATTACGGGACCTGATGCACCGCCTCAACAGCGGTTTTCCGTATTGTAGAGGGGAAACACTACTAGCAGGAGGAGAACGGTGGGACGGCTTCTATTACTACTGCTCATCATCGCAGCTGTTGTACTCATCTGGATGGCCTTCAAGCCATCCACCTGGAAGCGCAACCAGCAGCAGATGGGGGCAACACCGGCACCAAAGCCCATCAAGGGGCCGGACGATGATGAGGAATTCCTCTGGAACATCGAGAAGACCCGTTTCAAGCAGCGTCGCGCACAGGAGGCTGCGCGACAGGAAGAAGAGGAACGGATCAAACGGACCAGGGAGCGCTACCAGGAGCCAGAGAGCACCCCGGAGGCACCCACCGAGGATGAGGATCCCAAGCCTTAATTTTCAAGCACCCTCTGCCCCACTTAGGTTATGCATACCTCTATAGTGAGTGAATGACTTCTGCGATCTCCCTGCCGCCTCGCCCCTCGGGCCAGACGCCCCAGCCGGTGCAGGTTCCCTCCGGTGTTCTTCAGCACACCGAGAAGGCCAGCAGCTTCTTCAAGGCGCTCTCCGATCCAACACGGTTGTCCATCCTCTACATCATCGCCACCCGGGAAGACAACAGGATCAGTTCCAATGCTCTGTCGCAGGCACTGAGCATCTCCGCACCCACGGTGACCCACCATATGAAGAAACTGCTGGGCGCCCAGCTTGTCACCCGTGAGCAGGACGGCAAGTGGGCCTATTACTCCCTGCATGAGGAAAACGCAGACAATGTGGCCAGGATCTTCGACAGCGCGAATTGAGCACGGCCACGATGTCAGATCCCGGTGAGCGTCACTGCTGTTAGACCGGCTTCCCCATGGTGACCGGGGCCCCCTTTCCTGCATAACGTCACAAGAAGTCGGTGAAAACTCCCCCTTTTCACCGACTTCTTGTGACGTTATGCAGGTCCCACCACCCTGCTTCACCGGTGCCTAGCTGGAGAAGGTGAACCGGATACCTTTCGGCATGATGTGCACAGCCGTGAACGCCGGATCCGCCTGCACGGAGTGCCACATGCCTTCCGGAAGAATAAGGGCATCCCCCTGGCCGAGTGTGCGGTTGAAGTCGTCGAAGGCCACGATGCACTGGCCTTCTGTCACGATGAGCGCGGACTCCCGGGACGGCCGGTGCCGCGGCATCATGGCGCTGCCGGTGGCGGACATCTGTTTGGTATCGAAGAGTTCGCCTTCTTCGATCAGCTGGGTGGTGGGTGTGCTGTTTTCTGACATGATGAACCTCCTGGTGTTCTCATGGCCCAGCCTAACCTTGAACGAAAACACAAGGGCGGTCTGAACGGAAGCTATATCAGCTTCCCTCAGACCGCCCTTGGCCTCTTATCTCTAGTTCAGTCCTGCGTAGGAGTGCAGGCCGGAGACGACCATATTGATGAAAAACAGGTTAAAGATCATGGTCGCCAGGGCCAGGATGTTGATCCACGCAGCCTTGGAGTCACGCCATCCGGCTGTGGCACGGGCGTGGAGATAACCGGCGTAGAGGATCCAGGTGATGAAGGAAACGGTCTCCTTCGGGTCCCAGCCCCAGAACCTACCCCAGGCAGCTTCCGCCCAGATGGCACCGAGGATGATACCCAGACCGAAGATCGGGACAGTCCAGATGGCGGTTTTATAGGCCAGGTTGTCCAGGGTCTTGGCGGAGGGCAGCGGCTTGGCCACCCCACCGAAGAAGCCCTTTTCACGGCCCTTGGGCTGCCACATGCGCAGCAGGTACAGCAGTGAGGCGATACCCGAGACCATGCCGATGGAGGCACCGATGGATACCGAGGAGACGTGGATCGGGAACCAGAAGGACTGCAGCGCCGGAACCACCGGAGCGGAGTCGGAGTACAGGGCCGTGCCACCGTAGAACAGCAGGGCGATCATCGGGGTGATCACCCAGGGCCACATCACGCGCAGCTGCGGGCGCTGCAGCAGGAACGCGGCCATCACCATCGCACAGAAGGTGATCACGAGGATGTACTCATACAGGTTGCCGAACGGGAAACGGTCCGCGGACAGTCCCCGCAGCACCACGGACACCAGGTGGACGATCACACCCAGCCAGACCAGGGACTGCGTCATGTTGGCCAGCTTGCGGGCGGTGGCCTGGCGGGCCTCCAGCTCATCATCGGCCACGATGCCATCCTTGACATCGGCTGCGCCGGGCAGATCATGATCATCATTGAGGTAGGTCTCATCCTCGGCGTTGCCGGCACCGCCTGCGGTGACCAGCTGCTTGACGCGTGATGCTTCACGACGGGCATCGATGACACCCTGGATTTTCACGTAGTAGACCAGGGACAGGATCAGCGCCAATGCATAAATGATGAAGGCGGTTCCGAAGGCAGTGTCCGAGAATGTTGCGTAGGTCTGATTGACCGGCATGGATTCATCCACCCTATTCGTTGAAAATGTTTGGGATTTTATTGACACCCTACCCCCTGATGCCTGGGCTCAACTAATGCTCAGACATAGGGGGCCGGGGATGGTGCAGGTGCGTGTGGTCAGGGCTTAATCGCGGTCATCGTCATCGAAGTAGACCTCTTCATCGTCATCCTCTCTGGTGATTCCGAGGAGTTCATCATGGAAGTCCTCGTATTCCGAACCCCAGCCTGCGCGGTCGGTGCGGGCAAGGCCACCGGTTTCCACGCGGGTGGTGCCATCTGGCTGAGGATAGAGGCGGACCCAGATGCGACGGCGACGGACCATGAGGGAACCAACCAGCGCCAGCAGGGCGATCGTGGTGGTCACCAGCACCCAGATCTGGGTGGGGTCCTTACTGATCTGGTAGTTGGCGAATTCCGATGCCCCGTCGAAGGTGATCTCGGTGCCGTCATCCAGGGTGACGGTGTCCCCGACCTCGAGGTTGACGCGTTCGAGCTTCTGCAACTGGCCGCTGTGCATCAGGGAGGGATCCAGGCTGAAGATATTCTGCCCCACACCGGTGTCCAGACCGTTGTCCCCGCGGTAGATGTCAATTGCCACCGCCGGGTCACGCATCGCCGGGTAGGCAGAGGTGAGCAGCTCACCGTTGTCGCCACCCCATTCAGCGGTCGGTGCGAACAGTCCCTGGATGGCCAGCTGGTTCTGACGGCGTTCGTACAGATCCGGGTAGACGCCAGCGGGTGGGTCGAATCGCATGACACCTGAGGACAGGAAGAAGGTCGGGTCATCCGGGCGCCACTGCACGGTCTGGGTGCGGGTCTCACCGTTCGGCCAGGCAACGGTGAAGGTCGGTGCGAAGCCATGCCCCTGGAGGTACACACGGTCACCCTCGATGCGCAGCGGGTGGTTCACACGCAGCTCATAATCGGTCCAGGTCTCTGGATCAGTGAAGATGTCATCGCCCATGGCGTAGGAGATATTGGAGCGGAACATCTCAGCCTGTCCGTTGGGGAGATAATCCGCGGAGAAATCATGCGCCTCGAAGCAGAAAGTGGTCAGGCCGGTGCCGTCGAAGTTCGCACCCGCACGGAAGGAGTCATAGTTCGCGGTGGCGGTGTTGCAGAACACCGAGTCCTGGGAATGCTGCTCACCGTCGGTGACCACGATGACGTGGCCTTCGTAGTAGAAGATCCTGCCCAGACCCGCGGTGACGATCATGCCCACGATGCCCAGGTGGAACACCAGGTTGAAGAACTCGCGGATATAACCCCGTTCCGCGGAGATGGACCGCGCACCGGCACGGTCCTCCTTGGCGGTGAAGGTGTTGGTTTTCCATCCCTTGAGCAGGCGCAGGGCGTCCTTCTCCACCTCGTCGACAGGCTTGGTTATCACGCCTTCGCCGTGGTGCTGCAGGCGGGCGAGGTTGCGTGGGGCACGCACCACCGGGGTCTTCATCGCCTTGTAGTGATCCCATGAACGCGGGAGGATACAACCCACCAGCGAGATCAACAGCAGCATGTAGATGGCGGTGAACCAGGTTGAGGAGAATACGTCGAAAAGCTGGAGCCGGTCATAGAACTCAGCCAGGCGCCCGTTGTTCTGGAGGTACTCGATCACGTTGGATTCATTGAGTGACCGCTGTGGCAACAGGGCGCCCGGGATGGCGGCGATGGCCAGGAGGAACAACAACGCCAGTGCGGTACGCATGCTGGTCAGCCAATTCCAGGATTTCTTAGCGTAGACCTTCACGGTTTTGAGCATTGTCGTTGCCGGTTCTCTTCCTATAATTCTGACTTGGGGGTTCTTAACGGTCATTGCGGCTGGATCAGTACTGATGTCGTAGTCTGGGCCACCACATCCATGGAGGCGGTGCCCCACTGAAACTTCTGTTCAGGCGCACCAGTTACATCACTAGATCAGGGTGGCGCCGTACTCCAGGGTCCACTGGCGGACCCAGTTGATGAACAGGGCCCAGGTTCCGGACAGCAGTGCCACGCCCACGAGGATCAGCATGGCGCCACCGAAGATCTGGATTCTGCGGGAATGTTTGCGCAGCCATTCCACACCCGTGATCGCCCGGGAGGAACCCAGCGCGATGAGCAGGAAAGGCAGGCCCAGACCCATGCAGTAGCCCAGGATGAGGACAACACCGCGCAGGGCGGTCATGCCCTCGGTACCGGCGGAGACGGAAATGATCGCAGCCAGGGTCGGTCCCAGGCAGGGTGTCCACCCGAGGGCGAACACACCTCCCAGCAGCGGGGCACCCAGCCAGGTGGTCCACCGTTTCGGGGCCATGCGGGTATCGCGTTGGAGTGCCGGCACCATGCCCATGAACACCAGTCCCATGAGGATGGTGATCACACCGCCGACCCGCATGAGGGTCTCAGCGTTGAGGGTGAGCATGCTGATCGCACCGAACACGGTGACGGTGGCCAGGACGAACACCACGGTGAACCCGAGGATGAACAGCAGGGCTGCGGTACCGACCTGCACGCGTTTGGTTTTCACCTTGGTGCCGCCGGAACTGTACTCCACTTCACCTCCGACAACACCTGCCAGGTAGGAGATATAACCGGGGACGAGTGGCACCACGCATGGGCTGGCGAAGGAGACAAGACCTGCGGCCAGCGCGGCGAGAATGCCGAGGAACAACGGTCCGGACCCGACCATGTCGGCGAACTGAGCTCCGATACCCTGGGCCAGAATCATCTCATTCATGGTGTCAGGCCTCTTCCACCAGCGGCAGGGCCACCTCGAGGATCTCGTCATAGGTGATCTCGCGGAGGAACACCGCTGCCGGGCGGTGCTGTTTATCCAGAACGATCGTGGTCGGGATGACCGAGGCGGGCACGCCGCCGAGCAGGGCGGCTGTCATGAAGGGTGGGTCATAGATGCTGGGGAAGGTCAGGCCGTTGTCCGTGGTGAAGTCCTGTGCGATGTCACGGGAGTAGTCACGGACGTTGATGCCCAGGACGGTGCCGCCCGGAGTGTCACCCTCTCCTGCGGACTGAAGTTCCTCATGGATGATCTGGAGATCATCTGACTCGGAACGGCACGGTGCACACCACTGGCCCCACGCATTGAGCACCACAACCTGGTCCTCATAATCGGCGAGGTTGATCTCGGTGCCCTCATCCATGAGGGAATCGCCACTGATCTGGTTCAGCGGCTGGCGCTCATCCTCGTCATAGAGAATATCCATCTGCCCGCCCGGGGAATGGAACTGGAAGGTCCCGCCCACGGCCACGGCGTCAGTGCCCGCGGTGTCTCCCGAGCTGCAGGCCACCAGGGTGGTGGCTCCGAGAAGGATACTTCCGATGAGGGCGGAGATTTTCGAGGCACGCACGATTGATCAGATCTCCTGTGCAGGTTCGTTGTAGTGGACACCCACGATGGCATCATCCTGGAATACCAGTGAGGTAACGGATGCCAGGTTGCACTCGCGCACGGCCGGGTTGTGCCAGAGGCGCTGGCCACGGGCGCTGCGCTGGATGCACACGATGGGAAGCTGGTGGCTGACCAGGATCGCCTCATGGCCCTCGGCGGCCTCGCGGGCACGCTCGACTGCCTTCATCACGCGGGCTTCAATATCAATGTAGTGCTCACCCCAGCTGGGCTGGAGCGGGTTGTACATCAACTGCCAGCGCACCGGATTCCAGAGTTGGGAACGCCAACCCTTGGTGCGCAGGCCCTCGAAACGGTTGCCGGCCTCCAGCAGGTCATGATCGGTCTGAACAGTCAGCCCGGTGATCTCTGCGAAGGGTTCAGCGGTCTCCTGGACACGCTGCAGCGGCGAGGCCGCCAGGTAGGTCACATCGTGGTCGGCGAAGGAGGCAGCCGTGGTGGCCGCCTGTTGACGGCCCCGTTCGGACAGGTGATAGCCGGGGATCCGTCCGTAGAGGATCTTCTCGGGGTTGTGTACCTCACCGTGACGGATGAGGTGGACAATCGTGGAGCTCATGTCGCCTTCAGGTTGGGGTGGAAAGTCCGCAGCCGTTGACTGCTGCAGACCCTTCAATTTTCTGCTGTTTCTTATTCTGCGGTGGCAGCTGCTGCTGCGGCCGCTGCGGGAACCAGCGCGTTCTCGATCTTCTGGAAATCATCGTCGGTCAGAGCCGAGGACACAAACCAGGTCTCGAAAACGCTCGGTGGAGCGTAGATGCCGTTATCCAGCAACGCATGGAAAAATGGGGCGAAACGGAAGGTATCGGCATTCTTCATATCGGTGAAGTTATACCCCGGGCCCTCCGCGAACCGGATGGACAGCATGTTGGATGCACGCTGGATATGATGCGCCACGCCCTCACGCGCAAGCGCCTCAGAAATCAGACCGTGCAGCCGGTCGGCGTTGGCGTCAATCGTGCGGTACACGCTCTCATCCGCGGCGCTTAACGACGCCCGGCCGGCCGCCACTGCCACCGGGTTGCCCGACAGGGTTCCGGCCTGGTAGACCGGCCCCTCCGGGGCCAGCATGTTCATGATTTCCGTCTTGCCACCGAAGGCAGCGGCCGGCAGGCCGCCGGAGACGACCTTGCCGAAGGTGACCAGGTCGGCGGTGACCTTGTCCACGCCGTACCAACCGCGGTAGGAGGTGCGGAAGCCGGTCATGACCTCATCCAGGATGAGCAGCGCGCCATCAGCATGGGCGATCGCGAGGAGCTTGTCGTTGAAATTGTCCCTGGGTGCGACGGTGCCCATGTTACCGGCTGCCGCCTCGGCGATGATGCAGGCGATCTGGCCGGGGAACTCGGCGAAGGCATTGCGGACCGCTTCGATGTCGTTGTACGGGACCACGATGGTGTCGCGGGTCTGGGCGCCGGTGATGCCCGGGGAGTCCGGCAGGGCGAAGGTGGCCACTCCGGAACCCGCGGAAGCCAGGAGGGAATCCACATGCCCGTGGTAGCAGCCCTCGAATTTGAGGATCTTGGAACGACGGGTGTATCCACGGGCCAGACGCACCGCGGACATGGTGGCCTCGGTGCCGGAGTTGACCAGGCGGACCTCCTCCACGGAGGTGCGCTTGATGATGTCCTGGGCCAGTTCCACCTCACCGATGGTGGGGGCGCCGAAGGAGAGGCCGTCCACAATGGTCTTCTGCACTGCCTCGATCACAGCCGGGTGGGCATGGCCCATGAGCATGGGGCCCCAGGAGCACACCAGGTCCACGTAGTCATTGCCGTCCACATCCACCAGGGTGGAGCCGTGGGCCTTCTCGATGAAGCGGGCCTGCCCACCGACGGAACCGAAGGCACGGACCGGGGAGTTCACACCACCCGGCGTGAAGTTCTTCGCCTTCTCAAACCATTCGGCGGAACGGGAAACATTTGCGGAGGTACCCGACGTGGAAACAGACATGTCAACCATTGTATTGATTCAACCTCTTAAAAAATACTCGTGAATTAAAGATAAGGAACCTATGCATCGAGCAGACGTGCGACCGCTGCCCTGGCATCAGCGATGACAGCGGGCACACCCACACCAGAAGTCCATGCTCCGATGGCCTCCAAGCCCTCTACCTGGGAGATTTCTGTGCGGGCTGCGGCCACGGTGGCGATGTGGTCAACGCCATAGCTGGGGAGACCACCGAACCAGCGCTGGACGAAGATTTCTTCCAGTCCTGCGGCGCGACCATCAAAACCCGTGATCGTCTGGAGGTCATCCAGGGCTGCGTCCACGAGGTCATCCTCATCCATCCGTGCGGTGGCCTCATCACCAAGCCGGCCGAAGGACGCGCGCACCAGCGCACCACCACGCTCACCCAGGTGCGGCCACTTGTTGGAGGAGAAGGTGAAGGCCTTGGCGGTGACATCCGGCTCACCCATGGCCACGAGCACACCGGATACCTCCGGCAGACCTGCGGCCGAATCGAATTTCATACCCACCACAGCGGATGAGGCCAGTTTGATGGCCTTGAGGTGAGGTCCGGCGGTGGGTGCCAGATCACGCAGCAGCACCGCGGCCGTCGGGGCGGGAACCGCGAGGATCACACGGTCATAGGTGCCCTCTCCCCCACCCTTGATCTGGAAGCCGGCGCCGTTGGCGGAGGTGATCGCAGAGACGAAGCTATCCAGGTGGATATCCGCACCGCACTGATCCGCCAGGGCCTCATACAGCTCGGCATAACCGCCGCGGAAGGTCTGGAAGACCGGGGTGGTCTCAGTATTCTTACGGGCCTCGGCGCGTTCGGTCTCCACGAGTTTGACCGCGCCACTCAAGGTGACGGGCTCCCCGGATTCGGCGAGGCGGTCCAATGCCGCGGCGAGTGCCGGGACAGTGGCACGAATGCCCAGGTCATCGGCGGAGGAGGAGTACACCCCACCGAGCAGTGCAGAGACAAGAACATCCACCACTTCATCGGAGTACCGCGCGCGCACCAGCGCGCCTACGGTCTGATCCGCGCCGACCTGCCAGTCAAGTGGGACGGTGAGGGCTTCAGCGTCGATAAGCTCCCTGGTTTTTTCAGAGAGGATCTCCTCGAGGCCCTCGGAAGAAGATGGGATGCCCATGACACCGCCGCGGGGCATGGGGCGCAGCTGACCGCCGGCGTAGAACTGCGAGCGGGCACCTGATGGTGCCACCAGCGAATCGCCCAGGCCGAGCTCGTGGAAGAACTCGGTCGCATCCGTGCGCGTGGCCAGGTAGGCCTCGGCGCCCATGTCGGTGGGACCGGAGGCGAACGGGACGGTGAACAGTTTGCCGCCGATACGCTCACCTGCCTCCAGGACATCGATGTGGATGTTCGGGTCGGTCTTGTGGATCTCGTAGGCGGCGGTCAGGCCCGCGAGCCCCGCACCGATGATGGCGATACGCATGTGCAGAAAGTGTCCTTATTAAGAAGCGTGGATGATGGAGACGGCCTCGGTGATGTCTTCCGCCACGGTGTTCGGCATGACGCCGTGACCCAGGTTGAAGATGTGGCCGGTGGCATTACCGGCAGCGATGGCGGCCGCCGCCTCGTCCTTGATGCGCTTGATCTCACGCGTCAGTGGCTCGGTGCCGGCGAACAGCAGCGCCGGATCCAGGTTGCCCTGCAGGACCTTCGGGCCCGACACCGCAGCGATTCGCTCCGCTGCCTTATCCAACGGTACGCGCCAATCCACACCCATGACCTCGGAGCCGGCGCGGCTCATCGCACCCAGCAGTTCACCGGTGCCCACACCGAAGTGGATGCGGGGCAGCTGGTACTGCTCGATCTCCTCGAAAATACGGATGGAGTATGGGAGCACATGCTCGGTGTAATCACGCTCGGTGAGGAAACCAGCCCAGGAATCAAACAGCTGCATGGCGTCGATGCCGGCATCGATCTGGGTCTTGAGGAAGTTGACCACGGTTGGCACGAGGCGTTCCATCAGCGCATGCCAGGTCTCTGGCTCTGCGTGGATCATGGCCTTGGTGCGCTCGTGGTTCTTGGAGGGGCCGCCCTCCACCAGGTAGCTGGCCAGGGTGAACGGCGCACCGGCGAAACCGATGAGTGCCTGGGTGTCCTTCAGCTCATCGAGAATGATGCCGATTCCGTCAGTCACCTCAGTGACCTCATGATCCAGGATCGGGAGCTTGTCAATGTCGGCGCGGGTGCGGATCGGCTGGTCCATCACCGGGCCACGGCCGGCGACGATCTCCACACCGACACCAGCGGCACGCAGTGGGACGACAATATCGGAGAACAGGATAGCGGCATCAACATCATGTCGACGCACCGGCTGCAGGGTGATCTCAGCCAGCAGTTCAGGCATGAAACAGGAGTCCAGCATGGTGGTGCCCTCACGGGCCTTGAGGTACTCAGGCAGGGAACGCCCCGCCTGGCGCATGAACCACACCGGGGTGCGGGTTGGGGTCTTGCCGTGGGCGGCATCGATGACGGGGGCGTTGGTGAGAACGCGACGCTTTGCAGGGATCAGCTCAGATGACATGGACTCAATATTGCCCCATCAACCTAAATTTGGGAAAAGAAGCCAGACCTTATGATGATCACCAGTGTCCATCTAAGGGTGGACGTATGACATGGAAGGTCAGTCTTTTCGGTGCACCTACGACATCACCATCGGCGTGCCCGGTTGGACTGCCATTCAATGACCAGCGTGGATGCCAGCATGAGCACTGTCGCGGCCATCGGGTGGAGCAACCCCGCCGCAGCCAGAACCGTGGCGATGATGTTATAAGACCAGGCCAGAATGATATTGCTATTGGCTAACCGGACATACCGGCGCGCCAACCGGAACAACCGTGGCACGGAACTGATCTCGCTTCGGAGCAGGATGACATCAGCGGCCGGGTCATCCGAATCATCCCGGATCTCTGCGGGATCATCCACCTCCATGAGTACCCCCACATCAGCCACACGCAGAGCATCGAGTACAGAGCTATCCCCCACCATGGCCACCGTGGACCCCCTGGTGTGGACCGCACGCACCGCCTGTGGTTTCTTACCCGGCGCGATACCGGCCAGGACATGGGCGATGCCGAGGCTGTCGGCGAATCTGCGGGCCACCGGATAGGTATCCCGGCTGAGCATCATGGTCTCCACGCCCTGATCCTCTAAGGCGATGATGGCGTCCTGGGCATCGGGGCGTTCCTGGTCATGGAGGGTGATCACACCGCGATCTCTACCCTTCCAGCGGACGATGAGCGGGGCACCCCCGGAGATCGCCGCGGCAGCCAGACGGGTGCTGAGCTGGGATCGGACCTCTGTCATGGAACTGGGACGCCACAGGAACGCCTCCACGGCACGAAGGTGAATGGTGCCATCGGAACCACGCAGGGGTATCTCCACGGTGCCGTGGAATGCGCCATCGTCGGTGACCCCCACGGTGCCCACCTCAATCCAGTGGGGGATGTGGTCACCGCCGCTGCCGGTGTCACGGGCCTCACGGGCTGCACGAACCAACGCCTGGGAGGCGGGGTGATCGGATTCCATGGCCAGGGCACCGGCGACACGCAGAATCAGGTCGGGGTCCTCGCCCTTATCGGCGGTGACTGTCTCCACGTTTATCTCGCCATCGGTGAGGGTGCCCAGCCGGTTGAAGATCACGGTGTCCACATCATCGAGGATGCGCAGGGTCTCGCCCGAACTGACCAGAATGCCCTGACGGGCGGCGGCCTCCACGGAATTCCTGGTTGCCAGCGCCGTGGACAGGGCGAGGGACACCGGGCCCACACCTGCGAGGATGGCCAGCGCGGTGATCACTGCGGCGTTGATATTGCCTGAGATCAACGCCCACAGGATGAAATCAACGACGGCGAGTGTGAAGGCCACCGGGACCAGGGTGGCAGCCGATCTCAACGCTGCCCGGTTGTGGCGGTTCTCCGTGACCGAGGCTTCCCGCACCCAGCGGTACACGGCTGCGATGCGGGTGCGGTGGCCGGTGCGAACCACCCTGACTTTGATGTCCCTCTCCTTGTTCATTCCCCCGGCATAAACCTTGTCCTGCACCTTCACCGCACGCTGGTCCTGGCCCATGATGATGCTGGCCGCGATGTGCGAAAAACCACCGATAATCACACCATCCACCGGGACCACCTCGCCGGAGTGCACGATCACATCATCGTTGACGCGCACCTCCTGGACAGGGATCCGTATTTCCTCCGGGTGCCGCGTGATCTTGTGTTTTCGCACCACGGTGACGATGCGCTGTGGATCGACCTGCAGGCGTTCCAATTCCGCCACCAGACTCGACTGAGCGGAACGACGGGCAATCAGACGTCCCCCGATGAGCAACACGGTGATACCGCAGGCCACATCGAAAAACACTTCGCTTTCTGAGAGGACACCATGGTTGAACGCGAACCAGGAGGGGTGGGATCTCCATCCAGGCTCCCCCGCGGAGGTGAACACCAGGATGCAGACCGACCAGGCATAGGCGATGAGAATGGCCAGGGAACTGGTGGCATCCAGGGCAGAAAGGCCACGACGCAGGCCACCGGCTGCTGCACGGTGGAACGGCCAGGCGCCCCAGGTGACCACCGGCAGGGTGAGCACCGCGGCCGCCCACTGCCAATAATCAAACTGCAGGGACGGGATGAAAGACACGATGATGACCAGCAGCGCCAGGGGCAGGGAGATCCAGAAACGCAGTGGGGTGATCAGAGCGCGGGCGGTGAACAACACATCCCCGGTGGCACCGATCTTCTCAGGGGCGGCTGCCCCGCGCTCACGGGAGATCCACCCGGCTTCCCTCGCCCGGAGATTGTGCAGCATCTCCTCCCTGGCATGTCGGCGTACCCGGGGACTGACACCCCGGGAATCCATCCTGCTTCGGTTTCGGTCCAGGCGGTTCCCCCGGCTGCTATCCGTGGAGAGTCTCTGCGATCTGCGCATGAGGGAGGAGGCGGTGAGGTGGGCCCGGATTCCGAAATTGGCGAACACCGTGATCAAACGTTCCGGATTCACCTCTTCATCGGCTGAGATCCACGCCGTGGAAGAGGGATAAACGATGGTGGCCGACACCCCGGGGATCTTCTCCAGTGCCTGCTCAATGGTGATCAGCGAGGGTGCGCTGCCCAACCCTTCGAGTTCAAAGGCGAAGGACACCCTGCGGATATCCCGGGGTTCATCCTCGTCCCGGTCAGCCCTGCCCGGAAGCTGATCTGAGGGAATGGACACGCCCGCCTGCTGTGCTGCGATCTTGGCTTGGGCGATGGCATCACCGACAGCGGTGTCCATGGTGGATCTGGAACCCGTGGCGGAGGCATGCTCATGGCCAGCGGTGCCGTGCCCGTGTGTCTGATCAGCAGCTGGATCATTGGCCTGATCGGTCACGGGGATTCCTTTTCCTGGGGTCAGAACTCACGATAAGCAGATGCTCAAAGTATAGAACTGAACCGCAGTATCAGGAGGATGGTCACCGTTATTTCGGGCAGGTGATCATCGCCCACATCTTCTGCGGGGCCAACCCAGGGACAGGGTCAGACCACTGAAATCCATGAGGGCAGACGCGATCAGTGGGGAGACCGATCTCAGACCCGCTGTCGGTGCTGCCCATAACCCGCTGGAGTTATTTCTCCATCTTCTTCGTTCGGTGGTTCTGCTCCACCACATCACTAACTGAAGGACGGAATACAAGGAGACAGCCCAGTGCCAACAGAATCGCGATGACCGCGAGCGAGATTCCCCCGGCGCGGGTGACAAAGGAGATCAGATCAACCAGGACCACCAGCAGGGAGATGGCCAGCAGAAGTCGGCGGACATTCTTACCACTGCGCGGGACCTGGGAAATCAGAGCTGCGATGACCACACCTGCCACACCATTGAGGGCACCGATGAACTTCTGGTTGTTCACCACCACCTCCTGGTAATCTTGATCCGCATCAGCGGGACCGGTGTAGCCAGCGGTGTACATGACCAGCCCCGTCAGAACCATGAGGGCAGCCGTTGCGATGAACAGTCCAAGGGCCCACTTCAACGAGGGGGGCATGGTGCTGCCATCGGCGGATTTCCGGGGGCGGCGGTTGATGTCATCGCCACCGCTTGCCGGCGTGGGGAACATGGTCACAGTGGGCTCCGATATATGGCTGTGTGGATCGTTTTGATCATGAGGGTAGACGCAACGGGGTCCGAACGCCTGCGGTATCCACGGCATCCCGCGGATACTGACGGTACTGCGGGGAGTCTGGCTAGCGCTTGGACTTGGGCGAGAGCGGTGGCTTGGGCGGCTTTGTCGGGCCGATCCACTCCACAACCTCGGGCTTGCGTGCCAGGAGGTAGGCGATGATACCGACCACAGCGGTGAGAATCTGGATTGAACCATCAATGGCATAGAGCGCCACCGGCACATCACCGCTGGGGCTGGCCAGGAATACCAGCAATGCGCGGAAAGCGAAGAAGAAACTGAAGATCATCAGCAGCATATAGGCGGTGGGTGCCCGTTTGCTGCGGTTTTTCACCACGAAGATCATCCAGGTGAGCACACCGATGATGACCAGATTGAGCAGCCCCATCAGCAGTATCGCTGCGGTGGCGGTGGCATTGACCACGGTGTCGGACAACCCCTCGGCTGCGCTCTGCTGCCGGGCAGCAGCCCGCAGGGCCGAGGGATCAAGCAGACCGATCAACACATTGAAGATCTGATGAACCAGCTCCAACCCCACCATGACCGCCCATAGTGTCAGCACCTGCTGAAGGGTTTCGGATCTGGTGGGAGCTGACTTCTGCTCGGTGTTGCCCTGCGGCGGGGTCGTGTGATGTTGACTCGGCGTGCTCATAGGGTTCCTAGTTTAGCGTGACCTAGCGGTTGTTCAGCTTTCGTGCTGCCTCGGTGGCGAAATAGGTGAAGATCTGGTCAGCGCCGGCGCGTTTGATGGACATCAGGGATTCCATCATGACCGCATCGGTGTCAATCCAACCATTGAGTCCTGCGGCCTGGATCATCGCGTACTCGCCAGAGACCTGATAGGCGGCCACGGGCACCGGTGACATCTCCGCGACGCGGGTGAGCACATCCAGGTACGGCAGGGCGGGCTTAACCATCACGAAGTCTGCGCCTTCAGCGATATCAAGTTCCACTTCCAGGAGGGACTCGCGCAGATTCGCTGGATCCTGCTGGTAGGTACGGCGATCGCCCTCCAGGGAGGAACCGACGGCCTCGCGGAAAGGTCCGAAGAATGCGGAGGCATACTTAGCGGAGTAGGCCATGATGGCCACATCCTGGAAACCTTCAGCATCCAGTGCGGAACGGATAGCCACGATCTGGCCGTCCATCATGCCGGACGGGCTGACGATATGGGCACCTGCGCGGGCCTGTGCCACTGCCATCTGCTGGTAGAGAGGCAGCGTTGCATCATTGTCCACCACTGCCACACCACGGCTATCAGTGGTGACCACACCGCAGTGCCCGTGGTCTGTGAACTCATCCAGGCAGGTATCCGACATGATCATCACATCATCACCGAATTCACGTCGCACCGCGGCCAGCCCACGGTTGAGCACACCCTCCGGGTTCCAGGCTTCGGAACCATTGGCGTCCTTATCGGCATCAACGGGCACACCGAAGAGGTCGACGCATCGAACACCTGCGTCAAGTGCTTCGTGCACCGCGCGCAGGAGGGAATCCTCAGTGTGCTGGTAGACGCCGGGCATGGAGGTGATCTCACGGGCCTCAGTGATGCCATCGGCGAAGAACATCGGCAGGATCAGATCCGCCGGACGCAGGGTGGTTTCAGCGACGAGTTCCCGCATCGCCGGGGTGGAACGCAGGCGGCGTGGACGGCGGATCAGGTGCTGGCTGTAATCAGATGGTGTGGACATTCAGGGATGCCTTTCTCAGAAAGAATCGGAAAAGAAGCTCTCAGGCTGTTTCCCACCCAGCATAGGCGGGACCGTGGACACCGCCATCACCCCGCGAATGATCGGCGCGCTGCCCACCTGAATTACCGGTACTCGACTGACGCGCTCCTGATGGCACAGCTGTCTGTTAACTGGCGGATATTTCCAGGGATTCCTGGGGGCAGAAGAGAAACCAGCGGAAAGCAATCCCCGCTGGTTTCTCTTTGACGTTTATCTCATGTGTCCTCAGGACACTTTGCGACGACGACGCTTCTTACGGGGAGGAGGAAGTTCACCCTTCTCACGCAGATCCGCAACATGCTCTGCCAGGGCGTCCACGAGGTCTGGCACCTCAGCAACCTCAGGCATGACATCCACCCGCAGCCCCAGTTCACGGGCGGTATCGGCGGTCATCGGCCCGATGCAGGCGATGATGGTGCGCGCATGCGGCTTACCGGCGATGCCCACCAGGTTGCGCACCGTGGACGAGGAGGTGAAGCACACGGCATCGAAGCCACCGGATTTGATCAGATCACGGATATCCGCGCTCGGAGGGGCAGCACGGACGGTTCGATAAGCTACGACGTCATCGACTTCCCAGCCAAGGTCGATCAACCCGTCGACAAGCACGTCTGTGGCAATGTCCGCGCGAGGCAGCAGGACACGTCCCACCGGGTCCAGCTCTTCGACATACTCAGGGAACACATCAACAATGCCCTGAGCGTTCTGGCGGGTACGCGGTGGCAGCAGCTCAGGGGTGATACCCAGCGCGCGGATCTCAGCGGCGGTTTTCTCGCCGACAGCCGCGATGCGCACACCTGCGAAGGCGCGGGAATCCAGGCCGAATTCAGTGATCATATCCCAGACGGCACGCACGGCGTTTACGCTGGTGAGCACGACCCACTGGTAACGGCCCTCCACGATGCCCTTGATGGCGCGTTCCATCTGCGCCGGGTTGCGTGGTGGCTCCACGGAAATCGTCGGAACCTCCTGTGGGATGGCCCCGTGGCTGGCGAGACGGGCACTCATCACAGCAGCCTGCGGCTTGGCGCGGGGCACCAAGACCCGCCATCCGTAGAGTGCACGGTTCTCCCACCAGGAGTACTTGGCGCGGTCGCCCACGCCCCTGCCCAGGGTGACCACGAGTGGGCCCGGCAGCTCGGCATCCAGCTTGGCCAGCGCACCCAGGGTGGTGTCATAGGTGCGCTGCATGCGGGTGGTGCCGTTGACGGTGACGGATACGGGCAGATCCGCGGCCATGTCACGGGCCTTGAGCTCCGTGGCGATGGTGACCAGGTTCTCTGCGCGTGCCTGGAGAACCAGTGGCTGAGGTGCACTGGCCAGCTGGTCCCAGTCCACGACAGGTCCACTGACATCGGTCTCGGTGTAGGTGGATCCCAGGGCGATACCGGCAAAGGCCGGGACCGTGCCGGGCAGGGACATTCCGGGGACAACCTGGAATTCCATACCGGCCTCAGAGACCGCGGTGATCTCCGCCAGGGTGGTGTCACTGCTCAACGGGTTGCCGGTGACCAGACGGATGACATCTCCACCCTTGGCCAGCTGCTCAGAGAGCACCGTGGCGATATTCACCGGGTCGGTGTCCTCCACCTCGATGATCTCGGCGGCAGTAGGCGCCAACGGGCGTGGAGGCCTGCGACGTGCCCCACTCGCCTTGGCCTCAGCGCAGATGCGCTCATACTCATCAGCGGCGGCCTGGAGTTTTTCCTCCGGCACGGGAAGCTCAGCGGCGACAAAGGCACGGACACTGTCCAATACCTGGGCATCGGTGACAGCGCGGACAGTATTACCCAGCACCTCGCGGGCACGAACAGTCAACAGATCCGGATTACCCGGGCCTGCCCCAACAAAGATGACCTTGCCTGGAATTAACTCTTCAGCTGCGTCTGCGTGAGACACAACTGACACGAGCCTGCGTGCAGCGTACGTTTCAACCACGGTGGTATCGGGAACCTGGCTGGTCTCGATCCCGTTGGCATCAGCCATCTCGGCCTTCTGGGCGATAGTCATCAATATCTTTTCTAGTTCATATCCCGGATACAACCGATACCCACCAGCCACCGACAGCACCTGAACCCGCATGTTTAACAGTATGAAACGCACATGCGCCGAACTGGCACCGCCGATAAATGATGAGCACTGACTCCATCCGGATGAGGACGTAACTGGTCGGCGCACAAATTCACGCCCGATCAAGTTGGGCGGATCCCACTGGGGTCCGCTACCGATGTGGTCAAAAGCGACCACCCGCTTGATGGGCGTTCACCGTGTGGTATATACACGATAATTCAGTGTGGGCGTTTTACGAAAACGTAGCTTTTATCATCCTCCACCATCACCAGAGCATCGGACTCTCGAAACCACCCGACACCGGGAGATCCTGCAGCGGATGACGCTGCCGGAACCAACAGTTTCACCAGCTCAACCGGCCACAACCCAAATCCCCATATAGGCGGATATGATCGGCGGAAATCTGTTCCACACATGGAACACCCCCTGTATCCACTCCCCCGCCACAATGACCCTCCACCACCCACAGACGGGGAAGTAAAGGTGTGAACCCAGGATCGCGCACACCTGTGCCGCGCCTCCTTCGAACCCCCTCCTGGTGCCGCTTCACCCGCGGCCAGGTGGGAGAGAAACAACGTGCTGATTCACCGAGCACAATCCCACCAAGCGTGAAATGATGAAGTTTTGTCAGCACACCCACACCCGGCGCTCCCTGGTTTTATGAAAGGCACTTCCATGACGCTTCTGACTCAGCGGATGTTTATCCGTCGCTCCGCCACCACCGTCCTGGCGCTCGGCGCTTCCACAGCCCTGCTCGTCGGCTGCTCCGAACCTGAGGCCGATAACACCGATAGCACCGAAACCACCGGCACCACCACTGCCGGTACCAGCGAGCAAGCATCGTCTGCGGAGCAGGTGACCATCACGGTCTACACCTCCGAGCCGGAGGAGAAGGTCGATGAGATCAACGCCGCGTTCATGGAGGCCAATCCGGATATCAACGTCGAGGTCTACCGCGCCGGCACCGGTGATCTGAATGCCCGCATCGCCGCGGAGAAGGCCTCCGGTTCCATCGAGGCGGATGTCCTCTGGGCCGCCGACGCCCCCACCTTCGAGTCTTATGCCGAGGCTGGTGACCTGGCTGAGCTGGATGAGGTTGATGCTTCCGTGGTGATCGAGGAGGCCCGCGATGCCGAGAACTTCTATGTGGGCACCCGCATCATCCCCACGGTCATCGCCTATAACACCAGCCTCGTGGATGAGGCTGATCTGCCGCAGTCCTGGGCGGATCTGACCGATCCGAAGTACGCCGACATGCTGGTCATGCCGGATCCTGCCGTCTCCGGTGCAGCGGCATTCAACGCATCGGTGTGGAAGAATGACCCGGCCCTGGGCGAGGACTGGATCAACGCCCTCGGGGAGAACCAGCCGATGATCGCCCAGTCCAATGGGCCTACCTCCCAGGAGATCGCCGGTGGCGGTCGCCCAGTCGGTGTGGTCGTGGACTACCTGGTCCGCGACCTTGCCACCGCTGGATCCCCGATCGCCACCATCTACGCCTCCGAGGGCTCCCCCTACATCACCGAACCCGCCGGTGTGTTCGCTGATTCAGAGCAGAAGGAAGCCGCACAGCGCTATATCAACTTCCTGATCTCCGTAGAAGGCCAGGAGCTTGCCGTGGAGCAGGCCTACCTTCCGGTCCGTGAAGATGTCTCCACCCCGGAGGGCACTCCGGAGCTGTCCGAGATCGCCCTGATGACCCCTGATCTTGAGGTTGTCACCGCCGATAAGGATGCAGCCGTGGAGCTGTTCCAGAACGCCATGAACTAAGAGGATCTACTGTTTCACCTATGCGTTTATCCTCTTCGCTGACTTTCATGCGGGCAGGCGTGTGGCTGATCGTCATTGGTCTGTTCATCGCCCCGCTCGCACTGGTGGTCAGTCTCGCCCTCGGCCGCAACCAGATTCCCCAGCTCTTAGATCAGGGGCTGGGCACCGCTGTGTGGAATTCCACCTACACCACGCTGTTATCAGCGGTGGGTGCGGTGATCGTCGGCACCGCCATCGCCCTTCTTCTGGACCGCACGAATGCCCATGGACGCAGTGCGCTCAGGTTGTTTTTGTTGTCGCCGTTGCTGATCCCACCGTTCATCGGCGCCATCGCCTGGTTGCAGCTTTTCGGTCCCAACCAGGGTCTGAACAGGTTTTTCGGCACCCAGCTCTGGGATATCTACGGCGCGGACGGTGTGACGGTACTGCTGATCATCCACTCCTATCCCATTGTCTACGTGGTCATGTCCAATGCCCTGCGTCAGCTGCCCTCGGATCTGGAGCAGGCAGCCAGGATCGCAGGCGCCAGCACAGCCACGGTCCTGCGCACCATCACCCTGCCGCTGCTGCGCCCTGCCCTGCTCTCCGCCTTCACACTGACCGCGGTGGCCAACCTGGCGGATTTCGGTATCCCGGCGCTCATCGGTTCCCCGGCGCGCTTTGAAACCCTGGCCACCATGATCTACCGATTCATGGAGTCCGGCACGGTGGATAATCCCCTGCAGACGGTCTCCACCATCGGTGTGGTGCTGTTATTCCTCGGCATTGCTGCCGTCACCGCGGACTATCTGGTCTCACTCTATGCCTCCACCCAGTTGCAGGACACCGGTGCCGCCCTCACCTTCGACCTGGGCAGGGCACGCATCCCGGTCACCTTCATCTCTTGGGTCATCGCCCTGGCCTTCACGCTCGCCCCGATCCTGGGGCTGGCCTACCGCGCCCTGCTGCCGGCACCGGGTGTCCCCTTCACCCTGGACACCATCACCCTGAAAAACTTCCAGGCCGCATTGAATAACCCGCGCGTGATCGAGGGGTTCACCAACTCCGTGACACTCGCCCTGGGCGCCGCGGTGATCTGTGGTGTGCTGGGCTGGCTCATCGGCCTGCTGGTCACCCGCACCCGACATTTCACCAACACCCCCATGACGTTGCTGGTGCTGCTGCCCACTGCACTACCGGGCATGATCATCGGTGTGGGCTGGTTGATCCTGGGCCGCTACACCGACCTGTACAACACCCGGTGGATCATCCTGGGCGCCTATGTCTGTGCCTTCACCGCGCTGGTCCTGCAGGCCGTGCGCGCCCCGCTTGCGCAGACACCGTTGGCCATGGAGGAAGCCGCCCGCATCAGTGGCGCCGGCCGGGTGAGAGCGTTGATGGACACCACCGGTGCGATGGCCATCCCCGCCGCGGTGGCCGGTGCGGTGTTGGTGGCGGTCACCGCGGTGCGTGAACTGACCGTGTCCATTTTGCTCATCGCGCCGGGAACCACCACCCTGGGTGTGCAGGTGTTCAATCTGCAGCAGGCCGGTAATTACAATCAGGCATCTGCATTATCGTTGATATTTGCGGTCATCGGTATCGTGGCGCTATCTGTCACGGTGCGCAGCCAGAAGGAGCGATAACTTGTCTTCCATCTCCATCACCGACCTGTCTGTGACTTTCGCCGATGGCACGGTGGGGCTCGACCATGTCGATATCGATGTCCACCCGGAGGAGTTCGTGGTGCTGGTCGGCCCGTCCGGGTCCGGCAAGACCACCCTGTTGCGCACCATTGCAGGGTTCATCACCCCCTCGGAGGGCAGCCTCACCATCGCCGGTGAGGACATGACCCGGGTCCCTCCGGAAAACCGCCGCATGGGCATGGTCTTCCAGCAGCACGCGGTGTGGCCTCACATGTCAGTGGACAAGAACGTGGCGTACCCGCTGAAACGGGCTGGGGTGGGCAGGGCGCAGATAAGCACGCGCGTGCAACGCGCCCTCTCCCTGGTCGGTCTGGACGGGTTCGGCAACCGCAAGCCGGCAAGCCTGTCCGGTGGTCAGCGTCAGCGCGTGGCGTTGGCGCGCGCGGTGGTGGCGGATCCCACCGTGTTGCTTCTCGACGAAGCCCTCTCCGCCCTCGATGAACCCCTGCGTGATTCGCTGCGCCGGGAACTGGTGGCACTGACCCGGCGCGAGGGACTGACCACCGTGCATGTCACCCACGACCGCGCGGAGGCCATCGCAATCGCCGACCGCATCGTGGTGCTGGATAATGGCCGTGTACAGCAGGTATCCACCCCCGCGGAGTTGATCAACGCTCCCGCGAGCGCGGCGGTGGCCTCGTTTATCGGTGATGCCACGCTCCTGCCCGCCACCATCGCAGGGGAGTTTGTGGAATGCTCCGTGCTGGGCACTGCCTGGCGCCGCGATAAGGTCCGGGAGATGGCAACGCTGTACCCGGGTGACACAGCCACCATCGCGGTGACTCCCCTGACCGTCACCGTGGTACCACCCGCCACCCCGGGGGCTGTCGATGCCGTGATCACCTCGGTGCTGTTTGAGATCACCTCACACAGCATCACCGCGGAAACCCCCGGCGGCCAGCGATTCCGCGCGCATGTCACAGGAACAGTGCCTGCCATCGGGGAACGCATCGGCCTGAAAATCAGTGAACCGCTGGTCTATCCGGCATAGAGAAAGGACTCATGTCATGTTTCAAGCTTTATTCGGTGGCGGACCCGACCGCGGGGAGATAGACCGGTTGCGGATGCGGGTGGGCGAATTGGAGCGCACCGTCACTAGGCAGCAGCAGAACATCGACATGCTCATGGCCGAACTCGGGATGGAAGTCTCCTCGCTACCCGCCTCGCTGCGTCCAGACCGCGATATCCTCCATCCTGAGGTGATCGCCCTGCTGCGCGAGCGCAGGGAGATCTCGGCGATCAAACGCCACCGCGAGCTGACCGGCGCCGGTCTACGCGAGGCCAAGGAGCTCATCGACAGGGAGAAGGGAAAATACCTCTAGCGTCGTTCTCCAACCCCAGCCCCCACGCCTTTCAAAAGGTGTGGGGGAAGGTGATGATTGTGAAACAACTTTCGCCACTTTCCACTCACATCTATATAGTGAAGCTATAAACACCGCGCCCCTCTCGTGATCTGGCCAGATCGTTCACGACGGGCCGGTTTTCTTTTTGTGGCCCGATAGTGAGGTTTCGTGCACGACAAACCGCACCTCTCATATGAGAAGCAGCTTCGTCTACTTGAAGAGCGTGGTGTAGAGCGTCCACAGCCCCCGGCGTTGAGCAGTGCCGCGGTCACCAGGTGCGTGATCACCGGCACCGACCCGAGCACCCGGTTGAGAAGCCGCGCCGGGGTGGTGGGCAGGACCCGCAGTGCCAGCATGATAGGAGCTGCCGTCACAAGCACCAGCACCAGAGTCATGGCGACGATGATCTCTCCCTGATGAGGGTGGTCATGCCCCATGTAGAAGATACTTATTCAACCGGTGATGACGGGTTGACCGCAGACCAGCCAGACCGATAATGGTCAGTGTCCTTAGAAGAACAGATCCACCCCGGAGCGGATCTGGTGGATGCGTAGGATTTTGTGGTTGACCACACCGTCGAAAAGCTGGAACACGCCGATCCCCAGGGCGACCGCCGTCGCCCACCTGCCCCAGGGAACGTGGATGTGCCGGCGGAGATCGGCCGGCATGAACAGGCCCCACACCGTGATCAGCCAGATCAAAGTGTGGAAGATGCCGTCCGATATCAGCGGCCCGGTCCGTCCGCCCCGGGATGTTCCCGGGGGCGGGGATGGTCTTATACTGCGGACCAACCACCATCATTGGCCAGGATCGCGCCGTTGATATTGGAGGCTTCATCGGAAAGCAGCCACACAATGGCGGATGCCTGCTGTTCCGCGGTGGACAGCGATGGGATATTGCCGCGCGCCTCGGTCAGGCGGGCATTGCCGAACTCACCGAGCGTCTCCGCCATCGGGATGCCAGTGGCCACACCGCCCGGGGCGACGGCGTTGGTGCGCACACCACTGGTGGCATACATGAAGGCCATGGACTTGGTGATGCCCAGAACCGCATGTTTAGAGGCTGTGTAGGCCACGCCTGAGGCGGAACCACGCAGGCCAGCCTCGGAGGCGACATGGACAATCGCCCCGGCAGATTTGTCCAGCATCCGGCCGGTCACCGCGCGGGTGAGCCGGACAAGGCCGTCGACGTTGACGGCGAAAACCCGGCTCCACATCTCATCGCTGACCTCGTGGATGGCGGAGAAGTCATCATTGATGCCGGCGACATTGGCCAGGCCGTGGATCTCATCGCCTGCGGCATCCAGGATGCGCTGGACTGCAGCCGGGTCGGTGAGGTCGGCTGCGACGGTGATCAGGTGCTCGGTGTCCTCGGCCTGGGCAAGTTCATCCAGTCGCTGCCCGGAGATATCCACCCCGATGACGCGGGCGCCCTCACCCAGCAGCTGCCGGGTCGTGGCGCGACCGATGCCGGAGGCCGCGCCGGTGACGATGACGGTCCGGCCGGTGAAACGTTGCCCCGCAGCAGCAGGTGCGGTGGCGGTCTCAGGCATCACGCCGTCATTGGCGGCAAGCACCATGCCGTCGATGGCCTCCTGGGGCATCCGGCCACCGGACATCTCCACCAGGTTGCCCAGGGGCAGACCGAGGGCTGGGCGCAGCTGCTCGATATCGGAGCCTGCCTGCTCGAGGAAACCACGGAGGATGGGTCCGCCCTTGGGGTGGTCGAGCCACTGCTGGATGGTGTGGCCTGCGGTAATCGGGGTGTGCTGGTTCTCAGACACGGAGATCTCCTTTTCAAATAGTGGATATTTTCCAAATGAATTTAATCACCACTGTAGAGACATCAGAGAAAACGCGCCTGACCTGCACTTTCCTCGGCAAAAGGGTTGCTATTTTCGGTAGTTTCTGATCGCGCAGAGGAGAATCGTGCATCGTCCCAGCTCAAAACCCATAGCTGCATGAATACAGGAACGAGATGGTCCTCCGGAAGGGCTTGCCGGAGGGGATGACCACTGTTCCCTGCGGAACACCCGCCAGGCAGGTGGACGGCGTCAGAGTTGGTTAATCGCGTGTTCGCGCAGGAGTTGCAGGCGCGTGCGCTTTGCATCTTTCATGTGCTCACGCAGGAGGTTCGAGGCACGCTCCTCATCCCGATCCTCGATCGCCTTCAGGATAGCTTCGTGTTCATCCAGGGCCCGTTCCCACCGTCCCCCCACAGACAGGGTGGAGGTGGGGTAATGAATCAGGTGGGTATTGAGACGTCCCAGCAGATCAATGAGAACAGGATTATGGGTGGCCTGCCAGATCGCATCATGGAATTCCAGGTTGGTGCTGATCCGCTGCTGCTCATCAGGATGCTCCAATGACCGATCGCGTGCTAAAAGCGCCTCCAACTTCAACAGATCAGAAAGTTGATGGGCGCGTGCAGCCTCGCCGGCGGCAGTGCCCTCCAACTGAATGCGCAGATCATATACCTGAATCACCCGTTCAGGATCTGCCTCAGGGACACGTAGCCCGCGGTCAATCCGCACCAGGAGACGTTCTTGTTCCAAACGGGAGAGAACCGCGCGGATAGGCGTGCGTGACACCCCGAAACGCTCAGTGAGAGGAATTTCACGGAAGGGTGTGCCGGGAGGATGCACTCCTGTCAGGATCTCCTCACGTAATAAGTGGAAGATAGCATCACCATCGACTTTTCGGGGTTCAGTCATCCCGCACACCTCCATTCCCTCCGTGTTTATCCAGCTCACCCAATTCTAGCTGGTCAGGCCAGCGCCCCAGCCCTGCGCCCGAATACACAACCCGCAGCCAGCCCGCTTCCGCCCGGATAATTGGAGCTGAATAGTCCACCCAACATCTCACCTGCGGCATAGAGGCCTTCGATATGCTCACCGTCACCGTTGAGCACCCGACCGTGGGTGTCAGTTTTCACGCCGCCGAAGGTGAAGGTGATGCCACAGGTCACCGGGTAGGCGTAGAACGGGCCAGCTTCCAAGGGGAGCGCCCAATTGCTCTTCTTCGGCTCAGCATCAGAGGATTTTCCATCCTTTACGG
The DNA here is from genome assembly GCF_030408735.1 of Corynebacterium faecale. Classification (NCBI taxonomy): domain Bacteria; kingdom Bacillati; phylum Actinomycetota; class Actinomycetes; order Mycobacteriales; family Corynebacteriaceae; genus Corynebacterium; species Corynebacterium faecale. The sequence goes on along the minus strand of NZ_CP047204.1, from coordinate 391,639 downwards.
TGGGATCAAATTCAATCTCGCGGTCAGCTTTGTCGTTGTAGTCCTCCACCGTCGCCACCAGTGTTTTTTCATCCACATTGATTTTGCGCGCCAGTTCCGCGATGCTGTCCGCTGATTCGACAGAAATGCCCGGCATGTCATATTCCTCGGTCCGGAGCATTCCCCGCAGCGTGGAATCAAAGATCTGATATGCGACAGAACCTGGCTGTTTGAGAATCTCACGGCCATATTTGGCATAAGTGTAATTACGGTAATCCGCGCCCTCATCCAGGAAGCGTTCACCGTTGCGATTCACAATGACACCCAGGAAATAGCTCTGACGGGTGAGACGGTTGGTCAGCTCACGGTTGCTTTCATTATTCGGGGTGTAGGCATCCCACTGCACACTGTGGCAGGTGGAGAAATCACCACCGGCGTCCGCGCCAATACTAAGGGCAGCACGAATCATGTCACCCTGGTTGTAGGGCGTGCCACGGACCTTCGCATTTTCCCATCCATCACCGAGATACTCCCGGCGCATCTCCGGGTTCGATTCGAAACCTCCTGCGGTGAGCACCACAGATTCCGCAAAGATCTCCACGGGCCCTTCGTCAGTATCAGCGCGAACCCCAATCACTTTGCCCCCATCAGTGATCAGTGAGGTGGCCCGGTATCCATAACGGATATCCACACCATGCTCCCTGGCCACACGGGTGTGATCAGCGATCAAACCTTCGCCACCGCCGACATTACCCACATGCAGGCCACCCCAGAAGAGGAAGCTGCCGTCTGGGCGTTCATAGGCCTGACGCTCGTACATGAGCCGGTACTTCAGCCCCAGGGACTTCAACCAGCGGAGCGTGGGTGATACCTCTTTCACCAGAACATCAGTGAGCTCAGGATCATTCTTACCCTCTGTCACCTTCTCCAGATCAGCTCTGTACTCATCTGCAGAATACGGCGGTACAACGGAGCGATCATGGCGGTCATCATGTTCAACCAGGTCCTGGAGGTCCTCCAGTCCATCATGAACGATGCGGGTGGCTCCGGCGGTGTAGAAACTGTTTCCCCCAGCCATATCCTCAGTCCCCCGTTCCAGGAGCATGACTTTCCTGCCTCTGGTGGCTGCCGCGTGGACTGCGGTGAAGCCTGCATTTCCCCCACCAACCACAATCACTTCAGTCTGTTCCCGACGGAGCGCATCTTGTAGAGCCATGTTTTTCCTTTCCTCAAGTCCATTTCCTTCATTGTATACAACTGTATTCAAAAGGTTCTGTCAAGCACTTTTTTCCGATCAGTGAGACGGAAGTCGCGGACAGGAACAGCAGAAGCTGCAAAATCGACCGCCAACAGCTGGGAAAACTGCCCCTTGATGTGATCCACAGCATAGTGTACAAATGTATACACATGGCTTGGAATGTGGCCATAACAAACTAATGCAAGAGAGGACGTTGGACCCTCAGATGACTAGAACTTTGAAATTGGGTGCCTTCTTCGCCGTGGTCTTTGTGGTTGCCAGCCTGGCGTTTATCAGTGCGGCATCCAGCGGCGGAGTCAGTACCGCCCGCAGCAAACTCACGCTCATCGCGCCGGCCGCCCCCGGTGGTGGTTGGGATGGATTCGGACGCGAGGCCCAGGCAGTTATGCGATCCACAGGTATCGTCACCAATCCCCAGGTGGTGAATATTCCCGGAGCCGGTGGCACGATCGGTCTCAGCCAATTCGTGCAGGAAACCGGCAGAGAAGATCTACTCATGGTTACCGGAGGGGTCATGGTGGGGGCCATCGAACTGGCAAATAATGCAGAATCCTTCGATGATGTCACCCCAATTGCCCGGTTGGCTGATGATTATGCAGTATTGGTGGTTCCGGCAGATTCTCCTTATCAGACACTGGATGATTTCCTCGTGGCCTGGCAGTCCAATCCTGGCGCCACCTCCATCGGTGGTGGATCACTTGGTTCCATCGATCACCTCCTGGGTGGTCTCCTCGCCCAGGAAGTGGGCATGGATCCCCGCAGCGTCAACTACATCGCCTACTCAGGTGGCGGTGAGGCGTTGAACTCCCTTCTTGCACACACCACCGCGGCCGGCATCTCCGGCTATAACGAGGTGAAAGATCAGATCGAGGCTGGGAATCTGCGCGCTTTAGCCATTTCCTCGGAGGAACGGCTTCCCGACTCTGATGTTCCCACCTTTGTTGAACAGGGAGTGAATGTCTCGATGTCCAACTGGCGTGGTTTTGTCGCTCCACCCGGGATCTCCGATGAAGCCCGACAGGAGCTGTCCGCCATCATCGAGGAGCTCCACGCACAACAGGAATGGCAGGATGCCGTCAGCCGCAACAGCTGGATTGATACCTACCAGGTGGGCGAAGAGTTCGAGCAGTTCATCCAGGACGAAGTATCAACCGCCAATAATATTGTGAAGGAGCTCGGACTATGACCACGCAACAAAGCCCACTCCCATCCCCCACCTCACCTTCACCGAAGTGGAAATCGGTCTCCACCCCATCAACCACATCCCCCGGAGACTTCGGCGTGAAATCACGTTGGGGTTGGTTCGCAGGCCGCGGTGAACTTGGGTTCGTCCTCCTCATTGTGGTGGTAGCCAGTTGGCTGCTCTATGGTGGCCTCACCATGGAGGTCCTTGGCTCCTCCCGGCCCGGGCCCCAGTTCTTCCCTCTCCTCATCTCCGGGTTGCTGTATATCGCTGCAGCCGCCATCACGGTATCTGTTCTTCGGCGGCCAACCCTCCCGGATGGAGAGCCCCACCCGGGGCGGGGCAACTTCTCCAAAGACATGCTGTCGGACCTCGGTTCTATTGATAATGAGCGCGCCCGTCGTCGTTTCAGTCGGTACTCAGAGGACTGGGCCACCTACTCAGACTGGAAAACCCTGGGGTGGATCCTCGGTGGCATCGCCTTGTTCATTCTCATTCTGAACCCGGTCGGCTGGGTTCTCAGCGCAACATTCCTGTTCTGGGTGGTTGTTCGAGCATTGGGATCCCGGCGAACCTTTATCGATCTCGGCGTCGCCCTGTTGTTCGCCTCTGTAATTCAACTCGCATTCAATGACGGGCTCGGCCTCCCGCTGCCTCCCGGCTTTCTGGAAGGACTGTTGTAATGGACCAGCTATCACTCCTCTTTGAGGGTTTCGGGGCCGCACTCACCCCGATGAATCTGCTGTGGGTGTTCATCGGTGCGGTCCTTGGTACCGCAGTCGGTGTTCTCCCCGGTCTGGGTTCGGCCATGGCCGTTGCCCTCCTGCTCCCCATCACTTTCGCCCTGGATCCCACTGGCGCATTCATCATGTTCGCCGGTGTCTATTTCGGTGGTCTCTTCGGAGATTCCACCGCCGGTATCCTGCTCAATACACCGGGTAATTCCTCTGCAATCGCCTCCACCTTCGAAGGCCACAGGATGGCTAAGAACGGACAGGCGGCAAAAGCCCTGGCCACCGCGGCGATCGGTGCCTTCATCGGTGGTTTGATCGCTACATCGCTCGTGGTGTTCTTCGCCCCCACGCTGGTTCGCCTGGCCACCATGTTCGGCCCTGCTGAATACTTCGCACTGGCGGTTGGTGCATTCCTGGCCATTTCCGCGGTCGTCGCAGAATCTGTTTTCCGTGGTCTTGCAGCGCTGGGTATCGGACTGGCTCTGGTCATGGTTGGTATTGACGGCCCCAGTGGAACATCACGGTTTACATTCGGCATGCCGGAGCTTTTCGACGGCATCTCCATCATCGTCATCACCGTCGGTCTCCTTGCACTCGGTGAGGTTTTCCGTGTCGCTTCCCGAATCCACCGGGAGGAAGTCCCTGACCTGATCCAGCCAAAGGGTTTCGCCCGCCTGACCCGCAAGGATTTCCGCGCGGCTCTTCCCGCCTGGTTGCGTGGCACCGGATTCGGCGCACCCTTCGGCCTCATTCCCGCCGGTGGGTCAGAGGTTCCCACCTTCCTGGCCTACGGTACGGAGAAACAGCTGGCTAAACGCGCTGGCGACAAGGAATTCGGCACCACCGGCTCCATCAAAGGTCTCGCCGCTCCTGAGGCCGCCGGCAACGCCACAGCAGGCACCGCCATGGGTGCGCTTCTCGCTCTGGGACTTCCCACGTCAGCCACTGCAGCGATCATGCTGGCTGCTTTCCAGCAGTATGGAATGCAGCCCGGGCCGCTTCTCTTCGAGCGCAGCGGCGATATGGTGTGGACCCTGCTGGCCTCGCTGTTCATCGGGCTGTTCATCCTTTTGATCCTCAACTGGTCTTTTGCTCCCATGTGGGCGAGACTCCTCAATATCCCACGCCCCTACCTCTATGCCGGTATCACTGTGTTGTCCATGCTTGGTGTGTATTCCATCAGTGCTTCCACTTTCGATCTCTGGTTGGTTCTGGGCCTGGGCCTGTTGGGCTTCATGATGCGCCGTTATAACATCCCGGTGGCACCGGTGCTCATCGCGGTTGTGCTCGGTCCCCTGGCTGAAACCGAACTGCGACGTGCCCTCGCTGTCTCTGAAGGGGATCCATCCATCCTCATCAGCAGCCCCTTCACTCTCGCCATCTACGGTCTGTTGTCCATCGGCTTGGCCGTCAGTGCGATCCAACATCTGCGCCACCGCAAGTCCGATAAAAACCCCACCACCCCGGAACAGGAACCGGCCACCACCAGCGCTTAGGTAGATCACTATAAACCGGCCTGGGTTAGTGAGAGGGCATGATATAACACAGGAGGAACATCATGCCCTCGCGCCAACCCAGGCCACTTCAGGGTGTTATGCCTAGTACCGTCGAGAAGATGACTACCGAGCACAAGCCTAATGAGGTAATCCAGATTGCGATGGAACTGTCGGCGATTGCCGAATCCGGCCTTGCCTACTGTCGCGATGATTTCGATATTGAACGTTTCCACCGGGTTGGGGCCCTGGCAAACACGTTAATGCAGGCTTTAAGCACCGCACCTTTGGCTCAGTATCAACGAGAGATTGCTGCTACCGCCGGGTACACCACCCCGAAGATCGATGTGCGGGCTGGAATATTCAATGACCACGGCCAGGTCCTTCTTGTCCGTGAAATCGCCGATAATGGGTTGTGGACGTTGCCTGGTGGTTGGTGTGATGTCCTTGAAACACCACGTGAGGCTGTGGAACGGGAATCACTGGAAGAAGTAGGCGTTCCTGTCCGTGCCACTCATCTGGCTGCGGTTATTGACCGACACCAGTGGCCGCATGAACCAGTCTACGACCGACACATCTACAAACTGTTTTTTATCTGCCAGGCCCTGAAACCTGTTGATCTTGAATTCACCAGTCAGGAAACCAGTCAGCTGGGCTGGTTTGACGTGGATGATCTTCCCTCCTTATCTGTTGCGCGTGTCCTTGCTCAGCAGATCGTTTTACTTCATAACCACTGGCAGGATCCAGATATCGCATATGTTGACTAAGTTTGTTGTTTCACCTGTGGGATGTTTCACCTGTGGGATGTTTCACCTGTGGGATGTTTCCCCTGTGGGATGTTTCCCCTGTGGGTGAAACAATAAGCTCAGTCCTGCCTCTACGAAGACAGGAATGCCTCACGCATTCTCTCCACATCGGGTTCCAACCCGGTAAAGAGACGGAAGGCATCAACTGCCTGGTGGATGGCCATTCGGGTGCCGTCCAGGGTCCTGCACCCCAGTTCCCTGGCGGTGACCAGCAGCTCAGTCTCGATAGGCATGTACACCACGTCCCCCACCCAGTGCTGTGGGGTCAGGCAGGAAGTGTCGAAGGCCGTGCCGGGGTGGGCGAGCATCCCCATCGGGGTCGCATTGACCACACCGTCCGCGGCAGCAATATGTTCTTCAACGCCACGGGCATCCACACCGATCACCGCGTCCCTGCCGATGGCCGTATTGATATCCCGGGCCAGTGCCTCCGCACGGGTTGGATCCAGATCCGCCACCTTCAGCTGCTCCACGCCGTGGGTGACCAGGGAATAGGCCACGGCATTGCCCACCCCGCCGGCACCAACCTGAACCACGGTGGTCATGGTGGCATCAGGTAGGCCTTCCTCGAGCCCACGGGCAAAACCGGTGACATCGGTGTTATGGCCGGTGGTTTTTCCCTCCTCATCGATGACCACGGTGTTCACCGCGCCCAGCTGGGAGGCCTGTTCGGATACCTCATCCAGCAACGGCAGGATTTCCTGCTTGTAGGGGTGGGTGATGTTGAGGCCGTTGAAGCCGGTGGCGCGGGCGGCGTCGAGAAGCTCTTTCAAAGAGCGATTCCCGGCGCGGGTGGTGAGGGTGTCGATGCGCCGGTATACGGTCGCGGCCCCCTGCGCGAGGCCTTCCGCCTCGTGCATGGCGGGGGTGCGTGACAGTGAGATATCCTCGCCGATCAGGCCGAGGAGAATGCTGGTGCGGTTCATCAGTTGCTTATCTTTCTTGAGACATGGTCGGCGGCGAGGATATCCACGGCGAAGGCATAACCCTGGATACCCGCACCGGCGATCACAGCCCTGGCGGCCAGGGAAATATAGGAATGGTGTCGGAATGCTTCCCGGGCATGGGGGTTGCTGATGTGGACCTCCACCGTGGACAGTTCTGATGCCTTCACCGCATCTAACAACGCCACCGAGGTGTGGGTCAGTCCACCAGGATTGAGCACACACCCGATATGGGTGCCGCGGGCGCGGTGCAGGGCATCGATGAGATCGCCTTCGTGGTTGCTCTGCACGGCATCGATGGTGCACCCGTGTGCCCGGGCCTGTTCACGCGTCAGTGCCACCACATCATCCAGCGTGGCCTCGCCGTAGATCTCCGGTTCCCGCAAACCCAGCATGTTGAGGTTGGGGCCGTTGAGCAGCAGAATACGTCCGCTCATGGATTGTTCTCCTTCACTCATTGTTTCAGCGTGGGACTCCGCGTTCGGCATCGCGGACTTTCCGGTACTGGGCGGCGAGACGGACCGGGGCGTTGCTCTCTCCCCAGCCGGTGAAACCTCCGCGGCGTTCCACGACCTCGATGAACATGGTGCCCAGGGTGCCGGTATAGAAGTGCAGGAACTCACCGTGTTCATCACAGTCATAGAGCAGGTTATTCTCCCGCAGGGTGGCAAGAAAGCCCGGATCGAGGTCAAAACGTGCCTGGAGATCCTCGAAGTAATTATCCGGCACCGGAAGGAATTCCAGCCCGCGTCTGCGGGCACGTCGGGCGACCGCAACGATATCGGAGGTGGTCAATGCGATGTGTTCCGGGTAGGCGGCATCGAGGAAATCACCCTGCTCGCCATCCTCGGGGGCGATGCTGAGTAAGAGACGCACGGCATCATTGGGGGATCTCATCACCTGGTTGCTGATCAGGCCGATGGGGCTTGGGAACTCATCCTGCCCCTGGGCTTCCAGAGCCATGAGCGAGGTGTAGAACAGGATGGACTCATCAAAGTGCTGCCAGGGCTGCGCGAGGTTGATGTGGTCCACCCCGGTGATGAGGCAATCTGTCACCTGATCGGTTTTCTCCAGACCGAATTCACCCAGCCAGGTGGGGAATCCGTCGGGGGTCACCTCGGCAAAGTAGACTTCGGTGCCGTCAGGAGCATAAGCACCGCGGAGATCAGCTTCATCCTCCTCCCGTTCCCGGGGGATGGTGCGGGCCTGAAGCAGCTGGGCGCGTCGTTGTGCCGACGTTGGATCCGGGGTGGCAAAACCCAGGCCGGTGATGGTGGTCGGGGCGCCGGTGGGTCCGCGATCGCCGATGATGATCCGCACGTCCCCCTGAACCCACACCTGATAATCCGGCTTGCTGCGGTGGTGTCCTCCCAGCTGGAAACCCAACTGGTGGAGGGTTCTGATGGTCTCCCCCAACCTGCCGGTGGAGATCTCCAGAAAATCAATCCCCTCCGGTTCCGCCACCTCCGGCAGGGGTGTGAGCTCAAGGGGTCCGCTCCGCTCAGCGCTGCCAAGCGTATGCCAGGTCTGATCCTCCAGCCAACGCAGGGACCGCAGGCCGTCAATCGCGGTGCGGGCCACATCGGCCTTGCGGAAGGAATCATTGAAGATCTCCAGGGAGATCGGCCCGTCATATCCGGTGCGGGCCAGGTGGGTCATGAACTTGACCAGGTCAAAATCACCTTCTCCGGGAAATACCCGGTGGTGACGGGACCAGGACAGGATGTCCATGCTCAGTGTCGGCGCATCAGCGAGCTGGACGAAGAAGATCTTCTCACCGCGGATCTGCTCCACCGCCCCGGTTTCCCATCCGCGGGAGAGGATGTGGAAGGTGTCCAGGCAGGTGCCCACCTGTGGGTGATCAGCCAGGTCCACGATGTGCTGGGCATGCTCAAAATCATTAACAAACCTGCCCCAGGCCAGTGCCTCATAGGCGATCCGGATGTCGTAGTGCGCAGCCAAGTCGCCGGCGCGACGCAGTTGCTGAGCAAACAGTTCATCATCATTGATGGTGGCGGTGGCGACATTGGAACACAGCAAGATGGTGTCGATCCCCAGCCTGTTCATCAGGTGGAACTTCGCCTCCATGCGGCGCAGGTTGTTGCGGAACTCCTCCTCCCCCACCCCCTCAAAATCCCGGAAGGGTTGGAAGAGATCCAGGGTCAGGCCCAGGTCTACGGCGCGTTGACGGATCTGTTCCGGGGAGTGCGGGGAGACGATGAGATCCTGTTCAAAGATCTCAACCCCATCAAAACCCGCATCGGCGGCGGCGCGGAGTTTCTCCGCGAGGGTTCCGGATAGACAGACTGTGGCGATCGACGTTTTCATCAGAGTGTGGATTCCTTGTACTCATCACGGTAGGTGTCGGAGGTGATCCTCCCCGTCCTGCTCAGCGATCCATCCGGGCTGACGGTCACTGTGGTGGGGCGTGTTGCCACGGCCGCGGCACCGGTGCGTGCCAGATCCGCGGCCTCACCACGGGCGAAGTGCAGGGCGTCGATCTCATCGAGGTTGAGATCCTTGGTTTCCTTGGCGGTCGCGGCTGCACCCGCGGCGATGACACAGACCACGCCGACGAAGATGGCGACCTGTACCCAGTTGTCCCCCTCGGCACCTGCCAGCAGGGAGGCGATGATCGGGGCGAAACCACCGGAGACGGCGAAACCGATCTGGGTTCCCAGGGCAAGGCCGGTCACACGCACAGAGGTGGGGAACATTTCAGCGTAGAACGCCGGCCACACCGCATTGGACAGGGAGTACAGCAGACCGGACATCACGATGCCCATGGAGAAGATCATGAGCCAGTTGCCGGAGTAGATCGCACTCAGGTAGCCGTTCATGGCCAGTCCCGCACCGATGGCACCGATGATGAATACCGGGCGACGCCCGAAGCGATCAGCCAACAGACCGGAGAAGGGAATGGTCAGCAGGGCAACCACATTGGCCACCACCGGAACCATCAGCATGGTGGAGCGATCCAGTCCGACCACATTGGTGGCAAACGACAGGGACCAGACGGTGAAGACGACATTGACGGAGTTGATCATCGCGGCGACGGCGACACGGGCAACAGCTGCCTTGTGGTACTTCAAGGTGATGGCCAGCGGGGATGCTTCCCGGGTGCTGGCGGCCTTGTTCTCACGGAAGGCCGGTGGTTCCTCCAGTCCGCGACGAATCAGGAAGGCAACGAGGACCACCACTGCGGAGAGCCAGAACGGCACGCGCCAACCCCAGGACATCAGGGCTTCCTCACTGAGGAAGATGGTGAAAGGGATGAATACCGCGGTGGCCAGCAGGGTTCCGAACTGTGTTCCGTGAAGGGTCCAGCTGGCGGTGAGTGCGCGCCGGTGTTCCGTGGCGTGTTCCAGCGACACGGAGATGGCACTGGACTGCTCACCCGAGGCGGACAGACCCTGGATGATGCGGCACATCACCAGCAGCGCCGGTGCCAGATAACCCACCTGATCGAAGGTGGGGAGACAGCCCACGATAAACGTGCTGGCCCCAATGAGGAACAGGCAGAGCATCAGAACAAATTTCCGGCCATACCGGTCGCCCAGCGGCCCCATGATCAGGGCACCGAGTGGACGGACGATATAGGCAACACCCACGGTGGCCATGGAGGCCAGGATGGCCACTCCTGGGGCGGTGTCCTCGGGGAAGAACAGTTGGTTGAGCACCAGGGCGGCGGCTGTTCCATAGACAGCGAAGTCGTAGTATTCCAGCGCTGAACCGATCCAGCTGGACAGCGCTGCCTTCTTCGGAGTCTTGGCAGGGTGGGTGCCCGGGTCCTGAGCGCCCCCGGGAATTGGGGAATCAAGGTTCAGGGAACCCTGTGGGTTCTTGCTCATCATTATTCCTTTTCTAAAGGACCGTTCAGGGGTGAAAGTGCGCTGACGCGGTGATGGACGATAAGGGGTAGCGCGGTCGGCCGGAGGGTGGCATCAGTCCGGTGATGATGACTTTTCCTACCTTCGGTCAGGAAGAGGGAATATGGTGTGTCCCTTTGGGTGAAGAATATGTGAGCCTGATCTATAGTACAAATGCATATAGCACAACTGTGGTATGCGGTTATCGCATACCAGAGGTGGTCTTTCCGCAGACAGGAGCAGAACCATGAATCTGGAACAGTTGAAATCCTTCGTCGAGGTAGTTCGACATGGCCAGATCTACCGGGCCGCGGAGGAACTTCACATCTCCCAACCAGCACTGAGCAGGCAGATGTCCGCATTGGAGGCTGAGATCGGTGCCCCTCTGTTGGAACGCCACTCCCGTGGAGTCCACATGACCAGAGCCGGCGAGGCGCTTCACGACGAGGCCGTGGAGATCATGACCCGGATGCAGTCACTGGTGGATGAGATCCGCTCAGGCGAACACCTCATCACCAGCATCAACATCGGTGTACCGCCCGGTCTGCCCAATTCCTGGCTGCAGGAACGCCTGGTCACCACCGGGGAAAGCTTCCGCGTCTCACTCATCGAGGCCCCCACAGATGAACAGCTCACCATGCTCAAACAGAAGAAGTTGGATATTGCCCTGGCCAGGAGACGGAGTGAGGCCTTCCCCACCCAGCTGGTTTATCAGCAGCGGCTGGGCATTGTCGTCCGGGAGCAGTCGGCACTTTTAGAGTCTCTCCACCATCGTGATTCCGCGACACTGGTGGACATGGAGGGTCTCCGTGTCCTGGCGCATTCCCGCGGAGAGGTCCGTGTCCAGGAGGAGATCCTCAAAAATGCGATGCTCTCCGCCGGCGTCAATGCCACCTGGATCTTCCGCAAATTCGGTCAGTACAGCGCGCTCATCGCTGACCTGGTTGATGCGGATGTCGCACTGACCACCAAAACCTCCGCCGCCAAGAACTTCCCCGGTTGGGTGTGGATCCCCCTCGAAGGTGAAGATGCCGCCGGTGATGATCTTGTGGTGCGCACCTGGGCAACCTGGGATCCGCAGCCCTCCGAGGAGGTCACAGCCCTGATCACCCGATTCACCACCCCACTGTTGATGCCCCCGGAAATGAACCCTTCCATAGGTCAAACCCCGCGGACCGGATGAGAGATCACGGTTCGCGGGGCGGGTTATGGAAGTATTACTAAGCCTGATCGATTGCCTCGATAAAAGGATCCAGATCGCCCGGATTGCGGGAGGTGATCAGTGTCCACTCATCGGTGTTGCAGATCTGGACGGGGACGTCATGCCAGGTGGCACCGGCATTTTCCAGGTCAATCCGCACGGAGGTGTAGGACGTGAGGTTTTTGTTGGGGGCCAGACCGGCGTCGATAAGCGCCCACGGCGCATGACAGATGGCCGCAACCGTGCGGCCTGCCCCTGCCTGCTTCTTCAGCTGGTCGAGGATTTCGGTGTCCAGGCGGGCGTTGTCGGAGTTGACGGTGCCGCCGGGCAGGACGATCACGTCGAAATCGGTGGAGGTGTACCCGGAGAGCTTTCCGTCGACGGGGAATTCGAGATCCCAGTCCTTGTCGCTGAGCACGGTCTGAACCGGCTCACCGTTGGGCGTGGCCACCGTGACGTCATGGCCGAGGCCTTTGAGCTTGTCCACCGGCACCACCAGCTCATCCCGCTCGGTGCCGAAATCGGTGGAAATGACAAGAATCTTCTTGGACATGTACTTCTCCTCATGCATCTGGTTGCTTCGGATCGATGTGGGCCCGATGGTAACCAAATGAGGGTGAAGCTGCAGAATCCCCAGGTGTTTCAGCGCAACGGCTAGCGGGCCAGGGCCAGCTCCGAGGCGTACTTCTCGGCGTCCTGGGTGGACACGACGATGCGGCCGATGCTGACCTTGTCTAATTCGATGACCAGGCCCGGATCGTTGCGGCGGCACACGCTGAAAACATTGCGGTGGTTCTCCTCAGTGAGGAATCCCCCGGCCCGGGTGCCGGCGACGAAGACACCTGGGATACGGACCATGCCCCGGACACCGGGGACATCAGCGGAGTCGAGGGCATTGTCCACCACCTGGATATCACGGATCGCGCGCAGGGGAACCGTGAGATGGCTGCGACGGGCACCGATCTTCTCCCACCAGGACAGGTGGATGGTGAGGTGCTTCTTTGTAATTTTCAATTCAGCCACAACAGCGGGTCTCTTCCACGTGTCGGGGCGAACAATGTCACCAATGTCGCCAATTCAACTCATTTTGATCCATTGTTACACGGGGAACAGAGAAATTCCCCTAAGACACCAACCTGTTACCCAACTCTCCGACTCCCGGCAGGCGGGTGTCAGTTAGCCGATCAGCTCTGCGGCGCCATGTTCAATGAGCTGGGCCGCGACCTGCTCGGACAGCTCCACCGGCTGATCGCCCGGACCCTGGGCACTGAAAACCAGCTGCTCACTGCCATCGAGAGCGAACACCCCGGCGGTCAGGGTCATGGTGTCACCGGCATAACCGTCCAGGGTGGCGTGTGCTGCAACCGGTGCAGTGCAGCCTGCCTCCAGGCGGTTGAGCACGGTGCGTTCCGCCACCGCTGTGACGTATGTATCAGCATGCATGAGCATGTTGAGCGCGGTGACGATGTCCTCGTCCTCCACGCGGCACTCGATTGCCAGAGCACCCTGGGCCGGAGCCGGCATGAGGATTTCAGGGTCGAAGACCTGGGTGGCACGGTCCTGCATTCCCACGCGGGACAAACCGGCGAAGGCCAGCACCACGGCATCCAATTCACCGTCGGTGACTTTGCCCATGCGGGTGTCGATATTGCCACGCAGTGGCAGGATCTCCAGGTCAGGGCGAATGGCCTTCAACTGGGAGATGCGTCGCGGTGCGGAGGTGCCCACCTTGGCGCCTTCAGGCAGCTCATTCAGGGTCAGACCATCCCGGGCGATGAGCGCATCGCGGGCATCCGCGCGCGTGGGCACCACCAGGTGGAACCGTGGGTCCGGTGCGGTCGGGAGATCCTTGAAGGAATGCACCGCCACATCGATCTCATCAGCCATGAGCGCATCGCGGAGGGCCTGGGTGAATACACCCACGCCGATGCGTTCCACCGGTGACATGTTCACATCGCCCGGGGTGGTGATGATGGTCAGTTCTGCGTCACGGCCGAAATGCTTGAGCTTGTCCCGCATGTGGCCAGCCTGGGTGGTGGCCAGTTTTGATCCGCGGGTACCGATTCTGAGAGTCATTCCACTCCTTGAAGTTATGGAAGTTTAGGAACCGTCCACAGACACGGGTTGGCCTGTGGAGGTAGGTGAGTTCACGATGGCGACAATACCTGCATCGGGAAGTTCGGACGCGTTGACGGAGGTGATCGTGGCGGGCGCGGTGGTCTGCACTGCTTCCAATCCGAAGAGTTCCTGCAGCGCAGACTCATAGGACACGGTTCCGGACCGGGCCGCCAGCTTCTTTACGCGCACCGTGGGTTCATGCAGGAATTTGTCCATCACACGGCGGATTGCACGGGTGACTTCCTTGCGGTCCTCCTCGGACATGTCCGGGGTGCGGGAGTGGAGACGGTCCAGTTCCTGGTTGAGCAGCTCGTTGGCCTGCCTGCGCAGGGCGGACACAGCCGGCACCACATCGCGGATGCGCTGTTCGGAGGTGAACGCCTCCAGCTCCTCCCGGACGATCGCCAGGGCATCAGCACCTTCGGTGGCATCCCCGGTGGGATCCTCGCGCTTGGCGCGGTGCATCCTTTCGATGTTGACCAGGTCCACACCAGGGACCTCGATGCACGCATCATCGATATCACGCGGCATGGACAGATCCACGAGCATGAGCTGCGCATCCACGGGGATGTCACTGGGCTTGATGGTGAAATCATCGGCGCCGGTGGCGGACACCACCAGATCAACCCGGCTGAGCACGTGGGCGCGCTCGGCGTAGTCAATGACCTCGGCAGGCACACCGGCCTGCTCCGAGTGCGAGGCCAGCCGCTCGGCACGCTCGCGGGTGCGGTTGGCCATAACGAGCTTATCGACGCCCTCCCGACCCAGGTGTGTCGCCGCCAGCGAACTCATCGCCCCGGCACCCAACACCAGGGCGGTCTTACCCGCGAGGGGATTCTCCGAAGCCGGATCAATACCCATCTGGGCGAGAGCCTGATCGATGGCGAAGGACACCATGGAGGCACCCGCCTCATCAATGTCAGTCTCGGAGTGGACACGCTTACCGGTGTGCAGGGCGGTCTGCGCCAGGGCATGCAGTGCCGGACCGACGGTTCCCGCATCAGTGGCCTGCTGGTAGGCGGTGCGCACCTGACCGATGATCTGCTGCTCCCCCACCACCATGGAATCCAGACCGGAAGCCACCACCAGCATGTGCTCGGCCGCGGCATCGGCGTAGCGAACATAGAGATAACCACGGAGGGTCTCGATGTCCACACCACTGACCTCGTGGAGCACCTCCACGACATCATTGACGCCGCTGTGGAAACTGCTGGTTACCGTATAGACCTCGAGACGGTTGCACGTAGAGACGATGAGAGCCTCAGACAGTGACGGCCGTTCCACGAGGGAAGAAGTGGTTTGTCCACGGACGGAGTCGTCCATGCTGAGGCGCTCTAAAAGCGCCACAGGTGCTGACCTGTGGGACATTCCCACAACGAGCACGCTCACTATCTCACCCGACTTTCAAAGGAGGGACTGATCAATCGAAAGAATGAATCAAAGTTTATTGATTCACGGTAGCGCTCAATCGCCGGAGTCACAACAAAGCCTTGGCTAACTCGTCGTTGTCCACTTCCCAGCAGGCGAACTCCTCATCGTCCACCAGGATGACGGGAACACGATCACCGAACTCGATCTTCAACGAGGGATCCTGATCAACATTGCTCACCACCAGGTCAATCCCGGCCGCCGCGAGCACAGGTTCGATCTGTGCCTGCACACGGACACAGGATCCGCAGTTGTCACGAACGATCAATTCCACACTGTGGTCTGATGCCACGTGTTCCGCCACCCTTCACTACATCTTCGCCCACCCACGACAAGCACCGTGGCGCACAAAGCTTTACCATGGATACGATACCCATTCCGGGCGTTAAGATCATGCCCGATCATCTTTTCATCACCCGAACATCACCCGAACACAGCGCCTTGCCGCTCATCTCGGTACAAGGAAGGTTTTTGTCACCACATGAGCTCAGCCAGCGGAAACAACAACTGGGGTTTTGACATCATGGGCTCCCCGGAGGATTTTCTCTCTAATTGGAGCGCATCCCGGGGCAATCTCCGCAGGTTCATCGAAGATATCGCCGCACCGCCCATCGATGATGAGGCTCAGCGCCAGGCCGGTGAGGCAGCGGCGGCAGAGGCGGTGGCCTCCATTTACGGACTGGAACTGGATGATTTCCATTCGGGTGTGGATTCGGTCACTGGGGCCATTGAAGCCGCCGGATCCGTCCATGTCAGCATCCCCGACCCTGATGTCCCACAGGATATCGGCGCCGCCGCCTTCTTCGATGTGGACAACACCCTCATCCAGGGTTCCTCCCTCATCGTCTTCGCCCAGGGGTTGTTCCGGAAGAAGTTCTTCACCCTGCATGAAATTGTCCCGGTGATCTGGAAACAGCTGAAATTCAAGATCTCCGGCTCCGAGAACGCCGATGATGTGGCCCAGGGACGCGAACAGGCATTGGAGTTCATCAAGGGCCGTTCCGTGGAGGAACTGGTGGAGCTGTGCGAGGAGATCGTGGACCGCACCATGGCGGATAAGACCTGGCCCGGCACCAGGCAGCTGGCGGATATGCACATCGCGGCCGGCCACCAGGTATGGCTGGTCACCGCCACCCCGGTCCAGCTGGCACAGATTCTCGCCCAGCGTTTCGGTTTCACCGGGGCACTCGGCACGGTTCCAGAGGCAAAAGACGGCATCTTCACCGGCCGACTCGTCGGCGATATTCTCCACGGACCCGGTAAGCGCCATGCGGTGGCAGCCCTGGCGTCCATTGAGAAGCTCGATCTGTCCCGTTGCACCGCCTATTCCGATTCCATCAACGATCTTCCGATGCTCTCCATGGTGGGTACCGCAGTGGCGGTGAACCCGGACCGGAAACTGCGGACGGAAGCCCTCAACCGTGGCTGGGCGGTGCGGGATTTCCGTTCCCTGCGCAAAGCGGTGCGCACCTTCGGGGTTCCAGCCCTGGCAACCGCGGCGTTCAGTGTCACGGGCTGGCGGATGCGGCGCCGGTTCCGGAAATAAAAAACACCACCTGCAGTGCAGGTGGTGTTTTTGTCTGAAGCCTACTTGCCCAGTTTTCTACGCTGGACTCGTGTGCGGCGCAGCATCTTGCGGTGCTTCTTCTTGGACATGCGCTTGCGGCGCTTCTTAATGACAGAACCCATAACGGTTTCCCTCGCTTACATCGTTGTTGTACGTACAAAACCTGCCAGCACCCATTACCGAAGTGCACATTCGGAAACCGCGGACCGCTGTGGTGAGTGTTGCAACACCACCCGGTTGTTCGCAATGGAAAATTTCCATAGGTGTGCGCTGACACGAATGTGAATCATCTTACCCCCACAGGCTGTGGGGCTCCAAAATCCGGGGCCCACCGTGGTGCAGGAATGACGAAGTCCCTCCCACCGGGTGGAGCCATGAGGCACCGAGGTGATGGGAGAGACTTAATCTCAATGGGTTCTCAGAAAGACCGCGGACGGCTGCCTGGGTTTTAGCCAGCCTCGTAGAACGAGGAATCCAGGTAGTCATTGACGGCCTTCTCATGGACGCGGAAAGAGCGCCCCACCCGAACCGCCGGAAGTTCACCGGAGTGAACAAGCCGGTAGACAGTCATCTTGGAAACGCGCATGATCTCCGCGACCTCAGCAACTGTCAGGAAGGTTCCTTTATCTTCTCTAGCCATTTTCATCTCTACCCTTCAACATTTCGCGTGCTGCGGGCTTCCCCTCCCGCAGTACGATCACGCACGTGCGTGGTACAGCTTAGCGTGATTCTTGTGATTATTGCGACAATTGTTACCTAATTTCAGTGGTGAGACCGGGTTGAGACAGCCCACCGGGGGCGTTGATGCTGGTCGCACACCCCAGGGGGAAATCGATTTCATGAATTTCCCCCCAGGCAACAGCCCCACAACAGCCACGTAACGGCCAGGGGCGCTTAGGAGCGGCCCATTTCAGCGGATCGGTCCGCGCATGCCTGGGCTGCACGGAAGAATGCTCCGCGGATCCCGCTCTCCTCCAGTTCACGGAGTGCTGCAACCGTGGTGCCCGCCGGGGAGGACACCCCCGCCCGCAGTTCCGAAGGTTCCCTACCGGTCTCCTTGAGCATGGATGCAGCGCCATGGAAGGCACTGACCGCCAGCTGCTGTGCTGCGGCGCGGGTCAGTCCCAGGTTCACGCCGGCATCAATGAGGGCTTCGGTCACCAGGAAGAGATACGCCGGTGAAGAACCCGACATGGCGGTCACCGCATCAATATCGGACTCTTCCACCACCAGGACATCACCCACGGAGCGGAGCAGCTCCTGGACCAGGTCCAGCTGCTCCCCATCAACGAAGCGGCCTCCGGTCACCGTGCACATCCCCTTGCGCACCAGCATCGGGGTGTTCGGCATGACACGCACGATGGGCAGGCCCGCGGACACCTTCTCCTCCATGGAGGCCAGGTTGATGCCCGCGGCCATGCTGACCATCACCGTGGCTGCTGAGTTGTTGTCCACGGTGGTGGAGATCTCCGCGAGCACATCGAGGATCATCTTCGGCTTCACGCAGAGGAAAACCACATCGGCTTCATCCACCGCCTGCGCATTGTCGGTGAGTGCCACCACGCCATAACGCTCGTGGAGTTCTGCTCCGCGTTCCTCACGTCGGTTGGTGACTCGGATGTTCTGTGGGTTCACGTCGGCTGCCACCAGACCGGAGACCAGTGCCTCGCCGATCTGACCGCCACCAATTACTGCAATTGTTGTCATACCCTCCACAGTGCCATCTTCCCCACCTGTTGCGCAGAATCAGGTCATGAAAAACCGCCCATCCGCAGGTGGATGGGCGGTGATCACTGCGCGTGGCTGAGCGATAGAAAGCGCTGTTTAGAACACGATGAGCAGGGGCCCGAAGGTCATGACCAGGCCGACCACACCGGCAAGCACCATGCTGAAACCATCACGGGAGGTCCGCAGCGCATGGACGATTCCGACCATGCCCAGGGTAACCGCGATGGCCAGGAGGGCCACCAGCCAGTTGTTGAGGCGCTCCCAGAGCATCTCGAAAGCGAGGAACACAGCGGCACCGAGCACCACTCCGACGATCGCCATGAGGAGCACGGAGAACACCGACACCTTGCCGGATTCCTTCTCTTCAGCCTCATCAGCGGCATCAGACACCTCGAGTTCACCGGTGGTGGCGTCCATCTGCATGGTGTCCGCAGGATAGTCAGCTGCCCGATCCTCCGATCCGGTGGCGGCGAACTCCGCATCGGCGGCCGCCTCAGCATCCTGGGTGTCGGCAGATGACTGCTGAACCTGCGCGGGCTTCACCGCAGAGGCAGGGACCACGGGGAACGCACCGGTGGTGAGACGGATCGGATCCTTCTCATCCACGATACTGAGCACCATGGTCTCATCCTCGCTGGGTGCAGAACGCACGGGTGCGGGCTTGACGGGGAGCTCGGCCTTTTCAGGTGTGCTCTCCTCCGCCTGCGGTGCAGCTACGGGTTCAGCCGCTGGAGTCACCTCTACGGCAGGCTCGGCCGCAACCTCAGGCTTAGCCTCTGCCTTCGGCGCAACCTGTGGTGCTGCTTTAACCTCGGCGGCCTCCACCGGCGACTCAGACACAGCGCTGGCAGGAGTCTCAACCGGGGTGGCCGGTGGCGTTGCGGGGTCATCGATCTTGACCGCGGAATGCCTGGACTCCGCCGGCTTCTCCTTGACAGCAGGAATGGAGCCGGTCAGCTCAGCGACGGAAACGCCACCATCTTCCAGGCTGCGGCGACGACGTCGCCGGGGAGCGTCCGTTGAGTGCCCCTCCTTGGCTGCGCGGGCCATCAGCTCCGCGACAGTAAGTTTTTCTTCACTCATCTACGCCAACTCCTTTCCTAACAAATCTACTCGAGACCCTTATCGATCCGCGTGAAGATAACACCCTCGCGGAGAGCCCACGGGCAGATCTCAATTTTGTCGATGTCCAGAGCACGCATGGCGGCCTCCGCCACCAGCGCACCCGCGACAATCTGATGCGAACGGTCAGCGCTGATACCTTCCAGCTCCGCACGGTCAGCTGCAGTCATTCGTGAGATAAAGGCAATCAACTGACGCAGACCGGGAGCGGTCAGGGTGCGGGTGACGTGGGGGCCGGCAGATGAAGGAGCGGCACCGGTCAGACGCGCGAGGGTACGGAAGGTCTTGGAGGTACCCACAGCGAGCCGTGCCGGGCCGAGCGTGCGCATCTGCTGCGCGGCAACGACCAGTTCCGCGTCAATATAATCACGCAGCAGGTTGACTTTCTTGCGGGCCGGCGGATCGGTGTCAAACCACTGATGGGTCAGACGGCCTGCACCCAGATCCAGGGAGAAGGCCATGTCCGGGTTCTCGTCGGAACCAGAGGAGATCTCCAGGGAACCACCACCGATATCCAGGTTGGTGATGCGGCCGGCGGACCAGCCATACCAGCGGCGCACCGCAAGGAACGTCTGGCGGGCCTCCTCTTCACCGGAAAGGATGTTGAGGCGGACACCGGTCTGTTCCTCCACATGGTCGAGAACTTCCTCGCTGTTGGTGGCGGAACGCACAGCTGAGGTGGCAAACGACATCAGCTCCGCACAGCGGAGTTTTTCCGCCAGTTCGGCAGCTTCACCAACGGCGGAGGTGAGTTTGTTCACCCCCTTCTCATTGATCGCCCCGGAGTCGTCGAGAAGCTCGACAAGACGCAACGGGGTACGCCAATTGCTCATAGGGGTGGGATGCCCACCCGTACGAGCGTCTACCGCAATCAAGTGGACAGTGTTACTGCCCACGTCCAATACACCTAATCTCACACCTAAAGGTTAGTCGGTCTAGGGTGGCAAAGTGTGAATTGGTCTTCTTCGTCCCCGGTTTTTCTCGGCTTCCCCGAGGCCTCCCCCGCTGCCGCCTCCATCCGGACAGGGGAGGAACTACCACTGGATTTCCCTCGTGAATGGTATGAATTCACCAATCCGACCGATTCTGATCACATTTTCAGCATTGATTTAACCTGGCTGGAATCCCATTGGAATTGCACCTTCGGTACCCCCGATTGTCTGGGGATCAACGCCACCAACCCGGATGTGGGTTGCTGTGTACACGGTGCTTTCCTCGCCGATGAGACTGACCGCGATCAGCTGTACAACGCTGTCGCCGAGATGCCCGCGAAATACTGGCAGCTCCGCCCCGCCGCGGTGGACAGCTTCCTCAACACTGATGACGGAACTGAGATCGAGCCGTGGTTGGAATGGGATGAGTTGGATGATGATGACGGCAATCCTGAACCTGCACTCAAGACCATCACCACCGATGGCGCCTGTATCTTCGCCAACCGCAAGGGTTGGGCGACCGGCGCGGGGTGCGCGCTCCATCAGTGGGGCGCTGCGGAAGGCAAGGACCTGACCGTCGTCAAGCCTGAGGTCTGTTGGCAGTTGCCGTTGCGCCGACTGGAGGCCTATGAGGAGCGTGCCGATGGCCACGAGATCCTGCGCACCACCATTACTGAATACAACCGTCGGGGTTGGGGCAACGGTGGCGAGGATTTTGACTGGTATTGTTCCACCTCTCCGCGCTGCCACGCCGGTGGTGAGCCGATGTGGAAAACCCAGGAAAGTGAACTGCGGGCACTCATGGGCAATGAGTCCTATGATCTGCTGCGCGCGCACATGGAGGAACGAGCCAGCGCACGTCAGACCTTGCCACTGACCGTTAAGAACAGCCTGTTCAGCACCCACCCCACCACCGCGCTGGTGACCTCCGGTGAATGGGACCGCGCCGAGGCCGACCGCCGGGCGGGTTCACCTGAGCGGTGACGCCCACCCGCCCTCTCCTGGGAGCGTGACCATAACTGTCCACCGTGGCGGTTAAACTGAGGGAACTGAGGTGTTTTCACCTTTATCATTCTTAAGAATTCCGGTGTCCCACCCGGCTGCAATCCCCCCATCCACCGGCGCTGACGCCAACCGCACCATCACAGCCCGAGGAGGCTCCGAAATCTCACACAGAGGTCAACCCGGCGCACCCGGCGCCACACTGGCATCCCGCCATCCCCTCACCACATTTCTGAGTTCACCGCTGCGCAAAACCACGTGGCGCAGCGTGGTGGCCAACAAGATGCGCATGGCGTTGACGGTGCTCTCCGTGGTGTTGGGCACAGCCTTCCTGTGTGGCTCCCTGTTGCTGACTGATTCTCTGGAACGGTCCTTCACCTCGATCGTGGATGCGGGTGTGGAAGGGGTTGATGTCGGGGTCGTCGGCACCCAGAACAACCGGGCGGGTGTCCCCTTTGAGGTCCTGGACACCATCGAGCGCTACCCCGAGGTGCGCGCCGTCAACATCATCGGTGACGGCCCCGGGATGCCGTCCGGTACCTCGATCACGGGGCAATCCGCCCTCATCCTCACCGATTCCGAGGGCCTGCCCTTGCAGGCAGGCTCCTCCGGCACCCACCCGTTTGCCATGTACGAGCCCGGCGCGTGGGTGGGGCCTGAGCCTGTGCTTATCGACGGACGCGTTCCCACCGGCCCCGAAGAGGTGATTGTCAATGTCTCGGCGGCCGAGCGTGGCAACCTCACCGTCGGCGAACAGGTCACGGTGATCACCCCGACTGAGCGCATTGATGCCACCCTCTCCGGCATCTTCGAATCCCCATCCGATGCCGCGGGATGGATCGGCATCGGTTTCACCGAGGAGCGTTATCTCGATCTGTTCACCGATGGCACCCACGCGCCCCAGATCGTCATCGCCGTCCACGACGGTGTGGATCCCATGCAGGTGCGCAACCAGATCGGGCGCACCTACAACTACCTCACCCCGCTGTTGCCCGAGCAGATCGTGGAACGCACCACCGGGGATACCACCCGCCAGCTGGAGTTCATCACCTATATTCTCATCGCCTTCGCCTCGATCGCGCTGATCGTGGGGGCGTTCATCATCGCCAACACCTTTGCCATGATCGTGGCCCAGCGCACCAGCGAATTCGCCCTGCTGCGCAGCATCGGTGTGTCCTCCTTCCAGATCGGTTTCTCCGTGGTGATGGAGGCCGTGGTCATCGGTGCGATCGGTGGTGTGCTGGGAATCGTGGTGGGTATCGGCGTGATCAATCTCCTGGTGTTCATTCTCAACCGATCAGGCAATGAGCTCGCCTCCATCGAGATCGCCTACGGCACCGGCGCGGTGGTGCTTCCCCTGTTGTTCGCCCTCGTGGCCACGGTGTTCAGCGCCATCGCACCAGCGCAGCGGGCTGGTAATCTGCCTCCTGTGCAGGCCTTTGATTCCGCGGACTCGCGCAGTGGCTCCCTGCGCAGGGGGGTCAACCTTGTGGCGGCCGTGTTGATGACCCTGGCCATCAGCCTGATCGTGGCGGGTGCCCTGGTGTCCGCGGTCAACGGCGAGGAGTTGCTGACCAATCCCCGCCTGGTGCTCATCGGTATCGGTGCACTGTTGTTCTTCGCCGGTATCGCGCTGGCCGGCCCCACCCTGGTGCAGGTGATCAGCATGACCCTCGGCGTGGCGGTGTGTGCACCTTTCCGGGCGGTGGGACGACTTGCGCAGCGCAACACCCTGCGCAATCCGCGCCGTTCCGCCACCACGGCGCTGGCGGTGACCCTGAGCGTGGGCCTGGTCTCCTGCGTGGGTGTCATCGGAGCCACCACCCGGGCCAGTGTGTTCGGCACGGTGGAATCCTCCATCCAGGCGTCCTTCGTGTTGGATTCCATTGGCGGCACCACCATCCCCGGACAACCCGCGGGTGGATCCCGTTCACTGTCCCTCTCCCCCGCCGTGGCCTCCCAGGCAGCGGACGTCACTGGTGTGGAGGACGTCGGGATGCTCATGACAGCCGGGCTGCAGGCCAACGGTTGGGACAATGAGAGCACCACCGTGTTCGAGGGTGATATCGATGCTTTCCTGGACATTGCGGTGCGCTCCGGTGACGCCTTTGATGATTCCCGACCCGGTGCGATGATCTCCACCACCTATGCCAGCCAGTCCGGTCTCCGGGTAGGTGACACCATCACCCTCAACCCTTATGGCTCCGATGACGGCATCCGGGTCCCCATCACCGCCGTCTACGCGGAAACCGGACTATTGGGGCACATGACCGTCAACTACGCCGCCGCTGAGCGGGTGCTCACCACCCAGTCCGCGTACCACCGCTCCCAGGTGTTTGTCCTGGCCGATGAATCCGTCTCCGAGCAGCAGCTCCGGAGTAATCTCACCGATGCGGTCAGTCAGTTCCTGGTGGTGCAGGTGAAGAACAAAGACGAGTTCCGGGGAGGTCTGGGCACCCAGATCAACCAGCTGCTGGCTATCGTCTATGGCCTGTTGGCCCTGGCGGTGATCATTGCGGTGCTCGGCATCATCAACACCCTGGTGTTGTCCTTAAGTGAACGCACCCGGGAACTGGGTACCTTGCGCGCCACCGGTGTGCAGCGTGGACAGATCAAGCTCATGGTCACCCTGGAATCGGTGATCCTGTCCATCCACGGCGCATTGTTCGGCATCGGGATGGGCACCTTCCTGGGGTGGGCGATCGTCAGTTCCCTCAGCAGCCGTGGCATGGCCCCACCGGAGATCCCGTGGACCCAGGTGACGATGATGTTCCTGGCGGCGATCGGCATCGGTGTGCTCTCCGCACTCATCCCGGCCCATCGTGCGGCACGGATCGCACCACTGGAAGCCATCAAGGAATAGGATCGACCTACCCAGACAGGCGGGGCACCTCAGTGAAAAACTGAGGTGCCCCGCCTGTTGTTAGAAAAAAGATCAGAGTTCGTACTTATAACCCAGTCCGCGCACTGTCACCAGGTGACGGGGGCGTGAGGGCTCCTCTTCGATCTTGGAACGCAGACGCTTCACATGCACATCCAGCGTCTTGGTGTCGCCGACATAATCAGCGCCCCAGATACGATCGATGAGCTGGCCACGGGTGAGCACCCGGCCGGCGTTGCGGAGCAGATACTCCAGCAGGTCGAACTCCTTCAGTGGCATGTTCACCGCGTCACCGTCGACGGTGACGGTGTGGCTATCCACATCCATGCGGACCCGGCCACCTTCGAGGACCTGCTCATCAAAATCATCATCGGCAGCCTCGGCCTCGCTGTCACCGCGGCGGCGCAGGACCGCGCGGATGCGGGCGATGAGTTCACGGGAGGAGTAGGGCTTGGTCACATAATCATCCGCGCCCAGTTCCAGACCGACAACCTTATCGATCTCCGAGTCGCGGGCGGTCACCATGATCACCGGGACATTGGAGACCAGGCGTAGTTCCTTACACACATCAGTTCCGGACATGCCGGGCAGCATCAGGTCGAGCAGGACGATATCAATGTCGTTTCTGCTGAATTCCACGAGGGCCGTGGGGCCGTCGCCCGCGATGACCGTGTCGAATCCTTCCTTCCTGAGGAGAAAGGCCAAAGGATCTGCCAACGATTCCTCATCTTCAACGATCAGGATGGTTGTCATGATTTTTCCTTTCGGCGTCCGGTGACTTTGGACGCGGTCGAGCGAAGCGGAGAATCCAGGCCCGGTCGCTTGGTGGTATCAGGCTGAGCTTCAGATTCTGGATGATGCACAGGTAATTCGAGTGTGAAGGTGGATCCCGTTCCAGGCCGTGACCACACACTGATATTACCGCCGTGGTTTGCCATCACATGTTTGACAATAGCCAATCCGAGGCCGGTTCCGCCTGTTTGACGTGACCTGGCCTGATCCACACGGAAGAAACGTTCGAATACCCGCGCCTGATCTTCCGGGGCAATCCCGATGCCGCGGTCGGTCACGCGGATCATCACCACATCATTGCGGATGTTCTGGGAAACGGAAACCGGCATGGATTTAGGCGAGTAGTTGATGGCGTTGCTGATCAGGTTGGCAAGGGCAGTGACCAGCAGGGATCGTTCCGCCTCCACCCACACGCCGGTGCGGTCACCACGGACCAGTTCGATATTGGCGTTGTCGGCCGCGAGCTGGGTCCTCTCGATGGCTTCATCGATGATGTCATCCACCCGGACGGGTTCCATGTCGGGAAGACGTTCAGCTCCCTGGAGTTTGGACAGGGAGATCAGTTCATTGATCATGTCCGCCATGCGGTGGGCTTCACGCTGCAGACGGTTACCGAAGTACTCCACCTGCTCGGGATCATCGACGGCTTCCATCAGAGCCTCGGCCAGCAGCGCCATGCCACCGACGGGGGTTTTCAGCTCGTGGGAGACATTGGCCACGAAATCACGACGTGCGGATTCCATGCGGACGTTCTCGGATTCATCGGTGGCGTAGACGATGATGAAGCGGTCGTCGATAAGCGTTAACGGTTTGACCACGGCCTGCACGGCGGTGATGCGGTTACCGGGGCGACGCGGGTTCACCGAGGGGTTGACATCGAGGGCGTGGGTTTCCTTGTCCTCGAAGGCCTCCTGGGCCACACGCCACACATCACCGTTGACGGTGCGCTGGTGGACGATGCCCAGTTCATGGGCACGTCCGTTGGAGAGGATGACATCACCGGTGCGGTCCATCACGGTGATGCCGGTGGGTGAGCCCTGGATGGCCAGGTGCAGGACCTGGCCGACCGTGGTCACCTGGTTTTCAGCCAGGGTGGAGGCTGATTTGTGTCGGCGGAAGCGCTCCTTGGTCCAGGCATAAATAGGTAGGGCGAGGCCCATGACGGCCACGCCCACCAAAAATGCGAGGAATGTGCTCACCTGATACCGACAGCGGTGTCCTTAACTACCTGTTACTTTCCGCCCTGGTTGGCCACGGCGGCTGCGCCTGCTGCGGCTGCCTCCGGATCCAGGTAGGTGCCACCGGGGTTGACCACGGTGCCATCAGCGGTGATTTCATAGACCAGTGGGATACCGGTTGGGATATTCAGCTCTGCGATGTCCTCATCAGAGATGTTGTCCAGGTGCTTGACCAGCGCGCGCAGGGAGTTGCCGTGTGCGGCGATGAGAACGTTCTCACCCTTCTTGGCGCGTGGCAGAATCTCAGCCTCGTAATAAGGGATGAAACGCTCAACAACGTCCTTCAGGCACTCGGTGCGTGGAACGGCATCGAGGTCTGCGTAGCGGACATCATCAGCCTGGGAGAACTCAGCGTCATCGGCGAGCTCTGGTGGCGGGGTGCCGTAGGAACGACGCCATGCCATGTACTGCTCATCGCCGTACTTGTCCTTGGTTTCCGCCTTGTTCAGACCCTGGAGCGCACCGTAGTGACGCTCGTTCAGGCGCCAGTCACGGATAACGGGGATCCAGTGGTAATCCGCTGCGTTGAGTGCGATGTTGGCGGTGCGGATGGCACGGCGCATCAGTGAGGTGTAGACAATATCCGGCAGGACATTGTTCTCAACGAGCATTTCGCCGCCGCGCTTGGCCTCGGCCTCGCCCTTTTCGGTGAGGTCGACGTCTACCCAGCCGGTGAACTGGTTGGATGCGTTCCATTCACTCTGGCCGTGACGAAGAAGAATCAGTTTTCCGTTAGTCATACCCAACAGTTTGCCAGTTCATGAGGTCTAATGCCCGTTGAATCAGGTATGTGGGTGACATCACCCCCAAAAAGCACTAATCCCAGCGCGCACCATCTGCCCGGCGCGGTGTGTTGGCGTCCAACTCCGTGGTGATCGCTTCGTTGTACAGCGAGGACAGTTGGGTGGCGGTGGCGGACCAGGAGAAGGCTCGGGCATGGTCGACGGCGTCCTGTCCCATGCGGATGCGGGTTTCGTCGTCGTCAAGCAGCGTTGCCAGGGTGTCTGCCCACATCACCGGATCGTGGCCGTCCACCAGCAACCCGGTTTCGCCCTCGGCGACGGCGATGGGCAGACCGCCCACGCGCGCGGCCACCACCGGGGTGCCGGTGGCCTGCGCCTCCATGGCCACCAGCCCGAAGGATTCGTTATAACTCGGCACCGCGATGATGTCGGCGGCGCGGTAGACCGACACCAGCTCCTCGGGTGGACGCGGATCAAGAAAACGAATGCGCTTTTCGACGCCCAACTCCGTAGCCAGCGTGCGGTAGGTCTCGGGAGTTGCGGTCGGCCCGGACGGACCGCCACAGATAAGCACGCGCAGATTGCGGTTCGGATCGCGTTCGAGCAGTTCCGCCACCGCCCTGATTAACACCTGGGGACCCTTGAACGCCTGGAGCCGTCCGACGAACGCCACCACCTTCGCATGCAGCGGAACACCCAGCTCACGCCTGGAACGTTCGGTGGCGCGGTCATTGCCCGGGGTGTAGAGCGAGATATCCGCACCCGGGGAGACCACACTGATGCGGGCGGCATCAGCATCATAATGGTTCACCAGATCCAACAGCTCCTCCTGGGTGTTCACCGCCAGTACATCGGCGTTGTCCACCAACTGCTGCTCGCAGATACGACGGGCCTCGGATTCCGGGGTGTCCTCATCATCGCGGTAGGAGTTCTTCACCGCGGCCAGGGTGTGGGCGGTGTGCACCAGCGGGATGCACCACAGATCACGCATCAGCCACCCCACCTGGCCTGATAGCCAATAGTGGGAATGGATCAGGTCATAGTCGATGCCCCCACGGCGGGTGAATTCCAGGACACCACCGGCAAAAGCTGCCAGCTGGGTGGATAATTCCTCCTTGGCCAGGCCCTCATAGGGGCCGGCGACGATGTTGATCACCCTCAGGTTGGGTGAGACCTGGACAATCTCCCCCTGGGATGGCCGGGTGGCACGGGTGAAGATATCCACCTCCACACCCTGCCGGGCTAATTCGGTACCGGTGGACATCACATAAACGTTCATTCCACCGGAGTCACCGGTGCCCGGTTGCTGCAGTGGTGAGGTGTGCATCGAGATCATGGCAACGCGCATGGAACCATTCTAGGTCTATGGGACCATTCTGGGTCTGCAGGGGACACTCGGTGTGCAGCAGCTCTATATACTCGGTAGGAAGAAGTGACGGCGGAAGATTTTTGAAGGGACATCATGTCGGCATACGAAACCAGAGCCTGGTTGAAGCACTACCCTGAGTGGACTCCCCACTCCCTTGATTACGGTGACACCACCCTGCTGGATGTCTATGACAATAATCTGGCCATCAACGCCGAGAGGTCCGCAACCTACTTCTTCGGCAGGTCTCAGACCTATGGTGAGCTGGACAAAGAGGTCCGTCGGGTAGCTGCGGGTCTGCGTGCCCTGGGCGTGCGCCCCGGAGACCGCGTGGCCATTGTCCTACCCAACTGCCCCCAGCACATCGCTGCATTCTACGCAGTGCTGAAACTGGGCGCCACCGTCATCGAACACAACCCGCTCTACACCGCGAGTGAGCTCCGCGAACCCTTCAAGGACCACGGTGCCCGCGTGGTCATCGCCTGGGACAAGGCCGCCTCCACCCTGGAGCAGCTGCGCGGTGACACCGCGCTGGAGACGATCGTGTCCGTGAACATGATCAACGCCATGCCCACCCTGCAGCGTTTCGCCCTGAAACTCCCCATCCCGGCACTGCGCAAAAGCCGTGAGGCACTGTCCGGATCCGCACCGAACACCGTCCCCTTTGAAGTTCTGACCAGCTCAGCCATGGGTGGCCTGGGTGAGGATGTCGAGTCTGAGAAGTCCGTCACCAAGGACACCACCGCCCTCATCCTGTACACCTCCGGCACCACCGGCAAGCCCAAGGGCGCACAGCTGTCCCACGGCAACCTCTTCGCCAACATCCTCCAGGGCAAGTCCTGGGTTCCGGGCCTGGGCGATAAGCCGGAGCGCATGCTCGGCGCCCTGCCCATGTTCCACGCCTACGGCCTGACCATGGTGGGCACCCTGTCCGTGTTCATCGGTGGTGAGATGGTGCTGCTGCCCACCCCGCGCATTGACCTGATCATGGACGTGATGAAGAAGCACACCCCCACATGGTTGCCCGGTGTGCCCACCCTCTACGAGAAGATCGTGGAAGCCTCCGATGAGCAGGGCATTGACATCAAGGGTGTACGCAATGCCTTCTGTGGCGCCTCCACCCTGCCGGTGCGCACCGTGGACCGCTGGGAGTCCCACACGGGGGGCCGCCTCGTTGAGGGCTATGGCCTGACAGAGACCTCACCGGTCATCGTGGGCAACCCCATGGACGGCAACCGCCGCCCAGGATATGTGGGAATCCCCTTCCCCGACACCATCGTGCGCATCGCCAACCCGGACAATCCGGATGAAACCCAGCCAGATGGTGTGGAAGGCGAAGTCCTGGTCAAGGGCCCACAGGTGTTCAAGGGCTACCTCAACCAGGAGGAAGCCACCAAGAACAGCTTCCACGACGGCTGGTACCGCACCGGCGATGTCGGAGTGATGGATGAAGATGGTTTCATCCGTCTGGTCGCCCGTATCAAGGAAGTCATCATCACCGGTGGCTTCAACGTCTACCCAGCCGAGGTGGAAGAAGCCCTGGCAGCTCACCCCGACATCGAAGACATCGCCGTGGTGGGCATGCCCCGCGAAGACGGCGCCGAGAACGTGGTAGCCGCCATCACCCTGGTCGAAGGTGCCGCCCTAGATCCGGAAGGCCTGAAAGCCTACGCCCGCGAAAACCTCACCCGCTACAAGGTGCCACGCACCTTCTACCACTTCGAGGAAATGCCCCGGGATCAGATGGGCAAGATCCGCCGCCGCGAAGTCCAGGAAGAACTGATGAAGAAGCACCCGGCCTAGATCACAGTGTTTGGCTATCTCCCACAGGGCCCCTTCGACCTCGCCGACGAGGATATCGAAGGGGTTCCGCTTTTGCCCTGACATCGTGGACTGGCCAGTATATGAATACGGTGGCTGCTTGTGCGGGCTAAAACTTTAAACCAGGTTTGGCTGTCCCTTGCTGTAGTGGCCCTTCCGATAAATTTATACGCAAAGTCACCTTGGTATAGCAATATTGCAATCTTAGTAATTATTGCTTGGGGAATTTGGGCAGTAGCGAAAACCCCAAGACAGTAAACTGCATTAATACCAATGCCGTAACCTCCGAAGGTGCGCTTCCAGTTGTTGAGCCCTCCTGGCCCTGCGTGCTTTTGCTGGGGGCCCGAAGGGAGAGAAACGTGCATAACGTCACAAGATTTCTGGGAAAAGGGGCCGTTTCGCCCAAGATCTTGTGACGTTATGCACGGTAGAAGGAGCCCGCGGACATGCGATCTGGATCATATGCAGCATCGGGGTTATGACCACTCAAGTAAATCAGGCCAAGCACTCATCCTTGTGGCTGGAAGATGCTCAGTCACAGGACTTTCCCCAAATTGATGGTGACACCGGACCGCTGATGTGGCAGTGATCGGAGGTGGCATAACCGGCAGTGGCCAGGGACTTAATCGAGGGTTACGCCGATCCAGACGGGTTCCGGCACGAGGGTGACTCCGAAAGCTGCGAACACTCCGTCGCGGATCTCCCGGGCCAACTCCACGAGGTCGTCGCTGTTGGCATCTCCCCGGTTGGTCAGCGCGAGGGTGTGCTTGGAGGACAAGCCCGCGCGTGCTCCAGCACCGGGGTGCCCCTTGTTAAACCCGGCGCGTTCGATGAGCCAGGCGGCGGAGAGCTTTTCCTTACCCTCCCCGGCTGCGTAGCGCGGCATGCTGGTGGCCTCCTGCTCACCACGTTCCGCGGCAATCTTCCGCTGGACGCTATCGACTAAGGCAGGCTCCACGATGGGGTTGGTGAAGAAGGAACCGGCGGACCAGGTGTCATGGTCGGTGGTTTCCACCACCATGCCCTTTGCGCGTCTAAGTTCCAGCACGGCCTCACGGACCAGGAGGATCGGGCGGCGGACTTCCCCGGCCGCGTTCTCTTCTTCCGATACGGCCAGGCGGCGTGCCAGCTCACCGAAGCGTAGCGGGGCGGAGAGACCATCAGCGTGCAGCTGGAGTTCAATGGCGAGCACCACGGCACGGTTGGTGAACTTCAGGTTTGAGTAACGATAAGCCAGATCCAGCTCCGAGGCCTCCACCCACTCCACCGTTCCGGTTCCGCGGTCCAGCAGCTGCACGCGGGTGAGT
The DNA here is from genome assembly GCF_030408735.1 of Corynebacterium faecale. Taxonomy (NCBI): domain Bacteria; kingdom Bacillati; phylum Actinomycetota; class Actinomycetes; order Mycobacteriales; family Corynebacteriaceae; genus Corynebacterium; species Corynebacterium faecale. The sequence continues at coordinate 360,127 of NZ_CP047204.1, read as the reverse complement.
ACATCAGAGATTTCCACCCCGTAGGCGCCCACGTTCTGCACCGGGGTGGCACCAGCTGATCCCGGGATTCCGGAGAGGCATTCAATGCCACCCAGGCCAGCTTCCACGGAAAGCGACACCACATCGTCCCATTCAGCTCCGGCCTCCGCGGTGACCATCCCGGTGGAGAGGTTGAGGGTGACATCATCGGCTTCGATGATCACAGCCACCAGATCAAGGTCGCCATCAGCGACGACAAGGTTGGAGCCACCGCCCACAATGAGGAGGGCGACAGCAGCGCTATCAAGCTTTTTCACCACCTGCGCCACGGCTGATGTGGAGCTGCACCGCACGGATAGCGTGGGCTTTCCGCCGATGCGCAGCGTCGTGAGATCCGCGAACGTCACGTCCGGATCGAGTTCGGCGCCGTCGACTGCGGCGATTTCCTGGGTCAGCGATGAATCCAACACCCCACTAACGGTAGTCTTATCCTCATGGCAACGCGTACAGAAAACACCGTAACGATCAACCAGTCCGCTGAGAAGGTCCACCAGGCCCTCACCAACCAGGAGTACTGGGCATATATCGCTGAGAACCTCTCCCCTGAACCAGGCGAGGTCAACTCCTTCACCGAAACCGATGGCGGCGCAGAAGTCGTCCTCTTCGAGATCCTCCCACTAGATGTCCTTCCTGAGGCTGTCCGTGCGATGATCAGCCAGGCCCTCAAGGTCAAGCGCGTGATCACCGTCAGCGCACTTAACGACGGCACCGCACACATCGACTACAACGCCGATGTCAAGGGCACCCCTGTGGACTTCAAGGGCACCATCGGCCTTGCCGGCGATGACACCTCCACCACCCTGGCCTACAACAACGAGGTCTCCGTGAACATCCCGTTCATGGGACCTGCCATCGAGCCGAAGGTCGCCGACGCACTCGGTGAGCTCTTCGCCAACGAAGGCGCACTGACCGACAAGTGGATCTCCGAGAACCTCTAGAGCGTTTTTAATCAATGGCCGATCACGCCCATAACCTGCGCGCCGACTTTGCCAAGGCAAAAACGGATAAGCCAATCGGCGTGATCACCCGAGGCACCACCGGCATCAACCGTCTCCGACGGTTCGATCGGTGGTGCTTTCATCATTCCCGGATCCAGTCACTTCTGGATTCAGCGGATACTCCACTGGTACTGGACGTGGGTTACGGCGCCAGCCACACGACCACTGTTGAATGGGGCCGGTGGATCCACCGGATGCGTGCCGACGCCACCGTCATCGGTCTGGAAATCAATCCCGAGCGGGTCCTGCCCCCACAGGGCGGTGTGAGTTTCGAACTGGGTGGTTTTGAGCTCGCCGGTTATCAACCTCAGGTGGTCCGGGCATTCAATGTGCTGCGCCAATACGATGTGGAGCAGGTGGAGGATGCCTGGCACACCGTGGTCTCCCGGTTAGCGCCGGGCGGGGTGTTCATCGAAGGCACCTGTGATGAGATTGGGCGCCGCTGCAGTTGGATCATGCTGGATTCGGCTGGGCCACAGACATTGACCCTGGCCTGGCATCCCTGGGGAGTGTCCCGGCCCTCTGATGTGGCCGAGCGCCTGCCCAAGGTGCTCATCCACCGCAATGTTCCCGGTGAGAAGATCCACACACTGCTGACCGCAGCCGATACCGCGTGGGATTATGCCGCCGGCTGGGAACCCTATGGCCCGCGCGTGCGCTGGGAAAAGGCGCGTTCCATGCTGATTGATCAGGGCTGGCCCATTGAGGTCTCCCGGCGGCGGGTGGGCGATGCCCTGCTCACCGTGCCATGGTCAGTGGTGGCGCCGGACTAGTTTGACCTGTCGGCATTGTTTCAATTTTCAGGACTACTTCCTGCAGCTTCTGATCCGGACAATTACCCAGAGCAGAAGAACTGGACGAAGTTACGGATTCCCGTCTTCTGATCTCAATCATTAAGCCCGCACCGGTTAAAACCAGGAGCGGGCTTGATACATTTCCAGACATTCCTTCCGCTTTCCCCCCGACCGCTCAAAGACTGTAAATACCCTGCCCCGACAAAAGACCTGATCTCCCAGTAACCTTTCAGCCACTTTTGCGGGGTCAACCTGACATCAGATGGGTTTATGAGGGACACTAGTGTGCGTGGCTAAATCAAGAAAATCAGTTCTACCCAAGGTCCTGATCACCCTCGTGGTGATCATCGTGGTCCTCCTTCTCGTGGCTGAGTTCGGGCTGCGCTGGTTCATCGGCAAGGAACTGAAGTCAGAGTTCTCGCAGCAGGCAGTGGACCAGGGGCTCACCGTAGAGGAAGATCCCACCATCTCCTTCGGTTCTTATCCCCTACTGCTGGGCCTGGCCCAAGGCAGCATCAAGCATGTCGCCGTGGAAACTCCGGACACCCTGCAGATCACTTACCCAGGTGGTGCCGGCACCGCCCCGGAGATCGCAGGAACCCCGGAGGCAACCATCACGCTCGGGGACTTAAGCATCGCGGATACGAATAACCCGGTGGCGGATACTTTCGATCTGACCACCTTCGCCCCGGATGAGTTCATTCTGGCCACCGTCCAGGCAGAGATGGCGAACGCCACCGGTGGAGAGAGTGCCGGACTGGCTGAACGGCTGGTCCAGGAGCTGGTGAAGATCACCGGTGTCCGCTCCAATGTGGAAGCCCAGGCTATTGAGGTGGAGTTCACCGATGGTGCCGCCCGCGCGAACCTGCGCCCCATCGTGCTGAATGGCCAGTTGGCCTTTGAGGTTCTGGATTCTCAGCTGTTTGGCATCGCCCTGCCGGAGGATATCTCCAAGGCGCTGACAGACGGTATCCAGTCCTCGGTGGATCAGGTGGCCGGTGGTCTCCAGATCGCGGGCATCGATGTTGTTGAAGGTGGCATCAATATCAATCTGACCGGTCAGAATATCAACGTGCGCACCCTGGAGAGCGTGGGCTGATCCCCCGCAGGCTCCGCTGCATGGCGAAGGCCCTTCTGGAACACATTATGTGATTCCGGTGGGGCCTTCATTCATGCACCATCCGTGCAGGATGCATGAACAGACACTCTTGCCACATACCCCGTGGGGGTATATGATTGATGGCAGTAAATAAACTTTCGAGCGCAAAGGACTGATCAACGATGGCTGGCATGCCGACAGCTGTGAATCTGATCGAGCTTGATCTCGGCGTGACGGGCATGACCTGTACCTCCTGTTCCGCCCGCGTGGAGCGCAAGCTCAACAAGGTGGAAGGAGTGGAAGCCACCGTCAACTTCGCCACTGAATCCGCCTCCGTGAAATACGATCCGGACAGGGTCAACGAAGATCAGGTGATCGACACCGTCAAGGGCGCAGGTTATGGCGCCTTTGCCATGTCCACCCCGGATCCTGTTGAAGACACTTCTGGTGATGCCACGGACACAGCAGGCTCCCCGGACTCAGCCAGCGGTCAGGGCCGCATCGACGCCGCCCGTGACGCCGAAGCAGCTGACTTAAAATTCCGTGTCGTCGTCTCCGCCCTGCTCACCGTTCCGATCGCCCTGCTCAGCATGATCCCGGCCCTACAGTTCACCAACTGGCAGTGGGCAGTTCTGACCATGACCACCCCGGTGTTCTTCTGGGGCGGAGCACCCTTCCATAAGGCCACATGGGTGAACCTCCGCCACGGTTCCTTCACCATGGACACACTGGTATCCCTGGGCACCACAGCCGCCTATGTGTGGTCACTGTGGGCACTCTTCCTCGGCAATGCCGGGGCGGCCGGGATGACCATGGAGATGCACCTCTTCCCCACCGATTCCTCCATGGATGAGATCTATCTGGAAACCGTCGCGGTGGTGATCACCTTCCTCCTTCTCGGCCGCTGGTTTGAAACCAAGGCCAAGGGACAATCCTCAGAGGCTCTGAGGAAACTTCTGGATATGGGCGCCAAGGATGCAGCCGTCATCCGTGATGGGCGTGAGGTCCGCATCCCGACCTCGCAGCTGAAGATCGGTGATGTCTTCATTACCAGGCCCGGTGAGAAGATCGCCACGGACGGTGTTGTTCTCGAAGGAACCTCCGCGGTGGATGAGTCCATGCTCACCGGTGAATCCATTCCCGTAGAGGTGACTAAGGGATCCAAGGTCACGGGCGCCACATTGAATACCTCCGGGCGCCTCATGGTGGAAGCCACCCGCATCGGGTCTGACACCACACTGTCGCAGATGGCCAAACTGGTCACAGAGGCCCAGTCCAAGAAGGCGCCGGTTCAGCGCCTGGTGGATCAGATCTCCCAGGTCTTTGTGCCCGTGGTGATAGTCATCTCGATCCTCACCCTGGCCGGCCACCTGATCTTCACCGATAATGGTCTCGCCGCTGCCTTCACCGCAGCGGTGGCTGTCCTCATCATCGCCTGCCCGTGTGCACTGGGCCTGGCCACCCCGACAGCATTGCTCGTGGGCACCGGCAGGGGCGCCCAGCTCGGCCTGTTGATCAAGGGGCCGGAGATCTTAGAATCCACCAAGAAGGTGGACACCATCGTCATGGATAAGACCGGAACCGTCACCGCTGGTGTCATGTCCGTCCACGATGTCACCACAGCCGATGGATTTGACCGCGATGAGGTGCTGCGTCTGGCCGCTGCAGTCGAATCCGCCTCTGAGCACCCGATCGCCCAGGCGATCGCAGCAGCACACAAGGGCACGAAGCCGGAGGTCACCGACTTCCAGAACACCGCCGGCCGTGGTGTGACCGGACAGGTGGAGGGCCACACCGTCACGGTTGGCCGACCTGCAACCGAGCTGGACCCAGCGCTTTCTGAATCCTTCACCCGGGCCCAGAACCAGGGTGGGACCCCGGTGGTGGTGATGATCGATGATGTCAACGCCGCTGTGATCACCGTCCGCGACACCGTCAAGGCCACCTCCGCAGAGGCTGTTGCAGGACTGAAGGAACTCGGCATGACCCCGATGCTGCTCACCGGCGACAACCTGGGAGCTGCGAAGGCGGTGGCAGCAGAGGTGGGAATCGCGCCCGAACATGTCATTGCTGAGGTGATGCCGGATGAGAAGGTGTCAACCGTCGAAAAGCTTCAGGCTGAGGGCAGGAATGTCGCCATGGTCGGTGACGGCGTCAATGACGCCGCCGCGCTTGCGCAGGCCGATCTCGGCCTGGCCATGGGCGCGGGCACCGATGTGGCCATCGAGGCCTCCGATATCACCCTGATGAATAATGACCTGCGCTCCGCGGTGGATGCGATCCGCCTGTCCAGGCGCACCCTCGGCACCATCAGGGGTAACCTCTTCTGGGCGTTCGCCTACAATGTGGCACTCATCCCCGTCGCTGCCGCCGGGTTCCTCAACCCGATGCTCGCCGGAGTGGCCATGGCCCTTAGTTCTGTCTTCGTTGTCACCAACTCCCTGCGCCTGCGCGGGTTCGCATCAAGCCACCAAGGAGGCTCCCACTCATGACCACAACTGACCCCGCGATCAAGGATTCCGTGGTTGAAAATCAGGTGCAGACCTGCTGCAGCAGCCACCACGAGCATGCCCACGGTTATATCGACGAGAAGAAGCGCTACCTGGCCCGCCTCAAGCGGATCGAGGGACAGACCCGCGGCATCCACCGGATGATCGACGAGGAGCAGTACTGCATTGATATTCTCACGCAGATCTCCGCGGTGAACTCAGCCCTGAAGAATGTGGCCTTCGGATTGCTGGAAGACCACATGAAACACTGCGTCCGCGATGCCGCCGAACTCGGTGGTGAGGAACTGGACGCGAAGCTGAAGGAAGTCACCGACGCCATCGCGAGATTCTCCAAGGCTTAAAAACTTCCCGCAGCACCCGAAGTGACCGACAGCGCAATACTTTTCCCTGTCACCTCGGGTTTTGTTATGGAAACTTGTCCTACGGCCCCCGAAGATTCATCGTGATCCATGCCACGATTGAAGGACATGCAACGGGCAGAAGGGATAAGAGGACATGAGCAACCAATATCCAGGCACAACCCCCGGAAACACCCCAGACGGCACTCCGAACCACCCGCGTGGGAAAAACCGGACAGCCATCATGGTGATCAGCGTCCTGGTGGTGTTATTACTGATTGCAGCCGTCACCATCGGATGGCTCTTCGCCAACCAGGATTCCGATGGCACGGAATCAACCACGGCAGTGGCCACCTCGTCGGTGGAAACCGTCACGGATAGCTCCCCTGAGCCGGGCACAGTCACCGTGACCGACATCAACACCGCCACCAATACAGTCTCGGTGGAACCGACCACCGCCACCATCACCCAGGAACCCACTGACCCCCAAACCACCACGACGGGCCAGGTTAGCCTGCCGGCGGATGCCTGCGAACCAGCCGCCTTCCAGGAAGCTGGCCATGACTTCGTAGATTTCGTCACGTTCTGCTATTCCGGCTGGGCACGCGGTGGCATGCTCCAAACCGATAATATTCGCCTATTCCACTGGGTGGATGGCGCCTGGGAGATATTCCCGCCGGCTGGTGAATCCACCATCAGTGGTTATCCGTGTTACGACAGCCAGGCCATGGCAGACGAAGGCGCACCGAGGGTGTTGCTGATGGAGACCTTGGATTGTGAGTTCGCCAATTAACCCAAGGCGAGAACGTCCTCTTTGATCGCATGACCGCACGTTCCTTTTGGGTTCCTTTTTGGGGCGGTCGGTCAGAGTGACGTACGCGTTTTAGCCTTGGTGGACTCAGCGATCAAGGCCGCGGCGATTGCCAACAGGGCCGCAGAGACTAAAACCGCTGCCATCGGGCGGGCATCAACACCGAGCACGCCCACAAGTGGAGGAGCTGCAGCTCCCAGCAATGACTGCGTGAAACCGATGACTGCCGAGGAAGCACCGCCCCGGAGCGGACTTGCATCCATGGCCAGGGCGCTGGCGCTGCCTGAGATCAGTGCTACCGGAGCCACCGCCACAGCCAACGCCGCGATGTACCAAGCTACATGTGCTTCTGTGAGCACAGTGATCAGCACCAAAACGGAACCTACAACCAGTACGACCAGGCCAATGAGCACAGCGCTGGAGGCAGTGAGAACGCCGAATCGGTTAGTGCTCCCGATAAGACGAGAACCTGCGATACCCACCCCAGCCATGGTCAGGGAAAGAAGTGCGCCAGCCCAGGCATAACCCGCCGGGGTGAAACCGTGGAGCTGTTGGAAGATAAAGGGAGCCGATGACACATAGGAGTACATGGCCATGAAGGCAAAACTCACTACTGCCGTGTACATGGCGAAACGAAGTGGACTCGAAGGAGGCACGGTGGCTTGATATCTACCAGCCGGTGTTGAGGCTTCAGTGCCCTTTGCAGTCTCACCCTTAGGTACGGGATGTGTCTCGGGGATCTTGATTGCGCTCCATATACCAACAGCCGCACCGAGCCCTGCGAGTACAAGGAAAATGGTGCGCCAATCAGCAAAGGCGAGGATCGCTGAACCGAGAAGCGGGGCGAGCGCCGGGACAATCAGCCCCGCGGCGGTGATGATATTCAACGCCCGGGCAGCCCGGTCACCCTGAACAAGGTCGTGCACGATGGCGCGCCCCAGCACCATGCCGGCACTGGCTGAGATTCCCTGCAATAGGCGCAATCCCAGCATCACTTCAAGGTTGGGGGAGAACGCAATCGCGACACTGAATATCACGAATGCCCCGATGCCTATGAGTAGGGGTTTCCGCCTCCCCAACCTGTCAGAAAGGGGTCCGATCACCACCTGTCCTAATGCCAGACCGATGATGTATACCGTGAGGGTTAGTTGGGCGGCACCGGTTGTGATGCCGAGGTCTTCCGCAGCCATGGGCAGGCCCGCCAGATAGGCGGCTGTGCCGAGTGGTGGCATGGCAGAGACGAGCACCAGCAGGGCAAGAAGACCACCGCTTAATATGACGGTAGCTGTAGTAGGTGTGAGAATTGCCCGCGTGGGACTTGGGGAAGTGGACAAGGATTTTTATCTTTCATGGTTAATGGGTCATCCCGAATCATGGACAGGTGAGACCACAATCCGGACAAACCTCACCCCACCATACCCCAGGGGGTATCCGCAGGCCAGTCTCGGCCCCATCTACGAAAGGCAGGGCTGAGTAAAAAAGGGAGCACCCACCTCGAATAACCGAGTCAGGTGCCCCCTTTTGAGGCATTAACGCTGGGATCAGTTCTGGCGGTGGGTCTTGAACCCGGTCGATCCCCTTTGCACTACCCACTGCCCGTCCATCTGAGCACCTTAAGCCGGAGCCCCCTCCAGAATGGCGCGCGCATTTGAGGTGCCGATCCGCGTGGCACCGGCCTCCACCATGGCCACGGCATCGGCCCAGGTGCGGATACCACCGGAGGCCTTGACCCCGATCTGGCCCTGGGCGGCTTCTGCCATGGCGCGGACAGCTTCCACGGTGGCGCCACCGGCGGGGTGGAAACCGGTGGAGGTTTTCACGAAATCGGCACCCGCGGCCCGCGCAGCGTGGGTGACTACACCGAGGGCTACATCGCTGACCACGGCGGATTCCACAATGAACTTCAGCTTCGCCGGTGAGGCCACGGCTTCACGGATGGCCACCATCTCGGTGAGCAGAGCATTGTCATTCGCGGCTTTCACCTGGGCGATGTCCAGCACCACATCCACCTCTGAGGCACCGTATTGCACGGCCAGGCGCGCCTCGGCGGCCTTGACCAGGGCTGATGTTTTTCCGTGGGGAAATCCGGCGACGGTGGCGATGTTCAGGCCGGCGTCCTGCGCCCGTTTCGTGTTGTTCATCATGCTGGGTGGAACACAGATGGTGCCCACGCCAAGCTCGAGGGCTTCGTCGATAAGCGCGTGTAGTTCTTCGACGGTGACCTCAGGGCCGAGCAGGGTGAAATCAATGATCGCGGCCATCTGGGCGCGGGAGATAGTCATGGTGGATAGCCTAATCAACCAGGCCGCGCGGTGTCTCCCGCGGCCTGCCACGACCCCTGGTTAGGAAACCCCTGATAATACAGTAGAATCCGAGCAATGACCCCGAGTTTTTCTGAAATCCGTCACCGTCCAGGCACGGCGCCTGAAGAGCGCCAGTATGTGCTCACCTTCGGCTGCCCCGACTCCACAGGAATCGTGGCCAAGCTGTCCTCGTTCCTCGCAGAGCGTGGCGGATGGATTACAGAAGCCGGATACTTCACCGATCCGGATAGCAACTGGTTCTTCACCCGCCAGGCCGTGCGCGCCGAGTCCATCGACATGGAGATCGAGGAACTCCGCGAGGAGTTCACCGCCTTCGCCGAGGAGGAGTTTGGCCCCCGTGCCCGCTGGCAGTTCACCGACACCCAGCAGACCAAGAAGGCTGTGATTTTGGTGTCCAAGGAGGGCCACTGCCTGCATGATCTGCTGGGCCGTGTCGCGGAGAATGATTACCCCATGGAGGTGGCTGCCGTTATCGGTAACCACGATAATCTGGAGTACATCGCCAAGAATCACGGCGTGCCCTTCCACCACATTCCTTTCCCCAAGGATGCCGTGGGCAAGCGACGTGCGTTTGATGAGGTTGCGGAGATTGTCAATGGCATCAACCCGGATGCCATCGTGATGGCACGCTTCATGCAGATCCTCCCACCGGATCTCTGTGAGATGTGGGGCGGCCGCGTGATCAACATTCACCACAGCTTCCTGCCGTCCTTCATGGGTGCCCGCCCCTACCACCAGGCGCACAGCCGTGGTGTGAAGCTGATCGGCGCGACCTGCCACTATGCCACCCCTGACCTGGATGATGGTCCCATCATTGAGCAGGATGTCATCCGCGTGACCCACAAGGACAGCCCCACTGAGCTGCAGCGCGTGGGCCGCGACGCCGAGAAGCAGGTCCTTGCCCGTGGCCTGCGTTTCCACCTCGAGGACCGCATTCTGGTCTACGGCAACCGCACCGTCATCTTCGACTAAGCCCGCGCTTATCGACGAAAACCCCACACCCCGTCTCCCCTGACCACTAAAGAAATGGTCTCGGGGAGGCGGGGTGTGTCAGTTATGCCATGGCGACTGGCTCGTCAGAGGTGGTTTCCCGCAGTTTCTCATGCTTGACAAATAGCAGCAGGATGAAGGCTGCACCGACCAGCGGCATCATGGTGGTGAACACCGGAAGGAGCGCATCGTTATAGGCTCCGGTGAAGGCGTCGTGGACTGCTGGGGGCAGTTCCTTGACCAGCGCCGGGGTGAGTTCATTGGAGTCGAGTCCACCGGCGGCAGCCAGGGCGGCCTGATCCTCTGGCGGCAGCGCAGCAACAGCACCGGGGAGGCGCTCACCCATAAGCGTGGTGAGGTTGCCCACGAACATTCCACCCACCAGCGCGGAGCCCAGTGAGGAACCGATCTGGCGGAAGAAGTTATTCACCGCCGTAGCCGAACCCACCACCGCGGTGGGCAGTGTGTTCTGCACGATGAGCACCAGCACCTGCATGGCCATGCCCAGACCGACACCCATGATCAGCAGGTAGACACCGATTGCCCACAGGGAGGTCTCGGGGCTCAGGGTGCGGAAGAGCAACATGGCCCCGAAGGTGATGATCATGCCGATCGGCGGGAACCACTTGTACCGGCCGGTTTTGGTGATCCGCAGTCCCACCCAGATGGACAGGCCCATCATGCCCACCATCATCGGGATGAGCATATAACCAGCCTGGGTGGCGTTGATGCCGTGCACCATCTGGAGGTAGGTGGGCAGATAACCCAGCACTCCGAACATGGCAATACCCAGGATCAGACCCGCGATGGTGGTCAGGGTGAAGTTCAGGTTTTTGAAGAACTGCATCGGCACCAGTGGGTCCGTGACGCGCAGTTCCACGAACACCAGCAGTCCGGCACCGATGATGGTGGCGGCGATCAGGCTGAGGATGATCGGATCGGACCATGCGTAGCGGGAGCCTCCCCAGGTGGTGAACAGCACCAGGGAGGTGGTGGCCACGATCATGAGGATGGTGCCCAGGTAATCCCAGCGGAAGGTGATCTTCGGTTTCGGCAGATCCAGCAGACGCCACGCCACGAAGATGGCGATGATGGACAGTGGGATGTTCATCCAGAAGGCCCAGCGCCAGCCGGGTCCCTCGGTGAACCAGCCACCGAGCAGTGGTCCGAGTACCGCGGAGAGTCCGAAGACACCACCCATGACACCCATGTAGCGGCCACGTTCGCGGGCCGGGACCACATCGGCGATGATGGCCTGCGAGAGGATCAACAACCCGCCACCACCGATACCCTGCACGGCACGGCCGATGATCAGCCAGGTCATGGAGCCCGCCAGACCACCAATGATGGAACCGGCCAGGAAGATACCCAGCGCGCCGATGAATAACCCCTTGCGGCCGATCAGGTCACCCAATTTGCCGTAGATGGGCAACATGATGGTCTCCGCCAGAAGATAGGCGGTGATCACCCACATCATATGATCCACACCGCCGAGCTCACCGACGATGGTGGGCAGCGCGGTACCGAAGATCATCTGGTCCAGGCTGGCCATCATCATGGCGACCATCAGCGCGCCGAGGATCCACCAGACTTTCTTCTGCTCCTCCGGGGTCATGGAGGACGGGATCTTTTCCTTCTTCTTCCGAGCCGGGCGAGTTTTTGGCTCTTTCACCGCGGTGGCGGTGTCTGCATCCGGGGTGAGCACCACGGGTGGTTGTTCAGACATTATTCGATTGTTTCCTTGAGGTGTTCTTCACGGATAAAGAAAAGCAGCACGGCTGCCAGGACCGCGACCGGTGCCAGCAGCAGGAAGACCGGGGTGAGTGCGTCGTTGTAGGACAGCTGGATGGCATCCCGGATCACGGCCGGGAGGGTCTCCAGCAGCTGTGGGGTGAGGTTCTGCATGGCGGAGCCATCAGCCATCTGGGCTGCGAACCCGGTGCCCTCCTCACCGAGGGATTCCACGGCACCGGGGACGTTCTCATTGAAGCGGTTGATCAGGTTGGTGGTGAACAACCCGCCGATGAAGGCGGAACCCACGGCGCCACCGATCTGACGGAAGAAGTTATTCGCACCGGTGGCGGTACCCACCATGGTGTTCGGGAAGGAGTTCTGGACAATGAGCACCAGGATCTGCATGGCCATGCCCAGGCCGAAACCGAAGATGAAGAAGAAGATGCCGATCGTCCACAGGGAATCGGCCGGATCCAGGGAGGACATGAGGTAGAGCGCGACCACCATGATCAGCATGCCGGTGAAGGGGTACCACTTGTAGCGACCGGTCTTGGACACCAGGGAACCCACCACGGTGGAGGTGCCGATCAGGCCGATCATCATCGGGATGAGCATGAGGCCGGCGTTGGTGGGGTTCAATCCGTGGACCATCTGGAGGTAGGTCGGGATATAGGCCAGGGTGCCCATCATGAACAGACCAACACCGATACCGGCGACCGCAGTGAGCACGAAGTTGCGGTTTTTGAACAGGCCCATGGGGACCAGGGGGTCCACGGCGCGGCGTTCGATGAAGACGAAGACAATGGTGGCCACCACGGCTGTGATGATCAAACCGATGATCATCGCGGAGTTCCAGGCGTACTCATTGCCACCCCAGGTGACGGTGAGCACGGTGGCGGTGGTGGCAATCGCGATGAAGACGCCACCTGCCCAGTCGATGGTGACCTTGCCACGGGAACGCTTGGGCAGCTTCAGAAACACAGCAATGGCCAGCAAGGCCACCACGCCGAGTGGCACATTGAACCACAGTCCCCAGCGCCAGCCGGGGCCATCGGTGAACCAGCCGCCGAGCAGTGGGCCGAGCACAGAGCTGAGCCCAAACACTGAACCCATGATGCCCATGTACTTGGCGCGTTCACGGGCGGTGGTCACATCTGCCAGGATCGCCTGGGAGAGGATCATCAGGCCACCGCCGGCCACACCCTGGAGGGCGCGGGCGATGATGAGCACGGACATGGTGTTGGCCATGGCACCCACCGCGGAACCCACCACGAATAAGGTGATGGCGAACATGAACAGGTATTTGCGGCCGAATTGATCGCCCAATTTGCCGAAGATGGGCAGGGAGATCGTCTGGCCGAGCAGGAAGGCGGTGACCACCCAGGACATGTGGTTAACGCCACCGAGCTCACCGACGATGGTCGGCAGTGCCGCACCGAAGATGGTCTGGCCCAGGGCGCTGAGCAGCATGGTCAGCATGAGGGCGGCGATGATCAGCGGCAGGCGCTTCTTCTCTACCGGAGATGCCTCAGGATTATGTACCCGGGTGACCGTGTGGGCTGCGGGTGCCCCACTCTTGGTCATGGTTGTGACGGGACGTTCCGCATTGAGTGCGGTGCCGCGTTCCTTATCTATCTGAGTCATTCGGTCGAACCACCTTTAATAAGAAAAATATCGTTGAGAGCCTTTTTGCAGCAGTCGTTGAAGGCTGCGGAGGAAGCGCTATCCATGTCATGCCATGCGCGGCTTCCCTGATGAACGGCGGTGAGCAGGACACCGACGATCGTGATCGCCTCGGCTTCGGGGACATCCTGAAGCCTCTGGGCGCTGGGCCAGCGGCGCAGGTAATCAGCAAGGAGCTCTTCCAGGGCTTCCCGGGTCTGATGAACCCGGGCGAAGTGTTGCATCGCCAGCTTGGGGTGATCGGCGCGGATGCATTTGCGTCGGCGTCGAAGTTCCTGGGGCAGGCCGGGGGCGGTGTTGTCATGCTCACCAAACAGCCTGATCACCAGATCAAGGGCCACGGCGAAGAAGTCATCGTGCAGGGTGGCGAGGAAATCCGCGCCTTCCGCTTCGGTGGGGGTGCGTGGTCCCGGGCCGACCACCGCGACCTCTTTGGATTCCACATAGTTGAAGAAGGTGCGTTTAGAGATCCCCGCTCCGGCACAGATGTCATCGATGGTGACATCATCAAACCCCCGATCCAACACGAGCATGGTGGCGTTATCTTCGATCGCCTCCAGGGTCTGCTGGCGTTTCATTTCACGGAGCGAGGGCTGTTCTGCAGTGGTCACATCAGTAAACCTAGTGCAAGTTTGCACCGAGTGCAATAATGCACCGGGTGAAATTAGCCGTTTAACGCGCCCCGAGTGCAGCCCGTCACACAGCCCCCCTCAGAACTTAAGCAATGACAGGCATTAAAAAATCCCCCGCCTTCACAGGCGAGGGATCAATGGAGACATCGGAGGCTTGCTACCAGCCGCCGTTACCGGCCAGGATGTTTTTGATCTGTGGGCGCACATCCCACCAGTACAGGCCGATGATGACCATGCCCACCCAGGTCAAAAATGGCAGACCCAGCAGCAGCGCGAATCCGGAGACACCCAGCAGGGCCGTCCAGATCAGTTTGCTCTGGCGACCGGCCACCTCGAAGGCGTCTTCGCGGGTGGTGGCAACCATGAAGGCACCAACGAAACCGAAGACCGCGATCAGGAAGTAGATGCCTCGAACAGTCCAGGCGGTAACAGCAAAGAGCAGTGACAAATCCATGGTGAGTGCGTGAGCTTCCTTATTCTAGACGCGGGGTTCCTGCGGGTCTTCCGGGTTGGGAAGTACTTCGCCTTCGATGATATCGGTTTCCGGGCCATTTGTAGATTCTGCCGCATCATCCACAGCTGCCTGGCGCTCCGCCTTCTTGGCGCGGGCCTTATCTACGGTGTCATCCAGCTTGTCGCGGGAGCTCTCCACCACGGAGGCGAACGCACTCTTGGTGGAGGCGGCATCCTCGGATTCACGGGCCTCCCCCACGGCGGACTTCACTGAATCGGCCACACCCTTGAGGAAGGTGCCGGTGTCTTGGGCAAAGTCTTTACCTGCTGCGATGTAATCATCACGGGAGTCAGCCTCCTTGAAGGAACCGACCGCCTCGGAAGCATCAGCTTTGAATTTACCCAGGCTGTCCGGGTCGCCCTCGGTGAGATCTGAGCGGACCTTTTTGGCCACCTGCCCGGCCAGGTTGCCCAGGGAGGAACCAGCCTTGCCCAGGTTGCCGCGGACGGTGTTGTTCTCTTCAGTCATTAGCTACTCCGTTCACTCATGCGCCGAACATCAGATGAGACACAGTGTAAATGGTCAAACCCGCGAGCGCACCCACCACGGTGCCATTGACCCTGATCCACTGCAGATCCTTGCCCACCATCAGCTCGATCTTGTCGGAGGCCTCGTTGGCATCCCAACGTTCAATGGTTTCGGAGATGATGCTGGTGACCTCCGGGGCGTAGTTGTCCGCCAGGAAGGAGGCGGCTCCGGTGATGCGGTTGTCCAGGTCGGCGCGGAGGGTGTCGTCGATAAGCACGCGCTCCCCCCAGCGGACCGCAAGCTCGGCGATCTTGCGTCGCAGGATGGACTCAGGATCCGAGGCGGCCTCGGTCAGCGAGGCGGACGCCGACGCCCAGATGGTGGGCGCGATCTGCGCGACCGCCCCGGAACCCATGACGTCTTTTTTAATCTCCTCCATCTTGGTGATCATGCCGGCATCATATTGCAGGTCATTGGCCAGTTTGTTGAGGAATCTGCGCACCGACTGGCGCGCCTCGTGGTCTGGCTGGGAGGCCACGGCCCCGGTGAATTCGATGAGTTCGCGGTAGACCTTGTCGCCGACCAGCTCATTGACAAAGCGCGGCGCCCAGATCGGACGGCGCTCATCCAGCAGCTTGGAGATCAGATCCTCCGAGGTCAGCGCCTTCTTATGTAGCCACTTAGCCAGCTCATCCACCACCGGCTCGGCCTTGCCCTCGGCGATGAGCTGCTCCAGCAGACGGCCTGCCGGTGGGCCCCAGGCGGGTTCGGCGAGTTTATCAATCAGCGCGGAGTTGATCACGGCTTCCGCGTCCTTCGGGTCGATCGCCTTGACAATATTCGCGGTGAGTTTGCCCGCTTCACGTGAAACCACCTCACCGTTTTCCGGCTTGGACAGCCACTCCCCCACCCGGTCCGGGATCTGCGCCTGCCGGACCTTCTCCGTGATCAGCTGGGCATTGAGGAAGTTCTCGCCCACGAACCCGCTGAGCGCCACACCCAGTTCATCCTTCTTCCGCCGGATGATGGCTGTGTGCGGGATCTTCAGCCCCATCGGATGCCGGAACAGCGCGGTCACCGCGAACCAGTCCGCCAACCCGCCGATCATCCCGGCCTCGGACGCGGCGCGCACGAACCCCACCCACGTGTCCGTCTCCCCGGGTCGGGTCTCGATATAGCGGCAGATCAGATAGACCACAGCCGCGAAGATCAGCAGGCTCAGCGCGAAGGCCTTGTGCCTGCGCAGTGCTTTACGACGCTCCGCCTCCACCTCGGCTGAAGGCCCCGGTACGGCGAGGGGTTTGGCATCAGGTGCGGTCTTGCCGCCACGTGTGGCGATGCCGGTGCCGGCGGTGGGGTCGGCGGTGGTACCGGCGGCAGGGTCAGCGTCGGGGTTAGCGTCGGCCGTGAAGTCGGCGGCGTCGGGCAGTTGGTGTTTTCCCATGTGACCATTATGTACGCTCACCCCATTCTCCGGCACCTCCACCGAGGTATCCTCGGGCTATGAACGCACAGTTGACCCTGGATCGGCTCCGCGGACTCCGCCTGATAGCCCAGCTCCTGGGCACATCCACCGCATTCCCACGCACCCCGGCGCAGGAAACGGTGGTGGGTGTGAGCAAACACCTGCTGGCCACCCAGGCACAAAACCGCCCCGCCGCGCTCAAGGCGATTGACCTGCGGGCCCGGGCCGATACCGGCACCACCGCCGATGCGCTGAACCGCTCCCTACTCATCCGCACCTGGAGCCAGCGCGGCACCCACCACCTGCTGGCCGCGGAAGATGTCCGCTGGATGACGTTGTTGTGTTCCCCACGTGTGCTGGCGACCTCCACCAAGCGCCGGGGCGCCCTGGGGCTTGACGACGCCGCCGTCGACCGTGCCCGGGACATCCTGATGGAGCATGCCACCGAGCCGGTGGGCCGCCAAACAGCATATGAGTTATTCGCCTCTGTGGGGGTGGATCCGGGCGATAACCGGGGACAGCATCTGCTTCGTCATTTCGGTGGCGAAGGCACGCTCGTGCAGGGCCCACCTCAGGGCGCAGCAGACACCTTCGTGTTGTTGGATGCCGTGTGCCCGCTGTCCATTGACCTGACTGGCGACGCTGCACTGGAGGAGATGACCGTGCGCTATTTCCGCGCCCGGGGTGTCGCCACGCAGAAAGACCTGCAGTGGTGGTCAGGGCTGAAACTGGTGGATATACGCCGGGGCATCACAGTTGCTGAAGAGGCAGGTGAGATTATGCCCGTGCCGGGCCCGGGTGGCGAGGCCATGTGGATACCCACCTGGGCAGCCGATGTCACCGATGCTGAGATTGAAGCCACGCTGGAACAGGTGCTGGATCTGCCGGCTTTTGATGAATATCTGCTGTCCTATACCGACCGCAGCCACGTGATGGATTCCGAGCACCTGGTGAGCATCGGTCCGGGGAAGAACGGGATTTTCAAGGCGTTCCGGGTGATCCGGGGTGAGGCGCAGCCGGTTGTGGCGGGGGCCTGAGACGGCTGCCTACCCACGCTATCTGACCTATCCAGCCAGGGTGCCGAGCATCATGGTGGCACCGCGCACCGGGATTTCTCCGCTGTAGATGCCGATGGTGATCTGGATGAGGTTATACACCACCAACACGGTGATCAGGGCGGCGAGCACCATGATGATTCTGTTGCGCATGGTGTCCAACCTACTGGCAGCACCTTCGGGTGGGCAAAGAAAACCACACCCAGTCTCATCTCCCGTGATGGGGGATGCGACTGGGTGTGGTTGGAGGTGCCTTGATCAGCCATGAGATGGCATCCGAGGCAGAAACCCGTGGGCCTAGATCCGAGTGGACCTAGTGGACGCGTCCGGTTTCCTTGACATAACGACGGTACGGTGCGCGGCCCTTCATGATCAGCAGGGTGCCGATGATACCGCCGACGACAGCGAAGACCGCGCCGATGATGACATACAGCAGCCAGTTCTCCTGCTGCTGACCAACGGAGTTGGATGCGATACCGAACAGAACGGCGCCCACACCAGCAAGAGCGGACAGCAGCAGACCCATGCCGGTCCAGGTTGAACCGCGCTCCAGGGAGGAGTGCGGAGCAACGTAGCTCACCGGCGTGTAACCGTCGATGTAGTTCATACGCTCAGGTGCAGACTTGATATAAGTCGCGTGAGAATCGGAAGACATGGCGTTCACTCGTCTTTCTTGTTGTTATGAAGCCGTTGAATCATGGGTACGTGTGGTTTATAGCTTAGTTGTCTTTGCCACGGAAAGCCGCACGCGCACGTTCCTTGGTCACGGCAGCCACAGCGGTCAGTGGGATGCCTGCTGGGCAGACATCGGCACATTCACCGTACAGGGAGCAGTGACCGAAGTTGGTTTCCATGTCATCGATCATCTTGGTGGCACGCAGGCCACGCTCTTCCTTGCCCAGGGGCAGGAGGGAGAGGTGAACCAGTTTGGCACCGGTGAACAGGTGCGCTGCACCGTTCGGGCAGGCTGCCACACAAGCGCCACAACCAATGCAGGCTGCGTGGTCAAGTGCCAGTTCAGCAATCTGGTGGTTGACGTGCAGGGTGTCAGCATCCGGTGCGGTACCGGCGTTGAGGGAGACATAGCCGCCGTGCTCGGAGATACGCTCCAGAGCGGAGCGATCCACGACCATGTCCTTGATGACCGGGTATGCGGCGTTGCGCATTGGCTCGATCTTCAGGGTGTCACCGTCGGTGTAGCTCACCAGGCGCTGGGAACAAGCGGGCTTGTTCTGGTCAGCGCCGTGTGGACGACCGTTGACCAGGAGGCCACAGGTACCACAGATGCCTTCACGGCAGTCAGAGGCGAACGCGAATGGTTCCTTGTTCTCCTCGATGAGCTTGTTGTTTACGTGGTCAAGCAGCTCCAGAATGGACATCTGCTCGACGGCGTCGTCGACAACGAGTGTCTCGAACTTTCCTTCTGCCGTCGGGCCTGCCTGACGCCAGATCTCAAGTGTCAGTTTCATTACTTGTAGTTCCTTGTCTGCAGAGGGATGGACTCGAAGAACAGAGGCTCTGCGTGACGGACGAAGGTTCCGTTCTCGCCTGGCTCCCATGCGGAAACAAAGCACCAGTTCTCGTCGTCGCGTTCTGCTTCGCCATCCTCGGAGAGGTGGTCGTCGCGGAAGTGTGCACCACAGGACTCGTCGCGGTCAAGTGCGTCAACGCACATGAGCTCACCGAGGTCGATGTAGTCAGCAACGCGTGCTGCGTACTCGAGAACCTGGTTCATCTCATCCGGGGAACCGGTGATGCGCATGTTCGCCCAGAAGTCCTCGCGGAGTGCACGGATCTTGTCGATACCGTCCTGCAGGTCCTTGACGTTACGGGACACACCACAGGAGAAGTACAGGATCTCACCGAGCTGGCGGTGGTAGTAATCCGGTCCGTGTGGGTTGTCGCCGCGGATGTTCATCAGCTTGTCGATGCGTGCCTGGGCGCGCTCGAGAGCTGCCTGCGCTTCAGGAGCATCCTCTGCGAGGCGCTCCTGTCCGAGCAGTGGTCCCAGGTAGTTAGGGACGGTGAACGGCAGGGTGAACCAGCCATCAACGGATGCGGACAGCAGGGAGTTTGCACCCAGGCGGTTCGCACCGTGGTAGGTCCAAGATGCCTCGCCGGCTGCGAACAGACCTGGCAGAGAGGTCATCTCATTGAAGTCGGTCCACAGGCCACCCATGGTGAAGTGGCAGGTCGGGGCGATACGCATCGGGGTGGAGTATGGGTCCTCACCGATGGCCTCTTCGTACATGACGAAGAGGTTTGAGTAACGCTCGCGGATGGTGTCCTGGCCGAGACGCTCGGTGGCGTCACGAAAGTCCAGGTAGGCAGCATTCTTCAGCGGTCCAACACCGAGACCGGCGTTGATCTGCTGGGAGATGGCTCGCGATGCAACGTCACGGGGGACGAGGTTACCGAAGGCCGGGTAGCGGCGCTCCAGGAAGTAATCGCGCTCATCCTCAGGGATGGTCAGCGGATCGCGGTCATCGCCTTCCTTCTTCGGGGACCAGATGCGGCCGTCATTACGCAGCGACTCGGACATCAGAATGGTCTTCGACTGCCAGGTGGAGTTCACCGGCAGGCCAGTTGGGTGGAACTGGATGAAGGATGGGGATGCGAGGTAGGCGCCGGCTTCGTAGGCACGCATGATGGCCGAGGCGTTGGAGTTCTTCGCCAGGGTGGACATGTGGTACACGTTGCCGTAACCGCCGGTAGCCAGGATCACGGCGTGACCGGTGTGAGCGGAGAGCTCGCCGGTGATCAGGTTGCGCATGATCAGGCCTTCGCAGCGCTTCTCACCGTTACGTTCGGTGACGATGACGTCAACCATTTCGTTGTGGGTGAACATCTCCACGGCACCGAGGTGGATCTGGCGCTGCAGGGAAGAAGCGGTGGACAGCTGAAGCTGCTGACCGGTCTGTCCGCGGGTGTAGTAGGTACGGGAGACCTGCACACCACCGAAGGAACGGGTTGCCAGGGCACCGCCGTATTCACGGGCGAATGGTGCACCGATGGCGTTCATGTGGTCGATCACACGACCGGACTCGATGGCCAGACGCCAGCAGTCGGACTCGCGGCAACGGTAGTCGCCGCCCTTGACGGTGTCCTTGACGTGGCGGTAAGCGGAGTCGTTGTCCACCTTCTTGCCACGGGCGGAGTTAACGCCACCCTGTGCGGCAATGGAGTGCGCGCGACGTGGTGCGTCGTGGTAGGTGAAAGCCTTCACGTCATAACCAAGCTCGCCGAGGGCTGCTGCTGCAGCGCCACCGGACAGGCCGGTACCAACGACGAGAACGCGGAACTTGCGACGGTTCAGCGGGGAGACCAGGTTCATGTGGTCTTTTTGGTAATCCCACATGTCCTTGGTGGGAACACCGGCTGGCTCGGCGGCGTCGAGGACGGTGCCGGGCTTGACCTCAGGAAGAATGGACACCGGATGGTTGAACTCCGGGCGCTGGGTCGTTTCAGTGTGAGTGGTCATTAAAGAATTCCTACCTTCTACCTAGCTAATCCAGCCGATTGCGATGGCAAACGGGATGGAGATATTGCCAATCAGAACCAGCGCAGGGACGATGTAAGAAACTGCCAGCATGATGGCCCTCCAGCGACGACCGGTGATACCGAGGTCGCTGACGGCGAGCCAGATGCCGTGGGACAGGTGCAGGAACAGAACCAGGTTGGCAATGATGTACCAGATGGCCACCGGCCAGCGGCTGAAGCTGGCGATCAGGTTGGCGTATACAGCTCCGTGCTCGAATGCGTCCGGCGCTGCTGGCGCAACACCGACGGTCAGGTCGAGGATGTGGAAGATGATGAACGCAAGCAGCACGATGCCGGTGACCAGCATGGTGCGGGTTGCGAAGGTGTTGTAACCACCCATCATTCCGGTGCGACGGAACTTGCCGCGCGACTTGTTGGAGCGGGCGGTCAGGGCGAATGCACAGTAGATGTGCAGCACCAGGGCCACCAGCAGAATAATTCGCAGGATCCAGAGGATGGACTCGTACGGGAAGAGCGGTTCACCGATCTCACGCAGGAACGAGCCATAAACATCAATCTGGCGTTCACCCGGATGTGTGGAGTCGGCTCCATAATCCGGCATGAAGAATTTCAGGTTTCCGATCATGTGGACCAGAACGAAGCCGCCGAAGATCAGGCCAGTGATGGCCATGGTCAGCTTCATTGCCCATGTCGGGTATGCGGGACGCTCACGCAGCGCCTCCGTCGTGATTTTTCCGTGACGGATCGCCTCACGGTCGGGATTTCTAACAGTCATGGCACCTCCAGTGTCAGAGGACACTGTACTTCGGCCTGAGGTTTATTAACTAGTTATCCGGCGACCCTTCCCGGTTGGCTGACCACGGTTTACATGGACCCAGTGGCGTGTTTTAGGGTAGCCTCACCTGGTTGCCATTTAAACCAGGCTGAGTTGCGGGCAGTCTACCTGCGGAAACGTGGGGGTTATCCTACATTCCCGCTGGCAAGTGACCTTACTCACAAACTTGTTTTTCCGGTGGATATCAACCCCGTTTGGTATCAACCAAAAAGTTTACTTGGGCCTCAACCCAAGCATTGGGGGAACTTTTTGCAGGTGGGATGACCAGCGCAAGAACACTGGGCACTCACTGCTGGCCGGGAGAGTTGTCCAAAACACCGCAAGGCAGCCGCGCACACAACCACGCCTCCCCTACCCCGATCAGCCCCGTCCCTGCATCGCCCCCACCCCGCCTTAGACCACGGGAAATACACAAGTTTGCAATACCTCAGTGCCAAGAATGGTTAAGGTGACCCCGATCACGCTATAGTCGTGCCATGGGTAAGACATATGTGGGTTCCAGGCTGCGACAACTGCGGCGGGAACGAGACTTGAGTCAAGCGTCGCTTGCAGCCACGCTCGGACTTTCTGCTAGTTATGTGAATCAGATTGAACATGACGTGAGACCCCTGACGGTTCCGGTGCTGCTGCGTATCACCGAAGCCTTCGGTGTGGATGCCACCTTCTTCTCCCGCGACGATGACTCCCGGCTCCTCGCAGAGGTGCAGGATGTGATGCTGGACCGGGAGATCAACCCGTCGAGCGTGGAACTGCAAGAACTGTCCGAGATGGTGTACAACCATCCGCAGTTGGCGCGCGCCATGGTGGAAATGCACCGCCGGTACCGCAATGTCCGCGACAAGCTCTCCATCGCCGTGGACAATCGCCACAACTCCCCTGAGGAACGCCGCCCCATCGCGGAGGCTGTCAGCATGCCGCATGAAGAGGTCCGCGATTTCATCTACGCCCGCCAGAACTACTTCGACGCCCTGGATCGCCGCGCCGAAGCGATCGCCGCGCAGTTGGGTTGGCAGCCCTATGACGCACGCGCCATGGAAGATGCCATCACCCGGCGCCTGCAGCTGGACCACGATGTCACCATCAACACCTCCACCGAGGAATCCGGCATCCTCCACCACTTCAACACCGAGACCCGCCTGCTTACCGTGCATGCGCGACTCACCCCAGGGCAGAAGGCTTTCCGACTGGCCACCGAGCTGGGTTACCTCGAGGCCAATGATCTCATCGAGGGCATCGTGGATGATGGCCACTGGTCCACCCCTGAGGCCCGCACCCTGGCCATCCGTGGCGTGGCCTCCTACTTCGCCGCTGCCGTGATGCTGCCCTATAAGATCTTCCACTCCGAGGCCGAGAAGTCCGGCTATGACATCGAGTACTTAGGCCAGGTCTTCGGTGTGGGCTATGAAACCACCGCGCACCGCCTTTCCACCCTCCAACGCCCCAACCTGCGTGGCATCCCCTTTACCTTCGTGCGCGTGGACCGGGCCGGCAACATGTCCAAGCGCCAATCCGCCACCGGTTTCCACTTCACCCACTACGGCGGCACCTGCCCCCTGTGGAATGTGTTTGAGACCTTTACCAACCCCGAAAAAGTACTCCGCCAGTTCGCCCAGATGCCCGATGGCAGGAACTATCTGTGGATCTCACGCACTGTGCGCCACCACCAGGCACGCTTCGGCGACACCGGCAAACTCTTCGCCATCGGCCTGGGGTGCGAGGCCCGCCACGCCGACCGCACCATCTATTCCCGCGGTTTCAACCTGCAGGACCTCTCCACCGCCACCCCGATCGGTTCCGGTTGCCGAGTATGCACCCGCGACAACTGCGCCCAGCGCGCCTTCCCCTCTGTGCACGAGCGCATCAACATCGACGCCCACGAATCCACGGTGGCGCCGTACTGACAGAGAGCTTGTCGACGAAAAGCTCAAAGCAATCGCGCCCCTCCCCCACTGCTGTGGAGGAGGGGCATGTCGTTGGATCATTGTTACTCAGTGATCAGCAATGTCCGCGTACTGCCCGCCGGTGGCTTGAAGGACATCATCGGGGGCCATGATCAAGGACCAGCCACGTCGTCCGGCACTGATATAGATCCGCTCTTGCAAAATGGCGGATTCATCCAGGAACACCCGGTGAGCATGTTTCTGTCCGATCGGTGAGATCCCACCGGGTACATAGCCTGTAACCACTTGTGCACGGGAGCGGTCCATCATCTCTGCGCGTTTTCCATGACCGGCTTTGGCCAACTTCTTCAGGTTGAGGGTGGTGTCAGCCGGTACGATGGCCACCACATGTTCCCCATCGATCTCAGCCATGAGTGTTTTATAAACGGTGGCCGGATCCACGCCCATGGCTTCTGAAGAATCCAGGGCAAAACCCTTAGCGGATGTTGGATCAACATCATGGATATCCAGCTCATAGGGGATATTCGCCGCGGTGAGTTTTTTGAGGGCCGGGGTTGCGGTCCTGTTGTCGACCTTCTTCGCCGATGGTGCCATAGTGGAAAATTCTACCCACATGACAACGCCCACCCTCAAGCAGTGGAACTGCTTGAGGGTGGGCGTTGAAATTGGCTCTGGTTGAAAGAGTCTTAGAAGTTGATCATGTGGCCGGTGATGCCGTGAGCAGCTTCCTTGACGGCCTCGGACAGAGTTGGGTGGATGTGCACGCTGCGTCCGATCTCCTCGGTGGTCAGGTCCCAGTTCTGGGCCAGGACCAGCTCGTTGAGCAGCTCGGAGGCGTTGGCACCGACGAGGTGTCCACCCAGCAGCTCACCGAACTCAGCGTCGGCGACGATCTTGGCGAAACCATCAGTTTCCGCCAGGCCAACAGCCTTGCCGTTCGCGGAGAATGGGAAGGACGCGACCTTGATCTCGCGATCTGGCCACTTCTCCTTGGCCTGCTCTTCGGTGTAACCGAAGGAGGCGACCTGTGGATTACAGAAGGTTGCGCGAGGCATCATCATGTAATCGCCCAGGGTCTGGGTCTCTGCACCAGCGATGGTCTCGGCGGCGACGATGCCCTGAGCCTCGGCGACGTGGGCCAGCTGCAGCTTGGCGGTAACGTCACCGATGGCGTAGATGCCATCAACGTTGGTGCGCATGTGGTCATCGATATCAATGGCACCGCGCTCAGTGAGCTTGACACCGGTGTTCTCCAGGCCGAAACCCTCAACGCGTGGGCGGAAGCCAACGGAGACCAGGACACGGTCGACGGTGAGGGTCTCCGTCTTATCGGAACCCTTCTTCTGGTAATCAACCTCGACGGAATCGCCGTTGTCACGCACCGCGGTGGTGGCGTGGCCTGGAAGGAGCTTCACGCCCATCTTCTTGTAGGCCTTAGCGATGACCTTGGATACCTCAGAGTCCTCGTTCGGCAGAACGCGGTCCATGAACTCGATGACGGTCACGTCAACGCCATAGTTGCCCAACACGTAGGCGAACTCCATACCGATGGCGCCCGCGCCGACGATAACCATCTTCTCTGGGGCAACAGGGTTGAGGATCTGCTCCTCGTAGGAGACCACGTTTTCAGAGAATTCAACACCACGGAGGGA
The DNA here is from genome assembly GCF_030408735.1 of Corynebacterium faecale. Lineage (NCBI taxonomy): Bacteria > Bacillati > Actinomycetota > Actinomycetes > Mycobacteriales > Corynebacteriaceae > Corynebacterium > Corynebacterium faecale. Next base: position 334,784 of record NZ_CP047204.1, on the reverse strand, counting down.
GTTGACCACAGAACCGGTGGCAATGATGCAGTCATCGAAAGTGATGGTCTTACCGGCATCCTTGCCGTCGGTCACCTCGATGGTCTTGGCGTCCTTGAAGTTACCAAGACCGTGGATCTCGGTGATCTTGTTCTTCTTCATCAGGTAATGAACGCCACCGACGATCTTGTCGGACACGCCACGGGAACGCTTGTGGGCGTCTTCGTAGTTGAAGGAGACCTCACCGTTGATGCCGAAGGTCTTCTTCTCGTGTGTGAAGATGTGGGCGATCTCAGCGTTCTTGATCAGCGCCTTGGATGGGATGCAGCCCACGTTGAGGCAAACACCGCCCCAATACTGCTTCTCAATAACCGCAACCTTCTTGCCAAGCTGCGCTGCACGGATGGCGGAGACATAGCCACCGGGGCCAGCTCCGAGTACTACTACGTCATAATGTTCAGTCACGGTTTCAACAATACGTGTTCCGAGTTGCATTGTCGTGCATCCGGGGGCTTTAGATTTCCCGACTTCACTTCACGAAATGGCTATAAACTCGAAAACACCCACGCGAGCGCCGCCAAAGCGTGCAACAACGTAGGTGTTAACGGACGATTGGATCAGTGCAGTGGCTTAGAACAAACCGATAGTAAGAGAAAGGTTGCTGGACGCGGAGGAACCGGCGTGCAATCCATAACCCAAGAGGTTATTGATAAAGAAAATGATCTGCTCATGAATCGGCATATGTTGTCCTTCGCTAGATAGATGGGCCCTCATAGAGACCCTGGATGACAGGGCCATGTAGATGTCACTCTTAAAGAAGTAACGCTCCAGTCGACCAAAATGTTAACAGTCCCTGCGGAGTAAGTGGTCCTCACTAATACCCGATGCATGGCTCATCTCACCTAAACTACATTTTCCCTGTCAAAAGAGAAGGCCCCACAAATATTTTCGCCCAGCTTCCTTTGAGCGGCGATCTAAACTGGACTTCGCCTTACACTTGACGATCTCTCACCCGCACCAGCATGGGATACCACTCACTTACGGCCCGGAATACACAGTGATCTACAAGGTCTGGCCTTGCGAACGTATAGATCGGTGTGAATTACAGCTCGGGACACAACGCAGCCCTCTTACATAATCGGCCAGATCACGTTTCTGGAATGAAACTGTTAACGTTTAGTCATAGAATACCGATTTGAAGAAAAGATGACGTTCCTGCTCCCGGGAGGGATAGTGAATTCGAAAGAACCCGTACAGGTTCCCGAGAACTCCCAATCGTTGATAAATTCATATTTGTTGCCGATCAATGGCCATCCCAGTTACACGAATCATCCACTGGAGTTTGGGAAAGCTCCTGACCACACTTTCACAAGGGAATGACATATGAAGGTTTTTCGTCGCATAGCAGCGCCCATCGCCGCGCTGGGCATTGCACTGTCCGCAATCACCACGCCGGCTGCTGCCGGCACCGCTGACCTGACCCCTGAACAGGTTGCTGGTGACACCCAGCTGTCCACCATCACCGAGGGCGCAAAGTATCCAGAAGAGCCTGCCCCTCGTTGGCGCGCATATGTCAACGCCTCCGGTGATCGCGTCAAGGAAATGTGGGCTTATTCCCCATCCATGGACCGCGATGTTCCCATGGTGGTCATCACCGCTGAGGAGTCCGCTGGCCCACGTCCAGTCATCTACCTGCTCAACGGTGGCGACGGTGGCGAAGGCAACGCAAACTGGGTCATGCAGACCGACGTTATCGATTTCTACCTGGACAAAAACGTCAACGTTGTCATCCCAATGGAAGGCAAGTTCTCCTACTACACCGACTGGGTAGAAGAGAATGCCGCTCTGGGCGGCAAGCAGATGTGGGAGACCTTCCTGGTGAAGGAACTCCCAGGCCCGCTTGAAGCTGAGCTGAACGGCGACGGCCAGCGTGCCATTGCTGGCATGTCCATGTCTGCCACCACCTCGCTGCTGTTCCCACAGCACTTCCCCGGCTTCTACGACGCAGCTGCATCATTCTCCGGATGTGCAGCCACCTCCCAGATCCTGCCATGGGAATACCTCAAGCTGACCCTGGACCGCGGCAACGCCACCCCAGAGCAGATGTGGGGCCCACGCGGTGGACAGGTCAATGTTTACAACGATGCCCTGATCAACTCCGACAAACTGCGTGGCACCGACCTCTACATCTCCAACGCCTCCGGTCTGTCCGGTGAGTGGGAGTCTGCAGGAAGCCCCCGTTTCGAGGGTCTTGAGCAGCCTGTCCTGTCCCTGGCGATGACCGAGACCATCGTTACCGGTGGCATCATCGAAGCCGCCACCAACAAGTGCACCCACGATCTTAAGGCCAAGCTGGATCGTTCTGGCATCCCAGCCGACTGGAACCTCCGCCCAACCGGCACCCACTCCTGGGGCTGGTGGCAGAATGACCTCCGCGGCTCCTGGGAGACCTTTGAGCGGTCCTTTGGTCTTGTGGACGAGAGCGCTTAAGAGCTTCTCTTCTGAATACGGCACCCCCACTGTTCGACAGGTGGGGTGCCGTTTTTTCATATCTTCCGCAGCCCACCCCACCAATGTGTGTCAAGCACACCGGTTAGGGTTGGTCGCATGAACGATTACAGCTTTCTTGAACCCATTGATTCCCCCGAAGCCCTGGAATGGGCGGAGAAGTGGTCGGGGGGAACCGTCGATAAGCTCCCCACGGCGCCGCGCACCGCACTACAGCAACGCCTCCTAGAGGCGTTGGACACCGATGACCGGATCCCGTATGTCAGCCGTCGTGGGCAGGCACTGTACAACTTCTGGCGTGATGCCACCCACCCGCGTGGGTTGTGGCGCACCACCACGCTGGAGTCCTACCTCTCCGGGGAACCTGCCTGGGAGGTGCTCATTGATGTGGATGCCCTCGCGGAGGCCGAGGATGAGAACTGGGTGTGGAAGGGTGCACAGGTGCGCGCACCGGAATATGACCTGGCGTTGGTGAAGCTATCACGGGGTGGCGCGGATGCCACCGTGATCCGGGAGTTCGACCTGGAAACCGCCACGTTCGTGGACGCCGACCCCTTCACCGTGCCCGAGGCGAAAACCGATGTTGCCTGGCTGGACCGCGATACCCTGCTGATCGGCACCGACACCGGCGAGGGGTCCTTGACCACCTCCGGCTACCCGGCGCGCGTGCTGACGTGGCGGCGCGGGGAGGATCTTGCTGGTGCCCCGTTGTTCTTTGCTGGTGAGGCGGAGGATGTTGCGGTTGGTGCGTGGGTGGACCCGACGCCGGGGTGGGAACGCACCTTTGTCAGCCGCGCGGTGGATTTCTATAATTCCCGTGAGTTCGTTGAGATCAACGGCGAGTTGGTGGCTATTGAGGTGCCGGATGATTGTGATGTGGTGATCCGCAAGCAGTGGATCTTCATCAATCCCCGCACTGAGTTCGCAGGCATCCCGGCTGGTGGTCTGGGTGTGATGGACTTTGATGCCTTCCTGGCTGGGGAGCGTGCTTTCCAGCCGGTGTTCACCCCGACCCCGTCCACCTCACTGCAGGGACTGGCTACCACCAAGAACCATCTGCTGTTGACCTTGCTGGATAATGTGGCCTCCTCCATCATGGTGGTGGATATCAATGACCCGACCGGTCAACAACGCTCACTGCCACTGCCGGAGCACACCACGGCCCACATCGTGGCCACCTCCGCGTTGGAGGGCGATGAGATCTGGGTGCAGGCTGCCAGCTTCACCCAGCCAGGAACACTACTGCGCGGTGATCTCAGTCAGTCTCTGGAACTCACCGAGGTCCGCCATTCACCGCTGCAGTGGGATAATGCCGACCTGGAAACCCGCCAGCACTGGGCCACCTCCCAGGACGGCACGAAGATCCCGTATTTCATCTCCGGCTCCTTTACCGGTGGGCCGCTGCCCACGCTCGTGCATGCCTATGGCGGTTTCGAAGTGTCGCTTACCCCAGGCCACTCCCCCACACGTGGCATCGCCTGGATGGAGAAGGGCTATCTATTCGTGGAGGCCAACCTGCGTGGCGGTGGTGAGTTTGGGCCGCAGTGGCATTCGCAGGCAACGAAGCTGAACCGCATGCGGGTGTTTGAGGATCACCGCGCCGTCCTGGAGGACCTGATTGTCCGCGGATATACCACCCCGGAACAGCTCGCCATCCGCGGTGGATCCAATGGTGGTCTGCTCACCAGTGGTGCACTCACCCAGTACCCGGAGGCCTTTGGTGCTGCGGTGGTGCAGGTGCCACTGACCGATATGTTGCGCTATCACACCTGGTCAGCGGGTGCTTCGTGGATGGCGGAGTATGGAAATCCCGATGATCCGGAGGAGCGGGCTGTCATCGAAAGTTACTCGCCGCTGCATAATGTGGTTGGTGCGGATGAGCGCCCCTACCCACCTGCATTGGTGACCACTTCCACCCGTGATGACCGCGTGCACCCCGCGCACGCACGCCTGTTTGCGCAGGCACTCAAGGATGCCGGCCAGCCGGTGGACTATTACGAGAACACCGAAGGCGGGCATGCGGGAGCAGCAGATAATAAGCAGGTGGCCCAGATGGAATCACTGATCTACACCTGGATCGAGACTGCCCTGGGTTTGGTTTCCACTGATGAGGGGTAATATCTCCTAGCGATGACTATGCGACGGATGCGATCCACCCCAGTTCCCGGTACCCGTGATTCCTACACCGGTATTGATTTCAACCTCGGTTTCCACATCCGGAATTACGAACTTGATCTCACCTACCGGGTGTCGCCGAATCTGCTGATGGGTACCGCGACCCTGCACATGGATAATTACCATCCGCTCAAGACCCTCACCCTGGACTTGAGTAATAACCTCCGCGTGGAGAAGGTCACCGCCCAGGGCACGGCCGGTAATCAGGTGCAGGTGGCGCGGTTTAGGCATAGCAATAAGAAGCTGCACATCAGTTTCCGCGAGGAAATCCCGGTGGACCAGGAGTTCTCTCTGACCATCCGCTACCGTGGCACCCCACGTCCCACCCGCACGCCCTGGGGTGCGATCGGGTGGGAGGAGCTGGACAACGGGGCACTCGTGGCCTCGCAACCGTGTGGCGCGCCGAGCTGGCTGCCCAGCGATGACACCCCCGATGAGAAGGCCCGTTTCGATATCAAGGTCACCGCCGACAACGGTTATATGGTGATCTCCAACGGTGATCTGGTCGGGCGCATTACCCGTGGCAGTGCCACCACCTGGCACTACCGCACCCGCGAACCCATGGCCACCTACCTTGCCACCATCCAGGTGGGAAGTTATGAGGAGGTGTCACTGGGTGCCTCTCAGTCCGGGGTGCCGGTGCTGGCGTATATCCCCACCGGTGATATCGACCTGCGCCACCGCATCCTGCAGGATTTTGCCGCCCAGGCGCAGATGGTGGATGTGTATGAGGAGCTGTTCGGCCCTTATCCCTTTGCTGATTACCGCGTGGTGATCACTGAAGATGATCTGGAGATCCCCATCGAGGCCCAGGGCCTGTCCACCTTCGGAGCCAACTTCGCCACCGGGGACGGCGAATGGGAACGCCTGATCACCCATGAGCTCTCCCACCAGTGGTTCGGCAATTCCCTTGGTCTGGCCCAGTGGAATGACATCTGGCTCAATGAGGGTTTCGCCTGCTACGCCGAGTGGCTGTGGTTTGAGAAGTCCATCGGGATTTCCGCCGCGGAGAGCGCCCGTAGGCATTACGCGAAGATCGCCGAATTGGGCCAGGACATTGTGCTCGCCGACCCCGGCCCGAAGGACATGTTCGACGACCGCGTGTATAAGCGGGGTGCGCTCACCGTCCACGCCTTCCGGGTGTTGCTGGGTGATGCCCACTTCTTCCCAGCCCTTCGTGCCTACGTCGCCGAGGGCAAACACGGGCTGGTGGAACCACGTGATCTGTGGCGACACCTCGCCGCGGCGTGCGCGTCGGCGGGGGTCACCGAATCCGAGCTTGTCGACGTCTGGAACGCCTGGCTGAAAAACCCTGAGCTGCCGGCGTTTCCTGACCGCCCATGAAATACCTGACCCTGGCCACCATCATCGCCGGTATCTCCGGCTTCGTGGTCATCATCATCGCCGCCTGGGCACTCGGCTCCTCCGGCACACTCACCGAGGAGTTCACCGCCTACTGGGGACTGTTCTTCGCCGGCACCGGCGTGCTGACAGGACTGACGCAGGAGACGACGCGCGCGGTGTCGGCGGCACGAGGTGGGGGGAAGGTGGCGTCGAGAAGCTCGGTGCGTCCGATCCTGTTCTCACTGGGCGCTGCTGCGGTGACCGCGGTGGTGCTGGGTGCGACAGCGCCGTTCTGGATCGGGCGGTTGCTGAGCGAGCACCAGGGTATTGGTGTGGGCATGCTGGCCGTGGGCCTGGGCAGTTACGCGGTACAGGCGACGGTGTCCGGGATCCTGTCCGGATGCCAGTTGTGGAAACAGTACGCGGCGCTGATCTCCCTGGACACCGGCATGCGTATGATCCTGGCAGTGATTGCCTGGCTGCTGGGATACCAGCTGCTGGCGTTCCTGTTCATCACCGTGGTGGGGGCGGTGTCATGGATGGTGATTGTGGCGTTGTCAAAGGAAGCGCGGGCGGCGCTGGGCTCGGTGACCGATGTGTCTGCTCGCGTGTTTATGCGTCAGGCGCTGACCGCGATGGCGGCATCTGGTTCGACGGCCGTGCTGATCACCGGCTTTCCGACGCTCGTGAAACTCACCAACCCCGACACCACCGGCCAGGCCGTGACGGCTGCGGCCGTGATCTATGCGGTCACGCTGACACGCGCTCCTTTGCTTGTGCCGCTGCAGCAATTCCAATCCGCGATCATCGTGCGATTTGTGCAGGGTGGGCGTTCGCCGTGGAATGCGCTTGCCGGGCCACTGGCGATTGTGTGGGGCGTCGGGCTGGTTGGATCCGGGCTGGCCTGGCTGATCGGGCCCTGGCTTTTCGAGGTGATCCTGCGTCAGGAGATCTTCGCCGTGCCAGGTAGTCTGCTGGCTGCGCTAACACTGGGGGCTACTGCTACGGCCACGTTGATGGTCACGGGTTGCGCCACCATTGCCTACGACCGGCATGGCCTATACCTGGCCGGCTGGGTCGTGGCCACAGTGGTTGCCGTGGCGATCTTGATGGGGCCGTGGGAGCTGGCGACGGGGGCTGCGCTGGCTCTGATTATCGGCCCATTGGTGGGCCTGGTTGTGCACCTGGTGGCGCTGTTTGGGCGTGGGGCGCCGGTTATTTCAGGAACCCAGGCCGGATAGCAGAACCCGCCGTCTGCTACGAGGTAGGAGACGGCGGGTGACTTGTGGGGATTATCTAGACGCGCCGGTAGTTAGCTGGTGGCGTGTCCTGGTTCAGCTGGTGCCTGGTCTCTGGTCGCCGGGGCTCGCCCGCTGGTGGCAGAGCGCCTGAGCGACCAAGCGATGATGGCAGTCAGCAGGACAACGGCAGAGGCCGCGGCAGCCGTGATCACCAATATTTGTGAGTCATAGGTGCCGGTGGTGCGTCCCACCGCGATCCAGGCCAGGCCCCAGGAAGTGGCGAGGGCTGGGGCGATGCGGCCGCCGTCGATAATCGCTGCGACCACGCCGATGAGACCAGCGAGGACAATACCGGCAACGCCCACGGGGATGGTGGTGAAGGCATCGAGCCCCGCTGAAGAAAGGTACGCAAAGAGGTTGGCGAAGGTGGCCACCAACACCCAACCGAAGTAGAGGCCAAACGTGCCCTCAGTGAGGATTAAATCAGGCCAGCCACCCGTGCGGGGTTCACCCAGGATGTACATGATGCGGATAAGCACTACGAGCAGCACCGTGATCACCAAGACCGATGCCCAGACTTGATCGAACTGCACCGTCCAGATCCACACGGAATTCAAGACGACAGAAGCAATCGCCCAGGGGCGTAGGTGTTTCTGCCTGGGCGAGCGCCGGGCTGCAGGGAATAGCTGCCAAATGGCATACCCGGCTAGGCCTGCGTAGATTACGCTCCAGATGCTGAAAGCCGTGCTGGCGGGGGCCAGTGGTGTGGCATCTGCGGACAATGCCCCGCCGGCAGCCTCTGCGATGGGGGTGCCACCAATGGCTCCGCTGCCTAGGAAGGCAGTAAAGATGGCAAAACCGGTAACGATGATCGTCAGGATGGGCATTCCCCATCCGACATCGCTGGTGTCGGCTGGGCGGGTGTGGCTAGTTTGGCCATTCTGTGTGGTTGTGGGCGGCGTGCCGACCTGGCGGTTTTGGTCCGCGGTCTGGTGAGTCATGCCAGCCACGGTGGAACCTGACTGGGGTTTGGTTTCGCTCGGTTGCATGTTCTTATGGACCTCCTTGGCCCCACAATATGGACGGGGTCAGATAAGGACAATAAAAAGCATGTGGTTGAGGAGAATCTTCACAACAATGTGATCAAAGGCAGAATTTATTTAGTAGCTTACGGGGACTCTTTCACGACTCGGTTTATAACAGTTTCGATTTTGCGCTTAAAGAACTTCAATCCCGATTCAAGACTCAAAAAGTATTATCATAAGTTGTTTATGACCCATCTTCAGGAAGATGGCTTATCAAGCGAGGGAACAAGTTCCCGCCATGTTTCGAAAGAAGCTTCAGCAAAACTCGGTTCAACATTGCGTGCAAACTCTAGCAGTCCCTCTACGTGGTTTACGAAGGAAAAAATCGAGCGAAACTTACGATGTTGCACATGTGCAACAAGACCAAATTTTTCCACACCTCGCAGATGAGTATTTACCCGCCGTTTAAACTCAGGAGTAAGACGAACACTGTTTTCGTCGATCAGCAAACCGAGGACGATTTTCCGTGCCCCTGGAGGTATTATTCGGGTCTTGTCTTGCCGGAGGCGAAAACCAGCAAAAGAAAGTTCACGCTCGACATCTCGCTTCAATGAGACCAGCTGGAAACGGTCTACTTTAGAGCTCGTAGAGAACACTAAATCATCCGAGTAACGGGTGTATGTAAAACGATGCCTACGAACGATGCTCTGTAGAGTCTGATCAACCTTAATCATCGCAGCATTCGCCAACGCCCCACTAGTAGGAGCCCCTTGAGGTAACTGGCCTTTGACGGGATATCGATAACTAAAGATGCTATTATATTTCGCTAGGTCCTCGTCAAATCGAGGAGATTTGGAAGTTACCCTAGTACAGAGGCGCGCCAATTCAAGGCTGATAAGTTTTTCATAACCAAGAGAGCGAAAGATTTTATATACGGATATCTCATCCACACTGTCGAAAAAATCTTTTATGTCTAATTTTAGAAGCCAACGCGCTCCGACGTGCCGACGGGCACAATGGACTATCGACCTTCCTGGCGTATAAGCGAACGAAGCATCATTATAATTTAGATTTGATAATACATTCGCTAAAATCCATTTTTGAGCCACCATGAGCAACGGATGTGGCCGAGATAATTCTCGTCTACCACCCCGTTTTTTGGGAATGGACAAATCTTCATACGGGTCCCATGATCTGTCGACCACACCACGAAGCACTGAATAATCTACACGAACAAGACTCGCTAAATGCCCGAGAGTTAAAATCGGGGTAAGGCCACGATCCCTCTGGAATGTAAACCCGTCCCATGCGGCATCAAGCACCTCATCAGGAATACCGTTCGGCCGACTACCGTAGAAGAGGTTAGGAGAAAATTCGTTCATTTACTCTGGTCCTGACTGGGTGGGGTGGGCAATGCGGCGTAGACCGAAGGTCGAAGTCCAGCATTGCCCACCGCGCAGCCAGAGAGCGTGGGCTCAACCCGAGAGACAGGCTAAGGCCTGCCCCCACATTCACCTATTTTTCAAAAGGTGGGTGTCACCGCGACACGATGACTCTCACTAAAATCACCAATCTTCTCCTAGCCTCAAGGAGTGAGGGTAGTACACCTTATCGACAGTGCGCAAGAAATATTTTTTCCGATATTTAGTTTTTTGCATATAATGCAGTTCGTCTACGCCCTTTTGCGTTAACTGCCAACCACGGTCTATGAATTGCCCCTTCTCCAGAACTTTTAGTCTTCTTTCGATCTCATTCATATCTACTCCAAGCTTGCCGGATAATTCAGCAATATCAAGAGGAGGACCGGCTGATTGCTTATTTAGAAAAAGGATAAATAAAATGTCAATTAGCTTCAGCACCTCAACATAATAGGAGGATCGCTTCGCCGCCGACAGGCTCGGACCCGGCTCAAATTCAGGATGATTATTTATCAATATCGCTTCATCTGATCCGGTTGCTGGGATTCCAGAAAATTCTCGACTGATGTTCTGATGGGTAAAAAGGGGGTGCCAGTTTGGAGTCGGTCCATAAGACTGCCTAAGCACTATCGGCAAATTATTCGGGATTGAAAAACCAGAACAAAAGAGCGCCCCGGATCTTTGGAAGCCAAAAGAAAATTTGTTTCTTGCCTCTTTATTGAATGCGTGCTTAGTGAGAAATTCTCTCAAATCTTCCATCTCCCGAGATGACCAATGCAAGGTCGCGAGAGTCGGAACTCCTTGGATAAATTCGTGCTCGTCAAAGTGGTCTGAGTTGATTTCTATCCACTTTTGAGCAAGAGGGGTGGAAGCATAACAAATTAATGCAATTTTTAATTTGCCCGCTTTGCGTCGCTCTTTCACGCGTTTATTAGCGAGGAAGGTTCTTGCATACTGAAGGATTTGAGTTCCGGTTCCCGCAAAGTCAGCGATTAAAAGTACCGTGCGAGCTTCCTCAATCACTTCATCCTCCCCCGCAGCCGCTTTGAGGAACTCGTTCTCCATTTCGGCAGATAATTTTCCTAGAAGATTAGCGGTAATCGCTTCACTGCCAGGTGCCGTAGCAAACATGTCATCACCCGAGTGCAATGCTGGCTGGTTGGGATAAAAAGTCTCGAAAGCACAATGCTGAAAATAACCTACATTAGCAGGAGGAAACCGATGTTTTTCTTTAAGGAACCTTAGTTGGTCCTCCAATGAAAACGGATTAACATCCTTAATATTTAATGAGTTTTTAAATAAATCCTTATTTCTATCTTTCCATTCTTTATAAGACTTATTCCCCTTCCCTTTTAGCGCCTCAATTTCCTCTGCGTGTTTCGGGTTGGGAACAGGAGGGATTTCTTTTAGGGAAATCACATTGGTAGGAAAAATTTTTGCGTTGATTCTACCCGATTCAAGCATCTCAAAAAGCGCCTTAGAAATATTGTTTCTAATAACATCTGTGGGTTGGAATTGTATTTCACTCAGTAGTTTCTGAGCTATATGCCAATCCGAATAAAATCTTCCCTCTGCAGGCTGTTTAGAAAAATTTTGGAGCCATTCTTGCGCCATTTCACTTTTCGCAATATCCAACTTTCCCCCATCTTGGACGAGCCACCCGTTAAATACTTAGCTCTATTTTTACATAAGACCTATTCCCCGGCTCGAATACCCATGAATCACTCTGCGGCTTTGAGATGTATGATCCGTTTCAAGGTTGAATAGAATTTGAGATGCCTTAATTCGAATCCACGAGACTAGAAAGCGAAATAATCACAGCAAGTCTCAAACGCTAAGTCACAGTCTGATGCATCTGGACTAAGATCTTACTGCGTTTATATAAGTCCAGCTTCTCTCGGTAAAAGGTGGTTCCGTAGCGTCTTCATGTGCTGGGCTCGGTTAACTCTTATTCCTCCACCAAGCCTCGTCATATTTGCAAATGTTCCCCCGCGCTCCCCGGCGCAGTCAGCGCAACCGATTAAGGTAGTCACCATGACTTCTTTGCTTGTGACCGGTGGTGCCGGGTTTATCGGTGCAAACTTTGTACGCCAGACAGTTCAGCAGCATCCTGAATATGACAAGATCACGGTGTTGGACAAGCTGACCTACGCCGGCAACGCCGAGAACCTCGCAGGGCTGCCCGAAGATCGGGTCAAGCTCGTCGTGGGTGATATCTGTGATGAGGGGCTCGTCGATAAGCTTGTGGCCGACCACGACATCACGGTGCACTTCGCCGCCGAGTCGCACAATGACAACTCGCTCAATGATCCCTCCCCGTTCGTGCAGACCAACGTGGTGGGCACCTTTGTCATCCTGGAGGCGATCCGCAAACACGGCAAGCGCCTGCATCATGTCTCCACCGATGAGGTCTTCGGTGATCTGGAATTAGATGATCCCAACCGTTTCACAGAGACCACCGCTTATAAGCCCTCCTCGCCGTATTCAGCCACCAAGGCAGGCTCCGATCACCTGGTGCACGCCTGGATCCGCTCCTTTGGCATCAAGGCGACCATCTCCAACTGCTCGAATAACTATGGCGCGTACCAGCACATCGAGAAGTTCATTCCACGCCAGATCACCAATATCCTCTCCGGGCTCACCCCGAAGCTCTACGGCACAGGCGAGCAGGTCCGCGACTGGATCCACGTGGATGACCACAATGACGCCGTCCACCTGATCCTGAAAGAAGGCGTGCTCGGGGAGACCTATATCATCGGCGCCGACAATGACCACGTGAACAATAAACAGGTCATCGAAATGATCTGCGAGCTCATGGGACTTGGCGCCGATGCCTACGAGCACGTGGCGGATCGCCCGGGCCATGACCTGCGTTATGCCATGGATTCCACCAAGCTGCGCACCGAGCTTGGTTGGGCTCCGAAGTACACCGACACCGATACCGGCATGCGCGCAGGACTTGAGCAGACCATCGCGTGGTACACGCACAACCAGGACTGGTGGAAACCCGCCAAGGACCAGGTTGAAGCCACCTACGCCAAGCAGGGCCAGTAAACCATGACCTCATTCAACAAAGACCTCACCTTCCGCGAGACCGACATTGATGGCCTGTTCATCTTTGATTTCCCGGTTCACGGCGATAACCGCGGCTGGTTCAAGGAAAACTGGCAACGCAACAAGATGACCAGCATGGGCCTGCCGGATTTTGGCCCCGTGCAAAACAACATGAGCTTCAACGCCACCGCCGGAACCACCCGCGGTCTGCACGCCGAGCCCTGGGATAAATTCGTCTCCGTGGGCACCGGCGCCGTGTTCGGCGCGTGGTGCGATCTCCGCGAAGGCTCCCCCACCTTTGGGGCGGTGGTCACCACCACGATCACCCCTGATGTCGGCGTGTACGTCCCGCGCGGGGTGGCCAATGGTTTCCAGGCGCTGGAAAACAACACGCTCTATACCTACCTGGTCAATGATCACTGGTCCCCCAACGCCACCTACTCCAATGTCAACCTCGACATGATCGACTGGCCCCTGCCGATCACCGAGATCTCCGATAAGGACAAAAAACACCCTGCGCTTGCCGACGCTTCCCCGCTGCCCTCCCGCAAGGTTCTGGTCACAGGTGCCGCCGGTCAATTGGGCACCGCGCTGCGCGCGGCGTTCCCCGGCGCTGAATTTGTCACCCGCGCCGAGCTGGATATCACCGCTGATCTGAACACCGCTCGGCCCTGGAAGCAGTATTCCGCCATCATCAACGCCGCTGCCTACACGGCCGTTGACACGGCTGAAACCGATCGAGCCACCGCGTGGGCCGTTAACGCCACCGCGGTAGGAAACCTCGCCACGATAGCCCGGGAGAACAATCTCACCCTGGTGCATGTGTCCTCTGATTATGTCTTCGATGGCACTGCCCAGTCCTATGATGAGCAGGCTGCCTTCTCCCCGCTGGGTGTGTACGGCCAGTCCAAGGCCGCCGGTGATATCGCCGCTGCCACCGCCGGCAGGCATTATGTGGTGCGCACCAGTTGGGTGATCGGTGATGGCAATAATTTTGTGAAAACCATGACATCACTTGATCAACGTGGCATTTCCCCGTCGGTGGTGGATGATCAGATCGGGCGTTTAAGCTTCACCCGGGATATCGCCGCAGGTATCAAACACCTGCTGGAATCCGGTGCTGACTATGGCACCTATAACCTCAGCAACTCCGGTGAACCTGCATCCTGGGCGGATATCGCCCGGGAGGTATTCCGGGATGCCTCCCAGGTGACCGGTGTGTCCACGGCAGACTACTTCGCTGACAAGCCTGAGGCAGCACCGCGGCCGTTGAACTCGGTGCTGGATCTGTCCAAGCTGGCGGCCACTGGTTTTGAGGCACCGGATTGGCGCACACGTCTAAGCGATTACCTTGAGGAGCTGTAAATGAAGGGCATCATTCTAGCCGGTGGGTCCGGTACCCGGTTGTACCCGATCACCAAGGGCATCTCCAAGCAGTTGATGCCGATCTATGACAAGCCGATGGTCTACTATCCCCTGACCACCCTGATCCAGGCCGGTATCCGCGAAATCCTGATCATCACCACTCCGGAGGATCGTGACTCCTTTGAACGCCTCCTGGGTGATGGTTCCGCGTGGGGCATTAAACTAACCTATGCGGTACAGCCCTCCCCGGATGGGTTGGCGCAGGCGTTTATCATCGGTGAGGACTTCATCGGTGATGATGATGTGGCATTGGTGCTTGGCGATAACATCTTCGACGGCGCCCAACTCGGCCGCGCCCTGAAAGCCTGTGCCGATCCCGACGGTGGCACGGTGTTCGCCTATGAGGTCTCCGACCCGGAGCGTTATGGTGTGGTCGAATTTGATGCGGATAACCGCGCGGTCTCCATCGAGGAAAAACCGGTGGTGCCGAAGTCCAACTTCGCGGTGGTGGGTCTGTACTTCTATGACAACCGCGTGGTGGAGATCGCCAAGTCGATCAAGCCTTCTGAGCGTGGCGAATTGGAGATCACCTCCGTGAACGAGGCTTACTTGCAGGCCGGTGCCCTGACCGTGCAGCGTCTGGATCGTGGCGATGTCTGGTTGGATACCGGCACGATTGATTCCATGTCGGAGGCGTCCTCCTATGTAGAGGTGCTGCAGAAGCGTACCGGCAATATCATCGGCTCCCCTGAGGTTGCTGCCTACCGGGCCGGGTTCATCACTGCTGCTGAGCTGGTGGAACTGGGCGAGAGCTTGAAGAAGTCCGGCTACGGCCACTACCTGCTGCGCGCCGCGGGTGAACGCTAGGCCATGAGCGAGGAAGCCCTTGGGCTTATCCCGCTGTTGTTCTCCGTGGTGATGCTCGCACCGCTGTGTATCGGTATCACCCGGGCGGCTGCAGCGGGGCGGCTCCTGCACAACGGTGGCGTGGGCATCAGGACCAGGAAAACCACGCGTTCGCAGGCTGCCTGGCAGGCGGGGCACGCAGCAGCCTTGCCCATCATTAATCATCTGTGGTGGATGGCAGGGGCCACGGTGACTATCGCTGTGCTGGTGCAGTGGCAGGCTGGGGGTTCCTGGGGGATTGTGGCTGGACTGGCAGGCATGGGCGCAGAAGTGGCTATATTGATGCATGCCACCAAAGCAGCGGGACATGCCGCTGAGCGGTCTTAATTTCCATCTCTGCATTCTGGGGTTGATCAGCAGACACCGAACTCCTCTGAAGAACCAGTGAAGCTGCTCACACAACCACCACCCAATATACCCCCTGGGGTATAGTGGTGGGTATATTTCGTGACCCCTTCACATCCCCTGCGCAGGGTTCTTTCCCACGCTGCTCAACCAATGAGGAAGTCAGTATCACCATGACCACCACTGTTATCGTCGGCGGCGTTGCCGGCGGCATGTCCACAGCAGCTCGTCTCCGTCGTCGCGATGAGAGCATGGACATCATCGTTCTTGAAGCTTCTGGCTATGTTTCCTTTGCCAACTGCGGACTGCCATATCACGTTTCCGGTGTCATCCCGGAGCGGGATTCGCTTCTGCTGCAGACCCCGGAATCACTGGCTGCGCGTTTTAATCTTGATGTGCGTGTGAACACCCGCGCCACCAACATTGATCGCGAGAACAAGACCGTCACCACCGCTGCCGGAGACATTATTTCCTATGACCATCTGGTGCTCTCCCCCGGCGCGACACCAATCATCCCACCGATCCCAGGCATTGAACGCGCCCTGAATCTGCGGACTGTTGAGGATGTGGATGCGGTCATCGCAGCCCTGACTGATGAGGTGAAATCCGTTGCCATCATCGGTGGTGGTTTCATCGGCCTGGAGATGGCCGAGAATCTGCGTCACCGGGATCTCCAGGTCACGGTGATTGAGCGGGCACCGCAGATCATGACCCCGCTGGATGAGGAGATGGCGGCAATCGTCGAAAAGCACCTCGTTGCCAACGGCGTGCAGGTCATCACCAACGGCGATACCACCAGCATCAGCCACAGCGACCTGACGCTGGCTGATGGCCGCACTGTCCCGGCTGACCTGGTGATCGCCTCCATAGGGGTGCGTCCAGCCAGCGAATTGGCTGCGGCTGCTGGTCTGGCGATCGGTGAGCGGGGCGGTATCAGGGTTGATGAGCAGCAGCGCACCTCCGACCCGGCGATCTTCGCCCTGGGTGATGCCGCAGAGAAGGCCGACGCCGTCTCCGGCGAGGAGACTTTAGTGCCGCTCGCCCAGACTGCGAACCGTCACGGCCGCCTGGTGGCCGACATCATCACTGGCCGGGATGTCTCCCGAACCACCACCCTGGGTACCGCGATCGTTGGCCTTTTCGGTCTGGCCGCGGCATCAGTGGGGTGGAATGAGCGCCGTGCGCGTGCCGCCGGCAGGAATCTCCGCGTCATACACACCCACCCGGCGGACCACGCCGGTTACTACCCTGGTGCGGAGATGTTGCATCTTAAACTCGTGGTAGATGCAGACAGTGACGCTATCTTGGGCGCGCAGGCCGTAGGTGGGGCTGGTGTGGATAAGCGTATCGATATCATCGCCACCGCCATGCGCGGCGGCCTCACCGCCACGGACCTCGCTGATCTGGAACTGGCCTATGCCCCACAGTTCGGTTCCGCCAAGGACCCGGTCAACTTCCTCGGGTATATCAATGACAACATGGTGGGCGGTGAGCGCACCGCCCAGTGGTATGAGCTCGGCGATGCCGCAGCCCAGGGCTGGACGCTTGTCGACGTCCGCACCCCCTCCGAATTCACGGCCGGCACCATCCCCGGTTCCGTCAACATCCCGTTGGATGATCTGCGCAAGCGCATTGATGAGCTCAAGGACACCAAAGCCCTGGTCTTTTGCCGAGTGGGCCAGCGTGGACATGTCGCCACCAGTCTGCTGGGCCACCTCGGTGTCCACGCAGCGAACCTCGACGGCGGTTTCATGACCTGGGAGCTGTCACCAGCCAATAAATAAAAGAATCTGGTCTACAGGGGCCTGCCACCACTACCCTGGCTCAAATGACCATCCCAGTAAAAGCACTCCAGAAGACCGGACCCGACTCCCCTTTCGAGATCCGCACCATCGAACGCCGTGAACCACGTGCCGATGACGTGGTTATCGATATCAAGGCCGCCGGTATCTGTCACAGCGATATCCACACCATCCGCAACGAGTGGGGCGAGGCAAACTTCCCGTTGACCGTGGGACATGAGATCGCCGGTGTGGTTTCCGCGGTGGGTGCCGGTGTCACCGGGTGGAAGGTGGGCGACCGCGTCGGTGTGGGCTGCCTGGTGGACTCCTGCGGCACGTGCGAGATGTGCCGTGACGGCTTTGAAAACCACTGCCTCAACGGCGCTGTAGGTACCTATAACTCCGTGGACGTGGACGGCACCATCACCCAGGGCGGCTACGCCGAGAAGATCGTGGTGAATGAACGGTTTGTGTGCCGCATCCCCGATGAGCTGGATTTTGATGTCGCTGCTCCCCTGCTCTGTGCTGGTATCACCACCTTCTCTCCCATCCTTCAATGGAATGTGAAAGAAGGCGCCAAGGTCGCCGTCATGGGCCTCGGCGGACTGGGCCACATGGGTGTGCAGATCGCTGCAGCCAAGGGAGCAGAAGTCACGGTGCTATCTAGGTCTTTGAAGAAGGCAGAGGTTGCGGCATCGCTGGGTGCAGCGAAGACCCTGGCCACGTCTGATCCGGAGTTCTTCACTGAGTACCGCGGGCACTTTGACTTCATCCTCAATACCATCAGCGCGGACATCAACGTGGATGCCTACCTCCGGCTGCTCAAACCACGCGGTGTAATGGCCGTGGTGGGCCTGCCTCCGGAGAAGCAGCCCGTGAGTTTCGGAGCCTTGATCAACGGCAGCAAGGTGCTCACCGGCTCCAATATCGGTGGCATCCCTGAAACCCAGGAAATGCTTAATTTCTGCGCTGAACACGGTCTGGGTGCACGGATTGAGAAGATCTCCGTGCACGAGGTTGATGAGGCCTATGACCGCGTGGTGGACGGAGATGTGCAATTCCGCTTTGTGATTGATACCTCGACTTTTTAGACCCGGGATCTAAAATCCCCAGTTCCACCCTCGCGGGCGGAACTGGGGATCTTTTCAGGTGGGCTCAGCAGGAAACTACTTGAACTGCGCTGCAATCGCCTGGATCTGTGCGTTGAGCTGCACCAGTGCTGGGAACTGTGCCAGTGCTGGTGGGAGGGCTACACCCATGACGGAGCTGAAGACGAAACCAACGACGCTGGCCAGAGCTGCGAAGATACCAGCAACTCCAACGAGTTCTCCGGCGGAGGAACCGGTGCGTGGTGCATCATTGACAGGCTCCTCGGCCACGGTGACAGGCAGGGAGAAGGTGGTGCCCGCGTCGGTCTCCAGGGCGAGTGCAGTTGCACCAGCTGGGACAGTCACGGTGACGGTGGCGGTACCGGTGTTGTCCAGGTTCGGGAGGATGGTGGTGTCCACATCGGCGGTGGCTTCCGCTGCACCGAGCTTCACGGTGACGGTGGTCGGCTTGAGTTCGCCACCGGTGTAGGACAGGGACGAGAGGTTGATGGTGAGTTCTTCACCGGCGATGAGAGCTCCATCCTCGGCAACAGCTGGGCCGTCGAGGGAAATCCCCACGGAGGACTGATCATTGCGGACCTCTGCACCCGGGTTGGCGGCAAGATAGGCGTTGAAAAGATCGACGTCAACCATGCCGGAATCCTGGACATCACTGCCCGCTGCCAGGGCGTCGAAGCTATCGCCACCGGAGAGCAGGAAGCTGGAACCGGCCACGCGGTAGGTCGCTTCGAGATCAATCGGTGCACCGTTGACGGTGACATGGGTGATGCGGTCACCGGCATCGCGGGTTTCATCAAAGGAGTATTGGACGTTGTTGGACAGACCCAAAGCCAGGCGCGGGCGCTCACCTTCAGGATCCTTCCACTGCTGCTCCAGAGCTTCCTTGAACTGAGCACCGGTGATGTCAACGATCCCGTAAGTGTTGCCGAAAGGTTGGACCAGGTAGGCGTCAGCGAAGGTGACTTCGCCGGCGGCCAGGTCTGCACGCACACCACCGGCGTTCATCACACCGATATCTGCAGACAGTGCGGTGAGCTCGTTCATGCCCCACAGTCCGGCCTCTGCCAGGAGATTGTTCAGGGAGGATTCCACGCCACGGTTGCTGCCATATGCGCCTGCAGAATCGGCACCCCGGTAGAAGGTGTTCTCGATGGTGGTGACAACCGCCTGGCCGGCCTCAGCGGAAGCATCCTTGGCAGCAGCCACAATGTTTTGAACATTGGCCACGACCTCGTTTCCGGAAACGGCATCGCAGGCTGCCAGGATCTCATCGACTAACACATTGCGGGCATCGATATCGGTGATCTCACCGGCAGCGCGATCGAAGGTGATCTCCACATCGGAGATGGCCTTGCCGTACTCCCAGCCCTGGATCATCACCAGGGGCTGCTTGCCCTCACGTGCTGGGCCGGTCTCAATCCGGTTTTGGTGGGTGTGGCCAGCGAAAACCACATCCACATCCGTGGAGAAGGCATCATTGGCGGAAGCACCGGAATGGATGAGGGCGATGATGACATCAGCCTCGTCCGCGATGCGGGCTGCCTCGGTGTTGATGGACTCAATATCAGCGGTGAAGGTGATACCCGGGATCCCTGCCGGGGACACCAGCGTGGCGGTCTCCTGCGTGACAGCGCCGACATAACCGACCTTCACACCACCGAGATCAACGATCTCACTGCCTGCGGGAGCCGGGACTCCGCCGACGACGTTGGCGCCGAGGTACGGGAACTGCGCCTGACCGGTGCCATCAACAGAGACACGCTGGGTGAGGTCCTCATAGCCTGCATCAAACTCGTGGTTGCCCAATGCGGAGGCATCCACACCGATGGCGTTGAGCACATCCAAGGTGGGCTTGTCCTGCAGGATGGAGGTGACGAATGGGGAGCCTCCGATATTGTCGCCAACTGTGACGAAGTTGGTGAGCGGGTTATCTGCGCGCTCAGCTTCGACGTAGCAGGCCAGACCTGCTGCACCGGCCTCACCATCGGCCGGCTGGATGTGCCCGTGGAAATCGGTGATACCGAGAATGTTCAGCTCGACGGAGTTGTCCTGCGCGTAGGCGGGAACGGTGAGCGCACCCAGTCCGAGTCCGGTGGCGGTGACGACAGCGAGTGCCGTACGGGAAAGCCTCTTCATTTGTTCAAATTCTCCTGTGGGGAAGCGGGCGTTCATTAACAGAAGTATTGAAACCGATGAGAAAATGCATGAGCAGGGACTTTAGGTCCCATATAAGTAGTATTAATTGAGAATTCACTCATCGCGCCCCGCAGGTTCACCCACCCTGCCCCCGGTCGGGGTGGGTGGGGCGTGCGGGAGGGGATGAGGGGAACGCGGCTAAGCAAAAAGGCGGAGGATCGCGCGGCAGGCCTGGTAATAGGCTTTGTAGATCCTGTTCACGGTCTTATTGGTGCCCAGCGCGCCGAGATTGGGGTTATCGAAACGCCACTCCATCTTCTCCAGGTACTCCGCGGGGGTGAGGGCACGAAGCTGCTGGGACTTCCCCCGCAGGGCGAGGATCTTGGGCAGATCACGAATGAGCAGACGCAGGGATGTCACCTTCAGGCCCAGGCGGTTCTCCTTCGCCGCGATCGCCCACAGACCCAGGTTCGCACCGAGAATCTGCGGGATGAGCACCACCAGCGTGGGCAGCGGCAGCACACTGAGCAGCAACACATGGCGGTTGCGCTCAATGTAGATCCACTTGTAATCACCCTTGGCGTAGTCATAGTGGTGGGTGACATAACCGGAATGGACCAGACCAATGCGTCCGCCGGCGAGCAGCAGACGGGCGGAGAAATCCGTGTCCTCGTGGTACATGAAGTAGAGCTCCTCCATGCCGTTGAGGCGCTTCCACCACAGCGTGCGCACCACCAGGCAGGCGCCGGAGGCAATGGAGATATCCGTGACCTCCGGGGTGTCATCGGCTTCATTGGGGTGCAGGCCCACGGGCTGTTCATCCAGGCCCGTCACCCAGGACAGCCCGGAGATATGCAGCGCATTACCCGCGGAGTTGATGGTGCCATCTGGCAGGAGAAGATAAGGCATGAAGGCAGCCCACTGATCATCCACCCGACGGAGGGTGTCAAAGAGGGTGGGATCCTCGATCACGGTATCCGGATTGAGGAAGAAGAGCAGATCCACCTCATCCTGGATGCGAGCTGCACCCACGTTGCACCCGGCGGCGAACCCACCGTTGTCGTGGTTGATGATCTCCACCCGGTTGTGGGAGCTGCCGTTGTGGCTATTACCGTTGCGGCGGTTGGACGAATTGTGGGCAAGGAGACGCTCCCCCACCACCGATTCCAACACCCAGGGTTTGCGGTTATCCACCACCACCACGCGATCACCATCACGAAGTTGACCTGCGAAGGAATCCACCAGGTTCGCCACATCCTGCTCATGGCCATAGGACACAATGACCACACCGATGCTGTTGTCGCTCATCGACAATCTGGCTCCTTCATGATGATGCTTGGACGCTGGTGCGCCTCTCCGACGCGTGCAAGCTTACCCGCCCCAGGTCTGCTCACCGGGGTGCAAAATGCGGGGGCAGGGGCTTTTAGGGCGCTCGCGATTGCCGGCGCGAAGGCGGGGGAGGTTGTCCGCGCGGCACAGGGGACAGGGCACGCAGGCCACACACCCCAGGCACAGGGCGCACCTCCAGCATGGATGCCCCCACCAGTACGCCGCGCCGGATAATGGAGCCGGGTGATGGAGCCGGGTGATGGATTAGCCCCTGATAAGCTCACCCCATTTTGTGGATAAACCCATGCTCTGCAGGCAGAGCGACTGAAATGCACTAGGCTATGTGAACATCATGGATGCGACACACACAAGCGACACCGGCGCGCACGCTTCGCCGGATTTCAGTGACACGTGGCTGGTCGTGCCCTGTTATAACGAGGGCTCGGTCATCCGGGAGGTCCTGATCAATGCACGGCAGACCTTCCCCAACATCGTGGCGGTCAATGACGGTTCGCCCGATAATTCCGCTGAAGAGATCCACGCCTCCGGCGCCCACCTGGTCAATCACCCGGTGAACCTTGGTCAGGGTGCAGCGATCCAGACCGGTGTGGAATACGCCCGCAAGCAACCCGGCGCGCAGTTCTTTGTCACTTTCGATGCCGATGGCCAGCATCAGGTGAAAGACGTGGTCCGGATGGTGGGTCGTCTGCGCCAGGAGGAGCTGGATATTGTGGTGGGCACCCGTTTCGGCCGCCCGCGCAAAGAGGATGATCAGGTGCCGTGGATCAAGCGCGTGGTGTTGCGCACGGTGGTGATGTTGTCGCCGAAGACCCGCAAACTGGGGTTGACCGACGCTCACAATGGGCTGCGCGTGTTCAACCAGAAGGTCGCCCAGGAGCTGAATATCCGGATGAATGGCATGTCGCATGCCTCGGAGTTCATCGATCAGATCGTGGACAATGAGTGGCGCATTTCAGAGGAGCCAGTGGATATCCTCTACACCGAATACTCAATGAGTAAGGGCCAGTCCCTGCTCAACGGCGTGAATATCCTCGCCGATGGATTCCTTGCCAGGAGGCTGCCATGACCGATTCCACCACCCAGATCATCATCCAGGTGTTGTTGTTGCTGGCCACGGCTGGTTTGTCGGTGTATTTCCTGCAGAACCGTCGTAAAGCCCGCGCTAAGGCCTGGGTGAAGATCGGTTTCGTGGTCTTCATCCTGGCCGCCGTGTGGGCGGTCCTGCGTCCGGAGGATCTTACCGCGCTTGCGCATTTCGTCGGCGTGGGCCGAGGCACCGATCTATTGCTGTATGTGCTGGTGGTGGCGTTCATCTTCACCACGTTGTCCAGTTATGTGCGTTTCCGCGAGCTGGAGTTGCGCTACGCCAAGCTGGCGCGCGCGGTTGCACTGCAGAATCCGGTGCTACCGGAGGACTCTGTGCAGAAATAGCTGAGAGGGCTACTTAAAGGGGTTGACGCTGGCCGTATGCATTCAAGGGTGGGTGCATGTTAGTTGGGTGGTTAAACAGTGTTGTGGGGCCGGTTTTCGGGAGCTTGGAAGGCGAAAAAGACGATTCGCCCGCACGGGGTGCTCTGCGGGGTGGGCGTGTCGAAAAAGTCGAACTCTCATGGCTCGCATGGTTGAAAAAATTGACACACCCAGAGCTGCCGCCCCGGGGTGTGCTGAAAAAGTCAAGGGGCGTGGTGGCCTGGAGCGAGAGCAGATAATCGCACTGTCTCCAGGGTCGGACCTGATCCCCTGGTGGTGGACACGCTGAAACCAGCATCTCGCTGGGGAAGTGAGGCACCTTTCCACCATGCCACGCTAGGCACACCGAGCAGTTCAAACGTGACGGAAGTCTTGTTATACGAGTCAACCCCGGAGCAATGCTCAACGCCATCGCCACCGATCTCGGGGTCAACCGCAACTGCCTATGCACCTGACTCGACGCCTTCGGCACCGGCACCAAAACTAACACCAACGGCGAGAAAGTCCCCAGCCCGATCACCGCATCCAACAGCACACGGATCCCTACTGAAGGACTCTCCGACGCCGAACGCATCCGCGTGCTGGAACGCGAAAACGCCGAGCTCCGAGTGGAACGAGAGATCCTGCGCAAGGCCACAAATCATTTTCCCGGCGAGAGACGAACTGGTAAGCCACTTTCAGCTCGCCTGCGGCCACCGAGACCTCTACGAGGTCAAGCGGTTATGTGAGGTCCTGAAGATCAACCGGTCCCCGTACTACTCATGGACGTCTGCTGCTTCTACCCGCCGGCGGCGCCTTATCGACGACGCGGTGCTGGGAGCGAGGATCAAGACCGTGTTCACAGCCGAGAACGGCTGTTATGGGGCGAAACGCCTGACTGCGGCTATCAATGCCGATCCCGCCAGCGAACCGGGCAATGGTGACCGTCTAAATCACAGCGCACCGTCAGGTTGTTGCGGCAGATGTGCCTGTTCGGCTACACCAAAAACGCCGGGTAAAGACCACCGTGCCTACGCAACGGTCTCCTAAGTGTCCAGAGCTTCTGAAACGCCGGTTCACCGCGGAGAAACCGAACACAATCTACGTCGGCGATATTACGTATCTGCCGATCGCAGATTGGTCGAATATGTATCTGGCCACCATCATCGACTGCTATTCGTGGCTGTTGACCGGTTTCGCGATCGCCGATCATATGCGTACCGAGTTGGTCGAGGAGGCGCTCGCGATAGCCCACGGGGGCCGAGGCAACCTTGACTGGGTGATTTTCCACTCGATGACAGCAGCGTCTATACCTCTGAGTAATACCGCAAGCTGTGTGAACGGATCGATGGCTGAGTCGTTCAGCGCCACGCTGAAACGGGAAGTCCTGAAGGACTGGCCTGTTTTCGCCAGTCAGCTGGTATGTCGTCGGGACGTGTTCCGGTGGTGCATTCAGCTCTCAACACCAGGCGCTTGCACTCGTGGTGCGGTTCTCGCTCACCAAACACCTTCGAAGCAGCCGGATCAGCTACACTCACTATCGAATCTTGATTAAACCCCAGTATCCATAACTGCACCCCGTTTGTTCTACCGGTCCAGCCTCGGAGACCATGCCTGACTGAGATTGCTGACAAGTGGAATGAGATGTTCCTCGTTGCGGTGGCGTAACCGCGCCACGGTGCGACGGAGTGGAGCTCCAAATTCTAGACCGATGGCGGTATTCAGGATCTGCACTGCGTTCATATTCCCGGTGATGCAATCGTCGAGACCAGTGAGATTGAGCAGCTCCGCACGCGGGTCGGAATCCTCGGGAGATTGACGTGGGGTAGCCGGTCGGACATCGAAACCATTTTCCGGATCGAAACACAGCCAGATACGGTCGCCCTCCTTGGCCCCCATATCATCAAGGAATCGACGGATGGTGGAACAGGTTCCGTTGGTGCGCCCCCAGCCGATTATCTGGTCCCCTAACCTGCTCGGGACTGCGACCTTCCCGAGGAATGGCACCCCGAAAAGAGCCAGAATGCCCTTGTGGATGGCCATTCCTGAGCCACGGAGGTGATCAAAAGTGACGGTGAGTAGCAGATGCCAGGCGCCGTCCCGATGGTAGAGACCTTTGACCTCTTCTGGGAGAGCGGTATTCTCGACAGGTATCTCCGGTTTCGTGATCATACCGTCTGCCACTATGTATTCCCCGCTGGTGGCGAAGGCCCGAATGGAGCTTTGGGAGATGCGGAGAGATTCCGCCTCCTCCAAGAGCGAGGCCAACGGGTATGATCCACCGTTTTCATCCAGCCTCTTGCCGATATGACCGGCTATCGTGGTGAATTCCTCAAGTCCCCATTCCCTCAATGACCAGGTATCGTGTGC
This sequence comes from Corynebacterium faecale, assembly GCF_030408735.1. Classification (NCBI taxonomy): domain Bacteria; kingdom Bacillati; phylum Actinomycetota; class Actinomycetes; order Mycobacteriales; family Corynebacteriaceae; genus Corynebacterium; species Corynebacterium faecale. Next base: position 309,229 of record NZ_CP047204.1, on the reverse strand, counting down.
GCTGCGGATGAATCGGTCATCGATGGACAAAGCATTGGACAGTGAGCGGGCGTTGCCGGTCGGGAGCCGCTCAATGATCTGCTGCGATGTCAAAGCTTCTCCCGCCAGGTGCAGCACAGCTAGGCAACGGTCCCCATAGTTGGTGATTGCAGTAAGAACCCTGCCCTCGTAGAACCCGATCCTATAGCGGCCTGTTTCCCTGAGTCGGTCCATCAATAAACGCTCCCCGACTCCCAGCCGGGTGGCGAGTTCCTCCGGTTCAACAATGCCGTAATCATCTGAGGCCTCGGTCAATTGCTCGGCGATTTGGGCATCTACCCCGGTGGTCTGCCACCAGCGTCCGTCAAGCTCGAAATCGCCGGACAACCCGGTGATGGCGCTTAGCAGAGAATGCCCTTCAAATGGTGAGGGAGCTTTCAGCTGTGGGTATTCGCGGTAGATCTCTTCAATGGTGGTGAACGGTGCGAACCTCTGTACGAGGGCTGCCCGGATCATCTGGACCATGGGACCGACTGATCGGGCGCGCTCGCGGAGAGGTTTTTCCAATTGGCGGACACGTTCACGGGTGATTCCCATTGTTATGCCGAGGGCATCAAGAGTCGCTTTCCCGAGGAAGCGGTCTCGGGCGATGATACGGAAACGTGGATCCCCAGCCACGAATTCGGACAACTCGCTGACCACCTGACCCCACAACCTTTGTTCCACTTCTGCAACCTCTGAGAGGCTATCCACCACGTTCATCGCCGCGAGCACCGGCTCCGGCGCTGCTGTCAGATCCAGCGTGGATCCCATCAGAATCCACCAATGCCATACTGTCTGTAGCTCAGGTGGCAACAGAAGTGTCCTGGGTTCTGCGATGTCATAATCTATCTGCCTACTGAGCAGAGAATCTCCATCTAGATCGGTGGAACCCAAGGCAGAAATGACGACCCGCTGCACCATTTCCTCGAGTTGGAATCCATCCACCCCGGGAATATCGGCCAGAAGTTCAACAGTAGCGGTCAAGGGCTCGGGATATCGATCCACCCAGAACTGCATGGCTTCAGTACGCTGTTCCCCCAGATTGGGGATGAGGCTGGCGCTCAACACCGGAGACATCTGGAAAAGTGGGTGCTCCGGATATCGATCAATCCATTCCCTCACGATGCTCTGCATACTCGAAGCATCGACGGCGGTGGCCGACCGCCACGGGAAGATCCCCGAATGATCACCGAGTGAATTATCAGGATGGTTCAGTGTGGTTGTGGCCCGTCCGATGCCCACGGTTTCCCCCTCCGGATCCGTCGTGGCAACATCGTCGCGGGCGCATGGCATTGCCACCTTGTCTGGAAAACGGCGCCGTGGGATATGACACGGCCATACGGGTCGCAGATCCTCCCCGATCATGGGCAGAAGATGCGCAAACAGTTGCGCTGTGGCGTCAGCATCTGCCGAAGCCACGTGCGGACGGGGGTGTTCCAGCCCGATGGCGGACAGGCAATCCTCCAGGCGGCTGGGACCACCGGGGAGGTATTTCTGCGAAAGTTCCTTGGTACCGAGGGAGTTGATGGAGAAATCAAGATCCACACCCAGACGGGAGAACTCATTCACAAGAAATCGAAGACCGAAATCCACATCATGGGAGACGATGATCCTGCCCTTCAGAAGCTCCACCAATTCTGCCGCCACCTGCCCGAATGTGGGTGCAGCCGCCACATCGTCGGTGCTGATCCCGTGGGCATGGGTGTTGGGGATAGTCCTTTCCGGCCTTATGAGCGTGTCCCATCGCCGTTCAACATGGCCATCGCGATCCAAGTGGACCAACCCGATTTCAACAACCCGATCCGTGGGGCTCAGCCCTGTGGTCTCGAGATCAATGATGACGAAGGATGCTTTGGTCACAGGCGGTTTTCTTCCCTTTTGAATTCTAGTGTTGTGATAATAAGGCTTGAGTTTATCCGGGACACGGACACACTCCAGATTCCGCTCGAACTACCGTTCGGCAGGCCGCCCTGCCTGGATAGCCCCTACCAGCCCTAGTTATGGCGGAAGTACTCCACCGTGTTGGCCACACCCTGTTTGATATCCACCTCAGGTTCCCAGCCCAGGATTTCCTTGGCCCGGCCGTAGGACAGTGCGCTGCGGGGAACATCACCCAGGCGGGCCGGGGCAAACTCCGGATCGTCCTTGGAGCCGGCGGCCTCTGCCACCAGGGTGTGTAGCTGGCGGTCGGAGGTTTCCACGGAGGTGCCGATGTTGAAGCGCATGCCGCCACCGATTTCACCTGATGCCAGGTAGAAGGCGCGGACCACATCGCCGACATAAACATAGTCGCGGGTGTTGCCACCATCACCGAAGACGCGGGTGGCATCCCCGGAGAGCAGACGCTGGGAGAAGATGGCCACCACTCCCGCCTCACCGTGGGGATCCTGGCGGGGTCCATAGACATTGGCTGGTGCGATGTGGGAGCAATCCAGTCCATAGAGGTGGCGGTAGGTGTTCAGGTAGATCTCACCGGAGACCTTGGACGCCGCATAGGGCGAATGTGGATCCACCGGGATGTCCTCGCTGACCGGGAACTCGGTGGGCTCACCGTAGATGGAACCACCGGATGAGGTGAACACCACCTTGCGCACACCGTGCTGGCGGGCGGCATCGGCAATGCGGATGGTCGCCAGGATATTGGTCTCGGCATCATGGAGTGGGTCAACCACGGAGTGGCGGACATCAATCTGGGCAGCCAGGTGGAAGATCACCTCGGGGGTGTGCTCGGCCAGGAACTCGTTGAAATCAACATCCAACAGGTCGGCTTCCACAAAGGTCAGCTTGCCGGTGGCCTGGGCATCGTGGAGGTTTTCCAGGCGGCCGCGGGAGAGATTATCAATCACCACAACCTCATGCCCATTGGCAATGAGCAGGTCGGTGAGATGTGATCCGATAAAGCCGGCGCCGCCGGTAACTACAGTACGCATGCAGACTACTCTAACCCTGCACACCGGAAGCTGTCAGAGTTTACGAGCCGTTACACTCACGATCCCCAGGCAGAGAACGGCCACCACCGCACCGAATCCCAGCATCTGCGGATAGGTGAAGAAATCACTAAGCCGCGTGAGCACCGCGGGGAAGATCATGCCGGTATAGGTCAAGCAATAGAAGATTCCTGTGAGCCCTGCCAGGTCGGTCGGAGTGGCGATCCGTTGCGTCTCCGCCAGTCCCATGAACATGCCCAGACCATAGGACAATCCGAGTATCGCGCAGACCAGCAGCGCCCACCACGGATGCGGATCTGCTGCCACCCACACTGATCCCGCCATGCCCACCACGGTGACGGCCATGGCCAGGATCGGTCCCCGGGTACGGCTCTCCCCCATGATCTGAGGGCCGAACTGCTGGATGGCAAAACCCGATCCCAGCGTCACCAGAGCGATCAGCGCCGAGTAGGCCACCGAAGCGCTCACCATGTCCCGCAGGAGGGTGGGCAAAATGGCATAGGAGACAAAGCCCGCACCGAACACCCACGGTGCCATTGGAACCACCACAAACAGGAAACGCTTGTTCTTCACCGAGGGGACCAGAATATCGGCCCAGAAGGAGCCCTTGATTTGCAGGTGTGCGGACTGGCGGGTTTCCGGGGCAGTGAGGATGATCGGGAGCAGGACCAGGGACAACACAATGTGCAGCAGGTACGGCAATTGACCGGGCAAGGGCAACCACTGTGCCATCACTCCCGCCACCGCCGGGCCGAGGGCGAAACCCGCGGTGAGAGACATTGATGCCCGGCGCGCACCCTCGCTGGCTTTAACCCCGGGCTCAAAACGTGGATGGGATAGTTCCTTGATCCAGGAGCCGCCCACGGTCATGGCCATGCCCACGGAGATACCCGACAGGGTCCTACCGATCGCCATGAGCAGCCCCAGTTCTTCGCCCGAGGCGATGAATGCTGAGCCGAGTGCTGCGATCAGGGGTGCGGGGAGCATGAGTGCGCGTCGACCATAACGGTCTGAGAGTGGGCCACCGGCCAGGAGTCCCACGGCCACGCCGACGGCGTAGCAGACCAGCATCATGTCGATGAACAGGTCGGTGAAGATGCCCTGTTCGCGGTAGAGCACCAGCAGCGGGGTGAATTCATTTCCGCCCCATGCCACAGTGAATACCGAGAGTGCCACCGCCAGCCAGACCTGTCGCTGTCCGCGCTTATTCACATTCATGCTGGCTATGTTATGGGTCACACCGGAATATGGAGCGAAGAAGGCAGAACAACCGTAAACAGTACGATCGTTCCGCCCTCATTGGGGGGTGATTTGATTGCTTTACCCCAGTCGGTCAGCCTAGTGACCCCGTCGGATCCATTCCTCCAGATGCGGTGCCTCGGCACCGATGGTGGTGTGGTCGCCGTGTCCGGTGCGCACGGTGGTCTCTGCGGGCAGATCCAGGATGGAGGTCTGCAGGGATTCGATGATGGTGTCAAAGGAGCTGTATTTGCGCCCTGTGGCACCCGGTCCGCCCTGGAAGAGGGTGTCACCGGAGAACAGCTCATCTGCTTCGGGAAGGTAGAAGCAGCAGGAGCCTGGTGAATGGCCCGGGGTGGTGAGCACGTGCAGTTCGGTGCCGGCGATCTCGAATTTCTGACCATTGGCCAGATCCTCGTGCTTGAGGTCACCGTGGGTTTCCTCCCACAGCATCTGATCCCCCGGGTGGACGAAGATGGGTGCGTCGAATTCCGCAGCCAGTTCAGGGGCGACGGTGATGTGGTCATTGTGGGCGTGGGAGCACAGGATGCCCTTCACCTTGCGGCCACCCACGGCGTTCATGATCGGGGTGGCGTTGTGGGCGGCGTCGATGATGAAGACTTCTTCGTTGTTGCCCACGATCCAGATGTTGTTGTCCACCTCCCATTCCCCGCCGTCGAGGGCGAAGATCCCGGAGGTGACAATGTTTTCTACTCTCAAATCATGATGTGCCATGTTTATAACTCCACCACGGAACGGAGGACATCGCCAGCCTTCATGGTGTTGAAGGCCTCCTCGACGTCATCCAGTCCGATGCGCTCAGATACGAATTTGTCCAATGGGAAACGACCCTGCAGGTGCAGTTCCACATAGGTTGGGAAGTCTCGCTCCGGCAGGCAGTCGCCGTACCAGGCAGGACGCAGGGAACCACCGCGGCCGTAGAAATCAATCGCGGGGATGTCAATGCGTGAGGTCAGGTTCGGAACACCCACCATCACCATGCGACCGGCGTGATCGCGTGAGTAGAAGGCCTGCTGCCAGGTCGGCATGATGCCCACTGCGTCGATCGAGACATCCGTGCCGAAGCCGTCGGTGAGCTCACGGATCCGGGCAACCACCTCGGATTCCTCGCCCTCACCGGAGAGCTGGGAGGAATCAATGACATCGGTGGCACCGAATTCCTTCGCCCACTCGAGCTTGCGGGGATCAACGTCCACGGCGATGATCTTGGAGGCACCCGCCAGCTTGGCACCGGCGATGGCAGACATGCCCACACCGCCCAGACCGAACACAGCCACAGATTCTCCACGCTTGATATCCGCGGTGTTCACCGCAGCGCCCAGGCCGGCCATGATGCCGCAGCCGAGCAGACCGGCTGCCGCTGGATCCACATCAGGGTTGACCTTGGTGCACTGGCCTTCATGGACCAGCGTCTTTTCAATGAAGGAGCCGATGCCCAGCGCCGGGGACAGCTCGGTGCCATCTTCCAGGGTCATCTTCTTGGAGGCGTTGTGGGTGTTGAAGCAGTACTTCGGATCACCCTTCTTGCAGGCACGGCATTCGCCACACACCGCACGCCAGTTCAGCACCACGAAGTCACCGACCTCAACGTGGGTGACGTTCTCCCCCACCACAGAGACCACACCAGCGGCTTCGTGGCCGAGCAGGTACGGGAACTCATCAGAGATATCGCCGTCACGGTAAGCCAGGTCAGTGTGGCAGACACCGCAGGCCTGGATGTCCACGATGACATCATTGGTACCCGGGTCCGGGACAATAACATCCACCTTTTCCACCGGTGCACCCTTGGACCTGGCGATGATGCCGGAAACGGTAAAGCTCATAGTCACTCCTTGAAAGTTGTGGGGATTGTGTTTCCCGAGGTTACCCATTTCCCCACAACGGGGGCCTGTGACCTACATAACCAACCCCCGCCAACCCCCACCGACCCCCCAAGGAGTCCAACAGGCAAAGAGGGCGGGAAGCACTCTCTGCTTCCCGCCCCCTGTGCACTACACGCTTTAACTACAGTGTCAGACCGTGCCCATAGGCGTAGGCCACACCGGTGGAATCCACATATGTGTAGTCAGAGCCCAGGAACATGCCCGGCACATCACGTGGGGAATCCGCGATCACCTGTGCAGAGGCAGGAACCGTCAGTGGCAGTTTGCCCTTCGGCCCACCCTCTTCACCAGCCAGGGAACGGAGAATGATGTCCGGCTTGATCTCATAGGTGCCCACCACGGCGGCTGCACCCGGTTCCAGTTCCGACAGGATCCACGGGTTGGTGAAGTTGACCGCCAGGATCGTAGGTACTGCAGCCTGGATGGCCTGGACGCGGTCCACATCCACACCGTTGTCACGTGGATCCACAGACAGGGACACCCCCTCGCGGTCATCTTCAAACAGGGCGATCTCCGGGCGCGCCCAGACGAAGGCCAGATCGGCCTCAGCTTCAGAAGCCACCAGTTCCACCTGTGGGAACACCTCGCGGAAGGCATCCTCGAGTTTGCCCTGGACCTGGTCAATCTTGGTGCGTCCGGTCACCCAGGCATAGACCTTGACTGCGCTGTCGGTCTTCAACGGCAGCAGGTCATCATTGCCACGGAGCAGGGTGACGGAATCCAGCTGTGCCTTACGGCCCATCGCGGAGACTTCCTCCGCACCGATGACAGCTTCGGCGGTGTCTTCAGATACATAGGGGTTCTCGAAGAGGCCGAGCTGGAAGATTTCGGTGAGCAGACGGGTGACGGGGCCGTTGAGTTCGGAATCCTCCAGGTGCCCCTGGGAGACGGCCTCCAGCAGGCGCGCCGGGTTGGACATGTCGGAGAAGATCTCGGTGCCGGCGCGGACGGCGGCGGCGAAACGCTCAGGTTCGGTGAGATCCTCCACGCCCCACATCATGGCGTCGATAACACCGGAGTCGGAGTTGATATATCCCTTGAAGCCCATCTTGTCGCGCAGCAGGTCCTGCAGGAAGGTGCGGTTGTAGGCGAACGCGACCTCCTCGAACTGGGTGGTGGGGTTCATCCACAGCTGTTCCTCCAGCTGCGGGGCGGAGTTGTTCATGGGGCGTGCGTAGTACGGCATGATCGAAGCGCACCCTGCGTCCACCGCCGCCTGGAATGGTGGCAGGTGGTACTGGGCGAGGGCATTTTCGGTGGGGTACTCATTGGTCTGCCCCCAGGCGAAGTGTGGATCGTGGCCATCCAGTCGCACGCCACCACCGGGGAAATGCTTGATGGTGGTGGACACCGATGCAGCAGACAGGGATGGTCCCTGCATTCCGCGGACCACGGCGGCGATGTAGTCGGAGATCAGTTCCGGATCCTCACCGAAGGTGCCGTTGAAACGCGACCAGCGTGGTTCAGACGCCAGGTCAGCCATGTAGCCGTAGAGCTTGTGAATGCCCCCGGCGCGCCACTCCTTGGCAATCTTCTCGCCGAAGGTTTCCATCAGTTCCGGATCACGCAGCGCCGCCAGGCCCAGCTCGCCCGGCCATTCGGAGAACACGCCAGCGGATTCATTGACACCGAACTGTGCGACCAGTGCCACGTGGTTGCGTGGATTGGAGGCGAACACCACGGGGATACCGAGGCGGGAGCGCTCGGCGATCTCCTGGACGGCGTTGGTCCAGGTAGCCAGTTCCGCGGGCCGGAGGTTGTCACGGACGATCAGGTAACGCTGGTGGCGCTCATTGATGGCACCGTCTGTGGAGGAGGTGACCAGGACCGGTTCGGTGAAGGGGACACCCGTGATGGGGTTCTCCGTGCGCCAGACATCCTCTTCATTGAGCAGCTGGCCCTCCTTCGGGTTCGGCAGGAAGGAGGAATGGCCGGGGTGATGGGAGCCGATGATCATGAGGCCGGCTTTTTCTTCTGTGGTCATGCGTTCCACCAGGTCAGTGGCGCGCTCTTCGGCGCTTAAGCGCCAGTCTTCGTAGGGGGACAGCTGTCCGTCACCGTCGAGGTCCTTGAATTTCAGACCATCTACTTCGATGATATTCGATGCCCTGGCACCGAGATCGGGCTGTGTGGAATTCTGCAACATATTGGTAATCCCTTTCGACGTCTTCCCTCCAGGATAGTCAATTTTCGCCGGCAATAGGATGCCAATTTTGTCACATTTGAAGCCCCCTGCCCCAACTGCCGCGACCAGATAAGGTGTAGCACCATGACTTCAGCAGTTAATCCATACGAAGGGGATCGGGACGGGGCGTCGACAAGCGTCCCTATCCCAGGCAAAGCCTGGGCACTCGTTCTGGGCGCCGCGCTCATCGCGGGTGCCGGTGGTTACCTTGCCGGACAACAGACCGGCACCACCTCTTTTGCGCTTGCCACAGGTGGCCAGGTGGTGGCCGGCACCGACACTGCCGGTCCAACCATGCTTGACGACGCCCTCTACGACGCCACCATTTACGGCCCCGGTGGCACGTTGACCGGTTCCAACGACATCACCGCCATCCACCGCCGCGACGCCGCCGACCCCTTCGCCATCGGGGCGCTCGACGCACCCGTGGTCATCTCTGAATTCTCCGACACCGAATGCCCCTTCTGCGCCCGCTACACCACCGACACCGAAGCCCAGATCATTGAAAAATACGTGGGTACCGGCCTGGTGCGCATCGAGTGGAATGACATGCCCATCAACGGCGAACACGCCGATGCCGGAGCCAAGGCCATCCGCGCCGCAGCAGAGCAGGGGAAATTCCACGAGTTTAAAACCGAGCTCTACGCCAACCACCCCACCGCCGGCGGGCACCCCGAATTCACCATCGATGATTATGTCCGCTTCGCCGAAACCGCCGGCGTGTCCGATCTGAATCTCTTCCGCGCACATGCCACCGATGACAGTTTCACCGCATCGGTGGAGGCCGCGCGATCCTATGGGCAGCAGATCGGAATCACCGGAACCCCCTCATTCCTGGTGGGCACACAGTTCATCTCAGGCGCGCAGCCCTTCGAAAACTTCGACCGCGCCATCCTGGGCGAACTAGCTGTTCTTGGCGCTGAGCAGGGATAACGCAGGCTTCCAATGCACCGGCATAGGGGCGGAGAACTCCTGAACGCTGCCATCCGGCATGGGCACGCTCAGTTCCGATGAGTGCAAAAACATATGCCTGGTGTTGATTGACCGGCTGAAGCGATCATCACCATATTTACGATCCCCCGCGATCGGGTGCCCCGCATGACGTGCATGGACCCGGATCTGATGTTTACGCCCGGTGGTTAAACGGGCCTTGACCAGCGTTGCCCGTTGCCCGTACCTACGCTGCACCTCAAAAAATGTCAGCGCGTCCTGGCCCCGCTCATTCACCCTGACCGCGGAGTCAGTGCGCAGGAGTGGCGCATCCACCTGCCTGACATGGTCCGGCCAATGCCCCCGGACAAGAAGCAGATACCGTCGCGGAATGGAATGGTCATCCTCCCGCAGCACCTGCTGGAGGTGACGGAGCATGGATGAGGTCTTGGCCACCATGAGCAGACCGGAGGTTTCACGGTCCAGGCGGTGCACCAATTCAAGATCATGTTCGTCCGGCCGCAACTGACGCAGGGCCTCGATGACGCCGCCAGCGACACCGGTACCCACGTGCACCGCGATATCGGCAGGCTTATTCAGCACAATCAGTTCCGAATCCTCGTGGATGATGCTGTGTTCGATCTGTTTGAGCAGGGGCGGAGGAAGCGTTACCGGTGGTGGAAGATCCTGCGGAAGATCCATCTGGAGCATCTTCAGCACATCACCATTCTGGATGCGGTAATCCGGCTTGGATTTTCGCCCATTGACCTTGATCTGACCCGTGCGCAGCTTCCGGAAGATCACCGAGGCGGGCACACCTTTGAGTTGTGACCGAAGGTACTTATCCAGCCGCCGACCCGCATGCGACTCCGTGATTGCCACCTCCTGGAAAGTGGCTTTGCTTTTCTGCTCCATGGCCGTAACACCCTACCAGCTTTAAAATGCCTGGTAAAGGCAGATTTTTTCGCATACCTCGGCAGCTGTTGGGCATGGGCAACATCCGGGAGGGGTGGAACCGGGATGCAGTCGCGGTCGCATTCGCGCCTGTTCGATGGCGGGTTTGCCCGTTACTTTGAGAGTATCCCCATAATGGGGATAGTCGCTGGGCCCGGTATGGCTTAATCGCCCTGTAGTTCACATGATCCGGGGGGTGTTGCCGCCGGGACTCCAGGACAACCGTTGACTGCTAATAGGGACACGGACGAACCAGTTGAGGTTCAGTTCTCTTTGTAACGTGGGTGCCAGCATCGGATGTCATGACACCAGCGACGAGTTTGACCCGTCACTGTTGCTACGACATTCAAGGAGGCCGGTAATGACCACCGGCAACACCCATGACGTCACCATCGGACTCGACGTCGGAAAAACCGCCCACCACGCTTGCGCGATGCTCAGCTCAGGCGAAATCATCTACGACAAACCCCTACCCCAAGACGAAACCCAGCTCCGGAAAGTCTTCACCGACCTGCAGCAACATGGCACAGTCTTGATGGTTGTCGACCAACCCAACACCATCGGTGCCCTGCCCATCGCCGTCGCCCGCGATGCCGGCTGCCTGGTTGGTTACCTCCCAGGTCTGGCCATACGCAAGGCCGCTGATCTCTATCCAGGGCGGTCCAAAACCGACCGTCGGGACGCCTTCATCATCGCCGATACCGCACGGACCATGCCACATACCTTGCGTGCTGTCGACCGCGACAACGAAGTCTTGTCAGCGTTGAAGATGCTGTCAGGCTTTGATGACGACATCGCCAAAGACTGCACGAGAACCATCAACCGATTGCGCAGCGTGCTCACCCAGATCTACCCCAGCTTCGAACGAGCACTGGTCGGTGATGTGATCACCCGACCCTTAGTGTTAGAGATGCTGATCCATTACGGCGGACCAACGAAGATGAAAAAGGCGGGATACCAGCGTGTTCACACCTGGATGAGTAACCGCGCGAAGAAGGATCCCACGAAGCTGGTGGATGCTATCTTCGACGGTTTGAAAGCCCAAACCGTCACGGTACCTGGAACCGCAGCTGCTGAGATCGTCATCCCGCAGTTGGCCACCAACATCAAGTCCCTGCTGGAACAGCGCAAAACTATCGCTGAACAAGTTGAGGAGTTACTCGAAGAATTCCCTCTTCACCAGGTCTTGATATCTATGCCGGGAGTTGGCATCAAGACCGCAGCCAATATCCTCCTGGCTGTCGGTGACTGTTCTGACTTCCGATCCGCCGGGCACCTGGCCGCTTATGCCGGGATCGCCCCGGTGACACGAAGATCTGGCACATCCATCCGTGGCGAGTTCCCCGCTAGATCAGGCAACAAAAGGCTCAAGAATGCGTTGTTCTACTCCGCGTTCGCATCCTTGCGATCTCATGAAGCATCGAAGACCTACTACGAACGGAAACGAGCCGAGGGCAAGCGCCATAACGCAGCCATCATGTGTTTGGCCAGGCGGCGGTGCAATGTCATCTACGCGATGTTGACCCGAGCTGAGTTCTTCCGGGAGGTTCCCTCCAGGGCCGCTGCCTAATTCACTGCCAGCACGATCAGCTGGTCAACAATGAACACGCTGACCAGCCGATCAGCCATGCTGATTACGAGAATTAGAAGTTACCCCCGAAGTGGTTTCCTGAGTACAGGGCCCACCTCTTGACAAAAACATAGGGACACCCCCCAATGGCGTGGGCCTTGGCTTAGCGATTTCCCCCACTGCCCGCTCCGGCCGGGCGGTGGCACGGCCCCTGTCACGCTTGCACGTTCCCCCGCACAAGCCGACACCCAGCAAAACCCTCCCACCAGCAGATTCAGATACTCCCCCCAGTACAACTTGATACCCCGGGGGGTATATGCCACACTGGGTTCCACTCACCCACCACCATCGAAGAACCTGGAGTGATTCCCATGCTTTTACACCGCTTCTATGACGAGGACCTGGCACAGGCCAGTTATTTCATTGGCTGTCAGGCTGAGAACACCGCTGTCGTTGTAGACCCCCGCCGCGACATCGCCGACTATCTTGATCTGGCCAGCCACCACGGAATGACCATCACCGGTGTCGCCGAAACCCACATTCACGCCGATTATCTCTCTGGCACCCGTGAGCTCGCTGCGGCCACCGGTGCTCAGATCTATGTCTCCGGGGAAGGCGGGGAGGACTGGCAATACGGTTTCGACGGCACCCGACTCCATGACCGCGACACCATCACCATCGGCAATATCGTCATCCAGGCCCGCCACACCCCGGGCCATACCCCGGAGCACCTGTCGTTCCTGGTCACCGATGGAGCTTTCGCCAATACCCCCGGGTATATGCTGTCCGGTGATTTCGTTTTCTCCGGCGATCTGGGTCGCCCGGATCTACTTGATGAGGCCGCAGGGGGCATCGACACGCGCTTCGCCGGAGCATCGCAACTGTTCCATAGCCTGAAAAATGTCTTTTTGGACCTGCCCGACCATGTCCAGATCTATCCCGCCCACGGCGCAGGTTCCGCCTGCGGCAAGGCTCTCGGTGCTCTGCCCTCGACCACTGTTGGTTATGAACGCAGCTACGCCTGGTGGGCCCCTTATCTGAACAATGACGATGAGCAGGGTTTCATCGAAGAGCTCCTCGAGGGCCAGCCTGATGCCCACGCCTATTTCGGCCGCATGAAACGCCAGAACAAGTCCGGCCCGTTGATCCTCGGGTACCCACTGACCCCACTTCCTGAGCTGCAAGGCGCAGACATCGCTGACCAGGTCCGGCGGGGTGAGAAGATCCTCGTGGATACCCGTCACCACACCAAGGTCCACGCGGGCACCGTCGAGGGTGCGGTCAACGTGCCAGGCGTGGACAAGGCAGCGACCTATTCCGCCTGGGTCTTCGACCCAGAGGTGGACAGTGGCAACCTGGTCATTCTCGCCGCCGATTCAGAAACAGCTGAAAATTATCGCAACCATTTCATGCGCGTCGGCATCGACGAGGTCGCCGGTTTCATCACCTCCTTCGAAGGGCTGCCCATAACCACCCCGGAGGTTCTCCCCCAGGCTCAGCTCGAACACACCAATCACGCCATGCTGCTGGATCTGCGCAATAAAACCGAGCACGCCGACGGCCACATCCCAGGTTCAGCGCAGCTCTCCGGTGGACGGGTTCTCTGGAACTTAGACCAGCTCCCCGCTGACGACGCCACCATCATCACCTACTGCCAATCGGGTGTCCGTAACTCTGTGGCCGCCTCGGCACTGCGTCGCAGGGGCTACCGAATCATCGAGCTCGAAGGCTCATACCTGGGCTGGCTCGCCCACAACAACACATAATCTCATTCACCGCCCAGATAGGAACCCACACACCCATGACCACTGCAACCACACTGATCACCACACTCGAGGCAGAGGAACTAAAGGCTCGCCTCGCCCATGATCAGCAGCTGATGATCATCGATGTCCGCACCCCCGCAGAGTTTGAGTCCCTGCATATCCGCGGTGCCTACAATGTCCCCCTTGCCATGCTGTCCGAGCACACCGCGGAGTTCGCCTCCCGTTTCCACGATGGCGTGGTGTTGGTCTGCCAATCCGGCATCCGCGCAGAGGAAGCCCGCGAACGCCTCGCCGCCGCTGGCTTAACCGAAGCCAGCGTCTTGGCCGGTGGAACAGCAGCCTTTGAATCAGCGGGCGGTGACGTCATTCGTGGCACACGGCGCTGGGCCATGGACCGCCAGGTCCGCATGGTCGCAGGTTCGCTGGTCCTAGCGGGTTTCCTCGGCTCCCGCACCATCGCCCGACCATTGGGATACCTCTCCGCAGCGATCGGAGCCGGACTCACCTACTCCGCACTCAGCGACTCCTGCATGATGGCCAGCGCCCTGTCCAAAATGCCCTGGAACCGGACCGCGGTGACCCCGACCCTGGAGTCCACTGTGCGCAATATCCCCGTGGCCACCACAAACATCACCCGGGTCTAGACACCCCCTGGCCTGCACCCGGCCCACGTTTCAAAGACAGGAATCATGAGCATCACTCTCGCACTGGTGATTCTGCTCGCCATCGTGGTCGGGCTCAGCCTCGGACTGCTCGGTGGCGGCGGATCCATTCTCACCGTCCCGCTTCTCACCTATGTCGCCGGAATGGATGCCAAGGAAGCCATCGCAGCCTCACTGTTCGTGGTGGGCACGACCTCCGTGGTCAGCACCATCGCACATGCCCGGCACGGACATGTGCAGTGGCGCACCGGACTCATCTTCGGTGTGGCCAGCATGCTCGGTGCCTTCCTGGGTGGCCTTCTCGGCGGGTTCATCCCCGGGACGATTCTCCTCATCGCCTTCGCCCTGATGATGATCGCCACCGCCACCGCCATGCTGCGCAGCCGGAAAAAACAATCCGGAACCAGCGCGAAGAAATCCCTGCCGCTGGGCAAAATCCTCGCTGAAGGGTTGGCCGTCGGTTTGGTCACCGGGCTCGTCGGAGCCGGCGGTGGGTTCCTGGTGGTCCCAGCCCTGGCGCTCCTCGGCGGATTGTCCATGCCGATGGCGGTGGGCACCTCCCTGCTGGTGATCTCCATGAAATCCTTCGCCGGACTCGCCGGTTACCTGACCTCCGTGAGCCTGGACTGGCCCGTGGTGCTGGCGGTAACCGCTGCCGCACTGGTCGGTGCGGTGATCGGTGCCCGCCTGACATCCGTGGTTCCCGAGCAGGCCCTGCGCAAGGGCTTCGGAGTATTCGTGCTGGTCATGGGTGTGGCCGTTCTGTCCCAGGAACTCCCCCAGCCCTGGGGGCTGGTGGTCATCGGTGCTGCGGTGCTCACAGCAGGTGGCCTCTATGCTTTTCGACGCAACCCCCACCTCCCGAACACCATGGGCAACTAACGCGCCGCTCAAGAATATGACGACAGCCCCCTTTCACCATTACTGGAAAAAGGGGGCTGTCGTTCTATATGGAGCCGCTTAGGAGAATCGAACTCCTGACCTTCTCATTACGAGTGAGACGCTCTACCGACTGAGCTAAAGCGGCGCAGTACTTTTAACGATTCGACAGTTTACCGCACAGCATATGCCCGGCAATAATCAGGGGGCACCCTTAGCCCTCAGGCACCCCGCGGCCGTCAATAAACCCTCAGCGGACTTTATACGCCTTGCGGAGTCTGCCTACCAGCGCATCCATGGCCACCACCGGGCGGACGTTGTATCCGAAGTATTCGCGGCATTTGTTGATCGCATCGAGGCAGTCGAGCAGACCTTCGCCGGTGACTTTTTCTGCCAGCTCCCGGGATAGTCCTTCCATGTCGGGGTGCGTCAGGCCCACGCCAGCACCGGAGGAGAGGACCAGGGCATCACGGTAGATTCCGGCCAGGTCAATCAGGGCAAGGTCGAGTGCGTCGCGGAGAAAACGGGTGCGGCGTTTCCGCTGGTTGTCCTCCAGTTCCTTGATCTGGCCGGATACTCCACGCAGGGCCTTTTGCATGCCTTTGCCCTTGGATCCCATGCCGAGGGAGGTGTGGAGTTTCTCCATCTCCTGGTCCTCAATGGCGGCGAGACTGTCCTGGGATTCCTTCTCAATGCCTTTCACCAGGGAGTTCACCGCCTGGAAGGCCTGGTCGCCGTGATAGATGAGCTCAGCCAGGTTGATGATGTTGGCACGTCTGATCTGGGCCTGCTGGTTGTGGGCTAGGTGTCGTGCGCGTCCGATATGTCCGCCGGAGGCCGCGGCGGCCAGGCGGGCATCGTTCTCCGCGACCCCACCCTCACGGACCAGGATGCGGGCCACCTCATCCACGGTGGGCGTGGGGATATAGATGTGTCGGCAACGGGAGCGCAGCGTCACCATGATGTCTTCTGGGTCGGTGGATGGCGCGCACAGGATGATCACGGTGCGCTCTGGTGGTTCCTCCACTGTCTTCAGCAGGGCGTTTCCGGCAGGTTCGGTGAGGCGATCGGCGTTTTCCAAAATGATCACACGCCAGTTGGATACCGTGGGCAGTTTCGCGGCATCGTCGACCACGGTGCGCATCAGGTCAATGCCGATGGAGAGTTCATGGGGTTGGATGTACACCACATCGCCGTGGGAATCAGAGAGCACGGACCGGCAGTGTTCACACCTGCCACACCCCACGATGTCCGGAGCTGAGCACACCAGGGCTGCCGCGAAGGCACGGGCGGCCACGGAGCGTCCCGAACCGGGTGGGCCGGTGAAGAGCCAGGAATGGGTGAAGGCCGAATCACTGATCCCCGCGCCATCCTCCACATGAGTGTCCGCGTTGTTACCCCGCGCCCCGGAGGTGTCCCGCGCAATCGCGCGGGCGGCGGTGGCGGCGTCGATAAGCGTGCCTGAAATGGATTCGGGACCGGCCAGCTGATCGAAGACACTCATGTTATTCACATCAACCACACTAATCGCTAATGCCTTCACGGTCTCATGTCCGCAGGCAGGATAGAGTAATGGGCATGAGTCGACTGCTTCAGGCGCTGAAATGGCTGTGGGGCACTTCGTGGCCGCTGTACGCTGCGACGGTGCTGGGCACCAATGTCATTGGCGCGCTCGCGATCATGCTGTTTGTCCGTTATATGATTCCGCATCCGACGGACACCAGCTTCAACCCGGATATCTCCTACCTACCGGTGGTCGGGAGCGTGTACGTGGTGTTCGCGGTGTTGGTGGGTATCCTGGTGACCTTCCTGCTGTTCCGCCCGGTGTTGGACTGGCAGCGGCACCCCGACGATCATGATCCCAACATGGTGCGCAATCTGGTGATGCGCATCCCCATCTACCAGGCGATTCTGTGTGCCGTGGTGTGGCTGATCGGTATCCTCATCGCCACCGCCATAGCCGCCACCATGTCCACACCACTGGCGATCATCGTGTTCGTGTCCACGTTGATGGCCTGCGCGGTGGTCTCACTGCTGACCTTCCTGGAGGCCGAACGCCTGGTGCGCCCCGTCGCGGCCACCGCACTTGCACGCCGTTTTGAGGATTCCACCCTGGAGCCACCGGTCAGCCAGCGCCTGCGGATGACGTGGGTGCTCACCATCGGTGTGCCTGTGCTGGGGATCCTGTTGATGATTTTCGGTTATAGCACCGGCATCTTCGGCGATGATGCCTCCGTGATCCTGCCCGCCATCCTGGCGTTGTCCCTGGCTGCGATGGTCACCGGTTATTTCGGCACCCGTCTGGCGGTGGCATCTGTGGTGGATCCCATCCTGGAGCTGCAGGAGGCTATCGGCCGCGTGCGCCGGGGCGATAATGATGTTCAGGTGGACATCTATGACGGCTCCGAGATCGGTGTGCTGCAGGCCGGTTTCAATGAGATGATGCGTGGTCTGCGTGAGCGCCAACGCGTCCGCGATCTGTTCGGCCGTTATGTCGGCGATGAGGTTGCGCGCCGGGCCCTGGAGGAACGCCCCACCCTGGGCGGTGAGGACCGCAAGGTGGCCGTGCTGTTCGTGGATGTCATCGGCTCCACCACCTTCGCCGTCAACCACGCCCCTGAGGAGGTCGTGGAGGCTCTCAACGAGTTCTTTGAGCATGTGGTGGAGGTGATCCACCGCAACAAGGGTGTGATCAACAAGTTCCAGGGTGATGCCGCGCTCGCCATCTTCGGCGCCCCACTGCCGCTGTCCGATGCCACCGGCCATGCCCTGGCCGCCGCCCGTGAGCTCCGCATCGAATTGAAAGACCTGCAGCTCAAGGCAGGTATCGGTGTGGCTGCAGGCCATGTGGTGGCAGGCCATATCGGCGGCCATGAGCGTTTCGAATACACCGTCATCGGCGACGCCGTGAACCAGGCCGCCCGCCTCACCGAGCTGGCCAAGACCACCCCGGGCCGCACCGTCACCAACGCCGCCACCCTGCGCGAGGCCAATGAGGCTGAGCAGGCCCGCTGGACGCTGATGAAGTCCGTGGAACTGCGCGGACGCGGCGAGATGACCCAGCTCGCCCGCCCGATCCGGCCCACGCTCGCGGACCGCTCTTAAAAAAGCGCTTATCGACGCCCCACCCCCAGCTTCCTCATCCCACTTTTCGAAGCTATGAGCGGTGGTAATTATCATTTTAGCGGCCCCGGTGTCCTGGCCATGTGAAACGATATGTACATGAGCGTCGCAGCGCATGTCCTCACCCTGAAAAGAATCAGTGCGGAATCCCCCGCGCTCAAACTCCTATCCAGTGCCCACGCGCCAGTGATTCTGGCCATTATCAGAGAATATTTTGGCGAGGGTGTGCAGCGCCGCCCAGCCGCGGAACTGTATGAAAACATGGTGCAGGATTTCCGGATGATCCGAGATGACATTGAACTCGCCCGCACACCCCAGCAGTACATCAATGATTGGGTGAAGGCCGGTTATTTTCTCCGATCCGCAGGAACCACCTCCTCCGGAGAGATGATCGAGCCCAGCGAGGATGCCCTGTACGCCATGGATGTGGCCTCCCGTCTATCTGCCCCACGAAGCACGGCCACAGCCTCACGGATCGAATCCCTCTCCGCATCTCTGCAGGTGCTTGCCCGTGACACCGACCCTGATATCTCATCCCGGTTGCTCAGACTCGAACGAGAGCGTGACCTGCTGGAGGAACAGATCGCTCGTGTCAGCCGTGGCGATTTCGATCTGCTGTCCCCCGCACAGGTCAAGGAACGAGTCAATGACATCCTCGACGCCGCAGCGGGAGTCCCAGCTGATTTCACCCGGGTGAGGCAGGAACTGGAAGAACTCAACCGGTCCCTGCGTCGCCAACTCCTGGATCCCGAGGGCACCCGCGGTGCCGTGTTGGAACAGATCTTCCAGGGTGTGGATCTGATTTCTGAATCAGATGCTGGGAAGAGCTTCACCGGCTTCTACGCAGTGTTGATCGACCAGGAGAAAAGCGCTTATATCGACGACTGGATCGAGCACATCCTCTCCCGGGCAGAATCCCATGCGCTCACCCCGGATGAACGCATGAGGATCCGTCGCCTGTTCCGGGATTTCGAACAGGGTGGTTATGAAGTCAACCTCATGATGACCAATCTTGCCCGGTCCCTGCGCCACTATGTCACCTCTGAGCAGTTCAATGAGGACCGCCGGATGGTCGAATTGCTCCGCGAAACCCGTGGGCTTGCCGCCGATGCTGTCGCCGCAAGCAACCTCTCGCCCCTTGCCAGGATGACCACCCCGCTGGTTCGTATCGGAATGCAGGTGTCCTCCATAAGCGCGCTCAGGCTCAAAAACCCAGGAGAGGAATTCGTTGAGGACGAACCCACGATCATTGAACCTGAAGAGCCAGATATCCAGGCTCTGTTGGATATGGTTCGGGAAAGTGAAATCGACATGGAGGAACTGATGGATGCAGTCAGATCAGGTGTGGATAAACACGGAACCTGCACCGTGGGAACCATCTTGACCGATCACCCGGCCACCCAGGGACTCGCCTCCGTGGTGGGACTTCAGTACCTCGGACTGATGCACGGCCTGCCTACGGAACACAATGAAACGGTGACCTGGGATGAGGATGGCACCCCACGTGCTGCCCGCATAACGGGGCGATACTTCGATTCCACCTCTATCCGGGAGATGTAGATGACCTCAGACAATAACAACACACCTGATCAGAACCCCGATGGACTCTGGCCAGGCGATCTGGGAAGCCTGACCTTCAACTCACGGCGGGCACTGGTCTCCCTGATCAAAGGACCCCTGATCACCTCGGAGAAACACCCCGACCTGTGGAACGCCGTGGTCTCCGATACGGATGCCCTGCAGCGGTGGTTGGCCGATATCTTCCTCGAATTGATCGTGGATGATGATGCGGGCATTGCGTTTACCCGCATGGTCAAGGCCTCCGATGAATACCAGATTCCGCAGGTGCTGCGAACTGAATCCCTGAGCCACACCGACACGGTGATTCTGCTGCACCTGCGGTCAGAACTGGCCTTGGCCGCCCCAGGTGAGCGCGTCATCCTTGGGATTGATGATATCCACGAGGCCGCCGATCCATACCGCAGTATTACCAACCTGGATGCTGCCGGGTATGCAAAGCGGATCGATGCCTCGATCAACCGCCTGAAGTCCTTCAGCCTGCTCAACAACACCGAAACCGAGTCCCGCCTGGTGGTATCCCCGGTGTTGAGGCGTCTTTTTGATCCGGAGACGGTCAGTTCGATCAAGGCGGAGTATGAGAAGTTCCGAACCCCGGACGTGGACAACAGTTCCGAGGATGCCCCAGAGGAGAACCAATGAGTGAAGCACCACACCAACCGACGTTGGATCTGGGGATGGCGCCGGCCACCGCAGTCGACCATGATCTCATCCACCCCGGCCAGTTCCGGCTCAGCCGAATCCAGGTGGTCAACTGGGGTACGTTCTCCAACTACATTGATGTGCCTGTAGCCCGGAAAGGGTTCCTCATCACCGGAATGTCAGGGTCAGGAAAATCAACACTCATTGATGCTATTTCCTCTGTTCTGGTGCCACCGGGGCGTGTGGACTTCAACGCCGCAGCACAGCAGAACGCCAAACGGGGCCAGGGGCGAAACATTGTGTCCTATATCCGGGGTGCATGGCGCAGGCGCGAGGATTCCTCCACAGGAGAAATCGCCACCACGTATCTTCGTCCGCGGGCGACATACACCATCATCGGGTTGACCTACGATGATGCGGCCGGAACGGTGCGCACCCTCACGGCACTGTATTACCTGAAAGCAGGGGATAACTCAGAAACTGATGTGAGTAAATACTTCATCATCTTCCCGCAGGATCAGGATCTGGATCAGATGCACGGCTTTCTGAAAAGCGGCATCGATAAAAGGAAGATCAAGGCGGCGTTTCCCGATGCGAAATTCAATGTGAACCACAATGCCTTCGCCGCCGCTTTCAGCCGTGAGCTCGGTATCTCCAGTTCTGAAGCACTTCTTCTGCTGCACCGCACACAGTCCGCGAAGTCCCTATCCAGCCTGGACTCTCTGTTTCGTGAATACATGCTGGAATATCCCAAAACCTTTGAGATTGCACAGCGCGCCGTTGAGCGTTTTGATGAACTACGCATCTCCTATGAAAAGGTTCAGGACGTGCGTCACCAGATTGACGTCCTTGACCCTCTCCAGGCTCTGGTGAACACCCGCACCCAAGCTACCGAATCCAAGAAGGACGCCCAGGAAATCAAAAGTGTGCTGCCTGCGGTGCGTGACAAGGTTCAGGCAGAGCATCTTAAAGGAGCGATTTCAGAGATCACAGCGAGGATCTCCACGGCGAGTGCGATCCGTGATCAGGCAGTTCAGCGTGTGGAGCAGGCCCAGGATGCATTTTCTTCAGCCCGGGCCGCACTGCAGGGACATGACCAGCGCATTTCCCTGGGAAAGGATAGGGAGCACAGCGCCGCGGATCTGACCAACGTGGAACGGGAGCACGGCCGGGTGCAGGCTGCGGTGGAGCAGATCGAGGGTGTGATGGCTACTGATGCGGAGAGTTTTGAGGTTCTCCGCGCCCAGGCCCAAAGCGTGGTGGATGGGCATGAGAAGAAGATCGAGGAGTGGAATGAGCAGCGTGATCAGGCAGTTGCTGAACGCCGCTCAGTGGCCACTGAATCAGACAACCTAAAGCGTGAACTGGATTCCCTGTCCAGGCGATCCTCGAATATCCACAGCGACCACGTCAGAGTCAGGGACGAACTGTGTGCAGCCCTGGGGCTGCCCTCCAAGGAACTGGTCTTCGCGGGAGAACTGATCGATATCGCACCGAGTTCCCGTGAATGGGTACCGGTGATCCAGCGCCAGCTCGGGCGTTTTGCCACAGCGCTTCTCGTCCCAGCGGAGTTGGAGCAGCAGGTATCCGAGTGGGTTAATGCCCGGTCCCTGGGTGTGAATTTTGAGTTCCGCAGTGTTCCTTCCACAGTCCCTGACCCACGCCCCCACCGGGATCCCCGGGCGCTGACCAGAAAACTGCAGGTGGTCCCCCACCCCATGACCACGTGGGTTCGCCATGAACTGAATGCCAAACACGAGTACCTGTGTGTGGACACGGTGGAGGATTTCACTACTGTGTCTGATCGGGAGCGCGCGGTGACCAAGGAAGGCCTGGTTCGGGGCGCCCGGGAGAAAGATGGCTCCAAGCGGTTCATCAAAAATGACCGCATCCCGCTTGATGATCGCTCCCGCTACCGGCTCGGTTCCTCTAATGATGAGAAGGTGGAATTACTCCAGGTTGAACAGAAAAACCTGGGGCGGAAACTTGATGCCGCCACCCGTGCCGTCCGTGAGTTCGATCGTCATATCAGTCGACAGAATCTGCAGAACAACGCAGCTCAGGCCATCCTCCAATTCACCTGGCCCCAGATCGATCCTGCGCCTCTGATCGCACGCATCAAGGATATCGATGACCGGATCGCCGCCTGGGCGGCATCCCCGGAGAATGCCCAGCTTCAGGCAGATATGGAACGGGCTGAACGTGACCTGAAACAGGCCTCGGCAGATCAGGCGGAAGCCCAATCAGCACACGGAGGACTGGTGTCCACCCGCAGGGACCTGGCTGAACAGTTGGCGTCCCTCACAGCAGGGATCACCGAGGCTGATATCGCCGAGGGCCTCTTCGCCAAGGCGGAGTCGCTGCTGCGCACCCACACCCGGCGGATCACCACGGTGTCCATCGGTCAGGCCTATGACAAGGTGGCCAGACAACTCGATCAGCAGATCAGCACTGCTCAGCACGCCATTGATCGCGCGAACAGCCGCATCACCACCGTATTGTCTGATTATCTCACCCGCTGGCCTAACGCCAAGGCGGAGATCCAGGCGGAACCCGCCTTTGCAGGTGAGGCCATCAACCGTCTCACGGCCCTCCGGACAGATGGCTTGGCGCAATTTGAAAGCCGTTTTCTGGAGTTGATGAATGGTGCTTCCCTCCAGAACCTCAGTGAGCTTGCCAATCAGCTTCGCCGTGCCATCACGGATGTGCAGACCTTTATGGAACGGGTTAACCACTCGCTGGCTGCCTCTCAGTTCGGACCGGAGCGATGGCTGCGCATTGATGCCCGCGATAACCGAGGCCCCATTGCCTCACAGTTCCAAAAGGACCTCAGCCACGCTATCTCCGGCGCTCTGAGCAGCAGCAACAATGCCCGTTCCGCGGAGGAGCACTACGGCCGGATGGCTGTCATCCTGGATAAGCTCGCCTCCTCGGAAAGTGCCGATGCCCGGTGGCGCAACACTGTCCTGGACACCCGTCGGCATGTCAGTTTCGTCGGCGTCGAGGTTGATTCGAACGGCGACACCATCAACACCTATGTGGATTCCGCAACGCTTTCCGGTGGTCAGGCTCAGAAGCTGGTGTTCTTCTGCCTCGCGGCCGCATTGCGTTATCAACTCGCGGATCCGGAGGAGGCTGTTTCCCGCTATGGCACCATCGTGCTGGACGAGGCCTTTGATCGCGCCGATCCCACCTTCACCCGGACAGCGATGAATGTGTTCACCGATTTCGGTTTCCACATGGTGCTGGCCACCCCCATGAAACTCATCAAGACACTGTCACCGTATGTGGATGGCACCATCACCGTCACGTATTCCGAGCGTGCCAACGCAGATGGAGCCGTTGTGGCACAATCCGGTTTCGGGTTGATTGAGAGCATCGACCATGGCTGAACCAGTCTTTCCTGACGCTGTTCGGGACCGCGCGGTCCGCAAGATGAACCGGGACATCCCTGTCTGGCTCCTGGGTACTGACACTGAGCTCAGCATCCCGCTGCATCCTTTTACCGGAAGACAAGCAGCAGAGGATCTCGACCAGGCAAAGGCTTTCAATGCTGCGTGGATCGGCAATCCACATGTGCACTGGGAGACCCGAGCCTGGCATGCAGCAGGGTTGGGCATGCAAGAGGTTCCCACCCGTTTTATTGCCCGTGGCGCCGAAGAAATATCCCAGGCCGCTGGCCGCGCCCATGACTGGCACGAGACCGTGCGCAAATTCCACCTGCTTTGCCACGACGCCGCCACCCCGGAGGTGCTGGCCACTGCCGCGCGCACGGTTCGCCGGTGGGTGGAGCTTGACGACGCCGACCTCACCCGCATCCGCCATGTTGTCCGCTGGTTCCTCCATAATCCCGACAGCGGATTACTCCCCCGTGCCGTGGCCGTCGAAGGTATCCACGGCAAGTGGTTGGAAAACAACACTTCCCTGGTCCAGGCGCTCCTCTCCGCTGCACGGGGAGCCCCAGATGGTTCTGCGGGGGATCTGGGCTTAGGCGTGATTGAACCCACGGTGCGACTCCGCCGTCTGGATCCTCTTCTTCGGGGTAGTGAACACCTAGACGATATTTCCGTTCCCCTATCCGAAGCGACATCATTGTTCAGCACAGGCCACCGACCGAAGGTGATCCTCATGGTGGAGAATCTGGCTACGTTTCTCTCCTTCACCCAGGCACCTGAAGGTTCCGGCGCGGTGGTGTTGTGGACCAAGGGGTATGCCGTTGATGTCGTCGCCAGGATGCCCTGGTTCGAACAGTGCCGTCTGCTGTACTGGGGTGATCTGGACAGTGATGGTTTCGCCATTCTGCACCGCTTGCGCAGAGCCCTGAACGAGGGAAGAACAGTGGACTCTGTCCTCATGGATCCTGAGACAGTGAACCGCTTTGCCACATTCGGGGTTCATGATCCCGGTGATGTGTCGCTGCATCTGCCGTCCCTGACCGCGGATGAAGAATCAGCACGAAATCTCCTGGTCATCCAGGGGGTGATGCGGATTGAGCAGGAACGGATCCCCTGGCAGTATGCCCTGGATGAGCTTAAGGAGAAAGGTTTTCCTGGTGGAACAGACCGTGGATAAGCAGCAGCTGTGCCACGGTATAGGTCCCCATCACTACGGCATCAGCCAGCCGCGCGGCCGTTGTTCCGGAGGCAAGTAGCGTCTCCCGGGAGATTAACACCGCATCAGAGACGAGGAACAGATTGCCGCCGTGGCCCAGTCCATAGGTGGCGGGCTGATCAGGATCAATCAGTCCCGGATCATCGGCCAGGATAGAGGTGGTGGCCAACAGGCCGCCATAGCCGAGCACCACCGGCACCAGCCTGGGGTGTTTCCGGGCAGCCAGGACCGCCGCCACCGTCAGGGGTACGGCACGGATGGCCACGCGGGCTGCACTGGGGCGGGCACCCCGGTTGGCCAACAAGTAGGCATAGGCCAGGTGATTGATAGCGAAGCCCGCAGCACCGGCGGGGATGTTGCCCGGTTTCATCAACGCCAGATCCCCGGCCCAGCCACCGGCCAGACCCACCAGACCCACTGCCCGATCAGGGGCCGTCGAACGGCACACCCTGCCGGCCAGCAGTGGCATGAGCACAGGCTTGGTGATCTTCCTGAGCGGGGTCCAGCCCAGCAGCGCGGATACCGTATTGATATCCGCTGCCACCAGATAGGCGGCCCGCTCCGGTTCTGTCGTGGCCCTGCCCACAGAGGCGCGCAGGGCACATATGCCCTGACCGGTGCGTCTGATGAATCCGCTCAGCATGGAGTCTAGGACTGCTTCCTGGCTCCGGCCTTCACCACGCGCTTGGTGGTCTGGGGAGGACGCTTCGCGGTGGTCTTCTTCGCAGTTGCCTTCTTGGCCGTTGTCTTCTTTGCCGTGGTTTTCTTGGCAGGAGACTTCTTGGCCGTTTTCTTGGTGGTCTTCTTCGCAGCACCACCACCATCGGCTGCTTCCTTGGCACGGCGCTCAGACAACAGCTCATTGGCGCGGGCATCGGTCAAAGACTCCGGCACATCACCCTTGCGCAGTGAGGCATTAGTGGTGCCATCAGTGACATAAGGACCGAAGCGTCCATCCTTGACGGTCATCGGCTTGCCGGAGACGTCATTGTCACCCAGGGTCTTGAGCGGTGGCTGGGCGGCAGTGCGGCCGCGGCGCTTCGGCTCAGCGTAGATTCGACGCGCCTCATCGAGGGTGACCGTGAAGATCTGATCCTCGCTGCTCAAGGAACGGGAATCAGTGCCCTTCTTCAGGTAGGGACCATAACGACCATTCTGGGCGGTGATCACCTCACCATCGGCTGGATCCACACCCACCTCGCGGGGCAGCGACAGCAGCTTGAGTGCCTCCTCCAGGGTCACCGTTGCCGGTTCCATCCCGGTGAACAGGGATGCCGTGGAGGGCTTCAGGGTTTCCTCAACCAGCTGGTTGATGCGCTTTTCCTTCTGGTTTGCCGCGGTCTTGGTCTCCCAGTTCTTCGCACGCATCCCATCGGCGGCGCGCTGTTCATCCTCGGCCTTCCGCTCCGCGGCAACAACCTTCTCCGCCTCAGCTTCGGCACCGGCACGCTCATCCTCGGTGACCTGTTCGGTGACATAGGGTCCGAAGCGGCCCTCCTTGGCCACGATCATGCGACCATTATCCGGGTTGACACCCAGTTCACGGCCGCCCTGCGGGGTGGCGAACAGCTTCTCCGCCACCTCGAGGCTGAGCTCATCCGGGGTGGTCTCCTCCGGGAGGTTGGCGCGCTGGTATTCCGGATCGCCTTCTGCAGTCTGACCCACGACGCGTTCGATATAAGGCCCGTACCGACCAACGCGGACGTTGATGGGGCGGCCCTGTTCGTCGTCGAAAAGCTTCAGCGAGTTCACGGAGCGCGCATCGATCTGCTCCAGGTTCTGGTCCACCAGAGCCTTCAGACCGCCCTGGCGCGCAACCGACTCCGCCATGGATTCATCAGCCTCGGCATCACCGAAGTAGAAACCATTGAGCCATTCGGTGCGGTCCTGATCACCGCTGGCAATATTGTCCAGCTCATCTTCCATGGAAGAGGTGAAATCATAATCCACCAATGAGGTGAAGTTGGATTCCAGCAAACCGACCACAGCGAACGCCACCCAGGACGGCACGAGTGCATTGCCGCGGGAGTAGACATACCCACGGTCCTGGATGGTCTTGATGATGGAAGCGTAGGTGGACGGGCGTCCAATGCCCAAGTCCTCCATCTTCTTCACCAGTGATGCCTCGGTATAACGGGCCGGCGGGTTGGTGTTATGGCCATCAGCCTGAATGTTGGTGGCGGTCAGCTCATCACCCTGGGACAGGCGTGGCAGACGCTTCTCGGCATTGTCGGCGACATCGCGGCCCTCGGCGTTCTGGGTGCTCTCCACATAGGCACGCAGGAAACCGGGGAAAGTGATGGTGCGACCCGTAGCGTTAAACTCAGTTTTCTCACCGGAGGTGGCTTGGCCGGCAATAGTCACCTTCATGGAGGTGCCCTTGGCATCAGCCATCTGGGAAGCGACGGTGCGCTGCCAGATCAGCTCATAAAGCTTGTACTCCTCGGCGTCCAGCTGACCATGCAGCTGCCCCGGGGTGGCGAAGCTCTCGCCGGCGGGCCGGATCGCCTCGTGGGCCTCCTGAGAGTTCTTCACCTTGCGGTCATAGGTGCGTGGGCTCGGCGAGACATACTCATTGCCATAAAGCTCCACCGCCTGGGAGCGGGCGGCCTTGAGGCCCTGCTCCGACAGGGAGGTGGAGTCAGTACGCATATAGGTGATGTGGCCGTTTTCATAAAGACGCTGCGCGATGCGCATGGTGCGCTCAGAGGTGTAATGCAGCTTGCGGCCGGATTCCTGCTGCAGCGTTGACGTCATGAACGGTGCGTACGGACGGCGGGTGTAGGGCTTTTCCTCCACACCGGCAACGGCCATCTCCTGGCCCTGCAGCGCCTGTGCCAACGCCTCGGCGCGGGTCTTGTCCACCACAACCACATCGGCGGTGAGCTGACCGCGGTCATTGAAGTCACGGCCCTGGGCCACACGCTGACCATCAATGGTGGCCAGCTTCGCGGTGAAGGTGGAGGGGTTATCCGCATCCGCCTGGGAGGCCGCACCATTGTGGAATTCCGCGGAGAGATCCCAGTAATCAGCGGAGATGAACGCCATGCGCTCACGTTCACGTTCGACGATCACGCGGGTGGACACCGACTGCACACGCCCTGCGGACAGCCGCGGCATGACCTTCTTCCACAGCACCGGAGACACCTCATAACCGTAGAGACGGTCCAGGATGCGTCGGGTCTCCTGCGCATCCACCAGGTTCACATCCAGCTCACGGGTGTTCTCCACGGCGGCGAGGATGGCGGGCTTGGTGATCTCGTTGAACACCATGCGACGCACGGGCACCTTCGGCTTGAGCACCTCCAGGAGGTGCCAGGCGATGGCTTCGCCCTCACGGTCGGGGTCTGTTGCCAGGAGGAGCTCGTCGCATTCCTTCAGCTTGGTCTTGAGGTCAGCGACCTTCTTCTTCTTATCCGGGCTGACCACATACAGAGGGGAGAAACCGTGTTCGGTATCCACCCCGAGGCGTGCCCAGGGTTCCTTTTTGTATTTCAGCGGAACATCGGCGGCACCACGTGGGAGATCACGGATGTGACCGACTGAGGCCTCGACGATGTAGTCGTTGCCCAAGTACGGCTGGATCTTGCGGGCCTTGGTCGCCGATTCCACGATGACCAGACTTTTCTTCCGCGATCCCTGTTCTTCTGCCACGGGGCTGCATCCCTCTCATTGACTCCAATGCCCCACTCCCCCTTGTATCGGGAGTGGAAACACTGTTTTTTATTATCTTCACCGACCACCCACACCCGATATTCATCGGGCGTTGCAGTGTCCAGTCCCTGAAAAGCATAACCATAGAGGTACGACTTTCCCTGAATCCGTCACCCCGCATGGGGTTCCTGCGATTCCAGGCCCAGACCCACATGTGGGAATAGCTCGCACCCACATCTCGGATAGTCCTCTGAGAACTCTAGACCCCCTCTGGAGGGGAGGTGCCCATCAAGTTCCTCATTGTCCTACACGGTACACAGTATTAATAGGGGCTCCTGCTAACATTCCATAATTTTCCCCATCAAACCTCATGCACACCTTTTCGATACTGCACGAAGGCCCACCCCCGCAGTTCACTAAAACCCCAGAACACCACAGGTTTTGCGGCCATGTGCCTTCCACCCTGCTCTCGGGATGCCCCAAATTCGGGGGTGTTCAGTGGTGTGTACGGGGGCTTTTCGCCACAGAAGCTGGATGGCGGAGAAAACAACTATTCAACCCCCCATAGAGCGCGAAAAAACCGGTAACCAATGGTTACCGGTTTCTTATCAGCTGCGTTTAGACTGCGCGAACAGCCTGAGCCTGGAGGCCCTTGGCGCCTTCGCCGATCTCGAACTCAACGAGCTGGTTCTCCTCGAGGCTGCGGAAACCGTTGCCCTCGATCTCGGAGTAGTGGACGAAAACGTCAGCGGATCCGTCGGAAGGAGCGATGAAGCCGAAGCCCTTCTCTGGGTTGAACCACTTAACAGTGCCCTGTGCCATTTGTCTTACCTTTACTGATTGGAAAAATACCGGGTTCGATCTCTTCCAGGTTCCACATGAATGTGGTGCCCCCGAGAGATCTGGCCGTTGTTGCTCGAACGTCAACAGTTTGACATGCCAACGCCCGCGTCTATCCTTGCGAGCGATTAAACACTGCGCACTGAAACTGCGACCTGCCAACAAGTGTCTCACGTTTAAAACCCAAGCGATAGTCTCAGTGAGATACTCTTCAGTTTCAGCTGGTCAAACCCTTTCCACCCCCAAAAAGCCCGGGGGTGAAGATACACACACCCCCGATTTTGAGAACGAAAAACTACGAACTATGTCAGGCACGAAAAGCCAGTTCGGCGCACCCTTGAGCTTCGGTGAGGAACTCGCCGGGATCATCACGCGACGCTACCCCGAGTCCACGCTGACCCACATGGTCACATTGCCCGCACAGACCGCGACCTTCGCCCCGTGGCCGGGATGGGTCCCCCGCGGGTTGCGGAACCAGCTGGGTGAGCGGGGCGTCGACAAGCCCTATTCCCACCAGGTGCGCACCGCCGAGCTGGCGTGGCAGGGCCGCCATGTGGTGGTGGCCACCGGCACGTCTTCCGGCAAGTCGCTGGGATACCAGCTTCCGATCCTGACCACCCTGGCCACCGACCCGACCGCCTGCGCCATCTACCTCACCCCCACCAAGGCGCTGGGTTCCGATCAGCTCACCGCCACCTCGGAGCTGATCCGTGACACCCCCGAGCTGGCCGGTGCCGGCATCCACCCCGCGCCCTATGACGGTGACACCCCCTCCGAGGCCCGCTCCGGCATCCGTGATCTGTCGCGTTTTGTGTTCAGCAATCCGGACATGATCCACGCCTCGGTGCTGGCCAATCATGCACGCTGGGCGCGGGTCCTGCGCCATCTGAGATTCATCGTGGTTGATGAATGCCACTCCTACCGCGGCGTGTTCGGCGCCAACGTCTCCCTTGTTCTGCGTCGGCTGCTCCGCATCGCCGCGCATTATGGTTCCCATCCGACGGTGATCCTGGCATCGGCGACCAGCACTGACCCCGCGATCCACGCCTCCCGCCTGATCGGCGCTCCGGTGGAGGCGGTCACCGAGGACGGCGCGCCGACCGGGGAGCGCACCGTGATGCTGTGGGAACCCGGTTTCATCGAAGGCGCCGAAGGGGAAAACGGTGCCCCGGTGCGGCGTGCGGCCAGCACAGAATCCGCCTCCCTGATGGGCACACTCATCGCCGAGGGTGCCCGCACGCTGACCTTCGTGCGTTCGCGCCGGCAGGCCGAGATCGTCGCGCTGCGCACACAGGAGGAACTCACCCTGCTCGGCCGCCCGGACTTCGGACGCCGCGTCGCCTCCTACCGCGCCGGTTACCTCGCCGAGGACCGTCGCAGGCTTGAAAAGATGCTTGACGACGGCACCCTGGTCGGCGTGGCCACCACCAATGCACTGGAACTCGGCATCGATGTCGGCGGTCTCGATGCGGTGGTCACCGCGGGCTTCCCCGGCACCATCGCCTCATTCTGGCAGCAGGCCGGCCGGGCCGGCCGCCGGGGACAGGGTTCCCTGGTCATCCTGGTCGCCCGTGATGAACCCATGGACACCTACCTGGTCCACCACCCCGAGGCACTATTGAATAAGCCCGTCGAGGCCGCCATCTTCGACCCCACCAACCCTCATGTGCTGCGCGGACATCTCTACTGCGCCGCCGTGGAACAACCCCTCACCCATGCCGAGGTGGCCGCCTTCGGAGCAGAGAAAGTGGTGGAGGAACTCACCACCGACGGGCTGCTCCGGAAACGCCCACGCGGTTGGTTTGCGGCACACAAGGCAGCCGATGATGCCGAGGATTTAAACCCTGAAACCGCCCACCACGCGGTGAATCTGCGTGGCGGATCAGGATCGGAGTACATGATCGTGGACATCAGCGATGGCCGCCTGCTGGGCACCATCGACAGTGCCCGTGCCATGGCCCAGGTCCACCCCGGCGCGGTGTACCTGCACCAGGGCGAACACTTCGTGATCGATGAGCTGGACACCACGGAGCAGCTTGCCCTGGCCCGCCCCGAGACACCTGAGTACACCACGTTCGCCCGCAGTGACACGGATATCCGGATCATCGGGGCACCCGGTGATGATGAGGTGTTCAACCCCGGCGGTGGCCTCTGGGTGGCCAATGTGGATGTGGAGGTCACCGACCGTGTCACCGGTTATGTGACCAAACTGCCCGACGGCACCACCTTGGACGCCACTGCTCTGTATCTACCCGCCCAGAAGCTCATCACGCGCGCGGTCGCGTACACGATTGACCCGCTCGCCCTGACTGCCATGGGCATCGCCGCTGCCGATGTACCCGGCGCGCTGCACGCCGCGGAACACGCGGCGATCGGCATGTTACCCCTGCTGGCCACCTGCGACCGGTGGGATATCGGCGGGGTGTCCACCGCGTTGCATGCTGATACCGGTTATCCCACGGTCTTTGTTTATGACGGCATGGAGGGTGGTGCGGGGTTTGCCGATTGTGGTTTCCGGCGCTTCACCGACTGGATAGAGGCGACGTTTGAGGCGGTCCGCAGTTGTTCCTGTGAGGCCGGGTGCCCGAGTTGTGTGCAGTCTCCGAAGTGCGGAAATGGCAATAATCCCCTGGATAAGGCGGGGGCGATCGCGCTGTTGGGGGCGATGGTGACGCTACTGCACGGATAATTACCCCTTGACCTTCCGGCATATACTTTCTAGAATGGAAAGTACTTTCTCAACATACGCTACTCGGAGGGTTGCCATCATGAGCACCAATCTGAACCCCCAAGACGCACAACAACTCCTCAACCGCGCCAGCCGGTTGCAGCACTCCGCCACCGGCTTCTCCATCAGCTGGGTAGGATTTGTGGGCATCTGCGCCGGCAGTGCCCTGTATGCCATCTCGGCAGCCACCTGGGCCGCCGCCGGTTTCCCCCACGCCCTCCTGTTGATCACCGCCCTGACCTGGATCCTTTGCTGCACCCTGTTCAGCATCATCGTGGCCTTCCGCTCCGGGAGCGCCCCACGTGGTTTCGCCATCCGCTGGGCAACGATGATGGGGCTCTGGACCCTGCTGTGGGTGATCGCCACCTTCTTCGGGCCTGAGTTCACCGCGCTGCAGGCAGCCGGAATGTCCATCGTCTTCCTCACCCTTGCCCTGGCGGGCCCGACATGGGAGCTGATCAGCATCGGCAGGTCCACTCAGTGACTAATAACAGCGGGCATCCCCGGATGGATCTGAATGCGGCCTTCACCAACCCCCTGCGTTTCTCCCTGATGGCTGCGCTCTCCGGGGCGGAGTCCCTCACCTTCAAGTACGCCCGGGATTTCCTGGAGACCACCGACTCCACCCTGTCCAAACACATCTCCGCCCTGGAGGAACTCGGCTACCTCCAGGTATCCAAGGGCTTTGCCGGTAAATTCCCCCAGACCAGCATCAAACTCAGTGCAGCGGGACAACGCGCGTGGCGTGAACACCTGGACGTGCTCAAAACCATCGCGCGTTCCTGATCACACAGGCCCCGCCCGCGCCTGGGCAGACCTGCCCCGCACGGTGATCTCCACGGTCACATCCTCTCCGGTGATCTCACACCTGTTCAGCGTGGCATCATTGAGCTGCGCCACCAGGCCAGCTGATGCACACGCAGCCTCTGGCCCCTCCCCAACCGCGATCCGGTACGCACCGGCCACCGCCGCCAGATCAGCACCGCGCTGCGCTTCGGCAGCGGCAACCACCGCACCGGCCTGCCAGACCACCACCGCGCACAGCATGACCAGGACGGCAGCGAACCCGGCAGCAGCCACCGTGGCATATCCCCCGTCATCAGTTCTCCACCGGGAACACCGCACTGGCACTTACTTCTCCAATCACAGCGGGAATGGATACCGTCGCGGTGATCAGACCACCTTGTTCCGTGGTGGTGACCTGGCCCCGTGCAGGTACATACACCTCCCCGATCGCATGCGCCCGGGCTGCAGCCCCGGCGCCGTTGACTGCCGCCACATGCATGGCCAGGGTGGCCAGCACACCCACGATCAAGGCGCTGACCACCACCAGGGAACTCAAGGCAAGCGCGGCTTCGATGGTGACGGAGCCCTGCTCATTCCTCCACGCCTGCCTCATGGGTGCCCGATCAGGGCTGGGTATTGAGGGCATCGGTGATGATATCTTCGAAGGCCGTACCCACCGCCCCGCTGTTGACCACCGTGTACAACACGATGGCCAGGGCCGCTGCGGCGAGGGTGCCCAGGGCATATTCGACAGTGGTCAGGCCCTCATCATTGCGCAGTGTGGCCAGGGCACGCTGGGGAAAGGTCATCAGATTAAGGTTCATTGTCTTCTCCATCAGATAGTGTGATTCGGTCGTATGAATAGTCAGTTGGACAGGTCAGTATTAAAGATGTCCCATCACCTTCATGCCCAGGCCGAGCACCACGGGCGCCAGACCGAGAATCATGAAGGCGGGGAGGAAACAGGCAGCCAGGGGAAGTGCGATGAACACGCCTGCACGTTCCGCAGCGGCAGTTCGATGATCGGCTGCCGCTGCAGAGAGGGACTGGGCGATCCGGTGACATCCCTGGCTGAGAGCACTGCCTGAGCGGTGGGAAACCTCCGCCAGGTTCGCTAACTCATCCAAGCCCTCCACCTCTGCCATCGGGGCGAATGCCCTGTCGGGCCCCACACCGATCGACAACAGTGCCACCGTCTGTTCCCAGACCCTGCGGTGCCCGGAATGCGCCACGCGTGCCACCACGTGGGCGGCATCGCGGGTGCTCAAACCCGCACCGAGACAAGCAGCGAACAGATCTATATCCGCTGCGGTGTCCAGTGGATCGCCCCGCACCCCCTGAGCTGAGGATCCAGCACCTGGGAGCAGGCGTTCCAGCCACGCCATCAGACCGGGTCCCGCCCTGATGCGTTTCTCACCCGGCACTCCTGCCCTCACCCCGGGCATGGGAGGGATGACCAGCAGGGCCATCACCGCAAGCACACAGGATGCGATCATGAGGGATTCGCCCCCTCGAGGATCTTCTGGGTCATCACGAAACCGCTGGCCCCGAAGGCCACCCCGACGACAAGCAGGGCTCCACCGATTCCTCCCCCGGTGAGCAATCCGACCGGGTCCGCCCCCATCGCCGTGCCCATGAGTATCCCCGCCAGGGGCAACAGTGCCAGGATGACCGCGGTTGCCTGAGGCCCCTGTAGTTGGGCGGCGGAGGCCTGACGGTGACGTTCGCGGGTGTCCAACCGGGTTCGCATCTGTTCCATCAGCCCGACCAGGGGCACCCCGTGTTTCTCCGAAACATCCCACACGGTGCCGAGTCGCTGGAGGTCGGTGACGGGGGCGTCGATAAGCACCGCAGGGCCGGCACCGCCGGACCTGGCCCGGCGAGCTGACGCCGTGAGCACATCCGTCACACCCGCTACCGGCGGGGTGTTGGCCAGTGCATAATCCAGCGCATCCACCATGGACACCCCGGCGCGGAGATTACCGATGCATAATCCCAGCACCGCGGCCAGCGATTGGGTCCGCCGCCTGCCACGGCGCAGCTCCCGGTTCCGCCGCAACCTCCACACCACCACAGCTCCCACCATCACCAATGCGATCATGGAAGCCACGTCGATGCCCAGGATGATGAACCCCGCGGTGAGCACGGGAAAGGTCGCGATGATGGCTGCGGGCGGCAGCGCTCCGCGTGGTGACTGCCGGGCCACGCCTCTCCCGGACACTGGCCCACGCCCGGGCAGTGCCATCCCGACGGCGAGGAAGATCAGGACTGAAACCATGTCGCCAGCTCCGTGTCCGGGTCAACGAGTCCCCGATCCATATCCCACACGACGTGGGCCTCGGTGGGAGATCCCCGAAGTGTGCCCAGTTGGGCAAGTCGACGCCCCTGCGCGGTGTGTTTCATCACGATCACCACGTCCACCGCCGCAGCCAACTGGGAATGCAGAGCCATCCTGTCCACCCCGCCCCTGGCGGCCAGGGCCTCCATGCGGGCAGGAACCTCGGCGATGGAATTGGCATGGATCGTCCCGGCACCACCTTCATGGCCGGTATTGAGGGCAGCAAGAAGGTCAACCACCTCGGCACCGCGGATCTCCCCCACGACAATGCGGTCCGGCCGCATCCGCAGCGCCTGTTTCAACAAATCCGACATGCTGACCTCACCGGCACCCTCAACATTGGCCGCCCGGGACACCAGGTTCACCGTCCCGGGGTGTGCCGGATTGAGTTCAGCGGTGTCCTCGATGCAGACGATCCGCTGATCTCCGGGCACCTCACTGAGCAGTGCTGACAGCAGGGTGGTCTTCCCGGAACCGGTGCCACCCACCACCAGGAAGGCCCGGCGCTTGTCCACCACGATCCGGAGCACATGGGCCAACTCCCCGGTGAGGGTGCCGCCCCGGACGAGATCATCCAGGCTCAGTGTGGCCTGGCGCAACACCCGGAGGCTGAGGCAGGTGCCGGATTCCGACAAGGGCGGCAACACCGCATGGATGCGAATGATGCTGCCGTCATCCCGGACGAGACGCCCATCGGCAAATGGCTGGGCATCATCAAGCCTGCGACCACACTGAAGCGCGAGGCGGGTTGCTAAACGACGCACCGCCTCATCCGACCCGAAATCCAGATCCACCCGCTCAAGTCCATCACCCCGGTCAAGCCAGATATCGTGGGCACCATTGACCAGCACATCCGTCACACCCGGCAGGGCCAGAACGCGTTCCAAGGGGCCCACACCGACGGAATCACTGCGCAGCCTGCGGAGAATCTCAATCACCTCCTCATCACCGATCACACCCGCCTGATCCCGCACAACCTGGACCACTTCCGCTGAGCTGGCCTGCTCCGGAAGTCCCGCCAGCACGCGTTGAACCCGCTCGATGAGCAAATCCTGCGCACCCCGCGTAGACATCACGCACCCACCTTCAACTCGGCTGTGATCGCATCGCTGACCAGCACCAGTGATCTTGGGAGGGCACCGGTCAGCCCGTGCATCTCCGCGGTTTTGGGCAGTCTGGCGATGGTTCCGACCTCTGCGATCACCGGTGTGCTGAGGATCCTCTCCACCTCCGCGACATCCAGTCCCGACCAGCCGCGGTGCCTCAATACCACCGAGACCTGCACCTGGTGGCGCTTAAGTTCCTGTAATTGTGAAACCGCGGCGGCAACCGCACGCACCTCAGCGGGAACCACCACCACGAGATGATCCAGCACCGGTACCACCTCCTCGGTGATGGCCCCCGCCTGCAGATCCACCACCACATCCATGGGACGCTCGCCCTCCATCAGGCTCACCACTGCTGTCTTGACCACCGCCGGTTCCAGCACGAAAGGGTCCGCCACCAGTGACCGTGCTGCGGAGAGGACAAAGAGGTTATCCCCCATGGCGGGTAGTGCCGCCACCACGTCCTCTGCGGCGACGGCCCCGCGGGTGAAACCGAGGTCAGGCCACCGGGCGCCCGGTACGTCCTCGGCACCCACGAGCAGATCAAGGCCTCCCGATCCCGGTACCGCATCAATGAGGACGGCGGGATTCCCGGTGGCCCGCCTGC
Source organism: Corynebacterium faecale (assembly GCF_030408735.1). Classification (NCBI taxonomy): domain Bacteria; kingdom Bacillati; phylum Actinomycetota; class Actinomycetes; order Mycobacteriales; family Corynebacteriaceae; genus Corynebacterium; species Corynebacterium faecale. The sequence goes on along the minus strand of NZ_CP047204.1, from coordinate 272,158 downwards.
GTGCCAGAGCCACCGCGATGGTGCTCACCCCCACCCCGCCGGCCACACCCAGCACTCCGATGACGGTGCCTGATCCACGGTTCACCGATGCGGTCCTGCCATCATCCCGTCCCAGCGCGGTGAGCAGCTCCGCAGTCTGGGCTGGCAACAACAAAGCCTGTTCGGCTTGGATGGTCATGGCTGCCCGGTAATCAGCTGGGCCGGGGTCTGATCCCAGAAGAAAGATGCGGTCCCGCCGACGGTCATTGGTGAGGTTTCCCGCCATCTCCGCATCCAGGAGCACAGCCGACGCCCGGTTCCAGTGGCGGGCGACATCAGCCGGGCTGGTCGAGTCCACGATGGGACGCCCGGTGGCAGCAGCGATATGCATGGCTTCGGGGTGAAGGACGGGATCATGAATAGCGACGAGGATGGCCTGGGTTCTGCGGGGCGAGTTCATGCCCCACACTCTGCTGGGGATCACCCCGCCCATCAACGGGTTGGCAACCGACCTGTGGATAACCCCCGGTTTTGTTGATGGTGCCCCAAATTAATGTGGACAACCCGGGAACCTTTCGGGGCTCCGCGCAGTCTTATAGGAATAAGGGACGGCCCGCGCCTCGGGGGGGGGTGTGCGCGGGCCGTCGGTAACCCGACCTCGGGGGGGGTGTGGTCGGGGCAGGCCACACGGTATGTCGGGGCCTTGCACCTGAAATTATGACACAAGAAGCGGAACATGACAATAACCGCGGGTCAACTCAATCAAATTCCCAATTAGCACATGTGATCGCATTTGCTAACCGCAACACCTCCCAGAATCGCCACCCCTTTAGTATCTTTCATCACTTCAGCCCCACTAGTTTCAGTTCCGATCTTTAAAACCGTCGAAAAATCTATAGACTACCCCTTGTGAATAACCCAGACTTCTCCCCACTGGCCCGCCCCGGTACAGGAGATGCAGACAGGGCCACGCCGGGCACGGTGGCGGCCTTCTTCGATCTGGACAAAACAATCATCGCCATGAGCTCCACCTACGCCTACGGCCGGGAGTTCATGAACAGCGGCCTGATCTCCCCGGTGGAGGCCCTCCAACTCTCACTCGCGCAGGCCACCTACATGTTCGCAGGCCACACCAGTGAGCAGATGGACAACACCCGTGACCAGCTCACCGCCATGGTCCGTGGCTGGGATGTGCAACAGGTCCGCAGCATCGCCGAAGAGACCATGCACACGGTGGTGACACCCACCATCTACGCGGAGGCGCGGGAGCTCATCGACTATCACCGGGAACGGGGACACGATGTCATCATCATCTCCGCATCGGTGAGGGAGCTGGTGGAGCCGATAGCCAAGGAACTGGGGGTCACGCGAACCGTCAACACGATCCTGGAGGCAGTTGACGGCCGCTATACCGGCGAGGTGCTCTTCTACTGCAAGGGCGCCGCCAAACAGCAGGCCATCTTCGACCTTGCTGAAGAACACGGTTATGACCTCGAATCCAGCTTCGCCTATTCCGATGCGTTCACAGATGTGCCCATGCTGGAGACTGTCGGCAACCCCGTCGCCGTCAACCCGGACAGAGCGTTGAAGAAGACCGCTCTGGAACGCGGATGGACGATTTTAAGTTTCAAAAACCCTGAGCCGTTGTTCCAGATGCCGAGCACACGGGACGTAGGGATAGGAACCGGCGTGGTGGCCGGCCTCGCGGCCATGGCCGCCGGCGGCATCTGGTGGGTCAAACGCGCCAGGCGCGGCACCGCCTGACACCTCACCGTCAAGGATGAGGGCTGAGGTGCGCGATGGGGAGGGTGTCGCACCTCCCCGCCATGATGCCCGGCGTCAGATACCTCTATTATGTAACTCAGCGCCCATGATCGGCGGTGGAGAACACGCACGGTGACAACATTTGCGCAACATTCCCCATGCTGCACGGCCGGGAAGTTCACCCGGGATTGAATTTCATGGCACGATTGGGACTAAAGAACGCAGAAGATGTACGCCTTTAAAAACACTGGAGGAGCTTCCAAGTGAGCAACAACGATGGCCTTTTTACCGATGGCAGCGATACCTTCACCCCGAAGGTCAATGCGATTCCGCTCAGCGACGTGGACACCAGCATCAAGGGTGACGCGTCCATTGGCACGCTGATCTCCAATGCCACCTCCCAGATGTCCAGCCTCTTCCGCGCGGAGGTGGAGCTGGCGAAGACCGAGCTGGCAGGAGAAGCCAAGAAGGCAGCTGTGGGCGGTGGAGCCTTCGGTGTCGCAGGCACCATCGCGCTGTATAGCTCTTTCTTCTTTTTCTTCTTCCTGGCGGAACTCCTCTCCACCTGGCTCGACCGCTGGGCGGCATTCCTGATCGTCTTCCTCATCATGATTGTCCTCGCCGCCGCACTGGCGTTCTTCGGATGGAAGAAGGTCAAGAAGATGGGAGCACCGAAGAACACGATCCAATCGGTGAATGAACTCAAGAACCTGGTTCCAGGTCAGGCCACCAGCAACCTGGAGCGCTCCAACCAGCGTGGGCTCTACACCGCTGGTTTCCACGGCCCCGGCGCCACCGCTGCGGGCAAGTAGTTTCCCCCAGCCCTCACGCAGCCTTTTTTCATCGCCCCGCGACACACCCCACCCACGGCACACGGCCTGCACCCTGGATAAACCCCTCGGTGCCAGTCCCCCGCCTGGTTCGTGCCGAGGGGCGTTGGCGATGGCAGCCTGGGGATCACCCCCACCATGCGTCAGCCCACTCTCCCCTGAGGCCCCCCCTTGACACCATCCATCAAGTTCCCAGATACATCCACCCCGCTTCCCGGTCAGGATCGGGGAAACGGCGGTGTGGTCAGGCGTTTTTTCACCTCCTGGAGAAACTGGTTGACCATGGTCAATCGGAGACGCTCCATGAACCGGACCGTGGCATCAATTAGTCGCTCACCGTCCGTGGTGGCACTTGACGGGCCCTACCAGCATGACAATGTGTATGTCCGTGGGGTGCGGCTGCATGTGGCCGTGGCTGGTTCCTCCACCGATCCCCTGATCCTGCTCCTCCACGGGGCGTTCGGTGGCTGGTTTGACTACAAGGATGTCATCGCACCACTTGCTGCCCGGGGTTTCCATGTCGCAGCCGTGGATCTGCGTGGTTATGGTTTGTCCGACAAACCCCCGAGTGGTTATGATCTGCGCCGTTCCGCGGGCGATATCAACGGGATCATCGGTGCTCTGGGGCATGACTCTGCGATCCTCGTGGGCACGGACACCGGTGGCAGCATCGCCTGGTCGGTGTCCACCTTGTACCCGGAGCGGGCGACAGCGGTCATCTCACTCGGAGCAGTCCACCCCGTGGATCTGAGCCAGGCGGTTCTCCGGCGGCCGCACCTGTTCGGTACCACCATCATCCGGATCATGCTCTGCAGCCTGCCCACGGCCGTGTTGCGCCCGGCGCGCATGTTGATCCCCCGCGCCGCCCGCCAAGAAGTGCTCACCCACACCACACCCCCGTTTCAACGCAGCAGGGCTTTTGCCGAGGCCGTGAAATTGCGCCAGAAGGCTCTCTCCATCGATCACACCTTCACAGCGATTGTCCGCACCAATCGGCTCCTGATGGCATCGCTGCCATCGAAACTCAGCAACCAGGTCGCCAGCTGCCCCGTCTGGCTTATCCGTCCCCGTGACAACCGTACGGATCCCCTCGCAGCGCTCGCCCGCACCCGCACCACCGGGGCCTTCAAAGTGGTGACCGTCCCGGGGGTCACCAATCTGTCCTTTCTGGAGGATCCAGATCAGTTCACCGGAATGGTCGCGGAGTTCGCTCAGACCGTCTGACACCATCGCCTCGAGCTGCGCCGAGGGGGATCCACCCTGGGGCGGCCAAGCCCAGCGGGGTGGTCGGGGGAGCGTCGCAAAGCAGAGGTGTTAAGACACCGCGCACTGCATGGTGTCCACCGGTGTGACCAGACGCTGAATGTCCCCGACGCGGCTCTGCACCTCATCGGTGGTGAGCACGAAACCGGTGTCGGAACCATCAATCGCCGCGCCGAACACCACACCCGCAACATGGCCCTCCTCATCCACCATGGGGCCACCGGAATTACCGGAACGGATGGTGCCCCGCACCGAATAGGCCTCACGTTCATGCTGGCCGGAGGCGTAGATATTGGCACCCGTGATCATGATGCGCTCGCGGATACGGGCCGGGGATGCATCGAAGGGACCGGACAGCGGGAAGCCCATCACGATCGCCTCCTCACCTGTCTCCAACGGGGTCTCCGCCATGGTGAGCGGACTCAGGCCCAAGCCGGGGCTGTAAAGCACCGCGATATCCACATCGGGATCATAAAAAACCACCTCAGCGCCGTGGACACCGACCGTGGTATCCAGGTTGACGGTGTCGGTGCCCGCGACGACATGGGCGTTGGTGATCACATAATCCGGTGCCGCCACAAACCCGGACCCCATGAGACGACGGCTGCACTCACCAGCATCACCCATCACATGGACCACAGAGGGGCGCAGCGACTCCACCAACTCCACATCGGCCACATTGATGGTCGGGGCCTCCACCTCCAGGATGGGCCGGTTATCAAACGGGGAAATCAGCGGCGGGAGACCGGTGTCCGTCAGCATCGCAGCAATCCTCGACGGCAGAGTCTCCAGACCACGCGGGGTGTTGTCATCCACAAAGCCCAGAATCCGGGAATCCCTGATACCGGAGGCCACCGGCCCGGACAATGCTGTGGCCAGCGGAATCGCCACCAACCACACCACGATGAGGGTGGCCAGAGCCTGGAACACCGCCCCCACCAGAGAATCCACAATCCTGGAACTGCGGAACCTGATGCGATCACGGATGGCGTTGCCGAGATGCGCACCGATGAGATTGCCCAACCCCACCAACAGCACCACGGTTCCGATCGCCAGGAGGAATCTCAAAGCCGTGGACTCCGTCAACCGCATCACAAAAGGCGCGGCGGCAGCACCGATCACCAGACCTGCCACCACCCCCGCCGTGGACAACAGCGAGGTGAAGGCACCCTGCCTCCATCCGCCCCACAGTGCGAACACCAGGATGACGAGGATGATGACATCAACGACCGGACTCGAACTCAACAATTTCTAGGGTGCTCTGCTCTTTCACAACCCGACGATGTGTGGCTGTGCGGCTGTCACCGCTGTGCAGCTGTGCCGTTTCGCCGTCGGATTTCAGATGGAACTATATCCTTGACGAGTTTAGAATACTCGCGGGTGCTGCACCTAACGCGGACTTAATGCGGGCCGATGCACTCAGCGCCGGTTTGGGCGAACAAACGCCAGTCTGCGTGCACCCCCGGCACTGGCTCGCGCGCACCCCGGCGCTGGCTCGCGCGCACCCCGGCGCTGGCTCGCGTGCGCTCACGCTGCATAACGCACCCCGGCCGCCAAGCAGCTCGGGCAACGCGCACAAGCGCCGACGAACGCAATCTAGCGCAGGCGTTCGTTATTGCGTGACCTGGCCAGGGTGTTCTCCAGATCGTAAATCCGGTCGGTGTCCCAGTCGTGGGCCCAGCCGGCCTGATCGATGATGGCGGACAGCAACCCGCCGGTGAAACCCCAGATCACGTAATCGGCGACGCGGAAGGCGGGTCCCTTCCACTCCCGCCACCCCACCATCAGGCGGTTGTCGGGGTTGATGAGGTCATAGAGCGGGGCATCAAAAACCTCATCGGCTTCATCCGGACTGATCACTGCCACGGGTGAGGGGCTGTGCCAGTGTCCCAGCACCGGGTAGACGGGATATCCGGTGGCGCGGATGTGCACCTCGTCCAGCTGGGCGAGCGGGGTGGCGGTGCGGCGATCCAGGCCGGTCTCCTCCCAGGCTTCACGGAAGGCACAGTCGACGGCGTTGATATCCTCCGGATCGATGCGTCCGCCGGGAAACGCGATCTGACCGGAATGTGACCTCATGGTCGGTGAGCGGTGGGTCAACAGCACGGAGGCGTCATTGGGTAGATCGAAGGAGGTGGCGGAACCTGCGAAGAGCATGAGTACCGCGGCCTGCTTCTCCGCATCGGTTGTTCCGGTGACCTCCGCACCGGCGAGGGGATTGCGCAGATGCCCCTCCTCAATCCGATTCATTAATCGACGCATCCACACCGGCGCATTATCGGGTGCCAGATCGACGTTCTGCCCCGGGAAATCATGGGGCAGATCGGGGAACAGATGGTTGGCATGCATCACAGCAACTCACCCACGGAACCCACGGCAGCTTCCAGATCCTCCACGCTGTCAAAAGTCTGGGGGAACATGTCCACCATCTCCCCGGAGGAATCAATGACGACGGTGATCGGCACCACGGCCGGCAGACCGAGCGTGCCCGCAAAAAGATTGGCATCATCCTGATAGCTGGACAGTTCGATCCCCAGATCATTGAGCATGGCCGCACCGTTGGATCCATTCGAATCAGCATGCACACCGACCACGTTCAGTTCGGGATGCGCCGCGGCGAACTGATCAAACACCGGCAGCTCGGTCCTGCACGGTTCACACCACCAGGCCCACACGTTGACGATGGTGGCCAGATCATTGCCGTCGCCCGTCTCCCCGCCCAGACAGGGCAGCTCGATCCCCGCCGCATTGTCGGCCGGACAGTCTGGCCTATCGGCCACCACGCTGCTTATCGACGCCTCCCCCGCCCCGTCCCCCGCCTCGCCGGCGGTGGTGCCGCCATTGTCACCGGGGTTGGACAGCAACTGCGGAATCAGTGCGATCAGAACGGCCAGAACCACCACTACGCCCAGAAGGGACCATTTAGCGCTCGTTGTCATCTATTCAATCCCTGCCATCTTCAGCAGGTGCTCCCTGTCATCACTCTTGATCAGCTTCTGCGCCTCCACGGGATCCGCCGGACCCTCCAACCCGAAGGATGGACAGTCGGCCGCCAGCATGCAGGCTCCGCAGGCTGCCCGCCTGCTATGACATATCCTACGTCCATGGAAGATCAGCCGGTGGGAGAACATGGTCCACTCAGGTTTTTCGATCAGTGCCCCGATCGCATGCTCCACCTGAACAGGGTCAGTTAATTCCGTCAGTGCCAGGCGTTGCACCAACCGGCCGAAGTGGGTGTCCACGGTTATGCCCGGAACATCGAAGGCATTGCCCAGCACCACATTCGCGGTCTTTCTCCCCACTCCGGGTAATTCCACCAGCTCCTCAAGCGTGTCCGGCACCTCCCCACCGTGGTGCGTGATCAGTGACTGGCCGAGGCCGATCAGTGAGCTCGCCTTGTTGCGGTAGAACCCGGTGGGCCGGATGAGCTCCTCCAGTTCATCGCGATCTGCGTTGGCATAGTCGAAGGCCGTGGGGTATCGACGAAACAGAGCAGGCGTGATCTGATTGACCCTCACATCGGTGCATTGCGCCGACAGGATCGTGGCCACGGTGAGTTCCAGCGGAGTGGTGAAATCCAATTCGCAGTGGGCATCCGGATACGCCAGGGCCAGCGTCCGGTTAACGCGACGGGCTCGACGTTTCCTGCCGATATCCGTCTCACCACCCTTATTGGCGATGTGGGAACCAACCCGTGGACGTTTCTGGGGGGTTATCGATCCGATTGAGCCAGCCATGGTTCAAGATTGCCAGACCCCGCAGGTAGGCGCGAAACCCGATAATCATTAGACTGATTACCCATGACTGGTCTACTCGTAGTGCTGATCCCGCTTCTGCTGCTGTTTTTCATGTTCGCCATGCAGCGAATCGAGACTTCCCTCCTGAGCACCCCTGACACCGACGAGGCAGCTGACAGTGGCACCCCTACCGAAACCGCTGGCAATGACCTTCCGACTGAATCCTCCGACGATCCCGAGACCCCACCGCAAGCCCAGGCAGCTTGATAAGATAATGTTTGAGTAATCAACCTACTCATTGGGTTCCATTGTCAGTATCCTGTGAATATTCTTTTTCTCTCGTTTCAAGTGTGACAATTCCTGCAATTCAACTATTGTGGTGACCAATCGCATAGTAGAGTTGTGGACGACACAGCATGGATGCCTCTAGCCAGGCATCGTCCGGATTTTCGTTTACCTCAGACACCCACGGTGTCGCCACTCATCCGGACCGGAATAAACATGTGTTCAGATGAAGGAGAAAAGTAGTGGAAGGTGTACAGGAAATCCTGTCACGCGCTGGAATTTTTCAGGGCGTAGATCCGACGGCCGTCAATAACCTTATCCAGGATATGGAGACCGTCCGATTCCCCCGCGGAGCCACAATCTTCGACGAGGGCGAGCCGGGCGACCGTCTCTACATCATCACCGCAGGCAAGGTGAAGCTGGCACGTCATGCCAATGACGGCCGCGAGAACCTTCTGACCATCATGGGCCCATCTGACATGTTCGGTGAACTGTCCATCTTCGACCCGGGTCCACGCACCTCCTCCGCAGTGTGCGTCACCGAGGTTCATGCAGCAACCATGAACTCCGAGATGCTGCGCAACTGGGTTTCCGACCACCCGGCGATCGCTGAGCAGCTGCTCCGCGTCCTGGCACGTCGTCTGCGTCGTACCAATGCCTCTCTCGCCGACCTCATCTTCACCGATGTCCCCGGCCGAGTCGCCAAGACCCTGCTGCAGCTGGCCAACCGCTTCGGCACCCAGGAAGCTGGCGCACTGCGCGTCAACCATGACCTCACCCAGGAAGAGATCGCCCAGCTGGTCGGCGCTTCCCGTGAGACCGTGAACAAGGCTCTGGCAACCTTCGCCCACCGCGGATGGATCCGTCTGGAAGGCAAGTCTGTGCTCATCGTGGATACGGAGCACCTCGCGCGTCGTGCACGTTAGTCCCCTTTAAAGGACTGAATAGATAAACCACGCCTGAACCCGGCAGCGATTCTGCTGGGGTCAGGCGTGGTTCTCTGCTTCCCACCCGAACAAACAGCCTCCATAGAGAAACCGCCTGCAACCCACGATGAGAGAGGGTTTCAGGCGGTGTCCAGGTGTTTCCGGGTGTTCTGGAGGGGGCTCAGGCGTTGCGGGCACCCGAGGCCGAAGCCTGGTTAGCCGCTTCCAGCCCCTCGAGGTAGCGGATGGCCACGTGGGTGGACTGCTCCGCAGCGCCACGCAGGACCGGATCCACATCATCATAAATGGCATCGATGAGGTCTTTCATCGACACGTCCTTGCCCTGATCCGCCCAGACCTCACGGATCTGAGCCAGTCGCTGTTCGCGGCGGTCAATGTATTTGCGGGCGAACCAGGACACATCAGTACCGTCTGGGCCGTGTCCAGGCAGGAGTGGGACATCCTTGCCGCGCTCCTCCAGGACCGCCAGGGAATCCAGGTAGCTACCCAGATCACCATCGGTCTCGGAGATCATGGTGGTGTGGCGGCCTGCAATGGTGTCACCGGTGACGATGCCCTCCAGGACCGATTCGTGCGGGGTGCCGCTCCAGATGAAGAAAGAAACAGAATCACGGGTGTGCCCCGGGGTCGCGACCACCTCAATCTGAGGTGTCACTCCGTCGATGGTGATGATCTCCCCATCAACGATATCGTCTGCCTTCGCACAGTAGCTGGGATCGAAGGCCCGGATGGGTGCGCCGGTCAGCTGGCGGAAACGCGTCGCACCATCAGCGTGATCGTGGTGACGGTGGGTGAGCAGAATGAGCCCGACCTCGCCACCCCTGGCATTAAGAACATTGAGGTGTCCCTCATCTTCAGGACCCGGATCGATGACGATACTCCGGGAATCCTCAGGCGCGCGGATCACCCATGAGTTAGTGCCCTCAAGTGAGCTGTAGCCAGGATTCGGGCACAGGATAACTGAGGCAGAGGGGGTTACCGGTCGCAGTTGGCTGTAAGCAGGATGCTCCATATGGATCAGCTTAGCGGTCATTGACACTTTCGTGGAACCGGGCAGAGTAACCACCCTGCCCGATCCAAGAGGAGAAGATCCAGGAGAAGAAACCGGAGGCGGCACCCGCCTCCTGGATGGGAGGAGCTTCTAGGCGGAGACTTCGACGATCACTTCCACTTCAACCGGAGCACCGAGCGGTAGCTCAGCCACACCGACTGCGGAGCGGGCGTGGGCACCGGCCTCGCCGAACACTTCACCGATCAGGTTGGAGGCTCCGTTGATCACAGCGGGCTGCCCGGTGAATCCCTCAGCTGAGGACACGAATCCGACGATCTTGAGCACGCGGGTGACCTTATCGATCCCCACGAGTGCATCAATGGCAGCCAGAGCGTTCAGGACAGCGGTGCGCGCATAATCAGCAGCATCCTCAGCACTGACCTCTGCGCCGACCTTGCCGGTCGCTGGAAGTTCACCGTTGATGAAGGGCAGCTGGCCGGAGGTCCACACCTGGTTACCGGTCTGTACAGCCGGGACATATGCGGCCACAGGAGCAGCCACGGCGGGCAGGGTGATTCCGAGTTCCGCCAGGCGGTCTGAAATAGAGGCCATCTGCTTAGGCCACCTCTCGCTTCATATAGGCGACAAGGTTCTCAGGGTTCATTCCCGGCATGACGGTGACGAGCTCCCAGCCATCCTCACCCCAGGTATCGAGGATCTGCTTGGTTGCGTGAGTGATCAGTGGCACAGTGGCGTATTCCCATTTAGTCATGAGCCTGATCCTACCGTGACTGGTGGGGCCGGAGGGAGGGCACTCACCTCTGATCATGTGGCGGCACCGCCTAGATGCCGGCCAGTTCCCCACCCTGGGCAAGGTGCTCAGCCCAGTTGGTGATGTGCGGGTTCTTGCGTAGCAGGGCGCGACGCTGACGCTCCGTCAGACCACCCCACACACCGAACTCAACCTTGTTGTCGAGGGCATCGGCAACACACTGCATGGCTACCGGGCAGTGCCGGCAGATCGCTGCGGCACGGCGCTGCGCTGCTCCACGAACGAAGAGTGCGTCGGGATCTCCGTTGCGGCACTTAGCCTGGGTGACCCACTCACCACGCTCGGCGGAATCCACCTTCGCAACCGCAACATTATCCCGCACGAACGGGTTGTTACGTTGTTCAGAGATGACAGACGTCATGACTCGCTCCTTAAGTCCAGACGGCACTTACCATTACAAAGTTAGTGTAGTCACACCATGATTTGGCTGTCGAATGCATCACACAAACGGGGGAGTCTGCGGGTGTTCTACGTGGAGCATTTGAATCCGCGCAACGGGTAAGTCATATCCCGGCACTGCAAAAGGTGGGGTTCGCGAAACTGGCACAACTCGCTAGGCTGTTAACGTGTCCATCGCAAAGTCCATGACCAAGCTCCTGGCCTCCACAGTCGCCGCGGGTGTCCTTGGCGCGCTCGCACTCGTGCCTGTCGCCGGAATTTCCGCTGTCGCCGTCGCGCGCACCAATGAGACCATGCAGTCTAATCTCGCAGATCTCGAAGATGGCCGTGGCCCCGGTGTCACCACCATCACGGATGCTCTCGATCAACCCATAGCCTACCTGTACTCACAGCGGCGTTTTGAGGTGACCGGTGACCAGATTTCCGTTCCGATGAAGGACGCCATCGTGTCCATCGAAGACAGGAGATTCTATGAGCACGACGGTGTTGATCTCCAGGGATTCGGCCGCGCCATGCTCACCAACCTGGCCGCCGGCGGGGTGGAACAGGGTGCCTCCACCATTAACCAACAGTATGTGAAGAACTTCCTCCTGCTCGTTGATGCCGATGATGAATCAGAGCAGGCCGCGGCCGTGGAGACATCCATTCCCCGCAAACTGCGTGAGATGCGCATGGCCTCCGATCTGGATGACAAGTTGAGCAAGGATGAGATCCTCACCCGGTATCTCAACATCGTGCCCTTCGGCAACGGCGCCTATGGAGTGGAAGCTGCCGCCCGCACCTACTTCGGCACCTCCGCTGCGGAGTTGAATGTTCCCCAGTCTGCGATGCTGGCCGGAATCGTGCAGTCCTCGTCCTACCTGAACCCGTACACCAACCACGACGCGGTTTTTGACCGTCGCAACACGGTGCTGGCGGCGATGGCGGACACGGGTGCGATCACCCCGGAGGAGTCAGCTGCCCTCCAGCAGGAACCCCTCGGTGTGCTGGAATCCCCCCAGGGACTGGCCAACGGCTGTATCGGTGCAGGTGATCGCGGTTTCTTCTGTGATTATGCACTTGAATACCTCGCGGATCAGGGCATCACCCAGGAGATGCTGGCCAAGGACACCTACCGGATCAAACTGACCCTTGACCCCGCCATCCAGGATGCCACCCGCACGGCCGTGGTGAACCATACCAATCCCACAGCGCAGGGCGTGGCCGAGGTAGTCAACGTCATCGAACCCGGCGCGAGCTCCCGCGATATCCTCGCCATGGCCTCCTCCCGCAACTACGGCCTGGATCTGGAAGCCGGTGAGACAATGCTCCCCCAGACCACCTCCCGGGTGGGTAACGGTGCGGGGTCCATCTTCAAGATCTTCACCGCGGCGGCAGCCATCGACCAGGGCATGGGCCTGGACACCGTGCTGGATGTTCCTGTCCGCTATGAAGCCAGGGGCATGGGCACCGGCGGTGCTGCAAATTGCCCGGCGAACACCTACTGCGTGGAGAACGCCGGCACCTACAAATCACAGATGACCCTCCAGGAGGCGCTCGCCTACTCCCCCAACACCACCTTCATCCAGATGATCGAACAGGTCGGTGTGGACAGTGTCGTGGACATGTCGGTGAAGCTGGGTCTGCGCAGTTACACCGAGGAAGGTAGCTTCGACGGCAGCTACTCCATCGCGGATTACATGAAGGATCACAACCTGGGTTCCTACACCCTGGGGCCCACGGCGGTGAATCCTCTGGAGCTGTCGAACGTGGCTGCAACCATCGCGTCCGGTGGAATGTGGTGTGAGCCCAACCCGATCGTCTCCGTGCATGACCGCGAAGGGAACGAGGTCTACATCGACCGCCCTGAGTGCGAGCGCGCCATTGATGCCGATGTTGCCGATGCCCTGACCGTGGGCCTGAGCGAGGACACCACCGAGGGCACAGCCCGGGGGGCTGCCAGCATGTATAACTGGACCCGTCCGATCGCCGCCAAGACCGGTACCACCGAGTCCAACCAGTCGTCAGCTTTCATGGGTTTCAACAACAACTTCGCCGCAGCACCCTACATCTACAACGACGGCACGACCACCACCCCGCTCTGCAGTGGCCCGGTGCGCCAGTGCGGCAGCGGCAACCTCTACGGTGGCTTGGAACCAGCGCAGACCTGGTTTGCGATGGCCAACAACGTGCCAGCAGCCCAGCAGGGAACCATCCCGGACAACTCCGATGAGTTCAGGCTCGGCACCGCCGGCGCACTCCTCGAGGACCTCACCGGCCAGAGCGAAGCGAGCGCCAAGCGCATGGCTGAGGCCGACGGTTACAGCGTGACCACCCGCTCCGTCGGTGGCACCGGCCGCCCCCGCGGCACGGTTGTCACTGCCCGCCCTGAAGGCGGAACGCTTATCGACGGCAGCACAATCATCCTCGACATCTCCGACGGCACCAGACCCGCAGCCCCACCACCTCCGGCCCCGTCCGATGATGACAACACCCCATCCCCTGCCCGTCCCGCATCTCCAGCGCCAGAGGCACCTTCTGTCCAGGACGGGGTGGACGCCATCAACGACGCCATCCGACAGATCCTCGGAAACTAGGACAAACGGCTCTTCACTGCGGTGGAGAGTCGTTTTCCATCCGCACGGCCCTCCGCTTTCGCCGTGGCGGTTTTCATCACCTGGCCCATGTGCTTCATTCCGGCTGCTTCGCCGGTCTGGTCGGACACTTCGGCGATGCTTTCGTCGATAAGCACGTTGAGCTCGTCATCGGACAGCTGCGCTGGCTGATAAGCCTCGAGTATTGAGGCCTCTGTCAGTTCCACATCCGCCAGCTCCTGGCGGTTGTTCTGGACGTAGATCTCCGCCGACTCGCGGCGCTTCTTGATCTCGCGGGCGATGATCCGCAGCACGTCCTCATCGGTCAGTTCATGCTTCGCGCCACTGGTCTCCTCCTGGGTCAGTGCCGACAGCAACATGCGCAGCGTGCCGGTCTTCTCCTTGTCCCGGGCTTTCATGGAGGTGGTCAGGTCGTCACGGATTTTCTGCTTAAGCTCACTCATGTTTTCCCAATGTACTCCCCGGGTAGGGTGAATAACGTGCCAACAAACGTTAAAACTCTCGCTAAGACCACCGGCGGCATCCTCGGAGCCGGACTCGGCCTCGGATTGGGTATCGCAGCCTGGGGTTATTCGGAACTAAACAATTTCAGACTGAAAACCCACACCCTGCCGATCCTCGAACCCGGCACGCTCCGCGGCAAGGAATCCTTCCGGATCCTCCATGTTTCCGACCTGCACATGATCCCCGGTCAGGAAACCAAGAAGGCCTGGGTCTCCGCCCTGGATGCCCTGGATCCGGATCTGGTGATCAACACCGGCGATAACCTCAGCGATGAAAAGGCAGTCCCCGATGCCCTACAGGCCCTCGAGCCCCTGCTGAACCGCCCCGGCATGTTCGTCTTCGGCACCAATGATTACTGGGCGCCCCGCCTGGTCAACCCCTTCAAGTACCTGTTCGGAACGAAACGCACCCCCAGTTATGTGGACCTTCCCTGGCAGGGCATGCGTGCTGCCTTCATTGAACGTGGCTGGCAGGACGCGAACCAGAAACGACTGGAATTCCAGGTGGGCAAGATCCGCCTGGCCGCCGCGGGTGTCGACGATCCCCACCACCACCTCGACGACTACTCCGAAATCGCCGGCGCCCCGAATGCGGATGCGGATCTGTCGATCGCGTTATTGCACTCCCCGGAGCCACGGGTCCTTAAGCAATTCGAGGCCGACGGCTACCAGTTGTCCTTCTCCGGACACACCCACGGCGGCCAGATCTGCCTACCGGGCGAACGCGCGATCGTGACCAATGCCGGCATCGACCGCAAACGTGCCTCCGGCCTGCACAAGTTTGGGTCGATGTGGATGCATGTCTCCAACGGCCTGGGTACCTCCAAGTTCGCCCCGGTACGGATTTTCTGCCGCCCCAGCGCCACCCTATTAAAGATCACCGAACGCGATTCCCAGCTCTCTGACCATGCAGGAACTGGCCACTCCCCCATTTTGAGCAGGCGTTTTGGCCTCTACAAACCCGAGTACTAAAGTGGGGCGGGTGCCACGGGATATGGCGCAGCTTGGTAGCGCGCGTCGTTCGGGACGACGAGGTCGCAGGTTCGAATCCTGTTATCCCGACCAATAAACAGGCTGGAAGGTTATACACCTTCCAGCCTGTTTTTCATGCCTGGGCTGTACCGCCCCACCAGTTTTCCTCTCGTGCCGGGACACACTTTTTCCGTCTTAATCTGAGCCCGGTGGAGAAACAACCCCCATGCGATGCAGCCACCGTGGGCAGCTGTGGGCACTTCCGCGTCACGCCCCGCCGAAGCCTGTGGTGCACTACCTCGTGAGCACCGTATCCACCCGGAGTGACTCTCTCAGAGGTGCCCTCACGAAGATGAAGAAATCCTCATTTTCATCTCATCGAGGATTCATCATGGACCGTGATCATGGTTCTTACAGCGCCACACCGGCGCTGTGGAATGTAGAGAGAGAATCCGCCCATGATCAAGCGCAATGACATCAGATTCATCCCTGCTGTTCTCATTGCAGGGCTGTCGTTGGTGTTTTTCACCGTGGCTTTGCACGCTGTGTTGATCGCCCGGGTTCATCATCAGGCCCGGGTGGAGGTGCAATCCACCGTGCGGGATTTTGTTCACTTCTCGGGTTCCCAGGAAGCAGATTCTGCGCATTCACTCTTGGCAGAGTTTATTGAACAGCATCCCGTCAGCCCCGATGAAGCACTGGTGGGCATCACCCCGAAGCAGTTGATCCAGTCCGACTGGGTTGAACAGCCCCTCGATTCCAGAGATGCCCTCATCGTGGCAGCCACGAATAGCCCGGAGGCAACCGGAGTGGTGGAGAAAACGGAGGGGCCTGTCTACTGGGCTTCGGTGGAGATCGAGACAGCTGATTCTTCCCTGCTCATCGCCCGGTTCACCGGCATGGACATTCACCATACCCAGCGTCTCATCCGGATGGTGGTGTCACTTGTTGTAGCAGGCGTCACGGTGGTGGGAATGTTGTGGTGGTTTTTCCCCAAGGCTCGTCGAAGCCCCCAGCTGGTGGAGGAGAACCTGAATGCCGTGGGAAAGAGCATCGGGGAACGTTGCGGCCTGGAATTGGCCCTTCCATCGGATCCACGGGTCCTCATGCATGTGGATGTCGCAGCACTGGGCACCGCGCTGAAGGCTGCCGCCGATTTCTGTCGAGGCACCGCCGCCGGCATGAGTATCCGGCACGACACCGTCACCCTGTGGGTGCATTCCCCGGACACCCAGCTCACATCACGACACCTCAATACAACTTTCAGCGCTCCTGAAATGCGTCCGGTGCTCGATGCCAGCCAGCAACACGGTGGTGTCGCCTGGGTGGAATCCGCTCCCCGGTCAGGATGCACCATCGGCATTGATCTGCCCCTCCACCAAGACAGGAGAAACCATGCGAACCATCACTGACAGCTTCATCGGCCCCAGATACCGTGTCTATGCCACCGTGCCGGAGTCGACCTCACGTACCCGGAGACTGATCTCCATTGTCAGTGCCCTGTCCATCCCCGTGATCTGGTTTATGACATTGCCCGAAACTGCGGAAACCGCAGGCACTGTTGTCATGGACACTGATGCCCGGGTGACTTTGGTGGTCTTCGCTGTTGCGGTATGGATGTGGGTGTTTTCTGCAGTATCAGATACTTTCGTAGCACTCAGTGCGGCGAGCGTGTTGGTGTTGTTGGGAATCATCAGCGCAGATGCACTATTTTCCCCGCTGGGGAGTGAAACAATCTGGTTGTTGATCGGAGCTTTCATCATTTCCTCCGCCGTGACCAGATCCGGGTTGGCTCTACGGGTGACTGTGCGGATCAGCGTGGGGATATCCTCACCGCGTATTCTCGTCCATGTTCTCACCTTTGCCACGGTCCTCACAGCTTTTGTTGTTCCTGCCACGAGTGGTCGTGCTGCATTGATCCTGCCTGTATTTCTAGCTTTCTCTGCGGTGCTACCCCCCTGGTTGTTGCGGGTTCTGGCCATCACACTCCCCAGTGTGGTGCTGTTTTCCGCGGTGGCATCGTTAATCGGCGCTGGTGCCCATCTGATCACTGAGCAGATTCTGCTCGACCAGGGTTTGGAGGGTTTTAGTTTCGCACGCTGGTTATTGCTGGGGTTACCTTTCGCCCTGTTCAGCTCACACCTTGCGGCCGAGATCATTCTACTGGCGCTTTCCGACGACCAGCAGCGCGCCCAGCGTCTGGTGATCACCGAGAAGTTGCTCAACCAGGGAAAAGACCAAGAGCCCCTCGGCGCAAAGGAACTCCGTTCCCTGCTGGTGCTGGCAGGAGTGGTCATTTTATGGTTCACGGAGTCCATCCACCATATTCCTCCGGCCATGGTGGCTGTGCTCGGTGCGCTGCTGGCTGCGTCACCATATATCGGAACAGTGGATCTGGCTGAAGCTGTCCGCAAAATCCCCTGGTCATTGTTGTTATTCATGGCGGCGACCATCGCCATCAGCCAGGCCCTGACGGAATCCGGCGCCGTAGAGATCCTGGCCTCATCGCTGCTCCAAGGACTCAATGGCACCATGTTTGTGCTGGTGGTCATTGTCGTCTCCGCTGCTGCGCACCTGGTCATCCAGTCCCGGTCTGCCCGCTCAGCTGTCCTAATTCCCATCGTGGTGGCGCTCGCCCCGGCAGTGGGGGTGAATCCCGTGGCTGCAGCGTTCATCTCCACCGCCGCCGCTGGTTTTTGTCATACCCTGCCGGCGTCAGCGAAACCCCTGGCTATTTTCCGCGGTGATGACACCGGTGCCAAACAGAACTTCGATCCCTCAGACCTGGCCCGTATGTCACTGCTCATGGCCCCCATGTTCATAGCGGTGACCGCTGTGTTCGCCTTCTGCATCTGGCCGGCCCTCGGCCTTCCCCTCTTCAACTAAACCCAAAGCAAGGAGCTTTCCTATGACTCTCTACCTGCCAGAACGTATTCTTGTCGCCCCTTCAGGCTTCAAGGAATCCCTGTCTGCCGTGGATGTTTCCGATTCCATTGCAGCCGGTGTGCGCCGCGTCCTTCCCGGTGTGCGTGTGGATACCTTCCCCGTCCCAGATGGTGGTGAAGGCACCCTGGAAATCCTCAGTTCCCGTTCGGGAACCCTTCTGCATACCGAGCAGGTGATGGGCCCGGTCGGAAAGGAAGTCACTGCCCAGTGGTTGGAATATGTCGATGAGGGCGTCGGTGTCATCGAAATGGCCCAGGCGGCCGGACTCAGCCTGGTGCCACGTGATCAGCGCGATCCCACCGCCACCACCACCTATGGAGTGGGGCAACTTATCGCACGCATGCTGGATCATGGCATCAACCACATCATCATCGGCTGCGGTGATTCCGGAACCTCGGATGGTGGTGCGGGAGCACTCAGCGCGCTCGGTGCCCGAATCCTGGATGATTCCGGTGCCGAGGTAACCCCGGGTGGTAGAGGCTTGAGCGCTGCAGTGAAAATTGATACCACGAAGCTGCACCCGAAACTGGCTGATGTTTCCCTCACCCTGGCCTGCAATATCCACAATGTTCTCACTGGGAAGAAAGGTGTCGCCGCTGTATTCGGCCCGCAGAAGGGAGCCACGAAGAAGCAGGTCAAGCAGCTATCCAGAGCGCTAGAACAGTGGGCCACTCTACTGGACCACACCTTCTTCCCGGCAGCAGACCTCCACCGTGGTCCCGGTTCCGGTGCATCCGGGGGGCTCGGGGCAGGATTGATGGCCCTGGGTGCAGTAGCCCGGGACCGTTTCGATGTCCTGCTCTCGGACCTCCCCACCCCTATCAATCTCGATGATCTCATCAGTACTTCTGATCTCATCATCACCGCCGAGGGCGCCATTGATTTCCAAACACCCCGGGGCAAGGTACCCGCCGAGGTGGCACGGCGTGCACGTGTCACCGGAGTTCCTGTCCTGGCACTGGCTGGTTCGCTGGGCAAGGGAGCACCTCAGGTGCATGATGTGGGTATCGGTGCCATCCAATCCATCATGACTGTTCCCATGGCCATGGAGGATGCGGTCCGCGATGGACGCGAACTTCTGACTGATGCGGCAGAACGCGCAATCCGCCTGCTCATGCTCGGCTGTGCCGTCTCCGGAAGACGCGAGGATCATATCCGTTCCCACTTCCAGGCAGCCGCCTGAGTCACCAGGAAAACTCTCATCCCTATTTCATCTTCAGAGTCAATGATGGAAATAGCTCAAGAAACCCAAGGGAGAACACCATCATGAAGTCACTTCCGCGCTTCGCTCCGCTCATCGCCATCCTGGCGCTGCTCGTGCTTGTCGCTATCGGCGGATCAGCACTGGCCAATAACACCTCCGCGCCTGAGGTGGATGCGGAAACTGCCACCGTACGGTTGAACACCGGCATTGACCCGAGCACTCCTCGAGATCAACCCTCTTCCCGGTCAATGACATCGCCTGAGGCACCTGAACCAGGTACTGAGGGCCAGGCGTCTGCCCCAGCACAGCCGGCTGACACCGCACCCATCCCAACCCAGATGCCGGCGCCCGCCTACAATCCCGCACCGGCACCTGTTCCCCAGGTACCGCTGAACTATCAGTACTGGGATGATGATGGGGATGACGATGGAGATGACAATGACGACTGGGACGACTACGACGATTACGATGACGATTGGGATGATGGGGATGATGACTAAGCCAGTGCACCCCTCCTCCCCCTGCCCTACCCTGTCACCCGGATGAGCAGACTCAAGTTCCTCAACAATTCGCCAGCATCACTTCGCTGGCGAATCGTTTTCTGGATGACCGCGGTTGTGGTCACCACACTGACCAGTGTCGTGGTGATCACGCGTTCTGTGTTGCTCTCTGATGTGGTTGCTGCGGCCAACGCAGCTGTTGAACAGGAGATCAGCGAGTTTCGCCGTTTTGCTGACGAGGGTACGGATCCCACCACAGCCGCCTCCTTCCCCTCCCCCCAGCGATTGATTGAGGTGTATCTCTCCCGGCAGATTCCCGATGACAATGAAGCCATCGTGGGTGTCTTCTCGGATCAACTGATCCAGGTGGACTTCTCTCAGCTCAGTGGGCTACATCCGGAACCACTGACCTATAACGAACCCCTCGTCGAGGAAGTCCTCGCATCCCCATCCCATTCCGGGGTCTTTGATGATCCGGTTCGGGGCAGGGCCTATTGGGGGCGGGTGGCCTTTGAAACAGCTCCCGGCACTACGGATGGGCATTTCATCGTTGCCTATTTCACGGAACCGGGAGAAACAGCCGTCAAGAAGCAGGTCAGGGTGCTGTCATTCGTCGGTGCCGGAGGTGTGTTGGCTTCCGTACTGATTGCTTGGTTGATCGCCGGGCAGATCATTGCCCCCATCAGGCGGGTCAGCAAGGTCGCTTCAACGATTTCCAATTCTGACCTGACCCGGCGCGTTCCGGTGGAGGGTAATGATGAGATTGCACAGTTAGCCCGTACGTTCAATGAGATGCTGGATCGTTTGGAGACGGCGTACAACGATCAGCGCCAGTTTGTTGATGATGCAGGTCATGAACTGCGGACGCCGATCACGGTGGTGCGCGGTCAACTGGAGTTGCTGGAGAGTTCACCACCGGAGGAGCGTGCACGGTCAATTGAGTTGGCTACCACGGAATTGGATCGGATGGCACGGATGGTTAATGATCTGTTGACCCTGGCGGTGGCGGATTCAGGTGAGTTCCTCCATACGGCACCGGTGGATGTTGCAGAGTTGACCATTGATCTTGAGGATAAGGCACGCATCATCAATGATCGGGTGATGTTGGTGGACGCCGCCGAAGGTGTGGTGATTTTAGATGAGCAGCGGGTCACGGAGGCGATTCTTGAGCTTTATGGCAATGCGCTGCGCTATTCAGAAGGACCGGTGGCTATTGGTTCTGATTTCCAGGGATCGGGAGCTCAGCGGGTGTTCCGGATCTGGGTGCGCGACAGTGGTCCGGGTATTGAGAAGGATGCGCAGGAGGCACTGTTCAGTAGGTTTTCCCGCGGCAGGCAGGCTGATCCCCGGCATCCGAACCGGCCGAAGGGAGCGGGTCTGGGTTTATCCATTGTAAAAGCTATTGGCGAGGCTCATGGTGGGCGTGCCTATGTCGAATCCACGGTTGGTCTGGGATCGATCTTCGGGCTGGAGATCCCTGCCCCGGCGACAGCACTCATAACAGAGACGGAGGAGTAAATGGCCATGGAACGGATTCTCATCGCCGAGGATGATGATGGCATTGCGGACTTCATCAGGCGCGGCCTGGTACAGGAGGGTTTCGAGTGCGAGGTGGCGGTATCCGGCGCGGCCGCTTTTGCACGCGCCCACAGTGGTGATTTTGATCTGATGATCCTGGATCTGGGGCTGCCGCATATGGATGGTGCGGATGTTCTGGAGCAGCTGCGGGTGTTGAAGGTGTCCCTGCCGATCATTGTGCTCACCGCCCGGACGAACATTGAGGATCGTATCCGGTCCCTGGAGGGCGGGGCGGATGATTATATGCCCAAGCCTTTCCAGTTTGCGGAGCTCCTCGCGCGGGTGAAGTTGCGCCTGGCCAGCCATCAGCCGGTGGAGAAGACAACCAACGCGCACCTGCTCAAGCACGGCACTCTGGAACTGGATCTACGCACCCAGAAAGTGTTTGTGGCAGATACGTGGCGTGATCTTTCCCGCCGTGAGTTTGACCTGCTGGAGGCTCTCATGCGCCATCCGGGTCAGATTCTCTCCCGCGCCCAGCTGTTGCACATGGTGTGGGATATGAGCTTCGATCCGGGGTCCAATGTGGTGGATGTATATATCCGTGCGCTTCGGAAAAAGATAGGCACGGAGAAGGTGGAGACCGTCCGGGGTTCGGGCTACCGACTCGTTTAGCGGAGCAGGCGCAGAACACAGCTTTCCGCTCTGAGCGGTCAGGGGGTCGATGTTGTTGCCTCTTCTTGCACACCTTCGCGGTTCGGTAGGTCGTCGGATGCCATCTCAATAGCCGCCACAGGCGCACGACGCCGCAGCATCACCCCGCCGAGGAGCAACAGGCCCGCCAATACAGCCACACCAACCCACACCGGGGTCAGGGCACCACCGTTACCCAGGGCGGTCAGGGCGAAGGTGGGATAGTGCAGGGGCATCAGTCCCGCCAGAATCTGCCACATGGTGCCGATCTCAGCCACGGCGGTGGTATTCCAGACATGTCCCACCACAGCGACCTGCGCGATCCATCCGATCACGGTGGTTATCACCGCTCCGGTTACGCCGAAGGCATGGATGAGCACGCGGGTTATCACCGCCGAGACGATGGTGGCCAGCAACAGCACGGCCACGGCACCCGCCAGCGCAGCAGCACTCAGGCCGAGCGCCACCGTGAACAATACGACACCACCCAGTGCGGTGATGCCCAGCAGCACGAAGGCCAGCAGCCACCGGTTGCGCAGCGTGACCCATCCGAGTGCTGCTCCGGCCAGCATCACCACGGTGGCGATCAGGAAGGCATACATCGGCGGCAGGGATGCGGACTGTCCCTCGGGTCCGGCTGCGGTGAGTTCCACCCCCGCAGCAGGTACCTGAGGGGCGGGGAGAGCACGCTGGACGGCACCGGTTTTCTCCTTGTTGAGTGCAGCCATCGCATCGAGGCGGGAGGCACCCTCATCCAGGGCAGTGAAACCTGCGACGGCCTCGCCGACACCCGCCTCCAGTTCCCCGAGTCCCGCGGCCAGCTCAGCAGCACCGTTGGTGGCTGTGTAGATGCCGTCGTGGTAACCGTAGCCTGGAACGGCCAGCTGGTTGGCCAGGTCGCGGGTGCCGGAGCGCAGCTCGTCGAGGCGGTCGGTCATCTCCACATCGAGTCCCACTTGCTCCAGCTCTCCCTTCAGGTTCGCCAGCTGGCCCCGGACCTCCTCGGCCTCGGGCCGGTCCATGGCCGCCAGGTCGCGGTCGGCCTGATCCAGCGCCACCCGGATCTGTTGTGTCAGGATCACCAGGCCGGTCATCTGTTCCACTGCGGAGGCCACACCATCGGCGATCTCGGTGGCACCGGTGCCCATCTGTCCCGTGCCGGCCTGCAGCTGGATCAGCCCCTCGTGGAGCTCCCGGGCGCCCTCGGCCGCGGCACCCACGCCCTCCTGGAGGGGGGTCGCGGCGTCGACAAGCTCTTTCGTGCCGGCGGTGAGCTCGCCGGTGCCGCTGGCGAGGAAACCGGCCTGGGCACCGGCCTCACCGGCGGCACGACGGGCGTCGATGAGGTCCTGACTGTTTGCCGACGCAGGCGCGGGCGCGCCCGTGACCTCCCCGGCCGCTGACCAGGACCGGGAGATATCCATATCCGTCGCGGTGACAAACGCCGTGCCCGCGATGAGCGGAACCAGAAGAAGCAGCGCAGCCAGAATCCCACCCCTGCGGGTGGCTGGTGTTTCAGTGGGGGCGACAACAACAGACATACCTACGAAATGTAGTGACCCAGGTTGCCTGGAGCTGGTAGGCGCACCGGATGGACACACCAGGAGATCCCGTGCCACCCAGGTTGCTGTCATGGCGGTGGCCAATTCCTAGAACCAGGATCACCACCCATGCGGGGTACAGGAAAGCTATCTGGTGTTTTCCCTGGATACGGCGCGGAGAGAAATGGTGTCCTCCTCCAGCTCATCATATTTCCAGTGTTTCATCTTCACATCCGTCAATAGGGCCGACCGGGCAACAGCTGTGGTGCCCACCGCAGAGGTAGCCAGCTGGATGATGATGATGGTGAGTGCCAGGAGGAGGTTTATCCACGACAGATTGTGGAACAGGGTGCCCGCCACCACCAGGATGATTCCGATTCCACCGGCGGTGCCAAGCGCGGAGATACGCATGTACACATCCGGGAATTTGAGAAAACCGATACCCGCGGTGATGAACACGATGAGTCCGAGGACGATCAGGATGTCACCGATGATAGAGATGTAGTCACTCATCGACGACCCCCCAGCAGCGCGCGGGCCAATGATAACGCCCCCAGGAAACCAACCAGCGAGGTCACCAGGACAACATCGAAGGTGTAATCGCTCCCGCCACGGATACCGAAGAGAGCCAGTAGTCCCACGGTGGCAAAGATCAACAGGTCGGCTGAGATCACCCGGTCAGCATTCGACGGCCCTACAACCATGCGGTAGGCCGCAGGCAGACAGGTCAGACCGATGACAATGATTGCGATGTTTATCACCATCATGGTGTCTCCTTCCGGATTCGCACTGCTTTCAGCATTCGATCCTCCATGTCCTTGAGTTCCGCGCGTAGTGCATCGGCATCGGAGGAATACAGGCTGTGCACGTAGAGTTTCCTCGGTTCGCCTTCCTCCCGTGTCGTGGTTCCGAGAGACAAGGTGCCGGGTGTCAGCGTGATCAGAACCGAAATCAGGGAAAACTCAAACTCGGTCTCAGCGCGGCTGTGGAACAGGCCGATGCCGGGCGTAGAGTTCTGTCCCGGGGTGAGAACATCCTTCAATACGGCGAAATTCGAGGTGACCAGGGCCCCGAGATACCAGAAGAAAAAACCCACAATCCTAAACGGCCAGGTCAATAAATCTGTCATGGTGTCAACACCGCCTCAACGTAGGGGGTCGTATTCTGCAATCCGTGAGCTGCGGTCTCCGCCCATGCGAGCAGGGGTTCCGCGACCATGCCGATACTCAGCGTGATGAGTGCCAGCGCCACCGACGGCAGAACCAGGGAGAGCTTCACCTTCGGCAGTTCCTCGGCACTTTCCACCTTCTCCACCGGGTCCGCCAGAACGAGGGCGGCCTCCGACTCTCCGTCCAGAGCAACGGCAGAGGTTGATCCATCCCGTTTACGATCACCAGAGACGCCGGTGGCGTGGTTCCCCTCCGGGACCGCAGCCGGCTGGGTACGACGCCCCACCGTGGCCCAGGGGAGGTCCCAGAATACACCGGACCAGATCTTGAGCATGGACAAAAGCGTAAACAGACTGACGATCACCATCACCGCCACCGCGATCCATTGACCGACCTCGGCTGCGGCGACAATGAGCGCAAGTTTCCCGACGAATCCGGAGAAAGGTGGCAGGCCTGCCAGGGACAGCGCAGCGGCCATGAAGGCCAGCGCCAGTAACGGTTCCCGTTTGCCCATGGGGGGCAGAGCACCCAGTCTGCCGGTTCCATGGGTGACCTCCAGGGCCCCGGTGGACAGGAAGAGCGAGGCCTTCACGATCATGTGGTGGACCAGGTAGAAGATACCCGCGGTGAGACCGAGCTCTGTGAACAGGGCGACACCCAGCATGATGTAACCGATCTGGCTGGTCATGTGGAAAGCCAGAATCGAGCGGGTGGTGTGCTCCCCCACGGCACCGAGCACGCCGACCAGCATGGTCAGGCTGAAGAACACTACACCGATCCACAGATAGGTCTCATCACCGTCGAACACCACGGCGTACAGACGATAGATGGCGTAGTTGGCCACCTTGGTGTGGATACCGGAGAAAAGGGCGGTGATCGCGGGGGTGGTCAGTGGGTAGCTACGGGCCAACCAGCCATGGGTGGGCACGATCGAGGATTTGATGGCGAGCGCGAACAGACAGATCGCGGTCGCAAGCGCCAAGGCATCGTTTTCCGCCGCGAGTCCGGCCAACTCGGCGATGTTCACCGTGCCCACGACACCGTAGATGAACCCCACTCCGGCGAGGAAAACAGTGGAGGTGAACAGATTGACGGTGAGGAACAGGCGTAGTCCGGCGACCCTCGAACGCGGTGTGCGTGTCGCGCCTTTAGGCGAAAGGATGTACAGCCCATAAGCGGGCAGCAACATGACCTCAAGGAACACGAAGAAGTTGAAGATATCCGCCGTCAATAATGCGCCGTTGACACCCGTTACCATTACCAGCACGAGCGGGGCGAAATACGGTGACTGGGCGAAACCTGCTGCCAGCGCGAAAGCGATACAGGCGATGGTGATGATGCCGGTGGCCACCAACATGAGCGCGGCAAACATGTCAGCCACCAGTGGGATGGAGATTCCCCCGGGCCACAGGGCGACTGAGTGCGCGTATACGCTCCCGTCGGCGGTCAACCGGATCATCACGGCGGCCCCACCGAGTGAGGCGATCAGGACCAGAAGCAGTGTGACGGACTGGAAGATCCGGCTGCGCCGGAGCATCATGAGCAGGCCGGAGGCCAGGAGGGGGGCGACAATAAACGCTGCAAGCAGGGAATCACTGATGGTCATTTACTCACCCTCCTTCTCGGTGAACCCGGCGGTGCGTTCATCCTCTGTGGGGGGACGGTGCATATGTCTCGCACGTGAAGCACGAACCATGTCTAGCTGTTCGGGTCGGATTTCTTGTCCTTCCTCATACAACTCGGGGTTGTTGCGGATGTCTTCGCTGGATTCCACCTCGTCATCACGTCGACCGGTCACGGTGAGCACCAGCATGAACACGGTGATCGAGAAGGCGATGACGATGGCGGTGAGCACGAAAGCCTGTGGCAGGGGATCCGCCGCGGAGGTGGAGCCACTACCGAAGGGTTCATCTCGGCGGAACACCCCGCCGGAGGCCATGAGAATGATCACGGAGGCATGCCCCAGGAACACAAACCCCAACGTCACACGCAGCATGTCGCGACGCAGCATCAAGTAGACGGCAGCGGTCATCAACAGACCTGCAGAGATAGCGATGGTCATGCTTTCACCTCTCGGTTCTCACTGGTGCGATTCTCAGTCGTTCCCGGGGTGAGGGAATCATCAGGGCCTGGTGGGTTGGCTTCTTCTTCCGCAAGGGGCGGAGTTGACTGGCCCATGAGATTCAGAGCGGTCAGGATCATGCCGATCACCGCGAGGTAGACACCGATATCAAAGATGAGCGCAGTGGTCATGTGTATACCGAACACATCGAAATGGAGTGGCTTGAGGAAGGACCCCTCAAGGTAACCGGTGATACCGGTGGCCACACCCACCAGCACGCCGGCACCAATCAGGGCGACGTATGGCAATCTGATGAATCTGGACCTGTCGGTTGCAGATGCCAGGTAGAGCAGGGCGAACCCTGCGCCACCAACGAGGGCTCCGATAAAGCCACCCCCGGGTTCGTTGTGCCCGCGTACCAGCAGCACCATCGACACCAGAATGATGACCGGGACCATGATGCGGCTGATCGCACGGAAGAACACCGCGTTGGCCCAGGGATCATCCAGCGGGTGTTTCCCTCGATTGGGGACGCGGAGAATCGGGGACGGGCGACGCGCCTGGAGGAGAACAATCACAGACAGACCAGCCACGCCCAGGACGGTCAACTCACCCAGGGTGTCCAGGGCACGGTAGTCGACCAGAATGGTGTTGACGATGTTGTCGCCGCCGGAGATCGGAGCCGCCTCATTCAAATACCATTGGGCGGTCTCGGTGAAGTCTCTCCGCCCGGTGAAGGCCCAGACAGCGAAGAATGTCGCCAGACCCGCGGCACCGGCAAGAACCGCCGACCATACCTTCGGACCGGTTTTCTCCCTGGGCAGTTTTGCCGGAAGTCGACGGAGCACCAGAACCAACACCAGGAGCGTCAGGGTTTCCACCAGTAACTGGGTCATGGCTACGTCCGTGGCTCCCAGGTTGAAGAACCAGAGCGCCATGCTGTAACCGGTGACACCCAAAATGACCACAATGCCGATGCGGGTTGTGCTTCGGAATGCCCCTATGACACCTACAACCATCAAACCGACCAGCAGCCAGTCGATGGGCTCGGTATCACCGGGCATCCGTCCCGGGAGCCCCGTGAGTGCGATACCGCCGCTGAGCGCCAACAGAATCAGACAGGCGACGGGAATCCCCAGGTGGCGGGGCAACGAACTGGTGCCAGCCAGGCGGGAGACCTGTCCGCCGGATGTGATGACCGCGTCGCGGAGCTGCTCCACCACACGCAGGCCTGAAACCGGGGCATTAAACCGTGACAGGAAGATCGATACCGGTTTCTGCAGGATCACCAGAATGATGCCGACACCGATGATCAGTGCAGACAGCAGGAGCGGAAGATTAAAACCATGCCAGATCGACAGGTAGACGGTTCCGGGGGCGCCGGTGACCGCGTTGGCCGACCAGGTCACCAGGGTGTCCAGGAGCCCGGGCAGCAGGCCGAAGACCAGGGTGCACGCTGCCAGCACCGTCGGGGCGAGGTAGAAGGCGGGTGTCGCCTCCCCAATCGTCATCCCGGGGTCACCCTCGCTGTTCTGCCGGCGTGGCCATACCGCGAGGATGTACCGCAGAGAGTAGGCGAAGGTCATCATCGAGGTGAGAACCACACCTGCGGTGACCAGCACCACCAGGGCGGTGTTCCCGGGTGCATCCACGAGAGCTGTGATCAGCGATTCCTTGCTGATGAAACCGAAGGTCAGTGGCACACCCGCCATGGACAGGGCGGAAATGGTGACCACCGTGGTGGTGATGGGAAGACGTAGATTGAGTTTGGCCAGTTCACGCCTGTCCCGGATTCCGGTCTCATGTTCGATGATGCCGACGGTCATGAACAGGGCGGCCTTGAATAGGGCGTGGGCAATGGTATGGACCACCGCGGCGGTGAGCGCCGCGTCGGTGCCCACTCCGATCAGGGTCACCAGCAGACCCAGCTGGCTGATCGTGGAGTAGGCGAGCAGCTCCTTGAGGTCGTTACGTCTGATGGCGGTGAACGCCCCAAACAGCGCGGTGATGAGTCCACACGTGATCAACAGGATCTGCCAGGTGGCGACATCCGACATTGCGGGGGAGAAACGCAATGCCAGATAGATACCGGCCTTCACCATCGCTGCGGCATGTAGATAAGCGGAAACCGGTGCGATGGCAACCATGGAATCCGGCAACCAGGCCTGGAAGGGGAACTGGGCGGATTTGGTGAACACCGCTCCGGCCAGCAGGAAGGCGATCGCCACCGTGAAGCCGGTGTCCTGGGTCCAACTGGTATCCCCCAGGATCTCACTGATCCGTGTGGTGCCGGTGTGCGCCATCAATATGGCGAAGGCGGTCAACAGTGACAGGCCACCCGCGACGGTCACAAGCAGGGTGCGGATGGCGGGGTCGCGACCTCCGGGGCCGGAACGCGCAATGAGCAGGTAGGAACAAAGCGTGGTGATCTCCCACGCGAAGAAGAACACCACCAGGTCATCGGTGAGCACCAGTAGCAACATCGCCGCGGCGAAGAGGCTCATCAACAGATAAAAGTGACCTGGATCCGATTTGCCCAGGTAGCGCGTGCTGTAGATGAGAACAGCGGCACCAATGAGCAACACCAACATGGAAAAGACCAGCGAGAGGCCATCCAGATGGAAGGAGAAACTCACCCCCAGGGTGGGCATCCACGGCACGGATTCCTGGATACTCAGTGAATCTGCGGCGGTGTTTCCCGGCAGAGCCTGCAGGATGAGTGCGGCTGCCAGCACCAGCGGGATGGCGAGAATCCATCCAGAGTTACGACCAACCCATCGCCTGAGCGGCACTGCCAGCACACAGCCAAGCAGGGCTAGAATAAGAGAACTTGATAACATTCGGCAACCTTGATCCGGAGAAAAATGACGGAATCTTGATGAGCCGGTTCCTTGAAATATAGTCCCTGATTGAAGTTAAGAAATCAGTACACTGAACGACCGGCTAAAACCCAGCTACCGGGGTGGTACCGGACAGGTATTCTCCCCACGTGGGAAGGTAACCGTTGGTCCCCGCAGGCGGGAGCACCCGAAAAAGCGGCCTGAAGGCACGCCGGGAAACAGCAGTGGTCTGGGACATAGTGGATGATCTTAGCAGAATGGCCCACGACGGGCGCACGTGAGCCACCAGCCCGATGCCTGTTCCTCCTCAAACAGAAAACCAGCCTTGCCGCACCGGCGCTTTTCGACGCCCCACCCCCACCGCCTCCCGCGCCCTGGCAGTAAAGGTGCGGGAGGCGGGCGTCGTTAAGCAGCTCTTTCTCTGTTTTTCATCAGCGGACCGCTGAATTCACAGGTTTCCTGAACTACTATCGGATGTGATTCATTCATTGCTCGATCAAGTGAAGGAGTACCCCATGCGTTTCAAGAAGCTCGCTGCAGTTGCGCTGTCAACAGCCCTCATCTTTGGTGGCACCACCGGCGTCGCCCACGCACAGTCCGTAGCACCGGCCCCAAGCTCCGAAATTCCGATCCCACCGGAGTTGGTCGGTTTTGTCACCCAGTTCAACGTCCCCGCCGATGTTGCCTACGCAGGTCTCCAGATCGCTGCGGCGTGGGTTGGTATCGGTATCGGTTCCAGCGCCCTGAGCCTGGGCAGCTCCGCTCTGGGCACCGGCAGCGCCGTGCTCAGCTCCCCGCTGTACTGATAGACAAACACCACCCCGGTGCCCGTCTCGGCGGACACAGGGGTGGTGTTGTTTTTATGCAGCGGAAAACCCCACCTGCAGGACGCAGGTGGGGTTTTCACATCACACAGTGAGAGTAGGTGATACTACTTCTTGTCGATGTCGTCACCGGTGGAAGAGGTGTGCTCAGCTGCGCCGGCTGCCTTCTTCTGCAGGTAGAGCTCCTTGACGCGTGCGCCGAGGTTTTCATCAACGTTGGTCCAGTACTCGTAGACGCGTGGCTCGGTTGCCTCGGAGATGCCCTGCATGGCGTTGGAGATATTGTCTGCCAGACGCTCCTTCTCACCGTCGTTGTAGACCTCGCGGTAGAGGATGCCAGCCTGCATGAAGTCATCATCATCCTGGTGCTTGACATAGCCTGCGCGGGTCATGTCGGTGCCGTGTGGATCTGGATTGACGTAGATATCCTCAGCCTGACCATAGGTGGTGTGGTTGGAGGATGAGGTCGCGCCGTCATCCAGGTAACCTGCACCCTTGGTGTAACGGTTGGGGCTGTAGGAAGGCTCGCCCTCAGCGTCGAAGACGAACTGCATGTTGCCTTCACGGCTGTAGGTGTTGACATCGTTGACAGGACGGTTGATCGGCAGATCACGGTAGTTCGCGCCGATGCGGTAACGCTGCTGGTCAGCGTAGGCGAAGACACGTGCCTGGAGCATGCGGTCCGGGGACAGTCCGACACCTGGGACGGTGTTGCCTGGATCCAGGGCGATCTGCTCGATCTGCGCGTGGTAGTTGCGTGGGTTGCGGTTCAGAACGAAGTGACCGACGTCGATGCGTGGGTAATCCTTCTTGGACCAGACCTTGGTCAGGTCGAATGGGTTCCAGCGGTAGTTCTCTGCGTCCTCGAAAGGCATGATCTGAACCTTGACGTCCCAGATCGGGTAGTCACCGTTCTCGATGGAGTTATAGAGATCCTCGCGGTGGTAGTCGGCGTTCTGGCCGGCCATCTCTGCTGCTTCGGCGTCGGTGAAGTTCACAACACCCTGGCGGGAGATGAAGTGGTACTTGACCCAGAATGCCTCGCCCTCGGCGTTGACCCACTGGAAGGTGTGGGAGCCGTAGCCGTTCATGTGGCGGGTGGTCTTCGGGGTTCCGCGGTCGCCCATCAGGTAGGTGACCTGGTGTGCGGATTCAGGTGCACGGGTCCAGAAATCCCACTGCATGTCTGCATCACGCAGGCCGGAGGCGTTGAGTCGCTTCTGTGAGTGGATGAAGTCTGGGAACTTCATGCCATCACGAAGGAAGAAGGTGGGGGTGTTATTACCCACGATGTCATAGTTGCCCTCTTCGGTGAAGAAGCGGAGAGCGAAACCGTGGACATCGCGCCAGGTATCAGGGGAGCCCTTCTCACCTGCAACGGTGGAGAAACGGATACCCATCGGGGTGACCTTGCCCGGCTGGAACAGATCAGCCTTGGTGTACTTGGACACATCTTCGGTGATGTGCAGCTCACCGAAGGCGCCGTGGCCCTTGGCGTGAGGGATACGCTCCGGGGTGTTCTCGCGGTTGAAGTGCGCGAGCTTCTCAATGAGGTGGATGTCATTGAGGATGTTCGGGCCCTGTGGACCTGCGGTGATAGAAATATTCTCGGACGGAACTGGGGCGCCGTTGTGGCGGGTGGTGTTTCCGGAGGCCTTCGGACGCATGCCGCGGTCGATGATCTGATCTGCTGCTGAGTTGTCAGCCATAATCATATCCTTCCATTTATGAGGGTTACCTATGGATTGAATCTTATTGATAGTCTACCGGAGAATGTCACTTTGCGCCACCCTTTCGGCACCCGGGATGCACGGGAAACCAGTTCACCCACACAGAGGAACAAAGGATCGAGGCAGGTTACGCACTTTGTTCCCCCTCAACCTACCCCCTTCCCCCGCTCCCCGCAGGGGAAAAACTGCAGTACGCTGAGTTAAAACCTGACAGCTGAGCTGGTAATCTTTCCTGTTGTGAAGTCCCAAGAGCGCAATGACGCCCACGTCACCGAGCTGGCATTGGCCGCCGGTCGTGGTGATCGTGACGCGCTCACGGAATTCATCCGCGCGACCCAGGATGACGTCTGGCGCCTGCTCGCCCACCTGGGCGGACGTGAGATCGCGGATGATCTGACCCAGGAAACCTATCTCCGGGTCATGGGCGCACTCCCCCGTTTCGCCGCCCGCTCCTCCGCGCGCACCTGGCTGTTGTCACTGGCCAGACGGGTCTGGGTGGACAATATCCGCCACGACATGGCCCGCCCACGCAAATCCCACGTGGAATATGAAGACACCGGTGCCACCGACGCCACCAACTCCGCCATCTGGTCCGAGTGGATCGACGTACGCACGCTCATCGACGCCCTGCCTCCCGAACGTCGCGAAGCCCTCATCCTCACCCGGGTGCTCGGCTACACATATGAAGAAGCGGCGAAAATCGCCGATGTGCGCGTGGGCACCATCCGGTCGCGCGTGGCCCGCGCCCGCGCGGACCTAATCAGCGCAACCACCAGTGAGCTTGACGACGAAGGGACCGGCACCCGCGGCCCATAAGGATCAGTAATCTTGGGATGCATGAGCACCCCCATCCGAGGCGACCGGTCCATGACGCCGGATGCCGTCCACAATGCCACCCGGAAATGCGTGATCCTGGCCTGGTGGACCCTGGGTTACCTGGTGGTGGACACCATCATCCTCTTCATGATCAAGGGCAATTCCCAGACAATGCAGGCCGCCTGGATCCAGGATCTCCTGGGGATGGTGCCGCCCCTGGCATTCCTCATCGGGGTGAGGGTGGCGCGTCGCAAAGCAACACGCGCACACCCGTACGGCTACGCGCAGGCCATGGACATCGCACACCTGGCGGCTGGTGCCGCCCTGGTGGGATTCGGTGGATTTTTGTTATTTGAATCCTCCATGACCCTGGTTGCACGCGAACGGCCTGACATCGGGCAATTTTCACTCTTCGGCCTCGACATGTGGCAGGGCTGGGTGATGATCGCCTTCATGTTCATCACAATCTTCCCGCCCCTGCTTCTGGGGCGGCTGAAGATGAAACCCGCGAAAGTGCTGCACAGTAAGGCACTTTTCGCCGATGCCCGTATGAACCGCGCGGACTGGATGGCCGGGACAGCCTCCATCGTCGGCATCGCAGGAATCGGCATGGGTGTCTGGTGGGCGGATGCGGTGGCCGCGATCCTCATCTCACTGGACATTCTGGAAGACGGATTCAAAAACCTCAAAGGCTCGTTGAGCTCCATGATGGACTCCGTACCCAAAAGCCTGGGCGAGGGGGAACCCCATCCGGTGCCGGGGCTGGTCAACGCCCGCCTGGCCGAATTGGAGTGGGTGAAGGAGGTGGGCAACCGCACCCGGGAGGAAGGCCATTTCTTCCATGTGGATGCCTTCGTGGTGCCGGTGGACGCGAATATGGTGACAGCTGCAGACCTTATCCTGGCCCGCGAATCCTGCCTGGACCTGCACTGGAAGATCCATGATGTCTCCATCACCCCGGTCACCGAGCTATCTCCGCTCTTGCGGACTGACACCGCCACGCTGGAGGAGGTGGAGACAGACTAGGCAACAGGGCTGGGGACACCAGCACTGGTGAAAGTACCGCGATGCTGCCCACAGCCCTGCCTCCATCTGATCTTTAGTTCTGGCGTCGGCGTATTCCCATCCAGGAAAACAGGGCAAACAACAGGAACCCAGCACCCGTGCCCACCATCGTCCAGATGCCCATTCCTCCGGTCATCGGCAGCTCACCTGATTCCACATTGGCCACCTTGATGATCCAGGGGGTCACCGGATCTTCCCCAGGTTCCTGAACCTCAATCAACCCTGAATTCTGGGCATAGGCGGACAGATTGAATTCAAGATCACCCAGTTCACCGGCATTGGTCGGTTCCACATCAAAGCGCCACGGCGCCGGCAACAATTCGGAACCAGTCCCGGACCGTGTCTCCACCAGGAAGTAACTGCCTGGACGGAGGTTGACGGTGAACCTGGTGTTGTCCCCATCTGAAATATGCTGCAGCTCTTCAGCGACCACCTCACCCAGTGAATCAGCCGCGTTGGGGTCAACCTCATAGATGGCAAACCGCGCCCCGGACAGAGGCTGATCATCAGGGTAACTCACCTTCTGTACCTGGACCTCCCCATCAGCCCGGTAGAGGGAATTGAGCAGCCAGGCGTAGGAACCGGCCTCCCCACCCAGAGGGATGACAGCACCCTC
This sequence comes from Corynebacterium faecale, assembly GCF_030408735.1. Classification (NCBI taxonomy): domain Bacteria; kingdom Bacillati; phylum Actinomycetota; class Actinomycetes; order Mycobacteriales; family Corynebacteriaceae; genus Corynebacterium; species Corynebacterium faecale. The sequence goes on along the minus strand of NZ_CP047204.1, from coordinate 237,538 downwards.
ACGCAGCTGGAGGCGCGGTGCATCCCCGATGACAGGTTGCGGCACAGTGCCCGGATCTTCTGGATCCACCGGCTCAGGCTCAATCAGATCAGGGTTTTCCGCCGGGTAGACGTAGTTCGGCTGCATCTGCAGGTTGTTGTCATCTAGAATCTGCTGCACCTCAGCGGAGAATGCCTGCTCACTCACCTCACAGCTGGATCCCATCGGGAGTGCACCAGTGGCCCACTGTTGTCCATGGCCCAAGGTGAAGGAGCCCTCAACTATCACCCCTCCATCAGGTCCTGTTTCTCCTGTGAGCGGGATGCCGTTGGAGATGGCGGGAACAGGTTGACCCGGTAGCAGATTGGTCACCTCGCAACGGAAGTTGAAGTTGAAAGCAACGCCACCTTCCCCGCCCTCAGCAGCTGGCGGGAAAATGCTTCCGTCCGGGTCACCCTCGATGTATTTGTCCAGCCCCAGGTAGGTCTGGTTCACCCAGTAGGAGTTGGTGAATTCAACCGTGGTGGCTTCCGCCCCCAGGCCGAATTCATCGGTGGTGACCACATTTGCCCGCTGGAACACGGTCTGATCATCGCGGGTGACATGAACCTCATGGGCGGAGTTCACCACATCCTCGAACCCCGCCGGGATCTTAGCGTCAATCACCTCGCTGACGGAGCAGAGTGCGGACTGCGGGATCAAAGTACCGTCCGCCAGGGTAAGGGGGGTGGGTTCCGCACCCGGCGTCACCACGACCGTCCCGGAATAACTGGTATTTTCAATGAACTGGTCTGTACACACCCAGTTCATGGTGAATCTTTCCGGCTCGGTGATATAGGCGTTAACACTGCCTACGTTGTCACTGCCCGCCAGTTGCTTTGCCACAGCCAATTCGGCACGGGGGCGTTCATAGTTGTTGACCACCGTGATGCGTTGCGGCTCAGCATTAACATACCCCTCACCGGAGAGATCCCCGGCGACCACCGTGAAGCCCTCGGTTGCACCTTCAATAACAGTGGGATCATGGGTGGTGTCTTCACCGATGAAGCCATCGCCGTCGAAAGTTGCACTCACAACCGCGTCATAACCGCCCACCTGGGATTCGGTGATGGTGCAGTCATACCCCACGGGCACCGGGGTTGGTGCGGTTGCACCCCTGTCCCCGGTGATGGAGATGCGCTGCGTGATGGTCGGATCCTGGATGAATGGCAGGTCTCCCAACCCACTGTCGGCGTAATTAGGGTCGGTGCACACAAGTTGGAAGGTGAAGGTATCCCCTGTGGCAAGGTCCGCCCCATCACCTGTCACGCGCTTGGTTACCTCGAGCATATTCTTCCAGTAGGTGTAGGTATTCCACAGCACATAAGTGCCCTGGAAGTTAGCAGGCAGCAAGGTGGCCTCACCGGGGTCCCCGGAGGGGCGTTCTTCCTTGGCCACGATCCGGAAAGTCGCCTGGTGAGGAGAATTCTCAACATCCGTGGAGCAGGTGATACCTGCACCTGTGCCACAGGCATCTTCCTGAGCGCCCCAACCTGAGGAACTATCGGCCACGGTCCAGCGATTGTCCAGGTCCGCATTGAGTTCATCCGCAGACTCCAGGTCCTCGGTCACCACACAGTCAGAACCGAGCGGCACCCCGTCAACTGTGAAGTCAGCGGCATCATCAAATCTGCCGATGTTCAGTTCTCCCTGTTTAATCTCATTAGCACCGAGAACACATCGATAGCTGAACTTAAAGTCCTTGGAGGAAGGGATGGTGGCAACGCCTTCACCATCCACCTTCTTCTTGAGGCTGAAACTACCGTATTGCATCTGGTAGGTATTCAGAATATCCACAACGAGGGGAGCTTCCGTGTCATCAACGGCAACCGTGATGCCCCCCTCCACCGCCCCAGCCCCATTGAGGGAATAAGTAGCCACCGGGCCTGAGGTATTGGGAATTGGTTGGCTATTCTCCGTAATGACGCAGTCAGTGCCGACAGGCACCTGGATTGTGGTCTCCACCCCGGCGCGGATGTTCTCGGTATAGGTGGGAAAGACTGTGCCCGGTGCACTCTGCCTGGTGCAAGTGTAGGAGATGGGATAGGTTCTGTCCGGATTGATCACCTCATCAACCCAGCCCTCGGTGATTACCTCATCATTGGCATCCACCAGAGCTGTTTCCTTGATCAGGGTGATCTCGTGGCGGGCAGGCCGGTACTGGTTATTGACCACTACGGTTGCGCCGCTGCCCCCTGTGGGGAAATTGAATGAGAACTCGTCTCCACTCTGTGTACCACTCACGCCCCGGAACTCCGTGGTGCGCTCCACCTCTCGCGCATCTGTATTGCTCTCCGAAACCACGCAGGAGGCACCTGCAGGCACGCCTTCAATGGTTTTACTCTCCCCATCAGCCAGAGGTATAGAACCTGCCGGCCCACCTACACAGCTGTAGCTGATATTGAATTGTTCGGGGATGAATGCATCGAGATCAGAGGTCCGAACATCGGTGACATCCACATCTTTAGTGATGACCAGTTCACCACGTGCCGCCTGGAAAGTATTCACCAACGTGCCAGTGTTATTCCCCTCTGCGGTCACAGTGATGGTCACTGACCCAGGAGTGACCAGCTCGACCCCCTCGGGGAGATCATCCAGATGCTGCTCGATGAACCGGCAGCTGGTGCCGACAGGGAGGTTGTTGACCTCAAGCGAACTGACCGCCGATACAGAACCGTTGATGTCTTGGCGAGTGCCATCTGGAAGTTCACACACACCGGTGATCGGAAAACTGGTTGTGAGAAGATAGTCCTTAACTGATGGATCGGTGATCCTCCCATCAACCACCACTTCCTTGGTCAGGACGGCACTTCCCCGCTTGTAGTTGAGGGTGTTGGTCATGGTGACATTCGCAACCTCATCCCTGGACTGGAGCAGGACAGTTTGGGGGGCGGGCAAGGTGACATTGATGTCGGAGCTACCCGATTCCAGAGGCGTCTCAGTAACTGTGCATTCTATTCCCACCGGCACATTATCAACGCGGTAGTTACCACCGGCGCTGACCGTGAACTCCCGGGTGAAATCATTTTCACAGCGGAGAACAAACGGGTACTGGAATTCATTACCCCGGTTGGCTGCATCACCATCAACCGCCTTATTCACCACCACAGAACCCAACTGACGGGTGTAGGTGTTCACCACCGTGACGTTGTGCTCATCCGCAGAATCCACATAAATATAGTTGCTGTTGCACTGGCTGAGCTCACCCGCGCCCGCACCTGAGGAAAGACAAATATCAGACTGCCAGGTGGTGGCCAAGTCAAATTGGGGGACGGTGATGGGACTGGTCGCAGATCCAGGCTCTGACAGCTCACACTGTGTACCCACTGGGAAAAGACGTGGCTCACCCCCGGGTATGGGCCTTCCCGCGGCGTCAGCCACCGGGATGGTGACAGAGGTCCCGTCTCTGGGAACCAGGACATAACCATTGCCCACAAAGTACGGGTCAGGCGCATCCGGATCCAACTCCGGCGGATTGCCGATGTCGGGAACATAGCGACAGGAATACTGCACCTGGAACGTGCCGGGTGCACTTGCCAGGGGAATGTCCCCGGTGACCTTCTTACTCACCGTGATGGTGGCGGAAGCAGTCTCATAGGAGTTTGTCACCTGCACCGTGGTGCCGGTCCCAGAGGTAAACCCTCCAGATCCCACAATTACAACCGTCTCCAATCCGGGCTCGGGAGACGAAACGCTACCGTTGACCGCCGACCACGTTGTTTCCAAGCTGTACCGGTCCGCTGCGGCCTCAGGCTGATCCTCTCTGATGGTGCACCTCGCACCAACTGGGATGTGCTCATTGCCTACAGGGGCCTCTGCGCCACCTGCCACGTTTTCCACCCGGCCGGAGGCGATGATTTCTTCTCCAATGCGGCAGGTATAGGAAAATGAATAACTTCTGCTGTTTAGCTCCTCCTGCAGGATCGTGCTGTTGGAGTTGACTGTTTTAGTCAACTTCAACGGCACACTGGCCAGGTTCCGGAATGTGCAGGCAATGATCTCCGTGGCATTAAGCGGAACCCTCACACCCAGAGCTCCAGCATTGGTCACGCTCACCTCCTGGCGGGGAGCTCCGACCTTATAGGCAAAACATTGGGCATTCTTCCCATCAGCTGTAGGCATCAGGCTATAACCGTCTTGTTGCCTCTCCTGGATTGTGACGCGTGGGCTTCCTGAACCAAAACCACCAAGGGAAAACTCTGCAATTCCATTGGCTCCAGTGACCACCTGAGAAGGTGGGGCAGCTGTGCCGGGCAGACCTTCGAAGCTCAAATCAAATGTCCATCCGGACCCATTTTGTAGAACGGTGCCGTTGGCATCCACGATTTCTTTAACCACCTGGACACAGCCGGTGGCAAAATTAGCGAAAAGTTGGCTCTGCAGTGTGGAGTAGCTTGGAGCAATAATTGGAGTTTTCCCGCTGGTGGTCATATCCCTGAGCAATTGCTGATGTCGGGTTTCATAAGCAACTCGCCACCGAATCCAGATCAGACCGTAGGGTTCATAAACCGCAATTATCGCGTTGTTCTCCATATTTGTACCCACGCCTACAGGGATTAAAGCTCCCCCGTTTTGCTCGATGCGGGCTTTTTGTTGCAGAGCTTGTTCTATTTCGCTCCTCTCTGTAGTCCCCCCCGACTGGTTCATCTGCCCATTGAGGCCGTAAGTTGGCTGCCCATCAGTAATAAAATATACTACTTGATATTTATGTGTTGCCATATCATTGGCGACAGCTTGCAACCCCGCTGCCCAGCTGGTCCCTCCCGTGTTAGCACCGGAATTCGGCATATTGTATAGAGCATCAATAGCATTAACGACAGCGTTATAACCGGCTGGAGTTTGCAGACTACGAGCAGGAAGGTTGATCAGTGCCCCTCGATTATCCCCCTGAAATGGAGAGTTACTGCCAAAGGTGTAGATGGCCACATCATAAGGCGCACCATTGAGACTCTGTACGAGTTCCCGGAGGGTATTTTTCAGCTGTGTGACATCACTAGCTGAAAGCGAGTTGGAAAGGTCAACCAGGAAAGCAACCGAAGAACCACAGACACCTGACGACGGAGCAGGAGGAGCAGTCTGTGCCTGCGCCTCCGGCATGACCGTATCCGATACGGGTGACTGCGGGATCGACATCAACGTGAAAGCCAGCAACACCACCAGGAGGGACGCACACGCTTTCATGAAAGTTCTGGTGATTGATGCGACTGACTTCATTACTTCTCACTCCAAAAGTTAAAACTGGTATTCCCCATGGTCTCGCTTCGGCGGGTTCTCCACGTCAGATACGCCCCCATGAAGAGCAGGAGAATGCCGGCTCCGATAAAACCAAGAACGTTGGCTCCGGTGCTGGCCAGACCTCCGGTGGATATCTCCCCTGGCACTAGAGGCACTTGTCCGCCTGGTGCGGTATCACCAGGGCCGGGGATGCCACCGCCTGAGGGTGGAGGTAGTGGCCTGCTGGTGGTGGGTTTGCTGGGGGATACTGTCCCATCGCCCCCATCATCGTCTCCGTCCCCGGGTTCTGTGGGGACAAGGGGCGCAGCAGCCACCTTGGGGTGGACATCAATTATGTATTCCCAGTGGTCATCTTGCGAGCTTGAAGGAAGCGCGAGAATGAAAGGAACGAAAGTATTTTCTTCAAGTGGCGTTATTCGGTACAACCCCAGGGGAAGGCCGGAAAAGGTTACAGTGCCTGACTCATTGCTGTACCCGGTACGGTCCACATCGAATGCGGAATCCTCACGGTTCAGCAGCTCTTCTGTGGTGAGGGATGCTGCCTCGCTCCAACCACTCCGGGTACTCAAGTCAATATCACTCACCCGCTGCACACGGGCCCCCACCCCCGCAGGAGAAGGAGCTGGTACATCGTCGAAGATGTTCGGATGTGCGAAGTTGAGGGTGATGGTGCCGGTTTGTGCCGGGTCGATGGCAACCGCCTGCGCGGTCGCAGGCAATAAAAACGCCAGGACCATCAACAGGCCTGCAAGATTACGCAGCACGGTGAGCACCCACTTTCTGGTTCTTACGCCGTTCGCGCAGGATCAGCCACGCAATGATGAGCAGGACGGCTACCACTCCGATGAGCACCCACGTCATCCAGGGTTGCCAGAGTGAGGAATTCTCAAATACCTCATCAATGGACTCCTCCGGATCCATCGGCACACGCACACCACGCACCAGAAGGCGGTGGGAATTGATGCCATAAGGCGTGCAGGTGATCAGGGTGAGATGATCCTGCCCCATGATCGGCTGCACATCCGAGGTTTCCTCCGGCAGCACCACCTCAATCTGATCCACCTCATATTTGAGCGCTTCACCCATCACCTCGATGTAGATGGCATCACCAAGAACCACCTGGTCAAGTTCATCAAACATGGTGGCCGTGGTCAGACCGGTGTGCCCGGTGAGGATGGAGTGGGTGTTCTCCCCACCGACAGGCAGGGCGGAGCCATAGAGGTGGCCTACTCCCTTATGGAGGGTGTCATCCTCGGTGCCATGGTAGATGGGGAGTTTCACATCGATCGCGGGGATGGAGATCGCCGCCATGACGGCATCCTCATCACCGGATGGATTGAGCTCTTCCACGTAGTTTTGGTACGGGCGGTTGTCCTTGGCTACCCGCGATAACCACGGGTCCAGGATCGGTGCGCCGGCGTTAACTGCATTGTAGGCATGTGCGCGCTCGATCCACTGGGAGCGGTCCTCCACCGACACCTCGGACTGGGAGTTGCGATAGGCATCCACCACCGCGCTCTGGCCGGCGTTGTAGAGGTAGGTGGCAACCACCGGGTAAAGAAGCGCGGCGATTCCGGCGATCGCGAGGATCAGCGGAATCACCTTATCTTTAAGGGAACGACCGCTGTCCTTGGTACGGGTATCCACGGACATAGGGTTCTCCAGATCTTGGGGGCGGAGGGCGCCTGTGCTTATCGACGCCGCCCGCTGTCCCCTCTTTCCTTAGGCCTGCTTGCGGTTGCGGGCTGCGTAGTAGGCAGCTGCGATCAGCAGCAGCAGTGCGCCGCCACCGAGTGCGACCCAGATGCCCATGCCACCGGTCAGTGGCAGGTTGAAGCCTGCGTTACTACGGACGTTTTGGATATCTGCGTCAACAGTCAGCAACCCAGTGGTAGACGTAGTAGGGCTGAACGTTACTGGTACAGGCTGCGGTAGCAGCTCATAGCCGTCAGGTGCCTCCGTTTCCAGCAGGCAGAACGTGGTTCCGTTATCTATCCAGATATTCTCGAAAGCCCTTGCACCATCTGCCGTACTACCCTGCAGATTGCCAAGGTGGATGCCCGAGATGGATACCTCACCAGCAGAACCGGTGCTCCACTCCGAAATCCGCGCACCAGATCCTTCAACCCCTACACTGATGGGGTCACTCACAGGACGCAGGCGTTCGTCTGGATCTACTTCACAGCGGTATAGCTCAAAAGTTGCAGGACTTGCAGTGATGGGACTGGAATCACTATCCAACTTGGAGATATTGATCTCGCCGTAGATCGCGGTGGCCGTGTGTGAGATAGCACCGGGAACTGGCTCACCGGAGCCAGGGTTTTCTGGGTCCCAGTCTACCGGCGGAATGGTTCCGAATCCCTCTGTGCGCCTGAACCATGCGTTGTTGTCCAGGTTGTCTTGTGGAACAGCACTCAGCGTAGCTCGGATTTGCACACTAATCTCAATGTCACCAGTTGCCAAAGCAGAATTTAAGGCAGTGAGACCAGCTGCGGTGAAATCCACGAAGAGAATCTGACTCTCCTCTGTGGCGTCGCCTGATCCCAGGTTGCGCACGTCGTAGCTGCTCGGTGCCATTGGTTGTCCATTGAGGGAAATCGACTGGATCTCCCCATTTGTCAATTCTCGAGGCAGCTTATCCGTGAAGGTGAGTCCTGTCATGCCATTTACTGGGCTTCGAGGAATGTTGACTGAGATATCGTACTGGATAGCTTCACCCAATGAAGTACCGGTGACATCGATACCCTCAGCTTCAGCTACGGGGTCACCAATGAGCTTGGTGGGAACACCGAAGGACTGTCCCTTTGGATAGACATACACAGTATTCAGCCATCCGTCACCGTCTACCTCAGGCGCTGGATTGGTCATGGGCACGGCAACCAGGAAAGGATCACTGGGGGCGACGGCCACGTTATTCACATCACGGGGATCGAACTCTTCCACAACCAGGTAATACCCGATGTCAAGGTCATTGAAAGCAGCCAACCCATCTAAATCGGTAGATCGTTCCTCAGGCATTACGCCGCTCAGCCGAGAATGGTTCGTGTTGAGGGTCCTAGCGTTAAGGACAGAGCCGTTGAAGAGCCCGGCGATGTCAACGCCCGCTGCCTGCCGCCATCCATTCTGAGTGGTCAGATCAATGTCATTCAACCTATAGGCGGAGTATGTAATACCCTCTGCACGATCATCGTCAACAGACTTCTCAGTTCCATCTGCAGAAATACCGTTGTCAAGACTTCTCACCTTGTAAATATGAAGATTCGCCTTCGTTGGAATGCCCTCTAACGGCGGGGTCACATTCCCCTGCGCCACGGCACTTGGCAGAGCAACAGGGGAAACATTGTAGGCAACCGCACCAACGGCGCCAGTGGCTAGAAGGGCGGAGACGGCGACAACCGATGCCGCACGACGAATGGAATGCATGGAATGCTCCTGTGAATCAGCGACTGGACCCCAGGGGACAGCCGGAATGAAGGTCGAGACCGCTTATTCATGGGCTCGGATGGTAGAAGATGCCACGCCAGCAAGAGTGGAACGCTCTTAATCATCTGCTCCGATGCATATGACCCCATTTGGCCTGACATCTAAATAACAGCGGTTTACTTAATTAGTAACCCAACCCCAGCTAGCTGTCAATATCACATGTACTTCACAGGTTCACCATTTGAAACAGGGTGGATTTTTCACATAAATCGTGATAAAGGGGATTGAATCCACCTATAACCCGGCGGGTGGCGGGAGCCAACTTGAGGCGTTAAAACTTCCCAGGTTCATAAATATGACTATGCAGATAATTATTCATCACGTGAAAATCTTCAGATTGTACCAATAGGGTTTGGGCAGCTAGCCACCCCTGCCGATACCCTCCCTGCATAAATCCTTCCACCCCACCTCATTAAGCTTAAAATAATATAAAAATCACTCAGGTTTCCCATGTGCTAAACATAACCCCTAATAGCTAAGCAATAAGACCCCCATCTTTGCATTAAACCCAAAATGAGGGAGTCAGATGGAGATAAAAAACACATATGGCATTCGAGTGTAAAGATCGACACTCCTGGGTTGTGAAACAAAAAATGAGGTTGTCACATCTACAAAATGTGACAACCTCGCCTCGCCGAGTGAAAAACTGACAGCTACTTCACCAGCAGCTCCGCAATCTGGATAGTGTTCAGGGCAGCGCCCTTGCGCAGGTTGTCACCGGAAACCACGAAGATCAGGCCACGGTTGTCATCAACGGTGGAGTCCTGGCGGATGCGACCCACCAGGGAATCATCGGCGCCGGCGGCGGCGAGGGGTGTGGGGACGTCGACAAGCTTGACGCCGGGAGCGGCACCCAGCAGCTCCTTCGCCTGATCCACGGTGATGGAGCTGGAGAACTCGGCGTGGATGGTCAGGGTGTGGCCGGTAAATACCGGAACACGCACGCAGGTACCTGAGACCTTCAGGTCAGGCAAACCGAGGATCTTGCGGGACTCGTTGCGGAGCTTCTGCTCCTCATCGGTCTCGAAGGTGCCGTCATCGACCAGGTTGCCGGCGAAAGGCAAGACATTGTACGCGATCGGAGCAACGTAGGGGCCCAGGTCACCGGAGTCAGCGGCCTGACCGTCGTGGACAAAATCAACGTTGTGGTCACCAAGTTCGGAGACCTGCTTGGCCAGTGTTTCCACACCGGCCAGACCGGAACCGGATACCGCCTGGTAGGAGGAGACATGCAGCTTGACCAGGCCGGCGGCCTCGTGCAACGGCTTGAGCACTGGCATGGCGGCCATGGTGGTGCAGTTCGGGTTGGCGATGATGCCCTTGGCCAGGTTGTCCTTCGCGGACGGGTTCACCTCGGAGACGATCAGCGGAACCTCATCGTCCTTGCGGAACGCGGAGGAGTTATCCACCACGGTGGCACCGGCTGCGGTGAACAGTGGTGCGTATTCCCTGGAGGCAGTGCCGCCAGCGGAGAACAGCGCCACGTCAATGCCCTTGAGGGAATCCTCGGTGGCCTGGGTGATGTCCTCGACCTCGATCTGCTGGCCGCGGAAGTCAAGCTTCTTGCCTGCGGAGCGTGGGGATGCGAAGAAACGGACGGTATCAACCGGGAAGTCGCGCTGCTCCAGAAGGGCGCGCATAACCTGGCCGACCTGGCCGGTGGCACCCACAACTGCAATGGTGGTCATAATAAACCTTGTTCCTTAATATAAAAGCTGTTGTTTAGCGTCCGGTACCAGCGTAGACAGTGGCTTCTTCCTCGCCACCGAGCTGGAACTTCTCATGAAGTGCCACTGCGGACTTATCCAGGTCATCTTCGCGGATGAGCACAGAGATGCGGATTTCAGAGGTGGAGATCAACTCAATGTTGACGTTGACATCACGCAGCGCCTCCATGAACTCAGCCGTTACACCCGGGTGGGACTTCATGCCGGCGCCGACGAGGGAGACCTTGCCCACCTGGTCGTCGTAAAGCACGTTTGTCCAGGCGCCCTGCTGCTGCATCTTCTTCAGCAGTTCCATGGCGCGTGGTCCGTCGGAGCGCGGGCAGGTGAAGGTGATGTCGGTGGTGCCGTCCTCCACGGAGGAGACGTTCTGCAGCACCATGTCAATGTTGATCTCGGCATCAGCGAGGGCACGGAAGACCTTCGCCGCCTCGCCCGGCTTGTCCGGAATACCCAAAACGGTGACCTTGGCCTCGGACTTGTCGGTTGCTACACCGGTGAGAACTGCTTCTTCCACAGGAATATCCTCCATCGAACCGGCGATCAGGGTGCCGGGGTCATTGCTATAGGACGAACGTACACGCATCGGAACATTGAACGCGCGGGCGTATTCAACACTGCGCAGCACAAGAATCTTGGAACCCACGGCAGCCAGTTCCAGCATCTCCTCGAAGGAGAGTTTCTCCAGCTTCTGGGCGTTGGGCACGATGCGCGGATCAGCGGTGTAGACGCCATCAACATCAGAATAGATCTCACAGACATCAGCATCCAGCGCTGCAGCCAGCGCCACCGCGGTGGTATCTGACCCACCGCGGCCCAGCGTGGTCACATCGCGGGTTTCCTTATTCACACCCTGGAAACCGGCGACGATACAGATCTTGCCCTCATCCAACGCCTCACGCACACGGCCCGGGGTGACATCAACAATGCGGGCATTGCCGTGACGCTCCGTGGTGAGCACGCCAGCCTGCGAACCGGTGAAGGACTGTGCCTGCGCCCCCAGCGACTCAATAGCCATGGCAACCAACGCATTGGAGATGCGCTCACCGGCGGTGAGAAGCATATCCATCTCACGGGCCGGCGGAACGGGGTTGACGGCTTCAGCGAGTTCCAGAAGTTCATCGGTGCTGTCACCCATGGCGGAGCAGACCACCACGACATCATTTCCGGCCTTCTTGGTGGCAACGATCCGTTCAGCAACGTTCCGGATGCGTTCCGCACTCTCCAGTGAGGAACCGCCATATTTCTGTACGACTAGGGCCACCAAGTGCCACCTTTCGTTCGCGGTACCGACAGTTACGCCTCACCACTCTACCTTTTCGATCGCATGATACATATCTGAGGCAAACATTTATCCACACCAAGGTTTCACCCCTGCTTATCGACGACCAACCCCCAGCGTCCCCAACCTCCCAATTATCTGCACCCCACCCGATCAACTAACGTTGACCGGGTGCAAAGCGACCTGTTAGCCGTGCTATTCGCACTGGCGTCGGCACTCACCATTGCGTGGGGCACCGTAGTCCGACACCGCATCGCTGTCAGCGTGCCCGCGGGTGATTCCCCGTTCCTCAGCGCCATCCAACGACCAATGTGGTGGGCTGGCATGTCCACCGCGATCGTTGCCTACGGTTTACAGGTTGTGGCCCTGGCTTTTGGCCCATTGCTGCTGGTGCAGCCGTTTCTGGTGATGTCCTTGATGTTCACCCTCCCACTGTCCGCGTTATACAGCAGACGCAGAATGTCCCCGGCTGAAATCATGTGGTCAACTCTGCTCACCGGTGCAGTGATCGTGGTATCCGTGATGGGTCGCCCCATCGGCGGCGATGACCATCCGCCCATCCAACGGTGGATCCCTGCCATCCTCGTCGGCATAGCGGTTCTCACCGTGCTCTATTACGCGGGAGCCCGACTGGGGCAGCGCAAACGCGCTCTGCTGCAGGGCCTGGTCACCGGTGCGATCTTCGGCTACGTGGCCGTGTTGTCCAAAGCAGTAGCTGATTCCTTCACCTCCGCCGGTGTGGTGGGACTGCTGACCGCCTGGGAGCTGTACGCACTCATCGTGGCAGCAACGGTGGGCACCATTGTCCAGCAGAATGCCTTCAACGCGGGCGCACTCCGGACGTCCCTGCCCGCCATGAAAATCGGAGAACCCCTCGTCGCATTTAGCCTGGGATACGCGGTGTTGTTGGAACGTTTCCAGGTGGTGGACTGGGAGTGGATCTGGATGGGTCTGGCCTTGGCACTGATGGTGATCTCCACTATTTCCCTGTCCCGGAAAAGTCTGTAGATACCACAAAGGCCCGCCTCCCCCTGTTTTGTTCTAGGGGGAAGCGGGCCTGAAGTGTTACAGCGTCAGAAACTAACTAGCTGCTGGATGGAACAGAAGACAGAACACCAGAACTTCCGGCGCCGTCAATGAAATCGAACAGCATGACTGACAGATCGATCAGGAAATCGAACACGCTGGATCCGACATAGCCGAGATCCTCGATCACGATCGGGATTGGAATAACCATCATGGTAATACTCCCTAAAGGGTTCTAGGTGAAGCTGAGGCTAGGGGGTCAAGGTGGAGGCCAGCTGTTGAGAGCCAGCCTCCACCTTGAGGTCCTACTGTTTAGGATTCGTTGCGACGTCCGCGAAGGACGAGCCACGCACCCAGGAGCAGAATCATGATTCCGCCACCTGCGAGCAACACGACGTCAGCGCCGGTAGCTGCAAGGCCGGTCTGCTGCGCCTGTGGTACAGCACCCCGCTGTGGAGCAGCTGCCTGTGGCTGAATGCCGTCCTTTGCGGAAGGCTGGATGCCATCCTTAGGAGACACTGGGGACACCGGGGCTACCTCTGGTGGAGCAGGAGGTGTTACCGGAGCAACCGGAGCTGGCGGTGGGGTTGGGCCGCCACCAGCTGGTGGCAGTGGGATTGGAATTGGAATGATGATCAGCGCATTGGAGCTGGTCTTGTTCTCCAGTCCAACCTGAACCGTTGCACCTGGGTTCTCCAGGGTGATGATGCCGCTAGCGGAGTCACCAGACTGATCAACGACGCCTTCGCCGGACCAGATGATGTCACCCCACTTAACGTTGCTGACACTGGTATCGGCACCGACCTCGGTGAGGACGATCTCCGTATCCAGTGGCAGACCCACCAGTTCAACAGGCTGACCAGGGGTGACATTGAAGGTTCTGGTCTGGGTGTTGCCCTGACCATCAACCCACTCTGCCCTGATCTGGAATTCTGCGTCCTCATCGTTCTCGACAGCATCGCCCTTCGGGCCAGTAACTGTCTTGGTGACAACGATGATTCCACCAGGTTCAATGTCGAATCTCTGGTCCTCGTCCTCTGGATCCTCGTGAACTGCCACAGGAACATCCGGAGTCGGGCCCTCAAGCTCAAACGCCCGCTCGTACACAACCAAGGTCTTGCCAGCGTACTCAACTGCCTGAGCACCAGTGATAGTGAAAGTCACCGTCTCAGTACCAGAAACATATCCCTCACCAGCTGCACCAGCAGGAGTGGTAAACGTCGTGGACGCAGCGATACCCGTTGACACAGGAGGAGTAACACTCACATCCATCAACACACCATCAAAACGGTACTCAGTATCCGCCTTCAGATCAGTGTAGGAAATAGTATCCACCACAGTGCCACCAGTAATCGGCAGCAGCTTCGGATTATCTACATCCTGGACCTCAGCAAGAGTACCAATCTCAGGCTCACGCTCAACGCGGAATCTCTGGTCCTCGTCCTCTGGATCCTCGTGAACTGCCACAGGAACATCCGGAGTCGGGCCCTCAAGCTCAAACGCCCGCTCGTACACAACCAAGGTCTTGCCAGCGTACTCAACTGCCTGAGCACCAGTGATAGTGAAAGTCACCGTCTCAGTACCAGAAACATATCCCTCACCAGCTGCACCAGCAGGAGTGGTAAACGTCGTGGACGCAGCGATACCCGTTGACACAGGAGGAGTAACACTCACATCCATCAACACACCATCAAAACGGTACTCAGTATCCGCCTTCAGATCAGTGTAGGAAATAGTATCCACCACAGTGCCACCAGTAATCGGCAGCAGCTTCGGATTATCTACATCCTGGACCTCAGCAAGAGTACCAATCTCAGGCTCACGCTCAACGCGGAATCTCTGGTCCTCGTCCTCTGGATCCTCGTGAACTGCCACAGGAACATCCGGAGTCGGGCCCTCAAGCTCAAACGCCCGCTCGTACACAACCAAGGTCTTGCCAGCGTACTCAACTGCCTGAGCACCAGTGATAGTGAAAGTCACCGTCTCAGTACCAGAAACATATCCCTCACCAGCTGCACCAGCAGGAGTGGTAAACGTCGTGGACGCAGCGATACCCGTTGACACAGGAGGAGTAACACTCACATCCATCAACACACCATCAAAACGGTACTCAGTATCCGCCTTCAGATCAGTGTAGGAAATAGTATCCACCACAGTGCCACCAGTAATCGGCAGCAGCTTCGGATTATCTACATCCTGGACCTCAGCAAGAGTACCAATCTCAGGCTCACGCTCAACGCGGAATCTCTGGTCCTCGTCCTCTGGATCCTCGTGAACTGCCACAGGAACATCCGGAGTCGGGCCCTCAAGCTCAAACGCCCGCTCGTACACAACCAAGGTCTTGCCAGCGTACTCAACTGCCTGAGCACCAGTGATAGTGAAAGTCACCGTCTCAGTACCAGAAACATATCCCTCACCAGCTGCACCAGCAGGAGTGGTAAACGTCGTGGACGCAGCGATACCCGTTGACACAGGAGGAGTAACACTCACATCCATCAACACACCATCAAAACGGTACTCAGTATCCGCCTTCAGATCAGTGTAGGAAATAGTATCCACCACAGTGCCACCAGTAATCGGCAGCAGCTTCGGATTATCTACATCCTGGACCTCAGCAAGAGTACCAATCTCAGGCTCACGCTCAACGCGGAATCTCTGGTCCTCGTCCTCTGGATCCTCGTGAACTGCCACAGGAACATCCGGAGTCGGGCCCTCAAGCTCAAACGCCCGCTCGTACACAACCAAGGTCTTGCCAGCGTACTCAACTGCCTGAGCACCAGTGATAGTGAAAGTCACCGTCTCAGTACCAGAAACATATCCCTCACCAGCTGCACCAGCAGGAGTGGTAAACGTCGTGGACGCAGCGATACCCGTTGACACAGGAGGAGTAACACTCACATCCATCAACACACCATCAAAACGGTACTCAGTATCCGCCTTCAGATCAGTGTAGGAAATAGTATCCACCACAGTGCCACCAGTAATCGGCAGCAGCTTCGGATTATCTACATCCTGGACCTCAGCAAGAGTACCAATCTCAGGCTTCAGCAGGTAGTTCGTCAGTTCAATACCAACGTTTCCACTCTGAGTGGTCTCAAAAACTGCATAGGCGCGACCTTCAGCATCCAGACCGGAATCTTCAATACCGGCACCGGAGAACTGTGGAGTACCCCAGGTGAAGCCTGGAATAGTTTGTGGAGGGATCTCAGTGAGTCGGATCTTCCATCCATCAGGACGTGAGTTCTCACCATTGATAACGGTTCCGTCAGTATCAACAGCAATGGTATAGGAGGCGTTCGGATCTCCTGACAGATCTGCACCAGGAGCAAACTCCTCTACAAGGATGCCGATGGTACCAGGCACTGCAACTCCAACGAGAGGGGCAGAAGGAGCGACAACAACCTTGTTCAGATCAAAAGTTCCGCGGTTCAGGGCGACAATGGTGCCCGAACTGGCGTAGCGCTGGGTCTCTGAAGCGATGGCGGTGTAGGAATTCCAGGTGACACTGTTCTCATAGAGAGTGCCACTTGCATCAAGACCGCCGGAAGCAGTACACAGCGAGTACTTGATGTCGATCGTGTGATTCAGGCCGCCACCAATAACAAATCCACCAGCCGGCGGGGTAACAGTGATCGTCATGGACGTATCACTGGTCTGCACCAGAGTGGCAATATCAGTATAGGTATTACCACGATAGACAACCTCGAGGCGTGTTATATCTGCACTCGCACAGAGTCGGAGGTTATCGCTGAATGAATCCTCAAGAACGATGGGTTCATCAATGGTGAGCACCCTGGTGTCTGGGGAGGAGATTTCAGCTTCCCAGCGGAACACGGTTCCGAAGGGCTCGCTCACCAGATCCATATCAAGCTCAGCCATTTCGACGCCCTTGCCAAGGCCGACGTCAGCAGCAATGATGTTGAATTCATCGCTGACAGAAGTAGCGATCACTTCACCAGCCCACTCACCATAAGCACTGGTACCAGGGAGCTCCTCGATGTCACACAGGAAGAAATTCTGGCCCCCGCCTTGTGGAGCACAGTAACCCCACTCCGGAGTGCCAGGCTCATTCTGAGCCCGCAGAGGGAATCCACCCAGAGCTCGGAGTGTTACAACATCAGGGAGGTGGATCTCAAAGCTGTCGCCGGGCTGCAGATCGAAATCTCGGCCATCCCACTCACCCGAGATCCATACCGCTTGGCCAACTTCCTTGGGATCAGTTGTCGAGCCGCCTTCCTCAGTGAAGATTTGGGTGGCGGTGTGAACAGTGAGATCTCCCCAGTTTTGGGGCTCCCTCAGCTGGAGAGGGCTAATAAGGTCACTAAGACCATCGAGAATGCCGACCTCATCAGTAGGTTCAATGAGATCATCGCCGATGACCACGTCATTCGATGTCTCATCGACCTCAACTGGGTCTGATTCAATCAGTTCAGGGAGGGGTTCCTCCTCGTCGTTGAGGGTTTGATCGCTTGCCACATCAAGCTCATCAGCAATCTCGATGACTGCGCCGTCATTCAGCGCAAATTCGTCAGCTCGAGCAGCTGTGGGCGACAGCAGTGCGAAAATCAGCGCCATCACAGCCATGAAGACCGTAACCACAATCCAGGGGGACACCCCCTTCCCAAATACGCGTGTAGATGTGAATTTATTCATGATTCCCCTTCCAAGGACCAACTGCCGCTACTGGGGCGGACCTACCCATCAAGTGCTATGCAACGAGTTAGCAGGCCATCTCATTCGACAAATCTGCCACTCTTCGCGCAAGGCTAACAGCAACGAAACCCCAGCTCAAGCGCTTTAATTGGTTAAGTTTTCCCTTAGGAAAAAGCTGATCAGCGAATTTCCTAAACCTGCCCCCACTTCAGCGCTCCCCCACTGGCCACCTGCCATTTCCATGGGAAAAGCTTAAAAACATCAGCAGGGAAGCTTGGAGCAAAACTGAGATCTACCTAAGTGGCTACCACCCCCGCACGGGGCTGTGCCTCGAGCCATGGGTCACAAAACTATTGCGACTTGATCTACTTAACAGGATTTTTCCAGGATTTTGCCATCGATAATGAATTTCTCACGCATCCCCACAAGCACTCATCCAGCAAAGGAACGCCACCCCAGCGGGATTCACCATTTGCTGACGGAAAATTAAGCGTGGGTTATACTCCAAGGCATGTTCTCATCACGTGAGCGAAGCCTCCTTCTTCTTCGCCGCGGCGGGTTCCAGAGGTCTTAAACGGCCGGCACCCCGTCGCGGAGTTTGTGTTGCCGGTCGTTACCGCAACAGCGCTAAGGTTCTACTACAGACAACTTGCGCACAACTTCCACGAAGGATGAGTACTAAAAATGTCTCCCAATGACGCTTTCATTTCCGCCCCCTCTGAAATCCACACTCCTGATGGAGACCGCAACCCCGGTCAGCCGACATGGAACAAGCAGCGCAACTCATCAATGCCGGTGAAGCGTTACCTGCCCTTCGAGGTGGAGGTGGAGGACATCTCCCTGCCCGATCGCACGTGGCCGGACAAGAAGATCACCGAAGCTCCGCAGTGGTGTGCCGTGGATCTGCGTGACGGCAACCAGGCACTGATCGATCCCATGTCACCAGACCGCAAGCGCCGCATGTTCGAGCTGCTGGTCCAGATGGGCTTCAAGGAGATTGAGGTGGGCTTCCCGTCTGCCTCCCAGACTGACTTCGACTTCGTCCGCGAAATCATTGAAAAGGACATGATCCCGGATGATGTCACCATCCAGGTTCTGGTGCAGGCACGTGAGCACCTGATCCGTCGCACCTTCGAGGCATGTGAGGGCGCGAAGAATGTCATCGTGCACTTCTACAACTCCACCTCCATCCTGCAGCGTGATGTCGTATTCCGCATGGATAAGGAACAGGTCAAGACCCTGGCCACCGACGCGGCTGAGCTGATCCAGACCATCGCCAAGGATTACCCTGACACCAACTGGCGCTGGCAGTACTCCCCGGAGTCCTTCACCGGCACCGAGGTTGAGTACGCCAAGGAGGTTGTGGATGCCGTCGTGGCCGTGATGCAGCCAACCCCGGAGAACCCGATGATCATCAACCTGCCCGCCACCGTGGAGATGATCACCCCGAACGTCTACGCCGACTCCATCGAGTGGATGCACCGCAACCTGAACAACCGCGAATCCATCATCCTGTCCCTGCATCCCCACAATGACCGTGGCACCGGTGTCGCAGCAGCTGAGCTGGGTTATATGGCCGGCGCTGACCGCATCGAGGGCTGCCTCTTCGGCAACGGTGAGCGCACCGGCAATGTCTGCCTGGTCACCCTGGCTCTGAATATGCTGACCCAGGGTGTTGATCCTCAGCTGGACTTCTCCGATATCAAGCAGATCCGCCGCACGGTGGAATACTGCAACCAGCTGCGTGTTCCTGAGCGCCACCCCTATGGAGGCGACCTGGTCTTCACCGCTTTCTCCGGGTCTCACCAGGATGCCATCAACAAGGGCCTCGATGCCCTGGCGGCCAAGGTCCACCCCGGTGCCTCCTCCACCGAGGTGCCGTGGGAGGAACTGCGTGGCACCGAATGGGAGGTTCCCTACCTGCCGATCGATCCGAAGGACGTCGGCCGTGATTATGAAGCTGTCATCCGCGTCAACTCCCAGTCCGGCAAGGGTGGCGTTGCCTACATCATGAAGACCGATCACGGTCTGAAGATGCCTCGTTCCATGCAGGTGGAGTTCTCCGGTGTGGTTCAAAATGTCACCGACGCCGAAGGTGGGGAGGTCAACTCCAAGAGCATGTGGGATATCTTCGCCACCGAGTACCTGGACCGCAGCGCACCGGTTGAGCAGATCGCCCTGCGTGTGGAGAACGCCCAGACCGAAAACGATGATGCCACCATCACCGCGGAACTGGTGGTCGAGGGTGAGAACAAGACCGTCAGTGGGCGCGGAAATGGTCCATTGGCCGCCTATGCCAACGCCCTGGAGTCCCTCAACATCGACGTTGAGATCCAGGAGTACAGCCAGCATGCCCGCACCTCCGGTGATGACGCGGAGGCCGCTGCCTATGTTCTGGCTGAGGTCAATGGTCGCATGGTCTGGGGTGTGGGTATCGCAGGTTCCATCACCTATGCCTCCCTGAAGGCCGTGACCTCTGCGGTCAACCGTGCACTGGACATCAAACACCAGCAGGTCCTGGTGTAACCACCTCCCTGCCGTCCTGCACTGATATATCCCGGTGAATCCAGATCATGGATTCACCGGGATTTTCTCAAGTTTCAGGTGCCCGGCATCCGCTACCCGGGATTGCAGCGCCCACAGACTAGGATGAGACGAATGAACCAACCTGCACTAGACCCCGAGACCTCTCCGGAGCAGCAGTCGAGGTCACCTGAGGAGCAGGCTCGACGCGAGGCGCATGAGCGTGCCCGCCAAGAGGCGATCGCCGAAGCCCCGTTTGTGTCGGTCACGATACAGAGCAGTGGCATCCATCCCTCCACCTCTCGGATGATCACCATTGATGCTGTCACCCTCACCGCCGCCAATGAGCCCGTGGAGACCTTCCATGCGGTACTCAATCCCGGCACCAACCCCGGCCCGTTCCATCTCCACGGGGTGACTGAGGAGGAATTCGCCTCAGCCAAGAAGTTCTCCCAGATCCTCAAGAGCCTGGACCGGTTGATTGACGGCCGCACCCTGATCCTCCATAACGCGACCCGCGCCTGGGGTTTCATAGTGTCAGAATCTAAGCGCGCCATGACTGACGCGGCACGCGCCAACCGGAGCAATAACCGCGGCAACCGACGCGGGGGGCGTGGTCGACGCCGCCAGCGTGTGGGTCATCTGCCCAGGCCGGTCCTGATCGTGGATACCCTGGCGTCTGCGCGTCGTCAGGGCGTGGAGCTGGATGATATCCGGATCCGCGGAGTCGCCCACACCCTCGGTATCGATACCCCACCGGCCACAGCGTCCATCGAACGGGCGCAGATGCCCCATGAAACTTTGTCGCGGGAAGATACGCTGCTGGTGGCCGAGATGTACACCACGCTGCGCGAACGCGGGGAGCTGGCCACCCGGGTCCCGAATGATCTGAAGGCGGACAGGTTCGGCCTGCAGCGCTCCCATATCCGGGTTCAGGCACAGGACACCACCCCGACGCTGGTCAACCCCGGCACCTACCAACCCGGCACCTCTCTGGTCGCGGGCATGGAGGTGGTCGTAGCACCTCAGATCGAGATGGATCCCGATGTGATCATCCAGGCTGTGGTGGATTCAGGCCTCAGCTACTCAGAGAAACTGACCCGCCAGACCTCGGTGGTGGTGTGTAATCAGACACGCAATGTGGATGGCAAGGCCATGCACGCACAGCGCAAGAATATCCCGCTGCTCTCCGATGTGGCGTTCCTCCGCGCCGTCGAGCGCGTGCGGGAGGGCACAACCGCGCCGCAGGGTGTGGCGGGAGGCGTCGTCAAGCGGGGTTAAGTCACGTTGCCTTGAGTATTCACTAGACTCATATCCCATGAAGCCTCGACTGCCCGATGCCCTGCGCCGTCTACGAACCCGTGCGGCCACCACCGCCGCCTATCTCGCCACCACCGCCTCGCGGGTGACCGGCCGTGGGTCTGGTGGCATGATCGGTGGCCTGGTGGCAGGTGCGGTCGACCCGGAGATCATGGGCACGCTCGCCGATGAGCGTCCCGTGGTGCTGGTGACCGGCACCAACGGCAAATCCACCACCACCCGCATGTTGGCTGCGGCGATGCGTGATCAGTTCAGCATCGCCACCAATGAGGGCGGCGACAACATGGACGCCGGCATCATCTCCGCGCTGCTGGCGGGGCGCGACGCCTCCCACGTGGTCCTTGAGGTCGATGAGCTCCACGTCCCCTCCGCCATCGAGCGCCTCGAGCCGTCCTGCCTGGTGCTGCTCAACCTCTCCCGCGACCAGCTGGACCGCGTCGGTGAGATCAATAAAATCGAACGTGTCCTCCGCGACGCCGTACGCTCCAACCCCGACATGATCGTGGTGGCCAACTGCGATGACGTACTGGTCACCTCCGTCGCCTTCGACGCCCCCAACGTCATCTGGGTCGCCGCCGGCAGCGGCTGGCAGGGCGACGCCGTCTCCTGCCCGCGCACCGAAAGCCGCATCGTCTATGAAGGCAACCACTGGCGCGCCACCAAAGAGCTTCTCGACGGCCGCACGTTCGAACGCCCCACCCCCTCCTGGGCGGTCGACGGTAACACGGTGCGCACGCCCGACGGCGACGTGAACCTCGACCTCAACCTCCCGGGCCAGGCCAACCGCGGCAACGCCGCCCAGGCCATCTGCGCCGCCACCGTCTACGGCGTGGACCTGCACGAAGCCGTTGACGCGGTGAACAGCGTGGACAACGTGGCAGGGCGCTACTCCACCATCACCTACGGCGACCACGAAGTCCACCTCCTGCTGGCCAAAAACCCAGCCGGCTGGCAGGAAGCCCTCGCCATGGTCGACCGCACCGCCGACGGCCTGGTCATCGCCGTCAACGGCCAGGTTGCCGACGGCGAAGACCTCTCCTGGCTCTGGGACGTCCGCTTCGAAGACTTCTCCGGCCTGGCAGTCATGGCCTCCGGCGAGCGCGGCACCGACCTGGCTGTCCGACTCACCTACGCCGACATCGACCATGATTTACACCGCGAACCCCTCGCCGCCATCCGCGCCTGCCCACCCGGCCGCGTCGAAGTACTGGCCAACTACACCGCCTTCCGCGACCTCAAGAGGGCACTGGACAAGGAGATCAACAACTGATGAGTACCTTAACGATCGGCCTGATCCTCCCCGATGTTCTGGGAACCTACGGCGACGACGGCAACGCCCTGGTCCTCCAGCGGCGTGCCCTCATGCGCGGCCTCGACGTGGAGGTAAAGCGCATCACCCTCGATGATGCCGTCCCCTCCGGCCTGGACATCTACTGCCTCGGCGGCGGCGAGGACACCGCCCAGATCCTGGCCGTGGAACACCTGGCCAAGGACGGTGGCCTGGCTGTTGCCGCCGGTGCGGGTCGCCCCATCTTCGCCGTGTGCGCCGGCATGCAGGTGCTCGGCGATTCCTTCCGCGCTGCCGGTCGCATCGTCGACGGCCTCGGGCTTATCGACGCCACCACCGTCTCCCTCCAAAAACGCGCCATCGGTGAAGTCGTCTCCACCCCCACCCGCGCCGGCATCACCTCCGACCTCACCGAACCCCTCACCGGCTTCGAAAACCACATGGGCGCCACCCTCCTCGGCCGCGATGCCGAACCCCTGGGCCGTGTGCTGCGTGGCGAAGGCAACTGCGACACCTGGGGCGCCTCCGACGTGATCGACAACGAACGACAGCAGCACGCCGAAGGCGCAGTCCAGGGCAGTGTCATCGCCACCTATATGCACGGCCCCGCCCTCGCCCGGAACCCCCAGCTCGCTGACCTGTTGCTGGCGAAGGCGATGGGCACATCCCTCGCGGAACTGGCGCCTGTGGACATCGATGTGGTCGACCGCCTCCGCGCTGAACGCCTGGCCTAATCTCCAGTTTCCTTCCGGCTCGAGCCACTGCCCCCATTCTTTCGGGAGCTGTGGCTCTTCCGGTTTTCTTGGTTTGCTGTGCACAACCGTACGGATTATCTCGCTGGCGGGGCTTGGCCAGGCCCTAACTCGTACCCTTTTGCCCGCCACGCCCTCGTTTCCAGGTTTGCTGTGCACAACCGTACGGATTATCTCGCTGGCGGGGCTTGGCCAGGCCCTAACTCGTACCCTTTTGCCCGCGACGCCCTCGTTTCCAGGTTTGCTGTGCACAACCGTACGAACTTCCCCGCCAGCGGGGCCTCCCCAGGCCCTAACTCGTACCCTTTTGCCCGCCACCAATAGAACAGCGCCCTTCCTCCCTCTCAAAGGGTGTGGAAGGGCGCCGACGCGACAAGAGCGTCTGAGTTTAGATCTGGAGTCGCCCACTCAGGGCACGGGACAGGGTCAACTCGTCGACAAATTCGAGGTCGCCGCCCAATGGCATGCCGGAGGCCAGGCGGGACACCACCAGGTCAGGAAAATCCTTCAGCAGGCGCCCGAGGTAAGCCGCTGTCGCTTCGCCTTCGGTGTTGGGGTCTGTGGCCAGAATAACCTCGTGGACCTGGGGTTTATCATCAAAGAGGGGGACGTCGGCAGTGGAGTCGGCAAGCTCACGGTCGTCCAGAACCCCGCCGATGCGCTGGAGCAGGGTGGAGATATTCAGTTCACGCGGGCCCACGTTCGCGAGTGGATCGAGCGCGCCGCCAAGCACATGGTAACGACCACTGAATTCGCCGGTGCGTTCAATGACCTGGATATCCTTCGGTTCCTCAACCACGCAGATCAGACCACGATCGCGGCCGGAGTCGTTGCAGATGCGGCAGACCTCATCACGGGAGATATTGCAGCAGATCCGGCAGAAGCGAACGCCGTCGCGCACAGCACCCAAGGCGCCCTGCAGCCGGGAAATATCATCGGGATCCACGGAGAGCAGGTGGAACGCGATGCGCTGGGCACTCTTCGGGCCGACGCCAGGGAGTCGGGAAAGTTCATCGATGAGATCCTGAAGAGGGCCTTCAAACACGGTCGTGATTCACCTATCTATAAACAAAATGCGTTGAACTAGCCAAGTATCGCACATGGAAGGGCCGGGTACGGAAGCGCACTGTAGCGCTTCCCCACCCGGCCCAGGAGAAATTCAAAAACTAGAAGAGGCTACCCATGTCGCCGCCGAAGCCCTGGGACAGTGGGCCCATCTTCTCCTGTGCGAGATCAGCGACCTTCTTGTGCGCGTCAAGGAATGCACCCTGAACCAGGTCCTGAAGGGTCTCCACGTCTTCCGGGTCGACAACCTTTGGATCAATGTTGACCGCGGTGACTTCACCGGAGCCGGACATGGTCACGGTGACCAGGCCGTTTGCGGCGTCACCGATAACTGAGGAAGCCAGGATCTCCTGCTGTGCTTCCTGCAGTTTCGCCTGCATTTCCTGGGCCTGGGCGAGGATCTGGGACATATCTGGCTGAGTCATTTTGACCTTCCTGAAGAATTTGTAATCCGTTTGCGCACGAGTCTACCGACGCGCCCGCGAACCCGCGTCCGAAAATCCGCAGGTTCGCTCTCGGCTTACAGAGGCTTCGCCCCGAGCTCGGACGCGAGCAGTTCCATCGCGATCGCCTTGGCATCACGACGGTCCATCTCACCCGGTTCGTTGGCGGCCTCGCGCATCATCTCTTCCTCTTCGCTTCTCGACGACCACCCCCCAGCCCCTTGCGCTTCCTGCACAGGTTGCGCTGCTTGTTGGGGTGCCGGTGCAGGCGGGGCGGGCCGCGTCTCCTGGTTGCGCTGCGGGATCCCCTCATCGGCCTGGTAATCATAAGGGTCAGCCGCGGGCGGAGGTGGGAAGTCCTCTGGCTCAGGTGGCAGGGGCACACCACCGTTGAAGGGTGCGCTGGTTCCCTGCTGTGCCTGGCGTTGGGCCGAAGCATTCGCTGCCGCCTGCTCCGCTATTTCCCGCCAGGATGGCTTGGATGTCGATTCGGGTCGAGGCATAGGGGCAACCGGGGTCGGCGCTGGCGCCGGGGGGTCCGGGGCCACCGGCACCGGCCGGTCACTGCCGATGTTGACCGGCTTACCCCATCCCCCAGTGTCCCGGGCCGGACTCTCGGGCTCCTCTGGGTCATCTGATTCCGCGGCCACCGGCTGCTGCACCGGTGCTGCCGGGACGGCTGGCTTCGTCGGATTCCACGTTGGTTTATCCGATGTTGGTTTCGCGGTGAAACCGGCGGCCGCTGGGTCTGTACCCACGATGCATTCGACCGCCAGCTGACTACCCAGCTCCTTCTTCAGTAACGACACAATCACTTCATTATGATCCGGGGCGTTGAGACGATTCGCCAGTGCGCCCGTGCTGTGACCGAGCACCAGCGTCTGCTCACGGATACCCAGCACCTTTGCCTCGGTGAGCATGATCTCAGTTCGAATATTTTCCTTGCCCACCAACGCACGCAGGCTCGCCCACTTGTTGCGGATCACGGATAGAAGATCCTCGTCCGGAGCTGGTGTCGGTGTCGGTTCCGGAACAGGAGCCGGCTCAACCTGGGGCGCCGGTGTTGGCACTGGTTTGGGTTCCGGGGCCGGTTCAACGCGGGGCGCCGGTGTTGGCACTGGTTTGGGTTCCGGGGCCGGTTCAACGCGGGGCGCCGGTGTTGGCTCCGGAGTCGGGGCTGGTGCCGGGGTCCTGTCCGGCGCCGGAGCAGAGGCAGGTGCAGGCGCAGGCGCCACAGGTTCCGGCTTCTTGGCTTCCGGGCGCTGACCATAGCTTTGCGACGCCGCCAGCGCCTTCGCACGGGCCGCCGCGGCAGCACCACCCGGTCCTGAGTAAGAGGGTGCTGAAGGTGCGACCTCATCGGGGGCTGTTGCGATGACCTGGGCGGCCTGGCCCCGGGAGAGAAGCAGGCGGACGCAGAGGATCTCCAGAAGAAGACGGGGTGAGGTGGCACCGCGGAGATCATCAAGCCCGGAGTTCACCATCGAAGCGAGTGTGGCCAGCTCATTGCCGTTGAACATCGCTGCCTGCTCGGTGAGGACCTGGGTGCGGTCGGTGGGGGCATCCACCAGTCCGAGGTTGAGGGCTTCGGGGACGGCCTGGATAACCATGAGGTCACGGAGGCGGTCGAGGAGGTCGGTGGCGAAACGACGGGGATCGTGTCCAGCCTCTATGACATGATCGATGGTGGAGAACATGCCCGCTTTGTCATTGGTGGCGAGGGAGGTGATGGCGGCGTCGATAAGCGTAAAATCGGTGACCCCCAGCAGGGGGAGGGCGCGCTCGTAGCTCAAGCCATCGGGGCCGGCGCCGGCGAGCAGCTGGTCCAGGAGGGAGAGGCTGTCGCGGGGGCTGCCGCCGCCTGCGCGGATGACCAGTGGGAATACGGCGTCGTCGACGTGGACGCCCTCTGCCTGGCAGGTGCGCTCCAGGAGTCCGCGCATGGCGCCGGGCGTGAGCAGGCGGAACGGGTAATGGTGGGTGCGTGAGCGGATCGTGCCGATGACTTTTTCAGGTTCGGTGGTGGCGAAGATGAAGATGAGGTGCGCCGGGGGCTCCTCCACGATTTTGAGCATCGCGTTGAAACCCTGCGGGGTGATCATGTGCGCCTCATCAATGATGAAGACACGGTAGCGGGACTCCGCCGGGGCGTAATGGGCCTTCTCCCGCAGCTCACGCATATCATCCACACCGTTGTGGCTGGCGGCGTCCAGCTCGGTGACATCCAGGTTGCCCGGACCACCCGGTGCCAGGGATACACAGGAGTTACAGACACCACACGGCGTGGAGGTGGGCCCCTGGGCACAGTTCAGGGAGCGGGCAAGGATGCGCGCCGAGGAGGTCTTTCCACAACCGCGCGGGCCTGAGAACAGGTAGGCGTGATTGATACGTCCGCTATCCAATGCCACGGAGAGTGGGTCGGTGACGTGCTCCTGCCCTACTACCTCGTCGAAACTTGCCGGTCGATACTTACGATACAAAGCCACGCGTCTCAGCCTACCGTCCTACCTATGGAGATCCAGGAGATCCACCTGCTGCTCAGCCATCTGCTGGAAGAGAACATCACCGCCCTGTTGGACTGCCACCGCGAATTCCTCATCGGTGAGCAGAATCAACTGGAGAGGCAACGTCAGACGTGCAAGCCCGGAGGCCTCCTCGCCGGGCTCGAGGTTAACCTCACCGGCCTCTTCCCGCACATAGGGGATCTCGGGGCCCCAGATGCGCGGATCAGCGAGAATGCCGTGTTTCACGGTGTACCCCTCCTGCGGGAGGTTGGCCATGATGCCCACTGCCGGCAAGACCCGGCCGGGTTGGGCATGCATCGGGGTCATCTCCGTTGCCTGCGCCGGGGAGGTGGCAAGGGATTCGAGGTAGGTGAGGGAGGCGTCGTGAAGCATCGTTGCGGCCGCCGCCACCGCACGGCCCGGCACGTCCACCGAGGCGCGCGCCAGGCAGAGCAGTTCGCTGCGGACCTCGACGCTCTCCGCCTCAGCCGCGGTGACCAGGCCCGTGTCCACCCGCCCGAAGTTGACGGTGCAGGCCGCGACCTCACCGGGACTGTCGGGGTTGATGTTCTCGAACGCCGCGACCGTGAAGTCCCCCACCCGGTGGAACTGCGCCGCACCGGGCAGCAGCCTGTCCACCCAGTAGGACGTCTCCTGGATATTCACTTAAGCGGCGTAGTGCTCCGCCGCGGCGAGCAGAACACAGGTAGCCACACCGTCCATGGCAACCTCCAGCTCCGACACGGGAGGCAGCGACGGTGCAAGACGGATATTGCGGTTATTCGGATCCCGGCGCAGCGGGAAGGAGGAACCCGCGCCGGTCAGCGCGATCCCGGCTTCCTTGGCCAGCTCAACCACGCGGGAGGCGGTGCCGTCCACCACGTCCAGAGAGATGAAATAACCGCCGGTGGGCACAGTCCAGGTGGCCACGCCGTACTCACCGAGGCGGTTGTTCAGGATGTTCAAGACGGCCTCGAACTTCGGCGCCAGGGAACCGGCGTGCTTGCGCATGACCGCGCGCACACCTTCCGCATCGCCGAAATAGCGGGCGTGGGCCAACTGGTTGACCTTGTTCGGGCCGATGCCGCGGATACCGGCGATGTCGGTGTACCAGTTGCGGTTGGCTTCCGAGGTGATGAAGAAAGACACACCCGCGCCGGCCAAGGTGATCTTGGAGGTGGAGGTGAAAGCCCAGAAACGATTCGGGTTGCCGGCCGCCTCGGCGATGGCGACGATGTCCAAGATCTCCGGGAATTCATCGGTGAGCGTGTGCACGGCGTAGGCGTTGTCCCAGACGATGCGGAAGTCCGGCGCCGCGGTCGGCAGCTCTGCAAGCTGCTTTGCGACGCCCTCACTCACGCTGTACCCCGTCGGGTTGGAAAACGTCGGCACGACCCACATGCCCTTGACCTGTGGATCCTTCACCAGCTCACGGATGGCGTCCACGTCGGGGCCGTCCTCGTTCATGGGCACGGTTATCATCTCAAAACCGAAACGCTCAGAGATGGAAAAGTGACGGTCATAGCCCGGAGCCGGGCAGATCCACTTGATGGTCTCCTCGTCCTTCCAGGGCCGCTCGGAGTCATTGTTGCCGAAGGCATGAGACCAGCTGATCACATCGAACATGATGTTCAGGCTGGAAGCATCACCGGCGAGAATCTGCTCAACCGGAATACCCATGAGGTCCGCCCAGATCTGACGGATATCCTGGATGCCGGTCAGTCCGCCATAGTTACGCACATCGGTGCCGTCAGCAGCCTTATGATCACCCTTGCCCGGCAACGCCAGGAGCTCATCCGCGAAATCCAACTGCTCAGAGGACGGCTTACCGCGGGTCAGGTCCAGCTTCAGATTCCTGGCCTTGAGCTCATTGAACTCCTTCATGATGTCTTCACGAAACGCGGCGAGCTGATCAGCATCAAAGTCGTGCAACTGGACGGAACTCATGACGGTGTACCTCCGGGAGTGGTGGCAGGGGGAACAGCCGGATCGAAGGGCTGTCCCACGGTGCAGATTGCAGGAAAAGACCACAAAAAAAGAGCAGTAGCCTTTGGGCCACCACTCTAGACGTTTAAGGGGATCCCGCGCACCCGTCAGAGCTCGCTGACCCTTGCTGCATTCCTGCCCTGGGGGAGTTCACAAGATGAACGCCGCACGGGATCCTGATGCCAACTCTAGCGGACGCTTGGGGAAAAACGCCAACCAGGGCCACATATGATCCTTGAGCTGCGGATTTGGCATGGGTCAACGCTTTTGTGTACGCTATTCCCAGAACGAACCAACCATGTGTTGAACTAGTTCTGCTGGAGGATTCGACTAGCGGCCTATGTCGCTCGCCTGGAACGCGGGTTGGGAGCAATCCCTCAGGGGTTCAAATCCCCTATCCTCCGCAATCAAGATCAGCCCCTCACTTCACAGTGAGGGGCTGATCTTTTTTTCATCCTGGGGTGCGCAATTCCCGCCGACGGGATTTTCCCTATACTCGCCCACATGAAAACCATTGTGATCACAGGAGCATCAGACGGCATCGGCGCATCCGCCACCAAAATCCTCCATGAGGCCTGCCCTGAAGATCGACTGGTCCTAGTCGGACGGGATCCAGGGAAGACAGAGAATGTGGCAAAGCAGGTGGGTGCCGAATGGCACACAGCGGACTTCGCCGACCTCGCCCAGGTCAGGCGTCTGGCCGGCGAACTCGCCGCACTCGACCGCATCGATGTGCTGGCCAACAACGCCGGTGGCGTGTTCCCAGGACCGGTGACAACCATCGACGGGTTCGAGAGGTCCTGGCAGGTCAATGTGGTTGCCCCCTACCTGCTGACCAACCTGCTGCTGCCCGTCCTGCTGGACTCAAAGGCCTCCGTGGTGGCGACCTCCTCCGTGGCCTCAGCGCTGTTCTCCCGTTTTGACGTGGATGATCCCAATACTTTTGAGGACTTCACCGCGGACCGGGCCTATGGCAACGCCAAACTGGGCAACATCTTTGTGACCAAAGAACTCCACCGACGATTCCAGGGGGACGGGCTGAACACGGTGGCCTTCCACCCCGGTGTGATCGCCACGAACTTCGGGCAGGAAGACGCAGGGTTGTTGGGGAAGATGTACCAGAGCCCCATCGCGAATTTCTTCGCACGCCCCGGCGTCGGTGGCGACAACCTGGCCTATTTCATCACCGGCGTGCCCGGCATCCACTGGGAATCAGGACGCTACTACGATGACCGCCGGCGACCCGGCAGGCAGAAGGCGATTGCGAAGGACCTGGATGTGGCCCGGCGCGTGTTCTCTGACCTCGGTGAGCAGCTGGGTGTGGAGTGGTCTAAAGACTAGAAAACAGGTAGAACCCCGGGGGCCTCTCACCTGGCCTCATCGGCCGAATCGTTGGTCTTCCGCAACTCCACCCGGGTGATTCTATTCCCTTTGACCTCTGAGATCTCCAGTTCATAGCGGATATCACCACCATCATCTTCACCATCGAGGGTGTAATCCGAGGGGATCTCCACCACATCTCCCACCCGGCCCAATCTGCTGAGCTCCATGATCACCCACCCTGCCACAGTCTCATATGGTCCCTCCGGGAGCAGGATTCCGGAGGTGTCCGCGAAATCCTCCAGGTTGGTGCTGGCGTCCATGAACTTGGAATCATGAAGCTGCATCACGGCCCGGTGCTCATCGCGGTCATACTCATCCCAGATCTCACCCACGAATTCTTCCAGTAGATCTTCCAGCGTGATCAGGCCATCGGTGCCGCCATATTCATCCACCACCATCGCAATGTGGTTGCCACTGGCCCGCATCTGCCGCATCGCCGCAGGCAGACGGAGAGTCCCAGGGAAATACTGGATGGAACGGAGGATCTTACCCAACGGGAGGTCCCCCTCTCCCCTGGTCGCGACTTCCAGCAGGTCACGGACGTGGATGAAACCAATCACCTCATCAATGGTCTCCTCATACACCGGATACCGGGAATACGGTTGGCTACGGATAGCCTCCGCCACATCCGCGACGATCTCTGACACTTCAAAGGCCACAACATCCGAACGGTGGCGCATGATCTCCGTGACGAGCCGTTCATTCGCCTCAAATACATCCGCGACGATCTCCCTCTCCCCCTGATCGAAACCCTCATAGGTGGTGACAATCTCCTTCACCTCCTCCTGGGTCATCTCCTCAGTACGCGCGTTGGGATCAAAACCAAGCAGTTTCAGCAACAGATTGGACGACCCATTGATCAACCAGATCACCGGCCGCATCAACGAGGCAAACACATTGAGGGGCGGCGCGACGATGAGCGATACCCGTTCTGCCTTCTGCATCGCGATACGTTTCGGAACAAGCTCCCCGAGAACCAGGGACAGGTAGGACACAATCAGCGTCAGCACAATCAACGAGATCACCCCGGCTGTCTCCGCGGGCACTCCCCACCCCTGCAGAATCGGAGACAGCTGCGGTGCGATTGTCGACGCACCGAATGCCGACGAGAAGAATCCAGCGAACGTCACCCCGATCTGAACCGCCGACAGGAACAACCCCGAGTCCCTGGCCAGACCAGCAACAGTCCTGCCCGCACCTGTGCTCCGCTCCAGTCGTCTGATCTGCGATTCACGAAGACTGACCAGCGCCATCTCCGTCGCAGCAAAAACTCCACCGACCAGGACGAACACCACCACCAATGCGGCACTGACACCCACGCTCATCGGTCTACCCGTTCCCGTTGCGCTTCCGAGGCTCCGGCAGATACGAACTCGCCGTGCCCTCTCGGTTCAGAAACATAAGAGGTAGTCATGACACCATCCTAATTTTCCCTGAAGGAATCCGTTCGGGATTGCCCGCGGTGGTGCCTGGCGGGCAAAACCGTACAAACTAGACGCCCAGAAGGCCCCGCTGACGAGAAAGTTCGTACCCTTATGCACACGCGACCATGGAAGCATGTGCTGGCGGACGTGAGGGGCTCAGTGATCCGAGGTCAGGTCAGTGAAAACAAAGGGTTCCATGGTCAGGGCGGTCGGGTCGAAGACCTCGAGCAGCTCCCCCGGGGTCGATATATCCGTATAACCCAGCGAACTTGCAAGGGCGCTCACCACGGTGGGGAGGGGTGCGTCGATAAGCATGTCTCGTAGCGTCACTGCGCCGTCGCGTTTGGCAAGGCGCTGGCCGCGGGTGTTGAGGACGAGTGGGACGTGGATGTATTCCGGGACTGGGGCATCAAGCAGCTGGAAAAGATAAGCCTGGCGGGCGGCGGAATCGAGAAGATCATCGCCGCGAACCACCTGGTCAATGCTTTGGAAGGCATCATCGACAACCACGGCGAGGTTGTAGGCCCAACCGGGTTCCTGGCCACCGCGCAACAGGATGAAATCATCCACATCGCCAATTACCGTGCCGCGCAGGCGGTCATTAAAGGTGAAGCCGTCCACCTCAGCACGCAGGCGGATGGCGGGGTGACGGTTCTGGGCGGCCAGCTCAGCACGGCGGGTCGACCGCTCAGAATCAGACAGCGAGCGGCAGGTGCCCGGGTACATTCCGGATGTGGCGTGGGGTGCGCGGGAGGCTTCCTGGATGTCGCGGCGGGAACAATAACATTCGTAGGTGTCTAATTGCCCCAGCGCAGCGCGGTAGGCCTCATAGCGGGTGGACTGGTAGAGGATATCGCCATCCCAGTCCACCCCGAGCATGGCCAGATCCTCAAGCTGGCGCTGGGCGGATTCCATGCTGGAGCGTTGTTCGTCGATATCTTCCACGCGCATGAGGAAACGTTTACCGTCGTGGCGGGCGTAGAGCCAGGCGAGCAGGGCGGTGCGCAGGTTTCCGAAGTGGAGGTCGCCGCTTGGTGAGGGTGCATATCTTCCAGCCATGGATTACACATTAATGCCGTCGGGGTTCCAGGTGCGCGCGGCACCAGCCGCAGCTCCGGCAGCACCGGTTGTGATGATCACCCCGGGGTAGTTATCCGGCACGGGCAGGTTGAGGTCTTCCATGATCAGCAGTGGCGGTTCGCGCAGGATGGCACGGGCGAGTTTAAGACGTTCCACATCATGGGTGTTCCAGGGTGCACCACCGTTTTTGAGTTGGCGGCTAAGCCCTCGGGCATCTGCTTCCACCACCGGCAGCAGCCCCACGCGCTCAAGTACCCCGCGGATTTCATAGTCGGAGGCATCCGGTACGCGGTAGCTGGCGAGTCGGCTTATGGATCCACGTTCCAGGTGGTGGTGGGCGGAGGCCACGCCGATGAGGTTGCGGCGTTCTTTCAGGGGAAGGTCGGCGAGCCACTGGCCGTTGATAGAAACCTCACCACCGTCGATGAGCTGGGCGATCAGGGTGCGGGCGGCATGCGGGGAGTCAGTGGTGAGATGGATATGCTCGCCTGCTTCTGCATGGAGTTCCCCGATGATCACCCCGCTTCCCGCTGCTTGCCCCGGGACCAACCCGGCGTCCCATGCCATGAAGTCCGTGGCCTGCTGGAGCTGTGGCACCAGGATGCGGGTGGCGGCGCGGTGATTTTGTCGGTATTCCACCACGCGTCCCAGATCGCCGATGGGTGTGGTGAGCACGCCGAGCAGCATCATGGTGCCGGCCACCTGCTGCGCGTCGAGGTGCCCGGAGAGCACCACGGCAACGGTGCTTATCGACGCCCCCGTCACCATCACCGCCCTGGTTAATCCGGTGGCCCAGGCCCGTTGCACCGCACTGTTGACCACTTTTTCTGAATCCCGCGATACTGCGTTGATTTCACGGTGGATGGCTCCTGCAGCACGTACGGACTCCCCGGCCATAACGGAATCAGCGATTCTGGCTGCCATCCGTCCGCGGCGCCGGCGTAATTCGCGGGCACATTTCAAGGTCCAGCGGGCCAGCATTGGTAGCAGGGCCACACACCCCAGGATCGGTGCTGACACGGCCAGACCGGTGCGCCAGTCCTGGAGGAAGAGCACCGCCACCACCACACTGATCAGTGGAATGCCGGTGACCAGGGGCACGATTCCCAGGGCAATCCAGTTGCGAACCGCACTGAGGTCATTGCTGGCCCGGGTGACAGTCACTCCCAGGGAGGAGGTGTTCCCCGGGGTAAGTGCTGCAGTGACCAGCCCGGCGCGTATCTGGTGCACATAGTCCTGGCCCAGGTCTTCGGAGATCACCCGCTCCACCCAGCGGGCACCACCGATGGCGAGCACCGTGGCGATGAGGAGGATGCTCAGTCCTGTGGCACCTTCCAGGATGCGCATGACGGTCAGTGACATGATGATCGCCACGATGGCCTGCAGGCTTCCGAGAAGGGCCAGTTCTATCAGGAGGATGCGGCGGCGGCCGGACCAGATCGGTGGCATTTTAGAACTCCACAACCCCGGTGGCCACCTCAGGTTCCGTCAGTGCGAAGGTGGAGATCACCGGTACCCCCAGTGACTCCAGTACTCCAGCAGCTTCAGCGGTGGCCAGTGGGGAGGCTGTCATGACACCGGCGGCGGCTGAGACCTTCAGGCCGGCCTTGATCAGTTCCTCCGCACCGGCCTTGGCACCGAGTGCGTCCACGGCGGAGAAGACCACGGAGTCCACGCACTCCTGGAAAAGTTCATCGCGGAGCAGGCGGGCGGTTTCACCCTGGTAGATGCCATCGGCGATCTCCACGATGACGGTGTCGGAACCGGCAGACAGGGTGTTGATCATGTTGACGGTGAGTGCGCGGATTTCAGCAAAGTTCATCTTGAAAGTGGTGGGGTATCCGAAATCGGTGAAGTCCACCACGCGGTGTGCGCCGGCATCGTGATAGAGCATGCGGTCATTTCCGGCACCGGTGCCGGTGATCTTACCTGCCGCAACCTGTTGTCCGGCTGCGGTGAGACCGTTGACCAGGCAGGCCAGGGTGGTGGATTTGCCCGAGTTCATGGAGGTGCCCAGCACGGCGATGACCTTGGGGCGCTGCTTTGGGGCCGCCACAGCCAGGGGGTTGTCGAAGGCTGCGAAGTCACGGACATTGACCACCCCATCAGTTGTGGCCAGCAGGCCGAGTGGTTCGATCTCGGTGGGTTCTTCCATGCGGTCATGCAGTTCGGTGACCACCCCGGCGATGCCTCCGGCAGCTACCAGGTGGCAGTGGTCCAGGTTGTCGGGAACATGGGCCAGGAACTGATCGGCTGCATAGCGGTGTCCATAGGCGAGCATGACCAGGGCGCCGTCGAAAAGCACTGCCTTGCGGGACGCCGGGGTTTCCACGCGCTTGTGGTTACTGATGTGGCTGATGCGTGCGATCACCACATCACCAGGGGCCGGGGTGAGGTCCCCGCCAGCGATCAGGTGGAAATCCTGTGGGTGCTGCGCAACGGCGGAAGCAACAAAGCGGGCGGTGTAGCTGGCCTGGATGCGCGCTGGCAGTGGTGCCTCCCGGCGCGGCCCGGTGGCGGCGATTGCGGGGAGCTTCTCGGGAACCATGGTTGAGATCTGGGGATGGAAGGTGGTGAAATCCAGGGTGGTGG
Source organism: Corynebacterium faecale (assembly GCF_030408735.1). Classification (NCBI taxonomy): domain Bacteria; kingdom Bacillati; phylum Actinomycetota; class Actinomycetes; order Mycobacteriales; family Corynebacteriaceae; genus Corynebacterium; species Corynebacterium faecale. The sequence continues at coordinate 201,757 of NZ_CP047204.1, read as the reverse complement.
TCATGGTGCAAACCTTTCGGCGGGAGGGTGTCTTCCTTGCTGACACCACCTAGTTAAATCCGGGCCGATGAAACCACCATGAAACAATCATGAAAGATTTTTCATCTATGAATTCTCTCTGTGCCACCGGCGGGTTTAAGGTGGTGAACGTGAAAAATGACAACACCACATCAACGTCTGGGCAGGGCGTGGCCGGTACTACTACAAGTGCCACCGCGTCCGGCAAAGCTCAGTTCATTCCGTTACAGGCCAGCATGTACCCCGTGCTTGTGGCCCTGTTCACCGCAATCTTCCTGATTTCCAACATAACTGCATCCAAGGGTGTGGAACTGGGACCACTGATCACCGATGGTGCCTTCTTCCTCTTCCCCGCCGCCTATATCCTCGGTGATGTGCTGGCTGAATGCTACGGCCTGCGTCCCACCCGCCGTGCCATCATCACTGGTTTCGTGGTCACCATCGTGGCCGTCATCTCCTTCTATATCGCCATCTGGTTGCCTGCTGCCAGTTTCTGGGAGGGACAGGAATCCTTCGAGGCCACACTGGGCCTGGTGCCCCAGATCGTATTGGCATCATTGGCCGGTTATATGGTGGGCCAGCTGCTCAACGCCTATGTGCTGGTGGCCATCAAGAAACGCACGGGTGAGAAATCCCTGTGGGCGCGTCTTCTCGGTTCCACCGTGGTCGGTGAACTGGGCGATACCCTGCTCTTCTGTGCGATCGCAGCACCGGTCATCGGCATCACCACCGGCTCTGATTTCTTCAACTACGTCCTGGTGGGTTTCCTGTGGAAGACCCTCATTGAGATCGTCATGCTGCCCCTGACCTACCTGGTCATCGGCTGGGTTAAGCGCCGGGAAGGTTATGGCGCAGGCGTTTAAAGCTTTCGGAGTGTCACGCTCTGCAGCGCACGTCCCACCGGCCCGTGGATGTCATGGAGCACTGTGCTGGTGATGCCCATGCCGGTGGCTCCCCAGTCCACGCTGGTATCCATACCCACCCACTCCCCTTCCGGCTGGCGGAAGAAATGCACGGTCAGATCCACATTCGGGAAAGCCCACTTCCCTGGCTCCTGACGCACCGCCATCCCATTGGACACATCAATCAAGGCGCAGTACTGGGCCACCGGAATCTGTGGCTCATCTGCAACCAGACTGGTGGGTGAGGTGAGCCAGGTGGCTCCCCGGCCAATGGTTGCCGGAACAGCCTCGCGGGCCTCCAACTGTTCCATGAAGCCACCGCCCCATATCGTGGTGATGTCCCGGGGTGGGCAGTCCTGCGGTGCCTTGAGAGGTGTGGCGGGGGTTCCGGCTTCTGCTTCCGTATCAGTGGCCAGCAGATACCAGGCACGCACCCTGATCGCGCTTCTGCCCGCGATGGTGGCCACCGCCTCCACCAGTTCAATGGTCCGCCCCGGACGTAGAACCTCAACCCTGATATCCACCTCAGCAAAAGGCAGGCGGCCCAGGATATCGAAGGAGAGCTGCGCCAACTGCAGGGGGCTTTTCCCGCGGTTTTCTTCCAGGACATGGACCATCAGGCCAGCCAGCGCACTGAAGTGATAATCCTCCCGGGACCAGGCACCTTCAGTCAGGGGGGTGGGTTGGAAGGTGGTGGGGCCGGTGCGGAGGAAATAGGAATCAGCGCTCATGGATTTACAGGATACTTTTCCTGTTGTGCCAGCCGTGCACCGACTCTATTTCTTGTTGGCGTAGTACCTTCCCAGGAATTCTTCCTTGAACTCGTAGTAGGTGCCATTGTCGATGGAGGCACGGATGTCGTCGACAAGCTTGATCATGAAGTGAAGGTTGTGCATGGTGCACAGGGTCCCGGCCAGGAATTCCTTCGCCTTGAGCAGGTGCTGGATATAGGCGCGGGTGTAGTTCTGGCTGACATAACCGCCCACCTCTTCATCAATGGGGCGGAAGTCACGCTTGAAGCGGGAGCTGACCAGGTTGAGGCGCCCATCCAGGGTGTACACGCCACCTCGTCGCCCCAAGCGGGTCGGTGCGACGCAGTCGAAGGTGTCCGCACCTGCCTCAACCGCCACGAAGAGGTCATCCGGCTCGGAAATCCCCAGGAGATGACGAGGCTTTTCATCGGGCAGTTCATCACAGACCCAGCCCACGATGGTGCCCAGGTTCTCCTTCTCCAGAGCACCGCCGATACCGAAACCGCCGAAACCGCGACGGCCCTCGTCGACCGCGCGGCGGTCGAGCTCCAGCAGACCGTGGACAGCATTTCTGCGCAGATCTTCATATTGGGCGCCCTGCACGACGCCCCAGAGCGACTGCAGAGGCTTATCGACGCGCTCCTGTGTCAGACGTTCATGTTCCAGCAGACACCTCTGTGCCCAACGACGGGTGCGCTCAACGGATTCAACCTGGTAGTCATAGGTGTCGATGAGCGTGGTGAGTTCATCGAAGGCGAAGATGATATCGGCACCCAGCTGGTGCTGGATCTGCATGCTGACTTCCGGGGTGAAGCGGTGCTTGGAGCCGTCGATGAAGGACTTGAAATCAACGCCGTCCTCATCCACATGGGCCATGCGTTCCTTCTTCGCGGCCTTGATGTCCTCACGGGTGAGGTTGGCGGTGTCCATCGCCAGCACCTTCTTGAACCCGGAACCCAGACTCATCACCTGGAATCCACCGGAGTCGGTATAGGTGGGACCGTGCCAGTTCTCGAATGTTGAGACGCCCCCTGCTTCATCGACGATATCGGAGCCCGGCTGCAGATACAGGTGGTACGCGTTGGACAGGATGGCCTGTGCACCGGTTTCACGGATCTGCTCCGGGGTCAGGGTTTTCACGGTCGCCTTGGTGGCCACCGGGATGAAAGCCGGGGTTCTGATGTCGCCGTGGGGGGTATGGATGGTTCCGGTGCGACCGTGCTTGCCGGGAGTGTCGTCGTCAAGCTTGGTGTGGAGCGTGAACGAGAGATCAGGTTTTTCCGCAGACATGGTTGACCACTCTACTGCCTGACCTGGCTGCGCTCCCATTCCTTTTCCAGGGCGGAACCCTCCACGTCAAGACTGGGCAGGATTCTGTCCAACCAGCGGGGCATCCACCAGGTGGCCCGGCCCATGAGGAACATGGAGGCGGGAACCAGACCCATGCGGACAAAGAAGGCATCGAAGAACACGCCCACACCCAGCGCGAAGCCGAAGACCTTGATGAAGGGCAGGGGCTGATCGATGAACGCCGCGAAGACCGCGATCATGATCAACGCCGCGGCGGTGACCACACGGGAACCCTGCGTATAACCCTCAATGACCGATTGATCCACCGGGCTGTACTTAGACCCTGCGATCCCCTTGCCGTCATGGTGGGAGTAGTGCTCGCGCATGCGGGTGACCAGGAAGACCTGGTAGTCCATGGCGAGGCCGAAGGTGACACCGATGAGGAAGATCGGCATGAAGGAGATCAACGGGCCCGGGGTGTTGACGATATCCCACAGTCCCTCCTGCCAGAACAGCACAGTTACGCCGAAGGCCGCGCCGACGGACAGGAGGAAGCCGAGTCCCGCGACCAACGGAACCATGATTGAGCGGAACACCAGTATCAGCAGGAAGATCGCCAGACCCACCACCACAGCCAGGTACAAAGGCATGGCCCCCTCCAGCTGTTCGGTGATGTCCTGCTGCACCGCGGTGAGTCCCGTGGTGCCCAGTTCCACCCCGGTGGCGTCCTCCATCTGGGTTTCCTGGGTGCGCAGGACATGGAGCAGATCAGTGGTGGCGGGATCAGCAGGTCCCGTGAAGGGGGTCACCAGAACCTGGGCTGCGGTGCTGTCATTGTTCACACCGATGATCTGGGCGTTCTTGACATCCAGGTTGGAATCATAGGTCTGGGTGACGTACAGGAACGTCGCAAAGCGGGCGGCCGCCTCGCGGTCAAAGCCGGGCTCACCGGTGTCCTGGACGCTGATGAGCGGTTGCAATGCAAGCGCATCGGCGTTGACCTCATTCGCATCCACCACCACCAGGAATGGCGCATTCACACCTGCCCCGAAGCCCTCCGCCATGAGCTCCGCGGACTGGCGTTGGGTGGTGTCGATATTAGACGTGGAATCCGAGGGCAGCGCCAGCTCAAGGTTGATGACCGGAATGGACAGGGCTCCCAGGCCCAGAACCACCACGGCCACCACCAGACCGGGAACCTTCTGCACAAAGGTCACCCAGGTGCGTCCCTTCGAACGACGGCTCAGCGCCTGTTCCCAGGTCTGTTTCGGCGTCGGGTTGCCCGCGATCCCGGGGATCTTGCCCTTGAACGCACGACCACCCAGCACACCCAGCAGCGCCGGGATGAAGGTGATCGCGATGAGCACCGCCATCAAGACGGTGAACGCGGCGGAGATACCCATGACGGTGAGGAAGCCGATATCAGCGATTGCGAGTGCAACCAGCGCGATGATCACAGTGGCGCCGGCGAACACCACGGCGGAACCAGCGGTGCCCACCGCCATACCGGCGGCCTCGGCACGGGGCATCCGTTTATATTCGGCGCGGTAACGGGACAGGATGAACAGGGCGTAATCGATACCCACCGCCAGACCGATCATCACGGCCAACACCGGGGTGATGTTATTCAAATCCATGAAAGTGGTGGCCAGGACAATGGAAAGCGCACCGATGCCGACGCCGATCACCGCGGTGATCAACGGCAGACCGGCAGCCACGAGGGATCCGAAGGTGAAGATAAGAACAAGGAAGGCGATACCGATGCCGATGATCTCACTGGTGGTTTCAATCTGGATCGGATCACCGAATCCCGCGCCACCGGCCTCAACGCGGACGCCCAGGTCACGGCCCTTATCCAGGGCATCATTGATGGCATCACGGTGCTCGGAGGTGACATACTCCGGGCCCGGCACATCCACGTTGAAGGTGGTGTAGCCGATGGTGGCGTCATCGCTGAGCATCCGGAGATTGGCGGCGTCCTCGATGGCCGATTCCTCCGGCAGCCCCATGCCGGTCATCTGCTCCACGATCTGCTGCTCCAGGGCCGGCGACACCACTGCCGGGTTACCGAAACGGTCAGTTCCGGTCATCTCATCACCGAGGTTGGCCTCCAGGGTCTCAACGACGGAATCCACCGCCAACATCATCTCGGGGTGTTCCAGCGTCATGCCCTCCGGTGCCTGGAAGACCACATTGATACCTGCGGCTGTGACCGGGTTCGGCTGATCCGGGAAGTTCTCCACCAATGACTCGGTGGCATCGATGGAGGGAGTGTTATCAATGGTGAAGGTATCGGTAAATCCACGCTGCAGTGAAAGCGCGAGTCCCGCGACGATGGCCAGGATGAGTAACCAGGCAGAAATCACGATCCACTTGCGGTTATAGGACCATCGGCCCAACCTGAAGAGCAGCTTTGCCACCGGGGAGTTTCTCCTCTAACCGTCCTGAAGTCAAATACCCTCCCCAACTTACCTGCGGAAGGCACGAATAGGAGAACCGCTCAGAGGAATCGTGGAACCCGGACAAGGTACGACTGCTCTCGACCGCGCCCGGCACCAATCACACTGCAAACCGCACTGCGCTCCCCGGGATTATGTCGCACGGAATCACCGCCAACGAGATTCCAGGCCCCGAAAATAATATATGAGGATATAAAAACAGCTGCTCAGAGCCTATTTTCAGCTCTTCAAAACCTTCCCAATCACCTACCACGCACCGTACACTTCAGTTAAGGAAAGTTTATGATCTGCGTCTCAATATGATTCCCGTCTCGGATCTGAGGAAATTCCATGCCAGCCCCTACCCGAAGCGCCGTTCCCGTCATCATCGCCCTGGCTACCCTCTGTGCCACCGCTTCTCCCACACTCGCCACGGCAGCACCTGCCATGGAATCAGGTTCGCCCACCTACTGCCTGGCGCCTGATGGCATCATCTCCCCGCCGGCCACCTTCAACGCTGATCCCACAACGAACATCCCGCACTGGCACGTCGGCCTCCATTCCGATCCCTCAATTGATGTGAGTGATTTCCTCGCTTACCGGGAGGGCGAGAATTTTGGGATTCATCCGAGTGGATTCGGCGAGATGACCGAAACACAGAGCCTGACCTTTGACGCACGGGGATTCACCGGCACCACCACCGAGGACTCAAATACCGGTGATATCAGGTTCGCGGGCATTAGCTTCCGCAATGAAAACAACCTCTACACCCAGGCCGACGCGCCTGCGTTCTACATGTACATCGGCCCATCAACCACGATCATCCACGACCGCTGCGAAGGAACCTTCTACGACGCCCTCGGCTCAGAGCGCGAAGCCGAGGAGATCTACTGGACCCCCGGTTATCAATTCAATGATCCCACTACCGAGATCGACTGGTCCAGATTGCCACTGAGCCACTGAGCGGGCGAACATTAGTTCTCTAGACAAAACATTTGGGCCAACTTATGATTTATATCACAACTGATTATCGATCAAGCCCATGCACGACCCCGCCCCTAGGAGACTTCATGTCCCATCTTTCTCACACCCTTCGCATCACCATGGCCACCCTCGCCACAGCTGGCCTCTCCCTCGCCGTTCTCCCCGCCGCTACGTCAGTGGACAATGGCCGGGGTGGTGGCGTGCCCATCTACTGTCTTGCACCCGACGGTAAAATAGAGGCCTACAACCCAATCTATGAGGATGGCGTCCTCGCCTCCCATGACTGGTATCTCTCATCCTTCACCCCGTCGGGCATGGACACCCCCCTGGAAGAATGGGGACCCGGTTATGCGATGCACCCCACCGTGACCGGAACGATCAGCCCAACCTTCATCATGAACCTTGACGCGCTTCCAGAACCCGGGCAGACCACCAGGCAGTCGAACACCGGGGACATCCCATTTGTTGGACACGGGTTCAGGGCCGGAGATCTCCACAGCGATCCCCATGTTTATACCCTGTACGTCGGACCTTCCCTGGAAACCATCAATGAGATCTGCGACGGTGTATTCTACGATTCCAACGGCAACGAGCGCCCCGGATCAGAGATGAACTGGAGACCGCGGTATGTAAACACCGATGACGGGTTCGTTGACGCCACCCTGCCCGGAGGCGGAAACGGCGGAGGTGGTGGTTCATCACTCAGCAGCTAACACGCCTTTGCTCAAGGAAAAATAAAACCATCTACCGACAAGACAAGTCGGTAGATGGTTTTTGGCGGTGGCGGGGGGATTTGAACCCCCGGTTGGGGATTACCCAACAATCGCTTTCGAGGCGATCACCTTCGGCCGCTCGGACACGCCACCGCAGACCAGCTTAATGGTTTGGTGACGTGTCGAACAAATCTGGTCTAAAAGAGCCCCGGAAGGGGAATTAGTTGACGGCCTCTGGGTGCTCCTTGTCCGGATCATCCTTCTGGAAGGAACCCAGCACCTTGTTTGCTGCATCCTTGACCTTGTCGCCGGCGTTGCTCACGGCGTCCTTGATGTCGGCCTTGGTCTGGTCAGCACGGCCCTCATCAGCAAGGGACTCATTGCCCACAGCCTCGCCGGTGCCTTCCTTGATCTTGCCGCCTACGTTTTCAGCCTTGTTGGAAAAGTCTCCCATGATGTTCAACTCCTAAAATAAGTTCGTTTCAGTTGCTATACCGCCCCACAATAGGCGTGCCCCCGACCGAGTGTCGCCCAGGGAACTGACCGTTATTGAATTTTCATCAGGCTGTGATAAAACTCCCCCGGAGCCTCAGCGTTGTTGTTCGAAAAAGCCCGTCATCAGCGCAGCGGTCTCCTGCTCGAGGACCCCGCCGGTCACCTCCACGCGGTGCAGCACGGCCGGGTCCCGCACCACATCGAATACTGAGCCGCACGCGCCGGTGCGGGGCTCAAACGCACCGAACACCAGCCTGCCCACCCGGGCGCCCACCAGCGCGCCGGCGCACATGGTGCACGGTTCCAGGGTGACCACCAGGGTGCAGTCAGTTAATCGCCATCCGTCCGAGTACCGGCGGGCGGCCTGCCGCAGGGCGATGATCTCCGCGTGGGCTGTCGGATCAGCGTCCGTCTCACGGCGGTTGGTGGCGGTGGCCAGGATCTGGCCGTCGGGGGAATAGATGACGGCGCCCACTGGAACGTCGTCAAGCGGGGTCTGCCTTGCCACCTCGATGGCGTGACGCACCCGGCGTTCGTCTTCGCGCACCCGCAGCGGGGTGGGTAGTACGCCCATATCAGTCCATGCCCGTGGCGCGGGCGAGCTCGGTGCCAAAACCGAGTTCCTCAGCGATGCGCAGAAGCTGCTCGGAGGGCGCCAGATCCATGTCATCACAGATCACGGACACCACCTCCTCGGCCAGGCCCAGATCCGCGAGAATATTAAAATCACCCTCAGGCCAGGGATCAACATCATCCAGCTCATCGGGGTTCAGATCCGGGATATCCGCATCAAGCTCATCCATCGCGGAAGCGGCGAAATCATCATCCACCGCCATCGTGGCATCAGAGAGGAATATATAGGTGTTGCCGGGAGTCGGGCGGACAATCACAAAGTACTCATCTTCGACGCTGAGGAGTGCAAACGCCGGACCTTCACTGCGCAGCGCCCGCACTGCCTTGACAGAAGTGGAAATTCTGGTGAAATTATCGTCAAATTCACGCACATGCCAGCGTCCATCCGCCAGTGTGGCTGTGACCGCAAAGCTAAAACTGTCATCCATAGAGCTAACCGTAGTGGTAATGTGCCACACTTGTCAGGTGACTACCAAAGACATCTCCCGCCCGGTCTGTATCCTTGGCCTCGGCCTCATCGGAGGATCCCTGCTGCGTGACCTCCATGCCGTCGGCCACCCTGTTTTCGGTTATAATCGCTCCCGCTCCGGCGCCCGATCCGCCGTTGACGAGGGCTTTGATGTCTCCGCTGATCTCATCCCCACCCTCGAGCGCGCAGCCACGGAGGATGCACTCATCGTCCTCGCCGTCCCCATGACCGCGGTGGGTGAACTCCTCGATGACATCAACACCCACGCCCCCTCCTGTGGCTTCACCGATGTGGTCAGCGTGAAGACCGCCGTCTACGAAGCTGTGAAAGCCCGCGGCATGGACGATCGCTACGTGGGCAGCCACCCCATGGCCGGCACCGCGAATTCCGGGTGGGGCGCCTCCATGACGGGCCTGTTCGACCGCGCCGTATGGGTGATCACCTTCGACCACCTCATGGACGCCCCGAAGGTGTCCTCCCGGTGGACCGGCATCTGGAAGGACGTCTGCCAGATGGCCGCCGCAGTCGGCGCCGAGGTGGTGCCCTCCCGCGTGGGCCCCCACGATGCCGCCGCCGCCCGGGTCTCCCACCTGCCACATCTCCTCGCAGAAACCCTCGCCATCGTCGGTGACAACGGTGGCGCCCTCTCCCTTTCCCTTGCGGCCGGCAGCTTCCGCGATGGCACCCGGGTTGCCGGCACCGACCCCGCGCTGGTCCGCGCCATGTGCGAAAGCAACGCTGATGCCCTGCTCAAGTCGCTCGACGAGGCACTGGCCATCCTGCAGGAGACCCGCGATCACCTCGCCGGCACTCCACCGAGCGTGGAGCAGCTGGCCGATAACGGTTACCGTTCCCGTCTGCGCTACGAGGCCCGCACCGGGCATGGCCGTTCCACGGACTCCGTCAGCCCGATGCTCACCTCCTCCCGCCCCGTGCTGCGCATGCACCCCGGCCAACCCAACTGGGACAAACAGCTGATCCACGCCGAGACCCTCGGCGCACGCATCGAGGTGTTCTAAAGCTTAAAAAGCGCTTCTCGACGACCACCCCTCATCCGCTGGGGAGCAGAGGGGAACAAAAGGGAGCGCAAAAGTTGGAGATCTCCAGGTTTTACTCTCACGCGTGCATAACGTCACAAGATTTCATGGAAAACGGCCCCTTTTCGGGGAAATCTTGTGACATTGTGCACGGGTTTTGGGGTTTTCGTCGACAAGCAAAAAATCCCAGCCAACCGGCTGGGATTTCTCTATATTGTGCGCCCGGAGGGATTCGAACCCCCAACCTTCTGATCCGTAGTCAGATGCTCTATCCGTTGAGCTACGGGCGCAGTGCAGATTATCGCTCACGCGCTCTCTGCAACGACTGATTACATTACACCCGGTTCGATTTTCTCACAAATCCGCAGGTCAAAGGAGAAAGCCCGCCCCGCGGCAGGAACCGGGGGCGGGCGATTAGTTCACCAGGATTTCAGTGAATGTTAAAGCACGATGCCGAAGACCGGGATCGCCACCAGGTAGGTGAAGATGGTGATGAGGATGACGGCGATGATGTTGAGCCAGATACCACCCTTGACCATCTCGCCGATCTTGACATAGCCGGAACCGAAGGCGATGGCGTTCGGTGGGGTCGCGACGGGAAGCATGAAGGCACAGGTCGCGGAGAGTGCAACCGGAATGGTGAGCAGCAGGATGTTCTGCTCGCCGCCGGCGGTGAGACCGATGCCGACTGCAACACCACCCATGATCGGGAGGAAGGTCGCGGCGGTGGCGGTGTTGGAGGTGAATTCGGTGAGGAACAGCACCAGCGCGGCCACGGAGAAGATCAGCAGGATGATGGGCAGGGCGCCCAGGCCCTTCGCCAGCTCACCGATCCACAGGGACAGACCGGTCTGGGTGAACATGGCAGACAGCGACAACCCGCCGCCGAAGAGAATCAGTACGTCCCAGGGGGTTTCATTGGCGGTCTTCCAGTCGAGCAGTCGCTCACCGGTCTTGAAGTTCGCCGGCACGGTGAACAGGATGACACCGGCGATGATGCCCACCATGGCGTCGTGGATGGCCAGTTCGGAACCGGTCCAGTCCAGAGCCAGTGGCACAAACACCCAGGAGATAGCTGCGGCCAGGAAGACCAGGCCGACGGCGATCTGCGGGCGGGTCCACGGTCCCAGCTTCTTGATCTCCTCGCGGATCAGTTCCTTACCCCCCGGGATCTCATCGATCTCCGGCTTGAACACGGTGGTCAGAACCAGCCACGCCAGAACGGTAAAGATGACGGCGATCGGTACACCCACCATCATCCACTGGCCGAAACCGATGGTGATGTCGTGGGATTCCGACATGTAGGCAGCCAACAGAGCATTCGGCGGGGTACCGATCAGGGTGCCCAGGGAACCGATGGAGGCCGCGTAGGCGATGGCCAGCATGAGACCGGTGGCAAACTTCTTCTGGTTCTTCATTCCGCCGACGGTCTCAGCGGTGAGCACCAGCACAGACATGCCGATCGGAAGCATGACCACGGCGGTGGCGGTGTTGGAGACCCACATGGAGAGGAATCCGGTGGCCACCATGAAACCCAGAACCAGCTGCTTGGGCTTGGTGCCCACAGCCAACACCACGGCGAGCGCCATGCGGCGGTGCAGGTCCCACTTCTGCAGACCCAATGCCAGCAGGAATCCGCCGAGGAACAGGAAGATGGTGGGGTTGGCATAAGGTGCCGCCGCAGAGGCGAACGATGTCACCTGGAACAGCGGGAACGCGATCAGAGGGATTAGGGCGGTGGCCGGCAGCGGGATGGCCTCGGTCATCCACCAGGCGGCCATGAGGACGGTGGTGGCGGCGGTGATGCGCATGGCGTCACGGGAGTATTCCGCGTCCGGGTCGAAACCTGCGGACTCGGCAACCACCTCCACGGCGTTCGCGGGGAAGAAGAGATACACCAGCAGGGCGAGCACCACACCGGTGATCAGACCTCGCGCCTGGCGGTGCCACTCCTTGCGATTCCCCACCTTCATTACATCTCCGGTTTCCCCAGCGGAGTCTTCTTTCACTTCAGATGCACTCATGGTGACATCCCTCCTTTTCCCTATTGCTCTCTAATTAACCTGGGAATAGTAACGCCATTCACAGAAAAGGGTACAAAATGGAGTCACCAATAAGGTATGACCACACCGCGTGGCGGACGAGGCACCTTGAACCACCTGCAATATTGCAGAGACCTGCTACCAGACTGTGGCCTTTCTGCCCACCCCCAAGTCACCCCCAGCACGTGAATTATGCTATTTGCTTGACGACGCCCCCAACCCCTCCAGCCTCCCGCAGCAGGCACGCGCCTGCACCGTGCATAACGTCACACGATGTTGGGAAAATGGCCCCCTTTTCGGGGAAAGCTTGTGACGTTGTGCACGCTTTTCGTCGACAAGCAAAAAAAATCCCAGCCGCTTGGCTGGGATTTCTTTCTATCGTGCGCCCGGAGGGATTCGAACCCCCAACCTTCTGATCCGTAGTCAGATGCTCTATCCGTTGAGCTACGGGCGCATGCCTCTGATCCCGTTAAGGATCAGAGAGCGGAGACGAGAGGATTTGAACCTCCGGTCCTCCGTTAAAAGGACAACTCATTAGCAGTGAGCCCCATTCGGCCGCTCTGGCACGCCTCCATGGTCATGGCCGATAGCATCGGTATAACCGTCTAGTACAGTACCGCGCGTTCTCAGATTTAGACAAATTACGGGGTCAACGGCGGTTTCAGATGGTTGCCCACCCCCGCTAGTAGGGTTGGAAACATGATTAGAGCCGATCTCTCCGATATCCCCACCTACGTTCCCGGAAAAGACATCGACAACGCCACCAAGTTGTCCTCCAATGAGGTTGCTTTCACCCCGCTGCCTGCAGCAATCTCCGCCATCACCGAAGCGGCAGGGGGTGCCAACCGTTATCCGGACATCGCAGCGGTGGAGCTTCGGGGTGTGTTGGCTGAGCATCTGGAACTTGATCCGGAGCAGGTGACGGTGGGCTGTGGTTCCTCCGCCCTGTGCCAACAGCTGGTGCAGACCACCTGCCTGCAGGGCGATGAGGTGATCTTCCCGTGGCGCAGCTTTGAGGGTTATCCCATCTTCGCCCGCGTCGCTGGCGCGGTGGCCGTTCCGATCCCGTTGCTCCCGGAGACCCAGGGGCACGATTTGGACGGCATGATCGCGGCCATCACTGACCGCACCCGCCTGATTTTCCTCTGCAATCCCAACAACCCTTCGGGCACCACCTTCACCGAGGCGGAGTTCGAGGCCTTCATGGAGCGGGTGCCATCCCATGTGGTGGTGGGTCTGGATGAGGCTTATTTCGAGTTCAACCGCTCCGAGGACTCCCCCGTGGCCACCGAAGCTGTGCGCCGCTACCCCAATGTGGTGGGTCTGCGTACCTTCTCCAAGGCTTATGGTCTGGCAGGGGTGCGCATCGGTTATGCCTTCGGCGACCCGGAGATCATTGCTGCGATGAACAAGGTGGCCATCCCCTTCGCGGTCAGCTCCGTCGCACAGGCGGCCGCCATCGCGTCCCTCAATGCCGCCGATGAGCTCATGGAACGCGCCGAGGAAGTGGTCGCCGAACGTGATCGCGTGGCTACCGCAGTGGGCGCTGCCCCCAGCCAGGCGAACTTTGTGTGGCTACCCGGTGAGCAGGCATCAGACCTGGCCGGCAGGCTCGCCGAGCACGGGGTGGTCATCCGCGCCTTCCCGGAGGGTGCCCGGATCACAGTCACCACGCGCGAGGAAAACAACCGGCTTATCCACGCCTGGGAGGCTGTTCACAATGGGTAGTTTATGGGGTTTCCTCGTTCGCACCGTAGCCACGGCGGCAGCATTATGGGTGGTTATCCAGCTCATCGCTGGCATCTCCATCACCACGCCCCCGGAACCGCTCTACGCCAACGGTGAATATGACAATGTCCTGGTGTTCCTGGGCGTGGCCGCCATCATCGTGTTGCTCAACGCCACGGTGAGACCAGTGCTCAAGCTCATCGGCCTTCCCCTGACCATCCTCACCCTCGGGTTATTTGTCCTGGTCATCAACGCCGGTATCTTCCTCCTCGCGGAGTGGATATCCAACATGGTGGGCCTGGGTCTTCACATCACAGACTTCTGGTCCGCGGTGTGGGGTGCCCTGGTGCTGGCGGTGGTGAACTGGGTGCTCGGCCCGCTCACCGGGTTGCTCGGCGGACGTAGGCGCTAATCCACGTGGCACTGCAGGTACAGGGCGTAAGCAGGGTGTTCGACGGGGTCACCGCCCTGGATGAGGTGACCTTGGAGGTTCCATCCGGTTCCATCACCACGATCGTGGGCCCTTCGGGGAGCGGCAAAACCACCCTGCTGCGGTTGCTCGCAGGTCTGGACGCACCGGATTCCGGTGAGGTGAGCATCGATGGGCAACCGGTGGAATTAGGGTCGACCGCCCTGTGTTTTCAGGATGCTCCCCTCTACCCGCATCTCACCGTGGCGGATAATGTCGCTTTCCCGCTGCGGCTGCGTGGCTCCCGTTGTTCCGGGGCTGAGGTGGCAGGACGGGTCAGGGAGGTTCTTTCCATGCTGCGCATTGATCACCTGGCCGGGCGGAGGATCTCGCAACTATCCGGTGGGCAGAAACAGCGGGTGGGTATCGCCAGGGCCCTGATCAGGCAGGTGCAGGTGTATCTCTTTGATGAACCCATGGCGCATCTGGATGAACAACTCGCCCGAGACATCCTTGATGATCTCCGGCAGATTCAGCGGGATCTCGGGTTGACGTTTGTCTATGTCACCCATTCCAAGGACGAGGCCTTCGCCTTAGCCGATCAGATGGTCATTCTGCAGGACGGGCGGGTTGCTCAGGCGGGGCGCCCAGAGGAGTTGATTGACTCCCCGGCGAGTTTGTTTGTGGCGGAGTTTCTGGCGAGGACGAGGTTGAATGTGGATAAACACGGCACCCAAGTCACGGCCAGCAGGCCGGAGGAGGTCACCGTCGTGGCTGCAGGCGACGGGGTGGCGGTGGAACAGGTGACTTACCTGGGACCGGGTTGGTTGATCCGCACGGCCATGGGCGCCGGGGTGTCCGAGGGGCCGTTCGCGGTAGGCGACACAGTCCGTCTGGAACCACGCAGGATCTTCACTTTTCCGGTTTAACCACCGGCGAAGGGCGGCAGTACATCCACGCGGGAGACACCGGCCAGGGAGGCGTCGGGCTGGGCGGAACGGCCATCGATGAGGAAGGTGCAGCGGTCAAAGACCTGCGCCAAGGTCATACCTGCGGCGGTGGTGTCGGTGTTCTCCTCGCCCAGGCGGATCAGGAGATCACGAAGGGTCGCATCCTGCCCTGCGATGGTCTCCCGGTCAACCCCACGGGCCGCGCGGGCAGCCGCGAAATAATGAATGTCCATGGCCGGTATTCACACGCTTTCTCAATTACGCTCAATTTAATACTGCCCCAATCGTAGGAAAGGCGACTCCATGAAGCAAGGGTTCAGGTTCATCCTCAGCATTCCTGTCTTGTTGGTCGCAGTATTCCTGCTGGCAGGATGCCTATCATCCGACTCTGGCTCTGGTTCGGACCGTGATTCCGGCACCGCCCATGTCTTCGCAGCGGCCTCGCTGGGCACCGTGGGAGAACACCTCGCCGAAACCTTTGCGGAGGACCACCCCGACGCGGAGATCGTGTTCAACTTCGCCGGTTCTGCCGCCCTAGTCCGCCAGTTGGGAGAAGGTGCGCCCGCAGACCTGTTCATCTCAGCCGATGGAGCCACCATGGACAAAGCCCTTGCACTGGAGGAGTTCACCAGCTCCGAGGTGGAGGTCATCGCCACCAACCGGTTGGTGCTGGCCACCGCCGACGGCAATCCCGCCCAGATCCGGGAGCTGGCCGATACCACCGACCATCTGATTGCCATCTGCGCTCCTGAGGTTCCGTGTGGTGCCCTCGCCACCACCGCACTTGAGCACGCCGGGGTGGATTTAGCCACCAGCTCCGAGGAGGCCAATGTGAACGATGTGACCACGAAGATCGCCACCGGCGCGGTGGATGCCGGCTTCATTTACTCCACTGATGCACAAGCTCTGGGCAGTACGCGGGACATCACGGTCATTGAGCTCGACGGGACGCC
Organism: Corynebacterium faecale; assembly: GCF_030408735.1. Taxonomy (NCBI): domain Bacteria; kingdom Bacillati; phylum Actinomycetota; class Actinomycetes; order Mycobacteriales; family Corynebacteriaceae; genus Corynebacterium; species Corynebacterium faecale. The sequence continues at coordinate 185,944 of NZ_CP047204.1, read as the reverse complement.
TCCGAATGACTATCCGGCGGCACTGACAACGCGGGGGCGGGATAATGATGTGGCCGTTGCCTTCGCGGAGTTCCTGACCTCAGAAAGCGCCCAGGGTATCCTCGCAGGTTATGGGTTCGGAACAGACTAACGGGCACGGCGGAGCCAACAGTATTGGGGGCGTTGGGAGATCCCTGAGCCCGGCGCGGGTCCCCAATTTCAGCCTGCCCACCTGGTTGCTGAGCCCGGCGCGGGTCCCCAATTTCAGCCTGCCCACCTGGTTGCTGATCCCGGCCACCATCGCTCTGCTGTTCATCCTGGGGCCGATCCTCGCACTGATCCTGCACATCCCGTGGTTCAGGTCATGGGAACTGCTCACCCAGCCGGAAGCCCTGCAGACGGTGGGATTATCCATCCGAACAGCACTGGTGGCCACCGGATTGTGCGCATTGCTCGGATTTCCACTGGCCTTGGCCCTGCACCATCATGGCCGGAATCATCGCCGGTGGGTTGCTGTGGTTCAGGTGCTGGTCTACGCACCGCTGGTTTTGTCCCCGGTGGTGTCGGGTCTGGCTCTGACTTTCCTATGGGGGCGCAGGGGTTTTCTGGGTCAGTATTTGGATCAGCTCGGCATGCCGGTCACATTCACCACGTCCGCGGTGGTGATCACCCAGGTGTTTGTGGCGCTGCCCTTCTTCGTGTCCACGGTGGTCATCGCCTTACGCGGCATTCCCCTGCGTTTTGAGGAACTCGCCGCCACCGAGGGCGCCACCCGGTGGGAGGTGATGTGGCGGGTGATCATCCCGCTGAGCCTGCCCGGGATCGCGATGGGCATGATCCTTGGTTTCGCCCGCGCGCTGGGTGAGTATGGTGCGACGCTGACTTTCGCGGGTAACGTCGCTGGTATCACCCGCACCATTCCCCTGCACATCGAGTTGGGCTTGAGCTCCAATGACATGGATCGGGCTCTGGGGGCGGTCATCATGTTGTTGGCGGTGTATGTGCTGATCATCGGAGCGATCGGAGTGATCAGGATGTTTTCACGACAGCAACCCGGGCAGCCTCAATCCAGGCAACCCGGGCAGTCCCGGCAGTCCCGTTGAGCGGCGGAAGGAAACACACCATGTCCCGTACACCCGAACAGCACGTGGATGAGATCAGATCACTCCTCCCACCACTGGGCAGTGAGACGGTGGATCTGCACGCCGCGCTGGATCGCCGCACCGCCGGCCCGGTCAGTGCCCGGTGGGATTCTCCGCGTTTTGATAACTCCCAGATGGACGGTTACGCACTCAGTACCGCGCAGCTGGCCGGAGGCATCTTCCCGGTGGGTCCGACGGTGGCGGCCGGGGTGGACCCCGCCACGGTGTACCCACAAGGGCTTGACGACGCCTCCCTCTGCCCCATCATGACCGGTGCCCGGTTGCCTTCCGGTACTGCGGCGGTGGTCGCGGTGGAGAAAACCGGGCCGGGTGATTTCGTTCCTGAAGGTACGGCGGTGACAGTCCCCGCCGCGGCCGCCGGCCAGTTCATGCGTTTACAAGGATCAGATATCCGTGCAGGCGCGGAGATCATCTCCGCGGACACCGAGCTCACTCCCGTGCATATTGCACTGCTGGCGAGCCAGAGCATCACGTCTGTGGAGGTGGTGCGCCGGTTGAGGATCATCACGGTGACCGGCGGCGCAGAAATAACAGAAATAGCAGAAATAACAGAGAACGCCACCAGCACCGCCCAGCCCGCAGCCACCATCCCCGATGCCAATGGTCCCCTGCTGTATGCCCTGGCCAAGCGACACGGGATTGAGGTGCTCGCCCAGTTACATACTGATGACAACCCGGCGCGCCTGGCTGATCAACTCGAACAGGCCATTGACCAATATCAACCCGATGCGGTGATCACTTCCGGGGGTATCAGCCAGGGGAAATTCGAGGTGATCCGGCAGGTCCTGGAGCCCACCGAGGGAGCGTGGTTCGGGCATGTGGATCAGCAGCCCGGGGGCCCGCAGGGGTTGGCGGTATTCCATGGCACGCCCGTCATTGCGCTGCCCGGTAATCCGATTTCCACGCTGGTAAGTTTCGCGTTGTTCATCCCACCGGTGCTGCGGGGAGAGCCGTTGACCCCGATCATCGCTGAGATGGGCGATGCCGCCACCGGTTTGCAGGACACCAGGGATCAGTTTCTCCGCGGTCGGTGGGAGCTCGTGGATGGGCGCCTGGTGGCCACCCCACTTCCGGGAACCTCCTCCCACCTGCTCGCCCAGGGTGCCAGCGCAACCTGCCTGATTCGTGTCCGCGCGCGGACTACGGTGGAGGCAGGAAACAGCGTGGAAATCTACCCGCTTGGTTGAGATACCCACTTGGTTGAAGGAGAGACAATGAGCGATTTGACCCACGTCAGGGCTGACGGTTCTGCACACATGGTGGATGTGACCGCCAAGGAGGAGACCACCCGTACGGCGGTAGCCGAGGGGTTTGTACGCACCCGCACTGATGTGGTGGAGAAGCTCTTTGCCGCTGACCTGCCCAAGGGTGATGCGCTGCCTGTGGCGCGCGTGGCCGGCATCATGGGGGCGAAGAAGACGCCGGAGATCATTCCGCTGTGCCATCCCCTGCCGCTGGGCAAGATCACCGTCGATTTTGAGCGCCTCGACGATGGTGTGCGCATTGAGGCTTCCGTGAAAACCCGTGGTGTGACCGGCGTGGAGATGGAAGCCCTCACCGCGGTCACCACCGCCGCGCTGACGGTGTACGACATGATCAAGGCCGTGGACAAACTCGCCGTGATCACTGATATCCGCGTGCTCGCCAAGTCCGGTGGTAAGTCCGGAGATTGGTCGGTATGAGTGCGCACACCGGATTAGTGCTGGTCAGCTCTACACGCGCGGCGGCCGGCGAGTACGAGGACCGCTCCGGCGCTTACCTTGTCGGCTGGCTGCGGGGCCGGGGCATCACGGTGCCTGATGCCCGCGTGGTCGCCGATGCGGATCTGCCGCACATCCTGTCCAGCCTGCTCAATGACCGCCTCGGATTACCCGATGTGCTGCTGGTGTCCGGTGGTACGGGACTGACACCTGATGACCGCACCCCGGAAATCCTCACCCCCTTCCTGGACAAAGAAATCCCCGGTATCGTGCATGCCTTCTGGAACAAGGGCCTGGAATCCGTGCCCACCGCGGTGTTGTCACGTGCGGTCGCAGGCACCATCGGAACCTCGTTTGTGATGGCTCTGCCCGGGTCCACAGGTGCCGCCCGTGATGCGGCAGCCGTGCTCGACCCCCTCCTCGATCACCTCCTGGCCACATTGAAAGGACACCATGACCACTGACCCCGCCTACGTTGGTGAACAGACCGGAAAACTCATCGATGCTTTCATGACCGAGAAGCCCCTCACCGGGTTCCTCGCGTCAGCCAAGGCAGCAACCTGCACCGATGCCATGGGTGCGCTCGTGGTGTTCGAGGGCGTGGTCCGCGACCACGACGGTGGTTCGCGCGTGTCCTCGTTGACCTACACCGCGCACCCCACCGCCGATGCGGTGATCAGGGAGGTGGGGAACGGGGTCGTCGCAAAGCATCCGCGTGCCCGACTGTGGACGGCGCACCGCACGGGCGCGCTGCAGATCGGCGACATCGCATTTTTGGTGGTTGCGGCCGCCGCGCACCGCCACGACGCCTTCAACGCGTGCTCCGAGCTTGCCGACGCCGTGAAAGCCCAGGTCCCGATCTGGAAAGAACAGGAATTGGTGGGCGGCGACACCGAGTGGGTGGGCCTGTGAAACGCGCAGATATTGCCCGCTACCGCCGCCAGATCATGCTCGGCGAGGTCGGTCAGACCGGCCAACAGCTGCTTTTCGACGCCCGCATCGCCGTCATCGGTGCCGGCGGCCTGGGGTCTCCCGCGCTGCTGTACCTCGCTGGCGCGGGAGTGGGGCATGTGCTGATCATCGACGATGACCTGGTGGACCTGTCGAATCTGCACCGCCAGGTGATTCACTCGACTGCCGGCGTCGGGCAGCCCAAGGCGGAATCCGCGCGCGAGGCCATGCTGGCGTTGAATCCGGACCTGGATGTGGAGGTGGCACTGGAGCGATTGACCTGGTCAAATGCGCTGTCGATGCTGGAGGGTTATGACATGATCCTCGACGGCTCCGACAACTTCGAGACCCGCCACGTGGCTTCCTGGGCCGCCGCCTCTCTGGGGATCCCACATATCTGGGCCTCCATTTTAGGGTTTGATGCCCAGCTCACCGTCTTTCACGCGGGCCACGGACCGATTTACGAAGACCTCTTCCCCACCCCACCACCTGCCGGTTCCGTTCCCTCCTGCTCCCAGGCCGGGGTGCTCGGACCTGTCGTGGGTGTGGTCGGATCAGCGATGGCGATGGAAGCATTGAAGCTGGTCACGGGCGTGGGCAAGCCTCTGGTAGGCAAGCTGGGGTACTACTCCTCTATGGATGGGACCTGGGAGTACATCCCCGTGCTGGGCTCACCGGGTGTCCTGGAAGTGGTACTGGCACGGACGGCACCGGCACCAGCCTCCTCCCACGAGGAGTTGGATGTGCCACGGACAGATTCGGTGGCGCCGGGGTCCGTGCTAATTGATGTCCGTGAACCCCACGAATTCGCCGCCTATGCCATGCCCGGAGCCGTGAATGTTCCATTGTCAGCGATCCGGTCTGGCGAGGTGCCTGCTGAGGTGGCTGCGGGCGAGAAGGTGCTGGTCTACTGCGCAGCCGGAGTCCGATCTGCGCAGGCAGTGGCGATTTTGGAAGCTGCTGGTTATGGCAATCTGACCAGCCTGGACGGCGGCATCGAAGGCTGGTTGGACCGCTAGCGGCTACTCAAAGATGCAGTGGTACGGGCCCGCATCCTCGCGGAGGACCTGACAGGCCAGCACCTGATCCTCCTTCTCGATCTCATATTTCCCCAACACCTCATTATTGAGCATGTGTGAGCGCCCGCCCGTGAGCGTGACCTGGGAGGTGCCACAGTGTCCCTCCATGCAGGAATAATAGGCAGGGATATCCTGGTCGAGCAGTGCATCCAACAGCGTCTGTTCTTCTGGCCACGTGAAGGGGTAATCCTGGCCATCCACTGTGCACCTGTGCTGGATATCGCTCATGTGACCGAGGTTAGTAGTGAGTCAGCATCATATGCCACATCCACACCGGCTCATCAACGATCCCCCTCAAGCGCGCCCGCGGACTTTTCGTGCGGAATGCTCTGACCTGTTCCAGCAACCGGATCAGCTTCCTGACCGCGACGTGCCCGACGCAATCCTCCGTAATGCGCAGCGCGGTCCATCCCAGCAGCTGCGCATGATTGGTCTTCCAGCGATCAATAATGAAGGTCTGATGCAGAGGATCCCCGTGATATTTACGACTATCCACATCAATCACCACCTTCAACTCCTCAATACACACATCCCACTTGTATCCCCCGATCCTGAAATTCTGCTTCGTCTTGAACCCCTTCCGGTGCAGACTCCCCACCAACTGCGACTCCAAACCACTATCCGTTCCATAAACACAGCTGTCCAGAAACGTCCTGAGCGTGGTCTTCTTCTTGGTTTCCATGGCGGCGAGCTCCCTGACCATTCGTGTAATTCCACTCTCACCGGTGAACCTGGCATTGGTGACGTCCCGAAGATCTTTCTCCGACATGGACCCATCCTCCAGACACACCCGGATCGCCTCCACCAACGGCACCACCCGATATCCACCGCGGTCCTCATAGCTACGTTTCTGACCTCGGTTTATCCTCAGCAGATGCGGAGTTGTGGTGCGGGTATTGCCAGTAGGTGCCCTCACCACCAGCGGCAATGACAACGGCCTCACCTCATGTGCCTCGATTGCCGAACGCCCATCCAACACGAGGCCCGTCCTGACCAGGTTGATAGCCTCCCACACCGTCTCCCCTGTCGGGTTGGCCCTGGTGGTATAGGTTCCGTGCAGTAATTTCACCAGCTTCCCCTCTTTCACCAAGGTTTCGATCCTTCGCCGGCTATAGCCATGCTTGCGGAGCTCCCCGTAGGTCCAGGCTGTTCTTTTCTTCGCTGATTGCGTGTGATCCATATCTGGTTTGACCGCTGGGAGATGCACTGGGTTCCCTTGGCGGGCAAAAGGGTACAAACTAGGCCTCCACAAGGCCCCCGCCAACAGCCAACCCGCACGGTTTTGCCCGGCCCACCCCAGGACCCCTCCACGACCGGCCCTGGTGGGCAAAAGGGTACAAACTAGGCCTGCCCAAGACCCTCCCCAGCAGCCAACCCGCACGGTTCTGCACACCACACCGCCAACGGACCTGAGCGAGCAAAAGGGTACAAACTAGGCCTGCCCAAGGCCCCCGCCAACAACTAACCCGCACGGTTTTGCCCGGCCCACCCCAGGACCCCTCCAACGCAGAAATCCCGGTCCACCATGCGTTGTGCGCGGTGGACCGGGACCAGATTTGCGGAGACGGAGGGATTTGAACCCTCGGATGGTTGCCCATCGCTGGTTTTCAAGACCAGTACATTCGGCCGCTCTGTCACGTCTCCAGCGTCGATTGAATATCGACAAGAAGGAATCTTACCCGACTCCTTTCGCATCGAGGAAACTGCCCCGATAATCTGCGAAGTCACCTACCCTGGGGGACCATGACACAAACCATGAAGGCAATCGTTCAGACTGAAGAAAAGAACACGGCTTCCCTGGAACTGCAGGAAGTCCCCACCCCAACCCTGAAACCGGGCGAGGTGCTCGTCGAGGTGAAGGCCGCCGGCGTCAACCGTGCGGATCTCCTCCAGACGCAGGGCAATTACCCCGTCCCACCTGGAGCGTCGGAGATTCTCGGGTTGGAGTGCGCAGGCATCATCGCGGATCCGGGCGACACCGGCCGGGAAAAGGGAGAGAAGGTAGCCTGCCTGCTCACCGGCGGTGGTTATGCAGAATATGTGGCCGTTCCGGAAGGACAGCTGCTGCCGATCCCCGAGGGTTATTCCTTCACCGAGGCAGCCTCCATCGTGGAGGTGGCGTGCACGGTGTGGTCGAATATCGGCATGCTCGCAGGGCTGAAGGAGGGGCACACTTTTCTGATTCATGGTGGCGCGGGTGGCATCGGCACGTTTGCGATCCAGATGGGCAAGGCTCTCGGTGCAACGGTCGCGGTGACGGCGGGTTCCCAGGAGAAGTTGGATGTCTGCAAGCAGCTGGGCGCGGATATCCTCATCAATTATAAGGAGGAGGACTTCGCGGACATCTTGAAGAACAAGGCGGATGTGATTCTGGATATCATCGGCGCGAAATACCTGGGCCAGAATGTGAAGGCCCTGGCCAAGGATGGTCACATGGTCACCATCGGTTTGCAGGGCGGGGTGAAGGGCGAGCTCAATCTCGGCCTGCTGCTGTCCAAGCGCGCAAGCATCTCAGCCACCGCCCTCCGTGGCCGCGAGGATGAGGACAAGGCCCGCATTGTTGCTGCCACCCGCGAAAATATCTGGCCACTGCTGGACAGCAACAAGATCAGCCACCATATCGATCACACGCTTCCCCTCGCCGAGGCGGCCACAGCACTCAAGGCGCTCCAGGACGGCACCGTCACCGGCAAGCTGGTGCTGGAGGTTTAAGCCAGGGAGGCCAGCACGCGGGTGAGCTGGTCGATCTCGTAGGTGGTGTTGAACGGTCCGAGGCCCAGGGTGACAGACCCGCCGGCCTCGGTGACACCCATGGCGTCCAGCAGTGGATCGCTCGGGCTGACGGTGGTGACCAGGTGGTTATCCATCAACCTGCGGTGCACCATCTCCGCGGGCACATCCTGGACGGTGAAGCTCAGGCGTGGGATACGGTCCAATCCGGCGGCATCCTCGCCCGCGGCGTCACCGGAGATACCGATGATGTGCACCGCGGGCAGTCCCTGGAGGGATTCGATGAGGTGATCCATCACCTGCTGCTGGTGGGTGGCCAGGGAGGCCATGGACTCACGCAGTTGCGTGGTGTTCTCATCGAGTTGCACCAGGTGTTTGAACAGATTCGGCACGCCACCGAACAGGCCATGCGGCAGGAAATTCACCTCGGGTTCAAGCTTCACGGAGCGGTCCAGGCGCGGGAACATCGAGGAATCCCGGAAAATCAGCGCCGATACCTGCGGCCCGCCGAGTTCGCCCATGTCGAGCATGACAATATCGGCCTGCCACTCTTCCAGGTCCAGCGGGCGGTAGGCGGCATAGGAGGATGCGTCCACCACGATCCAGGCACGCGAACGCGCGCGGACCGTATCCACGATCTGGGCCGTCGGTGCCACCGTGCCCAGCAGGGGGTGCGCTGCGGAGAGCACGACGAGGCGGGTCGCGCCGTCGACAAGCTCCTTGTACTGCCACGCGGGCAGCTGGCCGGTCCCCAGATCCGGCTCCGCCCACCGGACGGTGGCGTCGAGGCTGCTGAACGGTTGAGTCAGCCACGCGCCGTCCGCGCGCGCGAGCACCACGCCTGCTTTACGACGAACAAACGACCCCAAACTCTGCGCCAACACCCGAACGAGATAATGCCTGGTGGGACCCAGAATCACCTGGGCGGGATCCACACCGGCCATCTCTGCGATGGTGGCGCGGGCCTGCTCAAGCTGTGTGACCGCGAAAGGCTGCATCGGCCCATCAAACGGCATCTGGGCATGCCTGCGAAACGCTGAGGCAACACCAGAGGACACACGTTCAGGGACCTGCGGAAGCTGATGCGCGTTCAGGTACGTCCAGCCATCGCCCAAAGAGGTGTACAGACCCCGGACCCTGGCCACGTCAAAAACCATGAACGGCGCTCCCTTCCTAGCGATCGAATCCCCACACTACAACGACTCCATGGCAACTTTACCCCACCCGGTGGACATCCAGATCCCCCTGATTTTGCCACTGTGGATACCTTGCCTTCGGGTCTGGACGGCTAGGGTATTGACTGTGCAGGAACAATCACAGCAGAAAGACCTACAGGCAGACCTCGCCAGAATGACCGCGGTGACGGAGGACACAGTCCCCGCATCGCAGTCCATGACATTCCGGGCTGCCTGGGACGACATCATCCGCGGATTCACACAGCACGAACTGTGGCTGCAGCTCGGTTGGCAGGACATCAAGCAGCGCTACCGGCGCTCCGTCCTCGGCCCCCTGTGGATCACCATCGCCACCGGCGTCATGGCCATCGCGCTCGGCCTGCTGTACTCCGTGCTGTTCAAGATCCCCCTGGCGGAGTTCCTCCCGCATGTGACGGTGGGCCTGATCATCTGGAACTTCATCTCCGGATGCATCAAGGAGGGGGCGGATATTTTCATCGACAATGAGGGACTGATCAAACAGCTCCCGTCGGCATTGTCGGTGCATGTGTACCGCCTGGTGTGGAAACAGGCCTTGTTCCTGGCCCACAACCTGGTGATCTGGCTGATCCTCATGCTGATCTTCCCGAGGCCACTCGGCTGGGACGTGCTCTTGATCATCCCGGGAATGTTCCTCCTGGTGATCAACGGGGTGTGGGTGGCGATGTTCTTCGGCATCGTCGCGACCCGCTACCGCGACGTTTCTCCTCTGCTGGAGGCCGGAACGCAGCTGCTGTTCTACGTCACCCCGATCGTCTGGATGACCTCCACCCTGCAGAACCACAGCGAAGAGATGGGCGGCCGCGCACGACTTGCCGAGCTGAATCCGCTGTACCACTACCTCGAAGTTGTCCGCGCCCCCATGATCGGCTCCGACCTGCCCGCCTACCACTGGTGGATCGTCCTCGGTTTCACCGCCGTGGGCCTGTGTCTGGCACTGCTGGCAATGAAACAGTGGCGCTTCCGCGTCAGCTACTGGGTTTAGGAGGCAATGACCATGGTTTCCATTGATACGTATAACGCCTGCGTGGACTTCCCGATTTTCGACGCGAAGTCCCGCTCCATGAAGAAAGCCTTCCTCGGCGCTGCCGGCGGTGCCATCGGACGCAACCAGGACAACGTGGTGGTGGTCGAGGCCCTGAAGGACATCAACCTGCACCTGCGTGAAGGCGACCGCGTCGGACTGGTCGGCCACAACGGTGCCGGTAAATCCACACTGCTGCGCCTGCTGTCGGGCATCTACGAACCAACACGGGGGCGTGCCGATATCCGTGGCCGTGTGGCACCGGTTTTCGACCTCGGTGTGGGCATGGACCCGGAGATCTCCGGATACGAGAACATCGTGATCCGCGGCCTCTTCCTCGGCCAGACCCGCAAACAGATGAAAGACAAAATGGAGGAAATCGCCGACTTCACTGAACTCGGCGAATACCTCTCCATGCCGCTGCGCACCTACTCCTCCGGCATGCGAATCCGCCTGGCACTGGGTGTGGTGACCTCCATCGAACCCGAGATCCTGCTGCTGGATGAAGGTATCGGCGCCGTCGATGCAGCCTTCATGGCCAAAGCACGCGACCGCCTCCAGGCACTGGTGGAACGATCCGGAATCCTGGTGTTCGCCTCCCACTCCAACGACTTCCTCGCCCAACTTTGCGATACCGCCCTCTGGGTCGATCACGGATCCATCCGCGAGGCCGGCCTGATCCCCGATGTGGTGGAAAGCTACGAAGGCAAGGGCGCCGGCGATCACGTCCGCAGGCTGCTCAAACGCGTGGAGGACGAAAAAAACGGAATCCCACTCAATCCTGAGCAGTAGTGTGCTGGGGACCTAAGGTGCCGGCCGCTTTCTGAAGCTGATCGCTTCGGGAGGTGGCCGGCTTCTTTTTGCCTGGGGGCGCGGGCGTGTGCAAAAGGGTACGGGTTAAGTGGCGGGCAGGGCCTGTTCTGGCCTTAGTTCGCACCCCTTTGCCCGGCAGCACCCTGCCCCGGGCAAAACCCTACGAGTTACCTCTCCACCAACACCCGTTGCCGGCCTAATCAGTACCCTTATGCACAACCACGCCCCGCACCGGGCAAAACCATACGAGTTACCTCCCCGATAGCTTCCTGCCCCGACGCAACCCGCACCCTTTTGCACCTATCATGGCGCCCATGACTACACACCTGGATCACATCGTCATTGCAGCACCGGATTTGAATGAACTGGTCACGCGGTTCACGGAACTCACCGGTATCACCCCGGTAGAGGGTGGCCGTCATAACACGGGTACCGCCAATGCCCTGGTTCCACTGTCAGAGCCGAAGGGTTCCTATATTGAGCTCATCGGCCCGGACCCGAAGGCGGAGGAACTCACGGAGGATAATTTCGCCATCGCATCCACCGAGGCCACTGAACCCCGGGTGGCGGCGTGGTGCGTCCGCCCGGAAAATCTCGATGATTATGCCGCAGCCGGTGATAAAACTGTTGAGGAGATGAGCCGTCGCACTCCGGATGGGGCAACACTGGCCTGGAAGCTCATCAAGCCCACTCCCGGTGTGGATTATGCGCCGGAGCCCTTCGCCATTGACTGGTTGGAGTCTGATCATCCGTCCAGGGTCGAAGAACCGCTGGCCAAGGTGGTTAAGTTGATTGTCCGGGGCGCGCAGCCACCGGCGGATCTGGCTGAAGATCTCAGTACCCTCCTGGAAACCAGGGATGGTGAGCCCTATCTTGAGCTGATTCTGGATACGCCGATGGGCGAGGTCAATCTGAAGGACATCTAGGGACGTGGCAATATGTAGTCCATGGCCAAAACCTCTTCACATCTCCGGGACGGCATTGATGTCGCGGCGGTGATCGTCACGCATAACCGCGTTGAACTGCTACGACACTCGCTGGAGGTCGTTGCGAATCAGACGTATCCGGTGAAGCACATCATCGTGGTGGATAACGGTGCGGATCCGGCGGTGGAGGCCATGGTCAACGATATCGCCGGTGAGCGCGGTGTTTATACGCCTTCTAACACCAATCTCGGTGGTGGCGGCGGTTTCGCCTATGGTTTCCTCACTGCCCTCGCACTCGGGGCAGATGCGGTGTGGTGCGCTGATGATGACGGCCGACCGGAGGGCCCAGAGGTACTGAAAACACTGATCCACGCCGCCGAGGCACACAACCTGGAGCAGATCTCCCCGGTGGTGTGCAATGCCGATGAACCGGACAGGCTGGCCTTCCCACTGCGCAGGGGCCTGGAGTGGCGTCGTTTCCGCAGTGAGCTCATCGATCCGGCCAATCCCGAGGAGGATCTGCTGCCCGGTATCGCCTCGCTGTTCAACGGCGCCCTGATCAGCGCTCACGCCATGGAACGCATCGGGGTGCCAGATTATCGCCTGTTCATCCGCGGTGATGAGGTGGAATATCACCGCAGGCTCGTCCGCTCCGGCCTGCGCTTCGGAACCTGTCTGACCACTGCTTATCTGCACCCCGATGGCTCAGATGAGTTCAAACCGATCCTGGGCGGGCGCATGCACACCCAGTATCCGGATAATGATTTCAAACGGTTCTTCACCTATCGCAACCGTGGCTACCTGATGAGCCAGCCCGGTATGCGCAGGCTGCTCCCCCAGGAGTATGCCCGTTTCGCGTGGTTTTTCCTCGTCCAGGAGAAAAGCCCGAAGAAGTTCCTCGAATGGTTCCGGCTCCATCGTCTGGGCCGCCAGGAGAAGTTCGACAGGCCTGCTAAATAAGCCGCAGCAGCTCTTCGTGGTAGCGCCCCGGCAAGCATCCAGCTGCCACGACCTGGCGCGCCAGGTCCTTGTCCCCCATCTTCGCGCGGAAGGCCATGCCCATGGTCACCCCATGCGCGGGTTCATCCAGGGCAACCAGGGAATCACCCGGCATGATCCGCCCCGCCTGAATCACCCGGAAATAGGCACCCACCCGGCCGTGGGCGGTGAAGGTTTTCATCCACCCTTTGCGTTCCAACCAGGCGCCGAAGGTGCGGCAGGGGCGGCGTGGAACAGATACCTCCAGCACCGCCCCACCCACGCGAAACCGCTGGTTGATCAACACGGCAGAAAGGTCAATGCCGGAGGTGGTGAGGTTCTCCCCAAAGAATCCGTTTGTGTACGAAGGATCCCAAAAGGACAGCTCCTCGCGCTCGAAGGCGTAGACCGCCTTGTGCATGCCGCCGTGATGGAGGGAGTCGCCGATGACGTCGCCAAGCACACCGGAACCATCGCCGTAGCTGGGACCCGGCGCGAACACCTCAATCCCCGCGGACACCGGCCGCTTATCAATCCCGCTGACCCGGTCCGCGCCACCCGGATCGGGCTGGGACACAGCCACATTGGTGCTCAGCACCAGGCCGGTCATGCGGCCACCCGTCGCGCCTCGTGGAAGCGGGAGAAGCCCGCGACCAGGCACATCACGATGCCGACCGGCAGCAGTATGAGCATTCCGACGGAACCGACGGTGGCCAGGGTGTTGGCCAGCGTCATCATGGCATCGCCTGAGGAGATCAGGAGGTTGGCCAGCACTGAGCACACGCCGGGCGTAGCGATCAGCAGCGCGCCGACCAACCCCACCCAGGTTCTCCAGGTGGACTCACTGGCTTCCCGGGCATTGACCACCGCCGCGATGATCGCCACCACGGTCAGCAGGATAAACGCGATATACATGCCGATCGCCAGGTCCATCGGTGCGAACACCAGGGAGATGAGGGCAAAGAAGAGGACTCCGGCAAGTCCGGTGATCAGGGTGATGTTCCAGCGCTTCATGGCTGTCACCTTACTAGGCGAGCCTGTTACTTGAAGATCATCGTGCGTTGGACAATGAAGTTGATGGTGGTGCCGGTGCCCTGTGCGATTACGAAGGCGGCAACCATGGCCAGTGCTTCCGGCCAGCCCCAACCACGGAAAAGCACGTCGCACAACGTCTGCAGGCCCACATTGATCAGGAAGGTCAAGGCGTAGAGCACCACCACGGCCACGAAGCGTTTGGTGGATTTCTCTGCCTGGAAGGTCCAGCGCCGGTTGATCATGTAGGCGGTGGTGGTGCCCGCGATGAAGGAGATGGTGCGGGCGGCGGGGACTGGGAAGCCGAAGACCAGTTGGAAGAGGGCGAGGAGACCGAGGTCGACAACCGCCGAGATGCCGCCGGTGATGATGAACCGGAAGGCCTGGGTGCCCAGGCTCATCCGCTCAGCGGGCACGGCGGCAGTTGTGATGGTGGGATTCTCTGACACGGGCTACACATTAGTCCTGCGGGCAGGAAAAGCGCTAAGCCCGCAGCAGCACGCGGTAGATGTCGAGCCGGTCCACGGGGGCTGTGAGGTGTTCCCCATAGGCGCCGAGCTCCTCCAGCGCTGAGAGGGAATCAGCACACGATGCCGTGATATCAGCAGCACCCAGAGGTGAGCCGTCATCGGCCACCCAACCGAGTGTGGACATGGTGGAGGTGATCACTTCATTAAAGAGCTGCTGGTCGCCGAGACAGGAGAGCGCGAGGATGCAGGACCAGAAGGCGTCGCTGGCTTCGGCGCTGTGCTCCCGTGGAAGCGCGCGGCAGGCGCGGGTGGTGGGGGCGTCGATAAGCGTGTCGCGGTGCAATTCAAGCGCCTGGAGCAGGGGAATGAAATCAAAGACACCGGTGCGGTCCACCAGGTCAATCACCTCGGGGCGCACGTGGCTGAGCACGGAGCGGATGGTGTCGGTGCCGGTGAGTTCGGCGTTGATGGCGGCTTGATCGAAATCGATGGTGAAACCGCCGGAACCGCCAATGCAGAGGGCGCGGGGGGTGCCGTTATCGCGCGGATAAATTTCCAGACAGTGCAATTCAAAATGCCATAATCCCCAGACATAAACGATGGTGCCGTCCTGGTTGAGCACATGCCCAACGCAGCTGGAGCGGTCGAGTTTATGGCCCCCCTCATCAATGAAGAACCACGGCGATCCCCCGCCAACCCCGAACGCGATATCGAGTACTTTACGCAGCTCAGTGAGTGTCATTGACGCATCAAGCCCGATATGGCGGTGCACTTCCTGCTCTGCCTGGATGTTGCTCGCCTGGATTAAAAGTGTTCGTTCCGGCCCCCGATTACCGCTCCGTTGCGCACGCGCGGACGCCAGGGAGATGACGTTGTCGTGGGCGAAGTGGGTTGGCATGCGCCCCAGCGTAGTCATTTTTGCCCGGCCTTTTCAGGCCGGCACGCTTCACACAGCGCTTTGCGACGCCCTTCGTGCCCGCATATCAAACTCACAGGTGACATAGCTTGTCGCCGCATAAAAGATGCCCAGGACTGAATACGGACGCGATACTCCACGCCTGCTCAGGACACGTGCGAGACGTTTGGTGAAAGCCATGTCCAGGCGGATGATGAGGGCGGTGAACAGCAGAAACAGACCAACATACAGCCAGGTGGCGACAGGCCCGCGGATCCCTTCATAATCAGAGACCGGTCCCGGGGTGACCCCCAGATCACCGAGCTCCTGACGCAGTTGATCATTGAGCAGGGCGAAGTCTTCCGGAAAGAGATACCTGCTGCCATCACCCTGGGGAATCATCCCGATCACGCCGACCCCAGCCCCCATGAGCCCGGCATAGGCCAGGGCGCGTTGGCGTGGGCTGTCCAGATAATCAGTGAGTGCCACACCCGTCCCGACGAGCGTGGCACCGAGGGCTGCCTGGAGCCGTGATGCGGTCTTCTTGGTGCTGGAATCCATGCCTTCAGAGTACCGTTGTCAGCATGTTCGGTATTTTCAAGAAGAAGCAGGACGCACCCACCCATATCGCGGCGGAGCGCACCAACCTCCCCCTGGATGATCTGATGACCCGCATGATCGCCCAGGAACTACCACTGTTGGACAGCGTGGACCGCTCCCGCGTCTATGAGATCCTCCGGGAATACGATGGCCCCACCATCACCTCCCAGGAGGAACTGCCCGCTGAGATGCGCGAGATCATGGATCTCTAGACCACAGAAAGGGCCGCAGGATGATCACCTTTGATGCGGTATCCAAGCATTACCCCGATGGCACCATCGCAGTGGATGAGGTGTCTTTCACCGTGGAGGACAATTCCACGGTGGTATTGGTCGGGTCCAGTGGTTCCGGTAAATCCACCCTGCTGAGTCTGGTGAACCGGATGATTGATCCTACTGCCGGCCGGGTGCTCATCGATGGCGACGATGTCGCCCACACCGATCCGGTGCAGCTGCGTCGATCCATTGGATATGTCCTGCAGTCCGGGGGTTTGCTCCCCCACCGCACGGTGGTGGACAACGTGGCCACCGTGCCATTGCTGAAGGGGGAATCCCGGAGTTCAGCCCGGCGAAAAGCCCTGGAATTCATCGAGGTGGTGGGCCTGGATCCAGCGGTAGCCAGACGATATCCAGCGCAGCTCTCAGGCGGCCAGCAGCAGCGTGTCGGAGTGGCCCGGGCACTGGCGGGTGAGCCGGACATCCTGCTCATGGATGAACCCTTCGGGGCCGTCGACCCGATCGTGCGCCTTGACCTACAAAATGAGGTCACGCGCCTGCAGCGGGAACTGGGCAAGACCATTCTCTTTGTCACCCATGACATCGATGAGGCGTTCAGCCTTGCCGACAAGGTGGTGGTGCTGCGCCCCGGTGGCGTCATCGCCCAGGAGGCCACCCCGAGTGAATTGATCACCGCCCCCGTGGATGATTTCGTACGTAATTTCATCGGCCTGGGCTCCGGCACACGGAGTCTCCGGGTGGTTCAGGAGGGCTCTGAACAGCTGATTGTGGATGCCCACGGAAAGATTCTGGGGGCTCTGGATCAGTGAAATGGCTATCGCAGAACTATCCCTGGGTGATCGATCTGACCTGGATCCATCTGTGGTTGACCCTCCCCGCCGTGCTGCTCAGTCTGATCATCGCAATCCCGCTGGGATGGACGGCGCACCGGTGGCGGATCGGTGGGGCCCTGCTGCCAGTGGTCGGTGTCCTCTACGCCATCCCTTCCCTACCGTTATTCGTGCTGATCCCGGTGGTGTTCGGCACCGGCCTGCGGTCGCCGATGACCATGATCGCGGTGCTGACCATCTATGGCGTGGCGATTCTGACGCGCACAGTCGCTGATGGCTTCGCATCTGTTCCTACCCACGTAACCAGGGCAGCCACCGCCATTGGCTTCTCCACGGCCCGTAGATTCTGGTCGGTGGAATTCCCCCTGGCCCTGCCGGTCATCATCGCCGGCCTGCGCGTGGTGGTGGTCAGCACCGTCAGTCTGGTGACGGTGGGCTCCGTGGTGGGTATCCAGAGCCTGGGCACCCTGTTCACCGATGGTTTCCAACGCGGGATCGTCTCAGAGGTGGTCACCGGTGTGGTGCTCACCATCGCCCTGGCGCTGCTTCTTGATGCCTGCTGTGTCCTGGCTCAGCGGATATTGCTGCCCTGGTCCAAAGCCGCTGAGTCCCATTCTGCGGCGAAACAAGGGGCCCACTGATGGAACTGCTGAACGTCACCTGGGCGTGGTTATCGGATCCGGCGGAATGGTCCGGGGCGGGATCAATACCGCAGCGTCTGGTGGAACACCTGGCGGTGACGCTGGTGGTGGTGACTATCGCCGCAGCCATCGCGATCCCGCTGGGAGTGCTCATCGGGCATTACAGGGTGGGCGGAAATCTGGTGTCCGCCATCGTCGGTGCCGGTCGTGCCATTCCCACCCTGGGGCTTCTCACACTGCTCGGCCTGTGGATCGGCATCGGTGTGACTGCCCCCATGATCGCCCTCATTGTCCTAGCTGCCCCACCGCTGCTCGCCGGCGCCTATTCTGGGGTGACCAGTGTGGAGGCGATCACAGTGAAGGCAGCCCGGGCCATCGGGATGTCGGAGTTTCAGATCATCCGTTCAGTGGAGTTGCCGTTGGCATCCCCGTTGATCATCGGTGGGATACGTTCCGCCGTTGTGCAGGTGGTGGCCACGGCCACGCTGGCTGCCTACACCGCGGATGTGGGATTCGGCAGATATATCTTCTCGGGACTGAAAACCCGGGATTATGGCGAGATGATCGGCGGCGCGTTGCTGGTTATCGCGCTGGCACTCCTGCTGGAAACTGTTTTCTCCTTCATCCTGCACACCAGGAAACTACTGAAAGGTCAGTCATGAAGACACTGTTTCGTACCGGGATCGCAGTGAGCACAGTGAGCCTCGCCGGTGCCCTGTTGGTTGCTTGTGGTTCCTCAGACACGATAGAAGGCACTGATGATGCCTCCGGTGACGCCATCGTGGTGGGATCACAGGACTACTACTCCAATGAGATCATCGCGGAGCTCTACGCGCAGGCGCTCGAGGCCGCTGATTACCAGGTGGAGCGCGATTTCCGCATCGGCCAGCGCGAGGTCTACATGGGCGAGGTGGAGAGCGGCACGGTTGACCTCTTCCCGGAATACTCCGGGCCACTGCTGCAGTACTGGCAGCCGGACACGCAGGCGCGCCTGGGCGCTGAGGTGCATACGGAGCTTGTCGACGCCGCACCCGACGGCCTCACCATCCTCGACGATGCCCCCGCCACCGACCAGGACGCTTATGTGGTGACCCGGGCCCTGGCAGAGGAATACAACCTCACCAGCATCCCGGACCTGGCCAACATCCCGGGCCCCATCGTCCTGGGTGCGAACTCCGAGGCTGAAACCCGCCCCAACGGACCCGTGGGGTTGATGGACAACTACGGCATCGACGCCGGATTCACCCCGATCGAGGACGGTGGCGGTCCCCTGACCATCAAGGCGCTCAACGACGGCGATGTGCAGTTCGCCATCATCTATACCGGCGATCCGACCATCCAGGACAATGACCTGGTGGTCTTAGAGGATCCGGATGGCATGTTCCTGGCCTCCCATGTGGTGCCGGTGGCCAGCGACGCACTGGATGAGGGTGCCCGGGACATCATCAATGAGATCAGTGCTGCGCTGACCTCCGAGGAACTGCTGTCCCTCAATTCCCAGAGTGTCACCGACCAGTCGTCGGCATCGACCATCGCCTCGCAGTGGTTGGAGGAGAAAGACCTGGTCTAACGCCGGAGACGATCGGCAGTAATCAAGATCACATTAAGTCCCCAAACGTGTACCTCCTCGACGCCCCGCAGATAAATAGGTAATGACCCACTGCAGTTATAGCCCCCATTCGTGGGAGTGATGTCAGCAGGGGCCTGCGGGGGATTGTGGTAATACCTGTCGAGAATCACATCGCAGCGACGGTCATGACGGTTGAAGCGGGGTAACCTTGGTAGCCGATGAACAGTTCTAACGGCACGTCCAGCACCGGCGCTTCGGCCGGTGCCCCCGGAGCCCTTCCACTAGAAGCCCACACACTGACCGGCTGGGGCCGTACCGCCCCCACCACCGCTGAAGTTCTCTCCACCCCGGATCTCGACGTGATCGTCGAGGCGGTCCGTCGGGTTGCGGAACAGAACGATTCCAAGCCTGCCTACCTCAGGCGCGGTGTGATCCCCCGTGGCATGGGACGCTCCTATGGAGATCCTGCACAGAACGCCGGTGGCCTCGTCATCGACATGCAGCAGTTGAACAAGATCCACTCGATCGACCCGGAATCCGCCATCGTGGACGTGGATGGCGGTGTCACCCTGGATCAGCTGATGAAGGCCGCACTCCCCTACGGCCTGTGGATTCCCGTTCTGCCCGGCACCCGCCAGGTGACCATCGGTGGTGCCATCGGACCCGATATCCACGGCAAAAACCACCACTCCGCAGGTTCCTTCGGTGACCACGTGGTCTCCATGGAACTGCTGGTCGCGGACGGTCGCATCCTGCACCTGGAGCCGGAGGGCACCGCAGAGGATCCAGACGGCACCCTGTTCTGGGCAACCGTCGGCGGCATGGGACTGACCGGCATCATCGTCCGTGCGTGCGTGCGCATGACCAAGACGGAAACCGCGTACTTCATCGCAGACACCGATCGCACCAGCAACCTGAATGAAACCGTTGAGTTCCACTCTGACGGATCTGAGCACAACTACACGTACTCCTCCGCATGGTTCGATGTGATCTCCCCGGAACCGAAACTGGGGCGCTCCACCATCTCCCGTGGCTCCCTGGCCACCCTGGCGCAGCTGGAGGAACTCTCCCCCAAGCTGGCCAAGGATCCCCTGAAGTTCAATGCACCACAGTTGATGACCGTGCCGGACATCTTCCCGTCCTGGACCATGAACAAGCTCAGCCTCATGGCGATCGGCGAAGCTTATTACGCCATGGGTTCCCCTGCGCGTCACCAGGTGAAGAACCTGACGCAGTTCTACCAGCCACTGGATCTCATCGGCGAGTGGAACCGCGGTTATGGATCCAAGGGATTCCTCCAGTATCAGTTCGTGGTGCCCATGGAGGCCGTCGATGCCTTCAAGGACATCATCCGCGACATGCAGAAGTCCGGCCACTATTCCGCACTGAACGTGTTCAAACTGTTCGGCCCCGGCAACCGCGGGCCCCTGTCCTACCCGATGCCGGGTTGGAACGTCTGCGTGGACTTCCCGATCCGACCGGGTCTGGGTGCCTTCCTGGACGATCTGGACAAGCGCGTCATGGAATTCGGTGGCCGCCTGTACCTGGCCAAGGAGTCCCGCACCTCCGCGGAGAACTTCCATGCCATGTACCCGGGCATGGAAGGCTGGTTGAAGACCCGCAATGAGATCGACCCCACCGGTGTCTTCGCCTCCGACATGTCCCGCCGACTCGAGCTGCACTAGTTTTAAGGAACGTAAGTAAATGCTGAACGCTGTGGGCAAAGCCCAGAACATCCTCCTTCTCGGCGGAACCTCCGAGATCGGAATCGCGATCGTGGAACGTTTCCTCCAGCAGGGTGGCTCCAATGTCACCCTCGCAGCCCGTAAGGACTCCCCTCGCATCGAGGCCGCCGTCGCCCAGATCAAGGCCGCCGGCGCTGACACCGTCAAGGTCGTCGACTTCGATGCACTCGATCCCTCATCCCACCCCGCCGCCATTGATGCTGCCTTCGCTGAAGGTGACGTGGACGTGGCCGTGGTGGCCTTCGGTGTGCTCGGTGACAATGAGGTTCAGTGGCGTGATCAGGCCGAGGCCGTGAGCGCCGTGTCTGTGAACTACACCGCCGGCGTGTCCGTGGGTGTGCTCCTGGGCCGCAAGATGGAAGCTCAGGGCCATGGCACCATCGTGGCCATGTCTTCGGTGGCCGGGCAGCGTGTGCGCCGCTCCAACTTCGTCTACGGCTCCGCCAAGGCGGGCTTCGACGGCTTCTACACCCAGCTCGGTGAGGCCCTCCGTGACTCGGGTGCCAGCGTGCTTGTCGTGCGTGCAGGCCAGGTCCGCACCAAGATGAGCGCCGATGCCGGTGAGGCACCACTGACGGTGAACCGTGAGGATGTCGCCGAGGCCATCTACAAGGCTGTCGTGGAGAAGAAGGACATCATCTATGTCCACCCACTGTTTGAGTATGTCTCACTGGCCTTCCAGTTCATTCCACGCGCAATCTTCCGCAAGCTGCCTTTCTAGAGGTTTTTCGCGGAGAGTGTTCGCCTCAACAACCCGCTGATCGGAGATACCGCCCGTTGATTCACGGGCGTGTTCTCCGATCAGCGGGTTTGTTGCATTTGCGCTACTGATCCATTCCCATGTTTGTCCACCCGATGTGAAAGACTTCTATTCATGAAGAACTCCGCCGAACACCATGGGGCCGGGAAGGCTGACACCCCCAGGACGCAGACGCTGCCCACCTCCGGTGGGCACGGCAGCTCCGCCGTCCAGGTCCATGACTTCTACCCGGACCGGTTGGATAATGGCCGCACCGTGGTGTCCATCGTCCTGGCAGCGGTGGGAGCCTTTGTGTTCACACTCGTATCGTGGCTGGTGTTGAAGCAAACCAGTCTGCCGGCCTTCGGTTCCTCGATGGTCACGCGTGCATTGGCTTCAGCCACCATCGTGGTGGTGCTGATGATCCTGGGTGTCCTGATGTGGTTATGGATCCGCGATGAACATTTCGCCAGCTCTCGACAAAATGGCGGTGTTCTACAGAAGGTCCCCCGCCCGATGTGGCGCAGGGTGTTGACCTACCTCGTGGCCTATCTCAGCCCCGCGGCGCTCGTGGTGGCAGTGCTGGCCATCCCGCTGTCAGCCACCCGGCTCTACCTGGATGGCATCAGCGTTGATCAGGGCTTCCGCACCCAGTACCTGACCCGGTTGGCGGATGATATCGCCATCACCGACATGAACTATGTGGACATCCCCACCTACTACCCGCCGTTGTGGTTCTGGTTCGGTGGCCGTCTGGCCAATCTCCTGGATATCCCCGGGTGGGAAGTCTTCCAACCGTGGTCGATCATCTCCCTGGCCATCGGCGGTGCGGTGTTGGTTCCGGTGTGGCAGCGTCTGGTTGGTTCCCTGCCGGTGGCCACGGGCATCGCCATCGTCACCACCTGCGTGATCCTGGTGATGAGCCCGGATGAGCCCTATGCCGCGCTGGTCGCGATGGGGATCCCTGCCATGGTGGCCCTGACCCCGGGCATTCTCCGGGGCAAAAAGTTCGCGCTCATCGGCGGCATCCTGTTCCTGGGGTTCTCCGCCACGTTCTACACACTGTTCACGGCGGCCATCGCGTTGTCGGTCGTGGTGGTCACCGCGGTGGTGTTCCTGACTCTGAAACGAAGTTGGAAACCAGTGGTGTGGTTGACGGTGTTGGGGGTTGCGTCGATAAGCATCGCGCTGATCACCTGGGGCCCGTTCCTGCTCGCCAGCGCCGGGGGCGCGGAGCAAAGTGGTGATACCGCCATGCATTATCTGCCGATGGAGGGCACCCAGCTGCCGCTGCCGTTTCTCGCGCCGAGCATGCTCGGGCTGCTGAGCATCATTGGGCTGGTCTATCTGGTGGTGCGCCGTTCGGATCCGGTGGTGCAGTCCATGCAGATCGCGCTCATTGTGTTCTACGGCTGGATCATCGCCTCGATGATGAGCACGCTCCTTGGCTCCACCTTGCTGGGTTTCCGCCTGGATACCCTCGTGGTGCTGATGCTGACCACAGCAGGTGTGCTGGGGATCGCTGATTTCCTGCTGGCCGGGATCTACATGCTGTACCCCAACCGGATCACGCCGAGGGTGGCAAGCAACACCACCACCATCCTCATCGTGCTGGTGCTCGCGGGCGGTCTGAATTATGCCCAGAATATCCCGCAGCGCAATGCGCACGCGATCGACCTTGCCTATACGGATACGGACGGTTATGGCGAACGCGCGGACCTCTACCCGGCGGGGTCGGCGCAGTACTACGGTGAGATCGACGCGCATCTGCAGGAGGAGGGTTTTCACCCGTCTGACACCATCGTGCTCACCGATGAACTGAACTTCATGTCCTATAACCCCTATCGCGGTTTCCAGGCGTTCACCTCGCATTATGCGAATCCATTGGGGGAATTCGGCAAGCGCAATGCCACGATCGAAGGCTGGGCGGTGGAGAGCTGGGATGAGCTGTCGGACCCTGCTGATTTCGCCGCCGCGATCGACGGTTCCGAGTGGGCGGGCCCTGAGGTGTTCATCCTCCGGGGCGATGCGGAAGATGTGGGCCGGGGCGATGAGGGCCAGGGTGCGGCCGGCTGGAAATATGACCTCGCGGAGGACATCTACCCCAATAATCCGAATGTGCGTTTCCGGGGCGTGTTCTTCAATCCGCAGGTGTTTGTGGCCGATGGTGCCCCGTGGCAGGTCGAGCAGATCGGGCCGTTCGTGGTGGTGACGCGTGATGAGTGATACCTCACGTGACGGACGTGAAAGCGGAAGTTACCGCGCCCATACCGTAGACTCGTTGCCTGTGTCGGAAGTAGTTGTGTCGAAAAAAGAACAGGGTGCCGCGGGCTCCAGCCCGGTCGGCCGTCCCGTGAAGGTCGCGCCCGGATGGTTGAAGAAGCTCGCCATCGGCGCCGGTCTCCTGGGCATGTTGATGTTTGTGCTCACGCCGTTCATGCCGGTCAACCAGGTGCAGTCATCCTTGTCCTGGCCGCAGAACGAGGAGCTGTCCAGCATCAACGCCCCGTTGATCGCCTACGCTCCCCAGTCGCTTGATGCGACCATTCCGTTGTCGACGTTGGATAACCTCAACAACGGGCAGTCACTCATCTTCGGAACACTGCCGATGGACAGCACCGATGCCACGAACCGTGGCCTCTTTGTGCGCACCATCGACGGCAACCTGGATGTGGTGGTACGCGGCGAAGTCCTCCTGGACATCCCCGCCGCCGATGTCGGGGATCTGCCCGGCGGCGCGATCCTGGAGATCTCCTCTGGTGAGGAGAACACCACCGCCGA
The DNA here is from genome assembly GCF_030408735.1 of Corynebacterium faecale. Taxonomy (NCBI): domain Bacteria; kingdom Bacillati; phylum Actinomycetota; class Actinomycetes; order Mycobacteriales; family Corynebacteriaceae; genus Corynebacterium; species Corynebacterium faecale. The sequence continues at coordinate 161,848 of NZ_CP047204.1, read as the reverse complement.
GATCACCGGGACCAGCTACTTCGGCGAGACCGAAGCTGACTCGCGGCCCCAGGTGACCGGCGTCTACACAGAGCTTGTCGACGACTCCCCGACCCACTCCTCCCTGGTGGCCGATGGCCTCACGGTGGATATGGAGGTCAATTCGCGCTACACCTCCTCACCGAGCGTGATCAAGTACATCGTGATGTGGACCGGCCTGCTGCTCACCGTGGTGGCGCTCTGGACCCTGCACCGCATGGACATCCTCGATGGACGCAAGGTCCACCGCTTCCTCCCAGCCAAGTGGTACCGGGTCAAACCCCTCGACGGTGTGGTTGCGTTCGTGCTGACATTCTGGCACTTCTTCGGCGCCAACACCTCCGATGACGGCTTCATCATGACCATGGCCAGGGTGTCCCACAACGCGGATTATATGGCCAACTACTACCGGTGGTTCGGTGTGCCCGAATCCCCCTTCGGCGCACCGTTCTACGACTTGCTGTCACTGATGGCCTATGTGTCCACGGCATCGATCTGGCTGCGCCTGCCGGCGTTGATCTCCGCATTCATCATCTGGTTCGTGCTCTCCCGTGAGGTGCTCCCGCGCCTGGGTGCCCGCATCGACGGCCGTCGCGTGGCCCACTGGTCCGCCGCCATGCTGTTCCTCGCGTTCTGGCTTCCCTACAACAACGGCCTGCGCCCCGAACCGATCATCGCCGCCACCGCGCTGCTGGCATGGGTGTCCTTCGAGCGATCCATCGCCTCCTCACGCCTACTGCCCGCTGCGATCGGCACCATCCTGGCCACCATCGCCCTCGGTGCCGGCCCCACCGGCCTCATCGCCGTGGCCGCCCTGCTGGTGAGCCTGTCCAGTCTGATCAGGATCCTGTACCGCCGTCTGCCACTGTTCAATGCTGGCCCCGGTGCCTCCAGGGGCTCGGTGTTCACCGGTGTCATGGCCATGCTGGCACCGTTTTTGGCCTCCGGCACAGCGATCCTCATCGCGGTGTTCGGTGACCAGACCTGGGCCACCGTGATGGAATCCATCGCCGTGCGCTCTGAAAAGGGCCCATCACTGAGCTGGTACAACGAGTACGTCCGCTACCAGACCCTGTTTGAACAGACCGTTGACGGCTCCTTCACCCGACGCTTCGGCGTGATCATGATGATCGCCTGCCTCGCGATCGTGGTCGCCTGCATCCTGCGTTACGGCCGCGTGCCGGGATCAGCCAGGGGCCCCGCACTGCGCCTGACCCTCGTGCTGTTCGGAACCATGTTCTTCATGATGTTCACCCCCACCAAGTGGACCCACCACTTCGGTGTGTACGCAGGCCTCGGCGCTGCGCTGGCCGGTCTGGCCGCTGTGGGGCTGTCTTATGTGGCGGTGAAATCACCACGCATGCGGACGATCTCCGTGGGTGTGTTCCTCTTCCTCTTCGCCTTCGCCCTGGCCGGCACCAACGGCTGGTGGTACACCTCCAGTTATTCAGTGCCCTGGTGGGACAAGACCATCCAGATCAACGGCATCGAAGCATCCACCGTGGTGATGATCATCGCCGTGCTCGTCCTGCTGGCGGGTGCCATCCAGTCCTTCGTCAAGGATGTGAAGGTGGCGCAGGCTGAAACCCAGCACACCATGGGAGAATTCCGTTCCGAGGAGGCTGCCAAGGTTGCCCGCGCCTCACGCTTCAAGGGTCTCCTGGCCTCCCCGATCGCCCTGATCTCAGCGGCGGTGGTGCTGGTATCCATGGGGTCCATGGGTAAGGCCTTCGCGGATCAGTATCCGAACTACAGCGTCGGCCTGGGTAATATCCGGGCACTCGGTGGACAGACCTGTGGCCTGGCCGCAGATGCCATGCTGGAGACCAACTCCAATGATTCCTTCCTGGCCCCGGTCAACTCCTCCCTCGGAGAATCCCTCGAGTCAGATACAGTCCGGGGCTTCAGTGCCTTCGGCATCCCGCCTTATATCAACCAGGACCAGGCCTCCACCACATCCGTGGGTGCGATCGCGGATTCCCTGGATGAAGACACCAGCGGTTCTGACGATGCCTCCGGCCAGGCAACCGGCACCACCGGTGGTCTGCGCGCTGATGTGGGCATCAACGGTTCCACCGCACGTCTGCCCTTCGATCTGGATTACACCCAGGTCCCTGTCGTGGGTTCCTGGACCGATGGCACCCAGGTCCCTGCTCAGATCACCACCGACTGGTACGAACTACCCGAGGCAACCGAGGAGGCACCGATCATTGTGGTGTCCGCCGCGGGTCGCGTGGAGCACTTCGATATCAACGGCATCCTTCAGTCCGGCCAGTCCGTGCTCCTGGAGTACGGCACGCTCAGTGCAGATGGTGAAGTCAGCGACATCGGCGAGCGGATGATGTACGACATCGGTCCCGAGCCTTCATGGCGCAATCTCCGTCTCCCGATCGATGCCCTCCCTGAAGAGGCGGATGTCATTCGTATCGTGGCCATCGATGACAACCTGGATCCAGACCAGTGGGTCGCCGTCACCCCACCACGCGTGCCGAACCTGGATTCCCTGGACAACATCATCGGATCCGAGGCTCCAGGTCTGCTTGACTGGGCTGTCGGTCTGCAGTTCCCCTGCCAGCGCACCTTCGATCACTACGCCGGCATCACCGAGATCCCTGAATACCGCATCTCCCCTGATCATGGCGGCAAGTCCACACTCAGCCCGTTCATGGACTGGGCCGGTGGTGGCGCGATGGGTACCGCAGAGGCAGTGAATGTCTCCTATGTGATCCCGTCCTACCTGAAGAATGACTGGGGCCGCGACTGGGGTTCCATCGAGCGTTATGAGCTCCGCACCAACTCCCGTGGTGAAACCCCCAACGTGGCAGAAGCCGAACTGGAAACCATCCAGCGATCCGGCCTCTGGAACCCGGGGAGCATGAAGGTGGATTAATCTTCGGAGATCCACATGGAGAGGGGGCAGGAAACCTGATGGTTCCTGCCCCCTTTTCCTGTTACTGATGTCGGTGAGAGAAATTTTTCCATCATGGGACCCCTTTTTATGGTTTATTCAGAGTCATGGGCGAATCAATTTCCTCCGACAGATACACTCCTCGACAGCGGACACGTTACCGTCAGCTGCTTATGGAGGACCTCGAGATCTTCGACCGCCACCTGCAGCGGTCCGACTTCGACGACCACGGTTCCATAGGGCTTGAGCTGGAGCTCAACCTGGTCGATTCCGCCATGCAGCCGGCCCTGCGTGGCGGTGAGGTACTCAAGCTTCTCGACGAGGAATACCAGTCCGAAATCGGCAACTTCAACGTCGAGCTCAATCATCCGCCCTTGTCGGTGAAACACGATGGTTTGAAGCGCCTGGAAGACGGCGTCAACCACCGTCTCTCCCGGGTCCGCGAGGCCGCTGCCTCCACCGGTGTGCAGGTCGCCATGATCGGGACGCTCCCCACCATCACACCTGAGTTCCTTTCCGACCCCGCCTGGATGACCCAGGAGAACCGGTACCGGGCACTGAGTAATGCGGTGATCGAATCCCGTGGAGAACTGGTCCATATCAACCTCTCCGACCGCGAACACGTCAGCGAAGAATTCAGCGACATCGCCCCCGAATCCACATGCACCTCGATGCAACTGCATCTCCAGCTCGCACCGAACCGCTTTGCCGCTGCATGGAACGCCTCACAGGCAGTCGCCGGAGTCCAGGTCGCACTCAGCGCCAACTCGCCGTTGTTCCTGGGTCGCCGGGTCTGGCATGAAAGCCGCATCCCGGTATTCCAGCAGGCGATCGACACACGGACATCCGAACTGGTCAACCAGGGTGTCCGCCCCCGCGTCTGGTTCGGCGAGCGCTGGATCACCAGTGTCTTCGACCTTTTCGAGGAAAACGTCCGCTACTTCTCCCCCCTCATCGCCGAGGATCGCGCTTTGGCGGGAACCCCCATCATGAAGGGTAACTCCCCGGCACTGCACTACCTCAACCTCCATAACGGAACCGTCTGGCGATGGAACCGGCCGATCTACGCCCCCGGTGAGGAACGGTCCCACCTCCGATTGGAAAACCGCCTCCTTCCAGCTGGCCCCACCACGGTGGACCTCGTGGCTGACGCGGCGTTCTACTATGGCATCGTCAAATACCTCGCAGAGGAAAACCGCCCGGTCTGGTCACGCCTCACCTTCCCTGATGCGGAGAAGAACTTCCAATCTGCTGCACGCTCGGGCCTGTTCGCCCGTATGACCTGGCCGACGATGGGACAGATCAATGTCGCTGACCTCGTCATTGAGCATCTTCTGCCCCAGGCTCGTGAAGGGCTCCGCCGTCTTGAGGTCGATGACTCCTCAGCGGATCATTACCTCGACATCATCCGCGACCGGGCAAAATCCCGCCAGAACGGCGCCACCTGGCAACTCCGGACCCTTAATAATCTCGAATCCCACCGGGGTCTTCCCGACTCGGATGCTCGTCGCGCTGCACTGGCCACCATGTTGGAGCTCTATCTGAAGAACCAGGCCACCGGCGAACCCGTGCACAGCTGGGAAATCGGCCACTAACGTCCTTCACCTAAAACTGGCGCCACCTCCATAAAGGGAATGGGGCCGGTTTATTCGTTGGGAACTCGGGCGCGGGCAAAACCGTACCAACTAGGCCGCGGCAAGGCCCACCCCGAGGCCAAACCCGCACCCTTGTGCACACCGCACACCTGCTCCCTGTGCCCGTCCAGTCCTAAACAGCCATCGGCAGATCACTCGGGGTCACGGCAACCGGCAGCGCAGTTTCGCCCATGAGGTCGGCGTCCACGGCGGCGGCACAGGCGCGTCCCTCGGCAATGGCCCAGACGATGAGGGACTGACCGCGGCCGTTGTCACCTGCGATATAGACGCGGGAGTTCGTGGGGCTCCGGTAACTAGAATCGCGGATCATCCGGCCTCGCGCATCGAAGCCAACTCCCAGTTCATGGGCCAGCCCGCCCTGTTCTGCGCCGCTGAAACCGAGGGCAACCAGGACCATGTCGGCGTCGAAGGGGAATTCGGTGCCCTCGATGGGTTCGCGTCGTCCGTTGACCACTTTGATCTGGCATCCGGTGAGACCAGTAACCCTGCCGTGGTCGTCGCCATGCAGGGAGACAGTGTTTACGGCGAACTTCCGCTCCCCCAACTCGGAACCTGCGGTGCGCTGACCTAAACCGAGGGTTTCAATATCGGCGACCGATTCATCGCCGCTCAACACATAGGAACCTTCTTCGTGGGCGGTGGCGGTGCGGAACTGGTTGGGGTACATCGGCCAGGGGGTATTCGCGTCCCGCACGAATGGTGCTTTGGGGCGGATATCGAACTGGGTCACGGAGGCAGCTCCTTGTCGCAAGGCGGTTCCGAAGCAGTCCGTTCCGGTGTCGCCACCACCGATGATCACCACTTTCTTTCCGCGGGCGTTTAAGGATGAGACAACAGAATCACCTTCGTTGCCCTTGTTCTGTGCGGTGAGATAGTCCATCGCGGGGTGCACACCGGCAAGGTTCGTTCCTTCCACTCCGAGGGGACGTGCGACAGGAGTGCCGGTTGCCAGCACCACGGCATCGAAAAAGGCTAGTTCAGCAGCTTTTGGGGAGACTCCGACGCGGAATTCGGTGCCCTCGGCACGCATCTGGTCCAGGCGTCGGTCGATCCAGCGGTTCTCCATCTTGTAGTCCGGCACGCCATAGCGCATCAGTCCACCGAGGCGGTCATCGCGTTCGAACACGGTCACGCGGTGCCCCGCGCGGGTCAGCTGTTGCGCGGCTGCGAGACCAGCCGGGCCGGATCCGACGACAGCGATGGTCAAACCGGTGTCCAGGGATGCCCGAACTGGCTCCACCCAGCCTTCCGCAAAGGCGCGTTCCACAATCGCCAATTCAACATTCTTGATGGTCACGGCATCATCGTTGATTCCCAGCACACAGGCACCCTCGCACGGCGCCGGACACAGACGTCCCGTGAATTCCGGGAAGTTGTTCGTGGCATGGAGGCGATCATAAGCCTCCTTCCACCGTCCTTCCCGCACCAGATCATTCCATTCCGGGATGATGTTTCCCAGCGGGCAACCTTCGTGGCAGAACGGCACACCGCAGTCCATGCATCGGGCGGCCTGCTCCTCGATCTGGCCTTCCGGGGCGGCCTCGTAGACCTCGCGGTAGTCCATCAGTCGAAGGGGCACGGGGCGGTGCGCTGGTTCCGCGCGGGAAAATTTCATGAATCCATGTGGGTCGGACATTAGTGGGCCTCCTCCATCGTCAGGGCGGACAGTAGTACTTTCTTATAATCGCGTGGCATGACTTTGACCAGGTCTTTTGCCCGTACTGGCGTGCTGGATCCGGTGAGTGCCGCGTGCCGGGCGATCAGGCGGTCGGCCCAGAGGGCCTCATCGGGACTGAGCTTTTCCACATCCACCAGTCCCCGATTGATCTTCTTCTCCAGATCAGGCTGATCCATCAGGTACGCGATGCCCCCGGACATTCCTGCCCCGAAGTTCTCACCGACTGGACCAAGCACCACCACGCGTCCGCCGGTCATGTATTCACAACCGTGGTTGCCGATGCCCTCCACCACGGCGGTGGCACCGGAGTTACGGACACAGAAACGCTCGCCGACCTCACCGCGGATGAACATCTCACCACTGGTGGCTCCATAACCGATGACGTTGCCGGCGATGATGTCCGGGTTGTTCTTCAGTTGCTTCGGGGCCTGAGCAGAGGGGCGGATGATGATACGCCCGCCGGAGAGTCCCTTGCCCACGAAGTCATTGGCATCACCGGTGAGATTGATGGTCATGCCTGCCGGAATGAAGGCTCCGAAGGAGTTTCCTGCGCAGCCGGTGAGGTTGAGGGTGAGGGTGTCGTCGATAAGCCCGGGCGCCCCGGCAGCCTGGGTGAGCGCGTTGCCCAGCATGGTCCCGACCGACCGGTGAACATTGCTGACCGTGGCAGTCAGTGTGGTGCGGGCGTCCTCGCCGGCGGCGGCGCGCGCGATGGTGTCGGCGGCCTGGGTGATGAACTGGTTGTCCAGGGCTGCATCCAGGCTGTGGTCCTGGGACCTGGTGCAACGGATGTCCTGGTCCGGAAAGTGGGGGGTCTCCGGCTTATGGAAGATCGGTGTGAGATCAAGGTGTGCAGCGCGGGAATCAGCACGGATATCGGTGCGTTTGCGCAGGACCTGGGATTGCCCGACCGCCTCGTCGATGCTGCGGAAACCAAGCTGGGCGAGGTATTCGCGGACTTCTTCGGCGAGGAAGGTGAAGAAGTTGACCACGTGCTCCGCCTTGCCGGTGAACTTCGCACGCAGGTCGGGGTTCTGCGTGGCGATGCCCACGGGGCAGGTGTCCAGGTGGCAGACGCGCATCATGATGCAGCCCTCCACCACCAGCGGGGCGGTGGCGAAACCGAATTCCTCGGCGCCCAGGAGCGCAGCGATAATGACATCACGGCCGGTTTTGAGCTGGCCATCGCATTGCACCCGGATGCGGTCGCGCAGACCGTTGAGCAGCAACGTCTGTTGGGTTTCTGCAAGGCCGAGCTCCCACGGACCGCCGGCGTGTTTGAGGGAGGTCAGCGGGGAGGCACCGGTACCGCCGTCATGGCCGGAGATGAGCACCACGTCGGCATGGGCCTTGGATACACCTGCGGCAACGGTACCCACGCCTTGCTCAGCCACCAGTTTCACGTGGATGCGTGCTCGTGGGTTGGCGTTTTTCAGATCATGAATGAGCTGGGCCAGATCCTCGATGGAGTAGATGTCGTGGTGCGGTGGCGGGGAAATGAGACCCACGCCCGGGGTGGTGATGCGAACCTCGGCGATCCAGGGATAGACCTTCTCCGGAGGCAGCTGACCGCCTTCACCGGGCTTGGCACCCTGGGCCATCTTGATCTGGATATCGGTGCAGTTATTCAGGTAGTGGCTGGTCACACCGAAACGGCCCGAAGCCACCTGCTTGATGGCGGAGCGCTTCCAATCACCATTGGGTTCCGGGGTGAAGCGGGCTGGGTCCTCCCCGCCCTCGCCGGAATTGGACATGCCACCCAGGCGGTTCATCGCGATAGCCAGGACTTCATGCGCCTCGGCGGAGATGGAGCCATAGGACATCGCACCGGTGGAAAAACGCCGCACGATCTCACTGACCGGTTCCACTTCCTCCACCGGGATTGGCTGGCGGTCGGTGCTGAATTCGAAGAGGCCACGGATGGTGCCCAGACGCTCAGATTGGCCGTCCACCTTGGCTGTGTAGTCCTTGAAAATGGAGTACTGGCCGGTGCGCGTGGCGTGCTGCAGTTTGAAGATGGTCTCGGGGTTGAACAGGTGGTATTCGCCTTCGCGGCGCCATTTGTACTCACCACCCAGGTCGAGTTCGCGGTGGGCGTGTTCCTCGGGCCGGGGCAGGAAGGCACTGCGGTGGCGGGCCTCCACATCGGCGGCGACCTCCTCCAAACCGATGCCAGAGATCGGTGAGGCCAGTCCCCCGAAGTAGTCATCCAGCAGGTTCTGGTGCAGTCCGGTGACGTCAGCGAGCTGCGCGCCACGGTAGGACGACACCGTGGCGATGCCCATCTTCGACATCACTTTGAGCACACCCGTGGTGGCGGCGGTGACATAATTACGGCAGGCCTCATCCAGATCCAACTCACCGAGTTGCCCCTTGAGACGCAGCTCATCGATGGTTTCAAAGGCCATATAGGGGTTGATGGCATCGGCACCGAAGCCGACCAGCATGGCCAGGTGATGGACCTCGCGGGCATCACCGGATTCCACCACCAGCGAGCACCGGGTGCGGGTGCGCTGCTGCACCAGGTACTGATGCACAGCGGAGGTGAGCAGCAGGGCCGGGATGGGGGCAAGCTGTTCATTGGATTCACGGTCAGAGAGCACGATGAGGCTCTTGCCCTGACGGATCGCCTCAGAAACCTCACGGCGCACACGTGCGATGGCGGCCTTCATTCCGGCGCCGTGGTGCGCGACCGGGTAGAGACCAGAGATGACGGCCGCGCCGAAATGCTCCCAGTCGCCATCATCGTCGGCGTGAATGAGGGTGGCCAGCTCATGGTTATCAATGATCGGTGATTCCAGGCGGATGCGCCGTGCTGCCTCCGGGCCCGGGTTCAGCACATCGGACTGCGCACCGAGCAGCGTGTACATGCTGGTCACGGGCTTCTCACGAATGGAATCCAGGGGTGGGTTGGTGACCTGGGCGAAACGTTGGGCAAAGAAGTCATAGAGCATCCGCGGACGCTGGGAGATCGCGGCGATCGGGGTATCAGACCCCATGGATCCGATGGCCTCTGTGCCGGTGCGCGCCATCGGCAGGATCAGCAGATCCACATCCTCCCCGGTGATCCCGAAGACACGTTGACGCAGCACCACGCGCTGATGTGGCATGTATTCATACCGGGTCTGCGGCAGGCCGGACAGGTGCACGAAGTTGCTGCGGATCCACTCTCCATAAGGCGCGCTGGCTTGCAGCCCGCGCTTGATTTCATCATCGGCGATGAGGCGGCCGGATGCGGTGTCGACAAGGAACATCTGGCCGGGCACCAGACGAGTGCGCTTAACGACGTCCTCTTCGTCCACATCCAATACCCCTGATTCCGAAGCCATCACCACGAGTCCGTCACTGGTGATGGTGATCCGTCCTGGGCGCAGACCATTGCGGTCCAGGACGGCTCCGACATAACGGCCATCGGTAAACGCCAGGGCAGCCGGCCCATCCCACGGTTCCATAAGGCAGGAGTGGTACTCGTAGAAGTCACGGAGTTCCTGGTTCATGGAGGTGCTGTGCTCCCACGGCTGGGGGATCATCATGGCGACGGCATGAGGGAGTTCGTACCCGCCGAGATGGAGGAGTTCGAGGGCTTCGTCGAAAAGCGCAGTGTCCGAGCCACCAGGCGAGCAGATGGGCAGCACCCGGTCGAGGGACCCCAGCACCTGGGAGTTGATGAGCGCCTCGCGGGCGCGCATCCAATTTTCATTGCCACGGACCGTGTTGATTTCGCCGTTGTGGGCGACCAGTCGGTACGGGTGCGCGAGTGGCCAGCTGGGGAAGGTGTTGGTGGAGAAACGGGAGTGAACCACTGCGATGGCGGATTCCATGCGCGGATCCTGGAGGTCGTGGAAGAAATTCTCCAATTGCTGCGTGGTGAGCATGCCCTTGTAGATCACCGTGCGCGCGGACAGCGAGGGGAAATAAGCGGTGGGACGATCGCCCAGGGTGCCGAGTTCGCGTTCGCAGCGTTTGCGGATGAAGAACATGACACGATCCAGGTCGATGCCGGATATGCCTGGAACCTCGAGGAAGATCTGGGAGAAACTCGGCATGGCATCGATGGCCATTTGCCCCAGACCACGGGGATCCACCGGCACGCTGCGCCATCCCAGAACGGTTGCACCTTCATCTTCGGCGATGCGGGTGATTTCCTTCTGGGCATCGAGCATGGCCATGCGAGCCTGCGGGAGGAAGGCGATTCCGGTGGCATACTGCCCTGGTTCCGGCAGGTCACAAGGGGCGATATCGCGATAGAAGGCATCGGGGATCTGCATGAGGATGCCGGCACCGTCGCCGGTGGTCTTCTCTGCGCCGGCGGCACCGCGGTGGTCCAATCGACGGAGCGCCTCGAGTGCATTGGCGACGATCCGACGACTGGTGCGGCCGTGAATATCCGCGACGAAGGCGACCCCACAGGAATCGTGTTCGAAGGCTGGGTTGTAGAGACCTTGTTTCTGCATGCTGTTCCCCCTAAGGGTTTCTATTAATCATTCGATAATAAGAAAAACAGGCGGGCAGGCAGCGGCGCAAGGGGTTTTTGAATTGTTTTCGATCGACCAATAGGAAAGAGGTGGTGACAGCCGGGCCCTATGACGCAAATCACAGGCTAAGGTGGGTCTGGACCGATGACATCCACCCCATCCCGGAGCCCATGAACCATGTCCAACTTTGAAGAAACCGCAGCCCGACTTGTCGCCGAAACCCATGAGGCGATCATCTACGCATCCCGCGACGGCATCATCCGCCTATGGAACGGTGGCGCGGAGGAGATGTTCGGATGGCCCGCCGGCGAGGCGATCGGCAAATCATTAGACATCATCATGCCCGAAAAGCACCGCGCCCCGCACTGGACCGGCTGGGATCGGGTCATGGATACCGGTGTGACAAAGTACGGCAGCGAACCCCTGAAAGTGCCCGGAATCAGAAAAGACGGCTCAAAGATCTCTTTGGAATTCTCCATCACCATGCTCAAGGACGAGGATGGAGAAATCGAAGGCGTTGCAGCATTTCTCCGCGATGTGTCGACAGCCTGGGAAGAGAAGAAATCCCTGCATATGCGCCTGCGGGAGCTGGAGCAGTCAGCGGAAAAATAGCTATCGAGAGGCCGCCCCCACCGGGAGAACAGATCCCCTGACGCAAAGCCGGTCTCCGCATGGCCGCCATCATTCGATGGCGGTTTCGTCTTTCCCGCCCCGGGTGTCCACCGGCAGGGCGGCGGGGGACGGTGGGGTGGTCGGGGCGTCGATAAGCGCAAGGTCCCGGGTAGTGGTGATCACGCCCGGTGCATAACCGTAGGTGCCGTCTGCGCGGGCATCGCGCCAGTTGCGCCAGATGAGATAAATGAACAGCGGGTACATGATCAGGGAGATCACGACGATATTGATGATGCTGGCGATGTTACTGTCCCACAACATGTTCCAGGCGAAGTGCAGGGCGAAGGCCACGAAGATCCAGGCGAGTGCGACACCCCATCGCCACGCTCTGGTTTTGTTGGCACGGAAGAAAGCGAGGGCGATGCCATACCCGGCGAATGCCGAAAGAATCGTGTGGATGAGCGGGCCGTACAACGTGCGGGAACCCCACATGAACAAAACGCCACCCACATCAGAATTCGCGTGAATCAGGGCACCCGTGACTCCATAGAGGAAATTCTCATTGACCTCGAAACCCAAACCCACCAATGCGCCCGTGACAAGACCATGCCACGGCCTGTTGAGCTGCCGGAACACTAACAAAATGATCGCGATACCCAACGACTTCACGATTTCCTCCGGGTAGGCACCCCCGAAACTCGCCATGAAGAAATCCCACCCCCACTTCCGGGTCAGATCAATGACGGCCTGGGCAGGCACCAGCAACAGAGCCGTTGATACGAACGCACCCCAGAGCAACGACGCCGCCACCCACTGCATGGTCGACCCGTGCCTGCGACGTTTCCGCCCCTCCCGCGTACGCCGGAACGACCGGAAATCTGGCCACAGAGGGGTCCTGCTGAGCGCCCAGATGACAATCACGAGATAGAGCACAGCGAACACCACACCCAGGACACCTGCGAGAGGCTCAAAGAATACTGTGCCCGCCAGGGTGAGGAAAATCACCGGAAGCGTCAGGACGGTCAGCACCCACAAGGTCACCGAGAACAGACGGCTCATGCTGTTTCCTCCTGCAGGTCGGTATCGAAATCGCCGAAACGGTTGTTGCGGTTGTCCGGGGCCACACCCTCCGGTTCATTGAGCAGATCCTCCCACGGCAGCTCATCCCAGGGCAGCTCACCGAAGGGACTGTCATTGAAGGGATCCTCCGATCCCTCCATTTCCAACGGGAACTCCTGCCCATAAGGCAACCCACGTTCTTTAGCCATACTCGACCAGATATGGGTGGCGTAATAATCATTGGAGAAACCGTTGATGATCGCCACCGCAGTCAGGTGCTCATAATCGCCTTCACCGCGCTGGCTCACAGCGACAATCGGCAGATTCACGAACTCCCCCACAGACTCCCCCGGCACGTACATCGCATGGGAACGACCATCCTCACTGCTCACAGCCGGAATATCATCCGAAACCTGAGTGGTGAGACCAGCCCGGACCATGCGGCGGAGAGAATTAGCAGGATCCTCCACATCCTCCACCATCATGGTGACCACCGTTGTATCGCCATTACATTCCCAGTACTTCATAAGCAGTTCATCGGTTGTCATCTCACACATCACCGGGGCGTCTGCCTCCGTGACGACCGGAACTTCCCATTCATAACCGAACGATCCAACGATTAATGGCTGATAGCTATTCCTTTGCTCCGGAACCACTGCATTGATACCCACCGGCAACAGGAGAAGTACGAGTGCCAATCCGATGATCGACCACCACAGACTCCCCCTCCCCACGGGTTTCAGCTGATACATGCCCTCTGTAGAACTCACGTTACAAAGGCTACCCGGTGAACTCGTAGCTGGGGTTTCCTGAATCGTATCCGATGGGCTTGCGGGAGCTCAGCGGGGCTTGGCGTGGCCGGGCGGAGCCGGGCGGGCAAAAGGGTACCGACTAGACGCCGGACAGGTCCTGTTGCCGGAGTAACCCGCACCCTTATGCACACGCGACAGGTAAAACGCCGCCGAAGCGGGGGTCCAACGGGGCCGGGCGGGAGCTTGGCGGGGCCGGGCGGGCAAAAGGGTACCAACTAGACGCCGGGCAAGTCCTACTGCCGGAGTAACCCGCACCCTTATGCACACGCGACAGGCCACCACCCCACTGCGCCTCCCACGGATAGGCGACTTGTCTAAAGTGGGCCGTATGAAAGATCTCTATCGTTATGTAAATGGTCCTTGGCTCGATACGCACGTCATCCCGGATGATCGCGCGGTGGATGGGACATTCCATAAGCTTCGTGATGATGCGGAGGAGGACGTCCATCAGATCGTGAGGGAGGATTCCGGGCGTGCGGGCGCGATTTATGCCTCGTTCATGGATGCAGAGACCATCGATGAGATTGGTGTCAAGGCCATCGATTCGGATCTGGACAGATTGTCAGTGGCCAATATCGATGAGTTCGCCACGGTTCTGGGTGAGCTTGACCGGGAGGGCGTGGGGGCGCCGATCGGTTACTGGGTGGAGAAGGGTTCCTCATCCAATGACGCGATTGCCTACATCATGCAGTCGGGTATCGGCCTGCCGGATGAGGCGTACTACCGTGATGAGTCCCATGCGGACACGCTGCAGAGTTACGGGGAGCATGTCGCCCGCATGCTGGGTCTTTTAGATCCGACCCGTCTGTTTGGTCTGGATGCGGATACTGCTGCGAAGCGCATCGTCGCCCTGGAAACAGAGATCGCCCGTGGGCACTGGGATGTGGTGAAGACCCGTGATGCGGTGGCCACCCATAATCCGATGGAGTTCGAGGAGGTGCCGAGTCGGGTCCGTGCGCTGCTGATCGGCTCGAATCTTCCTCAGGTGAAGCTGGTGAACATGATGCCGTCCTATACGGAGCATCTGAATAAGCTGCTCACGCCTGATCGTCTGGCGGATTGGCAGCTGTGGGCCACGTGGCATGTGCTGCGGAGTCGGGCAGGTCTGCTGTCTGAGGAGAGTTCGCAGGCAAACTTCGATTTCTATGGAACGAAGCTCTCGGGGGTGACCATGCAGAAGGATCGTTGGAAGCGGGCGATCGCCCTGGCGGAGAGGACGGTCGGTGAGGAGATAGGTAGGCGGTTCGTCGAAAAGCACTTTCCGCCAAGCAGCAAGGCGGAGATGCTCGAACTCGTCGATTATCTGGTCGCGGCCTACCGCGAGCGGATCAGCAGTCTTGCGTGGATGACGCCGGCGACGCGGGAGCGGGCGCTGGAAAAGCTCGAGAAGTTCAACGCGAAGATCGGTTACCCGGAGAAATGGCGTTCTTTTGAGGGGCTGGAGTTCAGTGCCAGCGGCGCGGATCTGGTGGAGAATGTACGGCGGGGTACTGCGTTCCGGCATGATTATGAGCTGAATAAGATCGGGAAACCCGCCGACCGGGAAGAGTGGGTGACCACCCCGCAGACGGTTAATGCCTTCTACAACCCGGTGGTTAATGACATCACCTTCCCCGCTGCGATTCTCCGGCCGCCGTTCTTCGATCCTGAGGCTGATGCCGCTGAGAACTTCGGTGCGATTGGTGCTGTCATCGGCCATGAGATCGGGCATGGTTTTGATGATCAGGGTAGCCAGTATGACGGCGACGGCAATCTGAATTCCTGGTGGACTGAGGAGGACCGGACGGAGTTCACGAAGCTCACCACCAAACTGATTGACCAGTTCGATGGCCTGGTTCCAGCGGTGTTGAAGAAGAATGACATCAAGACCACTGGTGTCAACGGCGCGTTCACTGTCGGTGAAAATATCGGTGACCTGGGCGGATTGGGTATCGCGGTGGTGGCTTATCGCAAATATCTGGCGGACAAGGGCCTGACATTTGAAACCTCCCCCGAGGCCCCGTTTGCTGCCGACGGTGCAGAGTCTGAGCTGGCCGACCGGAAGTTCAACGGTCTGCAGCGTCTCTTCCTGTCGTGGGCGCGTGTCTGGCGCACGGCGATCCGTCCGGAGATGGCCGTGCAGTATCTGGCGATCGATCCGCACTCCCCCGCGGAGTTCCGTTGCAACACCATCGCCGGCAATATTGCTGAGTTCTATGAGGCCTTTGATGTGCAGGAGGGTTCCGCGGTTTATATCAAGCCCGAGGACCGCATCGCAATCTGGTAAAGGCAAGCTTCGCTTACCCGGGCCCCCATCATTGTCTCATTCTCCCCACCACCTGAGTGGGGGGGGTGCTCTGGCATGACTTGGGGGATATCGGCATTCGCCAACACCGGTTCCGCCCAGAATGCCGGGGGATGAACCAATGTCTCCCTTTTCCCCTTCCACCAGCCAGCTCGGTCGCCCACGGGGGCCCGGTCGCCCATGGACAGTGGACGGGTCTTCCCGTCCGTGGAGATCACCGGCCAAGTAGAAGATGCCCTTGTCGATATGATGTTCAACCGGACCGAGGAGTCCCAGGGGCAGTATTCAGATGGGATATTCCGGAAACGGTTGCAGCTGGTCATGGTTGATCGTGAACTGCAGCAGGCCTACTGGGAAACACATATGGCGAATCGCCGCAGAGCTCTGGAAGATGCCCTGGATCTTGCCCGGGACCGCGGTGAAATCAGAGAAGACACCGATATCGAGGCTGCGCTCGATGCAATCTACGGTGTCTTCTACTATCAGATCGTTGTACGGGGCGAGCCCATTACGGGCGAGACCAAACAACGCTGTTTGAAGGCTTTCAACCTCATCTGGAGAGGCCTGGAATAACCCGTATTATTCCATCCAGTTGAACTCGGCGATGAGCAGTTCGCGATCCTTCTGTCCCGGGTGGGGTGCCACCAGGCGAAGGGCGGTGGCGCTGTGGCCGCGACCGGTGTGCTTGAATCCTGCCAGCACATGAGGGAGACGGAGGAGGAACTGGCGGCGACGCCCATTGACCTCGACGGTTCCCACGGCACGCTGGCGGGTGGATTCAGTCAGTTCTACGTCGGCAAGCTTGAGGTCGGTCTCGGTGCCAGTGCCGCGGATGTCCAGGTAAGGGCCAACGCCATCGTCGCGGGAGGCACCGTCATCACCGGTGAGGATGGTGCGGATGATCTCACGAACAGCCACAGGATCGCCGAGTGCGTTGGTCACCCAACGCTGGCCCAGGACGCCGTGTTCGATGGTGGAGAGCGTCTCCTCCGGATTGATTTCAGACGGGCGGTAGCTGAAGGGGATCTGCACGAGGCGCTCATCCAGATCAGTGGCTATCAGCACTTCAATGCCCACCTCCTCATCCACGGTATCGACCAGGCGGTAGCTTCCCTTGAGGGTCACCGAACCTGCCCAGTTACGGGCAACTTCATCCTTGGACGGAACGATGGTGGTGTCGTACATTTTGGCTACGCCGCTCATGGCACATCTCTCCAAATAAAGTGAGGAAAAGTATTTGTAGATCCAGACTACGCGTCGACACGGTTTGGGGGTGGGTGGAATTCAGGACGAACAGAGTCGGCGCAAACTCGGCGCAGAATCGGTGCAGACTCGGCGCAGACCCAATCAGCCCCAAGCAGAGAATCGGTGAAACCCAGGGGACACACAAGACTGATTGTGCATCAGGAGAGCACGGTCGACTGTGATATTGACCGTCCGCGGGACAATCCGTGCCCCCGTGTCCACCATGCGAACTAAGGTGGTTGCCATGGCTGAGAAGAACACTCCAGAAGAGACGACCGAACAGCAGGAACAGCGTTTCCGTGATGAGTTCGAGGTTGGTGGCATCGACCGCGAACTCAACGATGAGGAGCAGCTGGAACAGCTCGCCTCATATTTCGATGCCCACTATCCCCTCCCCGACTTCACTCCTCCCTGGGCCGGTGGCGCCGGTGATCCGGATCCCGCAGACCGCTACATCGCCCACCTCCCGGACCGCATCACGCACTCCGCGATGCTGATGCTCGGCTCCGCGGTGGATCATGCGATGCCCGGGGTCGCCTATATCGGAGATGTCTCTGTGGAACCGGTACCGGATGTGGGTGGTGCGGTGTTCATACCCTCCAACCCGACCGGTCGGTGGGCTGTGTCCTTCCACAGTGGTGGCTGGTGGCGTGGTTCAGGGGATGCCTTGGAATTTCAGTGGCGTCCTGAGGTGGCCGCGGCCGCGGAGCTGTCCGGCACCACCATCCTGGACCTGGATTATCCCCTCGCCCCGTCGCATACCCTCGCGGAGATGAACGAGGCAGTGGGCAAGGCGGTCGGTTACGCCCGCCACCACAATGCCACCTCGCTGACGGGTTGGGGTTATTCCTCGGGTGCGGCGTTGGCGGTGTTCAACGCCAAGCTTTTCGACGCCCTCATCCTCACCTTCCCCGATCTCGGGAGTGTGGATAAACTTCCTGAGGGTGTCCGCGGCTCCGCACAGTTGCCTGCGGCAACAGAGTGGCCATCCACCCTGGCTCAGATCGCCACCCATGATGAGATCGCAGGGCGCCCGGAAGGGCTGGAGGCTGCGGGACACGTGACCACCAGGGAGTATGTGTCCCTGCACCGGATCTCCACGCCGAAGGTTGCCCGCGAGAAGATCAGGGATGTCGCGGACTTCCTGAAAACCGTGGAGAAGCTGGCCTAGAACGTGGAGGCGTCGATCACGAAGCGGTAGCGCACATCCGCATTGATGGTGCGCTCATAGGCTTCGTTGATCTGGCTTGCCACGATGAGTTCGATCTCCGCGGTGATGTTGTGGTGTGCGCAGAAGTCCAGCATCTCCTGGGTTTCCGGGATGCCACCCACCAGCGAGCCGGTGAGGGTGCGCCGCTGGGAGGTCAGCAGACGGGTGGGTACCTGCATCGGTGCGGCCGGAAGCCCGAGCGCGACGAGGGCACCATCGAAACGCAGTAGCGACAGGTAGGTGGGGATCTCCAGATCCACGCTGACGGTGTTGAGGATGACATCGAACTGCCCATGCCACTGCATCGCAAAATCAGGGTCCGCGGTGGAGACATGCTCAACCGCACCGAATTTCAGTGCGTCCTCCCGCTTGGCGGTGGAATGGGAAAACACCACCACCTCGGCTCCCATGGCCACGGCAATTTTCACCGCGACATGACCGATGCCACCCAGGCCGATGATGCCCACCTTCTTCCCCGGACCCGCACCGTGGTGCTTGAGGGGTGAGTAGGTGGTGATGCCCGCGCACAACAGTGGTGCCGCCGCCGCTGGATCAAGGGTATCGGGGATCCGGACCACGAAGTCCTCCTTCACCACGATGGCCTGGGAATAACCACCGCGGGTGATGTCCCCATCGGCATAACGATCAGGTTGTCCATAGGTGGGAACCGGCCCCGTGACGCAGTAGGAGTGCTGGCCGGCCAGGCATGGTTCGCAGGTGCCACAGGAGTTGACGAAGCATCCCACACCAACACGATCCCCCACCTGGTAACGCGTCACAGCATCCCCGACCGCGGCGACCCGCCCGATGATCTCATGGCCCGGCACCAGCGGATATTCCCGCTCGCCCCATTCACCGCTGGCGGTGTGGATATCTGAGTGGCAGATGCCGGAGAACTCAATGTCGATGGACACATCATCGGCACGAAGTTCACGGCGGGTGATGGTCACTGGTTCCAGGGGCTGCGCCGTGGCGGTCACGCCCCACGCGCGTACGGGCAGAGAATGGTGTGGGGTGGTCATGGTCGTGGCTCACTTTCAACGATGCTGGCTCAGATCGCTGCCCAGCTTAACCTGACCACAGACCGGCATGGGTCAAGGTGAAGAAAGCCTGTCCACGATTTTCTGCACCTCATCCACCCCGATCCGGTGCTGTGACATGCGGACCTTCCATAAGCGGGCGCGACCGTGGGTGATCCCCTCAGCTTCCCACTTCATACGGGCGCGGTCAGCCACCTGGGAACCACCGTCGGCGCGGACCACCCGCCACCAGTTGCTGAGGTGACCGTGGGTGGCCATGATGCGCCCAACCTGCCGTGGGCCGGTGCCCACCATCGCGGCGATATCCCCGTAGGTGGCCACGCGCCCGGGTGGGATCAGGTCGACGCAGTCCAACACCCGGGAGGTCAGTTCATCGAGGTGAAGATCGTCCATCAGTTGAGATGACCCGCGAGTAACCGGTACTTAAGCGTTGTCCCTGCGCAGCTGTTCCTCGAAGGCACTGAGGTCGATGTCGAGCAGGTCCTCGGCCTCGCTGGCTTCCTCCTCCACGGGCTCATCCACATCGCAGATGGTGAGCGTAGCTCCGGTGGAATCAGAGATCAGCGCCATGCGACCAAACTCTGATTCCCACGGTTCGCGGATGACATCGCCGCCGAACTCGCGGGCCTTCTCCACGGCGTCATCGACGCTGAGCACACCCAGGTAGGTCTGCCAGAAGCTCGGCACCTGGGGCGGGAACTGGCCCTTGGCATCGTAGACACCGGCGAAGGCGGCGCCGTCGACAAGCGCGGTGGTGTAGCGGAACCCACCCTCCCCCTCCTCGCTGGAGAGCTCAGAGGTCATCCAGTTGAAGAGTTCACCGTAGAAGTCCACGGCCTCCGGGTACCTGGTCACGGTGGTCAACTCATGCCAGACCGGGGTTCCCGGCTCGCCGGCGGCCACGAAGGATTCCTCGCTGCCGGGTTCGATGAGACCGAAGAGGGCGCCGGCGGTGTCCACGGCCAGGACCATGCGCCCCAGGAACACCTCGGTGGGTTCTGCCAGGATACGTCCTCCCAGCTCAACCACCTTGGCGGTGACCTCATCCAGGTTGTAGGACAGGAAGTAGGTGATCCAGGTGTCCGGGATGGTGGTTTCTTCCGGCTGCTCGATGAAGCCGGCAACGGGCAGACCCTGGACCCGCGCCATGCGGTAACCGGCGTTGACCTCGTTGATCTCCCATCCGAGGACGTTTTCGTAGAAGTAGGAGGACTTCGCGATATCCGAGGTGGTCAGATCGATCCAGTACGGCATTCCTGGCTGTGCCTCAAAAGCTGGCATTACATATTCCTCCACTTTTCGGGATCGAAGTCATCGTTGGCGGTGGCTTCGTCAAAATAATCATCGTCATCGTCGCCGGTGACCACCTGTGCGCAGGCGTCACCGATGCACACCACATCGCCGTCCCGGAGCGTCTTGCCACGGCGGGTATCAACCTCACCGTTGACTATGACATCACCGTTGGCGATGGCATCCTTAGCCTCCCCGCCGGTACTGACAAGGTTGGCTAATTTGATGAACTGACCAAGTTTGATGGCCTCGTCCCTGATGTGCACTTCTTCAGGCTGCATGGTTCCTGAGTCTATCCATGTCCGCGGACGGGAGCTAACCCAGGATCCAGCCACCGATACCCACAACACCCTGCCAGACCATGAACATTCCAAGAGCTATGAAGATCACCCCCGTGATCAGGTCGATCACCGCTCCGTTCCGGGTGACCACCGTGGCGAAGGTCCGCACGAGCACTGCGAAACCGACGAACCACAGCACACCCGTGATGATGAGGAACAGTGCCAGGAACACACTCCATCCCAGGCTCATGTCGGGTGTGATGAACTGTGCGAACACCGACCCGAAGAAGAGCACGGCCTTGGGGTTGGACAGGTTGGTGGCGATGCCTGTCCTGAGCGCTGGCCACGCACCGATCGATCCAGCAACACCCGGTCCCTCCATCACACGCTCAACAGCACGGGCCACCTGTTGGGTATGGACACGCTGCTTCCACCAGGACCGCACCGCCCCGATCCCCATCCACGTCAGGTAGGCGCCACCGATCAATTGGAGTATCCAGAGGACCAGCGGTGTGGTGGAGATCAACACCGACAGGCCCAGCAGGCTGGCGCAGATCCAGATGGTATTGCCCACCATGATTCCGAGGGCGGCCCAGATGCCGTCACCGCGGCTGCGGGAACCGAGTCGGATGATCTGCACCAGGTCGGGTCCCGGGGATACGATCGCAGCGATCCAGACAATAAGCAGGGCAAACAGGGTGGCGGTGGTCATCGGTTCAGATCATAATGCCCCCTGATGGGTATCACTCCTGTTGCCTGCATGAGGGAGAACGCGGCGGTAGGCCCGATGTGGGTGAAACCGAGTGTCTTCAGCTCCCGGGACAACCCCTCCGAGGCGGCTGTGGTTGTGGGTATGGTGCCGTCATCGTCCACGAACCCGCTGTTCCCGTACCTGCTGAGGATCTGCCCGAGCGGTTCCGTCAGCGCGGCCAGGGCCCGGGCGTTGGTGATGACCGCCTCGATCTTCCGACGGTTTCGGATGATGCCCGGGTCACCCACCAGTCGTTCCACCTCCACCGCCCCCAACGAGGCCACATGTTCCACGTGAAACCCTCCAAATGCCGCCCGTAGGGCCTCACGTTTATTCAACACCGCATGCCAGGTGAGTCCGAGCTGGAACACGGTGAGAGCCAGTGCTTCACACCACTGCGAGTCCGTGCCCGGTGGTCTGCCCCACTCCTCGTCAAAGTACCGCCAGCTCTCCGTACCCCGGGATGCCCAGCGTGGCCGGGGTCGCCCATCGGCACAGAGAATCAGGTCATTCGGATGGGCCTTGATGTCATGTGCATCTTCGTGTGAAATAGTCATGGCTGCACCATAGGAAGCGCACCGGACACGGCGGGGTTAAATCACCCCCGACACCCACTTTGAGCTGGCCTTATAGAGACACCTGGCGGATGGTGATGTTGATTCTGCCCTCAACCAGGCCGCAGTTCTCCGGGGCAGTGTGAGGCTCGATCCGGGGCACCCCGTGGAAGGCCCGCCGGTGTTCACCACCGAAGATGATCAGATCACCACTGAGCAGCGGCACATCCACCCAGGGCCGGTTGCGGTTGGTGGTGTTGCCCAGGCGGAAGATGCCGGTGTCCCCGATGGACACTGAGATCACAGGCGCCTCGGAGAGTTCATTGGCGTCCTGATGCATGCCCATCGCAGACTCCGGAGGGTAGTAGTTCACCAGGGCAGCCTCTGCACGGTACTTCCCCGACCATGCCGCCAGTGCGGGGCTCAATCCCGCCGCATCCGCCAGGGCACGCTGTGCCAGATCATGGAGGGACTGCGGGATGGGCGGCACGCGCACCCCATCCACTGCAGAGACATACCGGTAGGGGTTGGTGGCCCAGTGCTGGCCCAGCGACAGGATGTGCACGCTCATCTGGCCACTGCGCAGCTGCGGGCGGGTCATGGCCAGCGGGGTACCGGCCACCGTGCGGGCGATGTCGCGCGCCTGCGCGACCAGCGCCGCCTGTTCACTGGCGGATAACCAGTCAGGCAGGTGGACCACACCACCGGCCACCTCGCGGGGTGGGCGTGGGAAGTGGGCCTCCGGAGCGTCGAAAAGCGTAGGCAGCTTGATCACCTGAAAACGTGCACAATGGGATGGCATGGACACATTCGACCCTACTCCATATGCCACCTTTGACCGGATGAGCAGCGGAAAGTGGTACCTGGCGGTTTCTGATGAGCTCGGAAACATCGCGGGGAACGCAGCCCGGCTCTATCACGAATACAACCAGATCGGCCCCACCAATCCGGAGCGTTCCCGGGAGCTGCTGCGGGACCTACTCAATCCGGCGAGTGGTGACTGCACCATCAAGGCGCCCGCCATCATTGAATACGGCATCAACACCACGATCGGTGAGGATGTGTTCATCAATTTCGGTCTCACCATCTTGGATATCGCCCCGGTGACCATCGGTGCGCGCTCCATGCTGGGTCCGAATTGTCAGATCCTCACCGCAGGCCACCCGGTGCACGATGTGGAGATGCGCCGGGGTGGGTGGGAAAATGGCGCCCCGGTTCACATCGGTGAAGATGTGTGGTTGGGCGGCGGGGTCACGGTGGTGGGTGGCGTCAGCATCGGCGACCGCGCGGTGATCGGAGCGGGCGCGGTGGTGACCCGGGATATCCCCGCTGATTCAATCGCGGTGGGCAACCCGGCGCGGGTGATCCGGATGCGCGATGAGGACAACCTGGAGCGCACCCAGCTCCCGGATGATGTGCCGGTGGAGGCATTGGCTACGCTTCGGGAGCAAGCCCACAACCGTTAAAGATGAGCACACCGTGACACCACCCAGCACCCCACCCCATAGCCCACCGCAAACCCCACCCAGCCTTTTCCACCTTCCCACCATCGCTGATGGCCTGCCCGCGCAGACGCTGCTGGGTGCGCTGACCCGCAGCCTGAGCACGAGGCCTGAGAATCTGGTCATTCAATCCCCGCCGGGTACGGGTAAGACCACGGTGGTGCCACCCGCGGTGGCCAATGCCCTCCTGGACAACCCGGGACTGTATCCGCAGCAGGGCCCCGTGCTGGTGACCGCCCCCCGGCGCGTGGCGGTGCGTGCGGCAGCGAGGCGGTTGGCGCACCTGGATGGCAGCGCATTGGGTGACCGGGTGGGATTCACGGTGCGCGGTGAGCATAAACAGGGCTCCCACGTGCAGTTTCTCACCCCAGGCGTGTTGATTCGCAGGTTGCTCAATGATCCTGAGCTGGCCGGGGTCAGCGCGGTCATCATCGATGAGGTCCATGAACGTCAGCTGGACACCGATCTCATCGTCGGCATGCTCACCGAGCTCAGTCAGTTGCGTGATGATTTCACACTGCTGGCCATGTCCGCCACCCTGGACGCTGATCGTTTCGCCACCTTGTTGAATGCGCAGACCCTCAGCGCGCAGGCCCCGGTCCACCCGGTTGAGGTGCACTATTCCCCCGGCACCGCGCCGCGCCTGAACCAGCGGGGTGTGAACTGGGAGTATCTGGACCATCTCGCCCGGGTCACGCAGGAGGCGGTGGAGCGCAGGCAGGAATCAGCGCTGGTGTTTTTGCCCGGTGTCCGGGAGATCGACCATGTCACAGCGACACTCGGCAGGCTCGGTCACACAGAGGTGCTCCCCCTGCATGGTCGCCTCACCCCCGCGGAACAGGACCGCGCCCTGGCCCGGTCGGATCAGCCCCGCATCGTGGTGTCCACACCTGTTGCGGAAAGTTCGCTGACCGTCCCCGGTGTACGCATCGTGGTGGATTCCGGCCTGTCCCGGTCCCCGAGGCGCGATGCCGCACGCGGGATGACCGGCCTGGTCACCACCAGTTGTGCGCAGTCGTCTGCAGAACAGCGTGCCGGACGCGCCGGGCGTGAGGGGCCGGGTGAGGTGATCCGTGGCTACACCCAGGATGATTTCACCCATTTCGCACCCTTCACCACCCCGGAGATCCAGTCCGCCGACCTCACCCAGGCCGCCCTGTGGCTTGCGTGCTGGGGCACCCCGCGCGGCGATGGCCTGCCGCTGCTCACACCCCCACCACCCGCTGCCCTGCAGGCAGCAGAAACCACGTTGATCTCAATTGGGGCAGTCAGTGACCACGGCGCCGCCACGCCCCTGGGCCAACGCTTATCGACGCTCCCCCTCGCCCCACATTTCGGCGCCTCACTGGTGCACCACGGCCGCCAGGCGGCTGAGGTATTGGCCGTCATCGCCGACGATCCACGCGGTGATGTGGAGAAACAGGCACGCACCTCAAAGGGGATGAGGAGTTTTGATCGGGAGGTGTCACGGTTGCGTGGTCTGGCCCCCGGCGCTGCCAGCCCGGCGACGGCAGGTCAGATAGTTGGCACCGCACTCCCCGGGCTCATCGCGCGACGCGAAGGTGAAACCGACTATCTGCTGGCCAGCGGAACCCGCGCCACGCTTATGGAACGCGATCTCATCGGAGCCCCCTGGTTGGCGATCGCCGACATCAACCGTGCCGGTTCCCGCGCCATCATCCGGGCAGCCGCCCGCATCGAGGAAACCCATGCCCTGGAGATCATCGGCATCCGCGACACAGTCCGCGCCACCGTGCGTGATGGAAAGGTCCAGGCCCGGAAGGTACGGGCAGCAGGGGCCATCGAGTTGAGCTCCACCCCGACCCGCCCCACCCCGGAGGATGCCGCCACGGCCATCACCGATGCCATCGCGGAGAAAGGTCTGGGGTTGTTCAGCTTCTCGGATAAAGCCAGTGCGTTGCGGGACAGATTGGATTTCCTCCATAAGCAGATTGGGGATCCCTGGCCCGATGTGGCGGCGGCCGATGTCCATGAATGGTTGGGCCCGGAGTTGGAGAAGATCGCGCAGGGCACCCCCATCACCAAGGTGGATATGTACCCAGCGCTGCAGCGTCTGCTTCCCTGGCCAGCGGCGACACAGCTGGATGAACTGGCCCCCTCCCACCTCACCGTGCCCAGTGGTAACAGGCACCGTCTGGATTATGCAGAGGGCCGCCCGGTGGTGCGGGTGAAACTACAGGAGTGCTTCGGATTGGAGACCTCCCCAAAGTTCTGTGGCTCCCCCGTGCAGTTCCATCTGCTCTCCCCCGCAGGCAGGCCCCTGGCTGTGACCGATGATCTGGCCAGCTTCTGGTCGGGTCCCTATGCCCAGGTGCGGGCTGAGATGCGTGGGCGGTATCCGAAACATCCGTGGCCTGAAGATCCGTGGACGGCACCCGCGACAGCCAGGATCAAGAAACGGATGTGAAGGCGGGCGCGGACAAACACTCTTGTTGAATCAGGAAGCGGCGAGCTTCCTGCCCAACCACACCACCGACTCGGCTGTGAGCACCGTGGCATCGTCTGGATGCTCATGCACGCAGGTCTCAGCTTCACAGAACTGGAACGTCTCGGGCAGATCATCGGCGATCTCCGAGGCGGCCACCGCCAGCTTCGGCAGGTGCCGGGCCGGTGCGATCACATGCAGCTCATCCAGACCCAGGATCCGGGTGGAGGACGCGGCACCGGCGAGGAGCACCGGGAAATCCAGTGGATCCGCATCATCATCAACCAGCACCGTCACCAGAGTGGACAGCTCCGACAGATCAGTGATGATCCCGGTTTCTCCGCTCACCTCCGGATGGGTGGGCAGGATGGTACTCGGGGGCTCCTCAGCGGTCTCACTGGACCAGAGATCAAGTTGTGTTCTCGTCATAAGAATCAAGCTTAGGAAGTATTTATCCAATTAACCAGGAAATCAGCCGCCAGTTTCCTGATTTTTGTACCGATCTGTCTAGATTCCCTGATACTGCTGCCAGCCGAGATAGATGCACATCACGACAACCAGGGTCAGTAATGCATACCTGATCAGCCTGGTACCGCCCCCTAACACCGTTCGGGCACCCAGTTGCGCCCCCACGACATTCGCCACCGCCAGGACGAGTGCCAACTGCCACCACACATGCCCCCCGGATATGAATACAATCAGCGCACCGACGTTGGTGGCGGTGTTCACCACCTTCGCCATGGCCGCGGAGGTGAGGAAATTCTGAGACAGCAACGCCGTGAACGCCATGATGAGGAACATGCCCGTGCCGGGACCGAAGATGCCGTCATAACCGGCAATCACCCCGACCGCACCGAGTGCCATCCATAAGCGCCAGCCCCGGGGCAGATCGTGGCTCTCCCCGGTGCCGAAGGAAGGTTTGAACACCACGAACAACCCCACCACCAACATGAGCACGATGATCATCGGCCGCATGATCTGTTTATCCAGGGAACTCGCGGCCAACGCCCCCACCCCGGAGCACACCAGCGCCACCGGGATGTACACCGCCACAAGCTTCAATGGTGGGCGGACGCGTCGAACCATGGTGAATGCCGCCGACGCGGTTCCCGTGACAGCGGCGACCTTATTCACCGCCAACGCCGACACCGGTGCCAGCTGAGGCATGACCGCCAAGATCAGCGGGATGAGAACCAGCCCTCCCCCGCCGATGACCGCATCGATCCACCCTGCGATGGCGGCGCCGGCGATGAGCATTGCCCATCCACCTGCTGCCAGGTCAACTCCCATCATCCACCCCTTTCCATAAGCCACAGGATCGGATAATTCTGCGCTGATGTTTTCAGATGATCAGAGTATAGACCTGGATTTATCCAGGTGCGGGTGATTAATCTGAGGGTAGAGATGGTCGCCCCGAAAGGATGTCACCATGAATATCCGCAGGACCAATATCCGTGCCCAGCTGGTCGCCCCGCTGGCAGTTCCGATTGCCCTGAGCATTGCACTGAGCATTGCTCTGGCAGGGTGCGCACCGGTTGACCGCACCGAGGCACGTGCCACCACCGGCGGTGAATTCCCGGTGTTCGTTGAGGTGGCCACGGAAAAACCCACTGAACAATCTGAGATTCCCCGCCACGGCCCCGGCCTCTACAGACTTGATCTGGGGATGGCTGAAGGCTCTGACACCGGACCCGGTCCCATTCAGGCTGAGCAGCAGCAGTTCCTCACCTGTATGGCCCGCGAGAACACCCCGGGCGATGTGATCAGCTGCCAGGCGGATTTCCCCGTCCGGTGGAAGGAAACAGACGGCCAGCACCGACAGGCCCGCACGGTGATCATCAGTATGGATGAGGACGGAGATCTAGATGTCCGAGCCGAGGTGGAAGCCATGCGCACACCTGAGATCATGCCCACCGATATCACCGACGAGGCCGTGATCGCAGGATTACACGTTCACCTCACCGACAATGAAGCCAGGTTCAGCACCGATCCGGAGGAGCTCCCGGGCAGCGTGCTGATCACCCCGGACTCCTTTGAGGTGGTCACAGAGGTGCACACAGAGACCACCGGTGATTTTCCCGCTGTTACAGTGAAAACCACCTAGAAGAACACACCCCTGCCCAGATGATGAGGAGACCCACCCAGGTTGAGTGACTCGCTACCCCGGCCCACCCGCGGGGTCATCGCACTGAGGTGGGCGCTGGTGGCACCACTGTCACTGATGGCGGGCTGGGTGTTCACCATCTTCCACGTCCCGGCCTCATGGATTCTAGCCGCGATCGTTGTCGCCGGTGCCTGCGCACTGATCACCGGTCAGGATCTCCCCATGGCCAAAAGCGTGCATATCTTCGGCCGCTCCATGATCGCGGTCCTGGCTGCCCTTCCCCTGATCAGTGCCCCCACCCGGGATCTCCTCCACTACCTGTTACCGGGTGTGGTGATCTCATTTTTCACCGTGGCGGTGGGTGTGATCGGTGGGCTCCTGCTCTCCCGGTCGAGAAAGGAGATCTCGCCTGAGACCGGTGTGCTGTCCATGTTGGCGGGCGGGGCATCGGTGATGCCGGTGCTGGCCAAGGAGTTGGGTGCAGATTTCCGATATGTTGCGCTCAGTCAGTATCTGCGCCTGTTGGTGGTCTCGATGACACTGCCGTTGGTCACCCACTTCTTCGCGCCTTATGGAACAGGTGCTGAACGCCGGGCGGTTGCGGGGCTGGAGGTGTTCGGATTGGGTGAGTTCGGGACGTCGACAAGCATCTTTTCCCTGGCCGTCCTGGCACTGATCGTGGTGGCGGGTGAACCGCTCGGCAGGCTCCTGCATCTGCCGGCGGCGGCGGTCCTTGGACCGCTGTTGCTCACCGTCGGTCTGAGCACGGTGCTGCCGGCGGGGATCAATATTGAACCGCCCACCCTGTTCAAGATCCTCGCGTTCATGGCGATCGGTTGGATGTGTGGTGGAGCCCTGAACCTGACAGCGCTGAAAGTGTTCGCCAAACAGCTGCCGGCGACGTTCCTGTTCATCTTCGCACTGATGGCGGTGTGCGCCGCGGCTGCCGTGCTGTTGACGTTCTGGCTGGACATCAGCTACTTCGAGGCGTATCTGGCCACCAGCCCCGGCGCCTTGGAAACCGTGTTGGCGCTGTCCTCGGAGGGGGAGGCAGGACCGGTGGTCGTGACGATCCAGATCATCCGTCTCCTGGCGATTCTCGCCATCGCCGGTTGGTTGCCGGGCATTCTGCGTCTGATCCTGCGCAACCGGAACTAGCGGGAAAATGTGGTTGCCTGACCGCAACGGCAACCACAGCGCCACCACGCCTCGGGGGGCTCCCGTCGCTTATGGAACTAATCCAGAATCTGATCCCGCAGAATCGACATCGGGATGCTTCCATAAGCCAGCGCCTTGCCATGGAACTCCGACAGGGTCATGCCCTGGGCGATGGCGTCGTCGCGGAGCTGCTGCCAGAGGCGCTGGCCGATGGCGTAGGAGGCAGCCTGCCCTGGCCACCCCAGGTAGCGATTGAGCTCAAAACCGACGGTGGCCTCCGGCATGGAGGTGTTCTCGCGGAGGAAGCTGCGCGCATAGGAGGCGTCCCAGGCACCGGTGGCCTCCGGGTTTTTCTTGCCCAGGTGTACGCCGATATCAATGGCCACGCGTGCTGCGCGGAGACGCTGCGCGTCCAGGTATCCCATGCGGTTGCCGGGATCTTCGTGGTATCCGAGGTCCTTCATCAGGCTCTCGGCGTAGAGGGCCCAGCCCTCGCCGTGGCCGGAGTTCCAGGCCACCAGACGACGCCACAGGTTGAGGTTGGTGGATTCCGCGAGTGCCTGGGAGATCTGCAGGTGATGGCCGGGGACGCCCTCATGGAACACGGTGGTCAGTTCCTGCCAGGTGTGGAAGGTGTCCTGGGTTTTGGGCACAGACCACCACATGCGGCCGGGGCGGGAGAAATCATCGCTCGGTGGGGTGTAGAAGATGCCACCGGTGCCCGCCGGGTCAATGCGGCATTCGATGGTGCGCGCCTCGTCAGGGATGGTGAAGTACTTGCCGTCCAGTTCCCTGATGGCGCTGTCGGCGATACCCTGCATCCATTCCTGCAGCGCATCGGTGCCGTGGATGAGGTAGCGCTCATCGGCGTTGAGTTTCTTCAGTGCTTCACGGACGGTGGTGCCGGCGCCGTAGAGCTCGGTGGCCAGCTGCTGCTGCTCGGCGGCGATCTCACGGAGTTGTTCCAGGGACCAGCGGTAGGCCTCATCGAGGTCAACGAATTCACCCACATGGAGGTGGGAGAACTGCTCATAGCGGTCACGGCCCACGGCATCCTCGTGCGGGGCGTGGGGTGCCAGCTGCTCGCCCAACCAGGTGCCCACGCGGGTGAAGGCGTCCTGTGCCTCCTCCACGACGGGATCATTTTCCGGCAGGCCGAGGTTCTCCAGGACGGAATCAGGTTCGGCGAGGTCCTCGCACTGTGAGATGACCTCTTCGATCTGACGGATCGCAGCGACCCGGCCCTGGCTGGCGGCCTCCGCGAGGGATTCACAATAGCCGTGGAGGGCATCCGGGACGCGGGAGAGGCGTTCGCGGATGCTGTCCAGATCGTCGGCCGTCTGATTCGGCATGATAAGGAAGGTATCGCGGATGGTCTGCACCGGCGAGTCAATATTATTGAGCAGACGCATCGACTCACCCTGGTGGTGGAGGGCGAGGTCGAGGCACACGCGGTCACGCAGGACATCGGCGGTGACGCGGTCGACATCATCGAAGTCTTCGTCATCATCGTTGTCATCGGTGCCGTCGTCGAAGGCATCGACATCCGCAACCATGTCGCGGTTGCGCTCAGCGATGGCATTCCAATAATCAGGCGAAAAATCCTGGAGCTCACCCTCGAAACCGGGGATACCCCAGGCCGTCGCGTCAGTCGGCGACAGTGCCGCCAGGTCATGGACGTAGACCTCACACGAGGCGTCCAGCAGGGAAGGAGAACGTTGTACAGAACTCTCAAGAGTCATAAATGGCTATCGTAGCTACTTAACGGCTGTAATCCCACCTGACGCGAATCGTTGTTGCAGATTCGCAATCTTTGCCGCTTCCGGGCTCCCGAATCACCGTGGCCACACAGCTGTGGTCATGTGGGCATAGCTCAAGAACCAGGGCACCCCTACCCCACACTTGAATCGATCCAGATGAACGCATCCATCAACTTTCTTTGACCTAAGGACCGCCACGCTCTACCCTTAACGGCATTATTCAGCACTTCCCCTGAGGTGCCATCTCCACGCTGTTCCCCGAAGGACCC
Organism: Corynebacterium faecale; assembly: GCF_030408735.1. NCBI lineage: Bacteria > Bacillati > Actinomycetota > Actinomycetes > Mycobacteriales > Corynebacteriaceae > Corynebacterium > Corynebacterium faecale. The sequence continues at coordinate 130,737 of NZ_CP047204.1, read as the reverse complement.
CCTACATGCTGCGTACCATTCTCGGAAGCAAGATCCACCGCGCAACCGTCACCCAGGCTGACCTCGACTATGTCGGTTCCATCACCATTGATGCCGACCTGGTCAACGCCGCCGGCCTCATCGAAGGTGAGAAAGTGTCCGTCGTGGACATCACCAACGGCGCCCGCCTGGACACCTACGTGATCACCGGCGACGCCGGCACGGGAAGCATCTGCATCAACGGTGCCGCCGCCCACCTCATCAACCCCGGTGACCTGGTCATCATCATGAGCTACCTCCAGGCCACCGACGCTGAGGCCAAGGCCTATGAACCGAGCATCGTCCACGTGGACTCCGACAACCGGATCGTGGCCCTCGGCAACGATCCCGGCGCCCCCATCCCCGGCTCGGGTCTGCTGAGCTCGCGCTCTCTTTAAAGCGCTTTTCGACGCCTGATACACCAGCACCCCTTCCATAAGCGGGATAAGAGAGAGGCGAATGGAAACAGTGACGCGAACATCCCCCGCAGGAGTGGTGACCTCGGTTCTGGCCTCCCTCCTGTTCGGCATCATCTTCTTCATCTCCGGGGCGATTGATGCCCGCGCGGAAACCATCGTGGCCTGGCGGGTCCTGATCACCGCAGCGTGTTATCTGATCCTGCTCATGGTGCCGGCAGGCCGACAACTGTGTGGGGATTTCTGGAGGGCAGCCACGGCCACCCGTTGGCGCCCGCTCGCCTTCGTGGCCTTGGTCCTCCTCATAGCCCTCCAACTGTGGTTATTCGCCTGGGCCCCCAAAGGGCATGCGTTGGATGCCTCCCTGGGTTATCTGCTGCTGCCGATCTTCCTGGTGGCGGTGGGCCGGTTCTTCTTCAAGGACGACATCAGTCACCTGCAGTGGTGGGCGGTGGGGATCGCCGTGGTGGCGGTGGGCATCAAATTCCTCATCTCCGCGCAGTTGTCCTGGGTGACACTGGCCATCGCTGCCGGGTACGCCCTCTACTTCGGGATCCGCAAGGCAACCGGACTGAACAACGCCTTCGCTTATGGAGCGGAGGTGATCGTGCTCAGCCCCCTGGCCATCCTGTTGCTGGTCAGCGTCAGCGATCCCGCCGATGGCACCTCGATGACCCTGGTGATGATTGCGGGTTTCGCAGGATGCCTGGCCATGGTGTTGTACCTCGCCGCATCAACCCTGCTGACCATGCCGGTATTCGGTCTGCTCAGTTATGGGGAGCCACTCCTGTTGTTCATCGCGGCACTGCTGCTCGGTGAAACCCTGGGGATCAGCGACGGTGTGGTTTACGGCCTGTTGGGCATCTCCCTGATGATCCTGGCGCTGGATGGACTACGCCGCTCACGGGTGTCGCCCGCACCGGTGGTCCTCCATAAGGAAAACGTCTGAGCAGTTAATCCTGCTCAGGCATGTGATCTTCTACAAAAGCTCCATGAGGCCACGCACCAGCACCACGGTGGCACCCGCCGCGGCCAGGAAAGTGGCCAGGCGTTTCGCCATCGGGGTGGAGATCTTCGCGTTGACACGCTCACCCAACCAGGCGCCCACGAAGATCATCGCGACCGCGCTGATCCACAGCCATGCCGGTGCTCCACCAAAATCGAGACCACCGATGAGGATGACCTTGAGTAGGAAGGACACCGTGTTGGCCACCAGCAGAATCGGGTGGAGGGTGGCCACGAAGTCGCGGTAATCCCAACGGGAGAGCCTGGCGTACACGGTCAGCGCCGGTCCGGCGATACCCGCGACGGTGGACATGAAACCGCCGATGATGCCGAAGAGGATCATCGGACCCCGGGCGTGTTCATCGATGCGGAACTTCTCCGTGGGGAACAGGGAGATGCTCAACGCCAGCAGCACCAGGGCGCCCACGACGATGAGCAGCCACGGGCCATTGAGCAGATGCACCACCAGGACCGCGGGGAGGGAACCGACGATCAACGCACCGGCCAGCACACGAAAACGCTTCCAATCGGTGCGTTTGCGCACCGACCAGGCATTATTGACCGCGTTGATGATGGACAGTCCGTTGACCATCGTGATACCGGCCAGTGGACCGAGCAGGGCGGTGAGGACAGGACCTGCAACCAGACCGACGCCGAGGCCGGTGATGCGCTGCAGGATGGCACCGATGAGGACCGATGCGAGGAGGACAGTGGCGATGGTTAACACGATGAATCAGAATAGATCCTTCAGCGGACAAAGGTATAACTGAATCCACCGCGTCGTTGCCCTATCCCCCCTTTCCGAGTCAGTGGAGGCGCGGGTTTGAGGCGCGGGTTTAGAGAACTCTACTTTCGTTAGTTCAGAAATGGTTTCCACGCAATAAATGCGCCAGATAAGATAATCAGAAGATTGGATGTTATTCCCAGGGCAGAGTATTCACCTAGAAAAAGTCGCAGGACTAAAAGCAGTGTTCCTGTTACCGCAATAAATACTCCAAATTTGAATAGACCTGAACTATAGGTCTTTGTTTCTTTTAATTTGGATTCTTCATTTATGTATTTTTCTGTATTCATAGCGTCTAAAAACTACTCCTCCAGTAATTGGCGCCGGCAAACCCAAAAGTGGCGGCAATACCGGCTGCAGTGTCGGCTGCGGCGATGATGCCTGCAGGTGAACTCCCTGGCAACGCGTTCACAACGTCACCGGGAAGTACACCTGGGCCGCCCGGATGACCGGCTGCCCGGCTGCCCGGCTGCCCGGCTGCTCGGCTGCCCGTTTGCTCGGCTGAGGCCCACCATGCATCATCCTGATCCTACTGTTCCTCTGGAACACTGAGCACGCGATAGAGACGCCAGTCAGGTTGGCCCACGCCCTGATTCTGGAATTCCAGCTCCAGCGTGGCGATACCGGATCCTGTTTCATACAGTTCGGGGTAGCGCATGTTGATGGGATCAACACGTTCCCCCATTTCAGGAGAGGACACCAGGAGATACCGCAGACCGGCTTCAGAAGGGTTATTCAAAGCAGTGATGAAGTCCTCATCCGAGGGGATCACAAACTGCTTCTGGTTCTGCGATGAGGTCAGCACCGCGAAGCTGCTGGTGACCGAGGTCAGCACCTGTGCCTCCCCGAGGTTGAGCGAATCCAGGTGATTGGCGATATATCGTTCCGTGGAAAAGGTCTTCAGCATGCGGAGACGATATTCCTGCTCCGCCACGGTGCCCTTGTCTACCAATGGAATCGCCTGTTTCAAGGCGAACTCCTGCGGTGCCCACTTCGGAGATCCCATGCCCACGGTGGTGATGACTGTGCCAATCAGCACCAGGAGGAGGAAGAACACCTTGGTTCCGGTCCGCGGAGCCCGGGCGGTACGCCGATCAATATAGGTCGCTCCCGGCCTGAGAGTGGGGAACCTCCCGCCCGGAGGAATGACCTGGATGAGCAGCACTGAAGTCAGGGCGATCGCAATGATGAAGAATCTCAGAAATCCGAACGTAGACCCAAGAGTATAAGTGAGGGTCTGGAAGGCCAACACCGTCAACATGATCACGATCGGGAAATAGGGTTCAACATCCTTTCGCCTCAGGGAGAAGAAGACCACCACAATAAGCAGCACCGGAAGGGCTGGCGCGATGAGGAGAATCCGGTAAAGAGCATCCATGAGTGCTGGGAGACCTGTGGGGCCACCACTCTCCTGCTCGATAATGGCTGAGTTTCCGTACTGCGAAGTGAACTGGGCAAGCAGCTCACCCGTGGACATCCAACTGGCGACGGTCCACGTGAGGAAGGCCAGGCCAATGGGCCACACCAAGACCAACATATCTAGAAAAGCGAATCCGAAACGATCAGTCCAGTTCCGTCGGTGGCGGGCCCTCCACACCGTTGCCCCCACCAGCAGCATCACAACAAAGGCCATCACGAGGGCGTCATACCTGGCGAGGAATGCCACAGCGAAAGCGAAACCGGCGACGATGAGATCATGCACATCATCGGTGGAGGTCCATCGGATCAACCGCCGGGAGGCCCACAGCACCCCGAAGATGAACGGTGCCTCACTCATTCCCACAGCACCGTAGATCAGGATCATCGGATGCACTGCGAACATCCCCACCGCGATCACTGCGTACCAGCGGGGAGCATCACGTTCAGCGGCGATGAGCCACAGCTGTCTGCAGGCACCCGCCATGAACAAAGCAGAGACTACCGCCCCTGATAAACCCGTGTTCGTGAGTTCAGGCAGCAGCGGTGCAAGGGCAGCCAGGGGCAGCTGGGCGATGGTGGTCAGCGGAGTGAAGATGAATCCCATCACCGCCAGGTTCGGATTCCGGGAATAGAGGACGGACTCTGCAGCCTGGGTCCGTGACAATGCATCACCCAGGTAAAACTGCACATCAAAAGCCAACCAACAGGCCATCACCATATAAATGGACAGGGTGATCACAAAGACGAGGTTGCCCTGCCTGCCCCAGTCCTTCCGCTCCGGGAATCCTGCCACCATGGAGCTGGGCAACACCGGGGACAGGCGTGGCAGGTTAGGCATCCGCGCAGACTGGGGTAGACCAACCAGTGCGGGGTCTTTAATCGGTTTCCGGGAGACGTTTTTCCGGGAAATGCCTTTCTCAGAGCTGTCCCTGGTGGCGCCACCTTTTGTGGAGATGGTCATGGTTGGATTCACGCTTCCAATCCGTGGGCGGTTTTCTCCCAATAGGACGGCCTGGTGATCAGCTGCCAGGTGCCTTTCAACGCGGCGATACTCATGAGCAGCCAGTACAGCGGGAAGGTCAACACAGCAATCACCAACAGCGGATCACGTCCCTCCCTGCATCCTATGAGGTTCATGTACATGGTTGCTGCATTTCCAAGGATGAGGCAGATGAGAGCTGGATAGTAGACCAGTGGCGGGAAAATCGCGGCGATCGTGGCTGGTTGGCCCAGTATCCATGTCAGTGACAAATACCAGAAGAGCAGATTCAAAACGGCAACGATCGGGGTGCCAGCCATGAGGAAGGTGAACCGGAGGGCAGGCAACATACCAAGTTCGCGTACCAACCAGCCGGGGCGTCGCATGTACACCAACCACGTCTGCAGATACCCCTTGTACCAGCGCGAACGTTGGCGCAACCAGTTGATGGTGTCGGAGTTGGCTTCCTCCCAGGTAACTGAATCCAGAACCGCGGTGTTATAACCATGGGCCTTGATCCGGACACCGAGATCAGCATCCTCGGTGACATTATAGGGATCCCACGCTCCCAGTTTCCGCAGTACATCCGTCACCAGGTGGTTAGATGTCCCGCCGAGGGGAACAGGTGCATTCATGCGCATGATGCCGGGGAGCAGGAAGTTGAACCACACATCATATTCGATGGTGAACCACCCGGTGAGGAGGTTCTGCCGGGCATTTCGGTAGGACAACCTCGATTGAACACACGCCGTGTTCCCAGGGGACCGTTCGAAAGCCACCACCACCCGGCGCAGCTGCAGGGGATCGGGAATGTCCTCAGCATCGAAGATGGTCACGATCTCACCGGTGGCGAAATGCAGCCCGTAATTGCAGGCCTTCGGTTTAGTACGTGGTTGAGCCGGCGGCACCTTGATGATCGTGGAGATCTCCCCCAGGTTGGCACGTTCGGCTTCCTCAATGGTGGGTAGATCATCCTCCTCCAGCATGAGGAGCACCTGGAGGAGGTGTCGTGGATAGTCAAGGGCGTTCATGGCTGTAACCAGCTGGGCGATCACCTCCGGTTCTCCATAGGCGGGCACCAGGATGGTGTAGGACTTCAACCTCTCCAGTGGGACCGCACGGGCCTCCGCATCAGTAACTCTCATGATGGCATCCGCGCGGAGCCCTTTACGGAACATGATGAATCTGTCCGTCAGGGTGACCACATATATCAGGGTGCATACACCGGTGAGGGTAATCAACGCCACCAGGGGCGCGAACACCATGAGTATGACGAACACCACGATCAGGATGATGAAAATGATTTTCTGGCTTCGGGTGAATGCCATGGCTGCAGATTCCAGGGGTGCCTTCAGGCGGAGGCCGTCGATGGCATCAATCAGTGCTGCCCGCTTATCCTTCTCGGGAGAATCGAGTGTGAGAATCATCGCTTCCTCTCCATCTGCCAGCTGACAATATCCCGGGCAGCCTCCGTGACCAGATCCAAGTCCTTGTATTCCGTCTCCGTATCCACGGTCACCGCATTACCCCGGAGCAGGATGGTGATCACCTGGGTCAGCATCATTGCGAGTGACGGTGCCAGCTGTGGAAAGCGGGCCTCTGGACGGTGATCATCCACGGCGATGATGCTGATGTTCTCCACCACGTTGTCTTCCTTGATCCACGAGAACACCAACTTGGTATAGGTGAGAAAGTCTGATTCATCCAGGACGGTGTAAACCCGACCCTGGATGCCATAACCCAGATCCACCTCGAGCGGTTCCGAGCGCCTACCGGTCAGTGTGGAGTAGAGAGTCTCATCCCCAAAAGCTCTGGCCTGGTAGTAATCAGTGGCCAGAAGGGTATCCACCATGACGGTGCGTACCAGTCCTGATCTATTCCAGTCGGCGTTGTACTCACGGGAGGTGAGTTGCTGCCTGATCAAGGAGGATCCCGGTCCGAAGTATCGGCTTGCCCATTCATAATCCTGGTAACCGGTGATCTCCCAGTCTGGAGGTACGGAAATTCCCGGAGTGGGTGTCCTCGAGGGGCCATCTGGCAGGAGGTCCGGATCCCAGGGGCTACGGGGAACAGGATTTAATGCGAGTATCACCGCGGCAACCACAACGAGGATTGTGGCCAAGCGGGCGTTTTTCACGGTGGGGTTGCGTCGTCTGAACAGTGCCCACTGCCCGGGCACACCGCGAGAGGTGTTGTAGACGACAACCACGGTGGCCACGATTCCCGGAACATGTGTGAGAAACGTCGGTGGGAGGACGATCAACCGCATGACAACTGTGATTATGAGCCCCAGCACCAGTGTGAACAGTCCGAAATAGATCTTCTGAACCAGATCACGGTTCAGCGCTACCGTCACTGCCAGTGACATGCCGATAACATTGGCTACCGCCATGCCCAACCAACCACCACCCACCACCGTGCTCACTATGAGGTGAACCGGTGGATTGTACAGGAACAACACCGCCCATCCGGGTGCGAAGTGCAGTGTGGAACGCATCCCGAAGAGCAGACCTGAAGCGCCGAAAATATAGACCAGGATGGCGAGGATATCCAGTCGCAGGAGCGCATCCCATTCCACAAATCTCGGCAAAAGGAGGGTTTTGATCGTGACGGCAATGATCAACGCTATGCCGCCGATGATGTAGTCCACCTCGCGGTCATGGATATTCAGAGCCCGCGCCCGTTTCCTGTCGAGCCCGATGAAAAGCACAATGGACATGAGCAGCACGAGGAGGATATCGTGCTCGAATCCGATGAACCCCACCTCGAAAATTCTGGCGAAAGTGTCATGGAAGGCCACCACAAGACCAACAAACAGCACGAGTCCACGCAGGGTGTAAAGGCCCATGTCCGGTTTCTTCTCCGGGAAGTCTGGAACAGACAGATCAGCAGCAGCGGTCGTAGCGAACTGGACACCCGGCTCAACTGATGCGGATTCCAGTGGCGGTTTGGCCTGCGGGTCTTTGTTTTCAGAAGTCATGGTCGCGAACCTGTCCATGCGCGGTTGCCACAGCTTTTCCCCGGGCTGTCCCAGTTACTCATGTGCGGCAGGCTTCCGTGACCTGCGGGAGACAAGGAGAGATGCTGCCACGGCCACCGCGATAACCACCGCGGCCACCGCCACCGCCATCCAGACGGTTGCCCGGTTGGATGGCTGATCAGGGCGTCCTGCCACTTCCAAATCAACGGGAGTCCGATCCAACACCTGGGCGATCACATCCCCCCGGAGCTGAGCCCAGCGGGAATCATCCTCAGCCAACCAGCTGATCACACCATCGAGCTGGCGCGCACTCTGGTTGGAGGATGCCACCAGGATCATACGGTTCACCTCAGCGTCCCAGACAGCCTGAATGCCACCGGCCGCAATATCCCTATTGAGGGTGAGCTGTCGGGCGTATTCCAGATCCTCCGGTGTCGGCTCCCCGGATACCCCGCCGGAACCATCGCGCGTGACCACGGTCATGTTGATGCCGGCTTCGGCAATATATCGTGGCAGGTCCTCAACCCGTTCGCCTTCTGCATCAATGAACAGGGTGGCACGGGTACTGGTCACTGCATCCTCCCAGGAAACCAGCTCTGGGCGGACACGGACGTTGCTGAGGGACTGCACTCCGGTCAGGATGCTGGCCGCCCGAGACAGATCCGCCACATCGCCGTTGGTCATCGCCACATCGACTGTCGGTTGGAAGGCCTGCGGTAGTGATTGAAATCCGGTCAGAATAGGAACATCGGTGTGCTGTGTGGTGACCAGACTGTCCCCATCAATGGTCAAACCCACCGGCTGGGTGGTGCCACAGGTGATCTCGCCGGTGGTGTGATACTCCACCACCAGTTGCGTGAAGCGATCGATCAGTTCACCGGGGACGGAGATAGTGCGGTCAATGACACCGGAATTATCCACGGTGAAATAATCCAGGACCGTATCTCCAATCCGCGTGGTGATCTGGCCACTGTTATTGGCAGGCAGAGGGGTGTAGTTGCCGGTGAGGTGAACATCGAAGGATTCCACGAAAGGCCTCAATTGTGACCGTTCGATTCCCACGAAAACAGCAGTCCTGGCGACGGATTCCGATGTCAGGTTGAAATTTCCCAACGCCGTCAGGGTGGCCATGTCGGTGGAGACATCGGGGATCGCTCCGAATCCGCTGCCTGTGACCTGGTCATCCGCAGCAAGCGGGAGGAGGGAATCAGTGAGAAGACGGGCTTGATCAAAGATCCGTTGATCCTCTCCATTGATACGGAGGAATACATCATCGCTGCCGGGATTGATCAGTTCGATTCCGGCGGTGCCGGTGTCACTGAGTACGATATTTCGTTCACCGCTCCCGGCTGGGGCACTCGGTTGGGTGCTGCCCTCCGGCAGGCCGATCACCTGCACCTCCACTCCGGTTGCTCGGTACACGGAGGCCATGGATGTCGCCAGCTCAAGAGTCGCCTGCTGCACAGCCTCAGATGGGTCTGCCGGAACATAGATGCTGAGGGTGCGAAGGATCGGTGGAAGAAAATCTGCGACCACCTCTGGCCGTGTGGACTCCCCGGCATAGCGGACTTCACCATTGATCAAAGTTAACTCGGGAATCTCACGACACCACTGGTCGCCTGTCACATTCATCACTGCGCGCAGGGTGAATCCCGCCAGTCCCTCCTCCACCGGGACCTGCGCAAGGGGGATCTCCACATCGGCGAGGAATCCCTCCACCTCCAGCGTCTGAGAATCCAGGAGCCGATCACCGCTGTACAACTCAATGACACCACCGTCGAAGTCGGTGGGAAGTTGAAAAGTTCCGGTCAGTACCTCAGGTGTGGTCCCGGCCGGGACGGCGATGGTGAAGGGCACTTCTGCGCTGCGCCCGAGAAATACAGCGGTGTCACCCAATCCGAGATCCGCCGTGGAAATAATTGTCTCCTGGGCTGTCGCCGGCGCAACCGCTGACGATGCCATTAATAATCCGCCCGCCAGCAGTGCAGCAGTGGCCCTGCGGATGGATCCCTTCAAAAATGGCATGGGTTCTCCTTATTTTTCCAAAGCGCACGGCTTCTCACCCCAGAGATTATAACTGTGCTAACACCTTCAGAAAAGAGTCGAAATCGGGGTGGCGCATAACCGGTTTTATCGAAGGCATGCCGTAACCAGACAATGCTTATCGACGCTCCGCCCCGCCCCTCCCGCCGGCGCGGGCCGCCCGCCACGGTTGGCTGACCAGCGCCACCTTGGCAACACTCCAGCCAGATGGGGCTAAGGTGTGGCGCGTGAGTTTCAAAGATATCTTCGCGGACACCCGCCCCTTCCGGGTTCCTGCCTTCAAACGCTTGTGGTTGGGAAACGTGGCAACGGTGCTGGGCGCTCAGCTCACCGTGGTGGCGGTGCCGGTTCAGATCTATCAGATGACCGGTTCTTCGGCCTATGTGGGCCTGACCGGCATGTTCGGTTTGGTCCCGCTGGTGATCTTCGGCCTCTATGGAGGGTCCATCGCCGATGCCTTTGATAAACGCATCGTGCTCATCTGCACCACCATCGGCCTGATTGCCACCACGGCGGGTTTCTGGCTGTTGACCATTCTGGGCAACACCAATATCTGGGTGTTGTTGATCAACTTCGCCCTCCAACAGGCATTCTTTGCGGTGAACCAGCCGACGCGCACGGCGATTCTCCGGCGCCTGCTCCCCATTGATCAGCTGGCTGCGGGCACTTCTTTGAACATGCTGCTCATGCAGACCGGTGCGATCGTGGGGCCGCTGTTGGCCGGGGCGCTCATCCCTCTGATCGGTTTCGGGTGGTTGTATTTCATTGACGTGCTCTCCATTGCCCCGACATTGTGGGCGGTGTGGGCACTGCCGTCAATGAAGCCTGTGGGTGAAGTGATGAAGGCAGGTTTAGCCAGTGTGGTGGATGGCCTGAGATACCTCATGGGACAGCCGGTGCTGCTGATGGTGATGCTGCTGGATCTGATTGCCATGACCTTCGGCATGCCCCGCGCCCTGTATCCAGAGATTGCCGAGGTGAGTTTCGGCGGTGGAGCAGCCGGTGCAACGATGCTGGCCTTCCTCTATTCCTCCATGGCTCTGGGTGCTGTTCTGGGCGGGGTGTTCTCCGGGTGGGTGTCCAGGATCAGCCGTCAGGGTGTGGCGGTGTATTGGTGCATCATCACCTGGGGTGCCGCGGTGGCACTGGGTGGCGTGGCTATTTTGATGAGTCCCGGGCAGGTCACCTACTGGGCATGGTTGTTCATCCTGATGATGGTGATCGGGGGGATGGCGGATATGTTCAGCTCCGCGGTGCGTAATGCCATCCTCCAACAATCGGCCGCGGAACATGTGCAGGGCAGGATCCAGGGAGTGTGGATCATCGTTGTCGTCGGCGGGCCACGCCTGGCGGATGTGCTGCACGGTTGGTTGGCCGAACCGTGGGGCGCTGGTTGGACGACCCTGTGGGGAGGCGTGGCAGTAGTAGTACTAACCTTTGTATGCATGGTGTCGGTTCCCAAGTTCTGGCGCTACCGCCGACCACACCCGACAGTGGATGAAACAGGCCCGGAATCTTGAGAAGAAGTTCACTGTTTCACCCCCTGCAAGGTTGGGTAAGGGGTAGGGCGATCGTTGATAAGATTTTTCTTATAAGACCCCCAATTACGGGGACGGCAAACGGAGCCACGCCGACAACCAGCGGAAACGTGAGCACCCCCACCCCCAAAATAGACTATGCTGTCTATGCTGCTGCCTGGAAATTAGACAGTGTTGTCTACGATTGGCTATTGTTTCATTCATGCCAAATCAGGCCCAGTTCTCAGCTTCCTTCGCCCGCCCGTCGACCCCGGCCGCGAAGTGCATGCATCATATCCGTCTCGGTCAGCAGCTCATCCGCAATGAGCTCGTCGAAGCGACCGCACTCTCCCAGCCGACGGTGACCCGTGCGGTCACCGCGCTGATGCAGGCGGGCCTTGTCCGTGAGCGCCCCGATCTCACGCAGTCCACCGGCCCCGGTCGACCGAATATTCCTCTTGAACTGGCGCCGAGCCCCTGGATCCACGCAGGTGTAGCAATTGGCACGAGGTCGTCCTATATCGCACTCTTCGATACCCGGGGCCGCACGCTCCGCGACAGCATCCTGGAGAAGTCCGCCATCGAGCTGGATCCGGACACCTTCCTCGAGCATCTCATCGCCGGTGTTAACCGCCTGACCACCGGCATCGACCTGCCACTCGTGGGCATCGGTGTGGCCACCTCCGGCAAGGTCACCACCTCCGGTGTGGTCACCGCCAATAACCTCGGGTGGAACGCTGTCGATATCGCAGGACGCATGAACTACCAGTTCAGCGTGCCCGCCACCATCGCCTCCGCCATTCCGGCCATCGCCGCCTCAGAACTGCAGGCCGCCCCTCTCCCCCGCCCGGATAAAAACACCCCGGTCACCCTCACCTTCTACGCCGATGATTCCGTCGGCGCCGCCTACAGCGACAGCACCGGCGTCCACGTCGTCGGACCGCTACAGGCCGCCGGCAACTCCGCGCTGGACACCCACGGCATGAGCCCCGAGGACGCCTTGAACACCCAGGGCTTCCTCAACCGCGTCTCCGACCAGGGCATCTATGCCGATACCCTCACCGATCTGGTTGCCCAGGCCGATAAGAACAACAAGGCCAGAACGCTTCTCGACGAACGCGCCGCCCTCCTGGCCCACGCCGCAGCTGCCGCCGCCCACGACCTCAACCCCTCCACGCTCGTGCTGTCCGGTTCGGCATTCTCCGAAGACCAGAAGGGTCGTTCCGTCTTCGCCGCAGAGCTGAAGAAGGAATACAACCGCGATATCGAACTCCGTCTCATCCCCACCCACCGCGAAAACGTCCGCGCCGCTGCCCGCGCCGTAGCCCTGGACCGGTTGCTGAACACCCCATTGGCACTGGTGCCGGAAGAGGCAGCCAGCTAACCCCTGGTCACACATACATAAAGACAAAGCTCCGAGCCCCCACAAACAATCGTGGTGACTCGGAGCTTCATGCTTTCCAGATGAGGTCAGAGGAGCGGGACACCCCGGGAATCAAACTTGAGGCGACCACTGCGCAGCAGAATCCGGAAGAAATCAATCAGTGCCCAGGCGCCCACCACGAAGAGGAAGAGGAACCCGATGAGCACGATGGACAACACCCATCCCGCCACGGTCAGCCCGACCTGCATGAGTCCAGCACGGGTATAACCCAGGTAGAAGTTGTGCACACCCAGGTTGCCCAGGAACAACGCCAGCAGAGCTGCCAGGATCATGCTCTTCTGCTGGGGTTGGGGCTGGTACTGCTGGAACTGTGGCATAGATGCCCCGTGATGCTGTGGCACATTGTATGACTGTGCCTCATAACCCCCGCCCCACTGTGGCTGCGCCGGAGGCTGAGCCCACTGCGGAGGTGGGGCATTTCCCACATGGGGATATGTATTAGCCGCCTGGTCATCCGCACCGTTATCCGGCTGATAAAAAGGTGTACCCACCACAAACTCCCCTGTCGTTGAAACATGAGTCTGAAAACTACTTACCGCATCAAAGTAGCATGCTGCTACCCAACAGATCAGAGCCGTGATAAAACCGAACCTGATCACATGATATTTACGAGCCCCTGCTTTTGGGGTCTGGCCTGCAGGCTTTCATGGTGAAAAGCTACCGGTAGCCTTCCTTATCCCCCCTCTGAGGAGCGAGCCATGAATATTCCACTGAGCAACACCCGACAACCACGTCTCACACCCCGTGAGATCGAAGTGACCCTCACCTGGATAGCCTCCGGTTCGAAAGCGATTGCTGCACGCCGCCTCCACCTCGCGGAGCCAACCGTACGCGCGCACATTGCTAATGTCAGGGAAAAATACTCTGCCGTGGAGCGGTCCGCACATACGAAGTCTGATCTACTGCTGTGCTTCTTGGAAGATGGTCATCTACATTCTGGTTTTCGAGCCAACTAGCAGTAAAGGACACCGCAGGCTCGCAGTGCCCCTCGATTGCCCAGCTTTCATTTTAGGTCTAACGATGAACCATCGGACTTCCGATGACAATGCCCCTTTCATTGGATAAGACTGTGTTATCAGGCTTATAGCTGGCCGTTTCAATGCGGAGTCGGAGCCCCTGATTCAGTGGGATGGAGACCTCAACGGGATCGCCGAGTTCTGCGCGGACCTCTCTGATAAGAACGCCGTCGACGTAGAATTTCACCAGTCCATACTGCGCTGCGATCCTGGCATTATCATCAATGCCTACCGTGGCGGTGAAGGTTTGATACTCCCTAGACAGGTTGTATTCGACAAAGCTCGTACTCCCGCCCCTTTGCACTGCAAGTGAGTTCTCGTACACTCGGCCATTGAGAGCCACGGAAACACCAGTGTCCATCAAGGACCTATTAACCCTCTCCAAGGCGACCAAACGTACTGAAGGTACAGGAGTCGTAGAGGTAGTTGGCGCTGTCGTCGGAGCCGGGGTTGGCGCCGTCGTTGGAGTCGTGGTCGGCACTGTGCTCGGAGTAGTGGTGACGGTGGTCGTCGGAGTGGTCGTGGGAGCAACCTCATCCGAGGTACTTGATCCCATAGCCGGGAGGATACCAAGAGAAGCAACCAGGGCAATGATTGCCAAAACCTGAGCAATAACCTTCTCAATCTGGCCATTTCTCAGCGCAAAAAAGAAATCATCTAGAAAGTTCATGATGGGGGTCCATTCAGGCGGCGAATATTCTGTTAACTCCCCGAAGAATATCTGCTATTTCCCTATCAGTTAGCACAAAAACTACTATTTAGTCCAGGTGGCCTAACCCGAATGGGGCCTATGTATATCACGCTGGAAAATTAGTGGATTCTGTCCGCAGAACACCCACAATCCCGCAACAACCAAAACTCAGTTAAAACGTACCTCATCCAGCGACAATGCTTCGCTTATGGAAGCCTGGTTTTTGGAGGTCTCGACATAGCGTCCCGCATGAGGAATGAAGGCGGCGGATTGTTCGTCGTCAAGCTCTCGTCGCACTTTCGCCGGCACGCCGGCGGCCAACGATTTCGCGGGGATCTCCTGGCCTTCCAGCACCACCGCACCGGCGGCGATGAGGGAACCTTCGCCAATCACGCTGCGGGAAAGCAACCCGGCTTTCATGCCCACCAGAGTGCCATTGCCCACCGTCGCACCGTGGACGAGCGCCATGTGGCCGACGGTGACATCATCGCCAAGGGTACAGGGGGCATCGCCATCAACATGGAGAACACAGTTGTCCTGGATGCTGGTCCGCGCGCCGATGCGGATGGCGTTGACGTCACCGCGCGGGCAATATCGCCTGCGCACCGGAGGGCACAGGGCAGGGTGTCCTGCTGCGCGCAGGTGAGGTGGTGGCCGGGGAAGAAGAAGCTTATCGACGCCGCGGCCCCGTCCCCTTTACCCGCCTGGCGCAGGGGCCCGGCAACCTGGGTCAGGCGCTCAATTTCCAACTATCCGATAACCACGCCCCCATAGGCGGCCCGAATTGCCAGTTGAAGGAACCCGCAGAACGTCCGGACTGGGTCAGCGGGCCACGCATCAGAATCTCCAAGAACGCCGCTGCCCCCTGCGTTTCTGGATCCCCGGTGACCCCACTGTGAGTGTGCGACGGGGACGGCCTAAAACCAAGTCTTGAAAAGACTTTTTTGGTGTATTTCCACCTTTAGCAGCCGTGTAGCATGTTCCTAAACGGAAGAAAATTGCTTTTCTTCCGTTTAGGGACCCTAATTTTTCTTCAATATGACAATTTCAGACCATTTAGCATGATTAGAAAAGAAGAAGTCCATGATGCTGCGCAGATCGACTTACCGTACGCTTAAGAAAGAATTCCATATCAATGATGCAGCCAGTGCAGAAGCCCTCTACACAACGAGGTTTAACTCTGAGTCGACTATCAGCTGGAATTTCCCTATCGGCCCCCACCCTTTGTTCTGCCTGATCACCCCGGAAATATTAATCCAGAGTGAGCGCATCTATCGGTTAGAACAAAAGATCCAAGAGCTCTGGCGGGCACTCCCAGGTGGAGCAACCGACCACTATCTCCGATCGCTACTCTTTGATGAAGTGATTTCGACTAATGCCATCGAGGGGGTTCATTCAACTCGTCGTGATATTGAAGCCGCATTGGAGGAAAACACCGGGTCTGACAGAAAACGATTCCGTGAAATCTCGCACCTCTACTTGGCCCTGGCGAGAAATGAAGGACTTTTGCCCACTTCACCGGAGGAACTACGTCAACTGTATGACAAGCTGATGGACGGTGAATTGGCTGCGGATGACGTTCCAGATGGTGAGCTCTTCCGAAAAGGGTCCGTGGATATCCACGACGCACGTCAGAAAGTCGTACACAGTGGCTTTCAGCCAGAAAGTAAGATTATCAGTGCGCTGAAAATCTATCTGGATACGGTACACAATATCGAAATCCCAGGTCTTGTACCAGCACTGATCTCACATTTCATGTTTGAAACAATCCACCCGTTTTATGATGGCAATGGACGTACCGGGCGATATCTTCTGGGGACCCAGTTGAGCAAGTTATTGTCACCACCTACAGCTCTCACTCTTTCCCGGGCGATCAATGCTGACAAATCAAACTATTACAAGGCATTCCAGGAAGTGGAGTCCCCGTTAAATCGTGGAGATGGGACACCATTTGCCCTGATCATGCTCAACATCCTCATTGATGCCCAGTCTGATCTCTTGAGCAACCTCGAAGCCAGAAACCACCTCATGGGTTACCTACGGGATTCCATCGCTTCCTTAAGAAAAAAGAAGGAATGGAAAGATCATCATGTCAACCTTCTTTTCCTCCTGGGCCAAATCTATCTTTTCGGTGCTGATCAAACCCTGTCGCTCAAAGGTGCCCAAAGATATATTGCGCTTTCGGAAAAGACGATCAGTGTCTACCTGAAGGAACTAAAGGAAGCTGATTTGGTTCACCTCGTTACCCATAAGCCCCTGCGCTATACCCTCACTTCACAGGGGGTTGGTTTACTGGGTATCCAGATGGATTAACCCAGGCCGCCTCAACCATGGTCCGGCTGACAAAAAGGTGTACCCATCTGAAACTCCCCTACCTCAGATATGTGGAGATAAGACATCCACTGACTGTTTCAAGCTATCACGCCGGCGAGAACAGCACTATGACCGGAGAACTCAGCTAAAACGTACCTCATCCAGCGACAATGCTTCGCTTATGGAAGCCTGGTTTTTGGAGGTCTCGACATAGCGTCCCGCGTGAGGAATGAAGGCGGCGGATTGTTCGTCGTCAAGCTCTCGTCGCACTTTCGCCGGCACGCCGGCGGCCAAGGATTTCGCGGGGATTTCCTGGCCTTCCAGCACCACCGCACCGGCGGCGATGAGGGAACCTTCACCGATCACGCTGCGGGAGAGCAACCCGGCTTTCATGCCCACCAAGGTGCCGTTGCCCACCGTCGCGCCGTGGACGAGCGCCATATGGCCGACGGTGACATCATCGCCGAGGGTGCAGGGGGCGTCGCCATCAACATGGAGAACACAGTTGTCCTGGATGTTGGTTCGCGCGCCGATGCGGATGGCGTTGACATCGCCGCGCAGCACCACGCCATAGAAGACTGAAGCGTCCGGGCCGATCTCCACATCGCCGATGATGGTGGCATTGGGTGCGATCCAGGCTGTGTGATGGATGCGTGGGGTTTTGCCGTTGAATGGGAGGATCAGGGGGCCGTTGTTCATGGAAGTTCCGCCTTCAGTGCATCAAGAGTTGAGTAGTGGATTGCGTTCATGCCTGCCTCGCGGGCAGCCTCAACATTGACCTGGCGGTCATCGATGAAGGTGATCTCTGAAGCCGGCACCCCAAGGGCCTCGATGGCCAGTTCATAGGCTTTGGGGTCTGGCTTGGCGGTGTCGATCTCACTGGAAAAGAGGACGGCATCCAGGGAATTCAACCAGTCTCCATGCACGTCACGCAGCTTCTTCGCCACACCCTGGGGGATATTGGAGAGCACCCCGATCCGGTGCCCCCGGGCCTTGAGTTCATCCACGAAGGCCTTGACCTGCTCATCCATTTCGGAGATGCCCGCGTAGTCAGCAGCCATGGCCTCGCCGAAGTCGAAATCCAATAATCCGACGCGGGCCTGCACCTGGTTCCAATAGCTGATTTCGGTGATGCGTCCGGCGTTCAGATCGGGGCGCAGCTCCCGGTACACCTCATGCAGCAGCTCGGTCTTGCCAGGTTCGCCGATCACGCGGTTCACCCGCTCGAACTGCGCGGGCCCCTCGACTTTCATGATCACGCCGTAGAGATCAAAAAGGTATGTTCTGGGTGAAGTAGCCATGCAGGCCTCCTTGCCACACTGGTGGGGCTGGTCGTCCATAAGCGGTTTTCTTTCAGTCTAGGTACTTCTGCCACCGCTGTGTCCGGAATCGCGAGCCTGGAACCGTAACAAGCTCACCGACCTACAATCGCTGCCATGTCCATTGATTTCCTCCAGACCGCAGATATTGTCGCCCCACAGCTTCTGGGTTGTATCTTCACCCACGACGGGGTGTCGATCCGCCTGACGGAGGTGGAGGCTTATCTCGGTGCCGAGGACGCCGCCGCCCACACGCACCGCGGCAAGACCGCCCGCAATGCCGCAATGTTCGGCCCCGGTGGCCACATGTATGTCTATATCTCCTATGGCATCCACCGCGCGGGCAATATTGCCTGCGCGCCGGAGGGCACGGGGCAGGGTGTCCTGCTGCGTGCGGGCGAGGTGGTGGCCGGGGAAGAAGAAGCTTATCGACGCCGCGGCCCCGTCCCCTTCCCCCGCCTGGCGCAGGGGCCCGGCAACCTGGGCCAGGCCCTCAACCTGCAGATATCCGATAATCACGCACCGGTCAACGGTCCTGATTTTCACTTGGAGGAACCCACCGACCGTCCGGAATGGGTCAGTGGCCCACGCATCGGGATTTCCAAGAACACCGACGCACCGCTGCGTTTCTGGATCCCCGGTGATCCAACAGTGAGTGTGCGTCGGGGACGGCCTAAACTCTGAACCCGGGGGGTTATTTCACCGTTTTACCCACTGATGCGGCGACTTCGCGGGCTGCCTGTTTGGCGCTGGGGCCGACACCGGTGATCGTCGCTGAGCCTGGTCCGGTCCAGTCGCCATAACCGACCACATGCAGGCCGGGGTGTTGCGGCCGACCGTTTTTCAGAAGGCGACGTATCGGCCTGATCGCCGGCCGGAATCCGGTGCACCAGATCAGATGATCCGCCTCCACCTCGTCCAGGGAAGAAAACGTGGGTGTGGCCTGTAAGCGGCCGGAATCCCTGGCCTCGCGGACCTCAGGCAGGACCACGATATCGCCCAGATCCGAATCGGCCCCCGGATCGGGTTCACCACGTTGGATAGCCAAGGCCCGCTCCCGGTTACGTCGGAACAGCACCCGGCCATCCACATCGTCTGGCATCCAGCGAGGTTGTTCCCGGGTGTACCAGGTCACCTCGGCCACTGTGGTCAGTTCCGCTGCGATCTGTGCCCCGGAGTTCGCACCACCCACCACGGCCACTCGTTGGCCCCGGAATGTTTCTATGCCGGGATAGTTCGCGGAGTGCCAGTGGGTTCCGTTGAATGTCCCAGGGTAGGTCGGGGCGAAGGGCGCGGACCAGGTGCCGGTGGCGGCGATGACATTCCTGGCCGTCCACGAGCGATGGCCCGCCTGGACGTGGAAACGTTCACCGTCATGATCAACCCGATCCACGGTGACCGGACGTTCCACCGGGATCCGGTAGCGCTGCTCATAGGCGGTGAGATAGTCCACGACGTGGGCGGCTGGAGGAAACCCTCCATAAGCGGGCATGGGCCAACCGGGAAGATTGGAGAACTCCGCGGTGGAGAATAATTTTAGGGAAGGCCACACATGCAGCCATCCACCACCGGGAGTGTCCTGATCATCCAGGACCAGGGTGTTAACCCCTGCCCGGAGCAGATAATAGGCGGTGGCAAGTCCTGCCTGACCGCCTCCGATGATGATCGCCTCATAGGTGTGGTCAGCGTCTTGTGCCATGGGTGTAATCAACCGATCTGCAGAACGGTGCGCAACTCGGCGAACAGTTCAGGACGCACCGTGTGCAGAACCGTGCGCCCTTCACGGGTGCGTTCCAGCAGGCCGGCTTCGGTCATCTTCTTCAGGTGGTGGGAGATGGTCGGCTGGCTCAACCCCATCAATTCAGTGAGCTCATTGACGCTGACCGGCCCACATCCACCGGCAGCCAACTGTGACAGCAGCCGCAACCGCACCGGTTCAGCCAGTACCTTGAACAGGGTGGCATAGCGCTCGGCCTCATCATCAGACAGGGGGCCGGTGGCCAGTGAGCAGCAGTCGGACAGGTCAGTCAGGGGAAGTATCTGGGAGGCGGTCATGTTCCCCACTATATATTGACGTACGTCGATATTGGAAGTAGTTTGAATATCGATAACCATCGATACTACTGAGAGGTGACGCATGACCGCGCCCACCCAGACCCGGGAACAACCTGCCCGCATTTCCTTCCTTGATAAATACATTCCCGTCTGGATCATCCTCGCGATGGCGCTCGGCCTCCTGCTGGGCCGCGGCATCCCAGGGCTTGCCCCCTTCCTCGGCTCTATGGAGGTCGGCGGGATCTCACTGCCCATCGCCCTCGGCCTGCTGGTGATGATGTACCCACCGCTGGCCAAGGTCCGCTATGACAAGACCAAACAGATCGCCTCTGACAAACGTCTGATGGGCGTCTCACTCATCCTCAACTGGATCATCGGCCCGGCCCTGATGTTCGCACTGGCCTGGATCTTCCTGCCAGGCGAACCGGAGCTCCGCACCGGCCTGATCATCGTCGGCTTGGCCCGGTGCATCGCCATGGTGCTGGTGTGGAGCGACATGTCCTGCGGTGACCGCGAGGCCACCGCCGTGCTCGTAGCCCTCAACTCCGTCTTCCAGGTCATCATGTTCGGTGTCCTTGGCTGGTTCTATCTTCAGCTCCTGCCGTCCTGGCTCGGCCTGGAAACCACCTCCGCACAGTTCTCCTTCTGGTCGATTGTGAGCTCGGTGCTGGTGTTCCTGGGCATCCCATT
Organism: Corynebacterium faecale; assembly: GCF_030408735.1. NCBI lineage: Bacteria > Bacillati > Actinomycetota > Actinomycetes > Mycobacteriales > Corynebacteriaceae > Corynebacterium > Corynebacterium faecale. The sequence continues at coordinate 110,048 of NZ_CP047204.1, read as the reverse complement.
GCTGGCCGGTGTGCTCTCCCGTGTGATCGGCGAGAAGGTCAAGGGACGCCGTTGGTATGAATCGACATTCCTCCCCGCCATCTCCCCGTTGTCCCTGGTCGGCCTGTTGTACACCATCGTGTTGCTGTTCTCACTGCAGGGCGAACAGATCACCTCCCAACCCCTGACCGTGGCGCGCCTCGCGGTACCGCTGCTGCTCTACTTCGTGGGCATGTTCTTCATCTCCCTGCTTGCGTCCAAGCTCTCCGGGATGGGTTATTCCCAGTCCGCGTCGGTGTCCTTCACCGCCGCGGGCAATAACTTCGAATTGGCCATCGCGGTATCCATCGGCACCTTCGGGGCGACCTCCGCCCAGGCTCTGGCTGGCACCATCGGGCCATTGATTGAGATCCCGGTGCTCGTTGGTCTGGTGTACGTCATGCTCTGGCTGGGCCCGAAGCTCTTCCCCGGTGATCCGACCCTGCCCCCAACCCGTTCCACCACTACTCAACCCAGCAACCATCAGGAGACCATCACATCATGAGTACCTCAAACCTTTCCGTTCTGTTCGTCTGCGTCGGCAACGGCGGCAAGTCCCAGATGGCCGCGGCACTCGCCGAAAAGCACGCCGGCGACCAGCTGGAGATCCACTCCGCCGGCACCAAGCCGGGCAGCAAGCTCAATGCCGCATCTGTCGAGGTCATCGCCGAAGCAGGTGCCGACATGTCGAAGGGTTCACCCAAGGGCATTGATCCGGAACTGCTCAAGCGCGTTGACCGCGTGATCATCCTCGGTGCCGATGCCCAGCTGGAACTTCCCGCCGATGCCCGGGGCACCCTGGATCGGTGGATCACCGATGAGCCGTCTGAGCGCGGCATCCAAGGGCTCGAGCGCATGCGCCTGGTCCGCGATGACATCGACGCCCGCGTCCTCGGGCTCTGCGAGACCATCCAGCGCTCGTAGATGGAATAAGACCGAGGTAGCCACCACGGAACCGATCAAGTAACACTGCCGTTGACGGAGTGTTTCGGAACACATCTATACTCATCGACATGTCTGGCATTGATGCAAAGAAGATCCGCACCCGTCATATCCATGAGGCCAAGGCCAATGGAACCAAAATTTCCGTCCTCACCAGCTATGATGCGCTGACCGCCTCCATCTTTGATGAGGCGGGCATCGATATGCTGCTGGTCGGTGATTCCGCCGCCAATGTGGTGCTGGGACGGGACACCACCCTGTCCATCACTCTCGATGAGATGATCGTGCTGGCCAAGGCTGTCACCATCGCCGCCAAGCGGTCCCTGGTGATCGTGGATCTTCCCTTCGGCACCTACGAGGTTAGTGAACAGCAGGCCGTGGAATCCGCGGTGCGTGTCATGCGCGAGACCGGTGCGGCGGCCGTGAAGATCGAGGGTGGTGTGGAGATGGCCTCCACCATCCGCCGGATCGTGGATGCCGGCATCCCCGTCTGTGGTCACATCGGTTTCACCCCGCAGTCCGAACATGCCCTCGGCGGTCCGGTGATCCAGGGTCGTGGTGTCGGTGCGGACAAGCTCATCGCCGATGCCCACGCCGTCCAGTCCGCCGGCGCCTTCGCCGTGGTTCTGGAGATGGTGCCAGCAGACGTGGCCACCGAGGTGACCCGCCAGCTGGATATCGCCACCATCGGCATCGGGGCAGGCAACGGTACCGATGGTCAGGTACTGGTGTGGCAGGATGCCTTCGGATTCAACCGCGGCCGCAAACCCCGTTTCGTGCGTGACTATGCCACGCTGGGTGATCAGCTCCTCGACGCAGCCCGCTCCTACGCCGCAGATGTGAACTCCGGCGCGTTCCCCGGCGAGGCGGAGAGCTACTGACATGTTGATTGCACGCACCAAAAAAGAGCTGGCCGCTGCCCTGGCGGAGATCCGGAGCCACCACCGTTCCATAGGCCTGGTGCCCACGATGGGAGCGCTGCACTCTGGGCATGCCTCCCTGGTTGCGGCAGCCCGGGAGGAAAATGATGCCGTGGTGGCCAGCATTTTTGTCAATCCCCTGCAGTTCGAGGCGCTCGGCGACTGCGATGACTACCGCAACTATCCCCGCCAGCTCGACGCGGATCTCTCGCTTATGGAAGCCGAGGGTGTGGATGTGGTGTTCGCCCCCGAGGTGGAGGAGATGTACGGCCCCACCGGAGTGCCCCTGCTGTGGGTGCGCACCGGTGCGATGGGCGAGCGGCTTGAGGGCGCCAGCAGGCCGGGACATTTTGATGGGGTGGCGACGGTCGTCGCAAAGCTCTTCAACCTGGTGCGACCGGACCGCGCCTACTTCGGGCAAAAAGACGCGCAACAGGTGGCCGTGATCCGCCGCCTGGTGGCGGATCTGGATTTCCCGCTGGACATCCGTGCCGTGCCCATCATCCGCGCCGCTGACGGGTTGGCGGAATCAAGCCGCAACCAGCGTCTTTCTGACACCGATCGCACGGCCGCGCTCGCACTCCCCCGCGTGCTCAGCACGCTCGCCGAGCGCGCGGCAGGCAACCAACCGCTGGATATTGAGGGGGCGCGTGCGCAGCTGCGCAATGCGGACGGGGTGCGACTGGACCACCTGGAGCTTGTCGACGCCGCCACCCTCGAGCCCCTTGCGGTTTCCGGGGCGCTGGACCGCCCAGCGCTCGTGGTCGCCGCAATCCATGTCGGCGCGGTCAGGCTGATCGACAATGGTGAACTGATCCCCGCCGGTGATCGGGACCTGCGCTAACCTGAGAATCACCATGTCACTGCATCCACTGCTCCCTGAGATCCTCGGCCACCGTGATTTCCGCCAGATGGCGCGGGTCACCAACGCCGAGTTGAGCAGCGGATCACGCGCGATCGTCGTGCCGGATAGAGCCGCATTGAGAGCGTTCCTTCCCAGTGATCAACCCACCAGGGCAGTTCAGAGTGCGAAACGCTCGCGTGCTGGATTGATGGGTGCGGGTCTACTCATCCCGGTCCTGGCGGTATTAAGCGCTGCGATTGATTCCACCGCTCTTATCATTCTGGCCGGAATTCTGATGCTTCTGGTTGTGGTGGGAACCCCGCTCGCACTGGGACGCATCTGGTTCCTGGCGCGGAAGGAACGGGAGGGTAAAGACGTCGACCTGAACCTACCGGTGTTGATCACTGACACCCGCGACCCATCTGAGCTGGCACTTCTACACCAGCTGTGCGCCTTTCACGACTACACCCATCAATCCGGATACCCCATTCCCGCTCCCAAATGGCACTTGCTGGTCAGCGATGCCCAATTTGCCCTGCACTCTGGAAACCTCGCGGCAGCCGAACGGGTGGCCACCCAGATTGATGATTGGGTCATTGGTGCCGAAGCCGCCAATGAGGCTAGGCGGAACTTCCGGTAGCGTCAGGGGTTACACCAGTCCCGCGTCGCTTCCCGGAGGCGGGCGTAGCGCACGGCAATCTCATCATTTCTCTGTCTGGACATGGTTGTAGACCCCGCGATATCCCACGTTGGTGGTTTACCCGAACCTGACAGCACCCATGCAGCCTGCCGGGCGGCACCGAGTGCGACGTATTCTGCAGGTTCAGGGATCACCACATCCGTACCGAATACCTCCGGGGCGATCTGGCGTACCGCCTCCGAACGGGCACCACCACCGATGAGCAGAATGCGCTTCGCAGGGACACCAGTAGCATCAACCAATGCGGTGACGGCATCATCCATGGAGCTAAGCAGGCCTTCCACGGTGGCACGTGCGAAGTCTTCCCGAGTGGTGGCGCTGGTGAGTCCCGCCAGCACCCCGGTTGCCCCAGGCCGGTTCGGGGTACGTTCACCATCGAGGTAGGGCTGGAGCACCAACCCCGCGGAGCCCGGGTCGGAGGCTAACGCCAAGCGATCAAATTCCTCCCATTCCACCCCCAGGATACGGCGACCGAGTTCCAGGACACGGGCGCCATTGAGGGTGCAGGACAGCGGCAGATAGGCACCGGTGGCATCGGCAAACCCGGTGACCAGTCCGGATGGATCGTGGACACTGTCATCCACCGTGGCTGAAGCCACCCCGGACGTGCCTATGGAGACACTGACATCCCCTGGTTTCAGGCTCAATCCCAAGGCGGCGGCCGCATTATCACCAGTCCCGGGGGCAACCAGCACGCCACTGCTGGTGCGCCCTGCCACCTCGTTCGGACCTAAAAGGTCAGGCAGGGTCACCCCGCGCCCGAATGCGAGTTCCACGAGGTCAGGCCTCCAGGCACGGTAACGAGTGCTGTAATAGCCGGTGCCGGAGGCATCACCGTGGTCAGTGACCATGCGCTTTTTGCCCAGCAGATGCCAGGTGAGGTAATCATGCGGGAGCAGCACCGCAGCGGTGCGACGCGCATTATCGGGTTCATGGTCTCTCATCCACCGTAACTTGGTGGCCGTGATGGAAGCCAGATACACACTGCCGGTGGCGTCCACAGCAACATCAGTACCACCGATCTCCTCATTGAGATCACGCGCCGCCTGTGCGGAGCGGGTGTCGTTCCACAGCAGGGCGGGCCTCACCAGGTCGCCATGGGCGTCCAGGGCCACCATTCCGTGCTGTTGGCCGGCGATGGACACAGCATCAGCACGCCCCAGGAGCCCCTCGGTGGCGATGTCAAGAGCCTCGATCCAGGCGGCAGGGTCCACCTCCGTACCGGAAGGGTGACTCGCACGGCCTTCATCGACCACGTGGCCGGTGGCGGCGTCGACAAGCACCGCCTTGCACGATTGGGTGGAACTATCGATGCCCAGCACCAGTGCCATCAGTTTTCCCCTTTCTGGAGGGCGGTCTCATTCCCATCCACATCGACGACATGGATCTGGGCGCGACAGAGTGAAAGAAGTTCACGCTGCTCACGGCTACATTTCTGGTCAATGATGATGTGATCGAAATGATCGATCGGGGCCACACGGAAGACACCGGGTGAGCCGAATTTACTCGAATCCAGCACCAGCACTTTGATGGCACCGATGCCGATCACCGCACGTTTGGTGTCCGCGGCCTCCATATCCGGGTGAAATAATGCAGCAGAATCACCAGTCTCTCGCAGTGCGGTGGTGGATACGAAGGAAATATCTGCAGATAACTGGTTGAGCTGCGCGGTGGTGGTGGTGCCGAGGAAGGAATCCGTTTCCGCAAAGTAGAGTCCGCCACAGGCGATGAGGCGGATATCCATCATCCCGGCGCGCCGGCGGTGATCGCTCATTGCCTTGAGGGAATGGGTGATCAATGCCGACGGCGCGCGTTCAGGGAGTTGTTCCACCAGGGCTTCGAGGGTAGTGGAATCATCAATCGCCACCACCGCACCTTCGGGAATGAGACGCGCGGCAGCGGCACAGAGCGCCTCCTTGGTGGTCCGGTGCAGGTGTCTGCGCTGCCCCACCGCCAGCTCACTCATAGACGGCGACACCGAGCGCGCGCCACCCCGGATGCGTTCGAGGAGATTATCCGCAGCCAGTGCCTCCAGATCACGGTGGATGGTCATCGCGCTGACATCAAAATGCTCTGCCAGTTGTTCCACGCGCGCGGAACCATGTCGCGTGATGTAGGAGATGATGCGCTCTCGACGCCGCTCCTGGGCGGTGGCGGGGGTTATGTGGGCCATGTGAAAAAGCTACCACGCCCCTGTTGTTAGAACCAGCAGCTTTTAACATTTTTATGTTGGGTATTGCTTTTTGCCAACATAATGGCGTTAGATTGGTGATAGATTCACGTGATCTGCACCACCACAGTATGAATAATCTCTACTTGGCACAGTTTTTCCCCACTGCATCTAACAAACCTAACAAAGGCGACAACATGCCCACTCCACAGGTACCGGTGACACAACCGGGCGTTCTGGACCGTCTCGGCATCCCCCGGGCACTGATCTTCGGTTTCATCGGCCTCACGATCTTCATGATCGGCGACGGCGTGGAGACCAACATCCTCGAACCCTTCCTCAGCTCCGAACATGGTTTCAGTGTCTCGCTGGCCGGCAGCCTAATCACCGTTTACGGTGTGGCCGTGGCTATTGCAGCTTTCTTCGCAGCAGCACTCTCTGACCTGTGGGGTCCACGGAAAGTAATGATCCTCGGTGCGGCAATCTGGATCATCTTCGAACTCGCCTTCCTCGCAGTGGCACTGACCACTGACCAGACCTGGCTCATCTTCCTCACCTATGGGCTCCGTGGTTTCGGATACCCCTTCTTTGCCTATGGATTCCTGGTCTGGATCACCGCCACCGCATCCCCACAACAGCTGGGAACCAGCGTGGGCTGGTTCTATGTGGCCTTCTCGGCAGGTCTGCCCACACTGGGCGCACTGGTAGCCACCATTTCCATGCAGTGGGTGGACCTCAGTTTCTATCAAACCCTGTGGGTCTCTCTGATACTGGTGGTCATCGGTTCCCTCATTGCCCTGCTGGGCGTGAAGGAACGCCGTGGCCGCCATCCACTGGTATCAAACCCTGAGGATGTCACCCAGACTCTCGGACAGGGCTTCACGCTGCTGCGCCATGATCGCCGGGCCCGTTTTGTCACTTGTATCCGCACCATCAACTCCATCCCCACCTATGCCATGGCAGTGTTCTTTCCCTCCTTCTTCACCGAAGACCTCAGGTGGCAGCTGGGGTGGTTTCTCATCCTCACCACCGTCATCTATGCCGTGAACCTGCCGTTTAATCCCTTCTTCGGCAACTTCGGTGACCGCTATGGATGGGCACGCACGGTTTTCTGGGTTGGCTCCATAGGCGGCGCAGCCACCCTGTCATTGGTGTACTTCACCCCGCTCATCGGTGTCCGGGCAGGATTGAGTGATGGTCTGGTCTTCGGTATCACCATTGCGGCGGGTGCTCTTTTCGGTATCTCACTGGCAGGCTTCGTTCCCCTGTCAGCCATCGCGGTATCGCTTGATCCGAAACACCCCGGTGCTGCCATGGCCACCTACAACCTGGGCGTGGGTGGAGCCGTGGCTGTCGGTCCGCTCCTGGTGGCGGTCTTCCACCCTCTCATCGGTGCCACCGGTCTCATTTTCATCATGATCGGCCTCTACCTGCTCTCCGGTTGGATGACGCTTCAGCTGCGTGGCACCCAGCCAGGTTTCGACGGTGTTCCAGCCCTAAAGGAAGGCGCAGAGATCACCGACCTCGCGAGAAACAACCCCACGGAGGAAACAGCAACCGTGGATAAGCACATCACCACCAGCAACATCGCACCCTAAACACACCCATCAGCCGCACACCTTCGGTACTTCAAGGAGAAATCCATGCCCCTGCAGCTCACTACCGCTCATCTTCCCGCCATCACAGCCGCCACCGGTGTGGCCATTCCAACCTATGACCGCACCCAGGTCACACCGGGCATCGTCCACTTCGGCGTCGGCGGTTTCCACCGCGCACACCAGGCCATGTATCTGGATTCCCTGATGAATGAGGGCACAGCACTGGACTGGGGCATCATCGGCATGGGTGTCATGCCATCGGATGCCCGGATGCGCGATGCACTAGAAAAACAGGATCACCTGTACACGCTGACCACCAAAGCCCCGGATAACTCCAGGAAACAGCGCATCATCGGCTCCATTGTTGACTATGTGTTTGCACCGGACGATCCAACTGCCGCCGTAGAAACCCTCGCCGATCCGCGAATCCGCATTGTCTCCCTCACCGTCACCGAGGGTGGATATAACATTGATCCCGCCACAGGCAACTTCGACCATTCCAATCCCCGCATCACGCAGGACCGGGACATGATCCGCGCCGGTGATTATTCGGGACTGCAGACCTTCTTCGGACTCATCACTGCAGCATTGATCACCCGACGCGCTGCTGATACTGCACCTTTCACCATCATGAGCTGCGATAATATCCAGGGTAACGGTGAGTTGGCGGCCACGTTCTTCATGGCTTTCGCTGACTCTGTCTCCCCCCAGCTAGGCGCCTGGGTAGCGGATAATGTCCGGTTCCCCAATTCCATGGTGGACCGCATCACCCCGGAGACCACCGATGCGGATCGTGCCGATGTGCTGGCCACCGGTTATGAAGATGCCTGGCCCGTGGTCGCGGAGGACTTCACGCAATGGGTACTGGAAAACACTTTCACAGCCGATCCCGATGGCACCATCGGCCGTCCCGCCTTCGAGCAGGCCGGTGTCCAGGTGGTCGCTGATGTCGAACCCTATGAGCTGCTGAAGCTTCGTCTCCTCAACGCCTCCCACCAGGGCCTGTGCTATTTTGGCTACCTCGCTGGCCACCGGATGGTGGACGAGGTCATGTCAGACCGACGTTTCCGTGACTTCCTGCTCGCCTATATGGAACGCGAGGCCACCCCGACCCTGCAGGCGTTGCCTGACGTGGACCTGGATTCCTACCGTCACCAACTTATTGCCAGGTTCGGCAATGCCTCAGTTAAGGACACAGTGGCACGTCTGTGCGCCGAATCCTCCGACCGCATCCCCAAGTGGCTGCTGCCCGTGATCCAGGAGAATCTAGCCAATGGGGGTGAAATCAGATTGTCCGCAGCGATCGTCGCCTCCTGGGCGCGCTATGCGGAGGGTATCGACGAGGACGGCCAGCCGATCACTGTGGTGGACCGACTCGTGGATCGTGTGCGGGAGAACGCCTCCCGAAACCACGAGGATGTGCTCGCCTTCCTTCGTGACCGTGGCCTGTTCGGGGATCTCATCGATTCACCCGACTTCACCGCCGCCTACACCGAGGCGCTCACCTCACTCCATGAACACGGCGCTGAGGCCACCCTGGACATGCTTCTTGCAAAAGTCACCGTTTAAACACGCTTATCGACGCCCCACTGTGGAGTGCGGGTCGTCGTCAAGCGGGTGAACCGCCGTGCAGCAGCGCGGACGCCACGAGCACGGCCTGGGGAGCTTCCCTGGTTGCCAGGTGGGGTGGCGTTTTCCGGACTATCATGAGGCTCATGCATCACCGCCTGGTTATTCTGCGCCATTCCAAATCCTCCTGGGCTGAACCCGAACCGGATCATGACCGCCCGCTGAACAAGCGCGGACATCGCGATGGCAAGGCTGCAGGCAAGTGGTTGGCGGACAACATCGGCCCGATTGATCACGTGTTATGTTCCACAGCCGCCCGCACGCGTCTGACCTGGGAACGTGCGCAGGCTGGCGGGGCTGTGGCGGCGGGTGGTGGCGGCGGTGCGGCCGGCGGCACGGCGGTTCACTATCACGATGAGATCTACGAAACCGAAGTGTCCTATTTCGAGCACCTGGTTCTCCGAATCCCGGAGACAGCGGGAACCGCGCTGTTCATCGGCCACTGGCCGGGTGTGGTGGAACTGGCGCACCATTTTGCGGCGGAGGATGATCACCCCGGATGGTCGCAGATGGATAAAAAATTCCCCACCAGTGCGATCGCAGTGTTGGAATTTGATACCCCCTGGAAAGACCTGTCCACCGGTACTGCCCGGCTCACAGATTTTGTGATTCCGCGTGGCTGACAACTGAAAGGTTGCCTGGTGGTTATTCGGTAGCTGTCCAGTGGCTATTCGGCCAGCTATTTGGCGGCTGTTAGGCGGTGCGTGATTGCGGGCTGATCAGAGGCGCACCGGCAGCTCACGTCATCGTCTAACCGTTGCTGGCTGGCGATGGGTTTATTGCATTTGGCGGTTGTCTCTCAGCCACCATCAGCCACTCTCTGGCCACCGGCGTTCTTATGGACACCCGGTTTTCGGGTTTAAAACTCGAGAGCTTTGACCTGCTTCTCAACTAATACGCTGATGATTTCCATCCTCACGGCTACCACTGACTACCACTGCTTACCACTGCAATGAGGTGGAAGAACCTGCACGGATGACCTCAAATGACTCCTTGCGCACACCGTGATCCCAGGGATCCCGGGTGCCATGGTAGTCGCGGAGGACATAATCCTTCATGAGCAGATACGCATCCACATCACAGCGACAGTCCGAGGAAAAACGCCCGTCGCTGGTCGGTGACCGGAACCCGTACACGGCCTGCCTCACCGTGGACATCTGCATCACCAGATCAGCAAGCATCGCCCGTTCCTTATTGGTGTCATGCACTGAATGGGTCAGGATGGCGTCAGGACGATATTTCTCCAACTGTTCGCGGATGAGAGCACGGATGTACTCACGTCTGGCTGCAACATGCTGCACTGGCACATTGCCCAAGGTCAAGGAACTACAACCGACGAACTGCGCCCAAGACCCGCACTTATCAGGAAGCATTTCCACCTCATCATCAGAACCACCATTGGTGAGGGTGAACACGTGAATCTCATGATGTCGGTCCCGGAGTTTGGCCAGCGTGGCCACCGCCCCGTAGATGGCGTCCCCAGGATGTGCCGCCACCACCAGAAAGGTACGGTGACTGATCGCAGGCTGGGAAAGGATCCGGAATCGTTCAAAGACGAGAGCCCCCACAGCCACAGAAACCATCAAAAATCCACATAAGAGCAGGTCAGCGATGGAACTAGTCCTGAACCACACCCATGACACAAAACTCAATAGCACCAGAACCAGAGAAACCGCGACCGTGGCTCTAATGAGCAGGTCTGCCCGGCGAAATCTCCTTAAGATCCGTCGGCGCACATTGCTGAACCCCATAGAGGACGCAACCAGAAATCCGATCATTCCGCACACAAGCAACATGATTGGCATGCTTCTTCTGAAGCCCTCCCTCCCTGTAGCGGCACCCTGTGCCTGTCTTATCTCTTGATGACTCTCGCTGTTTTTGACACCTTTCGACGGTCTCAGCTCGCCATAACCGGTCTTAATCGTCTTCTCTATTCACGGGCCTGAAACCCAGGCCCGAGACCTAACGGCACGATTAACCACGATCGCTAAGGCCCGTTGGACTTCAAGCTTCATCCGTTTGACTTGGGAAGAACAGCCCCCAAAATTGGGAGCAGCTGAATTCCGCTGCGCGCTGCAGGGCCTCATACAGGCGGTTCTCCAGGTCACAGGGGTTAGCAAGGTCACAGGGGTTAGCAAGGTCACAGAGGTTCTGTGGAAAATAATGTCGGTTCCTTGAGTGAACCCCACGTTTAAAGTTCAGGGATAAATAAAAACCTCCCACCGCGATATCCCACTGGGATCCCGCGATGGGAGGCTTCTCTGACTGGAGGGCACACAGGTCGGGCCTCGAGTAGTCGATTCGCTAGCAAGATTGCGACACCAATCAGAGTTTTCCCTCACCCCCCAAACCGATTCCCACATCGATCCGGGGTGATATCGATTATGTTCGCACTTCTATCGCTTCAGCGAAACCCCCCGCAACAAAAGTAATGAATTCGTGTCATTTTCTTAATTAACACGTTATCCACTGGCTGGCCTGCAGGCCTCGTCCCTTATGGAAAGGGTGTCGATCAATGCGCCAGCACGAAGAAGATACCGGTGGCACCGAACACCAGGGCGGTGAACGTTAAAGCGGCCACCCCGATGACATTGGGCGAAACATAGTCCTGCGCCAGACCACGGGATTGTCTGGTGTAGCGGATGCGTTGGGTGACCAGAATGAGCATGGCCAGGCTCATCAGCAACACCACTGGGACGAGGATGGCTGCACCATAGAAACTGGCCCAGCGCAGGAGCACCGCAGTGCACACTGCCATGGAAATAGTGGTGCGGTTCCACGATAGAATCGTGCGCTCGGGTTGAAGACCCGGATCGTTATGGAGCGGTTGTGATTTCACATCAATTCTCCTTATCCGATGACAAACAAAACGAGCACGGCTGCACCGGCCACCAGAGCAGAGATGGACAATAAGGGCACGATCGCGGGGACGGGCAGCGGCTTTCCGGTACGCATAGCCCGCTCGACATTCACCCACCGGACTGCCGCACCGGCTGCGATGAGCATGCCAACACCAATGATGAACACAGCAATCCCGGTGCGCAGGGTGGGATCGAGCGAATCAATGGGAAATGCCTCGAAGGCGATGCCACCGGCGAGAAATGCCAGGGAGGTCCGTGTCCATGCGAGGAAGGTGCGCTCATTGGCCAGGGTGAAGCGTGGATCGGGTTCATTCCCGTCGGGAAAAACTGTCCGGGCAAACCGACCGCGTTCACCGGTGGCATCTGCATTGGGCATGGATGGGCAGCTCCCTTTGAATCAACGGATGAGAATGTCTATCTCAGCTTAAATTAGTTCCCGCTGATGGGGGTGTACCGTGTGGCCCAATACCAGCCCAATACCAACCCGATGTCGGCGCGGTGGCAGACCCCGCGTCAGCACGACCGGTGAGTGCACGGCGCGACGTGTGCGGTGCACACCTGACGCCTAGCACCCAGGGTCCCCCGTACTGCACACCACGTACTGCGCCCACCGCGACGGCACGCAACGCAACGGCGCTCACCACTACTCCAGGTAGTTAGCAACCTTGAGCACTCCGCCGGATGCCTCGAATTCAGCGCGGGCTGCGGTAAGCAACATCGGATCCGCCAGCGCATCCACAGCCACCTGTGCCAAGCCGATGGCGGAATCCACCGCGGCATCCACGGCATCTTCGGTGCGGGAGTACTCCGCAAATTCCTTCGTGTGCAGGGCGACATTTTCCGGGGATATCTTCACCATCGGGTGGATGCCGGGGATGATGTGGGAGACATTGCCAAAGTCGGTGGAGGCCGCCAGGGTATCGGGCAGGATCCCCTCCGGCAGCGCGGTCCGGCCACGGAGCTGCTGCGTGCGGGCCCACCGGCCGGCGAGGACGTGATTGTTGCGCACCGGCAGGCTGGCGGGGTGGATGTCCCAGTCAAGTTCCAGCCCCACTCCGGCCATCCTCGCAGCGCCTTCCATCACGTCATTCACCCGGGCCGAGAGATCAACCAGGGCATCCGGGAGCAGGGACCGCACATAGATCGCCATGGTCGCCGCATCCGGAATCACACTGGGCCGGTTACCGCCCTCGGTGATGATCGCATGCAGACGGTCACTCGGCGGCATCTGCTGCCGCAGCACACCCAGGCCCTGGTACGCCAGGCTCGCAGCATCGAGTGCGTTGCGCCCCATATAGGGGTGCGCGGAGGCATGGGCTGACACGCCGTGGAACGTGGCGGTCATCGTGCGACGCCCCACCCAGATGTGTTCAGCCAGGTCATAGGCGAACGGGTGCATCATGATCGCCGCATCAACACCGTCGAAGGCACCACCGGCGATCATGTATTCCTTACCGGAATGCCCCTCCTCCGCCGGGGTTCCCAGCAGCACCAGCCGGCCCTCAAATCCCAGGTGATCCAGGCCCTTGAGTTCCATATCCCTGAGCGTGGCAGTGGCCGCCAGGAATGCGCCAACCCCCGCGGCGGCGATGATGTTGTGTCCGCACGCATGCCCGATCTCCGGCAGCGCATCATATTCCGCGAGAATGGCGATCGTCGGGTGCCTCTCCGCATCAAAACCACTGGTGGCCCAGCTCGCCTCGAGTGCGGTCTCCACGCCATAAACGGCGGTTGCCACGGCAAAGCCGTGCGAAGAGAGCTTGTCGACGATCCGCTCACACGCATGGAACTCCTCGAACGCCTCCTCCGGATGATCATGCAGATCAAAGGCGAGATCGCGCAGATCATCGCGGAGCCGTTCGCCCTTCTCCTGAATGTCCCGCCACATCACGGTCTGCCCCGGGTAATCAGCGACGGCCCCTTCAGCGGTGGCGAGCAGTCGTTCCGCCTCGATCTTCCGCTTGGCGATCCCCTCCTCCATGTAATCCAGGTACACGGTTGATGGTGGTAGCGGTTGTTTACTGCTCATGGATATCCCTCAGGAGATGATCGTTCGTGACTTACAGGAAGATGCCGGATCCAGGTCCGAGAGGCAGGTCCGCGTAGAACCAGACCGCCAGGAGTGAAGCCCATGCTAGCCAGAATGGGATGACAAAGGGGATCAATCGGGATATCAGGGTCCCCAGCCCCGCATCAGGTTCATAGCGTCGCAGCAGCCCGAGGATCACGATCATGTAGGGATTCAGCGGTGTGATCACCTGGGTGGCGGAGTCACCCACACGGAACGCCGCCTGCACGAAGGAGGGTTCATAACCCAACAGGGCGAACATCGGGACGAATACCGCAGCCATGAGCGTCCACATTGCAGAACCGGAAATAATCAACAGGTTCAGACACGAAGCAAGGAGAATGAAGGCGATGATGGCAGGGAACCCCGTCAGACCGATGGCCTCCAGCCCCGCGGCACCCTGAACCGCAGTCCACGTTCCGATACCGGTCCAGTTGAACAGGGCAACGAACTGACCGAGAATGAACGCCAACACCAGGAAGTCGATCATGTCCTTGATGGATTCACCCATCATGCGGACAACATCCTCCATGTTCTTGATCGTTCCCAGAACCGCTCCATAAGCGATTCCCATGACCATGAAGATCAGGAACACAATGAACACCACGGAACTGAGTAGTGGTGACTGGGGTAGGAATCCACCGCCCTCGTTGCGCCACGGTGAGTTCGGGATGAGCACCACAACCACCACCAGGATGGACACCAACAGGGTCATCCACAGGGATACAGCCAGGGCACGGTTCTCATGGACGGTGAGGGTCGGGGAGATGTCATCGTCGTTGAGGCTGTCATCCTCCACGGCGTAGTCGGTGGAGATCTTCTGTCGCCACATCCGTGGTTCCAGGACCTTATCGATGAGAAAACCACACAACATACCCAGCACGATCGACGAGGCGATGTTGAAGTAGTAGTTCGAGACCGGGTTCACCTCGGTGGTTTCCAGTCCCGGGAGCGTCTCCATGACAGCGTTGGTGATGCCGGCGAACAGAGCATCCAAGCTGGTGGGGACCAGTGCCGTGGAATAACCTGCTCCCACGGCGGCGAATCCACCCAGCAGGCCGGCAACCGGATGCCTGCCAGCCGCCTTGAACACCATGGCTGCCAGCGGAGGCACCACCACGAAGGCGGCATCCGCCATCACGGAGGCGGTCACACCAATCACACCCACGGCATACGGCAGCACCAGCTTCTTCGCCGAACCAAACAGCTTGCGGATCAGCGCTGACAACATTCCTGAGCGTTCCGCCACACCCACGGCGAGCAGAATCGGGAGGACGGTCAGCAGCGGTGGGAAGCCGATGTAATTGGCTCCCAAGTTCACCGTCAGCCAGGTCATCCCCTCCCCGGTGAACAGGCCCCGGATGAACAGTTCCTCATCGGATCCCGGAACGATCACCGACATGTTCATCCACGCCATGATCGACGAGGCGAGGGCGGTGATCAGGAACAATATAAGAAAGAGTGTGAAGGGTGTGGGCAGTTTGTTGCCCAGTCTCTCCACTCCCGTGAGAAACTTGTCGCTCCATCGACCCACGGTGCTCGTGGGGGCGTCGGCGGACTGGTCCCTGGTGTTGGCGGCGGTGGATCCTGCATCCTGGTCAGTACTCATCGTCTCTTGTACTCCTGCGCTCAGGTGTGGGGCGCCCCGGATGAGAGACGAAACCCCATGGATGAATTGAACACTATGGGCATCGACAATCAGCTCGCTATGGCTCACAACAAGAGTTATGCAAACGTTATTTCTCCACCACCCGTCCATAAGCGGAAGCGCTGAGGAATACACCTTTCCACCCCCTGCCGAAACACTCTGCGGGCATCTACGATCTACAGATCATGACGCTCCGTTCCCGCGTGCTGTCGATGGTCATCACGATGATGGCCACCGCAGCAATCGCGATCACCCCCACCTCCACCGTGGCTCAGAGCTCGGATGCGGATTTTGTTCGCACCCAGCAGTCATCGTCCCAGCTTGTTGCTGGTTCCACCTCCTATGACCTCATCCACCGGTCCTTCACCCAGGCCGGTGTCAATCGGGAATATCACATCGCTGTTCCTGCGTTCTTCGATCACACACGGCGCTATCCGGTCATCATCGGTTTCGGTGGTTGGCAGGAAACCGCCACCTTGTTCCGTGACTACTCCGATCTCGAGCAGGCCGCCCGTGGCAACGCCATCATCATCTACGCCCAGGGGGTCAATAACGCCTGGGCCGGCGCGCCGTATGCGAGCACCACCATGTCCCAGGACATTGAGTACATCCGCACCGCCATCAACGATGCCATCATCAACCATTCAGGCGACACCAGCCGCGTCTACGCCACCGGCCTGTCCAACGGTGGTGGGATGGCGGCAGCGCTCAGCTGCCACGCGCCAGAGCTTGTCGACGCCATCGCAACCGTCGCCGGGGCCTTCTACAATCCGACGGTCACCGGATGCATGGGTAGCTCTGTCCCGACACTGCTCATGCACGGAACCGACGATGGCACCATCGCCTATGGAGGCGGCACCCGTCACGGTGCTCCCTATAGAAGCGTTTATCAGACCTTTGAATCATTTGCGTTCCGCAACGGCTGCACCACCGCGATCGTCAACCAGACCACCGAGCACTACGGCACCACCACTTTCCGCCCGGCCCATTGCTTCCACGACACTGAGCTCGTCCGCGTCAACGGTGGTGGTCACACCTGGTTCAACGATCCCCAGGCAGAGGACGTGGTCTGGGAGTTCTTCCGCAGGCAGGGCTGATCACCTACGCCCGCGACTTTTTAGATTCCTGCACGGGAGGTGATGCTTCACTACCATGGTGTGCCCATGGAGCATCCTTTCCGTACTTTAACCTTCGCTGTCACCCTCGCGACCACCACGGCACTGGCGATGGCACCTGCTTCAGCACAGGCGCCGAACCAGCCGACAGCCATGTCCAGTGATGTCATGGATACCAACCTCATCCGCACCTCCTTCGCCCAGGACGGCACGGACCGTGAATATCTGCTCAAGTTACCTGCCAACCATGATCCTGCCCAGAACTACCCGGTCATCCTGGCATTTGGTGGCATGGGTGATTCCGCCGCCAGCTTCCGTGCCTATGCGGGGCTTGAGGAGGCCAGCAACAACGAGGCCATCATCATCTACGGCCAAGGGGTGGGTAATGCGTGGGCCGGTGCTCCCTATGCCCTGACAACCATGGAGCAGGACATCAATTATGTGGAGACGGCTATCCACGAAACGGTCAGCACACTCGGCGGTGATCCCGAGCGTATCTATGCCGTTGGCATGTCCAACGGCGGTGGCATGGCCGCGGCACTGGGATGTCATGCCCCGGACCTGGTTGATGGCATCACCTCTGTCGCCGGGGCCTATTATGACCCGGCCGTGACTGGTTGTGACACCACGGACACAGAGGAAACCGTACCCACCCTGCTGATCCATGGCGCCGAGGACAGCCTCATGGACTTTGACGGCGGAATCCGCCACGAGGCCACCTACCTGGGTGTGCGAGAGGTATTGGACGCAGCTGCCACTCGGAACCACTGCTCCGTCCACCCCGGCAGATCATCCCTCTTCCCTGAGTCCTGTGATTCAGACACAGAGCTGGTGACAGTCACCGGCGGTGGCCATGACTGGTTCTACACCCCGTCCGTAGCTGATCTGACGTGGGACTTCTTCCAACAACAGGACTGAAAATCCGCTTATGGAGCAGAGGCGGCGTCGAGGCGGGTGAGGTGGGCGTCGTCAAGCTTCAGCGTTGGGGCCGCCATCAGCTCGGGGAGCTGATCGGGGCTGGTGGCCGAGGCGATCGGCGCTGTCACGCCCTTGGCCAGCAGCCAGGCCAGCGCGACGGTGGCGGGTGCGGAATCGAGTTCATCGGCCACGGCGCGGAGTTCCGTGATGAGTGCGAATGCCTCATCGGTGGCCTGGCCTTCAGCAAATCCTGCGCGGGCGCGACCTTCAAGGTCCTCCTTGGATGAGTATTTTCCGGTCAGCAGGCCGGAGGCCAGGGCGAAGTAGGGGAAGACGGCGGGGCCGAATTCCTCCACGATCGGGCGGATGCCGGTCTCGTAGTCATGGCGGGTCAACAGGTTGTACTGTGGCTGGACGGCGACGGGACGGGCGGTGGAGTCGGCGGATTTTTCGAAGAATTCGCGCAGACGCTCCGGGGAGTAGTTCGACAGTGCGAGGTGCTTGATTTTCCCGGCCGCAATGAGTTCTTCGGCCGTTGCGATCTGATCCTCTATGGAGATGGTCTCATCGTCGTGGTGGTAGTAGAAGATATCGATGGTCTCGACGCCGAGACGTGCGCGGGAGGCATCAACCGCTGCGAAGGTGGCGTCGCGGGAACGGCCGGTATGTGGTTCGAGTGCTCCGGATTTGGTGGCGATGATCAGATCATCGGCACCGCCGCGGGCCTTGAGGTAGGCGCCGAGTACCTTCTCGGAATCGCCTCCCTCGTTGCCGTCGGCCCAGGCGGAATACATGTCGGCGGTGTCCACGAAGTTGCCACCTGCGTCACGGAAGGCATCCAGCACGGCGAAGGACTGCTCCTGATCAGTGGTCCATCCGAAGGTGTTGCCACCCAGGTTGAGCGGGAAGATGTCGAAGTCGGTGCCCTTGATGTGGACCATGGTGTTCTCCTTGGAAAGTGTGTCTGGGTTTCTCGGTCTCCCCCCACCATAACAGGGTTGCTTTAATTTTCAAGTAAGACTCGTGATCGGCTAGACTCCCCCATCATGACCTCACCACGCTGGCTCAACCCGGAAGAACACGAGACCTGGCTATCGTTGTGGTCAGTCACCTCGTGGCTGCCCGCACGCCTGGACGAACAGCTCAAGGCCTCAGCGCAGATCAACCTGCCGGACTATTTCGTGCTTTCCCAGGTATCCATGGCCCCCGAGCGCCGCCTCAGCATGACCGAACTGGCCCGACTCTCCGACATGAGCGCCTCCCGCCTCTCCCACACCGTCACCCGTCTGGAGCAACGCGGCTGGGTGTACCGCGCACCTGACCCGGAGGACAAACGCACCAATATCTGCCATCTCACCGACGAGGGGCTCGCCTTCATCCAGCAGGCGGCCCCCGGGCATGTCGAAGCCACCCGCAAGCTGGTCTTCGATGCGCTCACGCCTGCGGAGAACCGTGAATTCGGTCGTCTGTTGGGCAAGGTCCTGAGCCGCCTCGACCCGCCACGCAGTCCGAGTTCCTAAAGTAGAACCCGGGATATGTTTAAGCAATCGACACATCCCGGAAACATGTCGATTTTTCGGACCACAATCGACATATCATCATTGATTGCGCTCATTTTAATGAGATTTTTTACCTGTGAGAGAGCACATCCAGCGCTTTTACGTTGATGAATATCTTTTCGCGCCCAACGCGAACCTCGGAAAGCACTCCCGCACCTGCAAGCTTGCCCAGCCATACGGCCGCAGTCTGCCGTTTAACCAAACCAGAATCAATGAGATTCTGGATTCGAACATAGGGATTAACTAACAACAGCTCTGCGAGCTCCCGGACCGGAGCGATCCCACCAACCTCGCGGATTTCCGATTCCAACACATCCTGTAGTTCACGGAGATCATCAATGAGTTGAATTGCATCCTTAGCTGCCGCTTCAACACCATTGATCATGTAGACGATCCAATCTTCCCAATTACCGTCACTGGTGACTTCGCGCAACAACCTGTAATACACCGATTTGGTTGAAACAATATAACCCGAGAGATACAGCACCGGCAGTTTCAGCACACCACTCTGGATCAGCATCAAAATGTTGAGGATACGGCCCGTTCTACCATTACCGTCATAAAACGGGTGGATAGCTTCAAATTGATAATGCGTAACCGCCATCAGCACCAGTGGATCCAGGCCATGATCAGAATAGATAAACCTCTCCCATGCCGAAAGGTGCGCAAGGATGACATCCTTCCCCTCAGGCGGGGTGTAGATGCGATTTCCAGTGGCAGGGTTACCAATGAATGTGCCTGGGATAGATCGAATTTGTGCAGACGAATCCTGCAGAGCACTACAAATCTGAATGGCCATCTGCTCTGAAATCGGCCGGTCATCCAACGAGGCAACTGCAGCATGAAGCGCGCCATTGTAGCGAAGCGCTTCCTTGGTTTCCGGTGAAGGTGCCACATCAACTCTCCACGCAGCCCGGAAAAGTTCATCGTTGGTGGTGACGATATTTTCGATTTCAGATGACGCTTGTGCTTCACGGAGCGGAATCGTCGAAGTGATAATGCCGGGATTGGGCATCAGGCGACAGGCGGTATTGAGAGTTGCCAACTGTTCACGCGCAGCAATGACAGCCTTCAGCACCCGCACCGTTTCAAGATCAGTGGCAGGCGGAAGTGAGGGGAGCTCATTGTAGGGAATCTCCGGATCGAACCCCGCGCCTGTTTCCTTCATACTGAAAGCATAAACATATCCCGGAAACATGTCGATTTTCCCAGCCAAAATCGACATATCACCATTGGATTATCACATCGACCCAGCTCACCGGCTCCCCTTCAGCTCTCCCGCCAGCTTATGGAACGCCGCGGAACGGTTGCCGAACCGGTGCAGCGTGATCGACAGCGCCTGCTCCTTCAACCAGTTACGCAGCTCGACACGTCCGGAGGAGGTGACGGGGGCGTCGATAAGCGCCACCTCGGGCCGCACCGCCAGCCGCTCGCGCTGGAACCCGGTGACACCACCGGCCACGCGCACGCGCGCACCAGCGCCGTCATCATAATCGCCACGCAGGAGGTTGGTGATGAACACAGAATCATCGACCGTCTCCACGCTTATCGACGCCGCCCCCAGCACCTCCCGTACCCCGGCGTCCGCCCCGGGGCTCACCAGTACGCGCAGCTCAGCGCCCGTGCGCCGGGCCGCGAGCACCAGGCGCGCCACCTCCTGCGCGGTGGCATCATCGGCGACGCGCAACACCACCGATGCCGGGCGGTAGCGGAAGATATTCGCTTCCGCCTCCAGGCCCGAGGGGTCGCGTGCCACACCGAACTCGGTGGTCCACGCCATCTCATCGCTGGCATGCGCCTGCTCCAACCAGGTGATGTGATCCGGTGACAACGTGGCGGACCACTTGTTGATCAACGGACTCGACTTCGTCGGCGCCTCCTTATCCGGACGATCACTCCACTTACCCATCAGCATCACATAATTCGGGCCACCCGCCTTGGAACCCAGACCGACTGAGGATTTCTTCCACCCGCCGAAGGACTGACGCTCCACGATCGCACCCGTGATACCGCGATTGACATAGGCATTACCCACCTGGACCTGATCCAACCAGGTACGCACCTCATCCACATCCAGGCTCTGCAACCCACCGGTGAGGCCGAATTCCGTGGCGTTTTGTAATTCAAGGGCCTCCTCAAGATTCTCCGCCTTCATCAGCCCCAGCACAGGGCCGAATACCTCGGTGAGGTGGAAGAAGGACCCCGGTTGCACACCCTCCTTGATACCGGGCCTCCATAGGCGGCCGGTGTCATCGAGCTGCTCAGGTTCCATAAGCCAGCGCTCCCCCGGTTCCAGCGCCGTGAGGGCATGGCCGAGCTTGTCACTGGGCAGTTCGGTGAGCGGACCAACAGTGGCGGCCATATTGCCCGGCCAGTCCACCACCAGCGAGGATGCGGCATCAATGAGCTGCTTCCGGAACCGTTCCGAGTCATACATCGTGCCCACCAGGATGCCCAGGGAAGCCGCCGAACATTTCTGCCCCGCGTGCCCGAAGGCGCTATGCACCAGTTCTGAGACCGCCAGATCACGGTCCGCAGACGGCATGACCACCATCGCGTTCTTACCGGAGGTTTCCGCATTGATCTGCAGCTCAGGGCGCCAGGAGGAGAACATCGCGGCGGTCTCGGAAGAACCGGTGAGGATCACCCGATCCACCTTGGGATGGCTGACCAGCTGACGGCCCGCATCACGGTTGGCCGGGTACACACAATGCAGCACCCGGCGCGGCACACCCGCCTCCCACAGGGCCTCCACCACCGCTGCTGAACAGTGCTGGCTGGGTTTGGACGGCTTATGGATCACACCCGCACCCGCTGCCAGTGCCGCGAAAGTGGAACCAGCTGGGATGGCGATGGGGAAATTCCATGGTGGGGTGACCACCACCACCCGGTCCGGGGTGAATTCAGCGTTATCCACCTGATCCAGCTCCAGGGCACGGTGGGCGTAGTAGCGGGCGAAGTCGACGGCCTCGGAGATCTCCGGATCTGTCTGCCCGACCACCTTGCCCACCTCGGCGGCCGCGATGGATACCAGGTGCCCGCGGCGGGCCTCGAGGATGTCCGCGGTGCGGTACAGGATGCGCGCGCGTTCCATAGGCGGGAGGGTAGCCCACTCAGATGCTGCGGCCCGGGTGCCTTCCACCAGTGCATCGATGTCGGTTTCCTCCACTGACAAGGGTGCGGTCTGCGCGTCCAGCCATCCGTCCTGTTGGCTGTGCTCAATCGCCTCACGCGCCCAGGCCTGGTTGGCGGGGAGTGCGGGATTGGTATCGGGTTCATTGTCAAAAAGTGGCAGGGCATGCCGCGGGCGGGCAGCTTCCAGCTCACGGGCATAATCGCCGGCGGCCTCGAGGGAATCGGCTTCCTGCGCACCACGGTCCTGGGTGTCATTGGGCCCCGGCACCTCGGCCTCGATGAGTCCAACCAGCTCCTCTATGGAAGCGCGGAACCTACCCTCCTCCCGCTTGAACTGGGGATTATCCGGTTCCAGATCAAAGATGGCGGACATGAAGTTCTCGCTCGCGGCGTTCTCCTCAAGCCTGCGCACCAGGTAGGTGATGGCGGCGTCGAATTCCTGCGGCCGCACCGCCGGAACATAGAGCAGAAGCTGCCCCACATCCTTACTGGCCGCCCTCGCCTGATCAGAGGCCATGCCCTGGAGCATCTCAAACTCCACCTTGTCAGTCACCCCACGTTCCACCGACAACAGATGGGCGAAGGCGAGATCGAAGAGGTTGTGGCCCGCCACCCCCAGGCGCAGCCCCTCCATATTCTGCTTATGGAGGGCCCACCACAGCACCCGCTTGTAGTTGGAATCCGTGGCCTGCTTGGAGGGCATGGTGGCCAGCGGCCAACCGGCGATCTCCGCGCGCACCTGTTCCATAGGCAGATTGGCGCCCTTGACCAGTCTAACCTTGAGCGGGGCGCCGCCCTCCCGGACGCGTTGCGCCCCGAACTCAGCCAGTTCTTGTATGGAAGCCAGTGCATCGGGCAGGTAGGCCTGCAACACGATGCCGGATTCCAGGTTCTTCACCTCCGGCAGCGCCATGAGTCGCTTAAATACCTCCATGGTGAGACGCAGGTCGCGGTACTCCTCCATGTCCAGGTTGATGAACTTGCGCCCACACGGCGCCCCAGCTGATGCCGCGGCCTCTATATATAAAGGTGTAAGACGCTTGACGACGGCATCCACCGTCTCCTCGAAACCCCACATGGAAATCTGCGACGCCACCGAGGAGACCTTGATGGACACATAATCCACGTCCATGCGACGCAGCAGACGCTGGGCATCCTCCAGGTGTTTCAGTGCCTCCTTCTCACCCAGAACCGCCTCACCGAGCAGGTTGATATTCAGGCGATTGCCGTCTCCCTGCAGTTCTGCGACAGCCCGGCCGAAGGGTTTGTCGCGGGCATCCACGATCATGTGGCCCACCATCTGACGGATCCGTGCCCGCGCGGCAGGAACCACCACCTTCGGCAATGCCCGTCCGATGAGGGAACCCGCCTGGATCTGGGCGCGGTCCAGGAAGGACATGGTGGACGGCGCGATGGCACCCAGTTCATTGAGGGCACGGGCCGCGGCATCGAGATCCTCGGTGCGCACCACACGGTCCACAAAACCCACCGTGAATTCCAGACCATTGGGGTCCTGCAACACCGCAGCCAACCGTTCCGCCGCAGGATTGGGCACGCTCTCCTGTTTGCTGTATTCCAGCCAGTCACGGACTTTCTTCACGGCCTGGTCGGTGACCACGGACAGTTCGATGGGCAGTGTGCTGGCAGTGCTGGCTGTGCTGCCTGTGTTGGCGTTATCGGCGGTTGCAGTCACGGTGCGGCGCTCCTTCTCACGTGGGCTCAGGCAGAGGGGCCGTATACATTCAGACGGGCACAGGGGCACCCTCTGTGAGCTGGATCCATTAGTTTCGACTAGTGTGGCCCCCAACATAGCGATGATTATGTATTCCGGTCATGCTGTCACCCCCGGAATCCGACAGAGGAATCAGTGAAGGGTTTTAAGGATTTTTTAATATCTAATCCCTATGCTGGTTTCCAACGAGAAGGAGAAAAACATGTTTTCACGTAAACTGCTCGCCCTGACCGCTGTCACCGGCCTGTCCCTGAGCCTCGCCGCCTGTGGTGATGATTCCAGTGACACCGCCGCCACCGAAACCACCGTGGTCACCAGTGATGATGCATCAGCCACCACCGCTGAGGAAACCACCACCGCTGAGGATGGCGATGATGACGGAATGGAGACCGAAACCCAGACCGCAGTGTCCGATGAGGATGCCACCTCTGACCGCGATCCCGTCTTCGATGCGATCGATCTCGTGATGGCCCAGCATCCGGATGGTGTGATCCTGGACATTGACCGTGAAGATGACACCGTCGTCTACGAGATGGACGTTGTGGTCGGCCAGGACGTGCTCGAGCTCATCGTGGACACCGTTGCCGGTGACATCCGTGAAGATGACCGCGACAACGATGAGGACGAGGACATCCGCGAAGCTGGCGCCGCCACCGTCACCGTCGTCGATGCCATCACCCAGGCACTTGAGGCCCACCCTGATGGTGTTCTGGATGAAGCATCCCTCGAGGAGGACGATGGACGACTCCAGTGGGAGATCGACCTCGACGATGTCGAGCGCAACGATCTCGCCGAAGTCACCATCCAGGCGAACTAACGCTTAAACCCCACGCACGCACCCCACGTCCATGTGCTTATGGACGTGGGGTGCGTTTGTCCGTTCCTCCCGCTTATGGAACGCGGTGGGGTTTCGTCTACCTAAACGGCACTTCCCCCAGCGTGCGACGCAGTTTGCGGGTGCGTAGGCGCTGCGGATCCACGGCGAGGTATTCCATGGCACGCACCGCACACATCACGTGGGCCTCCTTCGAGTTGGAGTAGAAGGCCTGGGCCTGGGCGGGTAGTTTCGGTACCGCGTGGAGGGGCAGATCAGAGACAGACAGCAACGTTCCATAAGGGATGCGGTAGCGGTAACCGTTGGTGGCGAGGGTGGAGGATTCCATATCCACGGCCACGGCGGTGGAACCGTTGAACCATTCCCATAGTTTGCGGGGGGTGTGCCATTCCCAGTTGCGGTCGTCGGTGGACAGGACCGTGCCGGTGCGCATGAGGTTGTTGTCATCGCCGTAGATTTCATCCACGCTGGCTTCGAGGGCCTTCTGGATCTCGGGGATGGCCGGGATGGGGTTGCCCAGGGGGATGCGGCGGTCCAGGATGTGATCTTCGCGCTGGTAGGCGTTGCCGAGGATGAGGTCGCCGATACGCATGCGGGCATCCAGGCCGGCGCAGTGGCCGATCATCACCCAGGCCTCGGGGCGCAGTACTGCCAGGCAGTCGGTGATGGTCTTCGCATTCGAGGGACCCACTCCGATGTTGATGATGGTGAGACCATCACCGTCGGCGGTCACCAGGTCAAAGCGGGGCATCTGGAAGCGACTGGCCAGGTCGATGGTGGTGATGCCACCGAGTTCATTCACCTCGGCGACGTTCTCGCGGGTGATTTCCTGTCCACTGGGCAGGGTGAGGGTGGTGTAGCGGGATTCCTCCTTCAGCAGCTCCCCCAGGCCGAAGCTGACGAACTCGGTGGTGTGCATGGCGTAGTTGGTGAACAGGATGTATTTCTGAACATGATCTACCGCGATGCCGGTGTAGTGCTCGATGCGGGCGCAGGCGATGTCGAAACGCTGGGGGCCGAAGTGGAACAGGGGGTGTTCCTCACTGTGGAAGGCCTCCCACTCGCCGTCGATGATCGCATCGTGGACCTCATCGAGCGTGGGGCGCGGAATGATATCGGCGACGTCCCCGGCGCGACGGGCCTCGGTGGCAGAGGGGGCATCACGGATATATTCCGGCGGGATGCGGATATCTGAGGGGCCCACCTCGATGCGGCACGGATAGTTACCGGTCAGTCGTTCGAGTTGCTCCCGCAGGTAGCGTTCCATGATGTGCGGCTTGGACAACACGGCGGAGAAGCGCCCGGGTTGATCGACGTATCCGAAGGGTTCGGTGCGGTCGATGGGTTTCCACTGCAGTACCTCCACCACGAGTTTCGGGTACACCACGTCGGCGTATGCGGCGTAGTCCCCGTTCTCCAGCGTCTGCTTCGCCAGTTCGGTGGAGTGGGTGTAGATCTCATTCAGTGTCCGGATGGCCTCGTCAATATCGGCCATTGCTTCCATAGAGGGATTCATAGGCCCCAGACTATCCACGTCACACGCCGAACGCACCGCGACCCAGATCCTCCCGGAAAAGTTCAAAATCCCGGTTGAGCCGTGCCAGGTAATCCAGGGCGAATTCCTCGGTGTCGGCGCGGAAAACGTCGCTGGCGGCGGCGCGCATGATGCGCTCCGCCAGCGGTTCACCGCTGCTTGTCGACGCCCTCATCGCCCCGTCAGCCCTCACGTGCTGGCGCCCGAGCACCCGGCCACACAACGCGGCATAGTCCTTCAGGTCATCATCATCCATCACCCCGACGCTGATATTCACCTTCTGCGGACCCCGTTCCCGGACCAGGAAACTGATCCCGGCGATCTCCGTGAACCCGTAGTACGGGTCACCGTCCTTCACGAAGGCATTGAACGCCAAGGCGATCCGCTGCGCCGGTGAATCCGGTATCCACTCCCCTTCCGGATCAGGGACCAATCCTTCCAGGGATGAGGGACGGGACATCTTCATCTCGAGAATGAGGTGGTGGGGTTGGTCGTCGATAAGCTCTTCCACCAGCACCCAGAAACGTGCCAGGCCACGCGACGCGGTACCCGAGCCCCGCCGGATGGCCAGATCAAGCGCTCTGAAAGAGCGCTTCTTGGCATCGGCGTAGGCCTCGAGCGAAGGCAGGAGCGCCTCGATGAGTTCGGGATGGCGGTGCGTGCGCTGGTCACCGCGGAAGGTCAACGCCTCAGAATCGATGCGTTTATCCAGGTAAGCAGCACGATCGCGCTGCGCCTTGCGGAAAAACGGGCGGATCGCCTTCGGGGCATCCTCCGCGGTGACGTGACGCTCAGCCAGCTCCGGGTTGTCCACGCACTCGCTTATGGAAGAAAAGTAACCCTCTATGAACGCGCGGACGATCTTGGCCGTTTTCTTCTTCTTGGCACCCGCCTGCTGCGCCGCCAACCCGAAACCCACCGCGCCGCGTTCCACATCCCAGGTGAAGGACGCCATCCAGGCCTCATCAAGATCATTGACACTGAAGATGGGTTCGCCGTTGGCACCGGGGAGGATCCCGAAATTCTCCGGGTGCACATCACCGACCACCGGCGCGCCCGGCAGATGGAAATCACTACCCACCAGGTCGCGGTAGAACAACAGCGCCGTGCCGCGGAAGAAGAGGAAAGGATCAGACGCCAGATCATCAAGCTTGCTGCGCACCGCATCAGGAACCAACTGCATGCGCACGATGTGATCCTCGATGATGGTGTTTCTGATATGACGCCGACGATCACGACCGCTGAGCAACTGAGGCGGAATGATGACGGACCCACCAGCCAGAGCCTCCGCCAACTCGGTGAATCCCTCCCGGTGGGTGACATACCTTGGAACAGCGCGGTGATCCGGTGCCGGCAAACCGAACTTGGCCACCTCTGCGAGCAGATTCTTGGTATCCATGATTTGAGCCTATTCACGGATCGGTCTGAGTGTCGGCGGGCTTGATCCGCCCCCAAATCACGTCGCGTTCCATAAGCTGAGTGACCATGACTGACCGCCAATCTGAAAGTCGATCTGAGGACGGATCTCAGGGCCGATCTCGAGACCGATCTCAGCGTGCCGTGGCGCGCGTGTTCATCGGCATCATCCTCCTGCTCCTCAGCGCCGGCTGGGCCGCCAACCATTTTGTCTCCATGATCGTGGTGTTGCGTGAGCAGTTCGGGATCTCCAGCCTGCTGCTCAACGGTGCGTTCGGTATCTACGCCCTCGGACTGCTGCCCGGCCTGCTCGGTGGTGGCGTGTTGGCAGATCGCGTGGGAGCCAGACCGGTGGTGCTGGCCGGTGCGGTGGGTGCTGCACTGGGAAATCTGAGTCTGCTGTTCTGGCACGAGGGTGCCGGGTTGCTGGTGGGCAGATTCATCGTGGGTCTCGGAGTGGGTCTGGCGGTGAGCGCGGGAACCGCCTGGGCTGGCCGGTTACGTGGCGCCAGCGGGGTGACCCTGGCGGGCATCATCCTCACCCTCGGCTTTGCGATCGGCCCGATTGCCTCGGGCCTCCTCGCCTGGGCCCTTCCGGAAAACCTGGTGGCCACGATCCCCTTCGCGGTGTCCAGCGTATTCTCCCTGCTCGCGGTGGTGTACTCGGTTGTGGTCGGGGATGCGCGGGAGCGGGCACCGGTGGCCAGGGCTGGCGCGGGTGGCCCGACTGGCCCGGCTGGCCCGGCTGGCCCGGCTGGCCCGGCTGGCCCGGCTGGCCCGGCTGGCCCGGCTGGCCCGGGTGGCGCGGGTGGCGCGGGTGGCGCGGGTGATGCTCACCCGGCTTATGGGGGCGCCCGGCGACCTGAGCGTCGCATGGCCAAGGCACTGGCGGTCTCACTACCCATGGCGCTGTGGGTTTTCAGTTGTGTGACCACCTCCCTGGTGATCCTCACGGCACGGGCGTCCTCGCATTTCAGTGAAGACGTGTTGCTGCCTGGTTTGGCCTCGGTGATCACGTTCAGCGCGGGCCTCGTGGCACAGTCTTTGGGACGACGATTCCAGTGGAGCCGGGTCTCCGGAATCATCGGCGCGTTGCTGGCGGCTACAGGTTTCGGTCTGGCAGCCTACGGCGGCGAAGTGGTTCCGGTGTGGGTGTTCGTAGTGGCCTCCCTGTTCCTCGGTGCCGCTTATGGAATCAGTCTCCGCGAGGGTCTGCTCGGCATCGAAACCTACACCCCCACAGGCCGTCGCGGCACGGCGATCGGCATCTATTACGTATTCACCTACCTGGGCTTCGGTCTGCCAGTGCTGTTGGATGCACTCCTCCCCACCATGGGCGCCACACTCCCACTGCTGCTTGTGGCCGCGCTCGCGGTGGGGTCAGCGGTGATCCGGACGGTTCAGATCAGAACGGGTTATCTGCCCACGGGGGCTGTACAACGAGGCTGACACCTGCATATCATAGATGCTAATAAGTGCCATAGGTCATATAGAGCTCATTTCCCTTTCTCAGGAGTTCCCCATGGCCATTATCTCCCCCACCATCGTCCGCGGCACCGGCCCGCATCATGTCATCTGCCTCCACGGCTGGTTCGGCCGGGCGGATGACTGGGGTCCGTTCGCCGACTTTCTGGACCCGGATAACTTCACCTGGCACTTCCCCGAATACCGCGGCTACGGCACCCGTCGTGATGAACCCGGCGACTTCTCGCTTATGGAAGCCTCACGCGACATCACGGACTATATCCACGGGTTGGCCCCCGAGAAACTCTCCTTGCTGGGACATTCCATGGGTGCCGTCCATATGCAGCGCGCCCTCCTCGACTCCCCCACCGCGCCCTCGGCGCTGGTGGGGATCTCACCGGTTGCGGCTTCAGGCACGCTTCTCGACGACCAGACAAGAGCCCTGTTCGAATCCGCTTCCATAAGCGAGAGCTCACGCCGTGCCATCATTGACTTCACCACCGGCGGACATCTTCCGGACTCCTGGCTGGATCACGCCGCCGCCGATTCCATGGCCCACTCCACCCCGGAAGCCATCGCAGGATACTTCCACACTTGGGCCGACTGTGATTTCGCCGATGAGCTGGGCACCCAGGACCTGCCCATCCTGCTGCTCACCGGTGAACATGATCCCGCAGTGACTGTCGACGGACTCCACGCCACCTATGGAAGGATTTATCCCTCCATGCAGGTCGAACTCCTCCCCGACACCGGCCACTACGCCATTGTTGAACACCCACTGAGCCTCGCATCGACAGTGATGGATTTCCTCATGAACTCTTGAGTGCAGACGGCCGGACAGCGGTGGGTTAGCAGTTGGTTACAGCATTGAGGAGGCGCCTTGTGCAAAAGACATCACACCGCGGAACCCTGGTTCGAGCGTGACATGATCTGAACATCTGGGTTTCTGAACCGTGAAATCCGCAGAGTAAGTGCCAAAAAGCGAAGCCCCCAGAATCGCCCCCAGGCGCCTACCGGAGCATCACAAACAGGGTTCAACCCCTCCAGCCCCTTGGGCCCCTCAGTCCCGACCCCTCAGTCCCGACCCCGCATCAGCTTCCCCAGCAGCATCTTCAACATGTCCTGTTCCGTGTGTGTCAGACGGTCAGACCAGCTCAGGAGCAGTTCATTCTGCTCCAGGAAGATCTCCTGGGCGATGTCACTGCCCGCCTCAGTCAGGGCGAGAACATTCGTACGCTTGTCTACCTCCGACTGCGTCTGAACCAGATAACCAAGCCTGACCAGCACTTTCACCACTGCCGATGTGGTCGCCCTGCTCATTCCCCCCAGATACGACACACGATGTTGTTCCATATCCCCCCTGACCCACAGGATGAACAGCATCTTGAAGGCGTTCCAACTCAAGCCCTTCGGTCGGTGCACCTGCCCCTCAGCGGAACGCATGGCAATACCTGCCGCCCGATTCAAGGCGATCACCAGATCATTGGGTCGCAGATCCTCATCCGGGAATTCCGCCTCCAGCCTGGTTTTGGCCTGATCCATGAAGTGCTCAAAATCCACGGTTCTGTTCGGGTCCGTCAACAGCTCACATCCCTAAAATCCCATCCCGGTGTCCTTCAGCAGGCGCCGCAGGTCGGTTCGCAGTGGTGGTATCCAGATTACTCCACCCAGGCTGACCGATGGGTGTTCCATAAGCGGATGGCGCATGCCTCACCGGGATCCAGTCCGGGATTCCTGCTTATTGGTTAGGGCGTTACCCTTGCCGTGAGGCGGAGGCTCCCCCAACTCACCGAGCGCAACCCGCCTGCGGGGGATAGTGTGAGCCCATGTCACAGCAAGAACCAGGCATGTTCCGGCGCACTGTGGATCGCGGGATGGCGAAGATCCGGCGGAATCCGCGGGAAGCCATCGCGGAGGAGATCACTCAGGAGATCTACGACCATGCCACAAATATCACATTGCCCCTGACTGCCAGGTTGAAGCCGCGGGGGATGTTCCAGGATGATTGGCGGGCAAGGCCCACGGGTGCGCGGCCGTGGCCGATCGTGTTGATCCACGGGTCGGGAGCCAGCAAGGGGTCGTGGGAGGACATGGGCAAGGAGCTGCGTCATCATGGGTGGGCGGTGTTCGCCCCTGATTTCGGGACCCGCGCCACTGAGCCGATCGCGGAGTCGGCGGTACAGATCGGTGCTTATATTGATGCGGTGTTGCTGGTCACCGGCGCGGCACAGGTGGTGCTGGTGGGGCATTCGCAGGGTGGTGTGGTTGCCCGGTTCTGGATGCGTACCTACGGCGGGTATATGAAGGTACGGCACATGATTTCACTGTCGGTGCCCAATCACGGCACGCTCATGGGCGGTATTCTGCACCCTCTGACCAAGGTTCGGCGCGGCGCGGGGCTTATGGAGCAGGTGATGACCAGCATGTTCGGCCCCACGGGTTTCGAGCAGCTCCGCGACACCGACATCATCAAGTTCCTCGCGGATGGCACCGACCTGGATCCGGGGGTCACCTACACCTGCGTGGCCACGCATTTCGATCCGTTCATCCAACCGCCCGAGGTGGCGTTCCTGGAGGTCACTGAGGATGATGATCCCGATCGTGTGAACAATATCTGGGTGGAGGATTCCTATCCGCGGGCGGTGATCCGTCATCAGGATATGGTGCGCGACCCGCGGGTTATGGAGATCGTCCTCGGGGAGCTCAACCGCGTGGCCCGGCTGGGGTGAGACCGTTAGATTGGGTATATGTCTGCTGAGTCCGACAAACAACCCCGCTTCCAGAGGCCGGATCCGGTCGCTGATCTCCGCCGCGAGCTCACCACCGCGCTCAAGGCAGTCTGGCGCAATCTGCCCACCGGTGATCAGGCGCCTGCCGCCACTGAACTGACCGATGAGGTGGTTCAGGAGATCATCACCAACTATGCGGAGGATCCCCGCCGACATGAAGCGCTTGTCGACGACGCCACCGCCTCACTTCCCATCCTCGCCCGCGCGAAGCACCGTGGTGTGTTTGAGGACGACTGGCGCACCCGGCCTACGGCCGAGCGCCCCTGGCCGGTGATCCTGGTGCACGGTACCGGCACCACCAAGGGTGACTGGCAGGAACTGGGCACTGATCTGCGCCGTGATGGGTGGGCGGTGTTCGCCCCTGATTTCGGGATGCGGGCCACGGGGCCGGTGCGGGACTCCGCGGAACAGGTGGGCGCATACATCGAGGCAGTGCTGGGTGCCACCGGTGCCTCGCAGGCGGTGATCGTGGGGCATTCCCAGGGTGGAGTGGTGGCGAGGTACTGGATGCGGCTCCTGGGTGGGTATCCGAAAGTGAAACACCTGGTGAGTCTGGCCTGCCCCCACCACGGCACAACGGTGGGCGGGGTGGTCAGTCCGCTGCTGCGCTCCAACCGTGGCGAGGCGGTGGCCAACTCCGTGGTGCACACGTGGTTCGGTGCCGCTGGACTGGAACTGATCACAGGCCATGACACCATTAAAAAGATCAACGAGGGCGGGGATCTGGACCCAGGGGTGGGTTATACGAATATCGCCACGCATTTCGACACCGTCATCCAACCCCCCGAAACCTGTTTCCTCACACCAAACACTCCAGAGGATGCAGATCGGGTCCACAATATCTGGGTGGAGAACCTGGACACCGATGCCGTGGTGCTCCACCCGGCGATGCCTTTCGATCACCGCGTCCGCGCCCTCGTCCGCGCCGCACTCGCCCGACTGGTAGCACATGCAGCAGAGTCTTAAAGCTCCAACCCATCCAGAATCTGATCAAAAGCCGGGGCCACGCGGGTGCGCCACAGGATATCCACGCGGTGATCCGCCCGGCCCGGCCCACCGTTAATCACCGCCACCGGCTTCCCGGCACGTTGCGCATCGATGACAATCCGGTACCCACTCATCACCGCCAACGATGACCCCGCCACCACGACCGCATCCGCCCCGTCGAGCATCGACGACACCCGGGCTTTACGCTCCGACGGCACCGGCTCCCCGAAATACACCACATCCGGCTTCAACATCACCGACCCACACCGCAGGCACCCCGCCATGACGAACCTGGCCACGTGTTCCTGATCCAGACTGACATCACCATCCGGATTCACCGCCCCGGGATCAAGACGTATCGAGGCGATATACCCGGGATTGAGGGCCTCCAGGCGTTCGTCAAGCAGGATGCGGTCCTCTAGATTGCCACAGCTCAAGCACACCACGCTGGCCAGATCCCCATGTAGTGCCACCACCTCCCCCGATCCCGCCTGCTTATGGAGCCCATCCACATTCTGCGTGATCACCCCCGTCAGCAGCCCGGCACGTTCCAACTCCACCATCGCAAAGTGCGTGCGGTTCGGCTTCGCCTCCCCCATCACCCGCCATCCCACAAACGACCGCGCCCAGTACCGGTGCGATGCCGCCGGATCATGCCGGAACTCCTGATAGGTCATCGGACGGTGCCTACTCAAACTCCCCGCCGGCCCGCGGTAATCCGGAATGCCCGAGTCGGTTGAGACCCCAGCACCCGTCACCGCGATCACCGACCGGCGTTCCATAAGCCTGACGACGCCCTCAAGCGCCTCCCTTTCTTCCATAGGCGGGGTGGTCTCCTCCACAACCCGCCCTATGGAACGTAATGCGGAACGGTGGGCCTGGGTGGCCTGGGCATCAAACATGTCATTCATGATATTCACACGAAGAATTCACTTTCATCCCACTTGTTTACTTCTCTCTCATCTGTATCCTCAATGGATATGACTTTCCTCAACACAGCCCGCGCGCGCCGCATTGCCATCACTGTGGCAGCCATCGGAGCTTTCTCCGTGGCCTCGCCCGCCATCGCTTCCGCTGATCCCATCGACGATGTCCTCAACGCCCTGCCCTCCGGCCAGATCTCCTGCTCCCAGGCCGAGCGCTACTGGACCGACGAGGCCGACTACAACAACAAGGTCGCCCAGGCCAACGCACTCGCGCTTTTCGATAACCGTGGCCCGCAGATCCGCGCAGCCCTCGCACGTGTCGATGAGGCCGCCAACCGCTGTGGCCTCAAGGGCGGTGGAGCCAACAATACCGGCGGAAACAACAATGCTGGTGGAAATAACAATGCTGGTGGAAATAACAACACCGGTGGCGGAAACACTGGCGGGAACAACAACACCGGTGGCGGTAACAACGCCCCGGCTCCAGCGCCTGCCGCAGCCACCCCGGCGATTTCCCTCGTGGCTCCCGGAGTCCCGTTCTTCAACATTGAGATCCCTGGTTTCGGAATCATCTCCCTGCCTGATCTGTACCAGATCGTGGCGCAGTTCCTGGCACAGTTCGGCATCCGGGTATAACCACCTTCCATAAGCGAATCCGCTTATGGACGAAGGGGTGGGCGTCGGTAAGCATGTGGCACCGGCGCTTGATCGTCAAAACCGCAACAACAGGTGGCATACTCTTTTCATGCTGAAAAAAACCAGGATCACCCTTCTGCCCGCTGCCGTGGTTGCGGTGGCGCTCGCCTCTGCGCCGACAGGTCATGCCGCGGTCGGTCAGATGCTGAACATGCTGCCATCCGGGGGTATCTCCTGCGACCAGGCCGCCAATCACTGGACCAGTGATGCTGACTATCAGGCGAAGGTGGCACAGGCGCAGGCAATCGCTGCCATGGACCCACGTGGAAATGAGATTCTTGCGGCTTTGGGGCGTGTGGACGCCGCCGCGGAGCAGTGTGGACTGAAGGGCACCACGGGAGGCAGTGCTGGCGGCAATGCTGGCAGCGGCACTCCGGCTGGTGCCGGCGAGGCCGGGGGCTCCGCCACCACCTCCGACCCGGATAGCCCGACCGGTTCAAACGGCGCCGGAGCTTCAGGGGGTGGTGGTGGCGGTTCTGCGTCGGGCTCTGCAGAAAATGGTGGTTCTGCCGCGCCGGCCCGCGGTTCTGGTGGCACCGCCGACGCACCGGTCACCGATGCGGAGTCGATCCTGGGCCCCATCCGCGACAACCCTGCCACCCCGATGAGAACGATTGAGGTTCTCGGTCAGGGCCAGATTGAGGTTGCCGACGCTGATGCCATGATGTCGAATTTCCTCAGGCAGTTCACGATCATCGTCTAAAGCACGTAATAAATGTGGGCATGCAGTGAACAGCCAGGATTGAAGGGCTGACCGCAGTGCGGGCACTCCCCATGCCCATAGGGCATCAAGCCCCCGCAGGAACCGCACTGGGTGGAGTGGGGGGCGTCGATAAGCATGGGGCCGAAGGGATGATCGGTGGCCTCCGCGTGGCAGAGATGGCATTCCCAGTAGTCGCCGCACGTGGCGCAGCGGTTGCGGACCACGTCGAGGGGTCCGTCATAGTGTCGACATCCCATCAGCGACGTTCCATAAGCGAGGAATCCACCTGGCCATGGCGGGAGCACTCCGCATCCCAGCCGTCGGGGCGGACCTGCACCTTCATCCGGCGGCCACAGATCTGGCAGTATCGCGGGGCCTCCAACCCGGCACGGGCGGACGGTGAGAGGTGCTGGTTCTCCCCTGCCGGGAGCCCGGTATTAGGGTGATAAACGGGTTTATCGCCGAGCAGGATCGCAGTGAGAAGAGCATCGCTGGTGGGCAGGTGGGTTGATTGGCGGGCTAGTTTATTCGCGGCGTTGGGCATCAAATGACCTTGTTCAGCACCTTGAGGGGCAACTGCAGACGGCCCATCATGTCCAGGTCATCCTCCATCGGACGACCCAACGTGGTCAGGTAGTTACCCACGATGATCGCATTGATTCCCCCCAGAAGGCCCTGCTCAGAGCCCTTTTCTCCCAGAGTCAGCTCGCGACCGCCGGCGAAGCGGATCATCGTGTGCGGCATGGCGAGGCGGAATGCACCAATCGCACGCAGGGCGTCCTCGCTCTCCATAAGCGGGCGGTCGGCAAACGGGGTGCCGGGGCGGGGATCGAGGAAGTTGACGGGGACCTCCGTGGGGTTGAGTTCGGCGAGCTGGACGGCAAACTCGGCACGCTGCTCGAGGGTCTCCCCCATGCCGAGGATGCCACCGGAACAAACCTCCATGCCTGCCTCCGCCACCAGGCGCAGAGTCTCACGACGCTCCTCCCAGGTGTGCGTGGTGACCACCTCGGGGAAGAATGACCGGGCCGTCTCGAGGTTGTGGTTGTAGCGATGCACGCCAGCCTTCGCGAGGCGGGTGACCTGCTCCGCGGTCAGGGAACCGATCGATGCCGCCACCTCGATATCCACCTCACGCTGGATCGCCGCAACAGCCTCCTCAAGCTGTGCCATGAGCTTCTCATCAGGACCCTTCACCGCAGCCACAATGCAGAATTCCGTAGCACCCGATTTCGCAGTCTGCTTCGCCGCCTCCACCAGCTGTTCGATATCCAGCCACACTGACCGCACCGGCGACTCGAACAACCCCGACTGGGAACAAAAATGACAATCCTCAGGGCATCCGCCCGTCTTGAGTGAGATGATTCCCTCGACCTCGATCTCCTCACCGCACCATTTCAGGCGCACCTGGTGGGCAAGCTCCATAAGCGTGGGGATGTCGGCATCGGGCAAATTGAGGACCTCGACGAGCTGGTCCTGATTGAGGCCGATTCCCTCATCGAGAACCTGTTGGCGGGCGGTGGCGAGAATGGAAGTTTTGTCAGACATAAGAATTGACAATAACCCGCAATTGAACGCTGTTCAATCGCGTATGGAAAAACCACCCCGCCCACCTGTTGTTCGCAGGTGACCGGGGTGGATATAAACACGCACGGGGCTAGCCGGCACCGCTGGCGGGATTGCCACCGGCACGGCCGAAAGGGAATTACCGCCAGCGCAGCCGGCGGGAGGAGCGGTTTACTGGCAGATCGCGACGCAACGTGCCGCGACGCAACGTGCCGCGACGTGCCGTGACCCGCCCGGGCGACCAGCCAAGCTCTTCTCCCAGGGGAAGACTTATTTCTTCTTGGACTTCTTGCGCTTCTTGGTCGGGCCAAACACCAGCGCGCCAGCCATACCCGCCAGGAAGAGATCCTTCGACAGCGACAGACCATCCTCAGACGGACGGATACCATCCTCCTGCGTCATGGCAGGGTTGCGGAAATAAATCGACAGCAGACCCGCCGAAAACGCAGCCAGCCCCAGACCTGCCAGACGATTCGGCACGACCGGGGTCACCAGAGCCGCACCGATACCCAGCTCAGAGTAGGCGACGACCTTTCCGAAGGTATCCGGATCCAACTTGCCCATCGCTGGCACACCAGAAGCTGCAAAACCCTGCATGCCCTCGGCTGCCTCAACCGGCATGCCCAGCTTTCCATAACCAGACTGAAGCAGATATGCACCGGATACACCACGAAGGATCGCGCTAGAAATAATCATATTTCCCTCCATAAAGGATTTTGTTGACTTGCCAACCATCGTACCGAAAACACCCCATGACAGAAAAAGGCAGAACACAACACCGTTAGACTTCCTTCGACCCCCTTCCGGTTCCCGTGACTTTCCCACAGAGCCCTCAACCTGTGAAATGCGAAAGTTATCCACAGACCGCACGGCCCTCCACTTCTGCTAATCGGTCCCGCCTGCTTCCATGTCAGCCATGTCCTCCATAGACGAACTGTCCGCCATCATCAGTCGCTCCATAAGCGAATTGGCCCAACTGCTCGCCGACGCCGCACACCACCCCGCACCGCCGGATGGCGGCCCCCTCATCCAGGCCCACCTCGACGCCGCCATCACACTCGAGAAGGCCTTCAACCAGAAAACGCTTTTCGACGCCGCCCTCGCCCACCTGATCCAGGAAAGCCGCGCGGGCAACCTGGTCGGTTCCACGCGACCTACAACCTTTCTGGCACAGCATCTCGACATCTCCACCAACGAAGCCCTCAACCGCCTACGCCGCGGCAAGCGCGACTTCGGCGAACTCGACGACCCAGATAACCCCCGCGCCGACATCGATCGCGCCTATGGACGGCAGCTTCTTTTCGAGAACTCCATAAGCGCCGAGAAGCAGACCCTAATCGAACGCGAACTCAAAAAGCTCCATAAGCAGGATTCGCTTATGGAGCTGAGGGTCCGGGCGGTGAAGGAGGCGTCGACACGCTCTGTTGAAGACCTGCGCACCTGGGTGCGCGCCGAAGTCGCACAACTCAATGCCGCTTCCATAGACCGGGACCCGCATGCGGGCGCGCGGAAGCGGCACATCGTGATCGGTAAACCCGACGCCGATGGTGGCTGCTTCGTCCGTGCCTACCTGCCCGCCGCCACGTCAGCGTTGTTGGAGGCGACGCTGGCGCCCGCACGCAACCCGGG
Organism: Corynebacterium faecale; assembly: GCF_030408735.1. Lineage (NCBI taxonomy): Bacteria > Bacillati > Actinomycetota > Actinomycetes > Mycobacteriales > Corynebacteriaceae > Corynebacterium > Corynebacterium faecale. The sequence continues at coordinate 71,646 of NZ_CP047204.1, read as the reverse complement.
TTATGCCAGCTCGGTGGAGCCGGAGGATGACACCCGCGGGCTGCAACAGCGGCGCGTCGATGCGTTTCACCAGCTTCTGCTGCGCCACAACGAGGTGCAGACGGAGCGCAACGGGGGTGTCGGCACGATCGCGATCAGCATGTCCATAAAGGATATCGAGGAAATGACCCCCACCAGCCGGTTCCCCACCAACACCCACTGCGAACTCACGCCTATGGACATCCTTGCGCTGGGCGCCGCGAAATTCGATTTCCTCATCGTCCACGACCCCGACTCCGGCCGGCCACTGCACCTCGGCCGCACCCAACGCACCGCCAACATCGAACAACGCATCGCACTCATGGCTGCCGAAGGGGTCTGCATCCACCACCGTTGCGATCAGTCCGCCATCAACTGCGAAGTTCACCACGTCATCCCATGGGCACAGGGCGGGCACACCGACATTGAGAACATGCACATCTACTGCCGCACCCACCACAGGCCCAACAACGACTCCCCCATAGACAGCCCGACCCGCGGTCGATCCGAACTCGATCCCGACACCGGCCGCTACGGTTATCGACCACCCCGGAACTTCTACAACCCCGATCCCCAGATCGAGCTCAACAACACCACAGCGCAAAACCGATCCGCGGGGGCGAAGATACGTCGTCAATAACTCCATAAGCGGATTCCTCTATGGTGGGCTCAACGTCAGGGGATTAGAAACCGACACCCGGCAGCCACCCTGTCCATAGAGGAGAATCCCCCCATGCGCATTTTCGTTGGATTCGGCGATTACCCCCACACAGTCGCCGCGCTCCGTGCCGCCGGCGCCACCCTCGTCTCGTCCATAGGCGAAGCGGAGGGGTTCGTCTTCACTCAGACACCCGGAACCGACTTCCCCGCATTGCCACCCCACATCCGATGGGTGCAGCTGCCCAGCGCCGGCATAAACGACTACTTCGCCGACGGCCACATCACCCCGGACCGTCGCTGGTCCAACGCCTCCGGCGTCTATGGACGGCAGGTGGCCGAAGCAGCCATCGCGCTGCTCCTCGGGCTGCTCCATAAGCATCCCACCATGGTCCGTGCCGACAGCTGGTCACCCCGCGCCCACCTCGATGCCAGCACCTCCTGGCTCGATGGCACCACCGTCGCCATCATCGGCGGCGGAGGAATCGGCCGCGAGCTCGCAACGATGCTGCGTCCTTTCGGTGCGCGTTCCCTGGCTGTCACCCGATCCGGGGAGCCGCATGAGCTTTTCGACGCCACCCTCTCCATAAGCGAATTACACTCCGCCCTTCGCACCTCCGATCATGTAGTTGTCACCGTGCCTCTAACCGATGCCACCCGCCGACTCTTCAGTGACGCAGAATTTGATGCGATGAAACCGGGAGCCCACCTGATCAATGTGGCCCGTGGTGAAGTGGTCGATACCGATGCACTCGTCCGCGCACTCAACGCATCCTCCATAAGCGGGGCGGGACTCGATGTCACCGATCCAGAACCCCTACCCGATGGTCATCCCCTGTGGGGGCGGGACAATGTGATCATCACCCCACACACGGCGAACACCCTCGCCTCTATGGATGAACTCCTGGCACCAGTGGTGGCCGAGAACTACCGGCGGTTCATCGCCGGCGAGCGCATGCTCACTGAGGTCGACGTGGCGAAGGGTTACTAAAGCTGAAATGCTGCCGCCGCAGCCATCCCTCCATAAGCGCCACGATGGTTGTGGCAGCATCGCGAACTTTCTGCTTATGGAGGCTCATGTCCCCAGATTTTATAGCGACGGTGAGTCGAGGACCCGCGTAACCAGTTCAGCGATTTTGGATCGTTCGGAGCGCTGCAGGGTGATGTGGGCAAACAGCTCGTGGTTCTTGAGGGATTCGATGACGGAGACGATGCCGTCGTACCGCCCGACGCGTAGGTTGTCGCGTTGAGCCACGTCATGGGTGAGAACAACTCGTGAGTTCTGGCCTACGCGGGACAGCATCGTCAGGAGGACGTTTCGTTCGAGGGATTGTGCTTCATCGACGATCACGAACGCGTCGTGAAGCGAACGGCCGCGGATGTGGGTGAGCGGAAGGACTTCAAGAAGGCCGCGGGAGAGGGCTTCATCAATGATGTTCGGGCTCACCATGGAGCCCAGGGTGTCAAACACCGCCTGCGCCCACGGACCCATTTTCTCGTCCTGATCGCCAGGAAGGTAACCGAGTTCTTGGCCGCCCACCGCGTACATCGGGCGGAAAACGATGATTTTTCTATGGACGCGACGTTCCATAACAGCTTCAAGAGCCGCACACAGGGCGAGGGCACTCTTGCCGGTACCTGCCGCGCCGCCTATGGAGACGATGCCGACGGAGTCGTCGAGAAGCAGGTCGATGGCGATCCGCTGTTCCGCGCTGCGTCCCGAAATCCCGAACACCTGCTGATCGCCGGGCACAAGTTCAATAGTCCTATCCGGGGTCAACCTGCCCAGCGCCGACCCACCCATAGGCGAGCGCAGGGTGAGGCCATGATTGACCGGCAGATGCGCCAATTCCTCTATGGAGATTTCGTGGGTGTCATAGAGCTCCTGCAGCTGCCCATCGGCGATATGAGCTGTGGTGATACCCGTGTACCCCCGGTCGCGCGCCAGCGCCGCGCGGTACTCTTGCGCGGCCACCCCGCTTGCCGACGCTTTGATTCGCATCGGCAGATCCTTGGAAACCAGCACCACCCGATGACCCTCAAGCTGCAGATTCTTCGCCACAGCAAGAATGCGTGTGTCATTTCCCGCGACCCGGAAACCAACCGGCAGGGTCTCCACGCTCTGATGGTTGAGCTCCACCTGAATGTGCCCACCCTGATCACCTATGGGGAGGGGTTTCGACAGATCACCATGGATCTCCCGAAGTTCATCCAGCATCCGCAACGCCTGACGAGCAAAAAAGCCAAGCTCCGGGTGATGGCGCTTGGCCTCCAACTCAGTGATCACCACAATCGGCAGAACCACATCATGTTCCGCAAACCTAGTCAGCGACAGCGGATCTGAGAGCAACACCGACGTATCCAGCACATACGTGATGGTTTCCATAGAGGAATCATGATCCATGGCCAGTCTCCGACGCGCGAGAGGAAATACCTGTGTGTCACCCCCTTCCGCTTCCAGACCAGTTCCTTCGCTTATGGAAGGAAGGCGCTTATCTTCAAGGAAATCCGGATGGGTAATGGTCACAAAGTCCTCCTCAAGTGGCTTATGGGCCACGGTAGTTCCATAGAGGAATTAAGGCCGGTGGCTCAGGAATCTTTCATCAGGTTGTCACCCCAAATTCATCATGTGAGGGTGAGCCGGTTTAAGTGTGCTCACTGATAACCTGTGAAATTTAGTTGATTTGTCACTGAATCCGGCTAAGCTGAATCTGTTCTCAGGGCGGGGTGTAACTCCCCACCGGCGGTAAGACCATCCACCAGATGTGGCTGATCAAGCCCGCGAGCGCCACTACTTCCGCTTATGGAGGGGGTGGGTCAGCAGATCCGGTGTGATTCCGGAGCCGACGGTCATAGTCCGGATGAAAGAGAACCGCGGTTTTGGCAACGCATCGGTGTGTTTGGCACAGGTGTATTGGTGAACCCGGAATGACAGCCCCGAGGATTCCATGTCTCACATCCTTTAAAGGGGAATGATCATGAATCCTATAACCGAATTACTCGACGCTACCTTGTGGATCAACGGTATTCCGATCCTATGGCGTGAAATCATCGGCAATCTTTTCGGCCTCGCCTGTGCGTGGGGTGGTATGCGGCGTCTCGTATGGGCGTGGCCAGTCGGCATTGTGGGAAACGCACTTCTTTTCACCGTCTTCATGGGCGGTCTCTTCAACACCCCCCAGGACCTGGATCTCTATGGACAGGCTGGGCGTCAGGTGATGTTCATCATCGTGAGTTGTTATGGCTGGTACCAGTGGTCGGCTGCTCGACGCGGTGCGACATCTGATGAGGCTGTGGCGGTGATGCCGCGGTGGGCATCGAATCGTGAACGCGCCGGTTTGGTAATCGCTGCTGTGGTCGGAACCATCACGTGTGCGTGGATCTTCCAGTCACTGGGGTCGTGGGGCCCGTGGGCGGATGCGTGGATCTTCGTCGGATCTGTTCTCGCCACCTATGGAATGGCTCGTGGTTGGACCGAGTTCTGGTTGATCTGGATCGCCGTGGATATCGTCGGTGTGCCACTGCTGCTGGTCGCTGGTTACTATCCGTCAGCTGTGCTCTACCTCGTCTATGGAGTGTTTGTGTCCTGGGGTTTCTTCGTCTGGATGCGTGTGCAGAAGAAAGAGCAGAGCAAAACCGCGAAGGCGAAGCAGCCGGTGCTTATTAGTTAGCGTTGGTATCCGGGTGGCAGACAACCCCTCCATAAGGGAAGTTCATTCCCTTATGGAGGGGTTGTCTGTAGCTAGGCTTGGCTAAACCATTTCCGAGGAGAAGAGGACCAACATGAACATCACTATCATTGGTGGGTCACAGGGTACCGGGGAGCAGTTGGCTATTGCTGCTGTGGAGGCAGGCCATGAGGTGACGGTGGCGTCGAGAAGCGGCAATGCTCCTGCTGGGGCCACCGCGGTGGTGGGTAGTGCGACTGATCTTGGTGTGGCGCGCACAGCGGTGGAGGGCGCGGATGCTGTGGTTATTACGGTTGGTGCTGCCAAGGGCATCAAGCATGCCCGCACGGCGGTGACCAGGTCAGTCATTCAGGCAATGCAGGAAACCGGTGCCCGTCGTCTGGTCATCCAGTCTTCTCTGGGTGCTGGTGATTCAGGCAAGCAACTTCATGTTCCACTGCGTCAGTTGATGAAGGTGCTGTTGGCTAAGCCCTTAGCGGATCACAATGAGCAGGAAGCAGTGGTGCAGGATTCCGGGTTGGAGTGGACCATTGTCCGGCCGACTGGTTTGAAGAGCGCGGATGCCTTGGGTACGTGGCGGGCACATGAGGTCTCGGATGGTGAAACTCTGGGTGGGACTATCCCCCGTGCGGATCTGGCGGCCTATCTTTTGGAGGTTGTGGAAGATGATTCAACCATTGGGAAGGCTTTCGGGATCAGCAGTTGACGTGTCGATCCCCTTTCCCGGTTTTCATCCCAGATGGTGTTTCTATGGACACCCCATAAGAACTTATATGCGCATTTCCGCATAAAAAGGAGAATTTAACGGTTTTTAGATAGAGAATGAATATCTAGCGTTCACTGTGAGTGAGCTTCATAGGGTGAGTGTCGAGAGGAAAACTGCGTGGAACTTCGATTATTACAGTCTTTTTTGGTGCTGGCTGAAGAACTCCACTTTGGTCGGGCTGCTGCGAGGTTGTTCATCGCTCAGCCACCTTTGACGAAGCAGATTCACCAGTTGGAGAAGCAACTCGGTGTGCAGTTATTTGAGCGTCATCCCCGTGGTGCACGACTAACACCGGCGGGTGAGGCTCTCAAGGTGGAGGCTCAACAGATTTTCTCTGCGGTGGATACGGCTGTTCATAATGTTCGTAATGCCGATCATGGCAGTGCAGGGCGCCTGGTTTTGGGTTATTCCGGAGCTGTTGGTGCTGCCCAGTTGCCGGCGGTTCTCCGCTCGATCACTAAAGCAAATCCGGGGATTGACATTGAAGTCAAGAAATACGCCAATGCCTCACAGGTCGCCAGCGCGACTATCGACGGTGAGATCGATTTCGGCCAGGTTCTGCTTCCTTTTGAGCATCCAGATTTGAGTACCCGCTCAGTATCCCATCATGACCCGGTGGTTGTGGTTGCTTCTACTCATAAGTTCGCTGAGCGTAGTTCTGTGCGCACGACAGAGTTGGAGAACGAGGGTTTTGTGACACCGCGCCGTTACAGCGGGTCAGCTTTGATCCCTCTCATTGAATCAATTTTTGATAAAGAGGATTTTAGCCCCAAGGTGATCAAGGAAGCACCCGATGCTGATATCACCATGGCTTATGTCGCAGGTGGAATTGGCATCAGTATCACGGTGACAGGTGTGCAGATCTACGGTCATGATCTGCGGTTTATTCCTTTCGATGATAAATCCCTTCCCGGCCTTGAATCCGCGGTGGCATGGCGCACGAAGAATCCTTCAGCGCTGCTGGAGAAAGTCCTTACAACGGTGCTGGATATCTCATATTCTTAGAGTTTGAACCAGTAAATGCACCACCGGATCAATCTGATCCGGTGGTGCATTTACGTTCCAAACAGTGTGCTTCTACTAAGCGTACTGATACATTTCAGGCAGTCCCGATGGGTGTGGCGCCAGGGGTGTGACATCAACTTCCATGTAGGGGAAGAGTGGCAGATTTGAGAGAAGGTTATGAAGTTCCTCATTCGACTCAACTTCGAAGATGCTCACGTTGGAAACCTCCCCGACAACTCGCCAGATGTGGCGGAATTGTCCGTCCCGCATCATTGACTGGCCGTATTCCATTTCGCGCTTTCGTAGGTCATTCCACTCCTCGTCAGTGATGTGGTGTGGGCGGATGACGTTCATCTGAACCATGAAAAACAATGTATGTCCTCTTTCGCAATAGGTGGAGAAGTAGTTGTTATTTTCACTGGCATTGCGCCAGATCTTGTGTCGATGCGACTGGTGAAGTCGCACCGCCCCACTGGGTGAATCACCCAGGGAAGTTCTTGAATACCGCTGCGATGCCCTGACCGCCGCCGATGCAGAGAGTTTCCAGTCCATATTGAGCATCACGGCGCTGCATCTCCCGGCTCAGGTTGGCCAAAATTCGCGCACCGGTTGCCCCCACCGGGTGGCCGAGGGAAATTCCTGAACCGTTGACGTTGATGCGCTGGTGGTCAGCATCAGTAAGACCCATGGACCGTGTGCAGGCAAGCACCTGGGCTGCGAAGGCTTCATTGAGCTCGATGAGGTCAATATCCTTCAATTCGAGACCTGCCCGCTTGAGTGCCTTTGCCGTGGAATCAACTGGTCCGAGCCCCATGCGGTGTCCTTCGAGGCCTGCCAGGGCCCAGGAGACGAGGGAGACCTTCGGGGTCAGTCCAAGCTCTGCAGCCCGCTCCGGGGTTGTCACAATCACGAGGGCGGCAGCATCATTCTGCCCGGAGGAGTTACCGGCCGTAACAGTGGCTTGTTCATCCTCACGCAATCGCATTGGGTTGAGTTTGCCCAATGATTCGAGGGTTGCACTAGGGCGAACATGCTCATCAGTGTCGAAAACAACGGTGTGTTTTCGTTGCTTTATGGTCACCGGAACGATCTCGTCATCGAATTTTCCAGCTTTCATCGCCGCAGTCGCCCGTTGGTGGCTGCTCAGTGCCAAGGCGTCTTGGTCTTCACGGCTGATGTTGAATTCGCGGCGTAGATTTTCGGCAGTTTCAATCATTCCACCGGCGATAGGTTTGGATACTCCACCGGCATGGATACGACCGTGAACGAGGGAATCCTTAAAATCCAAACCATTCTTGTTGGCTCCCCACCGTGCAGAGGTGGAGTAAAACGGTGCCGAGCTCATTGATTCAACACCACCTGCGAGAACAACATCAGCCATGCCTGTTTGAATCTGCATCGCTGCGTCAATGATGGCTTGAAGCCCGGAACCACACCTGCGATCCACGTGAAGTCCGGTGACGGAGTCTGGGAAATCAGCATCCTGGGCCACTGCCCTACCGATGCACGGGGCATCGGTGGTTCCATAGCCTTGACCAAGGATCACTTCATCAATCGTTGCAGGATCGAGTCCGTTTCTTTCCACAAGGGCCCGGGCAACTGTGGTTCCCAGCTCCAGTGCTGTGACATTTCGGAGACTTCCACCAAATCCGCCTATGGGGGTTCGGACTGAATCGCAGATGACAACTTCACGCATGATGCAGACTTTCGCTTTCCTTTATGGAGGGTTTAAACGGTTGCCATAACCTTGGCGATTTCCGGATCCTGGACCTTATTACCTCGGTACATTTTGGTCATGCCAACCGTGGCAACGATGACACCAAGGACGCAGAGACTCATGACGTAATAGCCAGGCATTTCACCGATGTCAGTGCGGGCGACAATCCAGGTGGCGAAGTATGGGGCGGTTCCGCCGAATACTGCGTAGGCCAGGTTGTAAGACACAGCGCTGGCGGTGTATCTGATGTGTACTGGGAAGAGGTCGACCATGAGCAGCGGGGTGAGGGTTGCGATGCAGGCTACTACCATGCCGTAGATGCTCAGTCCGATGATTGCGGAGGTAAGGGTTGCTGTTTCCATAAGGCCGAACGCTGGGATGACTAGGGCGGCGAGGAGGATTGCGGAACCGACGGCGACCTTGGGTGGTCCGTACCGGTCGATGAGTATGCCGGCGATGGGGCAGGCGAGTGCGAAGGCGACCAGACCAATGATGTAGATTCCGAGGGCTTCAGATTGTTCGAAACCAACTCGTTGTGTCATGTAGGCAACCATGTAGCTGGTCAGAAGGTAGAAGGCCACTGCATTGAGCGCTGACCATCCGAACAGAATGAGCATGCGTCCCTTGGTGGTACGGAAAGCCTCTACTACCGGGGCGTGTTGTTTCCCCGTGTTCTCGGTTTGCTTGAGTACTGCACTGAACTCTGGGGTTTCTTCGACCTTGGAGCGCAGGTACAGGCCTACGATGCCGAGGGGGCCGGCGACGATGAAGGGGATGCGCCACGCCCATGCTTCGAGGGCATCGTCGGGCACAGCCCAGGTGACGATGAGGCCGGTCATTGCGCCACCGATGGTGCCTAGTGCGGTTGCTACCGGGTTGATGCTGGCGAAGAGTGCACGTTTCCCTACTGGGGCGTATTCCACCACGAAGCTACTGGCTCCTGCGTATTCACCGCCGGCAGAAAGTCCCTGCAGGATGCGCCAGACAAGGAGCAGGGCGGGTGCTGCGACGCCGATGGTGGCGTAGGAGGGGGTTAGGCCGATGGCGAGGGTCGCGCCACTCATGAGGAGAACCGCTAGGGATAATGCGGCCTTACGGCCTTTACGGTCACCGTACTGGCCAAAGAGGAGGCCACCGAGGGGGCGTGCGAGGAAGCCCACTGCGAACACGGCGAAGGTTGCGAGAAGACTGGCGGTTGGATCATTCGATGGGAAGAAGTGAAAACCGATGATGGTGGCGAACTGTGCGTAGAGCGCAAAGTCGAACCACTCAACGAAGTTTCCAATACCGCCAGCAGTGATTGCTTTACGACGAGCTGCTTTCAGCTCCTGGGTTTCGGTCAAGGTTTGCATGGGGACCCCCTCAGAGGAATATCCAACAATGGAACAACGGTAATTGTTTGTGATGTGAATTACATCTATCAATACTCTCGCAAGAGATCACTTTTGAGTCCAATATCGGATCGCTAAGAAGCCGATACCCAAAACAGCACCTCCCATAGTCCTGCAACCAGCACATAGAGCCGACTGTCTAGGGGATCCCCCTTATGGAGGGATCCCCTAGACAGTCGGCTCTGGGGAAAGGAAACTACCGGATTCGCAACGTCACAGACGCGCTGATTCCCTTATGGAAGGCTGGAGAAAGCTGGCAATCATGGCACCGTACTGTTCCGGTGCCTCGATGTTGCCGATATGTGCTGCGCCTTCAATGACTTCGAAGCTGGCTTCTGGGATGTTGTCGGCGATGATCTGGACGACGGCTGGTGGGGTGGATACGTCTTCGGAGCCGGCAATGACGAGTGTTGGGGTGGTGATGTCCTTGAGTCGGTTGGTGACATCAAATTTGGAGACGGCGTCGCACGCTTGTGCGTAGCCTTCTGGGTCGAGCGCTACGAGGTCATCCAGGAGCAGTTGAGCTTCTTGGCTCTTGTCAGCGAAACCTTCTGTGTACCATTTGCTGGCGCTGGGTTCACGGAGCCAGTCCATGCCTTGTTCACGGACGTTTTTGGCGCGGTCCTGCCAGATTTCTGGTGCGCCGAACTTGGCGGCGGTGCAGGTGACTATGAGGTTCTCGAGTCGCTCAGGTGCATCCAGTGCCAGCTGCTGGCCGATGGCACCGCCGAGGGAAAGTCCGATGTAGGAGAATTTTTCAATCTTCAGTACATCGGCAAGTTTGAGCACATCAGTTGCGAAGGCTTCCACCGTGGCATCGGAGGTTTCCCCAGCGGGTACCGGTGCGCTTCCCGCTGCGGACTGTCCGTGGCCGGCGGTGTCGAAGCGGATGACATTGTGGGTGGCTTCTAGATACGGAAGGACATTTTCCCACATGCGGGAGGTAGTTCCGAGGGAGCTGCCCATGAGGATTGCTGGTCCGTTGATGTTTCCGGACTGGATGTAATGAAGCATGATTGTTCTCCTTATTTAATGTGTGTGGAAAAATCTGGTGAGAAATTCCGGAGGGAATCCCTTATGGAGGGATGGTTAGCGTAGGTAGACCCGATTGGGGTCGATGTCGTCTCGGAGGAGGTGCAATTCCTCCGCGGTGGGTGATGGGACGGTGTGTAGATCGTCGCTGATGCGGAGGTCCCATCCGGTGGATCGGATGACGTCGTCTACGTCCACCCCGGGGTGTATGGCGGTGAGTGTGAGTTCTTCACCTATGGAACCTCTGCTGAGGATGCCGAATTCGGTGATCACTTTGGTCACGCCCAGTCCCCGGGGTGTGAAGCCGGCGGCGAGGGCACGGTCGGGGCCGGGGGAGGTGCAGAAATCTAGTTCAGCGACGAGGGAGCGTTTTTCATGTCTACGCATGATGACGTAGACCTCTTTGGAGTTGGCCATGACTTCGGCGGCACCGCCGGAGCCGGGGAGTCGGACTGTGGGGTTGTTCCAGTCGCCGATGACGGAGCTGTTGAGGTTGCCGTATTTGTCGATTTGCGCTGCGCCGAGGAATCCTACGTCGATGTGGCCACGCTGTAGTACGTAGTTGAAGAGTGCGGTCATATCGAGGACGGCTTCCGCACCGGTGATGAGGACTGAGTCGGCGACTGTTTCCGGGAGGCTTGCCGGGTGCGCTCCGCAGACTCCGGATTCGTAAATGATTTCAATTTCGGGGGCGGTGGTGAGATGTGCCAGCGAGGTGGCGAGGGTGGGGAGGCCGATGCCGGCGAAGACGGTGCGGGTGGTTGCGAGTTCACGGGAGGCAACAACGGCCAGAAGTTCGGAGATGGTGGCCTGGGTTGGGATGGTGGTGGTCATTATTTCCTGCTTCCGTAGTTGACTGGCAGGGATGGGACATACGGCGCGTCCAGGCGTTCCCAGAATGCTGCGCCTTGTTTGTTCACGTAGTTGTTGTGGACTTCCAGGTCGAAGATCCATTCCTGCATCCAGCGGTCGAGGGTGTCAGGGTTTTTGCTGATGTCGTTCCAGGCGCGGTAGAAGTCGCCGTCGCGGTCGTAATAACCCTGCACAAAGGAGGGGTGTGCACCGCGGGGGACGGGAACTACCGCGTCAACCACATGGCTGGGGAGGAGGGTGCGGTTGGGGTCGGAGGTGATGACATCGTCTTCGACGATTTCTTCAACTGTGACAATGATGTGCTTGGCGGAGTAGGCCACTTCCTGCTGAATGCCGGTGAGGCCCCAGATTTGGACATTGCCTTTCCGGTCGGCGCGTTGTGCGTGGAGGATCGCAACGTCGGGGTTGATTGGTGGCACGACATATACCTTTTCGCCTCCATAAGGGGATTCCATCACGCGGATCTCGGGGTTGATCTTCGGAAGATCGGATCCTGCGTAGGAAAGAACCGGATAGAAGGGCAGGCCTGAGGCACCGGCGAGGTATCGGGCGATCATTCCGCCGTGACTGTATTCATTGAATTTGAGGGGTGCACGTCCACGTCCTTCAATTCGGCGTCTTAGTTCATGTAGTGAACCCACCGAGCTGTTGCCGATGAATGATGAGGTCAGTGACTTAACGCAGTCCCCCGCGATGAGTTGATCAACCACGATATCCGCGGTCATCCGGTAAATATCTAAATTCTTGATCCGTTGGCGGATGATTTCATGGGCCGCGGCATAGGGAATTATGTGGGTAAAACCCTCTATGGAGAGTGAGCAACCGTCGTGGACATATGTGGCGATGGCTTCGCTGAGTGTTGTTACCTTTGTCTTTTCCATCAGAACCCTTTCCTTGATCCTCACACTGATTGTGATTCACAACACCCAAAGGTTCCAATATTGGAAAAGTATGGCCTGGATACTTTCATGAGAGACGCTTGCCCACGCCCACCTCACCTCCCCTTGCGGCACAAGCGGAAGTGCTGTTCGAGGGGTTATTTGGTTTCGCCGGTCCAGGTGGCGTAAGTGATGGGGATGGTGCGGAGGTCGGAATCGATAAGCACGGCCCAGACGCGGACGGCGAGGACGGCGGAGGCGACGGTGAGGAAGATCGGGAGGTAGCCCTGGGGTTCCATGTCGGTGAATTCGACGGCGGCGATGAGTCCGAAGAGGGGTGCGGACATCGTGGTGGAGAGGAACGCGGCTGCGCCGAGGAGTGCGAAGGCGGCGATGGGGATGTCGATGAGCGGTTGGAGGAGGGTGCCCACGATGGCGCCGATGATGGTGCCGAGGGCGAAGGAGGGGATGAGGTTGCCGCCGACTGTTCCGACGCGGAAGGCCAGCAGGAAGAGGAAGAGGCGAAGTATTAGTAGTAGGAGGAGGGTGGGGAGGAGAAAGGCGTCGTTAAGCAGTTGGTCTGCAACCCACCGTGGGTTGGCCAGCGCGGTCGGGTACACGTAGACGACCGCCGCGATGACGAGGAAGCCGAGCGGCATCTGCCAGAGGATCGCCGCACCGCGCGGTGAGCGTCGGGCGGCGTGGGTGGCGGCCGTGCTGAACCAGTGGCCGCCGAGGCCTGCGGCGATGCCGGTGAGGGCGGCGGCGACCAGCATGCCGGGGCTCTCGTTGAGGGGCACGGTGGCGAAGACATCGGGGATGGGCACGAACAGGCCGGTGGTGCCCACGGCCGCCGTGGTGGTGACGATCGCGATGACCACCGTGCGCGTGGATGCCTCCACCAGCAGCACCTCGAGTGCGAACAGCACCCCGGCCAGCGGGAGGTGGAAACTGGCGCCCAGCGCACCGCCGGCAGCTGAGGCCACCAGGATGCGTTTGGCGTCCAGATCCAGCTGCAACCAGCGGGAAAACCGCTCGCCGATCAGGCTGCCGGCGATGCGCGGGGCGTTCTCCGCCCCCACCGGCGCACCGGCAGCCACCGTGATCACCTGCAGAAATGCCGATGCCGCGGTTTCGGGGATGGGGACCTTCTCACCGCGCATCGCACCCACCACCGACACCTCACGCCTGCCCCAGCGGTGCACGATGAACCACGCCCAGGACGTGACAACACCCAGCACCACCACCGTCACCGCGAGCCGCACCGGTGACACATCCGCGATCGGATTCGAATTGTGCAGATGATCCGCCCCATAGACGAGCCGCTCCACCCCGATCGCCGCCCAGTTCAGCGCGGCCACGAACAGGCCGGTGAGCACACCGATGATCGTCGCGACCACCGCCAGGCGGTTCAGTGGAATTGTGGTCATGGGAGATCCTTTCCTTTATGGAAGCGAACCCAAGCTTATCGACGCCCCCCTCGCCGCACCCAGCCAACATTCATGCGGGACTTGCGGCGTTCCATAAGCGGCGCGTTGCGCCGAGGGGCATCCGATGACCCCTGGTCGACACCCCCAGGTGTAACCCTTACCACAGGAGTGGGCGGATCATCATTAACCTGTGGGGAGAATCCGTATCGGCGCGCTTATGGAGCGCAGGAGAAAACGAGGACGTCAGATGAGTACTGAGAATTTCGTGAGCAACCAGATCTTCATCGGCGGTTGGGCCGATGGTTCTTCGGAGCGGGCCACCACCACGGTGAACCCGTTCAACGGTGAGGAGATCACCACCATCCAGAATGCCTCCCAGGAGGATGTGGACAAGGCGTACTCCACCGCGGCGCAGGTCCAGAAGGACTGGGCGGCTCTGCCGCCGGTGAAGAAGACGGCCATCCTGAACAAGGCGGCGGATGTCATCGGCGATAACCGTGAGGCCATCGTGGAGCTGATCCGCCGGGAGTCAGGTTCCACCGCACTCAAGGCCAATATCGAGGCTGGCCTGGCCATCGCCTCGCTGCGTGAGGCTGCTACCTTCCCGGCGCGCATCACCGGCCAGATCCTGCCGTCGAACACCCCGGGTAAGTCCAATTATGTGTTCCGTGAGGCGCTGGGCGTGGTGGGTGTGATCAGCCCGTGGAACTTCCCGTTTGCACTGTCCATGCGTTCGGTGGCACCTGCCCTGGCCTGCGGCAACGGCGTGGTGCTCAAGCCTGCGTCTGACACCCCGCTCGTGGGCGGCACCCTGCTGGCGCATATCTTCGAGGCTGCCGGCCTGCCGACTGGACTGTTCAACGTGGTGGTCGGTGCCGGTTCAGAGATCGGTGATTATTTTGTGGAGCACGCCATTCCGCGTCTGATCTCCTTCACGGGTTCCACCCCGGTGGGCAAGCAGGTAGGTGCCACGGCTACGGGCGGCAAGCACATCAAGAAGGTCGCCCTCGAACTGGGTGGCAACGCCCCGATGGTGGTGCTCAGCGATGCCGATATGGACAAGGCCGTCGCCGCCGCCTCGATGGGTAGCTTCCTGCACCAGGGTCAGATCTGCATGGCGGTCAACCGCATCATCGTCGAGGCCCCGGTCTATGACCAGTTCCTCGAGGCCTTCGCTGCACGTGTCAAGAATGTCGCTTATGGAGACCAGCTTGACGATGCCACCATGATCGGCCCCATCGTCAATGATTCCCAGGTGGAATCCGTCACCGGAAAAATCACCCTCGCCCGCGAGCAGGGTGCCCGCGAGCTCGTGGCCGGCCCGATCGAAGGCCGCGTGATCTCACCGCATGTGTTCGCCGATGTCACCCCGGATATGGAGCTGTTCCGTGAGGAGATCTTCGGACCGGTGGTCGGCGTGGTCAAGGCCAATGATGAGGCCCATGCACTGGAGCTGGCCAATGACACCGAATTTGGCCTCTCCTCCGCGGTGTTCACCGAGGACCTGCAGCGTGGCCTCAACTTCGCCCGCAAGGTGGAGGCCGGCATGACCCACATCAATGACATCACCGTCAACGATGAAGCCCACGTCATGTTCGGTGGCGAGAAGAACTCCGGCCTGGGTCGCTTCAACGGTGAATGGGCCATCGATGAGTTCACCACCGATCACTGGGTCAGCGTGACCACCGGCACCGACGCCTACCCGATCTAATCCACGGGCCCGGCGCCGCACGCCCGTTACCGCCCCACCACCGTCCATAAGCGATACTGGTGAGGTACGTGTGACGTGGACCGAGGGCGGAATGAGGGTGGAATGCCGAAGAAGAACGATGCAAACGGAATCTCGCGGCGCAGGGAAATTCTGCGCCGCAGGTATGTTGCCGTTCCGGGGGCTCCCAGTCCGCCCGCGCAGAACTCTGAGACCGCTCCCCTGACCCGTTGGGTGACTGACGGCGTGGCGGATAAACCTCCGCTGGGGGCCACGGTGGCGGATGGTCTGAGGTTTGCGGACGGTGCATCCAACCGGATGGTGATGTCGTTGTATCCCGCCCCCACCCGCGCCGCGATCCAGGAACTTGCCGATGCGTGGGATCTGCACCCCATGATCGTGGAGGATCTCATTGTGGCGCAGCAGCGTCCCAAACTGGATCGTTATGGGGATGTGGTGTTCATGGCGGTGCGGTCGGCGCGTTATATCGATGAAACTGAGGAAGTCGAGTTCGCTGAGTTCCACATCGTGATGAAGGGCAACGCGATTGTGGTGCTGTGTCAGGATAATCAGTGGGTTGATGGCACCGCCGCTTCCCTGTTTGCGGATTCGGACAGCAGGAAATTCGACCGTCGGGTGAAAGCTCTCCTGTCTGATGGTGAGTTGCTCAAATTGGGACCGCGCGCGGTGGCCTACCGGCTCATTGACCTCATCGTTGATGGTTATGCCCCGGTGCTGCGCGGTATTTCCATTGACCAGGAGCAGATTGAACGCCAGGTGTTCAGTGGGGATGTCGCCGTCGCGCAGCGTATTTACCGCCTGAGCCAGGAGATCATCGACATGCAGCACACCACGTCTTCCATAAGCGAGGTGGTGCAGCGCCTGCAGAAGGATTTCATCCGTAATGGTGTGCCGGATGAGTTGCGTGCCTATCTCGAGGACGTGGCCGATCACCTCACCCGCGACAACAGCCGGGTGGCGGAGTACCGCGAATCGCTCTCGCAGATCCTCAGCGTCAACGCCACGCTGGTGGCGGAGCGACAGAACGAGGATATGAAGAAGATTTCCGGTTGGGCCGCGATCCTCTTCGCTCCGACCCTCATCGGTTCTATCTACGGCATGAACTTCGATGTCATGCCGGAGTTGCACTGGGCGTTCGGGTACCCGGTGGCGTTGCTCGCCATGGTGGCGCTGGCGGTGCTGCTTTATTGGATTTTCAAGCGCAGTAAGTGGATGTAGTGTGCTTATCGACGCCCCCCTCGCCCCGCCTATGGAAACGGTGGGTGCCGTGGGCGCGGGCCCCACGCCCACGTGTTCACCAGAAGCATAAGTTCTGATAAGAAGAACCCCACCGTTATCCAACCTGCGGATAACGGTGGGGCTTATGGAAGGAGCTTAAGCGATCAGTTCCTTCTTGGTTGCGGACCGTGCGGGGCGGTCTGCGGGCAGGGCCTTGTTCTCTTTCAAGGTTGGGCGGAGCAGGAGCATCGCGATGCCGATGACCAGCAGGACCGAGGCCTCGTGGACCAGCATTCCAACAGCCATGGTCACGCCTCCGAAGAGGACACCAGCCAGCAGGACTGCAACGGTGATCAATGCGATTGCGATGTTGATCCGCATGGTGTTGACCGTGCGCTTGGCCAGTCCCAGTGCGTAGGGCAGGCGGGGAAGCTTGTCGGCCATCAGGGCGATGTCGGCGGTTTCGATTGCTGCCGGGGAGCCGGCGGCACCCATGGCCACACCGATGTCAGCCTGTGCGAGTGCCGGGGTGTCGTTGACACCGTCGCCGACCATGGCGACCACATGACCCTGTGCCTGCAGTTCCTTGACGATGATCAGTTTGTCCTCCGGCATGAGTTCCGCTCGGACCTCATCCACTCCCAGCTGGGCGGCGATGTTCTCTGCCACCAGGCGGGCATCACCGGTTGCCATGATCACCTTCACGCCCTTGTCGTGCAGGGCCTTGATGGCGGCCGGTGCGTCATCGCGGATGGTGTCGGCGACGGCGACGATGCCAACTACCTGACCGTTGACTCCGACGTACATGGCGGTCTTACCCTGATTGTTCAGTTCCAGGATGCGGGCGTTATCCGGGGTGTGGTCCAGCAGGTCAGCGGAACCAACCGCGACTGTCTGGCCATCCACCAGGGCGCGGATGCCCTTGCCGGTGACAGGTTCAGCCTTATCCACCACACCCACATTCAGGCCACGTTGCTCAGCTCCGCGGATGATCGCCTCGGCCAGTGGGTGCTCGGAAGCGGTTTCGGCGCGGGCTGCCAGGAGCAGGACCTCATCTTCGGTGAAGCTCGGATCCAGGACATCAACGTTGGTCAGTTCCGGACGACCATTGGTGAGGGTACCGGTCTTGTCCACCACAACCGCGTCAACCTTGGCTGCATTCTCGAGGTATTCGCCACCCTTGATGAGCACACCATCCTTGGCGGCGCGTCCGATACCTGCAACGATCGAGACCGGGATGGAGATGACCAGAGCACCGGGGCAGGCGATGACCAGCAGTGTCAGGGCAAGTTCAGTGTTGCGGGTGACAAGGCCCACGAACAGGGCCGCAAGCATCGCACCGGGGGTGTACCACTTGGAGAACTTCTCCAGGAAGGTCTGGGTTTTCGCCTTATCATCCTGTGCGTCCTCGACGCGGTGGATGATCTTGGCCAGGGTGGAATCAGAACCGATGCCGACTGCCTCAACACGCAGCAGACCGGAGCGCAACCAGGTGCCGGCGAAGACCTCAGAGCCTTCGGCCTTCTCGGCAGGGACGGACTCACCGGTAATGGTTGCCTCGTCCACGCCACCGTGACCGGAGATCACCTTGCCGTCGACAGGCACCTGCTCACCGTTTTTCACGAGCACGATATCGCCGGGTTCCAGTTCCCAGAGCTCAACCGTTTCAGTCGAGCCATCGTGATTAAGCTTCGTGGCTGTTTCCGGTGCCGCATCCACCAGATCCGACAACGCCTTGCGGGTGCGGTTCATGGTCGCCCGCTCCAACGCCTTGCCCAGCGCGAAGAGGAAGGTGACGGCTGCGGATTCCCAGAAGTTGTTGATGAAGATGGCACCGACCGCGGCCACGACCACGAGCAGATCAATCGAGACCATCTTGATTCTCAAGGCCTGGATCGCGCTGATGGCGATCTGCCAACCAGCAACCACAGCGGCAACCAGCATGAGCCAATCCCAGCCGGTGATCCAGGACAGTACGATTAAGAGTCCTGAAGTAGCAACTACACCCCAGGTTTTCCAGGTCTTCATGGTGTTTCTTCCTTTGTTTTTCACTGTTTATTCTTGATGACACTTATTAATCTATGGACTTCCCCACCCAAGTTCCTTGACGTGGATCAAGTACCCCGAAACTTCTCCCGAAGCTTCCCCACACCTCTTCCACCAGCAACAACAATCCGCCGGCACCATAGTTTCGGTGCCGGCGGATTGCCTTATGGACGGGGGTGTCAGATAGCTGATGGCTTAGCGGTATAACCAACATCAGCCACCGCCTTGACCAGATCGCGGATACTGACCTTCTGGGGATCGTGGTCAACCAGGATCCGTCCGGAGGAGAACTTCACCTCGGCTGCCCCAACACCATCCAGGCCGTTGAGCTTGTTCTCGATCTTGGCTACACAGCTCGGGCAGGTGAACTCATCGGAGCGCAGGGTGGTCTTCTTCAGGGCAGTGGGGGCGGTCATGATAACCAGGTCCTTTCGTCTTTTCTTTGTCTGTTTCTCTTATGTACATATATGAATTTATGGCACTTCAACCGTGAGTTCCTTGACCTGGATCAAGTACCTCCGAACTCGTCTGCATCCGGACCGCCCCGCTTATGGAAGGGTGATTAAGATGTGCTTCGGATTGCCCGTTCCATAAGCGGGAGCCTGCCGGAAAGGAGCGTCACCATGTCGGAGTCCGCACAACGCCCGGATGAGGCCATCAACCAGCTCGAATTGATTCTGCGGACCAACGGCGACCTGGCGCCGGAACGTGCGCGGATGATCTCTGAGCTTTCGGAGGATATCCCGATCAAGGATGTGATCAGCCTCCTGGAGCGAATGTCGCCGGTGCGCGCGGCTCTGATCTTGCGGTTGTTGCCCCGCCAGCGTTCGATTGTGGCCTTTGAGGCACTCGACGCCGCCCATCAGGCGGACCTGGTTGACGCGCTTGGCGACGATTCCCTCGCCTCCTTCTTCGAAGCCCTCGACCCTGATGACCGGGTGTCCCTGTTGGATGAGTTGCCTGCGGAGATCGTCGAGAGGCTCATGCGCAGTCTCGATGCCTCGGAGTATGGCCTGACCAGTGTGGTTCTGGGTTATCCGAGGGGTTCCATAGGCCGGCACATGTCCCCGGAGGTGCCCATGGTCCGGGTGGATCTCACCGCCGCCGAAGCCCTGACTGCACTGCGGGAACAAAATGACCGTGTAGAGACGATCTACACCGTCCCCATCATCAGGGGCGATCGGAAACTGGTGGGTGTGACAAGCCTGAGGAAACTGCTGATGGCGGATGCCGATGAACCCGTTGCCTCGCTTATGGACACACCCGTCTACGCACACACCGCTGCCCCGGATGAGGAGACCGCACGCTGGTTCCGTGCCCTGGATCTGTTGGCCCTGCCGGTGGTGGATGATTCCACCCGCCTGGTGGGGATCCTCTCCATTGATGATGCCGTGGACATCATCGAGAATGCCGACAACGAGGACACCGCCCGTTCCGGTGGTGCTGAACCGCTCCAGCAGCCGTATCTGACCACGCCGGTGTGGCGGTTGGTGCGGTCGCGGATCGTCTGGTTGGGAGTGCTGGCGGTGTCGGCGTTGCTCACGGTCAGTGTGCTCGACGCCTTCGAGGATGCCCTGGCCGCAGCGGTGGTGCTCAGTCTGTTCATCCCGTTGATCACGGGTACGGGTGGGAACACCGGAAACCAGGCGGCCACGACGGTGACCAGGTCTTTAGCGCTGGGGGATGTGCGTAAACGCGATGTGATGGCTGTGCTGTGGCGTGAGACGAGGGTGGGCCTGACCCTGGGCACCATGCTGGGCGCACTGTTCGGGATCCTGCTCGGTGTCCTCTATGGAGTGTCGATCGGGTTGGTGCTGGGGATGACGCTGTTTGTGGTGTGTACCTTGGCGGCAATGGTGGGCGGGATCATGCCGATCATCGCGAAGGTGGTGGGTGCTGATCCGGCGGTGTTCTCGAATCCGTTCATCACCACGTTCGTGGATGCGGTGGGGTTGGTGATCTATTTCCTCATCGCGAAGGCGGTGTTGGGGATTTAGGGGGGCGTCGATAAGCGCGGTTTATCTTTTTCTCTTCGCCGTAGGCGGAGAGCTCACATCAGATTCCGTGCATGAGTTTCAAATTTATGTACCATGGGTCACACTGCGAGCCAGACTCGCATGAAGAAAGTTCAGCGCGGGCGGACCTTCAAGCACCACTGAGGTCCGTCTATACATACGTATTAACCAAGCTAACTATCTGCCACAGGAGGCTGAAATGTCAGCGAATCCAGGAATCCCATCGTCTGGAACCCCAGATTTCAACGAGCCGACCACGCCGGTCCCGCCCCTGCCACGCAAGCCGGACCAGGCCACGGCGGCACCCCACTCCCCCACTGGTTGTCCGATGCACATCAACCCGGATACCAATGCCCAGCAGGGTGAGTACCTCACCACCGCCCAGGGTGGTCGGCTGAAAGATACGGATCATTCCCTCCGCGCAGGTGAGCGTGGCCCACTGCTCATGCAGGATCACCACTTCCGTGAGAAGATCACCCACTTTGATCATGAGCGCATCCCGGAGCGTGTAGTGCATGCCCGCGGTGCCGCCGCACACGGCGTGTTCGTGGCCAATGGTGCGGCCAGCTCCATCTGTCAGGCAGCGGTGTTTGACAAGGGCCGGGAAACCCCGGTGTTCACCCGTTTCTCCACGGTGCTGGGTTCGCGTGGTTCGGCCGATACGGTGCGTGATACCCGCGGTTTCGCGGTGAAATTCTACACCGATCAGGGCACCTGGGATCTGGTGGGCAACAATATCCCGGTGTTCTTCATCCAGGATGGCATCAAGTTCCCGGACATCATCCATGCCGGCAAGCCGCATCCGGATCGTGAGATCCCACAGGCACAGAGTGCCCATGACACGTTCTGGGATTTCGTCTCCTTGCACACCGAGGCCACCCACCACACCCTGTGGAATATGTCTGACCGTGGTATCCCACGCTCCTACCGCATGATGGAGGGCTTCGGTATCCATACCTTCCGCATGATCAACACCAAGGGTGAGACCAGTCTGGTGAAATTCCACTGGAAACCACGCCTGGGTGTGCATTCCCTGGTGTGGGAGGAGGCCCAGATCTCCGGTGGTGTGGATCCTGATTTCCACCGCCGCGACCTGGCCGACGCCATCGAAAATGGTGCCTTCCCGGAATGGGATCTGGGTCTGCAGGTGTTCCCGGATACCGAGGACCAGATGTTTGAGGGCATTGATCTGCTGGATCCGACCAAGATCGTTCCCGAGGAGCTCGCCCCGGTCCAGATCGTGGGCACCATGACCCTGAATAAGAACCCCTCGAATTACTTCGAGGAGACCGAACAGGTGGCTTTCCACCCCGGCCACCTGCCTCCGGGCATTGATGTCACCGCCGATCCGCTGCTCCAGGGCCGGCTGTTTTCCTACCTGGACACCCAGCTCAGCCGCCTCGGCGGGCCGAATTTCGCGCAGCTGCCCATCAACCGTCCGCACGCACCGGTCAATGACATGTTCCGCGAAGGCATGCACCAGCACGGCCAGCACATCGGTGTGGCGCCCTATCAGCCGAACTCGCTGGACGGCGGCAACCCCTTCCCCACCGGGACGGATAATGGTGCGCTTATCGACGTCCCCGTCCCCGTCCACGGCGAGATCACCCGCGATGCGCCCGTCAGCTTTGACGACCACTACACCCAGGCCCGCCTGTTTTACCTCAGCCTCACCCCGGTCGAGCAGAAGCACGTTGCCGATGCCTACACCTTTGAGCTGGGCAAATGCTATGAGAAGGCGATCAAGGAACGCACCGTCGAGGTGCTGACCAACATCGATTCCGACCTGGCCAGCACCGTGGCCAAGGGCCTTGGCCTGCCCACACCGGAGAAGAAGGACCTCCCCGATGTGACACCGAGCCCCGCCCTGTCCCAGCTGGGCAAAACCTGGCCTATCGACGGCCGACAGGTGGGCATCCTGGTCACCGACGACCTGGATGACAAGCAGGTCGCCGACGTGGCCACACTCTCCAAGGCCATCGAGGATGCCGGCATGGTTCCACTGGTCACCTCTGTTGCCGGTGGCACCCTCGGTGATCCGGATGAGGAAACCGGCGTGACCATCTCGCGCACCTATGTCACCGTCCGCTCCGTGGAGTTCGACGCCGCCGTGGTCGTGGAGACCCCCGAGCAGCCCGAGGTGAGCATCCTGCTGTCCGAGATGATCCGTCACGGCAAGGCCGTCGCCCTCGTCGGCGATGCCACCGCGCAGGTACCCGATCGCATGGGTGATGCACCCGGCGTGGTCACCGTCAACGCTGCCGCCGATGCACTTGATGTGTTGACCCCGATGCTCAAGGGCCACCGCACCTGGGCCGCCAACCCGGCCTGATCCCTCCATAAGGGAAATAACCAATTCAACCCCGCTGATCAGATCCGGTTATCTGGTCAGCGGGGTTGTTCTCTGCTCTGGTCTGCCGCACCCATATGGCAGCTAAAAAATTGATCTCCCGGTGGTTTCTCTGCGGTCGCCTATTTTTACCACTAAGGTATTTTTCGTTTAGAACGCCACCACCATCTTTTAAAACAACTGGGAGATAAGTCAGATGACCCGCAGAACACTTGCACCAGAGGGTCCATCCTTCAGCACCAGTTCAACCTTGGATGAAACAGGCCTGGCACTCGCCCTGGCCCCGGCGCTGACCCCGGAGGGGGTGGATTCCTCCCCCAGTTTCTTCCATGGCTTTCTTACTCAGCCGAAGGTCTACGCTCAGTGTCTCCTGGTTCTGGCAGAGGTCACCCGAACCCGTTATTTCGTCCCGCCGCAGATGGCAGCAGCCGCAGCAATGCGCGATCCGGTATTCACCGCCCACGGTGATCGCCTGCGTGCAGAGGTCTTTTCTGCCTGCAACAGTGTCAGCGCACGCTTGGATCTGGGCGCTGACGGCCTTGATGGTGGGGAGATCGGTTATGGCACCACCAATGTCGACCTTGGGGATCATCTCCAACAGATGCTCTCCGGGATCCACCACAATGAACTGCTTCATCTCGATGTCGGTTCCCAGCATGTGAATGTCTCAACCCTGGAGCGCACGGAGTCGGAACGCAAGGTTGTCATGCCTACCCGGTGGGTACGGGCCTTCGGCAATGTCGCGGAGATCCACCGCGGCTTCTCGGGAGTGCTCGACCTGGATGGACGTGGGGCGCGTCGTCTATTGATGGCCCTGCCCCAGGCAAAGGTGGACACGGTGTGGGTCCAGGCCTCCACCAGAGGTGTGAACGTATCTGCCCGTCCGGTTCCTGGTGCTGTGCGCATCCCTGGGCCTGTCCGCCTCCAGCCGCTGCGACGCCTGTTATCTCTGCTCACCGGTGTGCAGATCTACCAGGACGCCGGATCCGGCGCCGGTGTGGTGATGGAATGCCGGTTGCCCGGGGCGGCTATCACTCTCGCACTGTCGGAAGAACCCTCCCGTGGTTTCTCCGGAGAGGGGTCCCTGTTGTCTGCAATGGCCTCTGAAGATGTGGTTGATGATGCAGATCTGCTGGCCACGCAGCTGGGTTTCTCTTCCCGTATCTCCCCTGATCTCCTGGCACTGGACACAGGATTGGAGCGGGTCCGGGTTGACCAGGCCCTTGCCTCCCTCGCTGCCAGCGGGAAGGTGGGTTGGGACATCGCCGAGCAGGCTTACTATCACCGGGAGTTACCCCACGATCCGGAGCAGGTGGCACGCGATAACCCGCGTCTGGTCGGGGCCCGACGGCTTGTCGACGCCCGCGCCGTCCACTGGAGCAAGGACCGACTCACCGCCAATGTACGCAGCGGTGCCCGCAGTTATCAGGTCATTCCGGACAAGGGCACCTGCTCCTGCACCTGGTATCTGCGCACCCGCGGTTCCCGGGGACCATGCAAACATCTGCTGGCTGCAGCCCTGTCGACTGAGACCAGAGAAGGAGTATGACCGTGAAGTACACTGCTGACACCGTGGTAGTCGCGCAGGAACCGGAGAAGCTGCCCCAAGCAAGTCCCGATTTCGCCGAGATAATGGAATTTCTCGACCTCATTGGGTGGAACGCTGCCCCGCTCGCGGAATTACGCACCGCATCCCTGGGGCCTGATGAGGAGCAGCAGCGGTTCATCGAGACGGTGGTTGCCGAGGAGCACTTCTTTGACTCCGTGATCCTCGATGTCGTGCGGGAACCGCACGGAATCCGCGGGTCGGAACGCTTCCACCACCCCTGTTGGGAGCAGGTGGACCATCTGCGTGTCGCGCTTTATCTGCTGCGGGGGAATGCACCCGCTGAAGTCACCGGGCGGTGGCTCAACGAATCAGTCCGGGCCATTGAGAAACTCAATCCAACACTGCAAGAGATGGCCTTAGAACTGATTGTCGACCTCCTGCTGTCAACATCCCCCTCATATCAAAAAACAGTGGAGAAGCAGTGGGATCCGCAGCACGCGGAAGAACTGTGGATCAGCCTGATCCACCGCCAGCAACGCCCCATCATTTCCCAGGATGACCCCCTGCAGATTCCTGTGGTTTTAGTTAATTCCTCCACCCACTTCCGGTGGGAACGGCACATGAATTTCTTTCTTGGACATCGAAACCACTGGGGTGATCCAAAAATACGACAACCACGTGAAGTGATTTTCGACCGTCGTCTCGACTGGTTCCGCGCCACTTTGTTCAGTTATGAGAACAGACCACCCTTCTACTCCCACATCGAATTGATAACCAAGGATCAACACCTGTCTGCAGAAGACCGCGGAGTCCTCCTGCGTGACGGACTTAATGGTTACCGGGAAGCAAGGAAGCCTGAACCGGTCAAGGCCTGGGCGGAATTTCTCCTGGATTCCCTAGAGATCAGCGATGAGGAGATTGTTGCCCACAGCCATGAACTGGTGCCACTGTTGTTCCGCAAGGATTCCACCTCTCTGCTCCGCTTCGGCACGGTGCTGGCACAGAAAGGATCCGAGGACATCCTGACTGAGGTGTTCACTGCCTGCCTCACCCTCGCCGGCCGGGCAACACGTATCAAGGTGCTCAATGCTGCCGCCAGACGCGACGCAGTACCGTCACCGGATATTCTCGAACAGTGTCAGTTCCTGTTGGAGGATGCCTTGGCAATGGATGAGCATCCGCAGTTTTCCAAAGCCGTGGATAAGCTTGCGGCCGTCTGGAACCTCAATATGGAAGAACCTGGGACAGAAGCCACAGGTGATGCCTCTTTATGGCAGAAGGCTCCGGTATTATGGCAGGTACCTGACCTGACACCATCTGATACTCCATTGGTCGAACTTGCTGCACATGAGCTCGAAAGGTTTGGCCCGGCGATCGCCGCAGGCAACCGTGTCTGGTCTTGGTTCCGTGACGTGGAATCGGAGCAGTTCACAGACGCTCTCGTCCGGTGTGCATACTCCGATCTTGAGGCGACCAAAATATCACTGGTGGGCGTTCCTCGAGCCAGCAAGTCTCTGGAGGGAATTAGGGAGTGGGTGACCGGAGAACTCGCGTTGTACTTGAAGAGTTCGGACCGCAGCAAGCGCGAAGCGGAGATCTTAGAGCTCCTGGGGTCTGTGCCTGTATTATTGTCCACCCCGGACCGTGAAGACCTCACCATCGGTGTCGAGACCATCCTTGACCGGCTGGCTGAGTATGCACAAGCCCAGGCGCCTGTCGGTCCTATCGATCTTTCCCTCGCCCTGTTGCGCATCCGGGGAGATCGCCGTCCCGTGATTTCGGCCTTGCAATCATCCTCCTTGCTCTTCCACACCCGGGGAGAGGATGAAAAGGTGACAGTGGGTGCAACCATGTCTTCCTTGATTTTTCAGGAATCCTCCGTCGATGCTGAGTGGGTTCCACTGAAAACGGAGGTGGCCCCTGAACAGGGCGTCGTACCACGGAAATTCTCCCAGCGGATCGTCAATGCTCTCGCCCGCAGAAACCGCCAGGATTTTCTTCCCTCCACGGCCGAGCAGGCTTTCCGCCGTCTTGATTACACCTACCGCTCCTCCCTGGGGACCGGGCTCCCCTTGCGCCAACTCGCTCGTTCATCTTCCCCCTTCACCCCGGCAGCAGCCATCAATTTCCTCGCGGCTCTGAGCAACCTGCACACCCGGGAATCTGAGGTGGGATGGACCGCCGCCAGTGAAGCATGGAACCGTGGTCTGCTGATCCCCGGTGTCCCAGATATTGCCCATCTGGGATGGAGTGATGCTCCCCCACAGCGGTTAGGATCGTTGGCAAAAACCTTCCGCGATCTGGCGGATATGGGAATGCTGACTCTGGTCTGGCCGATCCTCAATGATCTGGTGGATGCCTCCGCCCAGCAGGACAAACCGCTCACAGGCACTCCTGATCTACTGCAGGTCATCGCTGAACTGCTGCCTCACGTCATGGCAGCGGTAGATGAGGGTCGGGCAGAGCCTTCCCACCTTGACCTCCCCGGTGTCCGAGAGCTGGCGGCGCGGTCCGGAAAGACCCGGGCGATTGTTCTGGCCCGGGAGATTCGGGACAGGTTGCCCCACGATGACCGGGTGGCGGCGGGGCGTCGATAAGCGTTATGCGCGCAACAGCCCCTGTTTGCTCTTATGGAAGAGGTCGGGAGCGGTGTCCAGTTCGGTATAGACCTTTGACGGCTCCCAGGTGACCAGCGCGTGGTCGAGATCGCGGGCGGCCAGGGCGAGGAAATCCGCCAGGGCCTCCAGTGCGGGGGGTTCGCAGGTGGGACAGGAATTGACCTCGTAGACCACCAGCTCGCCGGTGGCGGTGTTCTCACCGATGTCAATGCCGCCGATGAGGGCGCCGGCCCCCTGGGAGGCCCGGCGTGCCAGAGTACTGATCTCCGGGGTCAGGGGGCACATGGACAGTCCACCACCGGCGTGGATGTTGGTGATCCATTTGCCCGGCGGGGCGTAGCGGTACATGGCGAACACCGGCTGGTGGTTGATGGTGTAGACGCGGATGTCGCGGCCGGGGTTCTCGATCCATGGCACGGCGTAGTAGGAGCCACCGTCGCGACGCAGCTCCGTCAGGAGGTCCTGCAGGTCGTTTTCACCCTCGATTTTGCGCAGGCCCCGTCCGCCGAAACCGACAAGCGGTTTGATCACTGCCGGGCCGTTGAGATCACGCACCCACTTCTCCAGTGCCTCCGGGTCGTGGCTGGTGAGCACCGGATACCCCAGTGCACCGGCCAGGCTCAGCATGGAGCTGTCCAGGTATTTGTTCTGCGCGCGGAAGAGGGTGACCGCATCATTGATCACGGGGATCCCGGCGCGACGGAACACATCCAGGTGCGCCATGCCGGGGATAAGCAGCTCGTCGAGCACCCATCCGATCACCAGGTCGGGTTCAAGGCGTTGACCCGCCACGAAGAACCCGATGCCGGTGTCGGTCATTTCCACGACCAGGTCATCCGGGTGTACGCGCACCACCGCCACCCCGCGTTCACGCATCGCGGGGAACAACACATCGTGGTCTTCCTCATCAATGTTGTCGCCGAGGAAGACTACAAGGGGGCGGTCGGAGTGGAGGTCGTCGTCAAGCCGGCTCAGCATCGGGGGTCCAGCCTCCCTTGTGGTTGCGGTTTTCAAAGCGCGCTTATCGACGCCCCGTCCCATAAGCGGGAATCCTCGGAAATGGGGTCAGGCCTTGATGGGTGCGCCGAGTGTCGGCGGGTGTCGGCGAGTGTCCGCAATCATACGTCTCTTTGCATATGAGGAGGGCTGCGGGCTGGCATCTGATGGGGATAGGGATCATGAGCTGGGTCAATGCGTGCAGGATCCTGATGTGAGCATGGCGGACTGCCGAGATCGGTGTCACACAGTGCCCCATCAGCCGATGCCCAGACAAACTCCACCGTATCTCTTTACAGTGGCGGTTATGAACCCAGCCGTGCAACGTCTTGGTAATCCGCTTATGGAACGGCTCAGGCGACCGGAATTCCAGACCTCATTGATCCAGATGGTGAAGATCATCTTTGCCACCACCCTCGCATGGTGGATCTCGGTGAACTTCCTGGAAACCTCCCTGCCGTTCCTGGCGCCGTGGACGGCGCTGCTCACCATCCAGGCCACCGCCTACCGGACCTTGTCGCGGGGTGTGCAATCAACAATCGCATCAGTGTTGGGCATCGTGGTGACATTTATGGTGGGTAATTTCCTGGGTGTGACGGTGTGGTCCTATGCGGTGGCCATCTTCGTCGGCCTGGTGATCGCCAGGATCAGGTGGATCCGTGAAGAGGGCATCACGGTGGCCACCACCGCGATCTTCCTGCTCAGCGATGGTTTTACTGAGGAATCCCGTAACTTCGGTGAACGCATGGTGGAGATCATCGTCGGCGTGCTCATCGGCATTCTGGTGAATCTGTTGATCATGCCCCCGTTGCGGGATCGGCAGGCTGCGGGTTATCTGGATAGCATCACCAGGCGCATGGGTGATGTTTTGGGGGACATGGGCCAGGAAATCTCCTCATCCTGGGATACGGAATGTGCCGAGGAATGGATCAAGGAGATCGAATCACTGGAGTCGGAATTGGAATCGGCCTGGTCCACGGTGCGGTTTGCGCGGGAAAGCCGCCGGGCCAATCCCCGTAGGCATATCCACCTGCGGCGTCAACCCACTGCGCCTGATCCGGTTGATGGCCCCAACTGGGAGCAGGTGCTGGAACAGGCGAAGGATGGGTTATCCCACCTGCATACCATCACCCATATCCTCCGCGACGCCACCTATGACAACAGTCCCTGGGACGAGCGTTTCCGTGAGAAGTGGTCTGCCATCGCCTGTGATGCCGGGCAGGCGATCTCCGATCCGGATGTGGACACTGATTCCGAGCGGCTCAGGATGCGGATCGATGATCTGTCCCGGGAGATGTCCGAGGACGAAGACCTGCCCTCTAAACTATGGCCTGTCTATGGATCATTGATCACGGGGTTGAGGCATATCGTGTCATTAGTGGATGAAGTCCGCGCCGCCCGACGTGAAGAGATCCTGCAATAGATGCAGTAGATATGACAGTGGGCGCCCACATGTTGTTGATTTTTTGGTCAAGTCCCCTGAGCCTGAAATACGAACCTGAAAGACCCCCTCAATGCACACAGATGACCCAGTTGAAGAGTTCGACCCGGATGTCAGTGTCGTTTATGACCTGCCTGATGCCACCACCTCGGTGTCCATCGAGCTCCACCCGCATGAGGGGGCTGCCTTTGATCTGCAGCACATGGCCTTCGTGGAGGGCCTGAGGGAATCGATCACCACATACTGCCAGCTCCACCATTACTACCGGGAGGATCAGGAGTTGTTGTTCTCGGCGGACCGCCCGGTCAGTGCTGTGCAGTATTACGTGGAACTTGCCTTCGCACACCACCTGATTGACGCACTGTGCGAGGATCGCGCCCAGGTTGATCTGACCCGCCGGGTGCTGTTGCTGCGGCAGCTGGTGGACAGCCTGGGCACGGCGGTGCGTAGGAATCCGACCATGTCACAGGCCGTGGCCATCGCCCATTCTGCGCTGCAGCTGGCTGAGGAGTTCGATATTGCGGGTTCCATAGAGGAAATCCAGGGATTTGAGCGCCGTATTCCGCGCGATCTGGGCCGCTACCTCCCGACGGAACCGGAGGATCAGCACGGAAAATGGGCCGCTCAGTTGGCGGGGATGAATGAGGAGTGCCTGGACTATCCCTATTTCGTGTTTGTTGATGATACCCAAAGCGCTGAGGACTTCGAGGCCGCTGATGGGCTGGATGATAAGTCCAAGCTGATCGTCAGTATCTCCGACATCCCCTTGACGTGGGCCGATGTGCGTCCCGGGCGGAGGATCCTCCCACACACGGTGTGAGCGGGTGCGGGTGGGGCGCACACGGCGTGGGCGGGTACGGGCGGGGCGTCGATAAGCACGCTTTTAACGGCTGTGATCAGCCGGGTCCGATTTATCGGACGTGAGGGCGCGCAGGCGCGCAAGGTCCTCGGGGTGCAGGTCGGTGGGCAGGGATTCGAGGATGAGGCGGCTCTGGCGGTCAAGCACGGGGATGAGCTCGGGGTGGTCATCACGGACGTGATCGGCAAGCATGCGCAGCACACGCAGCAGGGTTCCGATGACCTCAGGCTGCTCGCGGGATGCCAGGCGGAGCTGGTCGAAGCCGTGGACGATGAATTCCTCATGGGAGAGGTTCCAGGGTTGTACCACCACGCGCTCCTCATCATCGCGCAGCGCCTCCGGAATAAGTGGTGTGATCAGGACGGTGCGCAGCAGGCTGCCCAGACGCAGCGTGATCTCCACGGCGGTGGTGGGATCATCGCTGTCCAGGGCGCGCAGGCCGATGTCCACGAGCTGGCGGATGGCAAAGTCGGTGTCCTGCAGCATGGCACGCGCATCGGCGATCTCCACGGCCTGCCCGAGATCCGGGCTCCCCTCAGCCGGCGTCGGCCACACCTTCAACAGCGCTTCACCGGTGTGGATATAGGCACCGATGCGGGTCTCCAGGCGGACGGTGGTGCCCGGCGCCATGGTGCGGAACAGGTACTCGATGTCCACCTGGGTCACCCACCCGTTGATCGCGGCGGGGATGGTCAGGGCATCATCTGGCACATCGTGGAAATCCGCCGGATCGGCCTGGGTGAGTCCCTCCGGGATGCTCTCGCGTTCGCCTGCGATCCGCTCCCCCTCATCAACGATCACGCGCGCCACATTGCCCACCTGCAGGCCATGCGCCAGATGATCCAGGTGCGCGAGAATACCGATCACCGTGACCACCGTGAGGATCACCGCCACCGTCACCGACACCTGCGGGGCCGGGTCGGTGGCCTCACCGCTGACATTCGGCAAGATCAACACACAATAAAAGAAAGTGGCCACCAGCAGGCCGATCACCCGTTGACTGAGCCGATCCCTGATGAAGGAACGCATCACCCGCGGGGAGAACTGATCACTGGCCAGCTGCAGACTGACCACCGTCAGCGAGAACACCACACCCACCGTGGTGATCATCGCCCCCGCCACCGTGGACAGCAACCACATCGCCGCGTTGCTGCTCAGCGCGATCGTCAGCGGCAGATCAGCATCATGCCCGATCCGATCATCAATCAGGGTGGTGATCACCGCCAGGACCACACCCACCAGCATCAGCAGCGTGGGATAGGCAAACAGACTCTCCTTGAAGCGGTACCGCACCGCGGCCCACCGCAGCCGCCATGACATCTTCCGTTTCCTGGCCATCACTGACTTCCATCCTTTGCTTATCGACGCCCCCCTCCCCTCCTACCGGACCGACCACACGAAGGGGACCTGCGGTTCAGCAGGCCGCGGGGGCCTTATTGGCCCAGCTCGCGGCGCCGTTCCACGGCTTTGCGCAACCGCTCGGCACGCTCCTCCTGCTCCTGCTTGGTCAATTCCGCATAAAGTTTCTCCTCTTCATCGCCTACATCCAGGAAGGATCTGGCACCCCAGGACGCGAAAGCACCAATCGGGAACATCACCCACGCAAAGCCCACGCTGAATACGAAAACACCCAGAAAGAACAGGATGAACACCGCTGCCCAGATGGCGCCGTCGATGCGCTGGAGTTTCTTTCCCCTGGTCATCACCTCATCCAGCTCCCGCTGCGCACTGAGCTCCCGCCGGGGTTCAGCGGTGGCGGGTTGCGCAGGTAGATCCACAAAGAGAGCGTCAATCTCCCCCTGGGTTCGCGCCAAGGCAGCCTTGCCGGTGCGATCGTCGAATTCATGGATATCCAGGTATCCATCAGCGAAGTACTGCCCCAGTCGGTCCAGGGCCTGCGAACGCTCGGCATCCCCGGCGCGTTTCTCAGGTATGTGATCCATACAGGTCTCCTCGTGGGTGTTGTTGACCCCGGCGTCAATTGTGTCCCCAGGGTAGAACACACCGGGGGCATCGTGGGGAAAAGCTTCCATAAGCGAAAAATCGAGCCGGGCACCGTCCCATCATGGTGATGAGAGGGTGCCCGACTCGAGTGAGTTCAGTGAGTTACTGCGAGATGACTAATCCCTTATGGGGTAGGGCTCAGAACAGTATCGATGACGTGGATGACACCGTTGCTGGCCTCAACGTCGGTGGTGGTGACGTTGACGCGGTTGCCGGCGGCGTCGACAAGCACAACGGCCTCGCCCTCGAGCTCAACGGTGAAGCTGCCACCCTGAAGGGTTTCTACGGCCTGGCCATCCATCTCGACAACATCAGCGGCAGGAACCTCGCCGTCAACAACGTGGTAGGTGAGGATCTCGGTGAGATCGCCCTCTGGGTCTGCGAGCAGGGCATCAAGGGTGCCCTCTGGCAGTGCGTCGAATGCCTCATCGGTAGGTGCGAAGACGGTGAATGGTCCATCGCCACGGAGGGTCTCTTCCAGGCCGGCGGCCTGAACTGCTGCAACCAGAGTGTTGAAGGAACCTGCACCGACAGCGGTATCGACGATGTCCTCGCCAGCTTCCTCTGCAACGGTGGTTTCCTCGGTGGTGGTCTCTTCCATGGTCGCAGCTTCAGTTGCGGTCTGGGTGGTGGTGCCGGTGTCGGTGGTGGTGTCGTCTTCTTCACCGCAGGCAGCCAGGGTGAGGGCGAGGCTGATAACTCCGGTTACTGCAAGGATGCGCTTCATTGGAAAGCCTTTCGTCGGTGCGTTTGTCTACTAACGAGTTTGCTGATTTTTGAAAACCAATTCAAGGAAGCAGAAAAAATGCATCTCACATTTATGATTGTGACAGAATTCACCTACACCTTGCAGGCTTTTTGCTAAAACCCTGTGAACGCCGTGGGCTCTTTTGTGAATTTAATTAAAAATAACAATTTAACCAAGGTTAAATATTCAACTCTGGTTAATAATTACACCATTGGTTTCGGGTACTTAATTGGTTACTCGGATCCTGCGCCGGGAGGCCGGCGCAGGATCCGATCAGCCCCCCATGTGGATCACATCAGGGGCCTGACATCTCCGGGTTTAGACGTCTTGGGGGTTCAGGCATCTTGGGGGTTAGGCATCTCCGGGTTTAGGTGGCGGCTAGTCCCAGTAGATGTCCTTGTCACCGCGCAGGGCGCGCGGGCGGGCATAAGCGTGGATCTCATCCAAAATCTTGACCTGATCCTTGGACATCTCAATGAGGGCGACGAAGACCTCCGGATCCAGACCCAGTGTTTCAGCGTGTTCCAGCAGGACCTCCCAGCCGCCGAGCTTGCCGGTGACGGCACCGCGCATAAGTTCAGTCTCCAACAACATGGTCATCGGTGAACGATCCAGGATCCGGCCATCACTTTTGATCCTGGCAACCCGCTCCCCCACCCAGGCCGCAGCCTGGCGGTGTGGTTTTTGCTGCAGCCCCAGATCATTGATCAGACGCTCAAGGAAATCCCGCTCAGCAGAAATCTCATCAACCAAACGACCCAGCCTGCCAAACATCGGGGTGTCTACAAAGTCATTGGCCATGCGGTTGATACGGCCCACGCCGGCGGTGGCGCCCGTCAGGTGATCCGACATATACAACTGCAGCAGATCCCGGCTCATCTTCTCCGGCACACGCGGGGTGGCATCACTATCACCGGCTGATGCACCCACAGAAACCGGCTGATGGAAGGCATTGACGTTTTTATCGTCGCTGGCACGCGGGCGCAGCACAGGCGACGCATGTCCACGCCCCTCCGCCAGCCCATCCAGCAATTCACGGAGAGCATCCGCCGCGCTGCGCGTCGGTGCCCAGCCCAATTCCGCTTTGGCTTTGCTGTTATCCATGAGCGGTACCTGCATGCCCATGTCCAACCATCCGACATCGGCTGGCACCACACCTGTCCGGTGGGCGGTGACCAGGGCTGCCCGCACGATCCCCGGGGGTATCTCCACGAACTTCCCGGTGCTGGTGAGGATATCCGCCAGTTCCTCTGGGCCGAGGACATCATCGGCACACACGTTGAATGCGCCACCCTTTCCAGCGATTGCTGCAGCCACATAAGCCTCCGCCACATCATCGGTGTGAAGAGCCTGCAACCTCAAGCCGGCAGGAAGTGGAATTGATGGCATGGTCTCCGGCGCCAAGAAGCGGGTCGGCACCGCCTTACCAAGGAAATACCGCTGGATCGACGAGGCCGCATCAGACTGGAACAACAGACCGGGGCGCAGGCGGGTGACGGTGACATCCGGATGCTCCGCTTCGAATTGGTCAAGCACATCTTCCTGTGCTGCTTTGTCCACGCTGTAATGGGAACTGTCGATTCCCTCGGTGGGAAATGTTTCATCCCGCAGTGGAGGTTCCGTGCCCTCCTTGCGCAGGGCATCGCGGGCCTCATCGGGCGAATAGACACCTACGGAACTGGCCACCACAAGATGGCCCACACCAGCTTCAGCAACTGCCTTGGCCACACGCCTGGTGCCCTCAACGTTGACACGTTCAAGTAGTTCACGGCGGTCATTGGGTTGGATCATCCAGGCCAGGTGGATGACGGCATCACATCCCTGGAAGGCATCCGTCAGGCCCTCAATGGCTTCAGCTTCAGTAATGGCCGCGGCGATATCAATGGACCGCCACTCACACTGGTCATAGGGTTCAATTTCCTCATCGGGCAGACGGCGGGCGATGCCCACCACCTCTTCAACCTCGGGATGGCGGTGGAGTGCACGCAGCACGGCTGTTCCTGCGTTTCCGGTTGCACCAACAACGGCGATTCGCATTTCGGCTCCTAGCGGACTTTATTACTGACCTGAGTCAGAACTTCGTTTCAGGGCGGTTAAACGCCAGTCAACACAACCCCCGGGATTGATACAAGGAACCCTTCCAAAAACGCAGGCTGTGGGACCAGTCACAACATATTAGACGAAGCAGATAGCAAAGTCGGTGTCGTTTCTGATCAGCACCAACAACCCCTAGTGCGACGCCCACCCCACACGTAAAGTCAGTAGATACAAGGAATATCGACACTTCCTGAAGCGTAAGGAGGACCCCTCCCCCATGACTGCCGTGATCCGCGCCCATCATCTGAAGAAAAGGTACGGTCAGCACCTCGCGGTTGATGATATTGACCTGACTGTGCGCCAGGGCTCCATCTTCGGTCTGGTCGGCCCCAATGGCGCAGGCAAGACCACGATTCTGCGCATGCTTGTTGATGTCATCCGCCCCACCGACGGCGAACTCACGGTACTGGGCGAGGTTCCACGCCACTCGGATGCACGGTTACGTCAACGCATCGGTTATCTGCCCGGCGAATTAAAACTCAACACCCGCGTCACCGGAAAAGCACTGCTTAAACAACTGGCTAAGATCAGCGGCCCGGTGGATGAGGCTTTCACCGCCACACTCGTCGAACGCCTCGGCCTTGACCTGACCCGCCCGGTGCGTGCGCTGTCCAAGGGCAATAAGCAGAAGATCGGCCTGGTGCAGGCCTTCATGCACCGTCCCGAACTACTCATCCTCGATGAACCCACCAGCGGCCTCGACCCCCTCATGCAGCGCGAGTTCCTAGGCCTGGTCCGCGAAGCCCGGGACCACGGCCAGACAGTGCTGCTCAGCTCGCATATACTCAGCGAGATCCAGCACACCGCCGATGAGGTCGCCGTGCTCGCCGGCGGCCGGATCGTAGCCAACAACGACGTCTCCTCCTTACGCCTGGCCGGCGTCTCCCACCTGCGAGCTGTGCTCGCCGGAGCGCTTATCGACGACCTCCTCACCCACTTCGCCACCATCCCCGAACTGCACGCCATCCACGCAACCCCCGCCCCGGACCACACCGTCAGACTCAGCGCCAATATCCAGGGCGATATCGATGCAGTGATCAAAGCCCTCGCCCACTACCAGGTACTCACACTCTCCATAGAGGAACCTGACCTGGAAGAGTCCATCCTCAACCTCTACTCCCCCAAGGCGACCAACGATGC
The DNA here is from genome assembly GCF_030408735.1 of Corynebacterium faecale. Taxonomy (NCBI): domain Bacteria; kingdom Bacillati; phylum Actinomycetota; class Actinomycetes; order Mycobacteriales; family Corynebacteriaceae; genus Corynebacterium; species Corynebacterium faecale. Next base: position 35,380 of record NZ_CP047204.1, on the reverse strand, counting down.
CTAACGCACCGATCTTCCTCCGCAGTGTTGTGAGCAGCTGGCGCGGACTATTGAGCTGGGCCGTGGCGATCATCGCCGTGCTTATTCTGTATCTCCCGCTGTATCCCTCCATGAATACACCCGAGCTCAACCAGATGCTCAACAACCTGCCCACCGAACTCGTGCAGGCCCTGGGTTATGAAGAGATCTCCTCCGGCGACGGCTACACCCAGGCCACCTTCTTCGGATTGCTCGGTTTTGTCCTCATCACCATCGCGGGCATTTCCTGGGGTGCCGCCGCCATCGCCGGTAATGAAGAATCAGGACAACTGGAACTGACCCTGGCCCATGCCGTGGGGCGAGTTCAGTACGCACTGGAATCCGCTGCTGCCCTGATAATGAAGATCCTGTTGCTCGGGGTGGTCACCTTCGGTGGAATCTCCCTGCTCAATGAGCCGTCTGAACTGGGCCTGGACGCCGGTAATCTGCTTGCTGTCACCCTGGCCTGGATGGGTCTGGGGTTGTTCGCCGGCACCATCGCACTTGCCGCGGGTGCCGTGACAGGCAGGCGGATGTGGGCCATCGGCGCTGCTTCAGGCGTGGCGGTACTCGGTTATGCCTTTGACGCCCTGGGCAATACGAACCAGAACGTGGAATGGCTACAGCCTTTCTCCCCCTATCACTGGGCCTTCGGCAATGCGCCCCTGAGCATGGGTTTCGACTGGGTCGGCTTGGCTCTGTTGTGGGGATTGAGCGCAGTCCTCGTTGCGGTAGCTGCCTGGGCTCTGGCCCGGCGCGATATCACGGGTTAGCTTGCCCTAGCGGAACTCGGAAGGAATTAACTCTGAATGCCAGGACCAGACAGGGCTGGATTCAATATCTTTAAGTCTGGCATTCGGAAAATCCACCCGGAAGGCGTGAATTTGCTTCAGGAAGTTGATGAGCTCCTCCTGGTTGTAGTTCAAGCACGTGTCTGTGATGCGCAGTGCTGTCCACCCTAGAGCTGCTGCGTGGTTGTTCTTCCATCGATCAAGAATGAACTGATCACCATTCGATCCACCGTGATAATGCCAACTGTCCAGATCAATCAGCACCCACAATCCCCGGATGCATACGTCCCACTTGTATCCGCCGATCGATATGTTCTGCTCAGTTATGAAACCATGACGTTGCAGCAGGCTAACCAGCTTGACCTCCAGCTCACTGTCCGTACCGGTTATGGCCACCATAAGAAAAGCCGAAAGCTTCTGACCTGAACGTGCCCCCAACTGGGAGAGCTCTTGGTGGAGACGCCGAGTTCCCAGATCGCCCCGGTAATACTGCTCAACGGCCTGGTGCAGATACCGATTAGCAAGGCTCGCGTCGTCCAAACATGTTGCGATCGCATCGATCAACGTCACCCGCATCGCATCCGGCATACGGGAGCTGCGAATTCCCCTGACATAATTACTCTTCAGATCAGTTCGAGACGTGGCTGGCATCCGGACCGTGATCGGAATGCTCAGGGGGCGATCCAGATAGGACTCGATTGCAGAGCGGCCATCCAGCGCCACCTCCCTTCGGTGTTGCCTCACCGCCGCCCACACCAAGCTTCCTGTCGGCGTGCCCATGATGTACATGCCCCGGAATATCCGGGTGATTTTTCGATCCTTCACCGCGGTATCGATCTGCCGGCGGGTCTTGCCGGAGTTAATCAGTTCTTGATAGGTCCAAATTTTCTGTGCCATATCCAAGTCGGACTGTTTTGAGAGGACGTTTGGTTCCATTCTTTGCTCATGCCGTGCATAACGTCACAAGATTTCAACCAAAAGGGTGTGTTTTCACTGAAATCTTGTGACGTTATGCACGTCGGCGACCCCGGAGACCAAAAAGACCACCCTCCATGAGGAGGGTGGTCTTGAGTTGTGCCCGGGGGGGGACTTGAACCCCCACGCCCTTGCGGACACTGGCACCTGAAGCCAGCGCGTCTGCCATTCCGCCACCCGGGCGGGTGTTGTTTTTGCGACTTATCTAAGATAGCACGCACTCCTGCGGGAATACCAAATCGGCAGCTCAAACCCTATTTCAGCGTTCACAACAAACCTATAAAGATTTGCTGGTGGGCGGTTCAGCCTATAACTTCTTCGGTCCGCACCCTTATAATGACGCTATCGTGCGCTTGCCCCACCGAGGCAATAGATAAACCCTGTATGAAGTTTTAAGTCACAGGGTGGGACAAACGCATGTCCTTAGGCGTTTCTACCTATTGAATACACATTTATCTTGAAGGAGGTCGCACCAATTGGCTGGTTCTGGTCGAGTGGCTAATGCGATGAACAGTCTGGCAAAGCTGGACAGTTCTTTGCAGCGCGGCCTGGATAATGCGTTGGCGTTTGTCTTTCGGGGCCGTGTTGTCCCAGCTGAGCTTGAGGAACTGCTCAAGCAGGAGGCTGAGGATAATGTGGTTCACACGGCAGACGGTTATGTTGAGGCACCGAATGTGTTCAAGGTGTCTGTGAGTCCCAATGATTTTTCGAACCTCCTGGAGACTTCTCCGGGTCTGGCTGGCCGTTTCGCTGATCAGATGATGAGGTTCTGTAGGAATAACGATTGGTCACTGGCCGGTCCGGTGGTTGTGTTGATCGCTGAAGACCAGGCGAGGCACACGGGCCAGTTGAAGTCTGATTCGGAGAAGGATCCGGATCCGGAGTTGAACAGTGGTTTCCTGCCTATGGACGGTGATGGTGTCCTGACTGTCACAGAAAGCGAGTCAAAGAACATGTCTGACGATTCCCCTTATTCCGGTACTGAGTTTCTGCCCGCACAACCCGCGGGTCGCCCATTGGCACAGGGAGTGCCGCAACAGCCCCCGGCGGATGCCAACCGCCATAGTGTTCCGCAGTCCTCCGGGCCTGTGGTGTCACTGCTGCTGCAGGATGGTTCCAGCCGCACCTATGTGGTGAAGGAGGGTTCCAACATCATTGGCCGCAGTAATGATGCTGATCTGCGTCTTCCGGATACGGGTGTGTCCCGTCAGCATGCTGAGATCACCTGGGATGGGCGGGATGCGATTCTGGTGGATCTGAAGTCGACCAATGGCACCACCGTCAATGACACCCCGGTGGATAATTGGTTGTTGGCTGATGGGGATGTCATCACGGTGGGACATTCAAGTATCGAAGTACGTATTGTCAGCCCGTAACGGGAGAGGTTGAGTATGGATTCGCTGGTCCTTCTGGGGTTGCGCGTGGCACTGCTGGTGGTGCTGTGGCTGTTTGTGGTCCTGGCATTGAGAGCAATGAAGAATGACCTGAAGGTCGTGGGGGCTGCGTCGACAAGCACGTCGGTGGCCGCTCCGCAGGGCCTTGCGCGCGCCTTCAACCGTTCCTCCCCGCCGCGTCTGCTCACCGTCATTGAAGGGCCGCTCGCCGGCTCCTCGATGGAGGTGGCGGATGACATGGTGCTTGGTCGGAGTATGGACTGCACGTTCGTGGTGGGGGATGATTATGCTTCCGGCAGACATGCACGGATTTTTAAGCGTGGGTCGGAATGGTTTGTGGAGGACCTGGATTCCCGCAACGGCACCTTCGTGGGTGGTCTGAGAATTGACCAACCTGAGGGGGTCGAGGTGGGGACGGATATTCGTATTGGTCGAACAACGGTGAGGCTTGTGCCCTGATGCTGAAACTTGATTTTGCCGTGGCCTCGGACCGCGGGCTGGTGCGTGCCAACAATGAGGATTCCGCTTATGCGGGGCCCTTCATGTTGGCGTTGGCTGATGGAATGGGTGGACACGCTGCTGGGGAGATCGCCTCGCAGCTGATGATCAACCATCTGCGGACGCTGGACACCTACCCGGGTGACAATGACATGCTCGCCCTGATGGGCATGGTCGCCGATGAGGCCAACGCCGCCATCGCTGAAGGTATCCGCGAGGATGCCACCCGTGATGGCATGGGCACCACCCTGACCGCCATGATGTTCAACGGCCGGGAACTGGCCTTGTGCCATGTGGGTGACTCCCGCGGTTATATGCTGCGCGATGGCAACCTCACCCAGCTCACCGTGGATGACACGTTCGTGCAGTCGCTGGTGGCCGAGGGCAAACTCGACCCCGAGGATGTGTCCACCCACCCGCAGCGTTCGCTGATCCTCAAGGCCTACACCGGTCACCCGGTTGAGCCGACCCTGCTGACTTTCGACGCCCGGGTGGGCGACCGCGTGCTGTTGTGCTCCGACGGACTGTCCGATCCCGTCACCCACTCCACCATTGAGGAAACCCTCCGCCTGGGCACCCCGGAGGAGGCAACCCAGCGTCTGGTGGATCTAGCTCTGCGTTCCGGCGGCCCCGACAATGTCACCATCGTGGTGGCCGATGTGGTGGAGGTAGCCGGTGATGACCCAGCAGTGGGCACCGCTGCCGCCGTCACCGCCGGCGCTCTCAACGGTGACCAGCCGGATATCGCCCGCCCGGATACCGCCGCAAGCCGTGCCGCCGCCATCTCCCGTGAACCCAAGACCATTGATCCGGTTCCGGAGATTGAACAACCACCGGAGAAATCCTCCCGCAAGCTAGGTGCACTGGTCGTAGCCCTGATCGTCCTCATCGGTGTAGTCGCCGCTGGATGGTGGGGCTACAACCGTATCAACACCACCTACTTCGTTGCCGCCGGCACCGATGACACCATCACCGTGGAACAGGGTGTGGATTACCGCGTCTTCGGAGTTGATCTCCACGAACCGTACAAGGTGGCCTGCATCGACCGCGATGGCGAACTGACCCTGTTGGATGACTGCACCACCGATCCCCCATTCACCGTGGATGATCTCCCGGAAAGCCTCCGGGGCAGCATCGAGGGGTTGCCGTCAGGATCCTATGACGAGGTCCAGGCGCAGATGCAACGCCTTGCGGGACAGGCACTGCCTGCCTGTGTGAGTACACAGGAGGGCGGATTCCGCGACAGACCAGGAGTGAACTGCAGGGAGGTGTCATGAACGTTGTAGAGAAATTGAAGATGCGCCGCACCGAGATGTGGTTGCTCATGCTGGCCACCCTGGTGGTGGCTGTCATGTTCGTGAGCCTCGAGCTGGCCATGGGCAACGAGCTGGATTCACAGATCCTGATCCTCATCCTGGGTTACATGGGTGTGCTGGTGACTGCCCACCTGGCCATGTGTTTTGTGGCCCCCTTCGCTGATCAGATCATGTTGCCGGTGGTGGCCGTACTCAACGGTATCGGCCTGGTGATGATCTACCGGCTCGACCTGGCCACAGGTTTCTCCACCGTGAACAGCCACCTGATGTGGACCTTCATCGGTGTGGCCCTGATGGTGGTGGTGCTGCTGATCCTGCGTGATTACAAGGCATTGTCCCGCTATTCCTACCTGCTGGGCATCGTGGGCATTGTCCTCCTGGCGCTGCCCCTGGTGTGGCCGCAGCCCGCCAACGTGGAGGCCCGCATCTGGATCTGGTTGGGACCGTTCTCCATCCAGCCGGGTGAGTTCTCCAAGATCCTCCTCCTGCTCTTCTTCGCGCAGTTGCTGGCCACCAAGCGTGCCCTGTTCACCGTTGCTGGTCGCCGCTTCCTGGGCATGGATTTCCCACGTCTGCGCGACCTGGCCCCCATCCTGGTGGTGTGGGCCCTGGCCATCCTCATCATGGCCGGCGCGAATGACTTCGGCCCCGCCCTGTTGTTGTTCTCCACCGTCCTGGTGATGGTGTACCTGGCCACGGGGCGTGGCTCCTGGCTGCTCATCGGCGCCGTGCTGGTGGCCGTGGGCGCCTATGCGGTGTACCAGGTCTCCGGCAAGATCCAGGAACGTGTACAGAACTTCCTGGACCCGGTGGCTCACTATGACACCACCGGTTATCAGCTCTCGCAGTCCCTGTTCGGGATGAGCTGGGGTGGCATCACCGGCACCGGTGTGGGCCAGGGTTATCCCAATATGGTGCCCGTGGCGCATTCAGATTTCATTCTGGCAGCCATCGGCGAGGAGATGGGTCTGATCGGCCTGTCCGCCATCATCATCCTGTTCGGTGTGCTGGTTACCCGCGGCATGCGCACCGCCATGGCCACCCGCGATACCTATGGAAAGCTCGTGGCCTCCGGTCTGTCCATGACCATCATGATCCAGGTGTTCGTGGTGGTTGCGGGCATCTCAGCACTCATGCCCATGACCGGACTGACCACCCCGTTCATGTCCCAGGGTGGTTCCTCACTCATGGCCAACTACATCCTGGTGGCCATCCTGCTGCGGATCTCCGACAGCGCACGTCGTCCCGCCATCATGCGGGCCCGTGAGGAAGCCGACAGTGCGGAGGGCGTCACGGTATGAACAAGTCCATCCGCATCACCTCTCTCTTCGCCCTGATCCTCATCGTGGTCCTGTTGGGCAACCTCACCTGGATCCAGGGTTTCCGCGAGGATGACCTGGCCCAGAACCCCCTGAACAACCGTGCCTTCCTGGAGACCAAATCCACCCCGCGTGGGCAGATCTCCGCGGGTGGCCAGGTGCTGGCGGAGTCCTATGAAGATGCCAACGGCTACTACCAGCGCCAGTATGTCACCAGCCCGGAAGCCTTTGCCCCGGTGCAGGGCTATCTGTCCGATATCTATGGAGCAGCAGGTCTGGAATCCGGTTATAACTCAGTACTCAACGGCACGGACTCCTCACTGTTCACCTCCCAGTGGTTGGACGTGATCTCAGGCAACTCCACCCGCGGTGCCAATATCGAGCTCACACTTGATCCGACCCTGCAGGAAACCGCCTATAACCAGCTGACCAACAATGGTTATGAGGGCGCTGTGGTGGCTCTGCGCCCCAGCACCGGTGAGGTGCTGGCGATGGCGTCCTCCCCCAGTTTTGATCCCAATGACATCGTGAACCCCGCCACCGCGCAGGACGCCTGGGCTGAGTACACCTCCGATCCGCAGGCTCCGCTGCTCAATCACGCCACGCAGGAATCACTGCCACCGGGATCGATCTTCAAGATCATCACCACCGCAGCAGGTCTGGAGAACGGTTACACCCCGGACTCCTCCGTGACCGCCGCGGCCGCAGTGACGCTGCCTGGCACCAACACCACCCTGACCAACTACGCCGGTCAGGCCTGCGCGGGTGGTGGCACCACCACCCTGCAAACCGCTTTCGCCCTGTCCTGCAACACCGCATTTGTGGAGATGAGTGTTGATGTGGGTGCGGATGCCCTGCGTGACTCCGCCGGTGATTTCGGTGTGGGCAGGAACTACGATCTGGGTATCCCCAATGTCAGTGGTGGCCTGGGAGACCTCCCGGATGATGCCGCCCTGGGTCAGTCCTCCATCGGCCAGCGCGATGTGGAGATGAATGTTCTCCAGGCCGCCGTCATGGCCGCCACCGTATCCAACGGTGGTGTCCGCATGGAGCCCTATCTGGTATCCAAGGTGACAGCTCAGGACTTGAGCGAGCTGTCCACCCATGATCCGGAGTCCGATGGTGGCATTGAACCTGAGATCGCTGAACAGCTCACCGAGCTGATGAAGGCCTCCGAGCGCAACACCTCGGGATACACCGGAGCGGATATCGCCTCCAAGACCGGTACTGCCGAACACGGTGGTGAGGGCACCCCTCCGCACACCTGGTACGTGGCCTTCGCCGATGATGTGGCCGTGGCCGTGCTCGTGAAAAACGGTGGTGGGTTCGGAACCGGCGCCACCGGTGGTGCCGTGGCCGCCCCCATCGGCCGTGCCGTATTGCAGGCCTCAGGGGGCCTGAACTGATGAGTTTCCCCGACTCCACAGGAAAAGACCGCCTACAGAACCTGATCGGACCGGATTACCGGCTGCAGTGGATCGTGGGCCACGGCGGGATGTCCACCGTGTGGTTGGCAGATGATGTGGTCAATGACCGCGAGGTGGCACTCAAGGTTCTCCGACCGGAGTTCTCCGATAACCAGGAGTTCCTCACCCGCTTCCGCCAGGAGGCGCAGGCCGCGGAGAACATCCATTCCGATCATGTGGTGACCACCCATGACTACCGTGAGGTGGCGGATCCGGCGGGGCACACCTTCTGTTTCATCGTCCTGGAATATATCCGTGGCGAGTCCCTGGCGGACATGCTGGAGCGCGAAGGCACCCTCCCTGAGGAGCTGGCGCTCGATGTGATGGAACAGGCAGCGCACGGGTTGTCGGTGATCCACCGGATGGGTCTGGTGCACCGCGATATCAAACCGGGCAACATGCTGGTTACGGCCAATGGCATTTTAAAGATCACGGACTTCGGTATCGCCAAGGCGGCTGCCTCTGTGCCGTTGACCCGCACGGGCATGGTGGTGGGCACGGCCCAGTACGTCTCCCCGGAGCAGGCTCAGGGCCATCAGGTCACCCCCGCCAGCGATGTCTATTCCCTGGGTGTGGTGGGTTATGAGATGCTCGCCGGCAGGCGCCCGTTCACCGGGGATTCCTCCGTGTCGGTGGCGATTGCCCACATCAATGAAGCACCTCCACAGATGTCTACCACTATCAGCGCCCAGGCCAGGGAACTCATCGGCATCGCCCTGCGCAAGGATCCCGCCCGCCGGTTCGCTGATGGTAATGAACTCGCACTCGCGGTTTCTGCGGTGCGCCTGGGCCAACGCCCACCGCACCCGCGCACGGAAGCGGTGCAGGCGGTGGCGGTGGCGCCGTCGCCAAGCGCATCAACCGCCATGCTGGGCCAGGTGGCACGCCCCACCACCGTGGTACCCACCGCGGAGCCGCGCGGTTCAGGTGTGGGGATCGGGTTGTTCATTGCGGTGCTGCTGGCGGTTATCATTGGTGCTGTCATCTATGCCGGTGCCACCGGAATGCTGTTCGGTGACTCTGAGGAGACCACCACCCCGGCGACCGTGACGCAGACGATCACCCCGGAGGAGGCCACACCTGAGGAACCGCAGGTGGTCACACCACCCCCGGTTCAACCGTCACCGCAGCCGATTCCGACGCAGAATGAAACATCACAGCCGGAAACACCGACTAGCCAGGAGGAGACCACCAGCCCCACCTCACCAACCCAGACGACCGGGACAGGGGGACCAGCCGAACCCACTGCACCCGGAACCCCCGGGGTCCCAACCGGCAACCCCACCGGCCCCGGTGGTCCAACAGGGCCGGGCGGTCCCGGTCAGCAGAATCCAGGAGCACCTGGGGAGACCCTCTCCCCTGCGGATGAACTGCTGGTCTCGCTCGATGAATTATTGAACGTTGGAGGAAACCCGTGAGCTTTGTGATCGCTGATCGCTATCAGCTTGGCTCCAGCATCGGTTCCGGTGGCATGAGCGAGGTATTCTCCGCCACCGACATACTCATCGGCCGCGAAGTGGCCGTGAAGATGCTGCGCAGTGACCTGGCCAAGGACGCCAACTTCCGGGAACGTTTCCGCCGTGAGGCACAGAACTCCGGCAAGCTCAGCCACTCCTCCATCGTGGCTGTGTTTGATACCGGCGAGGTGCACCGCGATGACATCTCGGTTCCCTATATCGTCATGGAACGTGTCCATGGCCGCGACCTGCGGGATATCATCCGTAACGACGGCGCCTACACCCCCAATCAGGCCGCCACCATCATGATCCCGGTGTGCCACGCCCTGCAGTCCTCACACGAGGCGGGCATTGTGCACCGCGATGTGAAACCCGCCAACATCATGATCACCAACACCGGTGGCGTGAAGGTGATGGATTTCGGTATCGCGCGCGCCCTGGATGATTCCACCTCCGCGATGACCCAGACCTCCGCGGTCATCGGCACCGCTCAATACCTTTCCCCAGAGCAGGCGCGCGGCAAACCCGCCGATGCCCGCTCAGATGTCTACGCCGCCGGTTGCGTCCTCTACGAACTGGTCACCGGCCGGCCACCTTTTGAGGGCGAATCCCCCTTCGCCGTGGCCTATCAGCATGTGCAGGAGGACCCGACCCCACCGTCGGAGTACATCCCCGACCTCTCCCCCACCGCAGCCCTCAACGTGGACGCGGTGGTGCTCACCGCCATGGCCAAGCACCCCGCCGACCGCTACCAGACCGCCGCGGAGATGGCCGCTGATCTTGAACTGCTCTCCCGCAACGCGGTCTCCCGCGCCGCGCGTGCGCACGTGGAAAAACCCGACGAACCGGTGACCCCGGCCCCCATCCCAGTTGCGCCGACCCGGGTGGAACCGCAACGCTTATCCACACCCACCCCGGCCACCATTCCTGCCAGAGAGAAAAAACGTGGATCACCCATTCTGACCACCCTCGCCATCGTGCTCACCCTCGGCGTGATCGGTGTGGCCGGTGCCTTCACCTATGACTTCATGACCAACAGCTCCACCGCCAGCACCCAACAGATCCCCAACATCGTGGGTCTGCCGGAGAACGAAGCCGTCCTGGAACTGCGCAACCTCGGCTTCGAAGTCGTGGTGACCACCGAACCCAGCCCCGATGTCACCGAGGGCCTGGTCATCCGCACCAGCCCCAACGTGGGCTCTGAAATCCGTGAAGGCGCCACCGTCACCCTGACCATCTCCACGGGACGCGAAATGGTCCAGGTCCCCGACCTGGAGGGACTCCCCCTCGAGGAAGCAACCCGTCAGCTCGAGGCCGCGGGACTGGTGCTCAACCAGTCCATCCGTGAAGAAACCTCCGATGACTACGCCGCCGGTTCCGTGACCGAACAGAACCCACCCTCCGGTGAGGAAGTCAGCATCGGATCCACCGTGACCCTGACCATCTCCACGGGTGCATCCCTGGTGCGTGTTCCGGTGATCGACGGCATGCAGTGGTCACAGGCGCAGAGCAATATCACCACGCTGGGTTTCATCCCGGACCTCCGCTACGTGGACAGCAGCCAGCCGGAAGGCCAGGTCCTTTCCATAAGCGGACAGGGCACGGAATTGGCCAAGGGTTCCACACTCGTGGTGGAGATCTCCAACGGCATGCTCATCCAGATGCCTGACCTGGCGCGTCTGAATATCTCAGCTGCCGAGGACGCGCTCCGTGACGCCGGTTGGACCGCACCGGCTGAGTCACTGTCCGTTGGTGATCCGATCCCCACTCCAGCCCTGGTGGACCAATCACGCATCGGTTTCCAGGAACCCGCCCCCGGTGACACGATCCGTAAGGATTCCGTGGTGACAGTCAGGCTCTACCAATTTGATCTGACTGCACTGGTGCCTAATCCATAGGCCGGTGCAGCTGTACCGCTACCCGGCTACCGGGAACACAACTGGTACGTTAAGCTCGAGAGACGAACGTAACGGTTATTTGAACCCCACAAATGACTAGAAAAATGAAGGTGTAATCACGTGCCAAAGGCAAAAGTTACAAAGAACGCAATCGCTCCGGTATCCAGCAACCCGAGCGCCAACCGCACCCCGGTGAAGATCAACTCCTCCGGAACACCCAAGTGGTACATAGTGCTCATGTTCGCCTTCATGCTGATCGGCCTGATCTGGCTGGTCACCAACTACCTGGCAGGCGAGGACATCGCCTTCATGGCACAGCTGGATGCCTGGAACTACGGTATCGGTTTCGCCCTGATCATCATCGGTCTGTTGATGACCATGGGTTGGCGTTAACCGCCCTCCCCCACCTTCTACGGCGAAGGCACAACCGGGTGCCACCGAGACGCTAGTGTCTCGGTGGTACCCGGTTTTTTGTGTCCGTTGATGAGACAGGGTGGCCCGCCCACTGAAGGAGGCGCCATTGCGCCCTGAGAAGTGCCCTTATTCGGACACTCCCCACTGCCAAACGGACATGGCAGGGGCACAATAGGTGGTTTCACTCCCCCTCATCCCCCTTTCCGGGAGGGAAGTCTTGTAATTACACTATTGAACTGATGTACGTTGGGCAGAGCTGGAAACTATTCGAACAGGGAGCGCGACTAACCTGCGAATATATACCATTTTCCTATCACCCTCCCCCTTCTTCGGGGTCGAACATGTTGTCTATTAGAGCTCTGCACCCTGCAATTGTGCAGTTTGACCCCGTCATTAAAAGTTATCCACAGGCCCAGTGAGTTACACACATGTAATTGTGGATAACCCTGTTCGCGACCGGGGGGAAAAGTTATCCACAGGTTGTGGATAAAGTTGTGGATTCAGGGGGTATCCGCGTGATATTTTGTCATTTGACCACTTTCCACAGGTTGTGGATAACTCTGTGAACAGTTTTCAACAGGACTTGGATTGTTCGATTATTTTACCTGCTACCAGGCATTTATCGATCATATCTGCATGTTCGAAGAGCATGAGAGCCGTACAACCGCAGTGAATTACAAGAATGTTACTATCCACAATGTGGATAACTTCTGTGGATAACTTCTTCCGATGGGTTTTCTCCACATTCTCCACAGGATCTGTGGACAGCTGTGTGGGATATTATTCCTCCGGTGTGAAACAAGTGAGTTTTTGTTATTTCACATGCTGTGGAGATACCTTCCTCCACACCCTGGAATGACAAAACGGTGCCGTCCATAAGCGGAGGCACCGTTGTTGTGATTCGATCAGTAGTTACAGGGGTGAAAAGTGGTCTTTTCAGGGGTAGGGGATGCCGAGGAACAGGGCCACGATGACCACCACCAGTCCAGCGAGAGCGATGATCCACTGATCCCGGCGCGATCTGGCCTTGATGATGGGCCAGGTCAGCAACGCACCGGCGATCAGGCCACCCAGATGCCCCCACAGTGAAACGTTGACAGCCAGGAAGGTATATCCGATGTTCACGGCGATCAAGGCCAGTGGCGCACGCAGATCATCACCGCGAATGACAAAAAGACCGACCAGGATGGCCATCATCGCGTACACCGCGCCCGAGGCACCTGCGGTGGGTGTGAGTGGATCAAACCACACCACCGCAGCTGATGCACCGATGCCGCCGACGAAGTACATGAGGGTGAACAGCAGGGGCCCGAAATAGTTCTCTATCTCACGTCCCAACAACCACAGCAGCACCAGGTTGAGGATCATGTGCCCGGGTCCGATGTGGAGGAACATGCCTCCCACGGCCCGGAGCGGACCGAAACCGTCGATCATGCCCGGGCCCCAGAGGATCCAGTCGTCGGCGATGGAGCTGTTCCAGAGGTTGTTCTGGATGGACCTCGATTGGACGGCGGTCACGAGGTAGACCGCTATGACAGCCAGGGAAATGCCGGTGCTGGCCGGTGCCTGGCGGTAGATGTCTGCAAATTTCACTGCAACAAGGGTCTCCATATGAAAAACAGGCCCCGCCGGTAGTTGGCGAGGCCTGAAGAAGTGTGGGTGAGCAGTGGTTAACTACTCAACGATCTCGATGGACTCGATGACCACTGGGTCAACTGGGCGGTCCATGCGATCGGTTGCGGTGGTGCCGATGGCGTCGACGACCTTCTGGGACTCCGCATCGGTGACCTCACCGAAGATGGTGTGGGCGTTGTTCAGGTGCGGGGTTGGAGCGGTGGTGATGAAGAACTGGGAGCCGTTGGTTCCCGGGCCGGCGTTAGCCATGGCCAGCAGGTATGAACGATCAAAGCGCAGCTCTGGGTGGAACTCATCACCGAAGTTGTAGCCTGGGCCGCCACGGCCGGTGCCGGTTGGGTCGCCACCCTGGATCATGAAGTTGTTGATCACGCGGTGGAACACGGCGCCATCGTAGAATGGGCCTTCGTTGGTGCCGGCGGCGTTGGCAGCCTTGTACTCCTTGGTGCCCTGAGCCAGGCCGACGAAGTTGTTCACGGTCTCAGGAGCGTGGTTTCCGAAGAGGTCGATGGAGATGTCTCCACGGTTGGTGTGCAGAATCGCAGTTGCAGTCTTCAAAGTCATGCAATCCATCATAACCTCAACCAAGGGTCCGCATGTTTCACTAGTCTGGGGATTCTAAAACACTTCCGATTAAAGGAGAGCATTAAATGAGCACCTTCACCACACTCAAAATGGCTCTGACCGGCGCACGTTCGGCCTATAACGCCTACGCGGACTTCCGCGACCGCAAGATGGACGAGGCCTACGATACGTTGTCATCCGCCGCTGAAAACTATGGTCCCAAGGCTGATGATGCCCTGGAGATGGCCCGCAACCGCTATGACGATTCCGTGAAAAAGGCCGGACACGTCACCCAGGCTGCCCGGGTCCGTCTGGAGAAAGCTCTCGCCACCGCGGAGGACAAGGGTGGGGACGCCCTGAAGGATATGCGCTCCTCGGGTAAGGACTTGAACCGGAAGGGGCGTCGCAAAGCAGCCAAGCTGGACAAGAAGGCGCGCAAGGCCGCGTCCGGCGATGACAGCCACTGGGTTCGCAATATCGCAGTGGCCGCGCTGACCGCCTCCGGTATCGCCGCGGTGGTGTACACCGTGCTGAACAAGCGCAAGCAGACCCCGGGCACCACCCCACCACGCGTGGAGGACCAGTTCACCGCAGTGGAAGAAGCTGCTGTGGAGGATGAACCGGTGCTGGTGTACTCCACCCAGACCGGTGATGATGCGCCGGTGGAGGTCTCCGCGGATCAGGCCGCCGATGACGCCGCCGCCGAGCTCGAGGTTGATGCCGCCGTTGATGCGGTGGCCGATGCAGCTGAGGAAACCGAGCAGGAAGCTGCGGCAGACGCCGATGCAGAGGCCGCAGAGGGTCTGTCTGAGGCTGAGGCCATCCAGGCTGAGTTCGATGCGAAGAACGCACCACAGCGCGAACAGAGCGACAAAGAGAAGTAGTCTCACACAGCACTGAACTGCCAACGGCCATTCCCTCAAGGGGGAATGGCCGTTTTGCGTCGTGGGATCACACAGTGCCCTCCCCTCTCATGCCGGAAGGAGAGACGGGTTGCTACCGCTGTAATTCGTGGCTGAGTGAGTCCAGCTCGCCACCACCAGCCATCTGGAGGGTGAGTTCCTCCAGGGTGACCTCACTTCGCGGCACATCAAGTACCTGACGTCCCAGGTTGAGCAGGATGAAATGATCGCCCACCAGATAGGCGTGGTGAGGGTTGTGGGTGATGAAGATGACGCCGATGCCACGGTCGCGGGCGGCGGCGATGAAGCGCAGCACCATGCCGGACTGTTTCACGCCGAGGGCTGCGGTGGGCTCATCCAGGATGAGGACGCGGGCGCCGAAGTAGATGGCACGGGCAATGGCCACCACCTGGCGCTGCCCACCAGAGAGGGACGCCACCGGGACATCCACATTGCGTAGTTCAATGCCCATCTCGCGGAGCTGTTCATCGGTGACCCGGCGCATTTCCTCCTCGCGCATCCGGCCGAAGCGGCCGGTGAGTTCCTGGCCGAGGAAGAAGTTGCGCCATACGCTCAGCTGCCCCACCACGGCCAGATCCTGGTACACGGTGGCAATGCCGGCATCGAGGGCATCACGCGGTGAGGAGAAGGAGACTTCTTCACCATCCACACCCATGGTTCCGGCGCTGGCGGGGTGCAGGCCGGCGAGGATCTTGATGAGCGTGGATTTACCCGCACCATTATCACCCAGCACGCAGGTCACGGCCCCGGCACGCACTGACAGGTTGATGTCCTTCAATGCGCTGAATACGCCGTAGTCCTTGGAGATCCCCTCCAGGCGGATGAGTTCTGTCATGACCGCTCCTTATTAAACCTGGCGAAACGGTTGTTGGTGATCACGGCGAACAGCAGCATGCCGCCGAGGAAGAACATGAACCAGTCGGGGTTCCAACCGGCGTAGACGATGCCCTGGTTGGTCATGCCGAAGATGAGGGCGCCGATCATGGTGCCGATGACAGTGCCGCGTCCACCGGTCATGGACACCCCGCCGATGACGGCGGCGATGATATAGAGGAACTCATTGCCCACGCCCTGTCCTGCCTGGATGGAATCGAAGGTGAACAGGTTGTGCATGCCCAGGAACCAGGCGGCGAAACCGATGAACATGAACAGGGTGATCTTCACGCGGCGGACCGGGACACCCACGGCGCGGGCTGCCTCCTGGTCCCCACCGATGGCGAAGATCCAGTTGCCGAAGCGGGTCTTGAACAGCAGGTAGGTGCCTAAGACCACGAACAGGATCCACCAGAACACGGTGATGCGGATGTTCACCCCGAAGATCGGGATGGAGCTGGCGAACACCGCCTGTGCGGAGGGGAAACCTTCCATGTCGGCGATGGTCGGGGTGGCCACGGCACCGGCGACCAGTTTGGTCAGCGCCAGGTTGAGCCCCTGCAACATGAGGAAGGATGCCAGGGTGATGAGGAAGGATGCGATCCTGGTCTTCACCACCAGATAGCCATTGAAGAAGCCGATGGCCAGTGAAATAACCAGGGCGAGCAGTGCACCCACCCAGGTATTGAGCCACAGGTTGTAGCTGAACATGGAGGCCGCCAGCGCAGCCGTGGTGACGGCAACACCGGTGGACAGATCGAATTCATCACCGATCATGAGCAGCCCCACGGCGATCGCCATGATGCCGATGGTAGAGCTGGCGTACAGCACGGTGGCCATGGAATCCCAGGACCTGAATGCCGGGGCCACGATCATGAAGAAGACGAAGATGATGACCGCACCCAGCAGGCTGGTCAATTCGGGCCGGCGGATGAGGCGGGTGAACAGGCTGTCTGTGCTCTCGCCCTTGTCAGATGATGCTGCTATAACCGGGGTGCTCATCGCAGACCCGCCTGTGCGGCATCAGCAATGATGTCCACGTTGGAGACATCCACGAAGCTGGGGCCCGTGTAGACAGGACGGCCACCACCGACAGTGGTGCCGTTGCGGTGTGCCAACCAGAGGGCATCCACGGCCAGGTAGCCCTGGAGGTAGGGCTGCTGGTCGATGGCGAAGGCGATGTCACCGTTTTTGATGGCGTTAACCAGCGCGGCGTTGGTATCGAAGGTGCCTATGGACACCTCCGCGTTCGCGTTCTCTGCCGATTGCACGGCGGTGAGCGCCACCGGTGCGACCAGACCCATCACCCAGTCAATCCCCGGGTCCTGCGCCAGCTTGGCCTGAAGAGTCGACTGCACGGCCGTGAGGTCCATGCCGTTGACATAGAGGGTTTCCACCCGGCCGGTGCCACCCATGCCATCAGCAACACCACCACAGCGTGCCTCCTGCGAGGCATTACCCTGTTCGTGGATCACGCAGAGGACATGCTCGGCACCGTCATCGGCGAGGCGTTCACCGGCGAGTTCACCCGCCACGCGCTCCTCCTGACCGAAGAACCCGCTCAGACCATAATCCTGATAGGAATCCATGCCGGCGTTGAGCCCCACCACAGGTATGCCTGCATCCACGGCTTTCTGGGCGGTGGGTCCAAGGGCCTGAGCATTCGGCATGGTCAGCGCGATGCCGTCAACGTCCGAGTCAATGGCCGACTGAATGAGGTTGGCCTGGTTGGGCACCTCTGGATCAGCGGAGTACCGCAGTTCAATATTGTCCTTTTGTGCAGCGTCTTCCGCACCCTTGCGCACCAGATCCCAGAAAGTGTCACCGGGAGCGCCGTGACTGATCATGGACACGACCATGCGTGGGGTATCCACGGTGCCGCCGCCCTCACCAGTGTCCGTGGGGCGTGGGGCACCGCCGGTGGCTGAGCATCCGGAGATGGCCAGGACCATTCCGAGCACAATTGCAGCAGTTTTAATTAGTCTCACCTGTCCAAGTCAACGCAGGTCAGAGGCTCAAGTCAAACATCTGACACCCACGGTTAATCGATTCAGATGGCTCTAACAGGGGGTTTCATCTACTGGTGGCGGACCGGGCGATGACGGTACAGGGGGCGTCCAGGGTGGCGAGGTGATCGTCGAAAAGCATACGCGCACACAACGCACCCTGGTCGCGCGTGGATCGGCGCACCGTGGTCAGACCTTCGCGCTTTGCGACGGGCCCACCATCCCAGCCCGTCACCGTGATCGCGCCTGGTACGGCGCGCCGCGATAGGTTCTGAAGGGCAACAGAGGCTCTCACTGTAGAAAGTGAGGGCCTCACTGTAGAAAGTGAGGGCCTCAGTGTAGAAAGTGACGCTCTCAGTGTAGAAAGTGAGGGCTTCAGTGTTCTACACTGAAGACATCTCAGACGGAAGGTGGATGCATGCGTGATTTTGATTTCCCGGAGCACCTCGCCAGGCTTCGACGCACGAAAAAAGATGATGAACTCGTAGAAGTTAAGTCGTGGAGTCAAACCCCAAAAGGAAAAGACGCGAAGAGCTTCTGGGAGTCAGTCAGCGCCTTTGCCAACACTGACGGTGGTTACATAATCCTTGGGCTAAGCGAGCCTGATTTCATTCCAGTCAAGGGTTTTGATGCTGTGAAAGCCGCGCAGGTAGTGCGTGAAGGACTCAATGGCCAGAGCAGAGATGGCCAGAAGGTAAACCCGATACCGCCGCATGTCGTGATCACTGAGATGGTCGATGACGCTGAAATCTTAATCATCTCCATCGGGGCTCTAGATCAAAATGGTCCGTGCCACCTCACACAAACAGGGATAAAGAATGGAAGCTACAAGCGGGTTGGTGATAAAGATCGGAAACTTAATACGCTTGAGATATATGAACTTCAGCATCGTTTTGACAGAGTAGATATCTCTCGGAACCCGGTCTCGGGATCTTCGGTGTCAGACCTGGATAAATCCATGATCGATTCTGTCTACAACCGGCTCAAGTCCGTAGGCAGCCGTGTCCTTTATGGAGACGCGGATCAATGGCTCACCCGGAAAAACATCTGCACCACCAGTGGCGCTCTCACCATCGCTGGGCTTCTTGCCCTGGGGAAGTATCCGCAACAATTCTTCCCCATGCTGTACATCGATGTCGCCGTCCATCCCGGGAATCATAAAGCTCCGGTCGGAACAACAGTACGATTTGAAGATCGTGTTATTTGCGAAGGAAACTTATTGGAGATGGTCCGTAGCGCCATCACTGCAATCAGGAAGAACCTCCGCACCCGACGGATAGTAACCGGAATGACAGGACACGATAGCCTCGAAATTCCAGAGGAGGTTCTGCGCGAGGCACTTGCGAATGCAGTCGTCCACCGCGACTATTCAGATCTCGCTCTCGATTCCCCCGTCTCAGTAGATATTTATAAGGATCGAGTTGAAATCTCCAGTCCTGGAGGTTTCCCCGGTGGAAAATCAATCACCTCGATTACAGATGGGCATTCAATAGCACGAAATCAGACTCTCGCTCGTATCCTCATGGATGTTCCATGGCCGGAGGATCCTGGTGGCGTTCTCGCTGAGATTAATGGCTCGGGTATTCCCCGCATGTTTAACCTCATGCGGGAAGCTGGGTTGCCCGTACCGGATTATGACGTTGACATTGCTAGGGTCACCGTCAAACTCAGCCGACACGGTTTATTGAAGCCCGACACTAACCACTGGCTAAGCAGCCATTTAGGTAGTGCTTATTCAGTCCCAGAAGGCATTGCGCTGGTCATGGCTGAACAACTGGGTGCGGTGTCCCCCAGAGATCTCAGAAACCAAACTGGCCATGATTCTGACGATATGCGGGAACTACTCAAAGGACTCGTCAGCCGAGGAATCCTTGCTGAACCATATCCGGATCGATTTACGATTTCCACTACTGGTGACCTCACCGAAGCAGAACGAGGCATCCTGGAAACCATCGACTCCAGCACCCCGGTCACCATCAGGGAAATCAGTAACCTGACTGGGAAAACCACAAACGCGATTCGTCCTATTCTGCGTTCACTAATTGAACAGCAACTGGTTGTCGCGACAGCCCCACCTTCAAGCAGGAACCGGGCTTACCTTCGAAACTGACAATCCAGCTTCCCACCCCGTAGGAGTGCCAACAACAAAAAGCACCTCAGAACCGAAGTTCTGAGGTGCTTATCTGTGGAGCATAGGAGAATCGAACTCCTGACATCTTGCTTGCAAAGCAAGTGCTCTACCAACTGAGCTAATGCCCCATGTTCCTGGTGGGCCTAGCAAGAATCGAACTTGCGACCTCATCGTTATCAGCGATGCGCTCTAACCGACTGAGCTATAGGCCCTGGGAACGAGATAGAACTTTACCCATAGTTCACGAAAGACACAAATCCGCTGGTCAAACCATGTTTATTTGGTCTGCCAGCGGAGGTGTTTTTCGCACTTACCCACAGTTGTGAGCATGCGATTTAGTCGACTTCCTCCTGCAGCTGCACGGTGATGCCGCCGAAGAGGTCAACGATCGCGTTGTAGATGATCGCGGTGAGCGGGGCGAGAATGGCGATGGTGATCGCCACGATCGCACCCAGGAGGGCAGAGACACTCATGACCAAACCGAAGGTGACGGCCTGTTCGCCGCCGACGCCTCCGATGACATCATTGAGGTTCTGCCATACCCCTGCGGTGTCCAGTCCGAAGTACAGGACAACAACGCAGATGAGCCAGGCGACCAGTCCGATGATGGACAGCGCCAGCGCCACCCGGAAGGTGGCCAACGGTGAGATACGGGTGATCGTTACGTCTCGGGTTGCCACGAATTACTCCTCGCCGTCGGCTTCAGGCTCATCCTCGGAACCGGACTCGGTGGGCTCAGTAGACCCAGCAGGCTTCTTGCCTGGAATCTTGGAAGCTGGTCCGTCGACATCGCCCTTGGCCACTGCCTCGGCTGCTTCCTCGCCTTCTTCCTCGACGTTCTTGTCGATGGCGAGCAACTCCACACCGTCTTCCAGGTTGACCAGTCGCACGCCCATGGTGGCGCGTGAGGATGGTCGGATCTGGTTGACCTCGGTGCGGATGACACCACCTGCGGAGGTGATGGCGAAGATCTCATCATCTTCCTCGACCGCGACGGCACCGATGAGGCGTCCGCGCTTCGGGGTGTACTTGAAGGTCACCACACCGAGGCCACCGCGGCCCTGGGTGGAGTACTCATCAATCGGGGTGCGCTTGCCGTAGCCGCCGGAGGTGGCCACCAGGAGGTATTCACCGTCCTGGACAACGCTCATGGCCAGGAGCTGATCCTGACCACGGAAACGCATGCCCTTCACGCCGGCGGTGGCACGGCCCATGGGGCGCAGCTGCTCATCATCGGCGGTGAAGCGGATGGCCTGTCCGTACTCAGAGGTGAGCAGGATGTCATCACCCTCATTGACCAGGGCGGCGCCGATGAGTCGGTCGTCTTCGTTGAGGTTGATGGCGATCAGGCCGGCAGAGCGGGCTGATTCATAGTCGGTGAGGCGGGACTTCTTCACACGGCCCTGAGCGGTGGCCAGGACCAGGTACGGGGCATCCTCGTAGGTCTGGATCTGGATGACCTGGGCGATGCGCTCCTCCGGCTGGAATTCCAGCAGGTTGGCCACGTGCTGGCCACGCGCGGTGCGGGAGGCCTCGGGCAGTTCATAGGCCTTGAGGCGGTAGACACGACCGAAGTTGGTGAAGAACAGGATCCAGTCATGGGTGGAGCTGACGAAGAAGTGACGGACGATATCGTCCTGCTTCAGTTCTGCTCCACGGACACCCTTGCCACCGCGTTTCTGTGAACGGTAGGCACCGACCTTGGTGCGCTTGGCATAACCGGTGGAGGTGATGGTGACCACCACGTTTTCACGGGCGATCAGGTCTTCCTCAGAGACATCACCGGTGGCGGCGATGATCTGGGAGCGACGCTCATCGCCGTACTTCTCCACGATCTCGGTGAGCTCATCGCGGACGATGGCGCGCTGGCGCTCCGGGCTGGCCAGGATGTCCCGGTAGTCAGCGATCTCGATTTCGATCTCGGCGAGCTCATCAACGATCTTCTGACGCTCCAGGGCAGCCAGTCGACGCAGCTGCATCCCCAGGATGGCGTCGGCTTGGATCTCGTCGACGTCGAGAAGCTCCATGAGGCCCCCGCGGGCCTCTTCAACCGTCGGGCTACGGCGAATGAGGGCAATGACCTCATCGAGCATGTCCAGGGCCTTCACCAGGCCGCGGAGGATGTGGGCGCGCTTCTCAGCCTCATCCAGGCGGTACTGGGTACGACGGACGATCACTTCGATCTGGTGCGCCACGTAATAACGCAGCATCTGGTCCAGGCGCAGGGTGCGTGGCACGCCATCAACAATGGAGAGCATGTTGGCACTGAAGTTCGCCTGCAGCTGGGAGTGCTTGAACAGGTTGTTCAGCACCACGCGTGGCACCGCATCGCGCTTGAGGGTGACCACGATGCGCATGCCCACACGGTCGGAGGACTCGTCCTCGATCATGGAGATGCCCACCAGCTTGCCGTCACGGACCTGCTCCGCGATATTGGAGATCAGATTATCCGGGTTGACCTGGTACGGCAGTTCGGTGATGACGATGACCGTGCGGTTGCCTTCCTCCTCAATGGAGGTGACACCGCGCATGCGGATGGAACCGCGGCCGGTGGTGTAGGCATCGTGGATGCCCTTGTCACCGATGATGAGGCCGGAGGTTGGGAAATCCGGTCCCTTGACAAACTCCATGCACTTTTCCAGTGCGGTGGCGTCATCGGCATCCGGATTGTCCAGCAGCCAGAAGATGGCGTTGGACAGCTCGGTGAGGTTGTGGGGCGGGATGTTGGTGGCCATGCCCACGGCGATGCCGCCGGAGCCGTTCATCAGCAGGCTGGGCACACGCGATGGCAATACATCCGGCTCGGTGGTCTTGCCGTCATAGTTCGGGGAGAAGTTGACGGTGTTTTCGCGGATATCACGGACCATCTCCATGGCGAGTGGCGTCATGCGGCACTCGGTATAACGCATGGCGGCGGGGCCGTCATTACCGCGGGAACCGAAGTTACCCTGGCCATCCACCAGCGGGTAACGCATGGACCACGGCTGGGCCAGACGGACCAGGGTGTCATAGATCGCGGTGTCACCGTGTGGGTGGTAATTACCCATGGTGTCCGCAACCGGCTTGGCAGACTTCACGTAGCTGCGGTCCGGGCGGTAGCCATTGTCATACATTGCGTACAGCACACGTCGGTGCACCGGCTTCATGCCGTCACGGACCTCTGGGAGTGCTCGTCCCACGATGACCGACATGGCGTAGTCGATATAGCTCGACTGCATTTCCTCATTGATATCAATGGGCTGAACGCGGTCGAACGTTTCGTTATTGTCGTCGCTCACTAGTTACCTTCCAATGGTGTTAGAACTACGCCAATTGTACCCCCACGGCCGCATTAAGCGGCCTTCTAAGCGCTTTTCGACGAACCACCCCTCCACCTCGATACCACTGTGATACCAAATTTTGCTTAGTATTGAACGCATGGCCATGACACTCAGACTCACCGAAGACCAGGACCGCGCGCTCACCCTGCTGGCCCGGACACAGGGTTCCAGCAAACAGGAGGCCGCCATTAGGGCGATAGTGTCGGCAGCGAGCCGCGTCGTGGGTGATGCGGAAGTGGCCGACCTCGCGCGTACCTACGTACCGGAATATGCGGGCGTCGAGAAGCGCATCCGGCAAAGCCGGTGAGGGGGTTAAGCCCCGAGCAGATGTTGCTCATCGCGGATGAGGTGTGCTCCGCCCATGGGGAGACGGTGCGGGATTTCGGGGCACTGGCCGCGGCTGCTGCGGTGAGCACTACCGGATTCCACGGGGTGAGGGTGCATGCCACGGCAAGCGCCATGGCCGCCCAGGTGGCAGACACCATCATCAGACTCAGGCCCCTGAGCGGGCGAAATGAGCAGTTGGCGGCCGTTGCACAACGGATTCTGTTGCATCTGAACGGTTGAGGGAACACCGACCACTCCCCCATTGCGCGCCATCACCCGACAACTGTAAGCTTTGTGACTGTTGTGATTACAGTGGCGCAAGTGAAACCACGGGCGTGCTGTGGCGGAAGAATTGCAACATGGTTCCACCTTCGTAGAAGTCCGGTGTCCCAGCCCCCAAGCCGGGAACACCGGTCTTTTACTAGCTACTATGTGTTCATGACTTCACTCAAGAACCTTCTTGTCGATACTGGCTTCGACGCTGCAGTCTCCGACATGGCCACCTTCATCTCCACCACCGTGGACAAGCAGTCAGGTCTCACCGGCATGGCGCTCAAGGGCGCAATGGCTGCAGCCACGAAGGTGGATTCCAATATCGTCTCCAAGGGCTCACGTCGCGTCCTTCCAGAGATGGCGGACTCCCTGGATCCCCTGTGGCAGGAGCACACCGCAGGTGGCGGCACCGATTTCGGCGCCCACCTGGCAGACAACAAGGACCGCGCGCTGGACGCCATCCTCAGCGTGGCAGACCGCAATGCGGAAAACATCAACGTCCCCGGACTGTCCAAGGTGTACAAGGGTGTCCGCGGCAAGGCCGCCAAGGTCATCGAGCAGGAGCTCCCCGCCATCGGCCAGCTCGTGGAAAAACACGCCAACTAAAACGTGAGCGCCTCATCCAATCCGGCACACCGGTTCAGTCTGCCCGCCAGGTGGACACTGTTCCTCGCCGGGATGTTCACCCTGTCACTCGGCGTGGCCGCCACTGTCCACGCCGGGCTGGGCACCACCACCATCTCCTCCCCACCTGCCGTGCTGGCCGCTGCCACCGGTTATTCACTGGGCACCTGGACCGTGGTGGTCAATGTGCTCATCATGATCATCACTGCGCTGATCCTGGGCCGGAACTACAAGGCAAACATGTTGTGGCAATTGCCCATCTCGATCCTGTTCGGCGTGATGTGCGATGTGAGCCTGTGGTTGACCCGCTGGATTGATCCACAGAACTACCTGGTGGCCTGGGTCATCGTTGTCCTCGGCACCATGGTGGTGGCGGTGGGGATCGTCATGCAGCTCCTCGGCCAGATCGCCTTCATGCCTGGCGAGGCCATCGTTCAAGCCCTGAACACCAAACTGACCCGGTTGGATTTCGGTGCCTGTAAACAGATCGTGGACTGGACGCTGGTGATTTCCGCGGCGATCATCTCCTGGATCACCATGCGTGATCTGGTGGGTGTCCGTGAAGGAACGATCTTCGCAGCCTTCGGCATCGGCTTCTTCGTGCGTCTCTGGCAGAAGCTGTATCTCACGACCGTGACACCTGACAAAGCCGAGCCGGATGCATCCTGACATGAACCGACACCCAGCCCAGACCGCGTTCCAGCAGAAAAAGCCCGGGAACCCTCGACGGTGTCCCGGGCTCCTGTCTGAGCAGGCAACCTGGTAGCTGGTGTCTCTAGAGACGGTTCGGGCCTGCAACAACCTGCTCACGCTTGTTGATCACACTGCGGGAACCTGCAACACCGGCCAAGGAGGCAAGCACTGCACCGACCAACAGACCACCAAAGGTCCACCAGGAACCTTCTGCAGCTTCGGGCGCGATATCCTCCACAGTCTGTGTGGCTTCATCAGCCAGCTGGTCAGCAGTAGCCTCAGCCTCTGCCTGTGCCTGATCCATGTCCTCCTGGGTTGTGCCCTCCGCTGCCCCCTGGGCGTCCTCGCTGGTTATATTGACAGCTTCCGAGGCGGTGGTGGCTACCGTACCTGCGATACTGCCGAACGCACCCAGGACACTGGTACTCAACCAGCCTGCCAGGAAAATGACGGCAAGCATCGAAGTGGCCCAGGTCAGGAAGCCATGCAGGAGACCGCTACGTACGCCCAGAGCTCCTGCGATATAACCGGCAACCAGGAAGGCGATCACCAGGCCAACCAGGGTCCAGATGCCCAGGACGGTAGCACTGGAATCCTGGAGTCCAAGGGCTGCGGCTCCAATGCCCAGAAGCACCATGAGAGCAATGAAGGTAACGGCACCCGCAATGATCGCTCCCCAAGAAACGTTACGGCTTGATACGTGCGGGTCATCGGTACCGATCCAGGCCTCCTGTGCGGAATGATCTGAGGGGGCAGTTCCATTTCTGACCCGGCTGGAAGTCGGCGCGATATTCACCCCCGCGTCACGATTGGAGGCTGTTGGCTGATCTGCGGGACGGTTTATCTTATCGGCCATGAGTGCGCTCCTTAGGGTGTTGGTGATCGTCTTCCGACGCCATCGTCGGCATGTGACCCCCACCATAAAGAGATGAGAAAACCCTGGTTTATCAGATTGCTGACATAAGGCCGATTTTATTGATCCGGGCTTCCACGACATGTCCTTTCCTGAGCAAAACTGCTGCTTAGGGCGCGCCGACAACAGCCAATAACAGTGTCATAACAAGTTAAAGTCGAGGTTGAGACTTTAAGTTCAGCGCATACATAGTGACGCCGAATGGCAGCAGAGTGCGCTCTGATGTAGCACCCTGGGTCGCCTTTTTATTACGGCGGTCCTCACCCCATGGCCAGGCGCGATTATTGTGCATTCCATCCGGTGGGGTGTCCCGGTTTATCTACTAGAGCAGCCCCGCGAAGGACACAAAACGATCCGCCACGATTCCGGGTTCCCGCGCCCAGCGGTTGTGACCGAGCTCGCCGGGCAGATCCTCATAACGCACATCGGCGTTGGGGAGGAACTCAGCCAGGGCCTCACTGGAGGCCGTGGGGCAGTCCTGGTCATTGGTGAAACGGGTGAACAGAACGGGCAGCTCCAGACGGCTCATTGCCGCCACATAGTCCATGTCCTGGCCGGTGAGGTCCGAAAGAGAATTGTGCTTATGGAACCGCAGCCATTCCCGCATGTGGGCGCCGGCCTGGCGTCCATAACCAATAAAATCCTTCCCCAGGACCTTCCCTGGCCAATACCCCAGGCCATGTCCACCCACACGTCCCAGAAACAGCGCCCCGATGCCGAGACGTCGACCCATCTGCGGATCGAAGGTGGGCCGGTACGGCGATCCTGCTCCCACACCGAAGATGCCCTTGAGGTTGAGCACCTGAAGATCATCCCGGGCTGCGAAGAGACAGGAGATCTGACCACCCATGGAATGGGCCAGAAAGATCATGGGGTGATCTTCCGGTAATTCCAATTCTTCCTTGGCGGCGCGTATCTGGCGGGGGAAATCCTCTGAGGCCAGGTCGTGGTATCCCCAGGTGGTGGATCGGGTGGCTCGTGCGGAACTCTGGCCCTGACCTCGTAATTCACCGACGGCCACCGGGAAACCACGATCCGCCAATTCTGTGGCGAGGGGACGGAAATAATATCCTCCCATGCCGAAACCCGGCCATATCATGACCAGGGGTTTGTCCTCTCCTGCTCCATGCCAGATCTGCACGGGTGAGGTGGATCCATCGGGCATCTCGGTGGGGATCGTGGTGGCGGGTTCAGTTGGGGTCACCCGTCCCAGGGTAGCCAGAACAAGGCCCTGGTGAGACCAGAGCGCCCCGTAGAATCTCCTGTGATTATGCAGGGGAGATCCCATCGGGGCGCTTATTTCATGCTTCTTGTGCTGAAGCGGCCTGTGCGTTTTCCTAGACGTCCAGGAAGCGGACATCCTTGGCGTTACGGGTGATGAAGCTGCGGCGGGCCACCACGTCATCGCCCATGAGGATGGAGAAGAGCTCATCGGCACGCTGGGCGTCATGGAGGTCAACGCGGCGCAGGATACGGACGGTGGGGTCCATGGTGGTCTCCCACAGCTCGTTCGGGTTCATCTCACCCAGACCCTTATAACGCTGGATGCCGTCATCCTTGTTGATCTTGCGACCAGCTGCCAGTCCTTCTTCCAGCTGCTCATCGCGCTCATCATCGGAGTAGGCGAAGCCCGGCTCACCGCGCTGCCACTTCAGCTTGTACAGCGGTGGCTGCGCCAGGTAGACATGGCCCTCGGCGATGAGATCCGGCATGAAGCGGAACAACAGGGTCAGCAGCAGGGTGGCAATGTGCTGGCCATCCACATCAGCGTCCGCCATGAGGACGATCTTGTGATAACGCAGCTTCTTGATGTCGAATTCATCATGGATACCGGTACCCAGGGCGGTGATGATCGCCTGAACTTCGGCGTTCTTCAGCACGCGGTCCAGGCGGGCCTTCTCCACGTTGAGGATCTTGCCACGCAGTGGGAGGATCGCCTGGAACATGGAGTCTCGACCGGATTTTGCGGAACCACCGGCCGAGTCACCCTCCACGATGTAGAGTTCTGACTTCTCAGGGTCCTTGGAACGGCAGTCAGCGAGCTTACCGGGCAGTCCACCCAGGTCGGTGGCGGACTTGCGACGGACCAGGTCACGGGCCTTGCGGGCTGCGAGACGAGCCTGTGCGGAACCGACGGCCTTGTTGATGATGACCTTGGCTTCAGCGGGGTTCGCCTCCAGCCAGTGGCCGACATGCTCATTGGCCATGCGCTGGACATAGGACTTGATCTCGGTGTTTCCGAGCTTGGTCTTGGTCTGGCCCTCGAACTGTGGTTCAGCCACGCGCACGGAGATCACAGCGGACAGGCCTTCACGGCAGTCATCGCCGGTGAGGTTGGCTTCCTTCTCCTTGAGCAGCTTGTGCTCACGGGCATAGCGGTTCATCAGGGAGGTCAGCGCGGATCGGAAACCCTCTTCGTGGGTGCCACCCTCAATGGTGTTGATGGTGTTGGCGAAGGTGTGCACGGACTCCTTGTAGGAGGAGTTCCACTGCATGGCGATCTCCACCTCATGCTCCTCGGCCTTGGCCTCGAAGGAGACGATGGAGGGGTGGATCGCAGTCTTGGACTTGTTGAGGTGGTTGACGTAATCCTCGAGGCCATTGGGGTAGTGGAAGATCTTCTTCTTCTCACGCTTCTTGGGCTTCTTCGGGGCGTCAGTGGAGTCGGACTCAACGAGCTCGGTCTCGGTGTCAGCGTCGATCTGCTCCAGGGACAGCTCAACAGCGGTGTCGCCCTGCTCAGCCAGTGCCTCGAGTTCGAGTTCCTCATCTGAGGCGCGGTTGTCGGTCAGGGTGATGGTCAGACCCTTGTTCAGGAATGCCATTTCCTGCAGACGACGCGAGATGGTCTCGAAATCGAATTCGGTGGTTTCGAAGATCTCCGCATCCGGCCAGAAACGAATGGCTGTTCCGGTGCCGCGGGCATTACCGCCCTCTTCCAGCTCCTCAGGCACAGACGCATTGAAGTTCTGGTACCAGTGCTTGCCTTCCTTCTTGATGTGCGCTTCGACGCGGGTGGACAGGGCATTGACCACGGAGATACCAACACCGTGCAGACCACCGGAAACCGCATAGGAATCGGAGTCGAACTTGCCGCCAGCGTGCAGCTGGGTCATGACAACCTGGACGGTCGGGGCGCCGGAGGAGTGCATCTCCACGGGGATGCCACGGCCGTTGTCCACGACCTCGACGGCGCCATCCTCGAGCAGGGTCACATCAACACGATCGGCGTAGCCGGCCATGGCCTCGTCCACCGAGTTGTCGACAACTTCCCAGATCAGGTGATGCAGACCACGCGGACCGGTGGATCCGATATACATTCCGGGGCGTTTACGGACTGCCTCGAGACCTTCAAGGATGGTGATCGATGAAGCGTCATAATTGTGTTCAGTGTTTGCCACTTTTAACGAACACTCCTCGCTAATTTTCCGATACAGACCTTTTTATCTTACACCTTTAGTCCCCTACGCAGTAGCGCACCTAAAGCGGGAGACGGCAAAATAAGGCGGATTCTGAGCGTTTGCGACTCAAAACTACCCATAGGTGTCTCGCGGACCCCGCCCCTTCACATGGAGCGGACCCTTCCGCCAGCTAGGCGCCTTCGGACCATAGATGCGCAGCTCAGCGATGATATCCGGGCCCACCTTCTCCGCGATAACCTGGAGAATCTGCCTCTGCATCATGCGGAGATTGGTGGCCCACGCAGTGGAATCGCAGGTGATGAACAGTTTCTTGTCTTTAATCATCTCAATCCTGGTGTGCTGGGCGATCTTCGGTCCGACCAGCTCCTCCCAGTGCGATGTGACCCACCCCGCGGCGATATCCTTGCCCCAGCCACGGGACTGGATCTCCTTATTGAGAATGGATCCCAATGATTCCGCAGAGCGGACATATGGTTTATAGCGCCCATCAGGGCCGCTCGGGCGGCCTTTTTTCAACTTTTGATAACCAGAACCCGACCGGCCACCCTGGGGACGTGGGGGTGTGCGTCGAAAAGCATCCCGTCCGTTGAGATCCGGCACCCGGCCGTTGCGCCGGCGGGCCTCGTTGCGAACCCGTTCAAAGGCCTGGGCGATGAAATCATCATCCTGACCGGTCATGGCTGTGCGTCCAGAAATGAGATTCGGCCTTCATCGGTGTCCTGCACGGTGACCACGTGGCGACCGGTGATGGCTGAGGTGAGATTGTCGGGCAGATCGTCATTGACCGCAGCCGTGATAATCACCTGTTCAGCCTCCTGGGCGATGCCGACCAGTTTCTCGCGGCGACCGGCATCGAGTTCGGAAAAGACATCATCGAGGATAAGAATCGGGTCGGTGCCATCGGAACGCAACAGATTGAACTCACCAATACGCATGGACAACGCAAAAGACCAGGTCTCCCCGTGGCTGGCGAAACCCTTCGCCGGCTGGCCCCCGAGGTAGAGCTCCAGATCATCACGGTGCGGGCCCACCAGGCTCAGACCGCGTTCGATTTCGCGTTGGCGTTTGCTCGCCAGTTCTGTCAGGAGGGTGGCCTCGATGATGCCGGCATCGAATTCTTCTAACTTTAATAATCCCTGGTCAATGGTGGTTTTGTAGTTCACCGCAGCAGGTCGTGATTCCGGGGCAATGGTCTTGTACGCATCATGGATCTGATCGGACAGCTCTGCCACCAGGGCAAACCGGGCAGCCATCACCTCGGCTCCCAGACGTGCAAGCTGCCCATCCCAGGTGTCCAGGGTGGTCAGAGCGGAGGCCCCCTCATCGGTTCCATAACCGCGGCGCAGGGCGATGGTCGCGGTCTTGAGCAGAGCATTGCGCTGTTTGAGCACCTTGTCATAATCAGCCTTAACGCCCGCCATCCGGGGGCGCCGGGTGGCGATGATGTCATCCAGATACCGGCGGCGTTCTGCGGGCTCGCCTCGAACCAGTGCCAGATCCTCCGGTGCGAATAACACGGTTTTGATCACCCCGAGTAGTTCACGTGGTGATTTCACCCGGGTGCGGTTGATCTGACCCTGATTGGCGGCATGGGGTTTGATCAACAGATGCGCAGCCAGTTCCCGGCCCTGGTTGACCGCCACCGCGGAGATCCGTGCATTCGTGGCATTCGCCCGGACCAGCGGCGCATCAGTGGACACCCGGTGGGAGGAGAGATGCGCGAGATAACCAATTGCCTCGACGATATTGGTTTTTCCGAAGCCGTTGCGGCCGAGGAAAATGGTGATTCCTGGTTCCAGATCCACCTGGAGCTCCTGCCAGGACCGGAAATCACGTAATTCCAGGGATCGGATGTACATGGATTTTCAGTCCCTCCCTTCAGGTACTCAAACGTGGGGGCGTGTTCTGATGGCTGTCTCCAGGAATATTCTTCCGACAATCTAGCGAGGCCAGCTGGTCCGCAGCTACCGGTTTTTACCGCGGATATCGTGAATCCAGCTGCGGAACCCGGTGTCCGCGGTGATCAGGAAAGCCCAGGTAGATGGTGATTTCACGTGTTGGGGTGACTTCTGCATGTCACCCCCACGATGAGAATCCCGGGGAACTTAACCCGGAAGACGCACCGGCATCAGTAGGTAGGTGAAGTAGGTGTCAGGGGTCTGGAATACACCACGCTCATCGGCCTCGGGGTATTCATCAGGCTCGGGAATCATGATGGCCGGGCGGGATGGTTCGGTGAAACCAAAAACCGCACGGGATGTCGGAATGACAGAAAGTCCATCCTTGAGATAACCCGGGTTGAAGGCGATTTTGAGGTCCTTTCCGGTGAAGGCACATGGCAGGACTTCCTGGGCATGACCGGCATCGGAGCCACCTGCAGACAGGATGACCTGCCCTTCGCTGAATTCCATGATGATCTGGGCGTTGCGGTCCGCGACGAGGGAGACACGGCGAACTGCATCCAGCAGTGGGGTGATCTCCACGGAGGCGATCGCGGTGTGTTCCTTGGGAAGAAGTGGCTGGATGTTAGGGAAATCAGCATCCAGCATGCGGGTGGTGCTCTCACGATTATCGGTGTGGATACCGAACAGACCTTCACGTCCGACCTGTTCACCGGTACCAACAGCGATACCGACTGGTTCATTCAGGCCGGTATCCAGGGTGCGGGCATTTTCCAGGAGGGTTTTCGCCGGGATGAGCAGCTTGGCCTCAACGCTCGGGCCTGCAGGATCCCATTCGAAGCTGCGCAGCGCCAGGCGGAAACGGTCAGTTGCCGCGAGGCTGATCTGGTTGCCGTTGATCTCCATGTTCACGCCGGTCAGCATGGGCAGAGAGTCATCCTTGCCTGCTGCGGAAGCAACCTGGGTCACGGCTTCGGTGAACAGCTTCGGGTCGATGACGCCGGTGCGTTCCGGGAGCGTGGGCAGGGTGGGGTAGTCATCCAGTGGGACCGAGGGCAGCTCGAAGCTGGTGGTGCCGCAGGAAACCAGAACCTTGGATCCCTCAAGACGGAAATCAACCGGCTTGTTGGGCAGGGTACCGATGATCTCAGCGAGGATCTTGCCGGCGACAGCGATGCGACCTGGAACTGCAACCTCGGCGGAGACACGGACCCGGGTGGAAACCTCGTAGTCATAGCCTGCGAGTTCGAGCCCCTCATCATCAGCTGTGATCAGCATGGCTCGCAACACCGGCTGGGTTGGCTTGGTGGGCAGGTTTCGAGCAACCCAGCCGACGGACGTGACCAGATCCTCCCTGGCCACACGGAATGACACGTTTTGTGGCTCCATGCTGACTTCAAAGCTCCTTGAAAAGAAAAGTTCGTTGTTTCACCGTCATCCCAACTTTCCAGGATGACCCAGTGGAATACCAGGACATCGGATTGCCGATGCCGGGTTGTGTTCATCGGATCCCGTGTGGTTCGCACCTGGCACCGAGGGGGCCTGTGGATCCGAGATCACCGAGGAACGGTTGTTGGAATTACACATCCCTAACGTACCTGGGCAGGGAGCACTTCGGGAATTTGTAATTTCAGATCTTTGCGTTTTTCAGCGATGCTCCGATCGCAGATTTTGTCATTCATCAAGCTTTCTCCCCAACCCCTCTTTCTCTTAGTTAACTTCTAGTAAGAAGATTGGTAGTAACAGTAGGTCCTGTGCACTCTGTGGATGGAGCATCATCGTCCAAGGTAGCCATGAAAATTGGCATTGTGAAACCACTTGTGGAATTCCTGTGGATAACTTCGAGTGTCTGTGGATAACTTCCGCCGACCGGTTTCTATCCCCAGATCAGTGAAATGTATCCCCAGGTTATCCACACTTTTGGACCAGTTGTGCACAGGCGGAAATGGTCCGCCCACAAACCCCGAAAGTGGCATAAATCACCGAATTACAATTCTGTAATTACACAGCTGTGAATGGTCCTGTGGATAAATACGGAGTGTTTCCGCGCCTTTTCGCACCGCTTTTTCTTGTCATTCGCTTCAATTGGAGGCCACTGACGCCGGCTGGCCTGTTTGACCTGCAGTTTCT
Source organism: Corynebacterium faecale (assembly GCF_030408735.1). NCBI lineage: Bacteria > Bacillati > Actinomycetota > Actinomycetes > Mycobacteriales > Corynebacteriaceae > Corynebacterium > Corynebacterium faecale. The sequence goes on along the minus strand of NZ_CP047204.1, from coordinate 2,099 downwards.
CAACCGGATCCTTGTGGAGAAACCAACGAAAATGACATTTTTCAACTAGTACTCGTCACCCACCGCCGAGGCTTCCACCCCGGTGCGGGTGCTGGAACAACCTGGAACAACCGGGCAAAGGCTGAAACAACAAAAAATCGGTCCACCTCAACGGTGAACCGATTTTTTGTTACTTACATTTCCTGCCCGTGCGGTTGGGCAACAACCAACGTTGCCGCCCAAGCCGCCCATGCCGCCCAGGAGTCCGCCAACGGGGTCGCCACCTCGCACGGTCGCGGATGGCGCACCAACGGGAACAATCCAGACCAAAACAGCCCCCAGCACAGGACCTTAACTACATCCTCTAGCTGCGACTAACTCCGACCCCTGGATTTGATCAACTGCGTGAGCTGCTGAATCTCATCATAGGTATCGCGCTTCTCGGTCATCTCCTGGCGGATCTTCCGGTCGGCGTACATGACTGTGGTGTGGTCTTTGCCGCCGAACACATCACCGATCTTGGGCAGGGACATGTCGGTGAGTTCACGGCAGAGGTACATGGCCAGCTGGCGGGCGTGGGCAACAGCCCTGGTCTTGCCGGCGCCACGGAGGGTATCCACGGAGATCTCGAAGTATTCCGCCGCCACCTCCATGATCACAGGTGCGGTGATCTCCATGTCTTCCGGTTCCGGGAGGATGTCCCGGAGCGCCACGATGGCCATTTCCTTATCGATCGGCTGATTGATCAACGAGGAATATGCCGAGACACGAATCAGCGCACCCTCGAGCTCACGGATGGAGGATTCGAAACGGCTGGCAATGAGCTCCAGCACTTCACGATCCACTTCTGTGCCGTCTGCCTGCGCCTTCTTCATCAGAATGGCAATGCGGGTCTCCAGATCAGGCGGCTGGATGTCGGTGATCAGCCCGCCTTCGAAACGGGTACGCAGGCGATCCTCCAGCGTGGTCAGCTGGCGCGGTGGCCTATCCGAGGACAGGATGATCTGCTTCTCCGCCTGGTGCAGTGCATTGAAGGTATGGAAGAACTCCTCCTGGGTACCTTCTTTACCGGCTAGGAACTGGATGTCATCCACCATGAGAATATCCAGGTTGCGGTATCGGCGTTTGAAGGATTCCTGCCGGTCATCACGCACGGAGTTGATGTAGTCGTTGGTGAATTCCTCACTCGAGACGTACTTGATCCGCAGTCCGGTCTGCAGCTCCTGGGCGTAATTCCCCACTGCGTGCAGCAGGTGCGTCTTCCCCAGCCCGGAACCGCCGGAGATGAACAGCGGGTTGAAAGCTTTCGCGGGGCTCTCCGCCACGGCCACGGCGGCCGCGTTCGCGAATCGGTTGAAGGGGCCGATCACAAAGTTCTCAAAGGTGTACTTCGGGTTCAGCGACACTTCCCTATTCGGGTTGTGAGCTGGGGTTTCACGCGGAATGCGCAGCGGATGAGTGGGTTGCTGCGGCGGCTCCACGGGAGCCGGGTTGGGGTCAAAACCCTGGTCGAAGGCTGGCATGCTGTGGGTTTGTTCCCAGCCACCCCTGCTTTGCGACGAACCACCTCCCTGTTCCCCACCTCCCACCACATATTGTCCCGGCGCCTGATTATGGGTCTGATTATGAGCCTGATTGTGTGGCTGCGGCGGTGTCATCTGGGGCGGAACCTGCTGCTGACCTGGGTGATGTCCCTGGAACTGGGTCTGCTGCGGGGGTTGTTGCTGAGCCTGCTGGGCCTGCTGGGTCTCATGCTGGGCCTGCCCAGGATATGGATAGTTGATCTCCTGCTGCCGTGGGGCCGGCGGGGCCGCGGGATCGTCTTGTTCTTTCGAGGGTTCCACACTGACGGCGAGGCTGAAGGATCTGCCCATACGCATGGACAACACCTTGGTCAGGGACTCCCCCAGGTCATGCTCGATGGCGTTTTTGGCCAGGGCATGAGGGGTGGAGAGCACGGCATAACCATCAACGAGGGCGATGGGCTTGGCCAGGTTGAGGTAGGCCCGCTGGGTGGGGGTCAGCGGTGGGATTCCGCTGTCCTTCTGTTGGCTCAGGGAGTTGAGGTCGTCGACCACCTGTCGCCAGGTTTCGAGCAGGGAAGATGAGTTTTGGCTCAC